>NZ_JAHVXI010000002.1 GCF_021032705.1 Psychroserpens luteolus | reverse complement strand
TACCATTCCGAACAGAGAAGTTAAGCCCATTTGCGCCGATGGTACTGCAATCGTGGGAGAGTAGGTCGTCGCCTTTTTTGAAACCCCGTTCTTATTATAAGAACGGGGTTTTTGTTTTTTGTGTACTTATTATTTTTATAAAATATATAGAAGAAAAAAGGTATCTAAGAATTTTTGAACATACTGTCCATTATTGTTTTTAATCCTTTAAAAGCAAAGTATATGGCTAGAATACAAAGAATCGAAGCCACAATTAAAATTGGAATGTATAAGGGCTTTTCTGGATTAGAAAGACCAACATAAAAGAGCGTTGGTCCTAAGAACATTAAAACTAAAGTTAAGCCCATAGTTTTTATCCCTTTTACTAATAGTTCTTTATTCGTTCTTTTTGTTTCCATTAGTATAGTATTGTATTGCGGTTCTAACATTTTTGTGTTTTTCTAATAAATGCTCTGCTTCTTTAAAACTGATATCCAATTCTTTTATAAGCATTTTAATACCTCTATCTACCAACTTATTATTACTCAATTGCATATCTACCATTTTATTTCCTTTTACCTTATTGAGTTTAATCATAGTTGAAGTGGAAATCATATTTAAAACCAGTTTTTGAGCGGTTCCAGCTTTCATACGAGAGCTACCCGTTACAAATTCTGGACCGACAATGATTTCTATGGGATATTTTGAGACATTGGATAACGGACTATTTTTGTTGCAAGTAATACAACCCGTAATGATATGTTCTTTATTGCATTGTTCTAATGCTCCAATAACATATGGTGTGGTTCCTGAAGCAGCAATACCAATAACAACATCGTTTTTAGAAACACCATGGTCTTGCAAGTCCTTCCAGCCTTGACTTGTAGAGTCTTCAGCAAACTCAACAGCTTTTCTAATAGCTGAATCTCCACCAGCAATAAGACCAATAACTAAATCGTGAGAAACACCAAAGGTTGGAGGGCATTCAGAAGCATCTAAAATACCTAATCGACCACTTGTACCTGCTCCGATGTAAAATAATCTCCCGCCATTTTTTAGTTTTGAGGCAATCTGCTCAATTAAAATTTCAATTTGAGGAATAGCTTTTTCTACAGCAAGAGGAACCGTTTTATCCTCATTATTCATATGGATCAAGAGTTCATTAACAGTCATTTTTTCCAAATGATTGTAATTAGAATCTTGTTCAGTTGTTTTTATAAATGTCATAAATCAAAAATAAAGTATTTTTGACTTCTATCTATATATTTTGAATAAAGCTATTCTTGAATCGTGAAATTTATTCTATTAGCTTCAGAAAGATTAAAGTAACCCAAGGCATAATTGTCTGGATTTGTTGTGTTTATAATATTACCACGTAATAATGCAGGAGTGGTTTGAAAGGGATTGCCTCCTTCTTGTTCACTTTGCTCAATAAGTAAGCCAGCATAATTGAAATAGCGTTCGTCAATTCCTAAGATTTTAATAGTTAATTCTTGACCAGGAAGCATATCTTCATAAAAATAGGAGAATGTGAAACTTTCCCCTTGGTAAAATCTATCTTCACTTACTTCTAATAAGTTGAAATCAAAATCAAATAGATAAAAATCGTCTCGAGTACCATCATCAGTAAAAGTGACTTTTACTTCAGTTTCGTCACCCTCGAATAATGTTCCATCACCTTGTTCAACATTATCTATTGCGGTAGTTGGATAGAGTTGAGTTGTCGCTTTAAAGGTTTCATTGTTATAAATCACCGTTAATTCATATAGAACATCAAATTCAGGAACTATTACAGAGTTAGCTATTGGCGTATAAAACCCTTCGTCCCCTGAAGCTTCAAAATTTACGATTGAATTGTCTTCCAAATTTGTTATAAATACGGTCGCATTATTAACTGCGGGTACACCATCGTCAAAAAATGGAGCAGACATTGTCAAGCGTAAATAGCCATCTATAGTGACAGGATTTTCATTAAAATAAAATTCGAAGGATGCATCGACAACCAAACGAGGGTCGCTGTTAGGAACTTCAACATCAATTACATCTTCACAACTTGTGAATGTAAAAAGTATCATCAAAATATATATTAACCGATTCATACGTTAAAATTTAAAATTATAAGTAAACGCTGGTATAATTCCGAAAATGGAGGTTCGAGTTGCTTCGTTTACAAAGGTATCTTGATTTCTTGCAAAGTTAATTGAGGCTGCATTTCTTCTGTTATATAAATTGTAAATACTAAAGACCCATTCACCTTGCCATTTTCTATTTTTATTTTTTCTAGGAGTTAAGGTCGCAGAAATGTCAATACGATGATACGCAGGTAAGCGTTCACTATTTCTTGCTCCTTCGTAAATTGGAACGGTTAAGCCTTGAAATTGAAATTGTCCAGACGGATAATTTGTAGGCTGTCCTGTTTGAAATATAAAATTCGCTCCAAATGTCCATTTATCATTAAGTTCATAATTTCCATTGAAAGAAATATCATGGGTTTTATCATAACCTGTATTGTACCATTCACTGTTATTTATTCCTGTTTCAAGAGCTGTTCTTCCTGGAGTTCTTTGTTCAGATTTTGATAAGGTATAAGCCAGCCAACCTTTAAATTTTCCTTCATTTTTCCGTAGTAAAATTTCTAAACCATAAGCTCGTGCTTCTCCATTTAAAATGTCTTGTTCAATGGCATTATTTGCAATTAGATTTGCACCATCTATATAGTCAATACGATTTTTTATATCCTTATAAAACACTTCGGTTTCTAAAGAGTATGTATTGTCTTTAATGTTTTTAAAATATCCAAAGGCATATTGGTTTAGTAACTGTGGTTTGATATATTTTCCACTAGGTGTCCAAACATCAAGAGGGGTTGGAGAACTCGTATTTGACAATAAATGTAGGTATTGGGCCATACGATTATAACTAGCTTTTATTGACGTATTATCATTGAAGGCATAGGCTACAGAAAGTCTTGGTTCTAAATTTGTGAAGGTTTCAATTCTATCACTCCTACTAAATCGGTTGACATCTATTGGTTCTGCTGCTTCATAAATTTGAAGTTCTTCATTGAATAAGAGCGGATTATCGTCTTGATATACATTTAATTCATCTTGCCCTAATCTAATAAAATTGCTTAAACGAATGCCGTATCTTAAAATGAGTTTATTAGATATTTTGTGTTCCACATCAAAATAACCTGCAAATTCATTAGCATATTTATCGATAAGTTTTTCTCTAACAATTCCAGAGTCTTCACGATTAGGTTTTATTTCACCTGGATTAAATTTATAGTAAATATTATTGATACCGTAGCTCAGTTGGAATTTAGTATTAAGGTAATGTTTGAAGTCATACTTTAAATTGAAATTTCTAATACCAGAATCCCATTCAAATCCTACAAAGTCAAGTTCAAGTCCATAAAAATAGTCTGAATATATCAACGAGAGATTTGAAAAGATCTTATCTGAAAATAAATGATTCCATCTCAAATTAACGACTGTATTTCCATAAGTGTTTTCAAAATTATCATCAATACTGAAAACATCACGACCAAAATAGCCAGACAGATATAGATTGTTATTATCATTTATTTTATAATTGAGTTTAGTATTTAAATCATAGAAATACGCCACATTATTATTTTCGTCATCGATAATAGGCAAGAATAAGTGTGCGTAAGACGCTCTTCCTCCAATAAGAAATGCACCTTTATCTTTAACAATAGGTCCTTGAGCTAATAAGCGACTGGACACTGCTCCAATTCCACCACTAAGTTTATAATTTTTACTATTTCCTTCTTTTTGATAGATATCCAATACTGAGGACACGCGTCCACCGTAACGCGCAGGAATTCCACCTTTATACAGTTTTAAATCTTTAATCGCGTCTGGATTAAATACAGAGAAAAATCCAAATAGGTGTGATGAATTAAATATAATCGCTTCATCTAATAAAATTAAATTTTGATCGGCCGAACCTCCTCTTACATTAAATCCAGAGGCACCTTCACCTGCATTCGTTACACCAGGTAAAAGTGTTATGGATTTAATGATGTCTACTTCACCTAAAACCACAGGCATTTGTTTGATAGTGTTAATAGATAAGGCATTAACGCTCATCTGTGGCTTCTTTATATTTAGCTTTTCTACATCTTGTTCAATGACAACCTCGTCAAGACTTTCAGAGCTTTCAGTTAATTTATAATTGATGGTTTTATCTTCGGAAAAAGAAATAGTTTCAGAAATGGTCGTGTAGCCTAAATAGCTAATCTGTATTTTATAGTCACCTTTAGGAAGTGAAATGGAGTAGAAACCATATTCATTAGTATTAGTGCCTGTTTGAAGTTCAGGAAAAATAATATTCACTCCAATTAGAGTTTCATTACTATTACTATCGGTAATTGTACCACTTAGTGTAAACTTTTCTTGGGCATATATGCAATTGGTAATAAACAGAAATAAAAGGAGGAGGCTTTTCTTAATTAACATCATAAAACAAAATTAAGAAAGAACTATCTGACAATTACAGCATTAAAAGTTAATTAATTATTAAAAAGGGAGCGCATTAATATCAACATTTCCGCCAGAAATAATGATTCCAACTTTTTTGTTTTTAAATTGATCTTTCTCTTTTATAACGGCAGCTAAGGCTACTGCACTTGAAGGTTCTATGATAATTTTCATACGTTCCCAAACAAAACGCATGGCTTCAATAATTTCATTTTCAGTAACTCTTATGATGTGTTTAACGTGTTTTAGTATGATAGGAAAATTATGATGCCCTAATTGTGTTCGTAAACCATCTGCAATAGTATTTGCAGTCTCATTAGTTTCTATTTTTCCTGATTGTAACGAACGATAGGCATCATCAGCTTCAAAAGGTTCGCCTCCAAATACATTACAGTCATTTCCAAAATAATAAGCAGCTAATGCTGAACCAGCGATTAGACCACCTCCACCTACAGGGCAAAAGACAGCATCTAGATCTGGTTGTTGGTTAAGTAGTTCAATACATGCTGTTCCCTGACCTAGGATTACATTTGGGTCATTTGATGGATGTATAAAAGTTGCACCTGTATCATTAACTATGCTATCGGCAGCATTCTGTCGTGCTTCAATGGTAGGTTCACATTCTATTATACGCCCTCCATATTGTGACACAGCATTCTTTTTTACAGCAGGAGAATTAGATGGCATTACTATGGTCGCTTTAACTCCCAAACTCTGTGCAGCAAAAGATAAGGCCTGAGCAAAATTTCCTGAAGAGTGTGTCACAACACCTTTAGCTTTTTGTACATCGGTTAATTGCATAATAGCATTTGTAGCACCACGCATTTTATAAGCACCAGTTTTCTGAAAGTTTTCGCATTTAAAAAAAAGCTGAGCTCCAACTAATTTATTAATCAGTCTGGAACTCAAAACAGGTGTATTATGAATAAACGGTCTAATTCTATTATGGCAAGCTGTAAGGTTTTCTTTTGTCATTCTGTAAATTTACAACTTGTTTGATACAAAAAAAAGACTGTCTTTTAAGACAGTCTCTGATTTTATATTTAGCTTAATAGTTATCCTATGATCTTATTTAAAGTGTCACTTGGTCGCATAGCTTTAGAAGTTAAATCGTCATTAGACTCGTAGTAACCTCCAATATCCATGGCTTGTCCTTGAACATCATTCAATTCATCAACAATTGTTGTTTCATGTGCTTGTAACTCTTCAAACAATTGAGTAAACTGATTTTTTAAATCGTCATCTTTCGTTTGGTTAGCTAAAGCTTCTGCCCAAAATAAAGCCAAATAAAAGTGACTTCCTCTATTATCAAGCTCATTAACTTTTCTTGATGGTGATTTTCCATTAGTCAATAATTTTTCGGTTGCATCATCCAATGCTTCTGATAAAATAATGGCTTTAGAATTATTATTTACATTTCCGTAGTGTTCTAAAGACACAGCAAGTGCTAAAAATTCACCAAGAGAATCCCAACGTAAATGATTTTCCTTTGTGAATTGCTGAACATGCTTTGGTGCAGATCCACCTGCTCCAGTTTCAAATAGACCACCACCATTCATAAGTGGAACAATTGACAACATTTTGGCACTAGTCCCTAATTCTAAAATTGGAAATAAATCAGTTAAATAATCACGCAATACATTTCCTGTAACAGAAATGGTATCCTTTCCATCTTTGATGCGCTCTAGGGTAAACTCAGTAGCCTTAATAGGAGAGAGGATTCTAATATCTAATCCAGAAGTATCGTGATTTGGTAAATATGTGTTTACTTTTTTAATTAACTCAGCATCATGAGCTCTATTTTCGTCTAACCAAAATACAGCTGGTGTTTGTGATGCTCGTGCTCTTGTAACAGCAAGTTTTACCCAGTCTTGTATTGGAGCATCCTTTACCTGGCACATTCTCCAAATATCACCTTCTTCAACATTATGGGATGTTAATACAGTTCCAGAGGCATCAATAACTTCTACTGTTCCATTTGAAGAGATTTCAAAGGTTTTATCATGAGAGCCATACTCTTCAGCTTTTTGAGCCATCAATCCAACATTTGGAACTGTTCCCATTGTAGTTGGGTCAAAAGCACCATGTTGTTTGCAAAAATTGATGGTTGCTGTATAAATACCTGAATAGCTACTATCTGGGATAACTGCTTTTGTATCTTGTTGTTTACCTTCGGCATTCCACATTTGACCTGAAGTACGAATCATTGCTGGCATAGACGCATCAATAATAACATCACTTGGTACGTGTAAATTTGTAATTCCTTTATCAGAATTTACCATGGCCACATCTGGCGCATTAGCAAATGCTGAAGTAATATCTGCTTCTATTTCTAAACGTTTAGCCTCTGGCAATTCATTTAATTTACTGATAAGGTTTCCAAATCCGTTATTAACATCAACACCAATCTCTTCGAAAGTATCGCCATGTTTTTCAAATAAATCTGCAAAAAACACACGAACTGCATGACCAAAAATAATGGGATCAGATACTTTCATCATTGTAGCTTTCATATGCAATGAAAATAAAACACCTTGCGCTTTAGCATCTTTTACCTGCTCATCTAAAAATGCCAATAAGGCTTTTTTACTCATAACCGTAGCATCAATAATTTCACCTTCCAATAATGCTAAGTTGTCTTTTAATACTGTTGTGTTTCCAGCTGTATCCTTATGAACAATACTTACTGAAGTTGCTTTGGCTAAAGTCACAGAAACTTCGTTATGTGCAAAATCACCATGCGACATAGTAGCCACATGACTTTTAGAATCTGAAGACCATGTTCCCATAGAATGCGGATTCATTTTTGCAAAATTCTTTACTGCTTTTGGTGCACGTCTATCTGAATTTCCTTCTCGCAATACAGGGTTTACAGCACTACCTTTAATTTTGTCGTAACGAGACTTGATTGCTTTTTCATCATCATTTTCAGGTTCATCAGGATAGTCAGGTAATCCATAACCTTGTGCTTGTAATTCTTTTATCGCAGCTTTTAGCTGTGGAATAGAAGCACTAATATTTGGAAGTTTTATAATATTAGCCTCTGGGTTTTTTGCCAATTCTCCTAATTCTGCCAAGGCATCAGGAACACGTTGAGATTCATTTAAAAAATCTGGAAAATTTGCCAAAATACGTCCAGCAAGAGAGATATCTCTACTTTCGATATTGATGTTTGACGATTTTGTAAACGATTTTATAATGGGTAATAATGAATGTGTTGCTAATGCTGGAGCTTCATCTGTTTTCGTATAAATGATTGTAGGAGTATTTGCCATAAAAATGTTTAGTATTTAGTGTATAGAAAACGCTTAGTTTTTAAGCTGTGCAAATATACAAAAAACTAAAGTTTCTTAGAAATGTAAAACTCGCATAAACAGTGCTTTTTATTGAAGTATGTTCTTTTATGTAAGAAATTATGAAATCGATAATTTATGACGTTATTTTTATCAATTTCAGAAAAAGGAGTTAAAAATTAGGCCTCAATCTTAATTTGATAAGTATCTAAGAGTCCTAGTACATTTTCTTTAGAGAATATAGCATGTTTAATTATATTGATTTCTGGATTAATTGATAGATTATATGAATTGGTGAAATCAACTTTTGTCAAATTAGAGTGATCAAAAACAGCTTGATGTAAATTACAATTATTGAATTTAGAACCACTCAGATCTGTATTGGTAAAATCGCTTTGTTCTAACTAGCATTGGTCAAAAGTGGTCTCTTTTAATTTCAAATCTTGAAAAGAAGCGAAGTTTAATTGCGATGATTTAAAGGTCATAGACATTAAGAAAGAATTACAGTCATGAAATGGAAAACCTACCAACTTACAATTATTAAATAAGACATCTTTAAAAATGGCATCTTTTGCTTTCACCATGCTAAAATTACAATCGATAAATTCACAATCCATAAAACTAATAGTAGAGATATAGGATTCTGAAAAATTACAATTAATAAAAGTGCAGTTATCGTATTCAGCTTTAGGAAGGTTAGTGTTGGTGTAGTTTATGTTCTTATAGGTTTTATCACTAATAAAGGGAACGTTCATATAGGCTATAGTTTAGTAATCAAAGTTATAAAAAGGAGTACATATAAAAAACAAAAGCCATATCACTGTAGCAGAACTACTTTGACATGGCTTTTTTGAGATAGCTACACGTGACCTATTTAACATCACTGTTAAAATCAAAACAATTGAACTTGCGTTCTCTTGCCTTTTTCGGTTCAAGCTTCACTATTTCAATGAAACCTTTCATAACTTTCAAAATGTATTGACCTGCTACTAATCGGTTTCGTTTTAGATTGTTTTCCTTGATGTTTATTTCTCTTAATCTTTCACTTTCGTGTTGGAATGCCTCAATAAACATTGCTCATCCTTTTCACATTCACTTTCGCTCCTGTTACTTTTTCAAAGCTTTCCGCTTCAACCAAATCACCTGCTTACACATCTAATTTACCTCAAGCTTCATGATTCTGCTACTTACACGCTTACACCTGCAGTTTACAAAACCTCAAAAAACAATACTATATAAAGAACGTTGCTTTATTACAATTTAACATAAATTCGAAACTTAATTCAAAACCAAACTAGGTTTGTTGTTAATTGTTTAGCTAAAGTATGTTTTTGTTTGAAAATTCCAAATTTTTAACCAATTTAGATATTCACATTTTATAAACCGTAGTTATTAACAAAAGTTCATAACTAAAAAAGCCCTGACATTTGTCAAGGCTCTTTTGAAATTATGTGGTCGAAGCTTACTATCTTCTAACTTCTTTAATTCTAGCTTTCTTACCAGTAAGACCTCTAAAGTAGTAGATTCTTGCTCTTCTAACTTTACCTCTTTTGTTCACTTCAATTTTTTGAAGTGCAGGTAAGTTAATTGGGAAGATACGTTCTACTCCAATAGTTCCAGACATTTTTCTAATGGTAAATGTTTGTGAGGTACCAGATCCTTTTACTTGCAATACCACTCCTTTAAAGAACTGTGTACGCGTTTTGCTTCCTTCTTTAATTTCGTAATACACTGTGATTGTATCACCTGCTCCAAATTCTGGAAAATCTTTTTTTGTTACAAATTCGTCTTGTACAAATTTTACTAAAGAACTCATTTTATTGTGTTTATAAAGTTGTTTCAAACCAACATTCACGATTCTCGCCAGAGGTTAATCCAAAAGTGGTGCAAAGATAATTAATAATTGATAATGCGCAATTATTAATCAATAATTTTTTGGGCGTTTCGTTTGGCTTTTTACCAAGCCAAACGCCAGGCTTTTTGCAGTCGCTCTCTACGAGGAGCTCCAACAATGCTGTCAATCCTTAACGCATTAGTCCAAGAATTCATTCTTGGGTATTGGCTTTTTAAAATACTCAAGAGCAAAAAAGAATAAACCAAAACAAAAGAGTCCATAAGATAGACTTGATAAAATAGCCATGGCTCCTCTTACTTTAAACATCATTTCAAAATTATCACTTGTTGAAAATATATTTATTAGAAAACCAATTATTGTCGTAATCACCATTAGTATGGCACCAATAAATACGATGGTTGTAGTTATGGTTCTATTTTTAATAAATATAATGATACTGGCCGCTGTCACTAAAAGCATTGCTAGGACATTTACAACCGCACTTATAGTATATAAATATTCTGTCGATTCTAACATGATGATTATATTTAATGAAGAGTTAGTCGTCCAATAAATCTGGTCGACGCTCTTTGGTTCGTTTATACGCTTGTTCTTCTCGCCATTTTTCTATTTCAGGAAAATTTCCGCTAAATAATACTTCAGGTACTTTCATACCATCATATTCTCTCGGCTTAGTATAGATAGGAGGCGCTAATAGTCCATCTTGAAACGAATCGGTTAGGGCAGAGGTTTCATTTCCCAACACACCAGGAATCAATCTAATAATGGCATCACATAAGACTGCTGCACCTAATTCACCACCAGACAGAACATAGTCACCTATAGAGATTTCTCGTGTAATAAATTTATCACGAACACGTTCGTCAACACCCTTATAATGCCCACATAAAATGATGATATTCTTTTTTAGTGAGATTTGATTGGCCATACTTTGGTTGAGACGTTCGCCGTCTGGTGTCATATAAATGATCTCATCATACGTACGTTCACTTTGTAATTTTGAAATACATTTATCAATAGGTTCGATCATCATAACCATACCTGCGCCACCACCAAATTGAGTATCATCTATAGCTTTGTAACCACCTGTAGCATAGTCTCGTAAATTATGAAAATGGACGCTTACCAAATTAGCTTCGATAGCACGTTTAAGGATTGAAGCTTCGAACGGACTTCTCAATAATTCTGGTAGAACGGTTATAATGTCTATGCGCATGGATGATAATTAAGACAGCAAAGATAAATGAATTAACTCTTATCTGTAATTTTTTTGATCTTTCCGTTGAGAAATTCAAATTCAGATTGTCCTTTTAATTCTAAAGTGTCTCCAGCTTTAAGTCCGTTTGGTAAGTCCACAGCCAATATGGCTTTATAATCAATATCAATAGTGACAGTCGTGTTTTTATGCGCCCAAGACGTTATTGTTTGTGTTCGCTCTTTGAAATACTGCTTTGCCGATTCGGCCTGAACTTTAAATGCTTTTAATCCCTCGGTTCTTAAATCTACAACTCCATTAGATATGTTTTCAAAAATGACATCTTGATGACAATCCTTAATCATACCATCTATATCAAAATTGTTATAGGATGTGATATAGTTTTTTACGATGTCTTTTTGATTTGCTTTCATTTGATCTTCAGTTTGACAGCTACAACTTAAAATTAATGTAATGATTAATAGTATTTGTTTCATTTAAAATTAGCATTTTTTTTAACCTTTTATCATGTCCAAAGCAGTTTTTATAGCGAGATCATCAGTCTCGAGATCACTCATGATTTTTCTAAAAAAGTCTTGAGTGTTTCTTGGGTAGTCAATGATGATATCGGCATAAATACCTCGACTCTATATTGACTCCTTATTTATTACTCCAAAAAAAATGTAAATCGGTGTCTTTAACAAAACCTAAACGTTCATATAACCGTTGTGCGGGATTATCAAAAGCTGTTTGTATTGCCATACCTTTATTATTTTCAGATTGGCATAAATGTTTTGCACGATTGATTAAAGCTTCGCCAATCCCTTGACCTCTAAACTTAGAATGCACATATAAGTCGTTAAGCAAATACATTGGTTTCATAGATACAGATGACAGTAAAGGATACAGTTGGGTAAATCCGGCAGCTTCATCATCAACATAGGCAATATAGATAATAGAGTCATTTTTAACGATGCGTTGTGTTAAAAAACGTTTAACTGCCGCTGGATTAGAATCCTGCTTATAGAAGACACGATAGCCATCAAACAAATTAATCAATCCTTCTAAATCTCTCAGTTGTGCGTGATATATGGTCATAAAAAAAATCTGTAACCTAAAGTTACAGATTTTTATTTAAATCTTTAGCGATTTCATAGTTCCGAAGAACCAATTATCCGTTATTCTTCTGTTTATTGATTTCGTCTTGTAATTGACGTCTTACTTTTTGCTCACGCTCTAATGCGACACGTCGGTGTTCTTCAAATTCCTCTTCGGTTTCGGCTAAGGTCTTTTTGGCTTGCTTAGTGATGGCATTACTGTTTTTGAACTTGTAGATAAAAAATAACAATAAAGCCGACAATACACCAACAATACTCCATAAAATCAAGCTGTAGTTAGGTTTGCTCGTTTGCATTCCAAAAAGTACCATACTATCTTTTTCTGCAATGGTATTATCTAAACTTGTTTTGGTGTTTGCAAGATTAGCTTTTAAACCTTCAATCTCTTTAGCTTGAGTTTCTACAACAGCACGTGTGTCGTTTAGATCTTTATGAACTGCATTAAGCGAATCGATGGTATGTGCCTTGAGTGCATATAACCAAGTTTTCTTTACCGTTTTATAATCTTGCCAACTGTTTGAACGTCTAATAACATATTCAAATTGATTGTCGATTGTTCCACTATTTAATGATAATTTTTCTTCATTATTGGCTGTTTGTGCAGAAGCCGTAGAGAAACATAATACTGTGAGGGCTGTGAATAATAGCGTCTTAAAAAATTTCATTTTGGTTTGGTTGAGTTTTAATAGCTTAATTTATGGTAGCAATATAATAATTTATATGATAATTTAGGTGTAAATCAGGATGTTGATATAAACATCAAGCCTCACTAAATGTGAGGCTAAATTATATACGAATGAAAGTTGATTTTAGATGTTGATAGTGCTTAATTCTTCTGTGTTTTGAATGCTATTTGGATTGAGACTGTATTGGTATAATCCGTTTTCGCCAATGAGTATTAAGGTGTTGTTGTTAACAATAACATCAAAAGCATCTCGGTTAATAGCATGAACTAAGACCGAATTTTCGGGATCTGACACATCAAAAATTTTCACTTCATCGTCGCATACGATAAGATAATCATTGTATAATCCTAATCCGATAGGCTTAGTTAAGTTTCTACTAGAAATTAAAACAGGATTAACCACATCTGTAACATCGTAAATCTCTAGAATATTAATAGTAGTACCACAACCAATATCGGCATGTAAAGTCACATAGGCATGAGTTGCATTGGCTACTACAGGATCACATGCGGTGAAATGTTGTACATCAGATAAGTATTCTGGTTGTTCAGGGTTTTGCACACTATAAATGTACATGCCGTTTTGGGAACCTATGTATAGATATTCTTTGTAATTGAATAAGGTTTCAATTTCAAAGCCAATGATAAGCTTATTAACTTTTACAGGTTCTTCGCGATTGACGATGCTAAATACATTTAGGTTTTGATCATCAACGGTATACAAATAGTCGTTATATGTTGTAAAACGCGCTAAAGAGCCTGCTTTTCCAGTCTCATTTGAGGAGCTATCTGAGTTACTTGAACTGTCGGAATCACAACTCAACATAAGTCCGATAACTAATAAAATGATATATTTTTTCATAATCGTTAAGTTTTGCGTTTTAGATGTTTTCATTTATAGTCCAGTCTACAATAATTTCATTCTCTTGAATTCCATAGAAAGAAGTCCCAAATGGAGATCTTAGTTGAGGAAATGCATTAGGAACGCGTTTGGTGATTTCCATAGTTCCATTTTGAGGATCTAAAGTGAGTGCTAATAAATCGGTTGCATTATTGACATAAATTGATTCTCCTTTAATAGTCAGATCTGAAGACCCTAACACATTAAGAAAAGCTATATTTTGCGGATTTGAAGGGTCTGTATTATTAATAATATGAAATCCTTTATTGCGTTCATTGACAAAAATATAATTGCCCTTAACATAAATTTTTCCTGAATTAACAATCACCTCTGCTGTAGATTGAAGGCTCGTCGTGTTTTCAAAATCTGAACGTTGCATAATTACGGGTTCGTAATACTCTTCAATTTGAGTAGTAATAATTTCCTCTTCAGGACCGAAAAACCAGCAGGAATGGAGGCTGAGGCTAAAGCATAAGAGTATTAGCATCACAAAAGATTTCTTTTTCATAGCAATTGATTTAATAGTTCTATTTACTAGATGCAGAAATCCTTAAAAGGTTGCTTTGATAAACAAAAAAATCCCATTTTAAACAAAATGGGATTTATCTTAATAGTATTATACAGACTAGTAGTATGAAAAACGTCTTACTTTCGCAATGTATTTTGCAAGCCTAATAACTTGATGACTATAGCCATATTCGTTATCATACCAGATGTAAAGAATGGCATTTTTTCCATCGCCACGAACAATTGTAGCTTTGCTATCATATATTGAAGGCGCAGAACTTCCAACGATATCACTAGATACTAATTCGTCACTCATTTCATACTTAATTTGTTCAACCAAATCACCTTCAAGTGCATATTTTTTCATGATGGTATTAATACCTTCAACAGAGGCTTCTTTTTCTAATTCTAAATTTAAAATAGCTAGAGAACCATTTGGAACAGGAACTCTAATAGCATTAGAAGTTAGTTTTCCTTCAAGAGAAGGTAAGGCTTTTGACACCGCTTTACCAGCACCAGTTTCAGTAATAACCATGTTGAGTGCCGCAGCTCTTCCACGACGGTATTTTTTATGGAAATTATCCACTAAATTTTGGTCATTTGTATAGGCATGAATCGTTTCTAAATGTCCACTTACAACTCCAAATGTATCTTCCATAGCTTTTAAAACAGGCGTAATTGCATTTGTAGTGCATGATGCTGCTGAAAAGATATCTACTTTATCAGGATTGTTTTCAAGGTGATTTACACCATGAACAATATTAGGAACACCTTTACCTGGAGCTGTTAATAATACTTTCTCTACACCTTTAGATTTTAAATGTCTTCCTAAAGCTTCGTCATCTCTAAAAGCACCAGTATTATCAATAACTAAGGCATTATTGATACCTAATTTGGTATAGTCGATGTCTTCTGGAGCATTTGCCGAGATAACATTTACAGTAGTTCCATTAATAATTAAGGCGCTGTTTTTAGCATCTGCAACAACAGTACCAGGAAAATCTCCATGTACAGAATCATTACGTAGTAATGATGCTCTTTTTTCTAAAACAACCTGATCTATGGCACCTCGAGTAACGATAGCTCTTAAACGTAATTGACTCCCTTTTCCGGTTCGAGTCATTAATTCTCTTGCCACTAGACGACCAATTCTACCAAAACCATAAAGAACAACATCCTTAGGTTGTATGGCTTTATTTTTCTTTGCGTCTTTAAGTTTAGCTGCAACAAAACCTGTAGCATTACTATATTTTTGATCTTCTAAATGAAACTCATACGTTAACTTTCCAATGTCTAATTTAGCAGGAGGAAGGTCTAGAGTTTTAATAGCTTGGGCAATTTCTACAGAGTCAAAAATTGAAATTGGTTTCTGCACAAACTCTCCAGCATATTCGTGAAGATTTAAAATTTCGCTCACATTGCGATCAATTAATTGGTTTCTAAATAGCACCAATTCTATTGATTTATCGTACCAAAGGTCGCTAACAATTTTAATAAATTCAACTGTAGCTCTTCTACGATCTGCCTGAAAAGCAAGTTCTTTTTCATAAGTTCCGTTCAAACCCATTGTAAATGATTTAGTGTGTTGTGTGTTTAAAAATTTTTGCAAAAATAATATATTTCAAACGTTTTCGTAGCGTTTTTTGATAAAATAAAAACCCCTTCAAAATTTTATGTTCTGAAGGGGTTTGTATACATTTAATTTATATCTATCTAAAGATGACTTCTTTTCGTTCTAGATCTGTATTTAAATATTCTAGTTTGAAAATGTTTTCTTGAGCATTTTCGCCATACTTTTTTGTAAACTTTGTAATATCTTCCACACTATGTATTGTAATATCATTTATTCCTGTAATGATATAACCACGTCTGATGCCTAATTTAGAATAGAGAAACTTATTTTTATTATCTTGCACGATAACTCCATTTTTAATATTATAGTCCTTTTTTAATTTAGACGGAAGGTTACGTAATTCCATATTAATAAACTCAACACTTATAATATCACTTTTAGACAGTGTTACAGGTATAATCTTTACTTTACTGTCTCTTTCAATTTCAACATTAACAACATCATTAGGACGTTTGGTTTTTATATAACCACTTAAATCTGAAAACTTCGAGATCGCAACATTATCTAACTTTCTGATAATATCTCCATTTTTAATACCAGCCTTTTTAGCACCAGAGTTATCTTCAACATTACTAATGTAGACCCCTTGAATTTCACTAACACCTAGTTCTTTAGCTTCATCTGAGTTTCTATTTAAAATAGACACACCAAGAACACCTTCTTGAACATCTCCATATTCCATAATGTCTTGAACTACTTTTCTGGCAATATTACTTGGTACTGCAAATGAATACCCTATATATGAACCTGTTCTTGAGCTAATCGCTGTGTTAATGCCTATAAGTCGTCCGTTAGAATTCACCAAAGCGCCTCCAGAATTTCCTGGATTTACAGCAGCATCCGTTTGAATGAAGGATTGAGAATTTCTCCCAGATAAGTCTCTAGATTTTGCACTAATAATTCCTGCAGTAACTGTAGATGTTAAGTTAAAAGGATTGCCAACAGCTAAAACCCATTCACCTACTTTTGCATGATCTGAATCACCAAACTCTATAGCAGGTAAATCTTCTTCTGCATCAATCTTTAAAAGCGCAATATCAGTTTTTTCATCAGTACCAATTAGTTCTGCTTCAAATACTCTGTTATCATTTAAGGTAATTGAAATGTTGCTTGCACCAGCTATAACATGATTGTTGGTGATAATATATCCATTTTTATCAATGATAACACCACTTCCAGTTCCAACTTGAGCACGTTGAGAGCGTCTTCCGTAGAATAAATCTTCAAAAGTAAGAGCACCACTTACAATAGAGGTGTTCTTTACGTGAACCACAGAATTTATAGTGTTCTCAGCTGCTAATGTGAAATCTGATTGTTCTCCATTAATGAGATTGGCTGTTTTTGTATTGTAGCTTGCGTTTAAAAACTGAGGCTCATTTGAGCTTTCAGTTACAGTTATGATTTGTTCTTTTTCTATAAAGTGAGTGTAGGTAGATAATGCAATAATTCCACCTAAAACAGACACAAATACTAAGGTTAAAATCTTTTTCATAAGTTATTAGGTTTTTAAAATGTTTAATAGCGTATTTAACGATTAAATTTAGTTATTTATTGAAATTGAAATTCAACTTTAACGATTTTTAACGTTGAATTTAACGCTCATTTAACAGCACAATTATCGCGTCATAATTTATATATTTGCAACACGTATGGCATTTACATTTTATAAATATCAAGGAACAGGAAACGACTTTGTAATAATTGATAATCGTCGGCAAACTTTCAACAAGAAAGACACCAAGCGTATTGCCTTTTTGTGTGATAGACGTTTTGGTATTGGAGCAGATGGTTTGATACTTTTAGAAGATCATGAATCATGTGATTTTAAAATGGTATATTTTAATGCTGATGGAAATGAAAGTTCAATGTGTGGAAATGGTGGTCGTTGCATCACAGCTTTTGCCAACTATTTGGGTGTTATAGAGAATGAAGCCACTTTTGAAGCTATTGATGGTTTGCATAAGGCTAAAATAGAAAATGGCTTGGTAAGCTTACAAATGCAAGATGTTGATGATATCGATGTGCATGAATCACATACGTTTTTGGATACAGGCTCACCACATCATGTTCAAATGACAGATCGTTTAAGTGAGTTTGATGTAAAAACTATCGGAAGACAAATTAGAACAAGTCCACTTTACAACGAAGCTGGTAGTAATGTGAATTTTGTTAGTAAGAATACTGATGATAATTTTTCTGTTAGAACCTATGAAAGAGGTGTTGAAGATGAGACTTATTCATGCGGAACGGGAGTTACTGCTGTTGCTTTGGCAATGAACTATATTGGTGAGACCACTAAGGATATCATTACTTTGCAAACTGAAGGAGGAACTCTTCAAGTGTCGTTTGAAAGGCATGAAAATGTTTATAAGAATATATGGCTTATAGGTCCAGCAACTCTAGTTTTTAAAGGCGAGATCTAATGAAAACACTTAAAGGCACACATATTTATTTAAGAGCATTAGAGCCAGAAGATCTTGAATTTATTCATGAGATTGAGAATAATCAGGATATTTGGGAGATTAGTAATACGATTACACCATATTCTAAGTTCTTAATTAAACAATATTTAGAACAAGCACATAAAGATATTTTTGAAGTCAAGCAATTACGCTTGGTTATCTGTGATACTAATGATAAAGCGCTTGGTATGATAGATTTATTTGATTTTGATTTTAAAAACAGGCGAGCTGGTGTTGGTATTTTGATTAAAGAATCTGCCAATAGACAAAAGGGTTATGGAAAGGAGGCCTTACAATTATTAATAAACTATTGCACATCTCATTTAGATATGCATCAGTTATTTTGTAATATTTCCGAAGATAATAGTGTGAGCTTGAAACTATTTGAAAATCAAGGATTTGAAATTATCGGACTAAAAAAAGATTGGAACTATGTGAATGGTTCTTATAAAAATGAATACTTATTACAAATACTATTTAATTAAATGTACTTAAAAAAAATACTTTGGGCTATTGCTTTAGTCGGTTTGGTTGTTGCTGCATATTTTGGTTTTTATGTATACAATGCTATGATAGCACCTAATACAAATTTCAATAATGACGAAGCCTATATTTTTGTCTCTAAAAGTGATACTTATAAAGATGTTAGAGTACAGCTAGAACCTTTACTTAAAGATATAGACAATTTTGATGCATTAGCAGAACGAAAAAAATACACGACCAATTTAAAAGCAGGTCGATTTGTGATTAAAAAAGGAATGAGCAATAATGATATTATCAATTCTATTAGAAGCAATAATATTCCTGTTAAGATATCTTTTAATAATCAAGAGAGTATAGAGAAATTAGCAGGTCGTATTAGTGTTCAAATCGATGCAGACAGTACATCACTTATTGCTGTGATGACCGATGATACGTTTTTGAAGACAAGTGGGTTTACTAAACAAACGGCCTTAGGAATGTATATTCCCAACAGCTATGAGTTTTTCTGGAATACATCACCAGAAGGTTTTAGAGACCGAATGCTCAAAGAGTATGCTAGTTTTTGGAATGGTAGCAGAACAGCAAAAGCAAAGGCTATTGGTTTGACCAGAGACCAAGTAATGACTTTAGCGTCTATAGTTCACGAAGAGTCGAAGCAAGCCAGTGAGCAACCAAGGATAGCTGGTGTATATATGAACCGTATTCGCATAGGAATGCCACTTCAAGCTGATCCTACATTGAGATTTGCTGCATATCAATTGCCTGAATATAAGAATACAGTGATTAAACGTGTACTAAATAAACATAAAGAGATTAAATCACCTTACAATACTTATATGAATGCAGGTTTGCCTCCAGGTCTTATTGCTATGCCTGATATTTCAGCAATTAATGCTGTGTTGAACTACGAAAAACACAATTACCTTTATTTTGCTGCTAATGCAAAAAAACTTGGATTTCACAAGTTTGCAAAAACTCTAACACAGCATAATGTTAATGCAAGAGAATATCAACGTTACTTATCGTCACAAGGGATAAATAAATAATGTCAATAAGTCGTTACATTCTTTTTTCATTTTGTTGTATGGTTGCACTTTCAGTAAGTTCGCAATCTAAGATAGATTCTTTTTTAAAAATCAGTGATACATTAAATAAATCAAGACGAAACGCTGTAGTCATCACTCAAGCTTCTTTAGCTTCTTTAACATTAGTAGGATTGGATCAATTGTGGTATGCTGATTTTCCAAGATCAAAATTTAAGACCATTGATGATACAGATGAATGGCTGCAAATGGACAAATTGGGTCATGTGTTTTCTTCATATCAACTCGGACGAATAGGCGCAAATACATTGAGATGGAGTGGAGTAGGCAAAAAGGATCAGCTCGTCTTTGGAGCGACATTAGGTTTCGGATTTTTGACAGCCGTTGAAATCTTTGATGGTTATTCTGAAGAATGGGGATTTTCATGGTCAGATATGGTTGCTAACGGATTAGGAACGGGATTATATATTGGGCAAGAATTGCTTTGGGATGAACAACGTATCACAATGAAATATTCATTTCATCAAACACAATACGCCAGTCAGCGGCCAGATAAATTAGGCGAAGGGTTTCTAGAGGAAATGCTAAAAGATTATAATGGTCAAACCTATTGGTTAAGTGCTAATTTACATTCGTTCTTTAAAGAAAGTAAAATTCCTAAGTGGATTAATGTCGCAGTTGGCTATAGTGCAGAAGGAATGCTCACCGGAAAAAATGAAAATGTTGATAATATATTTATAACTCAAGACAGGAGACGACAATTCTTCCTGAGTTTAGACGTAGATTTGTCTAGAATACAGACAAATTCTCGAGTGTTGAGGACTGTATTTGACGTTTTGAACGTAATTAAGGTGCCATTTCCAGCTATTGAATTCAACGGGAAAAATGGCATAAAGCTCCACTATATCTACTTTTAACAACACTTTAACAGCTTATTTTTAAATATATAGAAAAAAGCGTATATTTGCAGGCGCAATTTGTAAGTCATACAAGGGGACAATTTTGACTTACTAAAATTAGCTATTATGATTAAAAAAGTAGGTAATTATTTTGTTGTACCATTAGCTATTTGTGTCACACTTTATATGGCACTTAAACCTGAACAATCGATCAATTATGCCGATTATTCAACTGAAGGTTTAGAACTGGATTACAACATATCTAAGGAAATGGCTTTTACTGAAGATGCTTCTGATGATGTAAATACTTCTGCAGAATTATCTAACCCGTTTCAGTCAACACATACATATTTCCCATATTTAGGTAAATCGTATCATGGGTTTAAGGAGGCTTTAGCATTTAAAGAATCCAGAGGAAATTACTTTACGGTAAATACGCTTGGTTATTTGGGTAAATATCAGTTTGGAGCCGAAACCTTAAAAATGATCGGAATTTACAATCCAACACAATTTTTATACAATCCGGAGTTACAAGAAAAGGCATTTTTAGCGAATGCAGAACGTAATAAATGGATTCTAAGAAAGGATATCAAACGTTTTGTTGGAAAGAAAATTAGTGGTGTAGAGATTACAGAATCTGGTATTTTAGCTGCAGCTCACCTAGCAGGTCCTGGTAGTGTGAAGAAGTTTTTAAGAAGCTATGGAGGTAATAATTTCTCTGATGCTTATGGAACAACAGTAAGACATTACATGAAGAAGTTTTCAGGCTATGATACATCATTTATAGAAGCAGATAAGAAAGCGAAAGCTACATTATAATAGATTGATAATGAATAGTTGAAAAGCCACATAGTATATGTGGCTTTTTTTAGTTTAAATATGTATCGTGTGAGTTTAACATCCTATGCTAAAAGAAAATACGAGTTCTTGATCCACATACTCTCCATTGACATTCTTTGCTGGTTTCCATGCTCCTGATGTTGTGTTAATTACTTCAATTATCTTCTTGTCAATATCTGGGTCACTTGAGTTTGATTCAATTCTGGTATTAGTAATCTTGCCTTGCTGTGTTACTGTAAAGTAAACCTTTGCAGAATTGAGTTTTTCTTGGTCTATATGTCCTAATAGACTATGACCACGTTCTTCGAGATATGTTATAAGTGCGTCTTCTCCATCTATATATTCAGCTTGTTGATTGGGAACAATTGTAAAGTGCGGACACCAATAGTCGTATTTGGTTTGCAATGTTTCTTCGTTTATTTGTTCATAATCTCCTCTTACTAAAATATTTGTTGAAAAGTCAGCTGCTTTTAATAGCTCGATTTGAGATTTAGATAATTTATCATCCTTGCTTAGTGCAACAAAATTAGTTTGCTTGTTATCTTTAACTACAATAATACTGACAGACTGGTAAGATTCTAAAGGAGGCATTTGTTGTTTTGATAAGAAATCAGTTATAGATTTGGCTTTGATGAGGTCAGATTTTTTAATAGCATCATATCTAGTGCCTACTGAATAAAAAAAGCGAGGACTATTTTTTTTCATGTTTTTAGAAACTCCAGTAATAGAAGCAAGTCGATTATCTTCAGAAATTTCAGTTTGATCTGTTACTTTAGTATCAACGTTTAATACCCCATAAACCACTAAGCTAAAAACAATAAGAGCTGTGCTAAAAATTATTCTATTCTTTTTCATATGATATATATCTATTAATTCATAGTTATAAATGTATGATATATAGCAGATTAAGCTTTATTTGAAATGTCAAAAAAGTGTGAAATTAGTGTGAATCACGCTGAATTCAGATAAGATGGTTGGTGTTTTATTAGACAGAGAAATGGTGATCTATAGATTGAAAATTGTTTTTTTTCTATCTATAGCTCTAAGCTGTTACTGTTCTTCAAACAGATATTTTTCCGTAAAATCGCCTTCGGAAATTTGTTTTACATCATTGGTGATTACCCAATCTTCAATATCAGTTCTAATAATTTTAACGGTATCGCCAATACTTACATTTTGTACCCAATATGGTTCATTAATTAAAATCCCAGTAAATTGATTGTTATCAAAACCTAATGTGCTTACCCACATATGTTCATTATAATCGGCACTTTCAAATTTACTTTTTACAACAAACCAATAATTGGTGTCTTTTGCATGCTTACTTAGTTCTTCGATGAAATGATCAAGAGTTTCTTGTGCCTCTTTTACTGCTAATTTAATCTTTTCATTGTCGGCATTAACTTCAAACGTGTCTTCATTAATCGTTGTCACATTATTTACATTTTGTTTACATGAGAAGCTTAGCATCATAAATGCTGAGACTAAAATAATGGTTACGACTTTTTTCATCAGGTATATTTTTTTATTTGGTGCTATTATATGATTTGAATTGTAAGAATTACGTTTACTATGTTGTGTTTTAATCCTTATGAATCACAAAAATAGCGGGACGTTTATGCAGATCAATATTAGTGTGTTTCCATTCACCGACAGTCATGGTTTTAATATATTCTGTAGGTAGGGTAATATCGCAGGCCACACATACACGTGTATTCTTATGAAGTGTAGCACATATATCTTCTAAGATCTTATTATTACGATAGGGTGTTTCAATAAATAACTGCGTTTGATTTTGTTCAAATGATAAGCGCTCCAATCGTTTTAAGGTGGCTTTCCGTTCTTGTTTATCGATAGGAATGTAGCCATTAAAAGCAAAACTTTGTCCATTCATTCCCGAACTCATTAATGCTAATACTATAGAGGAAGGACCAACCAGTGGTACTACCTGAATGTTATTATTGTGAGCCAATTTTACAATATCTGCTCCAGGATCTGCTATTCCAGGGCAACCAGCTTCAGAAAGCAATCCCATAGGCTTGCCACTTTTACAATCATCAAGAAAATTTTCAATTTCTTCTGGTTGTGTGTACTTATTTAAAATCTTAAAGTTTAAGGTAGATTGTTGTTTCCGCGAATCTACCTTTTTTATAAATCGTCTTGCTGTCTTTTCATTTTCAACAATATAGTCGTCTACTAGTTCAATAATTTTTTTTACTGAAATGGGTAAAACCTCGAGTGGAGGATTATCGCCTAGACGTGTTGGAATAAGATATAGCTTACCGAAGTTTGAATTCATTAGTTACTCTACTATTAGTTTGCGCACACTCTTCTCACCATTTGTTCCCATGATTTCTACAATATACAATCCGCTTGTTAAAGATTTTGTAGTTATGGTCACCAACTGTTCATTAAAATTAGATTGTGATTGCACCAACTTGCCTTGAATATCATGTATGTTGATATTGCTTATTTGGCCAGATGCGTTTAAGAAATCAAAAGTGAGTGAGTTTTTTGTTGGATTTGGATACATTTTAATAGCATCTATTGTTTGCTCATTTACACTTAAATTGTCATCAATAATTCGTGATATAGTTCCATTATCTAGCCCTACAGTATATAATTCACCATTTACATCTTCTCCAAAAGCTGAGAAACCATGGCCTACAAATCGGTCGATAAAATTAAGTTGAAACACATCTGTTGAGGTTTCTTCGACTACCCCAATCTCATCACTACAATAATCAGCGAAAAAATATAAACCTTGCAAATTAGGTTGTGCAGTTCCTCTGTATCGAAAACCTCCAGTTATAGCACATTTAAAAGGGTTGCCACCATAGTTGTATTCAGCAACAGGTGCTGTGTGAGTGATTGTACTACACCCTGTAACGCTACTAAATGTTGAGGTGCCTTCAAAACACTTCCAGCCATAGTTTTCACCACCTGATGATGTAAATGGAACTCGATCGATTTCTTCTCGATTACTTTGACCAACATCAGCTATCCAAAGATCTCCATTAGAACGATCAAAAGAAAATCGTGATGGATTTCTTAAACCATAAGCCCATATTTCATCTAAAGCGGAAGAATTACCAACAAAAGGATTGTCATTAGGAATAAGATATGTTGTACCTGCATCTATTTGGGCTTGAGTTACATTAACATCAAGTCTTAACATTTTACCTAACAGTGTTGTAAGATTTTGAGCTCTATTTCCTGGGTCTCCACCAGATCCACCATCACCAGTAGAGATGTATAAATAACCGTCATTGGGACCAAAATGCATATCGCCAGCATTGTGGTTAAAAAAAGGTTGATTTATAGTAAGTAGAATAACTTCTGAGCTCGAATCTGCAGTATTAGCGGTAGCTCTTGTGAATCGAGAAATTATTGTATTTTCATTATTATCAATGAAATTTACATAAAAATAGCCATTAGTTGCATAATCGGGATGAAATGCAATACCTAGTAGGCCTTGTTCACCTCCATTATTTGTGACTCTAGGGTCAATGTCTAAAAATGGAGTGGCATTTACAGAACCATCGGCATTTATAATTTTAATAACACCTGCACGTTCGGCTACAAATAACCTGTCGTCTCCAGCGTGTTTTAAATTTAAAGGGCTAGAAAGCCCAGTTGCAAAAACTTCTAAGTTGACGTTTTGGCCGTAACTTAGAGATATGACAAAGCAGGCTAGTAAAAGAGTTAAATTTTTCATTTTTCTAGATTTTAAGGAATTTTTTTTACAAAATACGAAAAAAAATAAGAGTTTATTTACAAATTCATTATCTAGAACTGTTTGTCAACTCCTTAGAAAGAATCGTGCAGGCTCTATCTAGAAGAGAAAATACATGCTCGAAATCTGAAATATCACCATAATACGGATCTGGAACTCTTTTATCATTAACAGAATTATCAACTTCTAGAATAAGCTTAATTTTTGCAATGTCTTTATTGTTTCTGGCGAGTTTAGCCACATTGTCAAAATTTGATTGATCCATGACATAAATAAAGTCGAAGGTGTCAAAGTCTGATACTTTAAACTGTCGCCCGCGTTGATTTGAAATGTCTATACCATACGATTTGGCTACAGCAATCGAACGCCTGTCAGGCAAATCCCCAACATGGTAGTTGGCAGTTCCGGCCGAATCGACATAAAAATGGTCTTGAGAAAGCTTAGATTGCAAAATGCCATGAGCTAATGGCGAACGACAAATATTGCCTAAGCATACCATTAGAATACTAGTCATGATAATGATTTAAAGCGATAATTTTTTTGAAAGATCTTCAACATATTTTCTAAACTGCTTATCTGTAGAAGATAAGTTGTCCACAGTTTTGCAAGCGTGAAGAACCGTAGCATGGTCACGTTTTCCAATTTGAGAACCAATACTTGCTAGTGATGCTTTGGTGTATTTTTTAGCAAAGAACATCGCTAATTGTCTGGCTTGAACAATGTGACGTTTTCTCGTTTTAGATTGAAGTGTACTCACATCCATTTGGAAATAATCAGAAACAACTTTTTGGATGTAATCTATAGAGACTTCACGTTTGGTGTTTTTGACAAATTTCTCAACAATCTCTTTAGCGAGGTTAACTGTGATTTCTTTTTTATTGAACGACGATTGCGCAATTAAAGAAATTATAGCACCTTCTAATTCGCGAACATTGGTTTTAATATGTTTAGCGACGTATTCAATGATTTCGTCTGGCATCTCAACACCATCACGATATAGTTTATTTTTAAGAATTGACACACGTGTTTCAAAATCTGGACTCTGTAATTCTGCAGAAAGACCCCATTTAAAACGAGATAGTAAGCGTTGTTCAATATCTTGCATATCAACAGGCGCTTTGTCACTTGTTAGAATGACTTGCTTTCCGTTTTGATGTAAATGATTAAAGATATGGAAGAATACATCTTGCGTTCCTGATTTTCCAGATAAGAATTGTACATCATCAATGATAAGAACATCTATAATTTGGTAGAAATGAATAAAATCATTCCTATTATTCTTCTTTACAGAATCAATATACTGTTGTGTGAATTTTTCAGCTGAAATATATAATACTGTTTTTTCAGGATACTTATCTTTAATATCAACACCAATAGCATGTGCTAAGTGTGTTTTTCCAAGTCCTACACCTCCAAATATTAATAAAGGATTGAACGATGTGCCACCAGGCTTATTTGCTACTGCTAAACCAGCATTTCTAGCTAAACGGTTCGAATCACCTTCTAAGAAATTTTCGAAACTGTAGTTTGGATTAAGTTGAGACTCAATTTTTACATTTCTAATTCCAGGAATTACAAATGGATTTTTGAGTTCAGGATTTTTATTATTTAATGGAACATCTACATCTTGAGATTTCAAAGCACCACGATTAGAACTAGGAATCTTTTCTGTAAACGGTTGTTTATTACCGTAAGTGTTTTCCATTTTGATAACGTAAACCAATTTGGCGGTTTCACCTAATTGTTTGGTAAGGGCTACTTTTAAAATTTTCACGTAGTGTTCTTCTAACCACTCATAGAAAAATTTACTTGGCACTTGAATACTTAAAGCGTTATCTGTAAGTTTTACTGCTACTATAGGCTCAAACCAAGTTTTATAGGCTTGAGGTTGTATGTTGTCTTTTATAAATGACAGACAGTTAGTCCAAACCGATTGCGCAGTTACATCCATTCTCTAAGTTAATTTTTGTATTGTTAGTTAGTTAGCAAAAAAAAGAGAAATTCGAGTTTCTCTGTGTAATTTTAACATGACAAATATGTGAACAAAATTTTTAATAAAAAAATCAAAATGGGTTGATTTTCTAGAATTTTTTCCTCATGTTTAAATCGATTCGAAAATACAAAAAAAATATCAAAAACTATGGTGAATGTTTCCAAATCTGATGAAATACAATTTAGAGTGCGTTATGGTGAAACAGATCAAATGGGAGTTGTGTATCATGGTAATTATGCACAATATTTTGAAATGGGAAGAACAGAATGGCTACGTAAAATGGGATTTTCTTATAAAGAAATGGAAGATGACGGAATAATGTTACCTGTAATTTCATTACATATAAATTACAAAAAGTCAGCGTGTTATGATGACCTCATTAAAGTAAAAACTAAACTTGTTAAAAAACCAACAGCGAAAATAGAATTTGATTATGAAATTGTAAATGAAAACGATGAAATTTTAACAACGGGAAATTCTATTTTGGTATTTATGGATATTCATAAGAATCGGCCTACAAGATGTCCAGATTATATTTTAGACAAACTGCAAATTTAATCGTTCAACTTCTTAATGTTAATCTCGTAAAGTGCATCAAAAATTTCAAAAATAGATTGTGCATCTTTTAATCTTACTGAAATTATAATTTCACAACTCAATTCTAGCGTTTGATTTATAATATTTAGATGTTTCTCTTTTACAATCCTCATCACTTTATTCATGTTTTTGTAATCAAAAGAGATAGCATAGTCTACATTGACCGTTTTTGATATAATTGTAGAGGCCTCAAGTGCCAATTGAGCTCCAGTTTTGTATGCATTTATTAATCCGCCCACACCTAATTTTGTGCCTCCGAAATAGCGCACAACGACAATCAGTATGTTGGTTACTTCAAAAGATTGAATTTGACCATAAATTGGCATTCCGGCACTATTATTTGGTTCACCATCATCATTAGCTCTATAGACAAGCTCTTCTTCTTGCGTACCAAATTGATAAGCGTAACACCAATGTCTTGCTTGGTGGTGTTGTTTTTTTAGAACATCTATATGGTGTTTTACTTCGTCTTCTGAAGTCACTGGAAAGGCATAACCAAAAAACTTGCTATTTCGGTCTTTAAATAAAACCTCGGGAGAAGGCTTGGTTATTGTTTTGTAAATATCGGTATCTTTCATTTAGGCCAAAGTTACTATTACTATCGAAATAATAGCGAGCGCTATTCCAATCCAATTCATTTTAGAAATTTTTTCCTTAAATAGGTAAACCCCTAATAGTGTCGATACCATTACTATCGCTACATTATTAATTGTAAATAGGGTGGAGCTTTCCAGATTTTCGTGATTCAATGCTTTAAGTAAATAATAAATGGAGAAATAATTGATAATACCTAAAATAGCTCCTCCTAAAACTGTTTTAAGCTGAAATTTTTCTAAGCTTTTAGTGCTTTTGATACATAACAAAATGGCGCCAATACAAAAAGCAAAGGAAAAAATTGTGGCTGAAAAGATAGGAATTCCGTTTTCCGGTAAATATGTGGTTTCCACATATTTTATCGAAGTGTCTATAACTCCAGTACCTATAAATAATAATAGAGGTAACCATAGACCTTTTGTTATATTATCTGATGTTTTTGGTTTTACTGAAGCAAGGTATACTGCTACAAGCGCTAGAATAATACCTGAAATTTTCTGAAAACCAACCCCTTCATTATAAACATATATTCCAAATATTACAGGAATAATCACGCTCATCTTAGCTGCAACAGAAGCTACTGAGAGTCCGTTGCGTTGGGCTGTTAAAGCCATAATGTTAAAAACTGCAATAAATAAGAATCCTAAACCTACTGCACCATAAATCCACTCAGACTTTATAATATCTTTTATAACAATAGGCTCGTCATAGATCCACAATCCAAATAAACAAGCTGTGAGATAATTAACAACAATAGCCTGAAGCGTATTGATTCTATATGTGTTGAAAAGTTTAAATAGTATGAATATACCTGTAGACGCTGCAATACTAAGTAAGAGATATATCAAAATAAGTCTTTTTTAATGTTGAATAGATTGATGACATCCTCTTTGGTTTCATCAATATTCCATGTGTGGATACCTAGTTTAGAAGCGGCATCTGTATTAGCTTTAGTGTCATCTATAAATAAGCAGGCTTCAGCTTTTAGATTGTTTTCTGTTAATACAAATTCGTAAATATCTCTATTAGGCTTTCTTAATTTGATTTCATGAGACAGATAAAATTTATGAAAGCAGGTTTTAAATTCATCATAGAATGAAACCCTGTCTTTAATCCATGTGATGTGTAAATCATTAGTATTGCTCAGTAAAATGAGCTGGTAGTTATTATCTTTTACAAGTGATTTGAGAAACTCTAGGCGATGAATAGGAAAGTCTTTCAATATGAAATTCCAAGCATTAACAATATCTTTTTGAGATAAATGAGGAAAGTTATCAGTATAAAATGCTATGAACTCTTTTGTAGATATCAGGCCTTGTTCATACAAGGTATTTATGGCAATCAGGTCCTCAGGAAGATCTTCCAACTGAAATAGATTTAGTGCATTTTGCATAGCACCTTGTTTATCTAAATTGATAAAGACATCTCCAAAATCGAAAATAATAGTTTTAATTGTTGACATATATTTTTAACGAATCTTCAAGGATAGGTGTTTCTGAAATGAGTTGTCCAGAACATTGTGGAGCTTTAGTTCCTTTAGAGAAAATTGAAGCTCCAGTGAATACTCTGGCTTCATCCCAGAAATTTTCATCTATAAATGCTTGAAGCGTTTTTGCACCACCTTCTATAATGACTGAATTAATATTTTTTGAATGTAATAATGCTCCGATTTGTTGCGGAAGCGGTTTTTCGAAATCCGTGTTTTCTTCTGAAATAATCAATGTTTCAGCTTTTGAGTCGAATACCAAATAATCTTGGGATAATTTATTTGTCCTGTCAATAACGATTCTAATTGGCTGATTTCCTGTCCAATCTCTAACCGTCAAACTCGGATTATCTTCTAGAACTGTATTTGTGCCAACTAAAATGGCTTGCTCTTCTGCGCGCCATTTGTGCACAAGTTGTCTAGAGCTCACATTTGTAATCCAAACAGGTTGTTTTTTATCTTTCGAAATAGGTGCAATAAAACCGTCTTTGGTTTCGGCCCATTTCAATATGATATAAGGTCTCTTTTTATTATGAAATGTAAAAAAACGTTTGTGATGTACTTTGCATTCATGTTCTAAAACACCAACAATCACATGACATCCAGCTGCTTTTAGCTTGGCAATACCTTGTCCAGCTACTTGCTCATTATCGTCAATACATCCAATCACTACATTGGGAATATTATGTTTAATAATAAGGTCACTGCAAGGCGGTGTTTTTCCAAAGTGAGCACAAGGCTCTAGCGTGACATATAGCGTAGCTTCTTTGAGCAAGCTTTTGATCTTAACAGAATTAATAGCATTTACCTCTGCATGCGCGCCACCATAAGTACTAGTATAACCTTCACCAATAATTTGATTTTGATATACGATCACACAACCAACCATTGGGTTTGGTGCTGTGGAACCTAATCCTTTTTTTGCAATAGCGATGCAACGTTCTATATAGTTTTCGTGTGCGGTCAAAATTTAATTTTTACCATTTCGGTTTCATCTACAGGATAAGTATATGAGAATCCAAGCGTTTTGTAGATAATATCACCTTTATATTGAACTTTGATTTCTTTATTAATGACACTGTTTAAAATATTTCCAAGTATATTCTTATTGTCGCTTCTTAAAATACTATCTGTATCTACTTTAACTTTTAGAGGAATGGTGAATTCTTTTTTTGCTGGTACTTTGAAACTTTCAGAAGATACATGGGCAACTTTCACATCATTAACATATACCGAAATGTTATCACTTTCTAATCGGCCACCTACATCATTAGGGTTTTGAAAAATCGCATTAGCCTTTAATGTTATTGTTTTTGACGTAGACTCATCAAGTTTAATATCTTCAATAGCAACAAACAGGGGTTTTTCATTAACACTACAATTAAAACAGACTAGTGATACTGTTAATAATAAAATGAATTTTCTCATCTCTTTAAAATAGATTTATCTGTATCTTCATACCGAAATTAGAAAGCAAAAATACTACAATAAAGTGAGTCAAGATAATATCATTATTAGAGAAATTCGTCCAGAAGATAATTCGCAAATTGAAGCCATAATCAAAGGTTGTTTTCCAGAATTTAAAATTCCGTTGAAAGGCACGGCTTATGAAGATGCTGAAACACCTTTTATGTATGAATCTTATCAAGGTGATAAAGAAATATATTATGTAGTTGCAAATGATAAAGAAGTTTTAGGTGGAGGAGGAATCAAGCCATTAAAAGACTACGATGGCAATGTTTGTGAGCTTCAAAAAATGTATTTCTCGCCTAAAGTTAGAGGAAAGGGGTTTGGTAAAAAAATGTTTACCAAATGTTTAGAGGCTGCCAAAGATTTTGGTTTTGAGACTTGCTATTTAGAATCGGCATCGCAACTTAAAGCGGCTATCCATATCTATGAGCAATTCGGATTTGAGCACAGGAACGAACCTTTAGGTAATACAGGACACTATTCTTGTGGTGTTTGGATGACTAAAGCACTATGAGGTTAAAGGATATTCAGGATATTTATCATAAAGAGTTAGATGTAATCTACGGAAAAAATGAAGTAGATGCGTTCTTCAATCTTGTTATTGGTCATTATTTGAAACTCGATAGGGTACATCTTTTAATGGAGCCTGATTATTCGATTACAAAAATAGAAGAGCAGCCACTATTTGAGACTTTGAGTCAGTTGAAATTAGAAAAACCTATCCAGTATATTTTAGGAGAAACTGAGTTTTTTGGTTTGCTATTTAAGGTTAATGAATATACATTAATTCCGAGACCAGAAACTGAGGAGTTAGTGGCTTTAATCTTGGAAGATTTTAAAGGACAGTCTTGTAAGATTCTTGATATAGGAACAGGTACAGGTTGTATTGCTATTTCATTAGCAAAGCATATTGAACATGCAAGTGTATCTGCTGTTGATATTTCCGAAGATGCTATAATCATAGCAAAACAAAATGCCGAGATTAATACTGTAGATGTAAACTTTATAACAGATGATATTTTAAATCCTCGCTATGTTAAACCTGTTTCGGGATCTCATGATTATGATGTTATTGTCTCAAACCCACCTTACGTGCGACATTTGGAGAAAATCGAAATAAAACCCAATGTACTAGATCATGAGCCGCACTTAGCGTTGTTTGTAGATGATAAAAACCCGTTGCAATTCTATAAAGCGATTTGTGAATTTTCCCAAACGCACTTGAAAGATAATGGGGTTTTATATTTTGAGATTAATGAATATCTCGGTGAGGAAATGATTGAGCTTTTAACTGATTTTAATTTTAAACACATTGAGCTTAAAAAAGATCTATCGGGAAAGGACAGAATAATCAAAGGAGTAAAAAAGGGCTAATTTTAATATTTATAATGTTATGCTGAACTTGTTTCAGTATCTCAATCGAGCATCTCATTCAAAGTTTTAATATTTAAATCATCTAGGCTGTCAGCCTCTGTTTCGAATTCAATTGTAATAGTTTCATTTGGCATTAAGTCAAAATAATTATCACTAAAATGACCTTTGTTTTTTGTATAAAGGAATACATTTTTTTGAAGTGTAGTACTTTTCAATGTAATCTTAAATCCGTTGTCTGATTTAGAAACTGTTTTAGCTATGGTCTCTTTTTTGAGTTTTAGGTTTTTTGGTTTGACCAAATAAAAACAGGAGTTATAATCTCCAAACGTAGTAATGACAATAACTTCATTCTTATTGATGTTGAGTTTTGTTAAATCAATTTGATGTATTAGTTTACTCGAGCTCTCATTTATTTTTGGTGCTGTGTTATTTGCTGAGGTTATAAGATTTCCATTAAAATCTATAATCCTTAGCGTAAAGGAATTCTCTATCTTGCTTAAGTTATCATTAACGATGTAGGTTTTTAGTGTGTCATTTTCAACTGTGTTAGATATAAGGATATTCTCATATGATTTTTTAGCCTGATAATGCAACGCTTTCCAATTTCCGAAGTAATCAATGCTAGACCAAGACACGGCTGGCCAACAATCATTAAGTTGCCAATATAAGGTTCCCATATTGTAGGGTCTAGCTCTACGATGAGCTTTAATGCCTTTTGTTATACCGTAAGCTTGTAACAACTGACTCACATATATATAATCTTCAGCATTAGTTGGAACAGGGAAATCACCTTGCATATACTCGTCAATAAGTTGAAACCCGCGTACATGCTTTTGATGATTTTTAAAGCCTGCCGAGGTAATCTCAATAGAATCGTTCTGGTTGATATATCTAATCGCTTCATAACTAGGGAACGATTGAAACCCAAATTCACTCATAAAACGTGGTACGTTTTCTTCTAAGTACTCAAAAGGATAGGCGTCATGCCAAATCCACCAATCGTGAGCATCCCCTTCAAATTTATATTTAGGATTTCCACGACCATATTTTGGTGAAGATTCCCAATATGATGTTTCAGTAAGGTCTTTAACGGTTTTTGGTAAGATAGAATCAAATACTTTTAAGTAGTTATTCCAAATTTCCTCTTTTTCTTCATCACTTCGGTTAGCTTGCCAACCCCAACGATGCCAACCTTCAGAATTCTCATTATTACCGCACCATAAGGCAATAGAGGTATGGTTTCTAAGTCGTTTTACATTTTGAGCTGCTTCCAATTGTATATTGTCAAGAAACGCTTTGTCTCCTGGATACATAGCACAAGCGAACATGAAATCTTGCCACACTAAAATGCCTTTTTCATCACACAGATCATAGAAAGTATCATTTTCATAGATGCCGCCTCCCCAAACTCTGAGCATGTTCATGTTAGCTTCAACCACATCACTTAAAAGGTGTTGGTAATGTGCATCTGTGACTTGGTTTTGCATGCTGTTTTGCGGAATATAATTTGCGCCTTTAGCATAAACAGGAGTATCATTAACTTTAAAGTAAAAGGACTCTCCAATACTGTCTTTTTCATTAACAAGTTCTATGGTTCGTATACCTTTTTTTATTGATATGCTGTCAAGAATTCTTTTGTGATCGCGTACTACAACTTTTATATCATATAAATACGGTTCTCCTAAGTTGTGAGGCCACCATAGTTTAGGGTTTTCAATACGTATAGGTAAGTAGGAGTGATTTGAATTGGGTAGTTTATCGTGGGTGCTGTTCAATGAACCATTGATATAAATATCACATTGATAGGAATTTTCTAAATTTGACTCAGTCTCTAAATCAATAAGGAAAGTCGCAACATGCTTTCCAACAATTACTTGTTGCGCATGGATGTCCTTAATTTTTATATCATTCCAAGCTTCAAGAGTTATAGGTCGCCAAATCCCACTAGTATTAAGTTTTGGTCCCCAATCCCAACCATATTGAAATTGTGCTTTTCTTGTAAAAATGCGATTCCCCTCTGGTAATTGATAATTGAGTTTTGCTTTGTTGCGTTCTTCGGAAATAGAGCTGTGTTCAAATACAATGTGCAAGTTGTTTTCTGATGTCAAAATCGACTTTACATCAACTGAAAATTCTCGAAAGGCATTATCTGTTTTGAGAATTAAGCTATCATTTAAAAAGACAGAGGCATAGGTGTCTAAGCCTTCAAAGTTAAGCAAGATGTATTTTTTGCTTAGTGTTTCTTTAGCTACTGAAAATGATGTTTTGTATTCCCAGTCGGTATCAGAAATCCATTGCAAACTGTCTTCATTAGCACCAATAAATGGATGTTCAATACGCTTATTATTTAAAAGATCTGAATGCACATTTCCAGGTACCGAAGCCGTATTCCATAAAGAATCATTAACGGCTTTAAAAGACCAGTTATTATGTAGGTTTATTGATACTGGAACATCATGTTTTGGCTGACAGCTCATCAACATCAATACCGTTATGACTAGAATGCTATAGGTCTTCATTAATTGTTTTTAGAATGGCTTTTATTTCGTTGAGACTAGATACGGTTTGAGGGGTGTTTCCAAAAAAAGGAGAAGACTCAAAGCTTGTGGTTTCGGATGCTGAAGCATGAATTTCATCAAAGCCTTCATCTTTAAACACTTTGGCGTTTTCAGAAGAGATACCACTTCCAACTAAAATCGTGATTCGATTATTTGCTTGTTGATGTAATGTTTTCAAAAGATTTAATCCATTAATTGCTTTTGGTTGTTGACCAGAAGTTAACACCCTTTTAATCCTAAGATTAATAAGTTGTTCTAAGGCCTCTTTTACGTTTGGAACCATATCAAAGGCACGATGAAAGGTAAATGACAATGGTTTTGATAATTCGACCAGTTCTCGCGTACGTTCTATGTCTATAGTATGATTAGGATTTAAAACACCAGATACGATCCCATGACAACTTAAATCTTTGCAGATTTGAATATCTCTTTTAATAATCTCGAATTCTTTTTCAGTATAACAAAAGTTGCCACTTCGAGGTCTGACGAGTACAAAAGTTTCAATGTCTAATGTTGAAATCACTTCTTTTATCAATCCAAAACTTGGCGTCATGCCTCCAATGGATAATTCGCTACAAAGCTCAATACGTTTTGCACCAGCGTCTTGAGCGTGCTTAGCAGATTGATAGGAGTTGGCACAGATTTCTAATAGCATACTAGTTGATTATTATTTCGTCTATAAAAGTCCACGCTTTATTGCCAGCACCTTGTTTACCGTCTGGAATGGTTCCGTAATTTGGAACTTTAATTTTGATATACCTGGTTAAAACGCTTTTACGTTGTTTATTTTGATTATTAATTTTTACATCATGTTGTAATTCGTTCCTCTTATTCAAAATAATTTTTCGTTCCTCTAAATCGTCATAAATAACATTAACGTATTTTGGAGCATAAATCCATTGACCTTCACCATTATAAAAACGCATATCTATAGTATAAACATCAATTTTTTCTCCTAAATCAATAGTGATCTCAATATCTTCTCCCCAAAAGCCTAACCATTCTTTGTCGCCATAACGCGAGTCGCTTCCTGAGATGCCATTAATTAATCCTTGAGGTCCACTTCCGGAGTAAGACTTATGTGGTGTTTTGTTAATGGTGATTGTTTTACCAACGCCTTTGTGATAGTTGATGGTTTCAGAAAACACTGCTCCTAATCGTTTTTCAGAATTAAACACGGCAGCCTTAATGGTTTGGCTTGTATTTATAGGAATAGCTTGTGTATATAGTTCTGAAGCTAAATTGGGTTCAGAACCATCTAATGTGAATCTAATATGTTTGTCTTGTATTGTTGTTGAGAGTTGATAAGATGTGGTATTGTTTTTTGAAACGAGTTCTCCAGAAATCTCATAGAGATGGTTAGCGTAGTTAATGCTTAATGCGTCTAGTCGTTTATTAAAATGTTCAACACGCTGAGTAAAATTTGTGTAGTCTTTATTGTCGCTTTTTGACCAAACGACTTCGCTCATGGCCAACATTCTTGGGAATGCCATATATTCTACGTGCTCTTGAGTTGGCATGTATTCTGTCCAAATGTTGCCCTGAGCACCTAATACGTATTGTACTTCGTCTTCTGTTAATTCCTCGGGAATAGGATTGAAACTATAGACCTTTTCAAGAGGTAGAAATCCACCAATAGCAGTAGGTTCATCGGCATTAGTTGATTGGTAATAATCAAAATAACAATGCGATGTAGGTGTCATGACGACATTGTGTTTCTGTTTGGCTGCTTCCACAGCACCTTTAGTACCTCGCCATGACATGACTGTGGCATTGGGAGCTAATCCTCCTTCTAAGATTTCGTCCCAACCTATAATTTGTTTGCCTTTAGCGTTCAGGTAAGTTTCAATGCGCGTAATAAAATAATTTTGAAGCTCGTGCTCATCTTTTAAACCTTCAGATTTGATGCGGTTTTGACATTGCTTACACGTTTTCCATTTGGTTTTAGGTGCTTCGTCACCACCAATATGAATATACTCACTTGGGAAAAGAGTAATAACTTCATCTAGCACGTCTTCCAGAAAATTAAAGGTTTCATCTTTAGAACAATAAATATGTTCAAAAACACCCCATTTTGTAGCAACATCTACTTGTTCACCAGTGCAACCTAAATCAGGATATGCAGAAATAGCTGCTTGAGCATGACCTGGTAATTCAATTTCTGGAATAACAGTCACATGACGACTTTGTGCATAGGTAACTATATCTTTAACCTCTTCTTGAGTATAGAAGCCACCATAGCGCTTTCCGTCAAATTGATGTGGTTGGTCACTATAATGACCAATGAGTGTTTCATTTCTAAAAGCAGCAAGCTCTTGAAGTTTTGGATATTTTTTAATCTCTATTCGCCAACCTTGATCTTCGGTTAAGTGCCAATGAAACGTATTCATCTTTAACATAGCTAAGGCATCTATGTACTTTTTGATAAAATCTACAGAAAACATATGTCGTCCAACATCTAAATGCATGCCTCGATATTTAAACTGAGGCTCATCAGTAATAGTCATGCATTGAATAGAAATTTTTTCTTCAGACGTTGAATTATTTTCAAACTCTTTAGGTAACAATTGTCTTAAGGTTTGGACTGCATAGAATGCGCCTTGATCGGTGTTTGTTCTAATACTTATTTGATAGGGTTGAATATCTAGTGTATAACCTTCCTTGTTGTTTATAGTTTCGTCCTTTATAAATTGAATGTCATTGTTGTTCTTAAGTTTGATTTCGCTACCGTTTTCTATAAAATGTCTGAGAAAATCACCCGATATTTTAAAGGTATCATCATAAGAGATGCCAACATTATCATCTAAAACAAAATAGCCTTTATTAATGGTTTGGGTTGAAGGAATAGGGATAATTTGCGGAATTTCAGCACGATACTCTTCGGATTTACAATTGAATAAAAAGCTGATAAAAACACTGAGTGCTACAATTTTTTTGAATGACATTTTAGTATATTAGTGTGCTTTAAATATAAGGTAAAAAGATAACTTTTTCACGACGATTTTAATGAGTATACAACAAAAAATTCAGGACCTTCGCAATGAATTGCGCGAGCATAACTATAATTATTACGTTCTTGATAATGCCACAATAAGTGATTACGAGTTTGATATGAAACTCAAACAACTAAAAGACTTAGAAGCGCAACACCCAGAATTTTATGATCCAAATTCGCCAACATTACGAGTTGGAGGAGAGGTGACTAAAAATTTCAATACGATTGTTCATGAACATCGTATGTACTCATTAGATAATTCGTATTCGAAGGAAGATTTGCTAGATTGGGAAAAACGAATAAAAAAACTTGTAGATGGAGACGTGTATTATACTTGTGAATTAAAATATGATGGTGCTTCAATAAGTTTAACTTATGAAAACGGAAATTTGTTGCGTGCAGTGACTCGAGGTGATGGTACTCAAGGCGATGAGGTTACTGCTAATATCAAAACGATTAAATCTGTACCATTACAATTGAAAGGCGATTTTCCACCTAAGTTTGATATTAGAGGAGAAATTGTATTGCCTTTTGAAGGCTTCAATAAAATGAATGAAGAACGTTTAGAAGCAGGAGAGGAGCCTTATCGAAATCCGAGAAATACAGCTTCAGGAAGTTTAAAACTTCAAGATAGTGCCGAAGTAGCGAAACGCCCTTTAGAATGTTTATTATACAATATTACAGGACATAATCTTGGATTTAATACGCAATTTGAAACTCTAGACAAGGCTAGACAAATGGGTTTTAAAGTTCCGAATGCTGCGAAACTTGCAACTTCTATTGATGAGGTATTAGAATTTATAGCTTATTGGGATGTACATCGTCATGATTTGCCTTATGAAACTGATGGTGTTGTAATTAAAGTGAATAACCTTCAACAACAGGAGGAGTTAGGATATACAGCAAAAGCACCACGTTGGGCAATGGCTTATAAGTTTAAAGCAGAGCAGGTATCTACACGTTTAAATGAAATTACCTATCAAGTGGGAAGAACTGGAGCGATTACGCCTGTTGCTAATTTAGAACCCGTAGAATTGGCAGGTACCACTGTAAAGCGTGCATCATTACACAACGCAGATCAAATAGAAAAGCTGGATATTAGGGAAGGTGATGAAGTGTTTGTTGAAAAAGGAGGAGAGATTATTCCGAAGATTATTGCTGTTGATATGAGTAAGCGATCAGTAAACTCAATACCAACACAGTATATAACGCATTGTCCTGAATGTCAAACCGAACTTATAAGACAGGAAGGAGACGCTAAGCATTATTGTCCAAACTATAATGGTTGTAATCCACAGATTATTGGACGTATCCAACATTATATTTCTAGAAAAGCTATGGATATTGAAGGGTTGGGAGGTGAAACTGTGGCGTTATTGGTTAATGAGGGCTTGATTTCGAACTATTCAGATTTATATACCTTAAAAAAGGATGAAGTGATGCCATTAGAGCGAATGGCTGAAAAAAGTGCTGAAAACTTGATTAATGGCATAGAAGCATCCAAACAAATCCCTTTTGAACGTGTTTTATTTGCTATTGGTATTAGATATGTAGGTGAGACTGTTGCAAAAAAACTAGCGAAACATTATAAGAGTATTGATGCCATTGTTGAAGCAACTGTTGAAGACTTGGTATCAGTTGATGAAATTGGAGATCGAATAGCCGATAGTGTTGTGGAGTTTTTTGCTTCAGAAGAGAATAAGGCGATTATTCAAAAACTGAGAGATCATGGATTGCAACTAGAAGTATCTGCAGATAAGCTTGCAAATCAAACCGATAAACTGAAAGGGTTGAGCATCGTTGTTTCTGGAGTATTCGAAACGGTTTCAAGAACAGAATTAAAAAAACTTATAGAGGATAACGGAGGAAAAGTGTCCTCTTCAATCTCATCTAAGACCAATTTTTTAGTAGCTGGTGATAAAATGGGACCAAGTAAGCGCACTAAGGCGGAAACATTAGGTGTGGAAATAATTTCAGAAAAAGACTTCTTATTGAAATTGAATTAAAAATCCTACAAAAAGTTATTTTTTATCGATTAAATGCATTTTTTAACGTTTATATGTATTTTTTATATATATTTGCTTTGCTATTAAGGAATAAATTATGTACTTAAGTAAAATTTTAGGGATTATACTCATACTGTTGAGTATACTATTTCTAGGACTACAGTCTTTAGGAAAAGAGTTTGATGCTTTTGGTGTCAAAGCTTTGGCTATGACGGTATTGATTATTTTGTATTTCGTCAATGTAAAACAAAAGCATATTTTATTTATACTGTTTTTAGTGACTTATGCCGCTGCCGAAATTCATAATTATTTTACTTACAATCTCTTTCCTCCAGAAAATGCGACTTATGACATTCATTATCTTATTGGAAACGGACTTTACATTTCGGCGTATTTGTTTTTAATAGCTAGAATTTTGTCTATTATGAACTTCAGAAAAGCGATTTTGAGGTTTTCAATGCAGACGTTGCTTCTCTTCGCTTTAGGTATTTTTGTTGTTTACATGATTACTGATCTATCTAAAGAGGGAATAGGGATTGACTATGGTTATACTGTAGAAATGGTGTATAACTCTATTATCATGTTTTTAGTCTGCTTAGCATTGGTTAACTATATGTATAATGATAGCAAAAAATCTATGAATCTACTCATAGGTTCTATATGTATAGTGTTTTCTGAAGTCATTCAAATAGCTTATTACTATATTTCAGATTTCGATAATACTTTAAGTGTTATCTATTCATTCTTTTTAGTAGGTGCATTTGTATTCTTTTACCTTCAATCAAGGTTAGTCCAAGAGTACAATGCTGTCTATGAACAGCACCAAGAATTAAAAGCTTAACTTCTTTCCAACTATTGGAATATCTTTTCTATAGATATAAAGAATAATAAATGACAAGATAAACGTTGTAACAGCGGTGTAAAATAACATACCTCCATCACCTTTTATTTCAATACCTAGTTGAGTTAAGTGCATCAATACGGCACCACCAATAACACCTAAGGTTAAAGTAGCACCTGCCCAAGCCGTTTTTTTGAACAATAATAAAATCCCAGCAATTAACTCGGTAATTCCAATTCCTATTCTTCCAACAGGTTCTAATCCAACTTTCGTGAAAATATAAATACTGTCTTCATGTCCTGTAAATTTAAATCGTAACGTTTGGATTAAAATTACAGCGACGATAATTCTTAAAATGAGTGGAAAATGTTTTTTCATAATATAATTGTATTGTGTATTAGACGATTAGAAAAATAAACCCTACACAGATTTCTAAAATTTGATAAAAAATCGATAAAACGTGCATTTTTTACGTTGAAATACATAATTTTTATTATATTTGCCTTACCCAATTAAAAATCTACCATGCAAAAAAAGCAAAAAATAAGGCCAAATATGGCTTTAGTTATAGTCTTGTTTGTGTTGCTATTAGCTACGTCTATTGCGACCTATTTTGACTATATCATTGTAACAAAAATAGCTAAGTTAATAACAGTTACCGTTTTACTTACATTTTATTTTTGTCAGCTTAACAAGATGGCTAATGTGTTTTTAACGCTGTTTTTAGTATTTTTTATTGGTGACGCGTTATCTGTGTTTGATTTTGGGGCACTGTCTTCCAAATTGTCTAAATCAATGTACATTGGAGCTTATCTATTACTCATTTTTGTGCTTTTAGGGAAGTTGAAGCGCGTTAAGTTTGAAGGCTTGGTAAGTGTTTATTTAGTACTTGTATTAATGCTCAACTCTTATTTCTTGTATACTTTATATGGTGTAGCTAAAGAAAATTTTGTCGATACTGTGAATTTGGTTTTGTATGTATGCCACGGAATTACACTTATAGCTATGACTTATTTTGCTTTTGCGGTTTATTTAAGTAGAGAAACGGCACAGTCAATTACATTTTTATTAATGGTCTTTTGTTTTGTGTTTTCAGATGTATTAAACTATATCTGTAATTTGTATGTGTACTTTTGGATTTTTGAGGTGTTTGAAAAAGTACTCCATACTGCAGGATTGTTTCTTTTATATAAATATGTATTTGACCATCATATGAATAGGAATAGTGATAAACGAATTAATTTTTCTGAGTACTTCATCCCAACCACAGAGTCCTTACGTGAAATACAAGTTAATCTATAGTTAGACAATTATAGACTTGCCATTCGCCGCTTTATTCTTATCGGCATCAAAGTAAAAATCTATTCGTCCTAAATTAATACCATAACAGCCAACTTGGTTTACCAAAAGGTTTTCACCTATAGAATTTTTAACAACGGTAGGCTTTTTTAGAAAGGTATGTGTATGACCTCCAATGATTAAATCAATATCTTTTGTGGCTTCCGCTAATTTAAGATCACTAATTTTTTCTGGACGATTACGGTAATTATACCCTAAATGAGATAGACAGATGATGAGATCACATTGTTCGTCTTGTTTCAATATTCTTGTCATTTCTTGAGCGGCTTCCGTCGGGTCTAAATACTTAGTTTCTTTATACATTTTTTTGTCTACAAGTCCGTTCAATTCAATCCCTAGTCCAAAAACTCCAATTTTAATACCATCTTTTACAATGATGCGATATGGCTTAACATGAGTATCCATAATCGTATTGGTAAAGTCATAATTAGCAGAAACAAAATCAAATTTGGCATGTGGTAATTGCGCATAAAGACCATCAATACCATTGTCAAAATCATGGTTCCCTATGGTAGCTACATCATATTTAAGCATACTCATAAGTTTAAACTCAAGTTCGCCACCATAATAATTAAAATAAGGTGTGCCTTGAAAAATATCACCAGCATCTAATAATAATGTATTTGGATTTTCTTTTCTTATTGCGGCTATTAAGCTTGCGCGTCTGGCCACACCACCTTGGTTTGGATTTCGCCCATCATCTGGCCCAAAAGCATCAATATGACTGTGAACATCATTAGTATGTAATATGGTGATCTTTTTTGTTGCAGGAGCGAATGATGTTAAACCCATTCCACCAAGACCAATTAAAGCCGATGCAGCTGCTGTTTGTTGTATAAACTCTCTTCTTTTCATGGTCATTAGTTTTTTAGCTGAATAAATCGGTTATCTGTAACTGGGTTAAGTGTATCTATCTTAGTAAAGTAGTCGATAAGTACATTTCTAATTTTATAATCCAAAACATAAAGACTATCATTAGTTTTAAAGAAATCCATGCGGTCTCCTCCGTTATATAAATAATCGTTGGTGGCAACATTATAGGTTTTATTAAAATCTATGTTTTGTCCATTAATGCCAGCAGATTTAAAATTACCATCGACATCCAAAACAATATTCAATTTTGAAATAGGATGTGCTCGTTTAGCTTTGACGAGATAATCAATAAGTTCTTTAACTTGTGCGCCTTTTAATTTAACCACGACAGTCGAGTTGTCAAATGGCATCACTTCGTAAGCGGTTCTTGTAGTTACATTTCCTTTAGAAATAATAGCACGTATACCTCCATGATTCAGTAGTACAAAATCAATATCCTCTCCAGTTCTGCTTTTAAAAATTGGATTGGATTGCTCATAAACGGCATCTGCCATCATGTTGCCAATGGCTGTGTTGTAATCACCATCTCCTTTAGAATAGGTATCAACAGCGTAGGCTAAAATACTATCCAGATTAGCGTTAACATGGTCTCTGTAAGGTTTGATAAAGTCTTCAACAGCTTGGTCTATGTCTAGACTGTCCGAAATATTAATTTGCTTTCCTTCAATTTTATTGAGATGCATCTCTTTTTTGCACGAGCTAAACGCAACAAGGCAAACGAGAAGTATAAAATGTTTATAATTCATAGAATTTATTGTGAAATGTTTAGAATATCGTACGATGTGTTTTTACTACATTTGTACAAAGCATAAATATAAATGATTTTAAAGGCATTTAAGACAAAATCAAACCAAAAATACATCAACAAATTGTTAAGTGCTAGGAGTGTTGCAGTTAGTAACACAAAAATGAATACTGTTGGTGTTATTCTGAATATGAGTGAATATTCAGATTTTGAGTCGTTTAGAATGTATTTTAAAGGTTTGGGAATTCATGAGGCAAAAACTAAAATTATCGCTTTTGTCGAAGATCCTAAAGATTCTAATGTGCTATGGGATACTTATTTTAACCCTAAAGATTTCGGTTGGAAAGGAAAGATAAATAATATCGACTTACAAACCTTTATAGACACAAAGTTTGATGTATTGATCTGCTATTATGAAGAGCATCACTTAGAGCTTGACATGATTACAGCATTATCTAAAGCAAATTTTAAAGTGGGTTTAACAAATGATGATCAGCGTTTTTACGATTTGATGATTGATATAAAACCGAAAGAGTTTTCAGTTTTTAAAACAGAAATGAAAAAATATTTAACAGTTCTAAATAAATTATAATGACTAAATTTCATGGTACAGGTGTAGCTATTATTACACCTTTTAATGCAGATCTTACCGTAGATCACAATGCATTAACAAACTTGGTAAACTTTAACATAGAAAATGGTACCAACTATATAGTAATTAGTGGTACAACGGGAGAAAGTGTGACTATCACTAAACATGAAAAACAGGCTATTATTAAAACGATTGTTGAGGCCAATAATGGACGAGTGCCTTTGGTTTTAGGTATTGGTGGAAATAATACAGCGCAAGTTATTGATGAAATTAAAACAACAGATTTAAGTGCTATAGATGCACTTTTATCGGTATCGCCTTATTACAGCAAACCGCAGCAAGAAGGAATCTATCAACACTTTAAAGCTATTTCTGAAGTATCTCCAGTTGATATTATTTTGTACAATGTTCCTGGTCGTACGTCATCAAATATGACTCCAGAAACTACCTTGCGTTTAGCAAGAGATTTTAAAAACATTATTGCGGTAAAAGAAGCTGGAAATAATGTACACCAGTACTTAACATTATTAAGAGATAAACCAGAAGATTTTTTAATCATCTCTGGAGATGATGATCTTGTGCTTGGTGTTGTGTTGGCTGGAGGAGCTGGTGTAATATCGGTTTTAGGTCAAGCGTTGCCTAAGCAATTTACGACAATGATAAATCTAGGATTGGAAGGAAGAGCCAAAGAAGCCTACAAGATTCATTTTGGCCTGATGGAAATGACATCACTCATTTTTTCTGAAAATAATCCTGCTGGTATAAAAGCAGTTTTAGAGGCTTTAGGCTTATCAAAATCTACTGTTAGATTGCCATTAGTTGAAGCAACTAATGAGCTTAAACAAAAGATTAAAACAGAACTTCAAAAAATAGAAAGTTAGATAAATAGTTAAATAATACTTAAACATAATAGCAGCCTAATTTCAACCGTTATTTTAGCATGAAATTTAGTTTTTATAATACGTTAGAAATACGTACTTTTGCAACCTGTTTTTTATTTATGAAGAAATTAGTTTACTTATTAGCAATTCTTTTAGCATTTAGTTCATGTAGTGAATATCAAAAGGCATTGAAGTCTGAGGATATAAAAACTAAGTTTGAGGTTGGTACTCAAATGTTTGATGCTGGTAAATGGTCTAAGGCCAATAGGATTTTTGCTCAAATAGTACCCAATTATAGAGGAAAGCCTCAAGCAGAAAAATTGATGTACATGTATGCGAGATCATTTTATGAAATGAGAAGCTACATAGAAGCTGGTTACCAATTAGGTCGATTTGAAAATGCATATCCAAATAGTGAAAAGGTTGAAGAAATAGCATTTTTAGCTGCTAAGAGTTACTACCAAGTGTCTCCTGTTTACAGTAAAGAGCAGCAAGAGACAGTAGAAGCTCTAGAAAAGCTTCAGTTATTTGTAAATAAATATCCTAATTCTGAACTGTTACCAGAAGCGAATAAATTGATTAAAGAATTAGATTATAAATTAGAACGTAAAGCTTTTGAAATTGCAAAACAATATAATAGAGTTGCTTATTTTGAATCTTCAGATTATGAAGCGGCAATAAAAGCGTTTGATAATTTCTTGGCAGATTTCCCAGGAACATCTTTTAAAGAACAAGCGATGTTTTATAGATTGGATTCTGCATACAAATTAGGAATCAATAGTATTGAAGCTAAAAAAGAAGCAAGATTAAATACAGCTATCAATTATTATGATAGTTTTAAAAAGTTTTTTCCAAATTCAGAATTACTGAAAGACGCAGATAAGATGAATGAAGAAATGACAACAGCGGTACAACAATTTAATACGAAAAGTTAATTTACATATATAATGGATTTAAAGAAAACCAATGCTCCTGTTACAACAGAAACTTATGATAGAAATATCATTGACGCTCCAACAGATAATATCTACGAAGCAATTTCTGTGATTTCAAAAAGAGCAGAACAGATCAATACTGATATCAGACGTGAGTTAGTTGACAAACTTGAAGAGTTCGCAACATATAACGATAGTCTTGAGGAGATCTTTGAAAATAAAGAGCAAATCGAAGTGTCTAAGTTCTACGAAAAATTGCCTAAGCCACACGCTTTAGCTGTTCAAGAATGGTTAGATGACAAGATTTATTACAGAAATACTGAAGACGACGTTCAGGAATAATACAAGCATGTCAATATTAAGCGGCAAAAACATACTATTAGGCATAACTGCTGGTATTGCTGCTTATAAAACAGCTAGCCTAGTAAGGCTATTTATAAAAGCAGGTGCTAACGTAAAGGTCGTTATGACACCTGCTTCTAAAGACTTCATCACACCTTTAACACTTTCAACTTTATCAAAAAATCCAGTCTATTCATCATTTACTAATGAAGATGATGATAATGCTATGTGGAATAATCATGTAGAGCTCGGACTCTGGGCAGATCTATTTATTATTGCACCTGCAACGGCAAATACCATGTCAAAAATGGCAAATGGTACTTGTGACAATCTATTGTTGGCGACCTATCTTTCTGCAAAATGTCCTGTCTATTTTGCACCAGCGATGGACTTAGATATGTATAAACACCAATCTACTATAAATTCTTTTGAAAAATTGAATGCCTTCGGAAATGTCATGATACCTGCTACATCAGGAGAATTAGCAAGTGGTCTTGTGGGTGAAGGTCGGATGGCAGAGCCTGAAGATATTGTTTCTTTTATAGAAAATGATGTTTTAGGTAAGTTGCCTCTAAGAGGAAAAAAAGTATTGATAACAGCTGGTCCAACTTATGAAGCAATAGATCCTGTGCGATTTATAGGAAATCATTCTAGTGGTACAATGGGATTTGAAATTGCCAAAGCAGCAACTAATCTTGGAGCTGAGGTGACTCTTGTTTCTGGTCCGTCATCACAAGTTGTAACTCATAGTTTGATCAATGTGATTAGAGTAAAGAGTGCACAAGAAATGTATGATGAAGTGCATAAGTATTTTGCTTCAGTTGATATTGCTATACTTTCTGCTGCTGTAGCCGACTATAGACCAAAAAATATAGCAGATCAAAAAATAAAAAAGAAGGAAACAACGTTTACTATCGAGTTAGAGAAGACTAAAGATATTTTAAAGTCTTTAGGTGTTATTAAAAAGCAACAATTTCTCGTAGGTTTTGCATTAGAAACCAATAACGAATTAGAGCATGCTAAAGGTAAACTTGAATCTAAGAATCTAGATTTGATTGTCCTTAATTCTTTAAATGATAAAGGAGCAGGTTTTGGTGGTTCAACAAATAAAGTTACTTTTATAACAGCTTCTCATGAGATTATAGCTCATGAGTTAAAATCTAAGGCAGAGGTAGCGAAAGACTTAATGCAACAAATTTTAAAACAAACAGATGCGTAATTTTATATATATTCTATTAGCTTTAATAACAACGGTGTCTTGGTCGCAAGAACTAAATTGTAATGTTGTAGTAAATGCACAAAAAACAGGTAACGAAAATGTGCAAGTGTTTAAAACGCTAGAACGTCAGCTAACTGAATTCATTAATAATACAAAATGGACAGACAAGTCCTTTAAGCCTCAGGAGCGTATAGATTGCGGTATGGTGATTACTATCGAAAATTATGATACCGATTTGTTTCAGGCTACACTACAGGTACAAAGTACACGACCTGTTTTTGGTTCTACCTACGGAACACCTATCTATAATTATAATGATAAAGATTTTAACTTTCAATATTTAGAGTTTCAGAACTTCGTCTACAATCCAAATCAATTTGAGTCTAATTTAGTATCGATGATCACCTTTCATATATACATGATGTTAGGGTTGGATGCAGATACATTTTCTCTCAAAGGAGGAGAAGAATATTACAAACAAGCACAAACTATTGTTAATTATTCACAACAGAATAATGCAAAAGGTTGGAAGTTGTCTGATGGTCAACAAACACGTTTTGTTTTGATAGATAATGTCCTGTCACCAACGTTTAAAGAGTTTAGAGATGTCATGTATAATTACCATCGCAAAGGCTTAGACGAGATGAGTAATGATGCGAAAGAGGGCAAGCAAACCATTGCAAGAACAATTACAGATTTACAGACTTTAAATAACCGTCGTCCAAACTCATATTTGATGCGCGTATTTTTTGATGCTAAATCAGATGAGATTCAAGACATATTTAGTGATGGACCTTCGGTTAATGTATCTGATCTTATATCTACATTAACTAAGATTGCACCTTTCCATGCTGCTAAATGGCGTAAAATAAATTTCTAAGCTTTCACTTGTTTTATAGTTAATTTCAGTATTTTCATACTGTAATTATTAATGCTTAAATGCTCACACAACTTACCATAAAAAATTATGCGCTTATTGATGAACTTCATGTAAGTTTCAATAACGGTTTGTCTATTATTACAGGTGAAACCGGAGCTGGAAAATCTATTTTGTTAGGAGGGTTATCCTTAGTTTTAGGTAAACGTGCAGACCTTAGTAGTATTAAAGATACCTCAAAAAAGTGCATAATAGAAGCGACTTTTGACGTTGCTAAATACAATTTAAAACCCATATTTGATACTGAGGATTTAGATTATGAGGCTTTCACTATTATTAGAAGGGAGATTTTGCCTTCTGGAAAGTCTAGAGCATTTATTAATGACACTCCAGTAAATTTAAATAACCTTCAGGTTATAGGTGAGCGCCTATTAGATATTCATTCGCAACATCAAACGTTGCAGCTTACTAATGATGATTTTCAATTTCAAATTATTGATGCTTTAGCAGATAATTCAGATAGTTTGGGTGTGTACTCTAAAGCGCTTAACAATTACAAAGAGTTAAAATTTCAGTTAGAAGCTGTGCAACAGCAAAAAGCAGAATCTATAAAAGAATTTGACTATAATTTGTTCCTCTTAAAAGAATTGGATGAAGCTAAATTGGTGCCTGGAGAACTGGAAACATTAGAAAGCGAGTACGAAACACTCAACAATGTTGAGGAGATAAAGGAAAAATTAGCACATTCTCATCAGTTGTTAAATAATGATGATGTTGGTGTTATAAATCATCTCACAGAGATCAAGAATTTGTTAGGTAAATTATCTGGCTATGGAAAACAATATGATGATGTTTCTCAGCGTGTTGCTAGTACTTTAATTGAATTGGATGATGTTTTTTCGGAAATTGAACAGCTTGAAGATCAGTTAGAGGCAGATCCAAATCGTTTGGATAGTGTTAATACTAAATTACAGGTCATTCACAACTTGATGCAGAAGCATACAGTGTCATCTGTGGAAGAACTTATTACTATTAAAGAGAAGTTGTCTCAAAACGTTTCTATGACCGAAAGCTTAGATGCTATCATTATTGAAAAAGAAAACGAAATAAATGATTTAGAAAAGCAATTAAAGTCTATGGCAATTTCTATTCACGATAATCGAGCAGCGATTATTCCGGAGCTAATTCAGCAATTGGAAACGATTTTATCAACATTGGGAATGCTTAATGCTAAATTCAAAATTGAATTGGAAACCTCTGATTTATTTTTAACAAACGGTACCGATCGTCTGCAATTTTTATTTTCAGCAAATAAAGGTGGTCAGTTTAATGATCTTAAAAAATCAGCTTCAGGAGGAGAATTATCAAGAATCATGTTGGCTATTAAATCGGTTTTATCAAAATACAAACAGTTACCAACCATAATGTTTGACGAAATAGATACAGGTGTATCTGGTGAAATTTCGAATAAAATGGCAGCTATTATGCAGCAGATGAGTAAAACAATGCAAGTATTTACCATTACGCATTTGCCACAAATAGCAGCAAAGGGTGACTCTCATTTTAAAGTCTATAAAAAGGATATAGATAATGTGACTCAAACCCATCTTAAAAAATTAAATCCAGATGAACGTATTGTTGAGATCGCAGAGATGCTTGGAGGTGTAGATGTTACAAATTCTGCTATAGAGCATGCAAAACAATTACTCAATTAATACTATCTTTGAACCATAAATAATCAACTAACATCTTAATTATATACGCATGTCATACAATTTATTAAAAGGAAAACGCGGAATCATCTTCGGCGCATTAGACCCAAATTCAATCGCTTGGAAAACAGCAGAGCGTGTTCACGAAGAAGGAGGTACGTTTGTATTAACAAATGCACCAATTGCAATGCGAATGGGACAAATCAATGATTTAGCCGAAAAAACGGGATCACAAATTATTCCTGCTGATGCAACCTCTGAAGAGGACCTAGAAAATTTAGTTACTAAGTCTATGGAGATTCTTGGCGGTAAGCTTGATTTTGTATTACATTCTATTGGGATGTCTATAAATGTAAGAAAGGGTAGGGCTTATACAGATCAGAAATATGATTGGACGCAAAAAGGAACAGATGTATCTGCAATGTCATTTCATAAAGTTATGCAAACCTTATACAAAGCAGATGCTATGAACGAATGGGGAAGTATTGTAGCCTTAACGTATATGGCTGCTCAACGTGTGTTTCCTGATTATAATGATATGGCCGATAACAAAGCATATCTAGAAAGTATAGCACGTAGTTTTGGTTATTTCTTCGGAAGAGATAAAAAAGTGAGAGTCAATACGATTTCTCAATCACCAACTCCAACTACAGCTGGTCAGGGAGTAAAAGGCTTTGACGGGTTTATAGCCTACGCAGAGAAAATGTCACCATTAGGTAATGCGACAGCACTAGATTGTGCAAATTACACAGTCACCTTATTTAGCGATTTGACAAAAAGAGTGACATTGCAAAACTTGTACAATGATGGAGGGTTTAGTAATATGGGCGTGAGTGATGCCGTAATGGATACTTTTGTAGATAATCAATAGATCCCGCAATAGACATATAAACTTAAAACCGATGTTAACGCATCGGTTTTTTATGTTTATAAGTGTTTTCTTTTAGAATAATTTACCGTTAAACAGATAAATTTTTTGTGTTTATGGATATTTCAGGAAGCTTGACTTGTATTGATGAGGGGTTTGATGAATGCGATAACAGATATAAACTTTATTGTTGAAGCCTCTTTTTTTATTATTATATTGTATAAGTTAATTTTTAGATCATGAGAAAAGTATATTACTCCTTTCTGTTTTGTTTCTTTTCATTGTTTTCATTGTATTCCCAGATACAATTTGGAAATGTAGCTAATGACCTTGGTGTTGCCATTTCTCCTGGATTGACATCCTATGGAAATGGGATTTCATTTTTTGATTACAATAATGATGGTTGGGACGATATCACTATAAGTACGGCAGATAACAATGAACTCAGGTTTTTTAAAAACATATATGGCGTTTTTGTAGAGCAAGATTTTAATTTGTCTTACATAAATTATCAAACACGCTGTGTTGTATGGGTAGATTTCGATAATGATGGTGATAATGATTTATTTGTGACTAGTGATACAAATGGAAATAAATTGCTAAAGAATCAAGGAAATATGATCTTTGAAGATATTTCTGCTACTTCTGGTATGGTAACAGGTAATGTATACACCTTCGGTGCGTCTTGGGGAGATTATGATAATGATGGTTATTTGGATGTATTTTTAAGTAATAGAACATCAATATTTTCTAATATACTCTATAAGAATAATGGAGATGGAACTTTTACAGATGTTACTATACAGGCAGGAATTAATAGTAGTCCTGTATTCTCATTTTGCTCTGCTTTTTTAGATATCAATAATGATGGTCATCAAGACATATATGTTTCCAACGATAAGTTTAGCTTTGAGAATAAACTTTACAAGAACAATGGTGACGGAACCTTTAGCGATATAAGCGTATCTTCTGGAACAAATATAGCTATTGATGCTATGTCTACTACAGTGGGTGATTATAATAAAGATGGCTACTTTGATATTTATATAACAAATAGTCCCACTGGGAATTATCTATTGAAAAATAATGGCGATGAAACCTTTCAGAATGTAGCAGTACCTACAGGAACTAGTTTTGATAGTATAGGCTGGGGAGCTGTATTTTTTGAAGCTGACAATGATAGTGATCTCGATTTGTATGTGAGCGGGCAATTAAACGGAAGTCAAGTAGGATTGTTGTCTGCAGCATTTTATGAAAACAACAATAATAATACATTTACCTTAAATAATAGCTGTTTTCCAGGAGACAATGGGACAAGTTATTCTAATGCTGTTGGTGATATTGATAATGATGGATTATTAGATATTGTTGTTAGTAATGATGGTCAAGATATATTTTTATGGAAAAACATGACACTTAATTCATTGCATTGGATAAAATTGAAATTAGAAGGAACTCAAAGTAATAAAAATGCCATAGGAGCAAGAGTTGAGATTTCAGTCAATGGAGAAAAACAATATGGATATAAGTTATGCGGCGAAGGTTATCTAGGCCAAAACTCTAATATGATGCATTTTGGGTTAGATGACAATGTGTTAATCGATTACATTAAAATATTTTGGCCAAGTGGCTTAGAGGAAACGTATTTTAATATTCAGTCTAATCAAATGCTTACTCTTTTAGAGGGTAGCGCTTTAGGAATCGATGAGAATGCGATTGATTATGGTTTGACTGTTTCTCCAAATCCGGTTACAAATCTATTGAAGCTTGAATCTACTGAAGTTATTGATACAATTGAAGTCTTTACTGTTTTGGGACAGCGAATAGTTTCTATTGATGGTCAACATGCAATCCAAAACATAGACATGTCTAACCTACAATCTGGTACATATATCTTAAAGGTTTTTATTAAAAATCAAACAAAAGTGATTCAGGTGTTAAAACAGTAATAGCCATTTCTAATTCAACTAAAATAAAAAGAGGTCACTATTGAGATTTATTTTTACCTTTTAGCTATTGCTTTTTGAATTTTTTTGTTGAGCTCTATCAGTTTTTTTAAACTATTGATTTCGAAATCAATACCTCTTTTCATCGGTGTTTTTCCCTTTTTATCGATTATATAATATACATTTCTGTTTATTAGAGAAATATCATAATTTTAAGACTTATTAATTAAATTCAACTAAATATGAAAAAAATTACTTTATTATTTGTAGCAATGCTGTTTAGCTCTTTTGCAGTTTTTGCACAAAATTGTGGAGACACTTTTACCGATTCTGGAGGTGCTGGATCTGATTATTCTAGTAATGAAAATATTACTTATACAATATGCCCAGACAATCCAGGCGATGTGGTTTTTGTAGATTTTAGTTTCTTTTCTACTGAAAATAATGGAACAGGATGTTATGATGGTTTAACAATTCATGACGGAGCAGACAATACTGCTACTACTATTGACCCTCCTGGAGGGGGAACAATATGGTGTTGGGATAGAGATGACGCAACTCCTAACGGATCAGGTGATTTACAAGGAATGACTATAATCTCAACTGATGCTTCAGGATGTTTAACATTTGTATTTACTTCTGATGGTTCAGTTACAAGAGACGGTTGGGAAGCTGCAATTACTTGTGGACCTCCTCCTACATGTACTCCAGTTGAGGGTAATGCTGTTTTAGGTACAACCGATTGTGGAGGAGCTGACAATTTCTTTATAGATGTTGATGTGACTAGCTTAGGAGATGCTACTACAGTTACTATTTCAAATGATGGTGGTGTTGCTTCAACAGATGTAACAACTACTGGTGTTGTTTCTGTTGGACCATTTGCTTCTGGTTCTAATGTAAATATTACTCTTGATCATGACGTAGATCCTATCTGTAGTGCAGATTTAGGTAATGTAGCATTTACTTGCCCAGCCCCTAATGATGATTGCGGAACAGCTATAAGCATAGCGATACCATCAGCTAGTACATGTCCAGGTAATACTGTTACTTCAACGTCAGTGGCTACTGAAGGTGCTGATGAATTGGTTAGTTGTGATACATTCGGAAATTTAGGTCTTTGGTATTCATTTACTGCTCCAGCATCAGGTCAGATGGAATTTGTTTCCGGAACTGGAAGTCCTGGAATTATAATTTATGAAGGTGCTTGTGGCTCTTTAACTGAAGTACCAGCTACTTGTTTCAATAATGCAAGTGGTTCGATTGCAGGATTAACTCCAGGTAATTCATATTTTGCTATGATTTGGACAGATTCTGCTGCAACAACGGTAGAGTTCTGTCTTTATTCTTTACCATGTACAGCTGCAACAGCTACTACATCTATTGTAGACGAATGTGGGACAGGTGAATTCTCTATTGATGTAGATGTAACTGATTTAGGTGACTCAACTACGATTACAATTTCTAACGATGGAGGTGTAGCAAGTACAAATACAAGTGCAACAGGAGTTGTAAATATAGGTCCTTTTGCTTCAGGTACTGATGTTGTAATTACTTTAGAGCATGAATCTGATGCAGGATGTAATGTGGATTTACCAGCTGTAAGTTTTGTATGTCCTCCAGCTAATGATGATTGTCCAACAGCACAATTAGTAGTACAAGAAACAAGTATAGTTGATGCAGCTTCGGCGACTCCAACTGCAGGAACTCTTAATGGTGCTACCGATTCAGGTTTACCAGCTGAGGAATGTAATGGTTTTACTGGAACAGCAAATGACGATATTTGGTATTCTTTTGAAGCTTTAACAACTAATGTTAACGTTACTTACGAGACAAGTAACTTTACAGACCTTGTTGCTGTATTATATTCAGGAACTTGTGGCTCTTTAACAGTAGTAGGTTGTGATGATAGTGGAAACCCTGAGGAAGTAAATGCTACAGGCTTAACTGTAGGTGAAACATACTATACTAGAGTTTTTCAATATGGTACAGGTTCTACTGTTGGCGATGATATTACAGTTAAAATATGGTCTCCAGATGCATTAAGTACTGAAGAATTTGAAAATGAAAACGCATTTACATATTTCCCTAACCCAGTGAAAGGTGAATTAACATTAAATGCACAAAAAAATATTCAAAACGTTGCTGTATATAACATGTTAGGACAAGAAGTTCTTAGAACTGCTCCTAATGCTGTTGAAAGCACAATTAACATGAATACATTAAGCCAAGGAGCTTATTTCGTTCAAGTTACAATTGGTGATGTTACAGAAACTGTGAGAATTATTAAGCAATAAGCTTAAATTTAAATACTTATTCAAAAGCCACCTTAAAGGTGGCTTTTGTATTTTCTTTACTTACCTTTGTGAGGTATGAAAGCATTACAATTTTCCTTTATAATTCCTGTATTTAATAGACCAGATGAAGTACAGGAACTCCTCAGTAGTTTTAGTAGTTTGGATGGCGATTTGTCGTTTGAGATTGTTATTGTAGAAGATGGTTCTAGCATTGATTGCAAAACTATAGTTGAAAATTTTGATGATTTAAATATTGCATATTACTACAAGGAAAATTCTGGGCCTGGAGATTCCAGAAATTACGGAATGCAAAAAGCTAATGGGAACTACTTTATCATTTTAGACTCTGATTGTTTATTACCTAAACAATACTTGACCATTGTAAGTAACTACCTATCCTCTAATTTTGTGCATTGCTATGGAGGTCCAGATGCAGCTCATAGCTCTTTTACAGATTTACAAAAAGCTATAAACTTTGCCATGACCTCCTATATAACAACCGGAGGTATACGCGGAGGACGTATCTCTGGCGATAAATTTCAACCTCGAAGTTTCAATATGGGGCTATCAAAGGAAGCCTTTTTAAAATCTGGAGGCTTTGGTGTGATTCATCCAGGTGAAGACCCCGATTTATCTATAAGGTTAAATGATTTAGGTTATAATACGATATTAATTAATGAAGCTTACGTTTATCATAAACGACGAATTTCTTGGAAAAAATTCTATCAACAAGTTCATAAGTTTGGCTTAGTAAGACCAATACTTAATAAATGGCATCCAAAAACATCACGTTTGACGTATTGGTTTCCTACATTGTTTACAATAGGTTTTATTGTTTCTATTGTATTGTTCTTATTAAATTATCAATTCTTTTTGAGTGTTTATATCGTCTATCTTGTATTAGCCTTTATTCTCGCATTTACCCAAACATTAAGTCTTAGTGTAGCTATTCAATCAATTTTGGCTATTTTTATTCAGTTCTTTGGTTATGGTTATGGATTTTTAAAATCTACGTTTGCCATTTCGATTTTAAATAAGCATCCTGAACAAAGATTTCCTAAATTATTTTTTAAAAATGCTAAATAGTATAAAACTAAAATTAGGGCAGTCAATTAGAAACAAGAAATTAAATGTTTTTGGGCTTTTCTTTTTAATAGCATTTTTAATTTTAGTGGTGACCAAACTTTCAGAAAATTATGTAGAAACAATTCCTCTTAGTATTGAGTATAAAAACTTACCAGAGACTAATGTTATTACATTAGATAGTATTCCTAAGGTGAATGTGACAGTGTCTACACATGGATTTAATTTGTTCTCATATTATTTTTATGATAAGACCTATGTATTAGATTTTGAAAATAGTACTGACATAAAAGATAATACGTATCTATGGGTTGCCGAAAAAGGGAGATATGCGATTAAAGAACAATTTGGAAATTCAGTTGAAATTGTTTCGGTAAAACCAGATACGTTAGTATTCCCGTTTGGAAAATTAAGCACTAAAAAAGTACCAGTTATCCTAAAATCGAAGATCAATTTTCGCAGTGGATATGATGCCTTAAATGAGATAGAGCTTATTCCAGATTCTGTTAAAGTTATTGGTGCTGAAGAGGAAATTTCTGAAATAGAATTTATTGAAACCAAACCTTTTGATTTAAGCGATGTAAAAACTAATATAAATACTTTGGTCGATTTAGAATTCGTAAAAGCCTCAAAGCATTTGAAGCTTTCAGCAGAAAAAACAAGGATTAAAGCAGAGGTCGACAAGTTTACCGAAGGAACATTCAAAATTCCGATCACTATATTAAATAAGCCTAACAAAAAGGACATCAATTTTTTTCCGAAGCATATAACAGTCTCATATTATATTAGTTTGAAAGACTATAAGCATGTCACACCAAATGACTTTAAGATTGAGTGTGACTATAATGAAGTTATAAAATCTGGAAAACCATATTTCACACCTAAATTAATTGTCAATTCGAATAAAGTTAAGTCTGCAAAAATGAAGCAGAATAAAGTAGAATATATAATCATTAAATGACGATAGTAGGACTTACAGGAGGTATAGGTAGTGGTAAAACTACAGTTGCAGCTTTTTTTGAAGCCTTAGATGTTCCCGTTTATATTGCAGATGTAGAAGCAAAACTACTTATGGCAAGATCTAAAGTAATTAGGCGCAAACTCATTGCTCTTTTTGGAGAAGAGGCTTATGTAGACAATGAACTTAATAGAGCGTATATTGCATCGAAAATCTTCAATGATAAAACATACTTAGAAAGAATGAATGCTATAGTGCATCCTAAAGTAGCTTCACATTTTAAAAGATGGATGACTAAACAAAAATCTGAATACGTTATTAAAGAAGCAGCAATTATTTTTGAACAAGGTAAAGAAGAACAATACGACTTTATTATTACAGTTACTGCAGATATTGAAGAACGCATTAAACGTGTTATCAAGCGAGATAATAGCAGTCGATCAAAAATCATGGCCATTTTAAACAATCAAATGAGTGATCAAGAAAAAATAGAAAAGTCTCATTTTGTGATTGTTAACGATGATTTAGAAGATGTGAAAAAACAAGTTCAAAAAATTCATCAATCTATCCTTAAAAAAATCAAAAAACGCCAATTTTAACATATTTGTTAATGTAAGGTTAAATGGCAATCGTTCTAAATGTTAAAATACTAAATTTGAACGATGGGCAAAAAGCTATTCATTTTATTGGTGGTTTTGATGAGTTTGTCACTCATCGGCATCATTTTCGTTCAAGCATTTTTTATTAATAATACCTTAAAAAACGAGGAAAAACAATTTACGTCTGACGTAATTCGATCTCTAAGTTTAGTGTCTAAAGCGATAGAAGATAAAGAACTTCTAAGTTACGATAGACTATATAAAGAGGTAACTAAAAATGGTCGAACACCTGATACAACAGAAATCAAGCAACTCTTGATTTATGATTCTTTTGATGAAGATACAAATCAGGCGATTCGATTTAAAAATGCCATTGCGGAAGAAAGCTTTAAAGTGCCATCATTGTTCTTTGACATTGGTACAGACAGTATAAACATAAGTAGGTTTACTAATATAAGTGAAACTAAAGTTTATGACCGCAGTCCTATAGATGGTAAAATTAGCTTAAGCCCAACACAAACCTTCAGAGATTATAGTACAATGGATGATTTAGGTCGTAGTTTTTACAAAAAAAACTATCGAGCTGTATATAAAAATTATCCAATTTACAAACGTATTACTAACGATGAAGTCTCAGATTTCTTGCAATCGCAGTTTTCTATTAATGGTATAAAAACAGCTTTTGAATATGCGATTTTTGATAAGGATTTATCTACAAAAATTAGATCAGATAATTTCGAATTGAATCCTGAATCAACTATTGGAATTCCAGTTTTCTTAGATGATAAAGGAAGAAGTAAATATTCACTCTATGTAGATTTTCCAGAGCGAAGAAAGTATTTGTTGTCTTCTATATTAGGAATGATTGTATTATCTATCATCTTTACATCTATAATCATTTTGGCCTATTCAAGCGCCATTTATCAATTAATTAGACAGCGTCAAATTTCTCAAATAAAAACAGATTTTATAAACAATATGACGCATGAGTTTAAGACACCAATTGCGACAATAAATTTAGCTTTAGACTCTATTAGAAACCCAAAAATAATAGGAGATCAAGATAAAGTCATGCGCTACTTGAAAATGATTAAAGATGAAAATAAGCGAATGCATGCTCAAGTAGAAAATGTATTGCGAATTTCTAAGTTAGAAAAAAATGAACTTAATATTAGTAAGGAACGTGTGAAGTTACACGACCTAGTTGAAGATGCAGTGACTCATGTAGAATTGATAGTTGAAGATAGGAAAGGCTATGTTAAGACGCATCTAGAAGCAGATAAATCGTCAGTTTTGGCTAACGAAACTCACTTTACAAATGTGATTGTCAATATTTTAGACAATGCTATTAAATACAGTGATAATGCTCCTAAAATTGATGTTTATACTGAAAATGTTGGCAATAATGTTCTACTTAAAATTTCAGATCAAGGAAATGGAATGTCTAAGTTAGTTCAAAAGCGAGTGTTCGAGAAGTTTTATAGAGAACACACTGGAAATGTACACAATGTAAAAGGTCATGGTTTAGGTTTGGCATATGTTAAACGAATTGTAGACGACCATCAAGGTCATATATCAGTAGAAAGTGAAAAGGGAAAAGGTAGCACATTCACAATAAAGCTACCATTAATATCATAAATTATGGAAGAGCAAAATAAGAAAATACTTTTAGTAGAAGACGATCCAAATTTTGGAACTGTTTTAAAAGATTATTTAAATATGAACGACTATGATGTGGTTCATGCTAAAAACGGAATGGAAGGTTTCGAAAAATTCAAAAAGGATGATTACGATCTGTGTATCTTGGATGTAATGATGCCTTACAAAGATGGATTTACTCTAGCCAAAGAGATTAGAGAAAAGAATACCGATGTACCGATTATTTTCTTAACAGCCAAGGCTATGAAAGAGGATGTGCTTAAAGGTTATAAAGTAGGAGCAGACGACTATTTAAATAAGCCATTTGATAGCGAAGTACTTTTAATGAAGATCAAGGCGATCATGCAACGAAAGGCTACAGATACAATTGCAGATAGTAAGCAATTTGAATTCAAAATAGGAAGATTTGATTTAAACTCTAAATTACGTTTCTTGAAATTTAATGGTAAAGATCCTATTAAATTGTCTCCAAAGGAAAATGAATTGCTTCGTATGCTAGCATTACACGAAAATGATTTAATGCCTCGTGAATTAGCGTTAACCAAAATATGGAGAGACGATAACTACTTTACATCACGTAGTATGGATGTATATATCGCTAAACTAAGAAAGTATTTAAAGTTAGATGAAAACGTTGAGATTTTAAATATTCATGGTGAAGGCTTTAGATTAGTAGTTAATCAAGATGCTTAAACAAACGTAATAAAAATAAGAAAAGCCAATCACTAGTGATTGGCTTTTTTGTTTAAAAAAATATCGAAATATTATACAACTTTTACGTTAATTGCGTTCAATCCTTTTTTTCCTTCAGTTAAATCAAAATCAACTGCATCTCCTTCACGAATTTCATCGATTAAACCTGAAATATGTACAAAATGTTCTTTGTTGTTTTCATCTTCAGTTATAAATCCGAATCCTTTAGAATCGTTGAAGAATTTTACTGTACCTCTACTCATAATATATATTAGATTATTTTAAGCTGCGAATGTAGGTCTAATTAACTGAAAACAAGCATTTTTATGATTTATTTCAAAACAAATTAATTTAAACTAATTTTATACCTCTCATCAGGGCTTCAATAATGTCTTCAGTAGGTGTACTGTAATCAAACCAAAGCGTATCTTCATTTTTTTTAAACCAAGTGAGCTGCCGTTTTGCAAAGCGTCTCGTATTCTTTTTTATTTCTGAAATGGCAAAATTCAAATCCCATTCTCCATTCAAATACTTAAATAATTCTTTATAGCCAACCGTGTTTAAAGCATTAAGTTCCTGCTTAGACTGTAAGCTTTTGACCTCGTCAATTAACCCTTCATCTATCATTAAATCAACTCGTCTATTAATTCTATCATATATAATAGCTCGATCGGCTGTTAAACCAATTGTAATTGTTTTAAAGGCTCTCACTTTATCCTTGCCTTTTAAAAAGGAAGAGTAGGGCTTTCCGCTAGATAAGCATACCTCCAAAGCTCTTATCACACGTTGCGGATTATCTATAGCAATTGATTGATAAGCTTTTGGGTCTAACTGTTTTAACTGAAATTGTAAGACTTCAAGTCCGTCGGTTTGTAGTCTAGTATTAAGTTGCTCTCTTATGGCTATATCAACCTTCGGCAAATCATCTAAACCTTTTGTGACCGCATTGACATATAACCCAGAGCCACCAACCATAATAACTACTTGATGTTCTTCATGAAGTGTTTTAAGTAAGGCAATAGCGTCATTTTCAAAAGCACCAACATTGTAATAATTCTCTACAGATAAATGTTTAATAAAATGATGTGGAGCGGCTGCTAATTCTGATGGCGTTGGCGCTGCAGTTCCAATTTGCATTTCTTTGTAGAATTGTCTAGAATCTGCCGAGATGATTTCCGTATTAAAATAATTAGCTAGTTTAATACTAAGTGCTGTTTTTCCTATGGCAGTAGGACCAACAATAGATATTAAATATTTATTCTTCATTTAAAATATTACCACAATTATGGCAAAAGTGAGCACCATCGCGGTGATTACCGGCTAAACAGTTTGGGCAGGATTGTGTGTTTGTGTGTACATCATGCTTTTTTATTTTTGTCATTTCAGATGAAACGATTCCAGTTGGTATAGCAATAATCCCGTAACCCATTATCATAATTAAGGATGCAATGAATTGACCTAAAGGTGTTGCGGGAGCAATGTCTCCATAACCTACAGTAGTTAAGGTAACAATAGCCCAATAGACACTTCTAGGAATACTTGTAAATCCACTACCTTCTTCACTTTCAACCAAATACATGACTGTACCTAAAATGATACAAAGAATGATCACGAATGAAAGAAAAACGGCAATTTTTGCACGACTCGTTTTTAAGGCGCGAACAAAATTTGTTGAAGCACCTATATAGCGAGTAAGTTTTAAAATTCTAAAGACTCGTAATAGTCGTAAAGCTCTAAACGCAACAAATGAACTAGAACTTACAAAAAAGAATGATAGATACATAGGTATTGTAGATAAGAGGTCTACAATGCCATAGAAACTAAAAACATACTTCCATGGTTTTTTAACAGTGATGACCCTAGCAATATATTCTATAGAAAATAAAATAGTAATAATCCATTCAGAAACAACAAGAAAGTTATGATATTTTGTATCAATACTATTAACACTTTCTAGCATAACTAAAATAATGCTAGTAAGAATAACAATAAGGAGAACCACATCAAATAATTTTCCAGCAGGTGTATCTGCTTCATAAATTATTTCATGAAGTTTTTTTTGCCACTTTGATGTTAGGTTGTTCATTAATTCAAAAATACTAAAAAGTTTATTGTTTTTTCTCTAAAACAATAAGTGCGTTGTTTTGGATATCTATAACCTTAGACATTATTTCTTTAAGAGCTTCATAATAATTTGGAGCGTAAGTAGCGCGATTGAATGATAATTTGAAATATAGTAGAACTTCGTTGTTTGTTTTTTGTGCAGAAAAGAGTACTGATGCTTCTCTTCCTGGCAGCACTAGGTTTGTGTTTTCAGGAATCTCTAGGATATTATATGCTTCATCTACATTAATTTTTATTTTATAAATGTAAGTATCCTTATAGCCAAAATCTATTGGATAACTACGCTGTTGAAGTCTGAAAGGGTTCTTCTTGAAAAATTTAAATAATATAGGGTTAAAGTATACATTGTTACCTATTAGTTCTGCAGTGTTTTGAACATCAAATTTAGTGATAAACTTTTTTGATGTTTTGTCCTTTATAGATACTTCAAAGTTTGAAATATCAACAAAATCGTATTCATTTTTGAAGGCATTGATAAATTTTTCTTCATCTTCAAAATAACTTTCCTTTATTGGTAAAGCATGATAACCTGTGGTCTCAAAATCTATGCTTGCTGTTACATTTTGATCCTTATCAATATTTAGAACATAGCTGTATTGCCTTAGGCTTGTATCCTCTATATTTAGTTCATACCAAGAACTCCCTTTTTCAAAACTCAAAACCCTCCCATATTGATTAAGGCATCTAAATGGGATTTCGCCAAAGGAAATATATTTGCTGGTTGCATCGAGCAAATAGGTTTTTCCATCTATTTCTGCTTTTATAATAAGATAGTTGAAATCAGAAATTACGGGATAATATGTAGTTATAAAACCATTTTCTCTTGTAGAAATAATTATGGGCTTTACATTAATACCTACATCATCTAATAATCTAAAAAGCAGCGCATTTATTTCGCCAGAACTGCCCGATTTATTTTTCAACAAACTTTCAATGGATACATCATGAAACATTTCGTAATTACCGTCCCAATTAAAATTTGATTGAACATATTTTAAAATGGTTTTTGCTTTCAATAAACTATCGCTAATCGCGATAATCTCATTAGAAAGTGTATTCTTGAATTTATCTTTTTTAGCTATTTCTTTTCCAAAACTGGTTTCTGTTAATATTTCATTGTCAATAGTCTCCCATGACTCGGTAAAATGTTTTAATCCTTTTTTATATACACCCTTATAGGTTTTTAGTTCATACTCTATTCTAGCGAGATAGTTGTTTTTTGTAGTCATGTAATCTTCCTTGATGAATGCAGGAATGTCCTTCATAACGTATTTATTTTTAACGCAATCTGTTCTTGAGTATTTAGATATTTGATAACAAAAAGACTCAGTAATTGTCTCGTTAGTTGATAATTTTTGGGCTCCAACGAGTTTCACATGATACTCCCAAGGAGCAGGTATACTAGTATTATATTCGCTATATAATTTGGGGATTTCTTCTTGAAAGTTCCATTCTTTATACTTAAATATAAATGGAGAAATAATTTTGTAGCTATAGACTATTACTGAACCTGCTTTAACTTTAGGAAAAGCAATCTTTAGGATGGTATGATTATCGTCATAATTTTCTTCAAAAATCGATATTTTCTTTAATTTAGTTTTTACAATCTGATTGTCTTCAATATTATAGATTGTAGCTTTAATGTTTTTAACCTTTTCTTTATCACCCTCATTGTTTTTATATAATACTATTGAGACATCAGCATTATCATAACCATTTTGATTAAAAATTTTGAGTTTTTTTATTATTTCAGAATGAATACCATTGGTTTTATGGTAAAAATAACTGTTGCCTTCCTCTCTAATTATTAATGCATTGGCAGTAGAATCTTTTTCAAACACCTTCAACTTTAAATCTGCTTTAGTAACGTCAAAACTTTCAGAGTTAAATTTTGATTGAGCAGTAGCGGTAAAAAAAAGCAGAAGTAAAATATGACTAATATATTTCATATACTATTAAAGTGAAATTGTCTTAACCTTCTTGTTTCGCCTTAAATAGCTTTGTATGATGTGCTGCGTGTCTCTATTATTTTCCATAGGCGTAATTATAGATTCAAGGACTTCGATAGTATTAATCTGGTGATTGAGGTCATAAAAGCCTAAGCCTTTAAAGACACCATTTTCTATATAAATCACACTTTTTTCATCAATGTCCCGACCTTGATCGATAATGACCATATTTTTATTTTCGTAGCTATTTTTTGAAATGAGCTCATGAACACGCTTGTTATAGTCTTCTGGAGATTCTTCGTTAAGACATGCGCCATTACAACTTTTAATGGTGTAGTTGAAACAATTTGATTTCGTAGGATATAATCCTGTTAATTTTTGACAAAGGCCATAATGCTCCATAACTTTAAACATGAAACTTTTAGCACTTTGCATATTGCTAAACGTGGTGATAGGTTTTTCTTTAGCGTTTGTTTTATCAATTTTTAAATTGATATAGCCGTTTTCGTCAATAAAATGATATAAAGCATGAGTAAATATAGTTCTTCTTAATGCTCTGTTATACAAGGGTTTGTTTCTTTTTATTTCTTCGCTTTCCTTTAGTAATGCAACTAGTTCACTACCTGTTGCTTCATAGGTCACAGACTTAGCTAAGAGTTGTAGTTTTTTTGACTTGGTGCTATTATTCGTAAAATGCTGATTGATACGATGCTTGATATTTTTACTTTTTCCAATGTATATGATTTCACCATTTTCATCATGAATGTAATAGACACCTGTAATGGATGGTAACTTATCAATAATTACGCGGTGGTTATCATTAAGACGTTTGATGATTTCCGTTTTTATATTGTCTTTTATGATGTGTTTATCCAAATCTTTTGACAGTAACATTTTAAAAAGCTTTACTGTTGCCATAGCATCACCATTGGCTCTATGTCTATCACTAACAGGAATACCAAGAGCACGCGTTAATTTGCCTAAACTATATGAAGGTTGATCTGGAATTAATTGCTTCGAAAGTTCTACTGTGCATAATGTTTTTCGCTTAAAGCCAAAGCCTAAACGCTTAAACTCTGTTCGTAAAATTCTATAATCAAATTGTGCATTATGGGCAACAATAATACAATCTTCAGTAATTTCAACAATACGCTTGGCTACTTCATAGAACTTTGGCGCACTTTTAAGCATATGGTTGTTTATACCAGTTAGATTAACTACAAAGGGTTGGATTTCTCGTTCAGGATTGACCAAACTAATAAATTTGTCAAGGACTTGATGGCCATCAAATTTATAAATAGCAATTTCTGTAATACCTTCTTCATTGTATTTTCCTCCAGTGGTCTCTATGTCTAAAATTGCGTAGATATCTCTCTGTTTTTAATTTGAATAATTACGACTGCCAAATATACTACTTCCTACACGAATCATTGTACTTCCGCAGTCAATCGCTAATTGATAATCTCCACTCATACCCATGCTTATAATTTCAATTGAATGCTGTATGCTTTTTAATTCATCAAACGTCGTTTTAAGTCTCTTAAACTCTTGTTCAATCTGTGAATTGTTAGTAGTAAATGTTGCCATTCCCATAACACCACTAATGTTAACGTTGTTTAATTGTGAAAATTCTTCTGATCTCAATAATTCTTTTGCATGGCTTAAAGACATACCAAATTTACTGTCTTCTTTAGCAATTTTAATTTGAAGTAAACAATTAATAATCCTGTCATATTTTTTAGCTTGTTTATCAACTTCCTTGAGCAATTTCAAACTGTCTATACCATGAATTAAATGTACAAACTCAGCCATGTATTTCACCTTGTTGCGTTGCACATGACCAATCATATGCCATTCAATATCATTGGGCATTTGCTCATATTTCTCAACCATTTCTTGGATTTTATTTTCTCCAAAAATCCGCTGACCAGCGTTGTAGGCTTCCATTAGGTCACTTACAGGCTTGGTTTTTGACACGGCAACAAGCGTGACATGTTCGGGGAGTTGAGAGTTTATTTTATTTAGGTTGTCTTGTATGCTCATTTTTTAAAATTCGTATATCGTAACACCGCTTCTTAATTTAGGCTCAATAAATGTACTCTTTGGTGGCATTTTGAGTCCGTCGTCAGCAATATGCTTCATTTCATTAATATCTACAGGAACCATACCAAAACCAACAGCAAATTCGCCATTGTCAATACGATCTTTTACATTAATGATGTCTTTCTTTCCGTTGATATAATCAATACGTACGTCGTTTCGTAAATCATCAATACCTAAAATGGGTTTGAGAATAGTATTGTATAAGATCTGAGGATCTAGAGCATCCAAAGAGGTTTTGAAATTGTATAACGATTTTCTTAGGTATAAGGAATAGAACTCACCATCAAGATACATGCTGAAATGATGCTTTTTAGATGGTTTGTATGGCATAATACCTCTATTTTCTATTCTGAAAATGGTATCTAATTCAATTAAAAATTCTTCTTTTGTAAGACCATTTAAATCTTTAACCAGTCTATTGAATTCATGAATGCGTAATTCAGATTCAGGTATAAGAAAGGTCATAAATTGGTTATAAGATTCATCCCCTTTATGGTTTGGATTATTGTTTTTTTCGTCTTTGTATAATAAATAAGACGACGCAGAGCGATGATGCCCATCGGCTATGTAAATGGTCGACATCTTTTCAAACTCATTTTTTACGATCTCAATGAGGTTTGGATCATCTAGTTTCCAAAGATAGTGTGTATCTCTGTAGGTGGTAGTGAATTCAAATTCTGCGCGCTCCTTCTGTGTTTCAGTAATAATTGTTGAGATGACCTTATTGTCAGGATAGGTAAGAAGCACAGGCTCTGCATTAAAACCTACAGTTTTTAGGTAATCTTTAAAAATACGTTCTCGATACTCTATGGTATCTTCATGCTTTTTGATAATGTCATTTTCATAATCTTCTGCACTAGCGGCTGCCACAATTCCATTAAATACTTGATGATCTCTATCTACAATCTTGTATATGTAAAAAGAGGGTGTTTTATCATGTACAAATACATTATCTTCCTTAAATTCTAAATAACGGTTTCTTACCAGAGTATAGCGTTCGGTACCAGTAATTTCTCTTGCGTACTTATAACCTGGATTCACAATATGTAAAAATGAAAAAGGATTATAATCTAAGCGAGCTTCACGTTCAGCTTGTGTATAGGTTTGGTAAGAGCGAGAAGCCACCAAACTCACTTTATCTCGTGTAGGTCGAACTGCTTTAAATGGAAGTATTTTTGCCAATTAGTTTCTGTTTTTATTTATAAAATCTGTAGGGTCTAAATATCCTGTTGTATCAGAAGAATATCCAGGACCAATACTTAAGCCAACCGAATCCCTTAACTCTAAATGCAAATGAGCAAGGTAGTTGCCATTGCAGTTACCAATAGTAGCAATTTGCTCACCTTTTTTTACGAATTGATTTTCAGATACTAAAATAGTATCACAATGCGCATATAAAGATTCGTATAGTTTGTTGTTATGCAAATGCACTATTCTAACAATATTACCCCAACCACCTTCATAATCTTTCACTTCACTAATATAACCATTTGCTAAAGAATATATTGGATCTCCTAGGTCAGTATTTCCACCACCAACACCATTCCAATCATCACCCAAATGATTATTTTCTTGAAATTTTTGAGCATTGTAATAACCACGAGCATTGGGCTTACCAACTGGAAAGTCAAAACCGTCCGAATTGTAATTTGATCGATCTTCGAAGAGTTTATGATAGTCTGTTTTTTGCTCAGCAACCAAAACGGAATCTTGTTTACTATCTATTTCATCTGCAGTGATCACTGGTTCAGATGTTGTCTTGTTGTCTTGTTTGCAGGCCACTGCCCAAAAAAAGATAACACCACAAATAAACAAATGCCTCATACAAATACTAAAAAAGAAAGTTACTTTGCAAACTGTTTTGCTACTGTTTCTGCTTTTCGACTTTCAGAATAATCATAAAACCCTTCACCAGATTTAACACCAAGTTTTCCAGCTCTTACCATATTAACAAGTAATGGGCAAGGTGCGTATTTTGGGTTTTTGAATCCGTCGTACATTACGTTCAAAATAGATAAGCATACGTCAAGTCCAATAAAATCGGCTAGTTGTAAAGGCCCCATTGGATGTGCCATACCTAATTTCATAACCGTATCTATTTCTTCGACACCAGCAACGCCATTATACAAGGTCTCGATAGATTCATTGAGCATTGGCATTAAAATACGATTAGCTACAAATCCAGGATAGTCATTAACTTCTGTAGGTGTTTTACCTAGAGTTCTTGACAATTCCATGATCGTATTAGTTACATCATCACTAGTATTGTAGCCACGAATAATCTCAACTAGTTTCATGATTGGTACAGGATTCATAAAGTGCATTCCAATAACCATATCTGGACGAGATGTCACTGCAGCAATTTGCGTAATTGAAATCGAAGACGTGTTAGTAGCTAAAATAGTATCATCTGGACAAGCGTCATCTAACTGTTTAAAGATGTTTAGTTTTAAATCAATATTTTCTGTAGCAGCTTCAACGACAAGACCTGCATATTCTACACCTTCAGTGATATTAGTAAACGTTGTAATATTATCTAAAGTGGCTTGCTTATCGGCTTCGGAAATTTTCTCCTTAGCAACCATTCTATCTAAATTTTTAGAAATGGTAGCCATACCTCGTTTAAGAGAGTCTTCGCTGATATCTATTAATTGAACTTTAAATCCAGATTGAGCGAACGTGTGGGCAATTCCATTTCCCATAGTTCCGGCTCCAATTACTGCTACATTTTTCATTGAAAATTAGTTTTTATTTCCATAAGGTTGGAAATCGTATTATTATTTTTTTAAGTATTGAGGTTTCCTTCTTCAAAGGAGATTAAAATTGATCTATAATTATCGTTGCAACTCGTAATGCTTCGGTACCATCGTGTAATGTCACGATAGGTGTGGTATTATTGTTAATAGCATCGGCAAAGGTTTCTAGCTCATCTAAAATAGCATTATTGTTAGCTATTTCAGGGTTGTCAAAATAGATTTGCTTTTTTATACCTTCAGCATTTTGGAGTATCATATCAAAATCTCCAGGTTGTTCAGGTGCATCTTTCATTTTTACAACTTCACACTTCTTTTCAAGAAAATCTACAGAGATATAAGCATCCTTTTGAAAGAAACGTGTTTTTCTCATATTTTTTAGTGAAATACGACTGGCTGTCAAATTGGCAACACAGCCATTTTCAAATTCGATACGTGCATTTGCAATATCTGGAGTATCACTAATAACTGAAACACCACTAGCTGAGACGTTCTTTACTTTAGATTTCACTACACTCAAGATAATATCAATATCATGAATCATTAAGTCAAGAACAACAGGAACATCTGTACCACGAGGGTTAAATTCAGCCAATCGATGTGTTTCAATAAACATTGGATTGTTTACTTGATCCCTCACCGCAATAAATGCAGGATTAAAACGCTCTACATGCCCAACTTGCCCTCTAATATCATGTTCAGCTAATAAAGACCTAATGTGCTCTGCTTCTTCAACTGTATTCGTAATAGGTTTCTCAATAAAAATGTGCTTGCCTTTGGCTATGGCTTTTTTAGCACAATCATAGTGAGATAAGGTAGGCGTAACGATATCTACCATATCTACAGCGTCTATAAGTCCTTCAATTGAATCAAAATATTTGTAACCAAATTCTGCTTCTACCTTTTTTGCATTGGTTTCGTCTGCATCATAAAACCCAACAAGGTCGTATTTATCAGATTGATTAAGAAGTCTTAAATGAATTTTACCAAGGTGACCAGCACCAAGAACACCTGCTTTTAGCATTATTTTATGTTTTCAACAAAAATAAGATTTTTCGGAGTTTTTTTGTGTGAAATGAATAATAAAAAATAGTTGTTTTTATGTGGTTGATAAATCAATTAGATTTAACTTTCAGTATAAAAATGTTTCAGTTATTTTAGCATAAGTAAACTTAACTACTTTGAAAGACACGCTTAAACATCAAGGACTACGACAAAAACTGGTCGCAACAATTAAAAAGAAAGGGATTACCAACGAACAGGTGCTTAATGCTATTGGTAAAATCCCTAGACACCTATTTATGGATTCTGGGTTTTTAGATCATGCCTATCAGGATAAAGCCTTTCCAATTGCAGCAGATCAAACCATTTCACAACCTTATACTGTAGCTTTTCAAACCGAACTATTACAAGTCAAACCTGGTGATAAAGTTTTAGAAATTGGAACGGGAAGTGGTTATCAAACTGCTGTATTGTGTGTTTTAGGAGCCAAGGTGTTTAGCATTGAACGTCAGCATGAATTGTATAAAAAAACCAGTAAGTTTTTACCAAAGTTAGGGTATAGAGCCAAAAAATTCGTTTTTGGAGATGGTTATATAGGTTTAGAATCTGAAGCACCTTTTGATAGTATTATTGTCACGGCTGGAGCACCTTTTGTACCAAAGCCTTTATTGAGCCAATTAAAAATAGGAGGTCGGTTGGTTATTCCAGTTGGAGATGACATACAAATTATGACACTCTTTATCAGGAAAGGTCCAAAAGAATTTGAACAACATGAGTTTGGAGAGTTTCGATTTGTGCCTTTGTTAGAGGATAAGAATTAAGTGACGTTGCAAGCTTTGTAGAAAAAATAACACATTCACTAATTACAAGGGTCTCTCCATTGTATAATCGTCCATTACATAGCCTTTACCAATATCTTGAACTACTGTCCCAGTTTTTATGAATCCTAATTTCTCATAAGCTTTGATAGAATGTGTATTATGTCTATTTACAGTTAGCGTTATAGATTGACATCTATTATTAATGGCTTCTTGTTCAATAAAGTTTAATGCTGTTTTTCCAATGCCAAGACCTCTAAGGTCTTTTGATACATATATTTTACTTAGAAATAAGGAGGCGTTTTTCTTTTTAATAGATAAGTAACCCGCTAGGTTTTGATTGTGATTGATGATATAATACTTATAACCATTTTCAATTTGTGTGTTGATGGCTTTGGGAGACTGGAATTTAGTTAACATATATTCTACCTGGTCAACTCCAATTATAGGCGTGTAATGCTCACGCCAAATGACATTGGCTAATTGTGCAATATTGAGGTAGTCATCTTTGTTTTTTGCAATACAAATTTCTGTCATTTATTTATTTATTTGTAGCTTTCTTGTAAGCCTCTATTCCTCCAACTATAGGTAGCTTTAAATTGGTGTTTTTAATGTTAATTGTTAGCTCGGTTCCTGGATCTGGGTGTAGGGTGAACTCTTGATCGCTTGAAAAGATCATTAACCCTATTTGTTGACCTTTCTTGATAATCTGGTCATCTGGCTGCAAGTCAAAACTTAAGGTATATGCTTTATTGGGTTTTAACGGCTCACTTTCGCTCAGCGACTTATGGTTTTGAGGATCTGCCCAACCACGAGTAATAATGTCATTAGTGATTTTTCCGCCATCCCAAGGTAATGCAACTAACCAAACTGATAGGTTTGCTGCAGGTTTGCTACTGCTTAATTCAATAGTTATGTTTGCTAATCCCGAGATATGTATATCTTCAGTAAGTATTGGAGAGACATATAACAATCTGTTTTTTGAACTTTCAGCTTTGGCTAGATCTTTTCCAGAAAAGCTTACATCATCAATGAGTTGTTCGGTTTTCACCTTGCCTTTAGTTTTGGATGTAGTCAAGCCTCCAACGGTATTTCCACCAGAAGAGAGATGTAAAACAACATTTGTTGCATCTGGGTTTGGATAATCCTTATAAGCTGTCGGATTTGCTCTTTTATCATCCTCTCTAACAATATGTGCTTTGTTTTCTTCATTTTCAACACCATTTTCAATGCCATGTAAGTATTTTGTAAACCAACGGTTTATCATTGCAGTTGGAGGTGGGCCACCATGACCATTTTGATGGTAATAAATTTGTGCTGGTAATCCTTTTTCTTTTGCAGCTTTATAGATACGAAAGCTATGTTCTGGCATCACATTCCAATCATTAAATCCGTGAGACATTAATAAGGCAGCTTTCATTGGTTTCATTTTATTAAGATAATCACGTCCAGCCCAAAAGTCATTATAGTCTCCAGTAATCCTGTCTATACCGTTTGCCATTTCTGTATCTCTAACTGTTTTGTTGTTATAAGGACGTTTACTTTCATCGCCGCTATGAATATAATCATAAAGTACATCTATGTCTTCTCCTAAATAACCACCTGGAGAACGTACCAATCCGTTAGATCTGTAATAATGATAATAGGATGTATTAGGAGCTACAGGAATAATCACTTCTAAACCTTCTACACCAGTTGTGGCTGCAGCTAGGGGTAAAGTTCCATTGTAAGATGTTCCAGTCATACCAACTTTACCTGTAGACCAAAAGGCTTTTACTTCCTCTGTTCCATTAGGCGTAGTGTAACCTTTTGCTCGACCATTTAGCCAATCAATCACGGCTTTAGGTGCTAATGATTCATTATCACCTCCAACGGTTGGAGCGCCTTGCGATAATCCTGTTCCGGGCGATGATGAATGTACTACTATATAACCTCGAGGTACCCAGGTTCTAATTAGTGAATTGGAAATAATCGGACGCTTTCCACGACGCTTTACTTCAGGATGCACGCGTTCTTCAGCGGCTTCTCCTAGTTCTACTTTTACATTCCAAAATACACCTTCAACATCAGCCGCAACTCCAGCATAGTATGGACTGGTTTCATAAATCACAGGAAGTTTTAAGCCTTCACTATCGGTTTGCTCTGGTCGTGTGACATCAACATGCATACGATCTAGTTTGCCATCACCATCAGTATCAAAATTTGTTTCGACCCATAGGTCATGCCTGATCCAATTTCCCGAATCACTGAATGCTTTGACAATCTGGGCTTCACCATCTTTAAAAACAGGTTGAGCTTTACTTGAAGTGTCTTGAGCAGAGCTCAAAAAACATACAGACAATACTAATAGTATAATTGTATTTGATTTAAATGAAAATGTCATAACTAATGCGATAAATGTTTTGATAAAAATAAGAAGTAAAATGACTAAACTAAAATGATTTAACCTTTTGATAGTAGTTATTTCATCTCATCGTTGAAAATGTCTAGCTGTAGGCTTTTAAGTTCAAAGATGATAAACAAATACATAAGACAAATTTTATCATCTTATTCGTTTTTGAGATATTGCTTTGGTATTGGATTATCATCTGTTTCTTGTTGCCAATAAATATTGATAATCCACCATCGTTTTCCATCATTGAGCAATTGAATACTATTAATGCCTCGCATAAAAGGTTCTGTATCGCTTTTATTTCTGAAGGATTCATAAGTACTGAATACCTGAGTGATATGTCCAAAGGTTTGTACATTACGACCTATTTCAATTTCGTGAAACCCATTCTCAACTAGCCATTTACCAGCACGTTGAATATAATCATCAGGCGTCATGAAAGTCGCACCATGTAGACCTTCTTTAGTCTTTCCGGTAGGAATGAGTTTTGCGTCTTTATGGAAAAGGTATTTGAATAGTTCCCAATTCCGAGCTTCGCCTTTATCGCCAGAGATTACACTGTAAAGGGTTTTTACTGTGCTATCTAATGATTCAACTTTTTTTGAATAGTCATTGTCTTGACCATATCCAAACAGGCCAACGACAAAAACAATTAGAACTAAATTTTTCATAATGTTTAGATTAGAAGAATTTCAAACCAAACAAAATCGCGTCGCTTTGAAATCCGCTTTGATACGAACGTACGTAATCTAAACGTAAAAATCTAAATTTTCCCCAACCAATATTATCTAAACCTATTGTATATTCTTGATACGGTTTGTTGTCTGGAGTAGATAGAGCATGAGCACCAACTATTAAATTAAAATTAAGTTTCTTTAAAAGCGGAACTCTTCCTAGCAAGAAGCCATTAAAATCATGCTCGGCATGCATTTCCAAATAAGAGTCATTTGTACTCGCTGTATAGTATGGTAAGTTGTTAAATACATTTAAATATGAACCAGAACCAACCTGAGTTTGGTTACCATTAAAATGTTGGAAATCAACAAAAGCGATATCATCACCACCAAAGAACTTACCAGCTTTCGCATTATACCTAAAACGTCCTTTGTCTCCCAGATTAAGTCCTTGTGTAACTCTAAGCTTTACTTGATTAAAGTTATAGTCATCTATAGATGATGCAAAGCCTTTTTCATACCCTAAAATAACTGTTGGGTATTTAGAATTTGGGACATTAAATTTTCCATTAGGATAACTCAAATAATCTTGTGCAAAATTGATACGAGCCGTAAGATTAAACTTCATAATGTTATGTGTGTCAAAAGGAGCCACACCATATGCCGTTTCATCTAATGGGTTATTACTTGTATAGACCTTATCCTCTTTAGGATACCAAGCTTGATCTGTGGTGTTGAATAATGCTTTACGCCTTTGGTAGCCTAAATTTGCATTAATTCTAAATCCATTAAATAACTCATTAGAGTAGGAGGCTTGAACATAACTATTCTCATAGATCTTCATGTAATTTTCTTCAGAAAATAAAGAAAAACCAGTATTCAACGCTTTAGAAATAGGATTGCTAGCATTAAACTGTTGTGTTGTAACACCACCAGAAAGAGTTAAGAACGGTCTACTCTTATTGTTAAATTTGTAGGTAGCAGAAAGTGTTCCTCTTAAGCGATCGTCACTAAACCCATAATTAATGTTTCCTCTTATAGAGAAGAAGCGTTCAAAGTCATCAAAACTTTTTGTGTAGAACGCACCAATATTGGCATTCCAACCTTGAACAGTATTAAAACTAATAGCTTCTATAGGGGAAGAAATGCCTGCGCTCCAGTTTTCATAAGAATTTCTGTAGGTATAACCTCCAATAACATCACCGAGTTTAAACTTATTATTAACGCTGTCTACAGAGTCTTTATAGGTTTTAGATTCTCTAACAATTTGGATGCTATCTTTTTTGACATAATCTGTGACCTCCTCAAGTGTCAATGGTACAGGTCTTATGGTATTCCAAAATGTAGAATCTTTTTTATTGGCTTCGTCTGCAAACGATACAATTTCTCGAGTAAAATCCTTACGTGTTAGACCAGGATTGAATTCATAGTTACTGTACACAGCTGTAAATCGGCCATCTCCTTTAATTCCTAAGATACCATACTTGAAATCAATATTTTGAGAGATCTTTGCCCAAATATTATCTTTTTCAGAAAACGAAAAGTTTTGAGTAATAGTAATTTTATCAACTGCTGGAATTCGGGCTTGTATTCCTGTGATATCTAATTCGGCCGCATATATGGTCCATTGATCTTCAACAATATAGATATAGCCTTCAAAAACAGGGTCATTTTCACGTCTTGGTGTTGCTTTAATCTTGTTGATAAGGTTTCCTCTATCATCATAAAAGATACCTTCTAATTTGTAGCGATAATATCCAAAAGCATTATTAGCAATTGGTGTAATGATTTGATTTCCTATTTCTACCGTATTATTATAAAGATCATAGTCGACGTCAATAGCATTATTAAAACTAAAACCATTATCATCACCACTCACTTTAGAGGCTAATATTTTTTCTTTGAGTTTACTTGGTCTTAAAAACTCTAATTTAGAAACGGTTTCAGATAAATAGATGACACCACTTCTCGTTGAGTCTAATCCACCTCCAAGATCACCAACTTCGGCACCGAGAATTTTTTCTGGAGCATCTTTAATTCGGATCAATCCACGAGAATAAAAATCTGATTTGTAGCTCTGTATTTTTGCTTGATTTTCTTTTCGTTTAGCAATAGCCTGACGCATGATGATATTTGCAGGGTTTTCTTCGGCATTCACAATCACTTCATTTAGGGAGATTTCCTCATCTAACAAAGTTGCATCCAAAGTATATGGAAACGAATTGATGTCTACTTTTTTCTTTACTGTTTTATAACCTAAATACTGAAATACAACGGTGTAATTTCCAGATTTGGTAATATTGAGTTCATAGTTTCCGTCTTCGTTGCTAGTAGTTCCTGTATAGGTGTTTTCAATATAAATATTTACAAAAGGTAAGGCTTTGTCATTGTTGTCTGTTACTGTTCCTTTAACTTGGGAAAAACTGTGAATACTAAATAAAAGTGCAAATGCAAGGAGTAAATGTTGTTTCATAAGAATTGATTGATGGTTTTTTTATATAGACGCACTTTTTTATAAAAAGGTTGCCTAAGCGATGCCAAACATAGCCATTAATTTAAATGACTTTTGTTAAACAATCATAAATAAAACCAAGTTTACTGTTAAATATTGCCTTGTAATGGATGACAATTTACAATGCGTTACTTGTAGATTTTTTTAATGCGATCTAGGTTTCGTTTATTGTCACGATCTTTAATGGTATCCCGTTTATCAAAGAGTTTTTTACCTTTTCCTAGTGCAATTTCTAATTTTGCTAAGCCTTTTTCATTGATAAATAGACGCAATGGAATAATTGCATTTCCTTTAACATTAACTTCTTTTTCTAACTTTTTAAGTTCACGTTTATTAAGTAGAAGCTTGCGTTCGGCCTTAGGTTTGTGGTTGTAGTAGTTGCCGTAGATATATTCTTGAATTGTCATATTAATGACAAATAACTCACCACGATCATTAAACTCACAAAAACTTTCGGCTATAGAAGCCTTGCTATCTCTAATGGATTTAATTTCAGTTCCAGTAAGCACAATACCAGCAGTATAAGTATCGAGAATTTCGTACTCAAACTTTGCTTTTTTATTCTTTATGTTAACCGGTTTTTGCATGGAGAGCAAAGGTAATTATTTTTAACTTTTATAGCTGTTATGAAATGATTAGTTTTCCGACTTAGTTTTAAACCAATCGTATATGAAATATCTAGTAGTTGTTATTTTGTTTTTTAGTTTTCTAAATTGTAAACAGGATGTTCGAGAAGACATGTCTGCTCAATCACTTGTTGATAGAACTATTGAAGTGTCTGGAGGGCATTTAATAGATTCTACTATCATAGATTTTGATTTTAGAGACAAGCATTATATGTCTTTTAGAAATAAAGGTGTTTTCCATTTAGAGCGTAGATTTAAAGATTCGGTTAAAGAGACTAAGGATATCCTTAACAATAAAGGATTCATGAGACTTATAGATAACATTCCTTTTGCAGTTAGAGATTCGATGGCTGTTAAATATTCAGCTTCGGTAAACTCTGTTCATTATTTTTCTGTGCTGCCTTATGGTTTAAATGACAAGGCTGTTAATAAGGAGCTATTAGATGATACAACAATTAAAAACAAGGCTTATCATACAGTTAAAGTCACATTCAACGAGGATGGAGGAGGAGAGGACTATGAAGATGTCTTTATCTATTGGATCAATAAAGATACTTTTAAAGTCGATTATCTCGCTTATTCCTATAATGAGAGTGACGGATTAGGATTACGGTTTAGAGAAGCGTATAATGAACGTTATGTTAAGGGAATTCGCTTTGTAGATTATAATAATTACAAACCCGAAAATCCTTCAATGCCATTGATTAAATTGGCTGAATTATTTGATCAAGGTGCCTTGAAACTCTTATCTAAGATAGAATTGGAAAATGTAACGGTTAATTAATAGTTAGGACTTGGTCTATCGTTTTTCCATTGGAAATAGTAACGATATATAAGTTTCCGTTATTATTGTCATCAATATCTTCATATTTCTTTTCCTTCAAAACCATGTTGACAAAAGCTGGTGTGGTGTTGCTATGGCCTACAACTAAGACTGTCTGGCCTTTTGTTGCTGTAGCGAAGTCTTCGGAAAATAATACTCTAGGATCGTAAAATTGAATTTCAACTTTATTTTTCTCAGCTGTTGGAGCAGCTGTTTGCATAGTTCGGTTGTATTTTGTGGAGTATACAGCATCAAATTTCACATGCTGAAGAATTTTACTCCAATGGATGGCTCTTGTTTTACCAGCTTTGGTTAGGTCTGGATTTCTGTTTGTCTTATCACTTCTATCTTTTTCGGCATGACGAATAAAATAATAGGTTGTGGTCTCAGACTCTACTTTAGTTTTTTCTTGAGAAAATGAAGGTAAAGAAATGGCAACGATAAGTAAAAGCGTAAAAATATGTTTCATTAGGTTTTAATTTTTAAAAGGGTCTATAAATTCATTTACAATATTCCAATTGTCTGTGACATCATGATCTACTCGGCTTTCAACTAACATTGATGAGCCGTGAACACCATATTGAGCCACATAGGTTTTATGTCCGAAAGATTGCGCTAATGCCAGTTGGTCTTTCACACTTTGAAATTCGGCTTCTCTTTGAGGCCGCAATAACAACATCGGAACTTTCAGGGTTTCAAAATACGGATTAGGAAGACAATCTTTTAATTGATCGCCAGAGGCTGGTGAAAATGCCAAAACCGCGTCGATATCATTTGATCTATTATGAGCTAATTGGATAGCTAACGAAGCACTATAGCTGCTTCCCCAAACTAATTTTTTGCCAGTAAACCCTTCTGAAATCACATAATCTAGAGTACGTTCTAAATCAGGATAAGCATCACAGTATCCGTAATTATTAGTAGATATATCAGAAACGGTTTTATTATAATTACCATAGATTTGTCCGCCAACTCGCTGGTCTATAGCAAGAACATTAAAACCTTTGTTCGTTAACTTGGGTATAATGGTATGATATTCGGCTTCCCAATTTGATCCACCTTGATGGAATAATAGAATTATAGAAGCCTCTTTATTGATCTCAAACAGTTTACCTTTGATTTGAATACTGTCTGTTGTATAGAAGTGAACACGATTGTCATCGTTTTTAGATGTAGTGTTCTCTGTTTTTACATGACCATTACAAGCAAACAGTAGAGTTAATAGACTAATAAAGATGAAAACGGAAGATTTCATTTTAGAGTTTTTAGTGATGATCAAATATAAATGACTCTAATTCTAAAACTGAAAAAACTATGTTAAATCTTATATTATGATAGAGTGTAGCTATTAGTAATTAGCACGTGAAAACTCACCATTAGAAATTGCTACACCTTTTGATGTTCCAATGCGTTCAACACCAATATCTGTATATTTTCGTGCAGTTTCGTAATCACTGATACCACCAGAGGCTTTAATTTTACATTTATCTCTAACGGTTTTTCTAATAATCTTCACAGCAGTAAGAGTTGCTCCACTTTTTGTGAATCCTGTTGATGTTTTTACAAAATCAACTTTTGCATCAAGACAAATTTCAGAAGCTTTTACGATTCCGTTTTTTGAAAGTTCGCTAATTTCTATAATGACTTTTAATGGGGTTTTTCCAATAGCAGTTTTAACGTCTTTAATGTCTTTAAAAACCTCGACATAATTTTTGCTTTTGAAAACTCCAATGTTCATAACCATGTCTATTTCATGTGCACCATCATTTATTGCTTGTTTGGCTTCAAAAACCTTAGCTTCGGTAGAAGAAGCGCCTAATGGGAATCCAACAACTGTACATATTTTTATTTTAGTATCTTTTAGTAATTGTTTTGCTAAAGGGACATAGCAACTGTTGACACATACAGCATAAAATTTATGTTTCTTGGCTTGATTGCAATGGTCGATAATGTCACGTTCAGTGGCAGATGCACTTAAGAGTGTATGATCAATATATGAGTTAATATTCATATTAAAGTAGGCAGTTTTTTTACTAATCCTTGATTTGAAGAAGAACTAGAGTGCTTTTAACTAATGTAAATTTGGGAATTAATAGCAATTCAAAGTTAGCAATTAAATCTAATAATCATAACCTTAATTGCTAAACTTTTATTGTATAAACAATGAGTTTTAAACAGGTTTTCAACAAAAAAGCCCCTAAATTAGGGGCTTTCAGTAAGATTTGCTGAGATTTAGTTTACTGCTTTTACAGTATAACCAGCTTTGCGTAATAGCTTTATAACACCATTTTCTCCTGCAAGATGGCCTGCGCCAACTCCAAAAAAGGTTGGTTGTTTCTTAGATAAATCTTCAATTTTTGAAATCCAATTCTTATTTCTGTTGTCAAGAAGTTTGTCTCTATGCTTAGTCGTTGATAAATTTTTATCTTCTTTCATCATGGTATCCATACCTTCGATATCTTCTGTATCATAGAGTTTGAGCATTTTATCAAAAGATTCCTTGTCGTGAGCTAAATTATCTTTTGCTGAGCGCAATAAATCTGCCACTTGATCTTTATAAGGAATTTCATCAAAAACGTTTAATTGTTCTTCAACTGTTTCCAAACCTAGAATCTCTTCCCCTTGCTCATGAGCCACTTTCATTAATGCCTCTTCGTATGATTGGATTGGGCAGCCTAGTAATTTAGGGAGGAACATAGCACTTATAAAGAATGGCTTAACGTTTCCGAGAGATTCAAGAGGCATTCCCATTTGCTCTTTGATAAATTTTGATAATGTTTCATATTCTTCAGCACTAACTAGGTCTTTAATGTTTTTTCCATCTTTCATATAAAGTCCACTCATCATGGTGGTTTGCATAGATGGGTCGTCTATATCTAGCTCTAAAACTAAAAGTTTCGTGTCCTTCATGGCTTTTTGAACGTCTTCGTCTAAAGTAGCATTACAGGTCATATGTATTGTGCCGTAAAGAAATGATGATTCTTTTAAGCCGTTACCAGATATTTCCCATAGTAATGACTTTTCAAGTTCTTGAGCACCTGATACATTAAATACGCCAAAACATAGCGTCAGACAGAATAGTAGTTTTTTCATAATTTAAGTTTAGATTTCCTAATAAGTATGTGTAGCTACCGAAATGTTACATCTGTTTTAAATTTCAGCCTTTATTTTTTTAAATTCTAACAGACGATCTTCAAATTTATCAGCACTTATAGGTGTAAGAATACTCTTGAATAAAGCTATAAGATCTTCGGAATGTGTTTCTCTAGATTGCTTAAGAAGATTAAAATGAACAAAACTACACCATATGACAGCTTTTAACTGTGATTTATCTTCATTGAACATTCGCATTTCTACTTTCAACTGACTAGAATCATAGTAAATTAATTGTGATTCTATAGTTACAGTTTCCATTAAAAAAGCGGGTTTTAAATAGGCAATTTGATTACTGCTTGAGACCCAACTTTTTCCAATTTGCTGTGCCATTTTATAGATATCTATATTATAATGCTCTACTAATTGATCTTCGCGATGATTCATGAAATAATTGATATAGCTACCATTGTTTAAATGATTGAAAGGATCACAATCTTGAAATCTAATTTTTGTTTTACTACTTACAATTTTTGGTAATTCCATAATTTTCGTTTTTAAAATATACCAATTGGTATATTATTGGTTAAAATTTTTAAGCTTTTAATTCGTTATGAATCATTTGATCGATTTGATTCATAGTGTCTTTCATATAAAATTCGTCATCCATAGTGTAGGTCATAAACACAGCGCCTTGAATCATGGTATCCAACCGTTTAGCGTACTGCATGGCGTTTATTTCGGTTGAAATTTCACCAGCTTCGATGCCATTTTCTATAATTGTGGCTACTTGGTCTTGAATTTTCTCAATTACTATTTTTACATTTTCCAATAGAGGTGTATTTTGATTATTTGCGTCTACACCAATGTTAAGTACAGGGCAACCACCGAGTTGCTTACTATAATCATAATAATTTCTGTAAAAATCTGAAATCAAAAATAGCTTCTGAATAGGCGAATCGCTAAGTTCTAAATGTCTAGCGATGCGTTTCATTAAAGCTTTCACAGTAAATTTAAATGCAGAAATGGCAAGTTCTTCTTTATTTTTAAAGTTACCGTAAATTGCACCTTTAGTTAAACCAGTGGCTTGTGTTATATCGCTCATGCTTGTAGCAGCATAACCATTTTGATTAAAAATTGGTGCTACAGTCTCTAAAATAAACTGCTTTGTAAGTTCTGCTTTGGTTTGCATGACAACAAATATATATAAAATATACCAATTGGTATATTGAATAATTAAAATTCTTTTTATTTATGTCTATTTATAAGAAAAGTGAAGTGTAAACCTTTTGTCTCTACCTAATCAATGATTAGCTTTTTAGTCGTAATTCCTTTGTCAGATTTTATTTCGAGAATATACAGTCCGCTACTAATTTGATCTCTAATATCAATGGTGACTTCGTTGGAAACTCTATTACCATCATCTAAATTGAGTAGTTGTTTGCCATTAATACTATAGATTTGAATTGAAACATTGGATAAAATACGATCATCTAATGTGATTGTGATTATGCCATTACTCGGATTAGGAATAACACTAACGAGTTCTTTATTAATAAATTCTTGATTAGAAAGTGAGGTGTTCTCTTGCATGAAAATTTTGTAGCCATCACATGTACCAAGAATGATATCCATAAAACCATCGTCATTAATGTCTATATAATCATGATCATAAGTTGAGACATTCCAAGCATTAATGGTGCTTCCATAAGGATGTATTAAATTACCGCTGTGAAGTCCGTCATTTTCAAAAATAATAAATCGTCTAATTTCGCTGGTTTCACAAGGTGGGAGGTCTGTATCTACGCTAGATAAACCAATATCTAAATCGCCATCATCATCTAAGTCAATCATTTTTACATTTCCGCCAAAACCATCAGTTCTATTCGTTGGCATATTATATTGCGTTGCGCTAACACTTTGGTCTATAACGACACTTGTGACCTTATCAACATAATCGGCTGCATCATCGACTAAATAGAAATCAAGAAAGCCATTATCATCTAAATCACCTGCTGTAAACATATATGGATTTGGACCAGGTAATCTTTGCCAATTGGTAAATGTTGCATCACCATTATTGTATAAAATTATAGTGCCTTTGGTATTAAAGGGAGCAATGTCATTTAAACCTAAATTTTTAACAATATCTAAATCAAGATCATTATCTACATCATGAAATTCAACACCAGTTCCAAAACTAGAATTTCTTAGATCACCTAAGCGGCTTACGGTCTCATCAGTGAAGTTTCCTGTACCATCATTAATTAATAGTACGTCTCTTGCATTCCCAGAAGGAGCATAATTTATCATATAAAGATCATTGGAATCATTCCCTGTTAAATCGCCTCCCCAACCTGCACAAAATTGTATGGGGTTTACTGTAATTGTAGGCAATCGTGTACTGGATTCGTCTGCAAAGCCTTGCCAATCTCCAGATACATCATTTCCTTGGTTGATAAACAGTTTTGGTTGATCGCCAAAGGTACTAATGATAAAGAGGTCTAGCCATTCATCATTATTCACATCAACACAAATCACATCTCTTGAATCTGTAACATCTGATAAGAAATCTGGAGCATAAAGATTAGTTTCGTCTGTTAAAACACCATCTCTATTCATAAATAGTAAATCTGTTTTTGCTCCAGGAGCAGAAAACGGTGATTTTCTTACGACAACAAGATCCATTTTTGAATCTTTATCAAAATCGCCAACCGCCAAATCTTTTTCTTGATCGTCTACAGCGTTAACATCAGTATTTCCAGTAACATTAGTAATGACAATACGTGTATCGGTTTCATCATCGAAATTCACCCATTGTGCACTGGCACTAGAGTAAATAAGAGTAAATAGAAGTAGGAAAGTGTATTTTGTTTTCATGGTTGAGGGTTTTAAAGGTTAATGAAAATCTATTTAAAGAACACGATCAATTTGATGTATACTGAGATTCATCTTTTAAAAATAATCATTTTATTAGAAATAAATACTAACCATTTGTTTTTCAGTGATTTCTAAATCTAAAAAGATTTATATATGTGCGTTTAAAACAGCTTTTAAAACAAAGTTTTTAGACTATGATTTTTGTCATAAATCTTAATGTTTTTTCAATCTAATTTTGTGTAAATCTTAAATAGATATAACATGAAAAAAATAATTTTCGCATTACTAATGACTGGTCTTTTTACGATGACCAATGTCAATGCTCAAGAGACAAATTCAACTGATGACACAAGCTTTAATAGATGGCAAGCACGCTTTAGAGTGGTTGCTGTAATCCCTTCTCCTGATGATGATATCGATGGTGCAGATGTTGATATATCTACAACTTTAGTTCCTGAGGTGGATTTTACATATTTCTTTAATAGAAATCTTGCTGCAGAGTTGATTTTAGCAACAACAAAGCACGAGGTAGAGGTAGAGAATGGTCCAGATTTAGGATATGTATGGTTATTACCACCAACCCTAAATTTACAATATCATTTTTATGCCGATGAGTTTAAGCCTTATGTTGGAGCAGGAATAAATTATACCATATTCTATGCAGAAGACGCAGGTGATTTGGATGATATTGATTATGAAAATACAATTGGTTTTTCACTACAGGCAGGATTAGATTATAACTTAAACGACAAATGGTTCTTGAACCTAGATGTCAAGAAGTTATTTCTTAATACAGATGTGACTTTAAATAATGATGCATCTACTGAAGCTAAAGTAGATATAGATCCTTTAATAATTGGTTTTGGAGTAGGTATGAAATTCTAATAAAAATTAATTATCTATAACACTTATAACGGAAAAGCAACGCTCGTTTTATTTCTAAAACTTACGTTGCTTTTCAACTAACCAACCACTTAAAAGACTGTTATATAATCATTTTGTTACACGAATATTTAAATTTCTTCTGAAACAAAACTTGCTTCGTTTCTAAATACGAGTTTATCGTCAAACGAATCCAGTAAAATAATACTATCTGTCGTTATTTTTCCTGATAGAATTTCTTTGCTCAATGCATTTAATACTTCTTTTTGAATCACTCGTTTTACAGGTCTTGCTCCATATTCTGGATTAAATCCTTTTTCAGCTAAATACCCTATAGCCTCAGGAGTTGCGTCAAAAGTAATACCTTGTTTTGCAATCATTTTTTGAACACCTTTTAACTGCAAACCAACAATGTCTTTAATATTAGCTTTGTTTAACGGTGTAAACATTATTGTATCATCAATTCGGTTTAAAAATTCCGGACGAACACTTTGCTTTAATAAGCCTAAGACATCAATTTTTGCGGCTTCAATTGCTGAATCTATATCTTTTATTGCTTCAAATCGTTCTTGTATAATATGACTTCCTAAATTAGATGTCATAATTATGATGGTATTTTTGAAATCAGCCACACGACCTTTATTGTCTGTTAATCGACCTTCATCCAATACTTGCAATAAAATATTGAATGTATCTGGGTGTGCTTTTTCAATTTCATCTAGCAATACTACTGAATATGGTTTCCTGCGAACAGCTTCAGTTAATTGTCCGCCTTCATCATAACCAACATATCCTGGAGGCGCACCAACTAATCGACTTACACTATGACTTTCTTGAAATTCACTCATGTCAATTCTGGTCATTGCATTCTCATCATCAAACAAGTATTCTGCTAATGCTTTTGCTAATTCGGTCTTACCAACACCTGTTGTTCCCAAGAATAAAAAGGTACCTACTGGTTTTTGCGGATTTTGTAAGCCTGCCCTAGAGCGTCTTACAGCATCACTAACAGCAGTTATAGCTTCTTCTTGTCCAACAACACGTTTGTGTAATTCGTCTTCAAGTTTTAATAATTTATCGCGCTCACTTTGTAGCATCTTTGTTACAGGAATGCCTGTCCATTTTGCTACAACTTCAGCTATATCATCGTAAGTGACTTCCTCTTTGATTAGTGAACTTTCACTCTGATTTTTTTGTAATTCTTTCTGAAAGCCTTCAAGAGCCTCTTGTGCCTCTTTAATTTTTCCGTAGCGAATTTCAGCTACTTTTCCATAGTCACCTTCGCGTTCTGCACGTTCGGCTTCTAGTTTGTACTCTTCGATATTTGATTTTGTAGTTTGAATATTATCAACCACTTCCTTTTCACTTTTCCATTTCGCATTAATCTCGTTACGCTCTTCCTTAAGGTTTGCCAGATCTGAACGTAAAGATTTTAATTTCACTTCATCTTTTTCTCGCTTAATGGCTTCAATTTCAATTTCCAGTTGCATAATCTTTCGATCCAATACATCCAGTTCTTCAGGTTTTGAATTGATCTCCATACGTAATTTAGAGGCAGCTTCATCCATAAGATCAATAGCTTTATCTGGAAGAAAACGATTTGTGATATAACGTTCTGAAAGCTCTACAGCACCAATAATGGCTTCATCTTTAATACGTACTTTATGATGGGTCTCATACTTTTCTTTAATGCCTCGAAGAATAGAGATTGCACTTTCAGTATCTGGCTCATTCACCATGACTTTCTGAAAACGACGCTCTAAAGCTTTATCCTTTTCAAAATATTTTTGGTATTCGTCTAGTGTGGTAGCACCAACAGCACGCAGTTCACCACGAGCTAAAGCAGGCTTCAGGATATTTGCTGCATCCATAGCGCCTTGTCCACCTCCAGCACCAACCAATGTGTGGATCTCATCAATAAATAAAACGATATCTCCATCGCTGGTCGTCACTTCTTTAATCACGGCTTTTAAACGTTCTTCAAATTCGCCTTTAAATTTCGCACCAGCAATTAAAGCACCCATATCTAGTGCGTAGATTTGCTTATCAATCAAGTTTTCTGGAATATCACCATCAACGATACGATGTGCTAAACCTTCAGCTATAGCTGTTTTACCAGTACCTGGTTCTCCAACCAAAATCGGATTGTTCTTAGTACGTCTTGATAAAATTTGAAGAATGCGTCGTATTTCTTCATCACGACCAATCACAGGATCGAGTTTGCCGTCTTTAGCTAACTGATTGAGATTCTTCGCGTATTTATTGAGTGAATTATAAGTGTCTTCCTGACTTTGAGAAGTCACCCGATCGCCTTTACGCAGTTCTTCAATAGCTGCATTTAATGCCTTTTCAGTGACACCTTGATCCTTGAGCATTTGGGCAATTTTGCTTTTCGATTTAAAAACTGCCAATATCAAATGTTCTACGGAAACGAACTCATCATTCATTTTTTTAGCAATGATAGATGCTTCGTTAAGCGCTTTGCTAGCTTCACGAGAGATCATGAGATCTGCTCCTGATACTTTTGCAAAACTTTCCAATTGCTTATCTAAGGCTAACTTTAATACGTCTATATTAACATTCAGTTTCTTCAAAATGAATGGTAATACATTCTCATCAACATCGAAAATGGCCTTAATAATGTGCTCATTTTCTATTTGCTGATGTCCCATGCTTTGTGCCAGCTGTTGCGCCTGCTGGATCGCCTCTTGGGATTTTATGGTATAATTATTAAAATTCATATATCTTAAACTATTATTTATTAGTATTTTTCGGTAGCTATAGGTCAATAACCTTACCAATTATAAAAGGTGAAAATTAAACGACAAAATGACCGATTTAGTGTGTGATAGCGTGACTTTTCGTCAGTTTGTAAGTTTATACTAAAGGTACGACTTATACTATGTAAACGTGCTTAGCGCATGTGAAATTTATGTAAAGATTAACTATGGGATTTTTAAAGAGTATATTTGGGTCATCTGAACCAAAAGAAGAGAAAGTATTGCCTTGGCAAGCGTTGACTAATGTTGCACAACTAACTGAGATCGAACAACGATCACGAACGAAAACACAAGTTATATTTAAGCACTCAACACGCTGTGGAATTAGCAGTATGGTGATGAACCAATTTGTAAGTGCTTATGAGGTCGATGCTAATCTTGATTTGTATTATTTAGATCTCTTAAGTTATAGAGACGTGTCTAATGAAGTTGGTTATAAGTTTCAAGTGATGCATCAATCACCGCAATTATTGATCATTAAAAATGGCGCTACTGTAGCACATGCATCTCATGGAGCAATCAATGATATTGATTTAGAGCGGTTTGCTTAAATTTTTGAAGAGTTGAATAGTGCTAATTGAATATAAATACTTATTTTGGTTCAATACATCTATCGGTCTTTAAATTTGAGTTGAAAGTACAGCGTATTAGTATACTTCTATTAAAACTAAATTATGAAGAAACTAATACGAGTTATTTTGAGAAAATTTGGATTAGACATTGTACGATCAAACAGCTTCAAGGGAGATGTTTATGCATTGAATAAAAACTTCGAAAACCTAGTATCTAATTTTGAAAGCCTATTTGGTCAAAAGTTTGGTGAGATTCCTGAAAATGAAACACGATCTGAACTCATCAAAGATTTATCTGGAACACCACCATCTGAAGCATATTTCATTATTAACTCATTACACAAGACCAAAACTATTGAAGGGGAGGTTTGTGAGTTTGGTGTGGCACAAGGAAAAACCTCTCAACTCATCGCTAATGAAATAAGAGATTGGACTAAAAAACTCCACTTATTTGATTCATTCGAAGGTCTTCCTGAACCTACAGAGAAAGATGTACTTAAAGATGATATTTTTAATTTAGGAGACATTAAAGCTTATGCTGGGACTATTAGTAATCCGGAAACTTTAGTAAGGAACGGACTAAACAAATTAAAATTCCCAGAAGATAGGTTTGTGGTTCATAAAGGATTTATTGAAGAATTAATAAAGACCAAATTTGAATCCTTTCCAAAGTGTGTATCATTTGCTTATGTCGATTTCGATTTCTACGAGCCAATTCAAATTGCTCTAGATTTTTTGCATAAGGCCTCTAAAAAAGGTGCTATTTTTATGATTGATGATTATGATTTCTTTTCAACGGGAGCAAAAACTGCTGTTGATGAATTTACCAAGCAGCATACTAGTGCCTATGAGGTGTTCATTCCAGAGAACATATATGGGCATTTTGCAATTCTGAAAAAAATAAGAGACTAATTTAAAGATCAACTTCATAGCCAATTCACCAATATCATAGTATTTGATTGAAGTTCTATTAACATTAAATAAGAATTTTAACCAATAGAGTTTAGTGTAACGAAAATAGAACACCTAAATGTAAGTCTTTTGAAGCGATTTAATCCAACTAATATTGCTACAGCCACAGACATTTTAGAATAGAATTTTGTTTGACATTATTTTAGTCCAAAACTACCTGACTTACATGGAGACTCCCTAAGTATTGAAGGTTTTATGGGTTTTTCAAAAAATGGCAGGATCTACAGATGGTACTTTTAAGGTGAATCTCATATCCATCACACCAATAGGTGATGAACTAGTTATTATCATGTGAAAGATACGATGGTATTGGAGCGCCATCAATTGGAGATTGACGCAGTTGCTGTATGGCGTATCGTTAATGATAAGATTAAAGAGGCGTTGGATATGCCAGTCGTGTAAGTTGCTAATTAACACTATTAAAACACTAGAACTGAGATTAGGATAAGACAATCATAGATTTGGAAAAGTATAGCAAAGGTAATAGACTCAACTTTGTATTGTAATTAAAAAACAATATAAAAATGAGACAAAAAACAGCAATTATTACAGGAGCAAGCCGAGGATTGGGTCGCGATATGGCACTTAATCTCGCAAAAGATGGAGTGAATATTATATTTTCATACCACAGTAATAAAACGAAAGCAAAGGAAGTGATTTCAGAGATTGAATCGCTCGGACAAAAAGCAATTGCTTTTCCTTTTGATGCGAATAACTACAATAGCGGAAAAGAATTCATTAGCAAGGCCACTGCATATTTAAATGAAGAGTATGGGAGCCCAAATTTCGATTTTTTGATTAATAATGCAGGTACAGGAACGTATAATCTCATTACTGATACTACAGTGGCACAATTTGACGCCATGATGAATGTACACCTTAAAAGCATCTATTTTTTAACACAGGTAGCATTACCACATATCAACGAAGGTGGCCGAATTATCAATATCTCTAGTGGATTGGCACGTTTTAGTTTACCAGGTATGTCGGCTTATGCCATGATGAAAGGTGGATTAGAAGTATTTACGCGTTATTTGGCAAAAGAATTGGGGTCAAGACAAATCACAGCTAATGTGATTGCTCCTGGAGCTATTGCAACCGATTTTGCAGGAGGTAGTAATCGTGATCCCGAAAAAGGAGCCTTGATAGCTAGTATTACTGCATTAGGACGTGTAGGTGAAGCCGAAGACATTGGAGGCACTGTTGCTTTCTTATGTTCGGATAGAGCGGGTTGGGTGAACGGACAACGCATTGAAGTCTCTGGCGGTATGTTAGTGTAAGATCTTTTCCATAAATTTATAATGATGAAAGATCTAAAACATTTTAAAAAAATAGGAGATTACCATAAATTGGCAAATATCGCAGCACCAGAGCATCCGTTGATTAGTCTAGTAGATTACAGTGAGGTGCAGTATCCAGAACATATAAGTACTTTAAAATGGAAACAGGATTACTATACCATCGGATTAAAACGCAACATACCTTATAAGTTTTTTTATGGTCAGCAAGAGTATGATTTTGATGAAGGTGTCATGACATTCGTGGCACCACATCAAGTCATGAGTTTGGGGAGTAATCCCAATGTAACTAGTGATAAACCTTCAGGCTGGTTGTTGTTGGTGCATCCCGATTTTTTATGGCATACATTTTTGGCCAAACGCATTAAGGACTATGAGTTTTTTGGTTATGCTATTAACGAAGGTTTGTTTCTTTCTGAAAAAGAAGAGCAGATGATGGTTGATCTTCTGAAAAATATACAGCGAGAATACCAATCTAATATTGATAAGTTTAGTCAGAATATTATTATTTCACAATTGGAGTTATTGCTTAATTATGCTGAACGCTTTTATGAACGTCAGTTTATTACACGACAAATTACAAATCATGGAATCTTATCGCGTTTGGAAACCCTATTATCACATTATTTTGAAGATGATAATTTGATTGATAAAGGATTGCCTACAGTACAGTGGGTTGCAGAAAACCTTAACTTGTCACCAAACTATTTGAGCGGCATACTTAAATCACTTACAGGGCAAAGCACACAGCAGCACATTCATAATAAATTAATAGAAAAAGCGAAAGAGCAATTATCAACATCTATGCTTTCAGTTAGTGAAATTGCTTACGGTTTGGGTTTTGAACGTCCTGCATCATTTACAAAGCTTTTCAAAAGTAAAACGGAACAATCTCCATTAGAATTTAGAAAGACCTTTAATTGAAATATGTGATTTACATTGAGTTTATTCCTTAATAATCTTTATTGTTTTTTCTTGTGCATTAGACGTAATTGTGATTAAGTATATACCATTTGACATAGCTTTTAAATCTAGACTTCCATCAAGGCTATTAATGTCTTTGGTTAAAATTTCTCGCCCTAATAGTGATGTGATTTTTACAGTTTCAATTGGTGTATTATTTGATAGAAACAGCTTATCTTTTACTGGGTTTGGGTAGATAGATAGATTTGAAAATGTTTCCTTTTCGGTACTTAAGTTTTCTTCCACAAATTCTGTCATCCAAGTATTGGTAACTATAGCTGGATTGAAATCAAAGTAAATTTCTGCTGTATTAGGAATAATATCTCCAATAGCATAATCAGGGAACGGTTTTATTTTAAAAGTGATATAACCATGTCCTGTTGTAGAGTCATCATCTTCTGAAGGTGGTAAATTAATTCCGAAGAAATTCCACACCAAACCTTTATTTACACGCTCTAGGGTATAGGTATGACTAGCATCCACCATTCTAAGTGTGGACTCGTCCAGTTGTTCGTCTAAAACATCCTCAACTCTTATATTGATTGCGTTTGCAGTTCCCGTATTTTCAAATCGTATGGTATAGGTCAAGTAATCATCTGTTGTAAATTCGGAAAACACAATCTCAGGACCATGACGTTCGGTAATATCATTTGGGTCATATGAACCTACAATAGTTTGTGTCAAACTCGATGAATTGTTTAATGGTAAAATATCTCCTGGAAGCATAGTTATATCAACAGAGTTTGTAACTAATTGACCCAGACTTACTGTTGGAAGTGTAGGAACGCCCATTCTTACCCAAAGATAGCGAGTTTGATAGGGTTCTAAATTTGAAAATGTATATGAGAAACCAGTTGGTGTAGTCGTAATATTAGCAGAATTTAGCGTAAGCCAACTTTCAGATACACCAAGTAAGTTTAGTGCACTATCCATAGTAAAATCAATAGTTCCAGATGGGACGGTAACATTAGAATTGTTTGTATATGTGATGTAATTAGAATAATTAAAACCAGGAACAGCAGCCTCCAAATTTGACGAAATATTAACCGACAAATCGTTATAAGGAGTCACTGTAATTGGAAAATCATAAGTCGTAATGCCAGAACCTACAGGAACAGTGACATTGGAATAACTAGCAGTGGTTGTATTATTTGCTGCATATTCTGGATCTACAGTATAACTTAGATTATAAGTAGTACTAGGATTAGATTCGTATAAGTAATGTGGTGACACATATAAATTATGCGCTATACCATCATTGTTCACTTCATAATTAAACTGACCTAACGGAAAGTTGATTTCTCCAACATCTTGCGTTCCATTACCATTGGTATCTACAAAAGCGTTTAGTTTTAGACCATCAGATTGTTGTAATTGAAAGATCTCATTGGAATTGTACACATTATCTTGAACCTCATAGCCATAGTACGTCCCAAAAAAGTTTACACCTTCTAGACCGCCGTCAAAATATCCAAAATTAATATCATCCTGTGTTATGATATGCGTTGCCGTGAACGTTGTATTGTCTGTTTGTCCAGATGCTAAACTCACCAAAGGACCTCCGACAATGTTTAAATCTGGAAAGGACACGTCTGCGTAAATATCAGATATGACTGCATTTCCGTTGTTTGTGACTGTAAACTCATATTCGATGGTGTCACCAACGCTCGTAAATCCGTCACCATTAAAATCAACATATGCAACAGTATAGCTTGCCTCTAGAGGAGATTCTACTCTAACCGTTAGACTAGCAACATCACAACTATTTGGGTTTGCAGATTCACAGATTTCATAGTATAAAAAATAATTACCAAATGAAGCAGTAGATGGAATAGTTAAAACACCTGTGGCACTTAATGTAATACCGACGGAATTTGTTCCAAGTAAGGTGACATTTAAACTGGAAGCGTCGACCGATAACCCTTCAAATGTATCATTAGCAAGTACTTGAAACGTAGCGCCAACTTCTAAAATAGAAGTGATTACATCGGGTTGGGCGTTAATATTGTAATTGTCTAAAATAATGCCTTCTTCTGTAGTACTTGTATTGAACGTATTTCCAGATGTTACCTGAGCCGTAATAAAGAGGTTCTCATCGTCTTCGTCCAATTGATCTAAAATAGTAGGATAACTTAATTGATCTTGATAATTAAAATATTGACCAGCTGGAATAATTGTTGTTATAGTAGATGTTGTGTAGTCTGAGGCGTCTGCAGTTCCATTGGTTGATGTGATGGTGATTTCTGTATCTATCGGACTTGGGTGTGTGAGTCCTGGTCTAAATTTAAGAGGAAAGCCTTCTTCAACGGCAATGCTATCACCATAGTTTTGGGTGTTATCAAAGTTATAAACTGGTTTTAAGCGCAAATCAGGTAACCCATCATTATCAATAATATCAACGGTTCCAGTTTCCGAAGTATTTGTTGTATTCGCAGATGTGACAGTAATCGCATAATTGATTGATTCGATTGGTTCATCTAAATTATCATCTGCCGTAGGAATTTGAAAATTAACACCATAATCACCAGCAACAATGGTTTTTGTTTGGTTGATATTTGTATAATCAGCATTGCTTGCAGTACCATTTGTGGTTACTAGCTCAACAATTACATCGCTGCTAAAGGTTCTGTTTAAATTTGTACTAACATTTATAGTATTACCCTCATTAACTTCATAAGTATAAACATTTAGAGTTGGTGTGGTGTCATTATCAATAATGGTTACCGTAATAGAAATTAAATTATTCGTGGCATTTGCAGATGTTACAGTTGCAGTTATGGTATAGGTTTCGTCGGGTTCAATTAAAGCATCATCTGCTGAGGTTATAGGAAATTGAGCAAAACGTTCTCCAGCTAAAAAAGTTACAGAGGTGTTGGTTTCAATATAATCTGATGCCTCAGCTGTTCCAGACGATGTTGTGAAATCTATAGTCACATCTGAGTTAAAATAATTGCTTAAACTTACATTAGAATTATAACCTTGTCCTTCAGTTAAATAAGGGCTAGTTGAAATATTTATTGTTGGAGTAGCGTCATTATCAAATATGTAAATTAATCTACTAACTTCAGTGTTTTCTGTATTATTACTTGTAACAGTTGCTTCAATTGTAAAAGACTCATTATCTTCTACAGTTGAATCATTTCCTGTTGGAATAGTAAGTAAGTTACTACTCAATTGTCCGGCAGGAATAGTAACAGTCGTATTTAAAGGTGTATAATCTGAAGTATCTGCTGAATCATCTATAGTAATAACATCAACAATGACATCTGTTGCGGCTGCGCTATATAAGTTTACTGAAAATGTATAGGTGTTTCCTTCAATGACAGCATAATTAAAACCACCATTTGTAATATAAACTGTTGGGTCTTGTGAAAAGCAAAAAGTAGACGATAAAGCGATAAGTGTAAGAAGAACTAATTTTTTCATAGTTGACGTTAGAGTTTTTTTAATAGATGAACTTTCTTACAAAAGGTTGCGTCAAATTATAAACAAAAACTCCCAAAGCATCACTTTGGGAGTTTTTTTGGATATATAAATGAATTAACTTCTTCTCATACGATAAGAGTTAATGATGTTTTTCAATTTCAGTTTTAAATCCTCACCTGTATCATAAACCATTTGAGCATCGGTAGGGAAGTGGACTCTTCTATTTCTGGTTAAGTCATATTCTCTTCTATTTAAGGCTCTTTTATCACCTCTAACCGTTGCATAAAAGTGTTCGAATACAAACTCACTGTCAATTGGAAAAGCATCTAGGGTCTGACTTGTTCTTAAGTTGGTGTAGACCACATCTGCAATCACTTGAGTTGATTTGAACTGATTCACTTCAAAGTAACGAGCTCTCACATTTACGATCTTGTCCACCTTTATTTTGTTTCCTAGGCTATCCACTACCACATTTCCATTATTATCTGTTTGGTATTCCCAACCATCAACAATATTTTTCTGCTTCAGCTTTTGAACAGTATTGACCTGTTCTGGTGAAATATTAATTTGTTTTAATTGCAATTGCATTGCAAAATCATAATTTAAATCTGATACTTGATTTGCATGATATACTGTCCAAAACTGATTCAATCCATATGTGTCAAAGTTTAAAAGATCAGCTTCCAATTGTTGTGGAATGATTTGACGTGTTTGATTTTCGATAGACACGATCACATAATCCGTTCCTTTTTGATGTGCTTCAGTCATTAAACTTCTAGTCTCTTCAAAGTTTGGATTAATGTTTTCGATATACTTAAAGATCTTATACGCTTCTCTAGCATTGTATTTGTCTTCAGAATCTAAAAGTGTAATTCCTTCATCAATTAAATATTCAGAGGTTTTGTATCTATAATCAACAATCTCCGAAGTATAATCATTGAATTTTAAATTTAGGTTTCTACCATTAATCTGCAATGGCAATACACGTTTAATTGCGTCCTGTCTTGCCTCTAGATCTAAATAGATCTCATAGATGGTTCTGTATTGTTCTGGGTTGCCATCTTTTTTTAAATGTTGGATGTCTTGTAGGTCTTCCTCTAAAACTTTGTAATACGCATCTTCGAGCATGACAATATAGTCTTGCTTACGTTTTTTGTCTTTGTTGTTTTCGAGTTTTCGTAACGCATCATTGATTGCTTGGTCATAATTACCATGACTAATTGCTTGTTCAATTTGTTTTCTTCCGCTACACGATGTTAGTACCAGAAGAAGTACTGTTGTGAGTAGTAATTGCTTCATAATTCTGGATTTTATTGATTATTTATAATTTAGAATTCCAATCATCGTGCCAAACTAAAAAAAGCACCCTAAAAGGATGCTTTTTCAACTCTAAACATACTAACTAAAAAGCCACCAAATACTACGTATAAATAGTAAGTAAAACACGAATAGAAATAGTTCTAATTTATATTTATCAACTTTAGAATCCATCTTATTTCTTTAAGAGTTTTACAACATATTCGCTTTTATTACTTTTAATTCTTACAAAATATAGACCATTAGTTAAGTCTTCGATATTATAGATATCTTTACTTTCAGAAAAGGATTTTATCATTTTACCTTGAATGTCATAAACTAAAATGTTATTAATAGTTTGGTTTGTATCAACTGAAAAATATTTGCTTGTTGGATTTGGATAGATTGTGAAGTTTTGTATTTCGACATCTACGTTGGATAATGAAGGTTCAATATACCTAAATAACTCACGTCCCGTTGCTGAGGTTGTAGCAGAAAAGAACAAATTATCTCCAGCTACTGTCAAATTTAATGGATCACTATCTAAGGCTCCAGTGTTAATATCGCTTACTAATACAGTTCCTGCGTTTGTGCCATCAGTTTTCCATAATTCTCTTCCATTAACGCCATCATCTGCGTTGAAATAGAGCTCGCCAAAGTATTCTACAAAACCTTGAGGTGTGCTTTCATTTGTGGTATTGATATTTTTTAATAGTATAGTATTTGATGGAAATCCGCCAGATTGCCATAATTCGACGCCATTAGTGCCATCATCAGCTGCAAAATATAGATTTCCATTATATACGGTTAATCCAAAAGGAGAGCTGTTGGCTGAACCCGGATTAATATTTCTTAAACTAGTGACATTTTCTGCGAGATTCATTTTAAAAATCTCAATGCCTAGAGAAGGGTTATTTGCTGTAAAATATAAAGCATTATTATAAACTGTTAAGTTTGTAGGATTACTACCGGTTGTTCCTGGATATAAATCTATAATCATTTGAGTACCTGCTTGCGTACCATCTGTTCGCCATAACTCTCTGCCAGAAGCACTGTTGGCACTGAAATATAGTAAACCATTAAATTCGGTCATATCTCCTGGAAATGAAGAACTAGAACCAGAATTAATATCTATCACCTCATTTATAGGTGGACCAGAAGTAGGTATGGTGCTTTTACATAATTCTGTACCAAAATTAGTTGTTATAGATCTATAAAAGGCTGAGCCATTATAAAATATGCCATCTGATAATTCTGTTATTCCAAGATTAGAGAACACATCTAAATATTGAGTTCCTGTTGTTGCAGGAAAAAAGAATGCTGTTGCTGTCGTAGTTACTGGATGATTAACTACAGCAAGCATATAATTGTTATTGACTTCTAAATAATCATAAGCAAACGAATCAGTGTTAGGAGATGTAGAAATGTCAGTTAGAGTATTAGTTGTGCCTTGAGTTGTAAGTAATCTTTTTCTAGGATTTGTACTTGAAGAAAATTGGCTTGTGGCTGTAAAATAAACTTTATTATCGGCGGCCCTAACGTGAAAATCTGTTGGATTAGATCCATTTGCTCCAATAAAAATATCATTTACTAATTGAGTGTTTGCGTTACTTCCATCCGACATCCAAAGTTCAAAACCATTTATTGCATCATTTGCTGAAAACAAAATTTTGTTATTGTAAGAAATAAACTGATCAGATACACCATCAATAGGGCCAGGGTTAATATCTTTAACTATACTCACTTGAGCATTTAAAGTTGTAAAGGCAATAACAGCCAAAAAAAGTAATGATTTTTGCATAATAAATAGGTTTTAAGGTTATGATGTAAAAATAGATTTGGAATGAAAATGATGTACTACCCAATAGGGTGGAAATTAAAAAAAGCATCAAATATAACTTGATGCTTTTCCCCTCTAATTGATAACCTAACTTAGGTTATTCTTCACCTTCAAGATCAATAATGATGAAATGTCCTTTTCTAGTCCCATCTGCTTGTGTTACAGAATATCTAACTTTAATTCTTTCGTTATCATAATTTCCACAGAGTCCTGTGGTGCTACCTCCATCTACTAATGATAATTTACCAGTATCTTGGTTTACGTCTAAAACTGCACATGGTTCTTGTGATTCGATTTGAAAATGAATTGGTTCATCGCAATGTGCTGGTAGATAACCTAGCCTTTTTTCTAATTTACTAGTACTAATGACAGTAAAAGAGAACAGTAAGCATCCTAATATTAATAATGCGGGCAGTACAATTAATTTTTTCATATAGGCTCAGTTTTGATTAATATGAAGTAAAACTAGCTTGCAAATACCGATCTTGTGATACCCAAAAGGGTAGTTTTAAAGTAAGTTTTCTTTGCTTGCTTTTTGAACTGCTTCTATATTAGAATTGACTTGAAGTTTGATGTAAATATTTTTTAAATGGAACTTAATTGTGTTTTTGCTAATGAATAAATGTTCTGCAATGCTATCATAACTGTTTCCTTGTGAAAGTAGAGAAAGGACTTCTTTTTCTCTTTTTGAAAGTTCAATTTTACTTGGTTTCTTTTGAAATGAACTCACTACCATTTTTGCAATTTTTATGCTCATTGGTGCGCCTCCAGAAATACATTCTTTAAGAGCTACGATTAACTCTTCTGGTTCAAGATTTTTAGTGAGATATCCGGTAGCACCAGCGCATAATGCATCAAAAACTACTTCTGAGTTTTCATAGACGGTTACCATTATAATGTGTGCTTTAGGAAATACTTTCTTTATTTCCTTAGTCCCTTCAACACCATTCATTCCTGGTAATTCGATATCCATCAAAAATAGTTTAGCGTAATCTTTGCGTAGATTTTTTATGGCATCCTCACAGTTGTTATAAATGGCCACGACTTCAAAATCACTGGAAGTATCTATGACTTCAGCAAAGGCCTCGCTTAAAGGGATGTTATCTTCAATTATGACGACTTTATATTTCATTTTTTTTAATATGTCCAGTAAATCTAATTGTTGTTCCTTTGCCGATTTGTGAATCTATATGAAATTGCCCTCCAATTTTTTCAGCCCTATTTTTCATATTTAAAAGACCGTTAGAAGATACCATGTCTTCATTAGAAATGCCTATGCCATTGTCTGAACAGTCAATAGTCAATTCCTTGTTTTTGTAAACAAATGAAAGTAAAACACTATCACATTTTGAATGTTTTAATGCATTCGTTAAAGCTTCTTTAAAGATAAAAACCAGTTGCTTATTCCAATAATGTGGTAGTTTGGCGTTTACTGAAATGTCCTTTTTTACGACAAACTTTACTTTTGTTTTTTCAAAAAAATCTTCCCCGAAATCTGAAATATAAGTGGCTATTTCTTCAATACGATCACTATTGGATTTCAAAGAAAACACAAAATCCCGAGTGCCTCGATACAACCCATTTGCATCTTCAGTTATTTGCCTAATTTTTGATTTCACTTTTGGGTCATCGATTGATATTTCACCATTTACTAGATTTGAAAGCAATGAAATTCTAGCCAATTTGTTTCCGAGATCATCGTGAAAATCTTGTGCGATTTCATCACGTACATCTGTCAATTCTTTTTCTAGCTGAATTTGCTTTTCAAAAGCAATGCGTAATGCTTTATTCTGTTTTTTCGATTGTCTCAGTCTTAAAAGAGTGCCAATTAATAATAAGCTTACAATGCCTAGAGAGGCGATTGTTAATAATGTTGTTAGCCGTTTTATTTTGTTATCCTTTATTTCAGTTTGGTACTTGGTTTCGAGATCATTAATTGCTTTTAGTCTTTCTGTGCTAATCAAACTATCTTTTAACTTACTGTAGGATTTATAACTATGGTAAGCTTTTTTTAGATTTCCACTTCCTTCATAGAGTTCTGAAGCTTGTAATAGGGTCATCATGAATCCTGCAATATCTTTTTTATTATCAACATAAAGCATGGTGTCTGTCCATTTTTCAACTTCGTTGAATTCTCTTAAGTCATAATGATTCCAAGCTTTTGATAAATATAGACCACTTAAATTTTTGCTGCCTTTTAATTTTTTACCAAAATAGATTGCTGTGTCAATATAGATAAGACCTTGTGCCAATTCACCCTTATGGTAAGAAAAGGCTTCTAAAGCACGGTATATTTGAGTTAATTCATAAAAATCACGAGTTTTAATAACCGTGTTTTTTGCTTTTTCTATATAGGATAATCCTGAGTCAATCAAGGTTTTTCTATTGGTTAAGGTATATTTTTGTTCGTATTGATATCCAAGCCATCTATAATTAGATGTTGATTGATGCTTATTATTGGATAAAATCAATCGCTCGGCATGTTTGGCGTGGTTCCAGGCTTTGTCGTCCTCATCCATTCTGGTATATAAAAAAACCAGTTCCTTTAAAGCTTCTATTTTTATATGCTTGCGATCTAATTTTTCTGATATTTTAAGAGCTTCCAAAGCGTAGTGTTGCAATGATTCGAAATTATTTGTTAAATGATAATATCTAGCTTTGTTTAAGGTAATTTCAGCAATAAATTCAGTCTTGCATGGACTATCTTGAACTAGTTTCTCTTGTTCCTGAATTAAAAATTGAACTCTTGAAGGTTGTTTTTGTGATATGTAGTAATGACATTTGTTGTTTAATGCTTGAAATACACAAGCTTGTTCCTTAGAAGATTGAAGTTTAGATGACATTCTAAAAACAGAAATTGAATCTCTAAGATTAGTGTTTTTTGTTTTGCTGAGTGTTCGATAGAGTGAGCATTCACAATTATCTTGTGCATTTACCGATAAGCTAGCTAAAACAAAAGCGCTTAGAGCTAGGCGATTAATAAACATTTTGATTTTTGTTTTGTTACAGGTCAATATGCACAATTATTACTATCCTCAAAAATACGAAATCACCTTAAACAAAAAACCTACCCGAAGAGGTAGGTTTTGATATTAATATTTTGGTGAATATTACTTCTTTTTCTTAGGATTAAAAACAGGTAGCAATTGTGTTTTTACAGAGCCAAATCCAATTCGGGTTCCATCATTTTCACAATATCCTCTCATGATAACAGTATCATAATCATTGATAAATTTACGTTCGCTACCATCTTTCATTTTTAATGGTTTAGTTCCTTTCCATGATAGCTCTAGCATTGAGCCGTACGAATCTTCTGTTGGACCAGAAATGGTACCGCTTCCCATCATATCTCCAGAATTTACAGGACAGCCATTAACTGTATGGTGCGCCAATTGCTGAGACATATTCCAGTACATATATTTGAAGTTAGATTTGCAAACCGTTGTTTCTTTTGCACCTTTTGGTTGAATTGCTGCTTCTAAATGAATATCAAAACTCTTTTTACCCTTCGACTGTAAATACTCTAAAGGTTTTGGATCTTGTTTCGGACTCTCAACTCTAAAAGGCTCTAAAGCATCAAGGGTTACAATCCATGGCGACATAGAAGATGCAAAGTTTTTTCCTAAGAAAGGACCTAATGGTACATATTCCCATTTTTGAATATCACGAGCAGACCAATCATTAAACAATACCAATCCAAAGATATATTCTTCAGCTTCTTCAATAGGAATCGGTTCTCCCAAATCATTAGCGTCTGTCGTGACAAAAGCCATTTCTAATTCAAAATCTACAAGCTTTGAAGGACCAAAAACAGGTTTTTTAGCGCCTTCTGGCATGGTTTGACCTTGCGGACGGTGAATTGGGATTCCAGAAGGAATAATAGACGAACTACGACCATGGTAACCTACAGGTAAATGCAACCAGTTTGGCATTAATGCATTGTCTGGATCTCTAAACATGGTCCCTACATTTGTGGCATGTTCTTTACTTGCATAAAAGTCTGTATAATCACCAATTTGAATTGGCAATTGCATTTCAATTTCGTCTAAACGAAACAATACAATTTCTTTATGCGGATTGTTATTTTTTAATTTATCACTCTCAGCATCAAAAATTTCAGCTATACGATTACGAACCAAACGCCAAGTTTTTCTACCATCAGCAATAAAATCATTCAGCGTATCTTGAAGGAAAATATCATCAGTTAATGGAATGCCATCAAAATAGCCTAGTTGATGTAGTGCTCCAAGATCTATCGCTGTATCTCCAATTCGAGTTCCAATAGTAATGATATCATCACGTGTAAGAAAAACACCAAATGGAATGTTTTGAATTGGGAAATCTGAGTTTTTTCCAACGTGCAACCAAGATGAGCGATCAGGATTATTTGCAGATAAAGGCATATTGTAGAGAGTTTAAATGTTTTTGTTTTCTATTCAAACCTACATATTTAATTGCATAAAACCATAAAAATTCGAACTAATTTTACCTGTTGATAACATGCTCATAAAAGATAGCGTTAAACTGAATTTTTTGAATCTTTTTGCGACAATGATTTCTTATTTTTGGTAAAATTTAATTTAAACTTGATATATGCAACGCGATTCACAGATTTTCGAACTCATCAATGCTGAAAAAGATAGACAAATAAATGGTTTGGAGCTTATTGCTTCTGAAAACTTTGTAAGCGACCAAGTTATGGAAGCTGCGGGTTCTGTATTAACCAATAAATACGCCGAAGGTTATCCAGGAAAGCGTTATTATGGAGGTTGTGAAGTTGTAGATGAAGTTGAACAAATTGCAATTGATAGAGCTAAGACTCTGTTTGGAGCAGCCTATGCCAACGTGCAACCTCATTCTGGAAGTCAGGCAAATACTGCAGTGTTTGCTGCTTGCTTAAAACCTGGTGACACCATTTTAGGGTTTGATTTATCACATGGTGGTCATTTAACTCATGGTTCTCCAGTGAATTTCTCAGGTAAACTATATAATCCAACATTTTATGGTGTAAAAAAAGATACTGGACTTATCGATTATGATATGTTGTCTGATGTTGCTGAGCAAGAAAAACCAAAATTAATTATTGCTGGCGCATCGGCTTATTCTAGAGATATGGACTTTGCTAAATTTAGAGAAGTGGCTGATAATGTTGGTGCCATTTTACTTGCCGATATTTCTCATCCTTCGGGTTTGATTGCTAAAGGCATCTTAAACGACCCATTACCACATTGTCATATTGTGACCACTACAACGCATAAAACCTTACGTGGTCCTCGTGGAGGTTTGATTATGATGGGAGAGAACTTTGAGAACCCATTTGGTTTACGACTTAAAAATGGAAATTTAAGAAAAATGTCTGGTTTATTAGATTCTGGAGTGTTCCCTGGGAATCAAGGTGGGCCTTTAGAGCATATCATAGCAGCTAAGGCTATCGCTTTTGGTGAAGCACTTTCGGATGAGTTTATGCATTATATGCTACAAGTGAAACGAAATGCAGCGGCTATGGCCAAAGCATTTGTAGATAGAGGTTATCATATTATTTCTGGTGGAACAGATAACCATATGATGCTTATAGATCTAAGAAATAAGGATATCACTGGTAAAGATGCTGAAGAAGCATTAGGAAAGGCAGATATTACTGTAAATAAAAATATGGTGCCTTTTGATGATAAGAGTCCGTTCGTTACTTCAGGAATTAGAGTAGGTACAGCAGCTATTACAACTAGAGGCTTGAAAGAGACAGATATGGAAACCATTGTTGGTTTTATGGATGAAGCTATAATGAATTATCAAGAGGATGCTAAGCTAGAATCTATCGCAGAACAAGTTAATGCCATGATGAGTGGTAAGCCTTTATTTACATCGTAATGTATTTGGAATTATAAATAAAAAACCCTTTCAATTTGAAAGGGTTTTTTATTTATTTTTTTCCTTGATGTTCCTTTTTTAATGGACCTTCCCAAAGCACTTGTTCTATCATCCATTTGTCTCCTCTTTTGGATAAAAGAATAAAGTCAATTCCCCACCAGGCAGTAACTCTAGCTGCGGCAATTGTATCACCAATATCTAATATGGTCACCTCTTTAGGTGCATCTTTTGCAGGAAACTTTTTATTCTCTTTAACGTCTTTTGCAAACGCCAATGCCGCTTCGAACGACATGTGATTTACTTGTCTGTAATCATCCTTTCCTTTGTCTTTCCAAAAGCCAAATTTATGAAGAGTAGGTTGTAAGCTAGCTTTAAGTTTTAGTGTATCACCTTCATAAAAACCTTCAAGATAATTCATACAGGCTTTAGTAACACCAGATGCTGAAGATTGAGAAAGCGCTGTGTAGCTAAACAAGCATAGTGTTAGAATGCATAATAGTCGTTTCATAATTATAAGAGATTGGTTGTTGCCTCTAAATTACTCAATTATATGATGTATTGATGTTAAGTGCATGTTAATCCTCATCAAAGGTCACATGCTGATAAGCGCCTAAATCTGGACCTTGACCAGGAGTAAATGTTCGGTTAGTTCCTAAAATATCAGTGGCAATCAAAAATAAAGGGTCACCTTCATCGATTGCTGCAGAATTATCTCCAATCATAAGCTCATTTTCAAAGGGTAATTTGAAATCGGGATCACTATTGAAAATGCAATCGTCATATAGGGCTTCATTACTAAAGTTATATTGATCTTGAGGAAAGTTATTGTTACTATCCTGAAAGCGAATCAAACAATTGGTAAACTTGAAGTTAAACAATGTACCATTATCAATATCGTCTAAAATAATCTCTGGATTATCATTTCCGAAGATGATGCAATTATTGAAATTAGCTTCTATCAAGTCAACGCCATTATCGATACCATTTTCATCTGTAAAGAAGTTATTGACCAATACCGATGGAAATTGTCTAAAACTATTGTTCCAGTAATTCGCTAATGTACAATGGGTGAAATTATACTTTCCCCCAAAAATACCTGCAAATGAGGATTGTCCAGAATTATTTATGACTAGATTTTCACCTCTAACAGAACTCGCTCTTGCCAGAATGCCATAATTACTAGAGTTATAGATCTGCGAGTTGGTGATTGTTAATTTATCATCTATTGCTGTAGCATTTCCATCAGAAACAATGCCAACAGTACCATTTTTTATAGTAGCATAATTAATATCATTATCAATACTTCCATCAAATAACCAGATGGTTTCCCATTGCCCAGGGACATCAGAAAATGCAGGTTCTAGTCGGTCACTTTCAAAAATAACTTCATTTTCTAACAAATCTTGATCATTACTCGGCGCTCCATTAACTTTGAGAGAGGCATTATTTGTTATGAGCAAGCCTGAATTCGCATGAAAATGAACACGTGCTCCAGCTTCAATTGTAAGAACATCGCCTTCGTCTACAGCCGCGTAGCCATATATTACATAAGGTTTTTCATTAGTGAACGTCAGTTCTGAGTCTTCAAGAAAACGACCTTGAAGGGTTGTTTCATCTGGAGTTCCGTCTCCATTAGCGTCAAAAGTTAAAGTCTCGATAACACCTGTCGTATTGTCTCTATCGGGATAAATAAATACCGCATCTTTTATTAAAGTTACTAATTCTACTTTCTGAAGATTTACTCCGCTATCAAATTCGATGGCGTCTGTATATAAAAACTCTAAGCTGTTTTGAGCAAGTGTTTGGATGTCTGCAGTGGTTTCAACAAAAATAAATAGACTATCATTAGCTAAAAGTTCTACATTTTGAAATTCTTTGCCTGGAAGCCCGTCAACATTCAGTCTATAATTTGAGGCTTCTCCTTGACTGAGACGAACGGTTGGAATTGAAATATCTTCGTCGCTTCTATTGTAGACTTTTAAATTGTAAGTACTCGATCCAATATTGGTGAATACCGTATCCAAATAGATAGTATCCTTAGAAAATGTCAGATTCCCTGTGCTTGGAGAAAAATCAAAATCTTTGCGGCATGAACTCCAAAAGACCAATATAGAAATAGTTAAAAGAAAGTATAATATTCGTTTCATAAATGTATTCTGTCTCTATAACGCATGAGTGAGAAAAACTAATGCATATTATGTGCTAAAAGTATAACTTTTGAAGTCATCTTTTAGTATAGATAGTAAAAAAATATTCGAAATTTAATCTTTTTTGTGTTCTTCGAGAAGTATGTTGAAAGCTTTACTATGTTTGAGTAGTTCGTCTAATAACATGAATTCATTGTCTTTTAAGAGTAGAGAAGGGCTCAGCTGTTGTGCACTACAATATTCAAAAAACAAGTAGTCGTAGGATTCTTGAATGTTAAGTTCGTTGCGTAAAAAAACCATATTGAATAGTGCGCCCTTTTCAAATAACTTCAGAAGATCTTCAACTTCAATAACTTTTACTTCTACTGTTTTCTTTTTAAAGAGTTTGCCTATAGCTTTTGCTAAACCAATCAAATCAAGAGTGGGCTGGAGGTTTTTTCCACTACCAAAGACTCTCTTTTTAAAAGCTATTTGTCCTTGTTTTGCAGTTGTACTTGATAAGGCCAAAGTATCTACTTTCTTTTCTTTGATTTTGGTAACTTCAACTTCATCTAACTCATTGGTGATTTTTTTGAGTTCGATAACCACATCTTGACCAAAGTACTCTTGTGTCACTTTAATACTTTGCTCATGATGGAAATAGGAACTTACTACAATTGTATCATTAAGTTTTGCTTGAATTTCAAATAGACCTTTACCGTTAGAATAGGTTAAAATATTTTGAGTTTTATTGACAAATTTAGCTCCTTTTATTGTGGCCTCTGCATCATATATAATCCCTTTAATTGTTTGAGCTCCAGAACATAGAGGGATAAGTATAAAGAAGAATAATTTTAGTGATTTCAAGAATAATTGTTGATGGTTGTTATCTCAAATTAAGAGAAATTTATGCGTAGGTGTATTCTTATTAAGAGACTTTAACAACCACTTTAATGTTCTTTTAACTAAATAAGGTATTTATGCTTTCAGGAATTCGTGTTGGTTTATTGGTGTCATGAGACATAAAACACCAAATAGTTTCTGAAGAGGTAAGTAATTGCTTCGTTGTTGCATTATAGATCTCAACTATCCTTGTAGATCTCACACCTTGAGATTTTGTGACAAAGGTTTTAAGTACTAATAAATCACCTAATATGGCTTGAGCTTTATATTGAATATGGTGACTTACCATAACCCAATAATAATCACTTCTAATTACTTCTGAAGACTTTAATAGCCAATGTGCTTCGGCAATATCTTGAACCCATTGTACATAATGTACATTGTTAACATGCTGGCGTACATCTAAATGATCTTTAGTAACCGTAAGTTTTTGCTCGTGGATTTGCATACTTTCATTGTTGAAATAAAAACTTAAAAGTAGATATTATTCTTTCCTTCTGAAAATAGAACTTATATTATATAGGAAGTTTCCAATAGAAGTGCGCTCAATAGTTCCTTTTCTAATAAGTTTTCGACGTTCTTTCCTTTTTGAATTTGTTTGCGATATAGAGCGAATGCCTCCGAGAATTAAAATATTAGAGGCATTTGGTTGTCTTTCCTCAGGATTTACTGAAGAAACCATACCAGTTAAATTGGAATTTACTTTAGTTTCTGGTATTAATGTTACTTTATAAGTACTCGATTGTTTAATCGTAATAGTCATTGTTTCATAACCTTGACATTCAATAATTAATATATCTCCTATTCCGCACTTTAGAGAAACATCACCAGCCATGTTGGTCTTTTTCTTATTAGAGCTTCCTTTTAATGAAACAAAAGCATTTGGAAGTCTGTGTTTAGATTTCCCAAAAATGGTTATTGAAATCATCTTATTTCTAAGAACAGAAACTCCTACTTTACCTCTCAGGCTATTGTACTGTGAAGAATCAACCTTTATCATTCGAGGCTTACCTTGTGCTTGAACATCTTGAGTTCCTAAAGTAAAAAAAGCAAAAAGTGTAGAGGCGATGTAGGATAAGTAGTTGTTTTTTTCTTTTCGATTTAATACCAGTTCTCTTTTTAGTTGTGACGATTTGAATCGTCCGCAGAGATTTGTTTCGGTTTGAAATGTTTTGACGATTTGCTCGTCAGTTTTACTCGTGAAGTCTAAAACTGTTTTGTTGCATGAATTGCAATGACGACCTTTTTCATTAGCTGTCATCTGATCCCAACTTTCATGGCATGGCTCAGGAATATTGACGTGTATTGATGTTCTCATGGTTCAAAGAACCAAAAGAAATTAGAAATATAAAATGGTTAATGAGTGAACGTGTCCTTTGAATGAGTGAAGCCTACTTTTCAAAAACTTCTACTTCAAATAATTTGTCCCAGCGTTTTCCAGTAACAAATAAGGTTTTTGTTTGTGGATTGTATGCAATCCCGTTAAGTACATCTAAACCACTATGCTGCTTAACTAATTTTTTTAAAGGGGAAAAATCGATTACACCTTCAATCGCACCATTTTTCGGATTAATAATGGCCACACCATTTTTTTGGTAGCGATTGGCATATATTTTTCCGTTAACCCATTCTAATTCGTTAAGTTCAACAATTTTACCTTTATTGGTATATGCTTGGAGTTTTCCTTCCTCGACTAAGGTGTCGGGATTTAAAAACCAGATTTGCTCAGTACCATCAGTTTTATATATGTGCTTTCCATCATTACAAATCCCCCAACCTTCTTTGCTTTTTCCGTAGGTGAAACTACCCGTTTTTTCAAACGTATTAACATCATAAATAAAACCAATGCCTTCTTGCCAAGTTAATTGGTAAATAGTATTGTTGAAAATAGTAAGACCCTCACCAAAATATTGATCTGCTAAATCTATATTTTGCAAAACCTCACCAGTTTTATAGTCTACTTTTCTCAATTTTGATTCACCATACTGACCTGTGCTTTCGTAGAGTTCGCCATTGTGAAACTCCAGACCCTGAGTATAAGAAGTAATATCATGAGAGTAGGTGTTAATAATATTATAGCCATATACTTTTGGTGTTTGGTTATTTAAAATAGTGAGCTTGGTGCTAATATCTTCAGAAGCATCACCATATGTTACTGTAGCGGTAATGGTTTGAATACCTAGTCGCTCATCATCTAGTGTAAATGTTTCATCTACTGCTATCCCATTTAATGTGTAATTAACAGAAGAAATTTCAAGATCTTTAGGATTTTTAATCGATAATTTAACTGTCTCACCAAGTTTAGCTACATTTTTTTTTGCATCTGTAACAATAGATAAGCTCGTTTTCTGGGTACCTGAATTTCCACATGAGATTAATATCACACTTAAAACAGTGATTATGAAAGCTTTAATTGAGCGCATTTTTTATTTGATTTTGATGCAAGTTATTTAATAAAATTCAGTTTAAAAAATCATTGCATAAGTATTAAAAGATTGTATCTTTGCAGCCGGGCAAGTCCTACACAACCAGCTCCTGCTTAATCCTCCAGGTCGGGAACGAAGCAAAGGTATGCGGTCGTAGCGGTGTGATGTAGGTAGCTTGCCTTTTTTTGTACCCAATACTTTCCTATTTTATTGTACTTTTAAAGTCAAATTAGCCCATCATTTTATGTCTAAAGTTGTTTTAATTACAGGCGGATCTTCAGGAATTGGTAAATCCATAGGAGAATTTTTATCCCAAAAAGGATTTACAGTCTATGGCACAAGTCGGTCTCCCGAACGTTATCCAGATTCTAAAATCAAGTTAGTCGCTTTAGATGTTGCAAATACGAGTTCTATTGATGCCGCAATTAAAACCGTTATTGAAAGCTCTGGTAAAATAGATGTTGTAATCAATAATGCAGGTGCGGGTATTACAGGTCCAATTGAAGAAGTTCCTAACGATGAGATCAAACGTAATTTTGAAACTAATCTTTTCGGACCAATAAACGTTATCAAAGCTGTTTTGCCTCAAATGCGTAAACAAAATTATGGGCTTATTATAAACGTCACCTCTATTGCTGGGTATATGGGACTACCATATCGTGGTATTTATAGTGCAAGTAAAGGCGCTCTCGAATTAATTACTGAAGCCTTTAGAATGGAAATTAAAGCATTTAATATTAATATGACCAATGTTGCTCCTGGCGATTTTGCTACAAATATTGCAGCTGGTCGTTATCATGCTCCAGTTGTAGCTGGCTCTCCCTATGAAAAACAATATGGAGCAGTTTTAAAATCTATTGATGATCATGTTGATAGTGGAGATGATCCAATTATGGTGTCACATATGATCTACAAAATTATTAATACTCCAAACCCAAAAATTCATTATAAGGTTGGTGCCTTTATGCAAAAATTTTCAATTGTATTGAAACGAATTCTTCCTGATAAGATTTATGAAAAATTACTTATGAATCATTATAAATTATAGTCTATGGTATGTTTTTTGATATGAATTGAAAAACTCATCATCATGAAACGACTATTACCTTTACTATTAGTTTTAAGCTTATTTACACTATCCGCTTGCGAGGATTTCCTTGACTGCATTATTAATCGACGACCTGAGTTACCTAACAAATCTTTTGGTGTAGGAGAATTAGAGACTTACTATTATGAAGAATTCAAAGCCGAAATTAAAAATGAACCACGCGATGATGATTATGGCTATTTCTTTGAAATTGATGGTGAATTACCAGAAGGCTTAGAAATGTTTGTTAATTACAGAACGGTCTCAATAGAAGGATTGCCTACAAATCCTGGAACTTATAGGTTTACTGTACTTCTGTTTGTTGATCCACCTGTTAGTTATGATTACGAAACAGATCAATATGATGATCCTTTATGTTCTGAATCGACTTCGAAAGAGTATATGATAAGCATTAATCCTTAGATGGTGTATTGTTAATATCATTTGATAATATGTTCTCAGAAAGGTGTGATAAAATTGTAAATTCGTCCCGTAATTTTAATCACAACTATAACATAACTACACATGAAATTTTTTATTGATACAGCGAACTTAGATCAAATCAAAGAAGCGCAAGACCTTGGTATTTTGGATGGAGTAACTACCAATCCGTCATTAATGGCCAAAGAAGGCATCACAGGTCATGATAATATTATGAAGCATTACATTAATATTTGCAATATTGTAGATGGCGACGTTTCTGCTGAGGTGATTTCTACCGATTTTGAAGGCATGATTAGAGAAGGTGAAGCGCTAGCCGATCTTCACGACCAAATTGTAGTGAAATTACCAATGATTAAAGACGGTGTAAAAGCATGTAAATATTTTACAGATAAAGGTATTAAGACCAATGTAACGTTGGTGTTTTCTCCTGGTCAAGCCCTATTGGCAGCAAAAGCAGGTGCAACCTATGTGTCTCCTTTTATTGGTCGTTTGGATGATATTTCTACAGATGGCTTAAATCTTATAGCCGAAATTAGAATGATCTACGATAATTATGGTTTCGATACCGAAATATTAGCAGCCTCAGTTCGTCATACAATGCATGTAATCGATTGTGCTAAATTAGGAGCTGATGTTATGACTGGACCGTTAAGTTCAATAATGGGTTTATTAAAACATCCATTAACAGATATAGGCTTAGAGAAGTTTCTTGCAGATTATAAGAAAGGAAACTAAACAGATTTCAGAATAGAAAAAATACAAGAAACTCTTGATTTGAATTAATCAGGAGTTTTTTATTTCAAAGTGTATTTCTTTGCGGTTTTTTTATCAGATGCTAAAGCCTTTTCTATATGATAGGCTATTTTATCATTTAACAAGTCGGCATTTGATTTTACAATGGTACCGTCTTTACCAACAATGATTACTTTTTGAGAATACACAATAGCAAATGTCTTTTTGGCTTCATTTGGATTTTTAAACATATATTCATTTGCAGTAGGAAATTTTAAAAGTTCCAATGTTTTCTTCCAAGAAGCCGTATTCATATCATTGATGTTGATGGCAATAAAATTCATTTCTGGATAGTCCTTTTTGAGTTTTGTCATCATGTAATGATTATTTCTATAACTCCATTTAAAATTTGACGACCAGCAATAAATAACTGTAGGTCCATTGATTACCGAATGTAAATCCAATACATTGTTTTTAAAATCTACAATCTCTATGGTAGGAATTGTATTCCCAGGGAATAGATTTATAGTAGAAGCGACTAGACCACTTAAGTATTCATCATTTTTATTGTCTGTGCTTTTTTCGAGAAAAGCATCTAACATACTTTTAGATTTTTCTGCATTTGTACTGTTGAAAACAAACTCTCGAGTAGCGTACATGAGGAGATAGTTTTTGATGGTCTCATTGTGAACAACACTATCAATCATTGTAAGTTTATCGAGATTATAGTCTAAAGAATGTCTATTAAAAGCTAGATGTGAACCATCTTCATAGTATTTTTGAAGTCCTATATTTTGAAAATACCAAAGTAAAAAGCGATTGTAAGAGTACATTCCACTAAGGCTGGCATCATTAAAATTAACATCAGCGCGATAACTGTAAAAGCCTTCGGGTAAATCTTTAAAGTGTATGAGTTGATTATTACCAAAGTAACCAAACGGGTATAACTCTTTATAAGCATAATAATCATAATTGATACTCGCTCTTGCTATTTTAGCAAATAAAGATGAGGTTTGATGAGACGCTAGAAATTGCTCTAAATTTTCAATTTTTTGTTGCCTTTGCATTTTAATATGAACTTCAAATTCTTCAGGCTCTAAATGTTGAAGTTTTCTAAATTTCTTACTCTCATTTTCATCATGTAGAAATGCTTTGATAAAGTAATTGTTCTTTTTTGAACCTTCTCCAGTATATACAAGTGACTCATCAAAATCGTTAGTATTCAATCTAAATAGAATACTGTCATTAGGTTCAATAAGTAGTGATTGATACTCACCGCCATGAGTGAATGAATATATGCCAGTTTGTAGATTTTCTATTTTGTGAAGAAATCGATTGTTTCGATCCAAATAAATTGTATCACGCTCTTTTTCATTACAGTAAATCGTAATATAGTTGTTGTTTGGATTAATTATTTCACCGCCAAAATAGGCTGTATCTCCTTTTTCAGCATTAGAATTACAACCCAAAAAAAGAGAAGATATTAAGAATGTAACTAAATATAGTTTCATAAGTATTTAAAATCGTCGGCATTATCTATTTGCAACAAAAATAAACGTTGCAAATAGTAAGTCTTGTTAATACGTTGTTAAATGTTGATTTTACTGTAATTATGAAACGAATTAACTCGTAAAATTAAGGACTTTTAGTTTCTCTCAATGAACATAATTTTCTACTTTTGCAGCGAAATTAAAACACGCATTATGTTATCAGTATCAAACCTTTCGGTTCAATTTGGAAAAAGAGTTCTTTTTGATGAAGTTAATACGACGTTCAACAATGGGAATTGCTATGGGATTATAGGAGCCAATGGTGCCGGAAAATCTACATTTTTAAAGATTCTTGCTGGAAAGCAAGATCCTACTTCTGGTCATGTTCATTTAGAACCTGGTAAGCGTATGTCTGTATTGGAACAAAACCACAATCTATATGATGAACATACTGTTTTAGAAACAGTAATTATGGGGAATAAACCTTTGTTTAAGTTGAAATCTGAAATCGATGCGCTTTATGCGGACTATACAGATGAAAATGCTGAGAAAATAGGAGAACTACAAGTTACGTTTGAAGAAATGAATGGTTGGAACGCTGATAGTGATGCAGCAGCAATGTTATCAAATCTTGGTATTAAGGAAGATTATCACTACACTTTAATGAATGATCTAGATGGTAAGCAAAAAGTTCGTGTGCTATTGGCACAGGCTCTTTTTGGAAACCCTGATGTGCTTATTATGGATGAGCCTACCAATGATCTTGACTATGAAACAATTACATGGCTGGAAAACTTTTTGGCCAATTATGATAACTGTGTAATTGTTGTATCACACGATAGACACTTTTTAGATGCTGTGTGTACTCATATTTCTGATATTGATTTTGGAAAAATAAATCACTTCTCTGGTAACTATACATTTTGGTACGAGTCGTCTCAATTGGCAGCCAGACAACGTGCACAACAAAACAAAAAAGCGGAAGAAAAGAAAAAAGAATTAGAAGAATTTATTAGACGTTTCTCTGCTAATGTCGCAAAATCAAAGCAAGCTACAAGTAGGAAAAAAATGATCGATAAGCTTAATATATCAGATATTAAGCCATCTAGTAGACGTTATCCTGCCATTATTTTTGAGCGTGAAAGAGAAGCTGGAGATCAAATATTAAATATTGAAGGTTTAGCAGGATCTATTGATGGTGAAACCTTATTTCAAAATATAGATATCAATCTGACTAAAGGAGACAAGGTGGTTGTATATTCAAAAGACTCTAGAGCCACAACGGCTTTCTATCAGATTATAAATAATAAAGAAAAAGCTGATGCTGGTAAATATGCTTGGGGAGTGACAACATCTCAATCTTATCTTCCACTTGACAACAGTGAATATTTCAATAACAAATTAACGTTAGTCGATTGGTTAAGACAATGGGCAACAACTGAAGAGGAACGAGAAGAAGTATATATTAGAGGTTTCTTAGGAAAGATGATTTTTAGTGGAGAAGAAGCTTTAAAAACCGCAGATGTACTGTCTGGAGGAGAAAAAGTGCGTTGTATGCTTAGTCGTATGATGATGGTAAGAGCTAATGTACTTATGCTAGATGAACCAACTAACCACTTAGACTTAGAAAGTATTACGGCATTTAATAATTCTCTTAAGAACTTTAAAGGTACTGTAGTGTTTACAACGCATGATCATGAGTTTGCACAAACAGTAGCCAACAGGGTTATAGAGTTAACTCCGAGTGGTATTATTGATCGATATATGACTTTCGATGAGTACATGAGCGATAAAAAGATAAAAGAGCTACGAGAAAAAATGTACGCTGTAACAGCTTAATTAATATCGATCTATGTTAAGATTTTAGTTCTTCATTGACGCTATCAATGATGGCTTTTGCTTGTTCTAATTCTTCATCACTGACATAAAGTTCTTGGTAACCTTGTATTGAAGCACCAAACCCAGCTAATCTTCCAGATTCAGATTCGTCTTTAATAATGGCGTTAATACCTGCGCTTTTTAATCTGTCTAATGCTAATTGGACAATAATGAAATTTCCTGAAAATATTTTTGTATAGGTTGTATCAGACATAATTTTAAATGTTATGGTTTCTATATAAGTATTCTATTTAATCTATAAGTTACAAAAAATGTACCACTTGTTGAATGTTAGAATACATAATTAAAACGTTAAATTTTTTATAATACTTATAGTTTTGTTTAATTAATTCTTAAATTTGTTAAACAAATAAAGTAATTATCGCTAGATAATATTTTGATTGATTTAGTTAGGTTGTTAAAAAGCCACGTTCGGAATGAGTGTGGCTTTTTTCATGTTCTATATTTTAGTTTTATACAGTATAAATCATAGATTATATTAATGAAAAATGCATGCATAGATAAATTTTATCAATCATGATATAATTTTAAAAAATGTATAACTCCTTTAATTTGGGATGTAAATTTTCTAACTTTATAGAATCAAAGAATCATCTAAACAATATAATCATGAACAACAACGAAGATCATCATATGAATGGTGATGCAAGTCAATGCCCTTTTTTAAGTGGAACACAAAAGAAAACAGCAGGAAAAGGCACCCAAAACAGAGATTGGTGGCCTAACGAATTAAAGCTAAATATTTTACGTCAGCATGCATCTAAATCCAACCCATTGGGAGACGATTTTGATTACGCAAAGGCATTTAACAGTCTTGATTTCAAGGCTTTAAAACAAGATGTCATTGATTTGATGACAGATTCTCAAGATTGGTGGCCAGCAGATTATGGGCATTATGGTGGGTTTATGATTAGAATGGCTTGGCATAGTGCAGGTACATATCGAGTTGGTGATGGAAGAGGAGGAGCTGGTACAGGCACTCATCGTTTTGCACCATTAAATAGTTGGCCAGATAACGGTAACTTAGATAAAGCACGTTTGTTATTATGGCCAGTTAAAAAGAAATACGGAAATAAAATTTCATGGTCAGATTTAATGATTTTGGCAGGAAACTGTGCTTTAGAGTCTATGGGATTCCCAACATTTGGTTTTGCTGGAGGACGGGAAGATGTTTGGGAACCAGAACAAGATATATATTGGGGAAGTGAGACAGGTTGGTTAGATAATGATGAGCGTTATGATACAAGTGATGGTGATTTGGAAGGACATCTAGGTGCTGTCCATATGGGATTGATTTATGTAAATCCTGAAGGGCCAAACGGAAATCCAGACCCTTTAAAATCGGCTCATGATATCCGTATTACTTTTGGCCGTATGGCAATGAATGATGAAGAGACTGTTGCTTTGGTAGCGGGAGGACATACTTTTGGAAAAGCACACGGAGCTGCTAATCCAGACCAATATGTAGGAACAGAACCTCATGGTGCATCAATAGAAGAAATGAGTACTGGATGGAAGAATACTTTTGGAACTGGTGTTTTGGATGATACTATTACAAGTGGATTAGAAGGTGCTTGGACACCGCATCCAACACGATGGGATGATGAGTATTTTGATGTGTTATTAAATTATGATTGGGAATTAACAAAAAGCCCAGCTGGAGCACATCAATGGACACCAACAGCAAATTCTGGAGCACCTATGGCGCCTAAAGCGGGTGACCCAAATGGTAAACAAGATTTAATGATGTCTACAGCTGATATGGCCTTAAAAATGGATCCTGGATTTTTAGAAATATCTAAGCGTTTTCATAACGACCATAAAGCTTTTGAAGATGCATTTGCTAGAGCTTGGTATAAATTAACTCATAGAGATATGGGACCTATTTCACGTTATCTTGGTCCTGAGGTTCCTCAAGAAGAACTATTGTGGCAAGATCCTATTCCATCAGTAAATTATAATTTATCAGATTCAGATATATCATCATTAAAGAAAATGGTTTTGGCTTCTGGGCTTTCAGTATCACAATTAGTGACTACTGCTTGGGCTTCAGCTTCTACATTTAGAGGTTCTGATATGAGAGGAGGAGCTAATGGTGGTCGATTACGATTGGAACCACAACGCAGTTGGGAAGTAAATAACCCATCTGAATTAAATAAGGTTTTGAATGTACTTGAAGGTATACAAAATGAGTTTAGTGGTACTATTTCTATGGCAGATTTAATAGTCTTAGCTGGTAATGCAGGTGTCGAGGAAGCTGCGAGACTTGCAGGTCATGATATTTCAGTTGACTTTACTCAAGGAAGAGGTGATGCCTTACAAGAGCAAACAGATCTTGAATCATTTGGCTATTTAGAACCGTTAGCTGACGGCTTTAGAAATTATATCAAAGATGACCTTGAAATTGCTGCAGAAGACTTATTAGTTGACAGAGCAAATCTATTAACGCTTTCAATTCCTGAAATGACCGCTTTAGTTGGAGGGTTAAGAGTTTTAGGCGCAAATTATGATGGATCAAATTATGGTGTGTTTACTGATTCCGTAGGAAGTTTAACTAATGACTTTTTTGTCAATATTTTAGATTTCACCTATACATGGAGTGCCACTTCTGAGGACGATAGAATTTTTGAAGGAAAAAATCGTAGAACAGGGCAAGTTAAATTTAAAGGAACACGAGCAGACCTTATATTTGGTTCTAATACAGAATTAAGAGCTGTATGTGAAGTATATGGCGCAAATGATGGACAACAACGATTTGTAAATGATTTTGTTGCTGCTTGGGCTAAAGTGATGAATTTAGACCGTTTCGATTTAAAATAATTATAACACTAAAATAAAAATAGGGATGGGTTCTTATTAACTCATCCTTTTTTTTGAATTAAAATTAACGAAAATGAAAGATACAGATTTGTTTTTCGATACTATACGCGCTGGAGATCCAGATAGGCTTCAGGCCTTTTTAAATATCAATCCGCAGTTGGTCAATGCAAAAGACTCACGTGGCTTTACACCATTAATTTTTGCAACATATTTTGATAATGAAGAAGCCACTAAAGTTTTATTAGATAATAATGCAGAAATTGATGACCAAGATGCTACAGGTAATACAGCATTAATTGGTGTGTGTTTTAAAGGGAATGAAAAATTAGCAAAAACTCTAATTCAACATGGAGCTAATATTAATGCCGTTAATAATATGGGAACCACACCATTGATATTTGCGACAATGTATAATAAAGAAGGAATCATAAAATTGCTATTGGAGATAGGTGCTGATAAAAATATAGCAGACAATGAAGGGCGAACAGCTTATGATCATGCCGTTGAGAAAGGATTTAAAAATCTAATCAAGCTTTTATAATATGACCTCTTATAAATAAAAAAAGCCACTTAATTTAAGTGGCTTTTTTTATAAGTGAGAACACAATTTAGTTAACGTGCTTTTCTAAAAATTCTGCAACACCTTCATGAGTGGCTTGCATTCCAGTTTTTCCTTTATTCCAGTTTGCTGGACAAACTTCACCATTCTCTTCAACAAATTGTAAAGCATCTACCATGCGTAAAGCCTCATCAACATTTCTACCTAAAGGTAAGTCATTTACGATCTGGTGACGTACAATCCCTTCCTTATCAATTAAGAATAATCCACGATAAGCAATTAATTCGCCTTCAGCTTGAAGCATATCATCTTCATCATAGAAGTAATCTCCAGCTAAAACATCATAATTTTTAGAAATCGTTTTGTTCGTATCTGCGACTAGAGGATATGTGATACCTTTAATACCTCCGTTGTTTTTTTCCATCTGTAACCAACCATAGTGTGATTGTTCTGTATCTGTTGAAACAGCTATTACTTCAGTATTTCTAGATTTGAATTCTTCTAATTTTTCTTGGAATGCATGTAGTTCAGTTGGACAAACAAATGTGAAATCTTTTGGATAAAAGAATAATACAACGTGTTTTTTACCAATGAATTGATCTAAAGAAAAGTTAGTTACAAATTCGCGACCGTTTACAACCGCTTGTGCATTAAATTGAGGTGCTTTTTTTCCTACTAATACAGCCATTTTTTAATATGTTTTTTTGAGTTAAATTTTAAATTTGGCTGCAAATATAGTCAATCGAATCGTTCAAAAAAATGATGCATATCATTTAATTTTATCTCACTATAGTTTAGTTCAATTTACCCGAAATTTGTCTGATTTTTATTCGGAAAGCTGCAAATAATAATGTCGTGAACGGACTTAGCCAGTTGAAGATAGCATACATAAAATACTGACTCACATCTACACCTAAAACTCCAGATTGGTATGCACCACAGGTGTTCCATGGCACTAATACCGAAGTTACCGTTCCTGAATCTTCGAGAGTTCTACTTAAATTTTCAGGAGCTAAACCTCTGTCCTCATAGGCTTGCTTAAACATTTTTCCAGGTATAACAAGTGCAAGGTATTGGTCTGAAGCAATAACATTAAGCCCAAGGCAACTAATAACTGTGCTTGCAAATAATCCAAATACTGTTGTAGCAACCGATAATAAAGCTTTGGTAATTCTGGCTAAGGCTCCAATAGCATCCATAATACCTCCAAAGACCATAGCACAAACAATTAATAAAATGGTCCAAATCATACCATTCATTCCACCAGAACTAAAAAGTTTTTTAAGTCGCTTGATCGTTATTAACTTTTCTAAATTCTCAGCTTTGGTTTGAATAATAGAAGCATCTTGATAATTAGAAGAGAAAAATTCTTTTAAACTTTCAATGGTATAAAGACCTTTTAGGTCATCATCTGAAAAAAGATTAGCTAGTCGACCTTCATCATTATTGATTCTTTCTAAATCGGTTTCAGATAAGGCTGCTAAGTATTCTTTATCAGAAATTTCAATATTCGTATCTGTAAATACAGAATTCACGACAGTTTTGGTTGAAGAATCTGTTATGGTATCAATAAGTTTTGGTTGAAAAATAAAAGCAAAAATAATAGCTAAAACTACACCAGAAGCGAGCGCGACTAAGGGTTTTGTTTTGAGTAAAATTAACCCAACTACAGCAACGGGAACCAAGAATAACCAAGGCGTAATATTGAAATAGTTATCTATTGTACCTAATATAAATGTTGTGTCTGAACTTCCTGTAGATTCAATAGAAACGCTTATAATTCCAAAAACAATCAATGTCACAATAATTGTTGGAACCGTTGTAAAAGCCATGTATTTAATGTGTGTAAACAAATCTGTTCCAGCCATAGCAGGAGCGAGGTTTGTAGTATCACTCAAAGGGGACATTTTATCTCCAAAATAAGCACCTGAAATAACTGCACCAGCAATCATTCCTGGATTAATACCTAATGCTGTTCCAATACCAACAAGGGCAATACCAACGGTTGCTGAGGTTGTCCATGAGCTTCCAGTAGCAATCGAAATGACAGCGGCAATCACAACTGAAGCTGGCAAGAATATTTCTGGACTCAATACTTGAAGACCATAATAGACCATAGCAGGAATAACACCACTGATAAGCCAAGTACCTGCGAGTGCTCCAACTAAAAATAAGATCATGATAGGGACAAAAACACTTTTGAGGTTTTCCCAAATTTCTTTGATCATACCTCCCAAAGTCACTTTATTAAAAAAGCCTACTGTTGCAGCAACTAGTCCTCCAAGCAATAAAATAATTTGATTGGTGTAAGTGCCAAACCACTCTTGGCTCTCAACAAAAAAGATGTTGTAAGCAAGTAATGCCATTAGTATAACAACAGGAATCAGAGCTTCATAGAAATTAAGTTCCTTATTTTCAACGATGTTCTGATCTTTAGCTTTAAATTCTGAGATATTATTGTCTTCGCTCATTTGGTTTTAGTGACTATTTGTGCTTGTAATGTTACGATAATGTTGTCTATTCTGCAAATCATAATTGTTCCGTACTTTTACATTTCAATTCTCAAAATGTAAATGGATTCATTAACTCAGATTGTTTTAGGTGCTGCATGTGGAGAGGCAGTTTTAGGTAAAAAAATTGGAAATAAAGCTTTATTGTTTGGTGCTATTGGTGGAACCATTCCCGATTTGGACGTATTTATTGGAAGTCTTTTACATAACAATGAGATCGATGCCATGTTGTTTCATAGAGGCTTTATGCATTCTATAGTGTTTTCTGTTTTGGCAGCTTTTCTGTTGGGTTGGTTAGTTCATAAATTATATGATCGTGGAAAACGATTGGATACAACAACCCAAAAAGATTGGATATCATTATTTTTCTGGTCGTTATTTACGCATCCAATTTTGGATTGCTTCACACCTTACGGCACACAGCTCTTCGCACCATTTTCAAATTACCGTGTAGCGTTTAATAATATTGCGGTGGCCGATTTGCTGTATACAACACCGTTTTTATTATGCATGATTATTTTGATGTTTTTTAACCGACAAAATAATACGCGCAGATTATGGCTTAAGTTAGGTATAGGTATAAGTTCGACTTATATGATATTTACGATTTTTAATAAACTTCATATTGATAATGTATTTGAGACGTCTTTGGCCGAGCAAAATATTACATATCAACGTTTCAGTGCTCAACCTTCTATTTTAAATAATATTTTATGGTATGGCATAGCCGAAACCGAAACCGATTATCAAGTAGCTTTCTATTCGTTATTGGACAAATCCAATCAGTTTTCAGAATGGAGAACTATTCCTAAAAAACGATTATTAAATACACGCTATGCTAGTGATATAGAATGTTTATCATGGTTTAGTAATCATTATTATAATGTTCAGGAACTAGACAATGGAGAGTTTATATATAATGACTTAAGATATCCTTTGGTAAAAACACGTGAAGGTTATAAATCTGTTTTTAATTTAAAACTTTACGAGTCTGAAGGGCGTTTAGATATGAAACCTTTTGAACCAGAAATGGAAGATTTTAGTTTTACTATGTCTGCGCTTTGGGAACGACTCAAAGGGAAATAATTACGATGTATTAAACCATTTTTATTAGTCTTTGGCGAAAGATTTATACTCAGTATCAGCACTTTGTCGGATTTTCCTATCCTTTAAACATTGAAATTTACTTTATATCGAATTGTTGTGACCTTCATCAATTATGGTGTCCAATTAGTAACAACAATTAATTAGCTATCAATATGTTACCCATTTTATATTTAGGTTCTTTGTCAATCATGACTCTTTTTTTTATGCGCAAAGAAGTAGTTGCCTCTGCAGTGTCAGAGTATGATTATAAAACGAAGGTTATACAATTTAGTGCGAATTCAAAAAAGCTACAGTCTAATACTGAAAAGCAAAAGGATTTAAAACTAAATGGTTCTTTTAGCCAATTCGATTATGATTCTCAAATACGGCTATTAAATTGGAAACTAAAAAAAAATTTAGACACATTGATATTTCTTTCAGAATTAGAATCTCGATATGAAGAAGAGAATACTTTGTCTTCAGTTATTCAAGAATATTATGACCTAAAGAAAGATGTACAAAGTAAAACAGTAGAATTGTCTAATGAATTAGCTCACTACAAATCGTTACAAATTAAATGTGCCTAAAATTGACTGGATTGAAGTAGACTATACTACTTCAGGAATTAGAATGTTTAGTTCAATCATACAATTCTTCATAATTTGGTAAGTACGCTCAATATCGGCATCTAAACCAATTGAGAAGCGTATTAATCCATCACTTAATCCCATTTCCTTTTGCTCTTCTTCAGGAATTTCTGAAGATGTTGAACTTCCTGGAGCCGAGAATAGTGTTTTATAAAACCCTAAGCTTACAGCAAGATAACCAAGGTTCTTCTCTTGCATCATTTCCATGAGTTCATTAGCTTTATCTAAGCTCCCAACATCAATGGTTAACATACCTCCATAACCATATTTTTCATTCATCATTGACTTAAATATCTCATGAGATGGATGTGAAGACAATCCAGGATATACAGTTTTTAGTCCATCTTGTTCAAACTTTTCGGCAAGATATGTAGCATTATAGCTATGTTGTTGCATACGAATATGTAATGTTCTTAAGTTTTTTAATACTGAAGATGCGCGTAAACTATCCATTGTTGACCCTAATAACATTGAGGCACCATCATTAACATTTCTTAGATCATCGATAAACTCTTGAGTGCCACATACTACTCCACCAACGGTATCACTAGACCCATTAATAAATTTAGTCAAACTGTGTATCACCACATCTGCTCCTAACTTTGCTGGTGAAATAGACAAAGGAGAAAAGGTGTTATCGATTACAAGTTTTAAATTATGACGTTTAGCAATCTCTGAAAGTCCTTTTATATCTGCAACTTCCAATAATGGATTGCTTACAGATTCGCAGTATAATACTTTCGTGTTTTTAGTGATTGCAGACTCTACAATATCCAGTTTTGTGATGTCTACAAAAGAGGTTTCAATACCAAATCGAGGTGCAAAATTTTTAAGAAAAGCATACGTGCCACCATAAATTGTTCTACTTGATACGATATGGTCTCCGGCTCCACAAAGCTGCATTAATACAGGTGTTATAGCTCCCATCCCTGAAGCAGAAACGTTAGCAGTTTCGGTACCTTCCATTGCAGCTAAAGCCTCTCCTAAGTATAAATTTGATGGTGAGGAGTGACGCGAATATAAATAACAACCATCTGCATTACCTTCAAAAGTATCGAACATTGTTTTTGCAGATAAAAATGTATACGTAGACGAATCTGAAATAGAAGGGTTAACACCTCCAAATTCACCAAAATATTGTAAGTCTTGAATGTTGTTAGCTGGTTTAAAAGCCATTAGAGTATCGTTTAGTTGGCTAAGTGCAATCTAAGCCTAGTTAATATCACACCAAAAATCGTTATATTTAGATTATATATCAATGATTAAAATCATATTTAGAAAATAAAACTATATAAATGTGATTTAATAGTTATTTTTGTTTAGGTTATTGAGTTTCGATTTACAAAACTGAAAATTTTTCAAAATGATACAATTGGATAGTATTGACAAAAAATTACTGCACTTTCTTCAAGAGGATAGCAAACAAACAAATAAGGAATTATCTAATAAGTTAAACCTTTCTGTAACTGCAGTCTATGAGCGAATTAAAAAATTAGAGCGGGAAGGCGTTATTTCTAAATATGTAGCACTTATCGATAAAAAAGTCATAGATAAAGGGTTTGTGACCTTTTGTAGCATAAAGTTGCTTCAGCATACCAAAAACTATGTGGTTGATTTTGAAAAGGAAGTGACTAAATTGGATGAAGTATTAGAGTGTTATCATATTAGCGGTGATTATGATTATTTATTAAAAGTTTTGGTTGCAGATATGGACGAATTTAGAGAGTTTATGGTGAAAAAGCTTACCAGTATTAGCCATATTGGAAGTACACATAGCGCTTTCATGATCAATGAAGTAAAACATACAACAGCTATTAGTATCTAACACTAATAATTGCCTATATTTAGATCATGCAATCAACACGCTATAAACTTTCAGAGTTTTTTATCATTTTCATTTTAATCCCAGTGAGTTTTGCCATACAGTATCCATTATGGATAAAAATGCTCATCGGACTTTTAGGTTTCTTGTATGTGATTTTTATTTTACTGAAAATTGAAAAATTAAAATTTAAAATGTCCCCAACTTTAGATTGGAATACTTTTTTTAAACGTACCATAATTCAGTTGATAGGTATTGCTGTTTTGACAACACTTTATATGTGGTTTGTTGATGTTGAGAACCTCTTTGTGGTACTTTTTAACAAACCACTATTATGGTTAATGATTCTATTTGTGTACAGTTTTTTTTCGGTATATCCGCAGGAATTAATCTATAGAACCTTCTTTTTTCAGCGTTATAGAAAACTATTTAAAAGTAAAGTATTGTTCTTGTTTATCAATGCAGCACTGTTTTCATTAGCACATATTTTTTTTAGAAACGGACTGGTTATGATATTGACTTTTATAGGAGGAATTCTTTTTGCATTAACGTTTCAGAAAACAAAGTCAACACTTTTGGTGTCTATCGAACACGCCATATATGGCTGCTGGTTATTTACCGTTGGAATGGGAGAAATGCTTGGCTTTCCGTCTTAAGATAGTTTTTGTTCCAAGTTAACTTTATAGCGGTGACTCACAGGAATTTTTACCCCTTTAATATGTACATGCTTTGATTTTAGTACTTCTATATGTGTTGTAGATACGATAAAAGATTTATGAGTTTGAATAAACGTTTCAGGTAAACGTTCAAGAGCAGCACTTACAGTTTCTCTGGCCAAAATCTTCTTTTTGAGAGTGTGATACACCATATAGTTACCGTCTTTTTCTAAATACAAAATGTCATCTATAGAAATTTGATATTTCTCATATCCGCTTTTCACAATAATAGTGGGCTTAGTACTTTTGTTTTTAAGCTCTGTCTCTTTTTTTAGAGCTATTGATACCTTATCTACAGCTTTAAAAAACCGTTGATATGTTATGGGTTTGAGCAAATAATCGGTAGCGTTTAAATTGTAACTTTCTACAGCATACTCTGGATAAGCAGTCGTAAATATAATATGAGAATTAGACGGAATTAGTTTGGCTAATTGCGTACCAGACAACTTAGGCATATTAATATCAAGAAATATGACCTGAGGTGTTTTTTGTTCTATAAATTGTAAAGCTTCAATTGGATTTCTAAATGATTTAATACACAAAATCACACTGGATCTATTGCAGTAATTTTCCAATAGTTCAATGGCTTTTGGCTCATCGTCTATGATTATGGCTTCAATCATAAGCTAATTTAAGATCAACAATATAAGTATTATCAGTTTCTGAAATATTTAAATCGTGTTTATTTGGATATAAAATGTCCAATCTTCGCTTCACATTTTGTAAGCCAATTCCAGAGTTTTTAGTTAACATCGCATCTGTGTTACTCTTTTCTTTTAATGAATTTCTGCATACAAAGTGTATGGTATTGTTATTCGCTATTAAATTTATATCTATAAACGACTTGTTATAAATATCAATACCATGTTTAAAAGCATTTTCTACAAATGGAATTAATAGGGCAGGAGCAATATCTATGTTGCTTAAATCACCTTTTTTTTTAAATGCTATTGATATTGGGTCATTCGTATCAAATCTCAGTTTGTTGAGTTGAATGTAATGTTCTATAAACTCAATTTCTTTTGATAAAAGAATGGTTTCATCTGATGTATCATGCAATAGAAAGCGCAATAATTCTGAGAGCTGCGCTATGCCAGAAGAGACTTCAGTTTGTTTGTGTTTTTCGGCAATCGATAATAAGTTGTTTAACGCATTAAACAAGAAGTGCGGGTTGATTTGCGATTTTAGTAATTGCAATTCGGCAGTGAGTTTATCTTCCTTTAATTTTTGCTTTAGAGCTTCTTCTTTTTGCCATCTCAGTATGATAATATGAACAAAGGAAATACCAACAAAGAACATATATAACCAAATGGTAGCAATAAATGTTTCAAATAAGATAAATTCCTCACCATATATTATCCTGTTTTTTAGTAATTCTATGCCAATTGTAATTATGGAAGCAACAAACAAAAAAACAAAGTATGTCTTAAACTGTTTTTTGTTGAAATACTTGGATAAGAAATATACATTAAAATAGTAAAGCCCCATTTTTAAAACAAATCCAATAATAGTACCTAGAACACTCATTCCATCATAGGAGATTTTTACAATCTCGGTACCGTTAATAATTTCGACTTCTCTGTTTTTTGGACTAATAATTGAAAAAATTAAATAAAAACAAATGAGCCAAAACAGAATGTTTAATACTATTTCTATATATCGCTTCATAACTTGAAAGTAAAAGTAAATTGAAATTTTTAAACTGATGGACGTAAAAGAAAGTTTGTGACAAAGACTCATTTTTATGTGATGAAACTATTAGTTTCTTCATATTCTATGCACTAATAACATTACGCTCTTGTTGGTCACTTTTATTTTAAATAGTCGGATAGCTCAGCTAAGTTTGAGCAAAACATTAAACATTAAATTATGAAATCAATCTTAAAACTAGCAGTCGTCTTATTTTTATGTGTAAGTTGTCAAGCTCAAACCGGAAATAATCAAGAGTTAAAAAAGAAGTTTACAAATTATCTTGGAGAATTAGAGAACAATCAATTTTCTGGAAGTGTTTTGGTAGCACACAAAGGTAAGGTGATTACTTCTGGTGGTTATGGATTCGCAGATAAGTCTGCTAATACTAAAAATAAGTCAACCACTGTTTTTGACATTGGATCAATAACTAAACAGTTTACAGCAGCTGGAATACTGAAATTAGAAGAGCAAGGAAAATTGTCTGTAAATGATAAAATCACAAACTACTTTAAAAATGTTCCAATATCAAAAGAAAATATAACCTTACATCATTTATTAACACATTCATCTGGATTGCCACCAGCTATTGGACATGATTACCATATAATTTCTAAACCCGATTTTATAGATAAATCTTTATCGTCAGATTTGTTATTTACTGTAGGAACAGGCTACGAATATTCTAATGTAGGTTATACGCTATTGGCTATGGTAATAGAGGAGGTGTCTGGGCAATCCTATGAGAACTTTTTGTATGATCACTTATGGAACCCTTCTCAAATGGAACAAACAGGATATATAAGGCCAAAATTTGATCAAAGTAATGTAGCAGTTGGTTATAGAGATTCTGGTAAATGGGGAAAACCTAATGAAAAATGGGACGATGGTATCTCATGGCACTTAAAAGGAAATGGAGGTATATTATCTACTGTTGAAGATATGTATAAATGGCATCAAGCTTTACTGGGTAATACTATTTTATCCCAAGCATCTAAATCTAAAATGTATACCAAGCATATTGAAGAGGGGCAAGGTGCTCAATCACATTATGGTTATGGTTGGGCTATTTTTCCAACACCACGCAATACCGAACTTATTGCACACAATGGAGGAAACGGAATTTTCTTTGCCGATTTTTGGCGCTATCTAGATGAAGATATTACAATCATTATGATGACCAATCATGCCAATCGAGGTTATGATATGTTAACCTCTCAATTGGCAGGTATTATTCTGAAACCAAACTTTGAACCAAATTCAGAATTAAGACAATCTCAAGCCGATGCACAATCTGAGCGTCAAATGGAGCAAATTCTTGATAGCTTTTTAGATGTCATTAAAAAAGATGATGCGACTGGATGGGAAACATTTATAAGGCACAATTTTTCAAAAGAAATGATAGATTTTATGCCAATGGATGAGCATTTAGCAATGTTCAAGAAAATGCATAACGAGTTAAAAAATCAAACGGTAAATGGCGTAATGCTTAATGAAAATGATGATATAGAAATAAAATTTGATGAGAATACCTTAGTCATAAGTATGGAAAAAGAACCGAATGCTAAAGTTAAAATTGGTGGACTAATGTTAGATTAGTTCTAGATTAACCAAGCATGTCAAACAGGCTATTTCTATAAGTAGAGCTTATAGGAATATGCTTGTTTTGTATTTCTACATATTCTTTAGTGTAGAGTTTTATTTTAGAAATATTAACAATATAAGATTTATGTATTCTAGCAAACATGCTCGACGGCAAGCTGTTAATGATCGTACTTAACTTTTCATAGACTACTAAAACTTCAGCACTTGTATGTACTTTGATATAATTGCTCATACCTTCAACATACAATAAATCTAAAAAGGACACCTTTACCATTTGTTTATTAACTTTTACATAAATGTATGTGCTGTTTTTTGACTCCACATTTTTTGAAACTGGTTGAGCTACTTTTTGTACAGCTTTTAGAAAACGTTCAAATGAAAAAGGTTTGAGTAGATAATCTGTGGCATTTAATTCATAACTCTCAATAGCAAATTCTCTATGGGCTGTTGTGAATATAATTTTCGTGTTCTTATTGATGAGTTTGGCAAAATTTAATCCAGATAGTTTAGGCATTTCTATATCTAAAAAAATAAGGTCTATCTCATTGTTTTGTATATAGTCTAAAGCTTCAAGTGCATTTTTAGATTCGTTAACAACCTCTAAACGAGGAACGTCATTAACATATTTTCTCAATATATTTCTTGCCGTTTGTTCATCATCAACTATAGCACACTTTATATTCATAAATGCTTAATTTTAAGTAAAATGGTAAATAGATGTTTACTATCGTTTATGGTTAATTCATGGTCATTTCCATAAAGGATATCTAATCGTTTTTTTATGTTTTCTAATCCAAGCCCTTTTTTAGTATTCGATTCAGTGATGTCATTCGATTTTGAGTTCTTTACTTCAAATAGTAACATATCCTTATCTATTTTAAGGTCAATTGAGATATCTGCGATTTTTGTTTCATCTTTTAAACTATGCTTAAATGCATTTTCAACAAAAGGTACTAAGATTAGTGGAGGTATAGAAATATTCTCGGTAGATTTTGGCTTATTAAAACCAATTGCAACACGATCTTCGAACCGACTTTTCTCTAGTGTTATGAAATCAGTCATCAAAGCTATCTCCTTGTCTAATGGAATCATCTTCTGATTGCTTTCATACAAAGAGAAGCTCAAAAAATCTGAAAGCTTTAAAATAAGCTCAGGTGTTTTTCTTGAGTTCTCTAGCGATAATCCATAGATATTATTTAAAGTGTTGAACAAAAAATGAGGGTTGATCTGAGACTTTAAATATTTTAATTCAGACTGAAGTTTTTCATTTTCTAATTCATTGGTGCGTTTCTGCAACTGAGATACTTTCCATACTACTGAAATCCCTATTACAAAAATGAGTGGAGAGGCTATAATAACAGTTGATTGTAAAAATTTGTATGGCAGCCACAGGCCATAATCTCGCATTTCAGGATTTAGAATATTTAGTAGTTCATAATTAATTATACGTTGAAAAAAGCCAGCAATACATAAAGTTATTATGGTGTAAACAAAATAGTTTGCCACCTTACCTTTTAGTAAAAACTTGGGTAATAAATAGAAATAATTAAAGTAAACAACAGCTAATCGTAAAGGAAGGTTCATTAACTCGTAAATAAAAGCACCTTCGTAATCACCTTTATAGCTCGCTTGAATTAACGTGTAGATAAGAGTATAGGCTATCCAAAATCCTATATGAAACCAAATGTTCAAACTTTTCATAGCACAAATCTATTGGATTTATAATAGTTTGTTTATTGGTTACCTTAAAATTTATGTGAAGTTCTTAATTCTTTATGTAAATAAGATGATTTGAGGAAAAGGATTGTTTTACATAAGTAAAAATGTGTTTGAGATAAATTTTATAAAGAGATTTTAAGTTAACTCTAAATTTGAAGGTATACTATTAACATATGAGAGAACATCTTTATTTTTTCTGGCTTCTAGCATTCCCATTAGTACTCATAGGACAAGAGAAACCAAAAGCGATTAACAATAGTGAGATAGCATTTAATCTTGAAGAAAAAGACTTGCTTCCAGAAAATATAGCATACGACCCGAAAACGGACACCTATTATGTTGGAAGTACCAGAAAAGGAAAAGTCGTTAAAATAGATAAAAATGGAAACGAAACTGAGTTTATTAGCCCAAAGCAAGGTGGTTTGTGGATGGTTATAGGTATGAAAATAGATACAAATAATCGTTGGCTTTGGGTTTGTAGCTCTGGAGGAGATAATCTAGTAGGTTATAATTTAAAGGACGACGCAGACGGAAGGCCAGCTGGTGTATTCAAATTCAATTTGGATACAGGTAAATTGATCAAGAGGTATGTATTAGATAAAAGAGGTGAGGTGCATTTTTTTAATGACCTCGTTATAGATTCTGAAGGAAATGTATACATAACGCATATGTTCAATGAGCATTCAATTTATACTATTCAGAAAAAAGATGATGCGTTAACGCTGTTTTTAAATCCAAACGGACTTAAATACCCAAACGGGATTACGATCACAAATGACGATAGATTTTTATTTGTAGCGCATTCTGAAGGTATTATGCGTATTGAAGTTGACTCTAAAAAACTCCAAGAGATTAAGAACCCAAACGCATTAAAAATAGCTAAGAAAGAAAGTATAGATGGTGTATATTTTTATAAGAATACACTAATTAGTGTACATCCAGATATTAAAACAGTACAAAAACTGATACTTAATGAAAATTTGGACACCATAATTGGCAATAAATTACTTGAGGTTAATCATCCAATGATGAATAACCCAACAACTGGAGTGCTTTATGATAGTAGTCTTTATTACATTGCTAACGCTCAATTTGGAAGTTTTGATGAACAAGGCAACTTATTTCCAATGAATAAACTGTATCAACCCATAGTATTAAAAATCAACTTAGATGAATAATTTAAAAAGTTCTAGACGTCAATTTGTTGGAAGTTCAATTTTTGGGCTTCTAGCTGTATCTATCCCAAATGTCACTTACGCATCACCAATAGTTTCTGAAACTAAATTAAACCCGCAACCAAACAATCGTTATCCTTCAATTGATGATGAAGTTGTTAATGAGGTTGTTGGTAAATCTCATTTTGATATTGACACCGTTAAGAAGCTAGTTGATAAAAGACCAGAATTAGCAAGAGCAAGCTGGGATTGGAGTTTTGGAGATTGGGAATCTGCCATAGGCGCAGCATCACATGTTGGAAGAAGAGACATTGTACAGTACTTAATGAGTAAAGGAGCTAGACCAACGATGTATACTTATGCCATGCTAGGTGCATTTGATATTGTAAAAGCCATGATAACCATGACACCTGGAGTTGAGTCACAACCTGGACCTCATGGAATTAGTTTACTTCAACATGCACGAGCTGGTTTGCGAATGAAGGACACCATGTCTAAAGATAATATCAAAAACTCTGAAAAACTGATTGATTTTTTAACGTCTTTTAAAACTCCAGATACTAAAACATATACCGCATTAAGTGATTCTGAAAAACAGAAATATCTTGGCGATTATAGATATGGAGATGGTGAGAATGACGGGTTTTCGATCTCACTTAATATGAGAAAAATGATCTCTCTTGGAAAATTAGGAAAGTCAGGGGGAGGTTTAATTAGAATAGAAGAGCACAAGTTTTTGTACAATGGTATTTCGTCAGTATACATCACATTTCAGCTTGAAAACAATAAGGTGAAATCATTGACTATTCATGAACCCGATTTGGTACTTGTAGCAAAGAAAGTATAACCTCATAGACATAATTAAATCAATCAAATATTTCTGTAAAATGCTTTATAGACAAACGTTTATTTTCTTTTTTTTAATCAGTTTTCTTGCATTTTCACAAGAGGATCTACCAAAATCTAATACACCCATTCAGCTTGACGGTGTATTAAATGAGACAAGTTGGGATAGTGCATTTGAGTTTAATGGTTTTAAACAGATAGAACCAAACCTTGGTGCAATTACTACTGAAAAAGTAATTGTGAAATTCATGTATGACGATCAATATTTATATGTTGGTGCTTACTGTTATTTCAAAGATCCAAATCAAATCTTTGCAGCAACATTAGAACGTGACAAAACACTTGATAATGATGATTATGTTGAGGTTCATATTGATAGTTATAATGATAAGCTCAATACTTTGGTGTTTAGAACAAACCCATTGAGTGCAAGACAAGACTTTGAAGTTAATAGAAATGGTGATGTATTTAACTTGTCTTGGAACACATTTTGGGATGCTAAATCAAAAATAAATGATGACGGTTGGAGTGCTGAAATGCGTATTCCTTTTTCGTCGTTGCGTTATAATGTGTCTTCAGAAAATATAATGCGAATTAAAGCAATAGTTAATTATAAGCAAAAAAATGAACGTGTTATAGCACCTCAAAACAACACCGAATTAGCTTCAGCTCAATACCACTTTAGTAACTCTGAGGAAGTACGTTTTAAAAACTTACCGAGATCCAAACCATTATATATCACACCGTATGTAAAAGCAAATGTAATTAGTCAAAATCAATTAAATGTAGATGAAACGGCCTATGACAATGAGACTACTTTTTTAGAAGAAAAAAACTATGCTTCAAATGAAATCCTTGATAAAGTATTGAGTAATTTAGGTTTAGATATTAAATATAAACCCGATGCTAATCAAACCATAGATTTTAGTGTCAATACAGATTTTGCCGAAGTTGAAGCAGACGATAGAATAATTAATATTTCTAGGTTCCCTATTTTTTTACCCGAAAAGCGTCTGTTCTTTCTAGAAAATGCAGACTTATTCAATTCTAATCTATTTGGACATCGCTTATTTAATTCTCGACGTATTGGTATTGAAGATGGTCAAGCAATTCCAATTATAGCAGGTTTGAGGTATGCTGGTAATTCATCAAAATGGCAATATGGTTTGCTAAGTATGCAAACACACAAAGTTGAGGGTGTCGCTTTATCAAACAATATGAGTGTAACCAGATTGCGACATACCATTGGGAATTTTGGATCCAACATTGGTATCATAAACACCAATAAAATGAATAGAGATAAGAGTAATCATTTGGTAGCTATTGATGCAAATATTAGATTTTCAGATAATATTAGAACACGTTTTACTGTGGGCACCACCTTTGATGATGTAACTGGAGATTGGAAATCTATGTATGGCACCGAAATTAATACTTTTAGAGCCAATGGCTTTGGGATTAATTATAGGTTTAGAGAATACACAAAAGATTTTAATCCCGAATTGGGTTTTGTGCCAAGACCAGATACAAAGCGACTTACATTAAACAATGGTTGGAGAAGAACATACACAAATTCAACGTTTTTAAGATATTTAACCTTAGGGCATTATTTCAATAAATTTTGGGTGTCCTCAACTGGTCAACATGAATTTTTTCAAACCAATATATACCTCACCGCAATTCATAAAAAAGGTGCACGTTTTACAATGTTTTTTCCAATATACCAAGAAGATAACTTATATCAAGATTGGAATATTTCCGAAGGTATTACCATTCCTGCTAATCAGTACGTGATGTGGAAAATTAATCCCATTTTTGATACAGGAAGAGCTAGAGCGTATCGTGCAAACTTAGACATAGAAGTTGGAGAGTTTTATGGTGGTAACCAATTCACAACAAATCTTAATGTGTCTTACGATTTTAGTCAACTATTCAAGGCCGAAATTGGAGGGACTTATAATCAACTTCGCTTCCCTGAAAGTTACGCCATTGATACTTCAAGAAAAATTAATCTAAGTCGCTATTTTACTAGACTAAAGTTTAACTTCTCATCAAAATCTTCATTGAATTCATTTTTTCAGTATGACACAAGAACTGAAAAATTAGGTTTAAATCTTCGGTTTAGATATAATCCAATAGAAGGAACCGATTTATATATTGTCTATAATCACAATGCAAATATTAATCGAGATAGTTTGAACCCTAGATTACCTTTTACCGACAATCAGGTTTTTATTTTAAAGTATTCTAAAACATTTCTTAATTAATGATAATTATGAAAAAGACATTTTTAATTGGCGTACTTGTTTGCTTTATTGCTTCAACATTGTGTGCTCAAAATTCTAAAAACAAACTAGAAGAGCTGTCTTATTATATGGGCATTTGGCAACCTTCTCCAGATCATCCAATGTTAGAAAAGAAACCGAAAATGAAAGACCTAAAGGTTATAGATTTTGAATGGGGAACAGACAGGAAGGTCATCCATTCTAAGACAGGATTCTATTCGGCTACTAAAAAGAAAATAATGTCAGAAGGTCTCATTACTTATAATCCAACTACAGATAAGATTGTTTGGATAGAATATCAAATTGATGGGGCTTTGCTTTTTGAAGGTGAATACCAATTGCTTGGTGATAATACGGTAAGACGTGAGTACAAAGTGTATTATCCTAAAGGAGATAGTACCATTCCGTTTCCAGATGAAGACGGCTGGGTAAGAACCTTTCGTGAAACATTTACGCCTAAGTCTAATAATGCCATAACCTGGGACACTGAATTATTAATTGATGGCAAATGGATTAAGCGAGGTTGGGATGATTTTACAGCAATTAGACAATCGCCAAAAATCCCGATAACATCGAATTCTACTGAGGCTATTAGATACTATAATCAAGCAAGAGCATTTGAAAATGACTTGAATCTAGATAAAGCAGAAACACGATATCAAAATGCTTTGCAATTAGATTCTACGTTTGCAATGGCACATTTCCGTTTGGCGATGCTAAGAGATAATTATGATTATCGAAGGGAAAAACTAAATGACGCTTTAAAATATATTGATTTAATTTCTAAGGGAGAGCAACTCTTAATTAAAGGTCGCGTAGATTTTTATTCTTTAGGATATGATGGGTCAAAAGAGTATAGTTACTTTAAAGAATTGGTCGCATTGCATCCTGAAGATGAGGAAGCCAATTATTTATTTGGATTTGTTAATGTGCATCATGGAGGTCATAACCCTAAGTTGGCAATTAAACACTTTAAAAAAGCAATAGATATTAATCCTCAATACACCGCTGCATATAACGAATTAACCTATGCATATATAGATGTTAAAGACTATGAAAAAGCAAAAGGTACTGCGAAGGCATATATTGGATTACTGCCTAATTCGGTGAACCCGCTAGATACGTATGCCGAAATTTTTATGCGAAATGGTGAATATCAAAAATCTATAGAACACTATCAAGGAGTTCTGAAGATAGGCCCAAAATTTCCATGGGCTATTATGGGAATTGCGGCTAATCTCAATTTCTTAGACAAGCATAAAGAGGCAAGACAGATTCTTAAGGATTTAGATATATCAGCCTTGAGTGATTATGAATATAGACACCGTTGGCGATCAGAGATAGTGTCTTATTTGGATGAAGGCGATTATAAGAACGCACTTAAAACCTTAGAAACCCAAAAACAAGAAAGTTTGTCTGGTAAGAATAAACGAGAGCCTATATTTCATATCTATTATAGTTTCCTAAGAAAAACACGCTTGTATTTTGAGAATGGTCAGAGTGATGAAGGGTGGAATGAGTATCAACAATGGAATACTTACGTTCAGAATACAATTAAAAATGAAAAAACAAAGAAGCGTATTCAAGATCTAGCCTTATATTATGAGAGTTATAGTGCTTTTATTGATGGTGATTTTAATCGAGCTATGAGTAAACTAGAAGCCTTCAATTTGGCACATGGAGAAGATACAGAAGCTGCCAAACTATTAAGAGCAAAATTGTTATTTGCTAAAGCGTCTTATGATATGGCTGTTCAACAATTGCTTGAATGCGATACTAACGATCCGTTAACGCAATATTGGTTAGCTCGAGTGTTAATAGAACAAAATAAAAAGGCTGAAGCAAAGCCGTATCTTAATAAAATATTGACCTTAAATGATCGAAATAATATCAATTTGGCAATTGTAAGAAAAAAGGCAAAAGCATTACTCCAATAATCTATTGCTATCAGTTAAAAATAGTCGTATTTTTGTACTCATTTTATTAAAACTGATAAATATTTTCTTATGAAATCATACGATGTAGCGATAATAGGTTCTGGTCCTGGTGGATATGTAGCAGCAATTCGTTGTGCACAACTAGGCATGAAAACTGCAATAATCGAGAAATATTCTACACTAGGAGGTACATGTTTAAATGTTGGTTGTATTCCGAGTAAAGCGCTTTTAGCGTCTTCTCATCATTATGAAGAAGCAACAAAACATTTTGAAGATCATGGAATCGAAATTCCTGGAGATATAAAAGTCAACCTAGAAAAAATGATCGGACGCAAGCAAGCAGTTGTTGATCAAACTACAGGTGGAATTGATTTCTTAATGAAAAAAAATAAGATTGACGTCTATGAAGGTCTAGGTAGCTTTAAAGATGCAACGCATATTAAGATTGACGGAAAGGACGCTGGCGAGATTGAAGCAAAGAATATCATCATTGCTACAGGTTCTAAACCATCAAATTTACCGTTTATCACTTTAGATAAAGAACGCATTATCACATCTACTGAAGCGCTGAAGCTTAAAGAAATCCCAAAGCATATGATCGTAATTGGTGGTGGTGTTATTGGATTGGAACTCGGACAAGTTTACAGACGTTTAGGAGCTGAGGTGACCGTTATAGAATATATGGATCGCATTCTTCCAACAATGGATGCAGGACTTTCAAAAGAATTGAATAAGGTCTTTAAAAAGGCAAAATTCAAAATGATGATGTCTCACAAAGTGCAATCGGTTGAACGAAGCGGTGATGAGGTTATCGTAAAAGCTGAAAACAAAAAAGGTGAAGTTGTTGAGTTTAAAGGTGATTACTGTTTAGTGTCTGTAGGTCGTCGTCCATATACTGATGGATTAAACGCTGAAGCTGCAGGTGTGAAGCTCAATGATAGAGGTCAAGTAGAAGTTAACGATCATTTACAAACCAATGTGTCTAATATCTACGCGATTGGTGATGTAGTTAAAGGTGCTATGTTAGCACATAAAGCTGAAGAAGAAGGTGTGTTTGTTGCTGAAACTTTAGCCGGACAAAAACCACATATCAATTACAATTTAATTCCTGGAGTTGTATATACATGGCCAGAAGTTGCAGCAGTTGGTAAAACGGAAGAAGAATTGAAAGAAGCAGGAGTAGCGTATAAAGCTGGACAATTTCCGTTTAGAGCATTAGGTCGTGCTAGAGCAGGAGGAGACCTCGATGGGTTTGTAAAGATATTAGCCGATAAAACTACAGATGAAGTTTTAGGAATTCATATGATTGGTGCTCGCTGTGCCGATTTGATTGCCGAAGCTGTTGTAGCTATGGAATACAGAGCCTCTGCCGAAGATATCTCGCGTATGTCTCATGCACATCCAACATTTGCAGAAGCGGTTAAAGAAGCGGCTTTAGCTGCTACAGATGATAGACCATTGCATATTTAGAACATCATGACTGTCATTCCGAGCGTAGTCGAGGAATCTCACATGTCAACATCATAACAATTTAAAGCGAACCAATAGGTTCGCTTTTTTTATAGGACATTGTCATTCCTGCGTAGGCAGGAATCCACATGCGTCGCTAAATTTTATATTTTAGTAATAATGTACAAAACAATACATCAATATTATCTTTACATTTTATCTAATGGCTATAATGGTACCCTTTATATTGGTGTTACAAACAATTTGGAACGAAGAATGTTTGAACATAAAAATAAATTGTTTGAAGGGTTTAGTAAACGATATAATTTAAATAGATTAATTTATTTTGAAACTTTTCAATATGTTAATGATGCTATTAAAAGAGAAAAGAATATGAAAAAATGGAAGCGTCAATGGAAAATTAATTTAATCGAAAAAGAAAATCCTAAATGGAATGATTTATCAAAAGACTGGATTAAGTAAACCATTGTTTATTGAAATGGATTCCTGCCTTCGCAGGAATGACAAATTGGTTCGCTTTTTTTATAGGATATTTCTATGGTCTGTAACATTATATTATCTTTAATGACAGATAGTTATTGTAACTAAAATGTTATACTGTCGTCGTAAGGGCATACAGTTCATAACTAATCATTTAAATCCAATTGACATGTTAAAAAAAATCACATTGCTCTTTTTTTTAATGTCTTTAGCGCTTTACGGACAAAAAAACGCTCAAGAGATTAATAGTTTTACGAAAGATCTAGATCAAAGTATCCCAAAATTACTACAAGAATTCACAGTACCAGGAACAGCAATTGCTATTATAGAAAATGGCGAATTGGTATTACAAAAAGCATATGGGTATGCCAATGTAGATACAAAAACAAAAGTAACAACGCAAACGGGCTTTAATATTGGTTCAATTTCTAAAACCGTTGCTGCTTGGGGAATTATGAAGTTAGTAGAAGAAGGTAAAATTGACTTAGACGCGCCTGCCGAAAACTATTTAACACGTTGGCAATTACCAGAATCGGAGTTTGACTCTAAACAAGTAACCGTAAGACGATTATTAAGTCATACAGCTGGTTTATCACTACATGGCTATCCTGGATGGACACCTGATGATCGTTTATCGACTATAGAAGAATCTTTAAACGGTCGCAATAATGGACCAGGCAGAGTAGAGATGATAATGGAACCAGGAACAAAATGGAAGTATTCTGGAGGCGGATATACCATCTTGCAACTCATTGTGGAAGAAGTCACAGGGCAAAAGTTTGAAGATTATATGCAAGCACAAATTTTAAAACCATTAGGCATGACCAATAGTAGCTATAAAATTGATGAAACCATACTTAAAAACTCATCTTTTGAATACGATAATTTTGGAGAACGAATAGATTTTGAATTGTTTACAGCACAAGCTGCAGCGGGATTGCACACAACGATCGAAGATTTTACACGATTTGCTTATGCAAGTCTTTTTGCCTACAAAAACAACAAAACATACAATAGTGTTTTGACGCCGAGCACTCTTAAAGACATGATGCAACCGGCTCCAGCTTCAAATGATAGCTATGGTTTAGGATATCAGGTACAAAGTATTCCTGGTGTATCATATACGTTAAAAGGACATGGAGGCGCTAATACAGGTTGGCATGCATTTTTTAGAGTCAACCCAGATACCAATGATGGTTTTATAATGATTACCAATGGTGGTTCTGGTCATAATATTTACAGACAAGTATTTTGTGATTGGATTCAATGGAAAACGGGAGCGTCTATGGGGAATCGATGTATGATCAAACCATCGATTGCCGCAAAATTGAAAACAATTATGGATACTGAAGGCATAGATAATTTGGCCTCTACGTATAATGACTTAAAGCTAAATCATGCCGATGCCTATAATTTTTCAGAAAACATATTGAACCGTTTTGGTTACTATTATATGGGTAAAAAAGAGACCACAAAGGCCTTGGCAATTTTTAAATTAAACGTCGATCAATTTCCAGAATCTTCAAATGTTTATGATAGTTATGGTGAAGCGCTGCTTGCCAATGGTAATAAAGAAGAAGCAATTATAAATTACAAAAAATCTGTAGAACTCAATCCTGGGAATACTAATGGTATTGCTATTTTAAAAAAGTTGAATGTAGATATCAGTGACTTACCAAAAGTATTTGAAATTGATACGACTAAATTAGATGATTACATTGGTAAGTATCAGTTAGCAGCAGAGTTTATAGTTACTATAGCAAGAGAAGATAATAAATTAACAGCCAAGCCTACAGGACAAAGTATGGTTATGCTTGTTCCAATGTCTGAAGATAAATTTTTTGTAGAAGAAGTAAAAGCAGAAGTCACTTTTAATAGAAATGCAAATGGAGATATTGAAAGTATGACCTTGAACCAAAATGGGCGAGAAACATTTGGTCTTAAATTGAAGGAATAGAATAAAATACAAAGAGCGAATCCAATGGTTCGCTCTTTGTATTTAAGATATTATCTTTTTTATTTCACCTTAGATCCAACTAATTCAATATCTGCAGTTGCCCAACTACTTTTTAAAGCAGTTTCCATTTTAGATGCATTTTCGGTGTCACCTAATTTTTCATAGGCGAGTTTAAGTCCGTGATGTGCCCAACCATTTTTAGGTAAACGCTCTAAATCATTGTTGTAAACAGCAATAGCTTCTTGGTATTTTCCGTCTTTTATTAAAATATCACCAAGATGATGACGAATAGAGAAAAACCAGTCTGGTGGTTCGTTGTAGTTTAAGGCATCCTCTATAACTACCGCATCTTTGAGTAGGGCAATACTCGCTTCATAATCGTCCTGAGCAGCCAGTAATTCAGCCTCTAAGACCATATCTGCCAAACCAATTAAGGTACCAACCGTATTGATGTCCCATATGGTAATTTCATTCATGCCTTCGTCATTGGCATACACTTTTAATGCCTCTAACTCGATCTTTGCTTTTTCCAATTCATTCTTAGCAACGTAAGCCATACCATTGGCATAATGTTGCATAGCTAGTGGATATTTTAATGAACTCAATTCTTTTTTAGCTAGAATCTCATCCCACATCCCAAATTTTACCATAGAATAGTAGGGAATTACATAATAGTGTTGTAGTGTTCCCCAACCTGGTTCGGCCATTATATCTGGGTGTACATGCTTTGATACTTTATTTGCGCCAACCATTGCCCAATGTTTATTGCCTTCTAAAGCTGCAGTAGCTGCCATAAAATGGTAGTTATGCGGATAATACGCGAGTGGATAAGCGCCTTGCGCATGACACAGCGTTACATAAGTACTATCGGCTTTTACAGCATTAATATTTGAAACCGTTCCTTTATGATAATCACCTGTACGTATGTAGACATGTGAAGGCATATGTACAAGATGTCCAGCGCCAGGAATGGTACCATCATCAAAGACCTTTGCAGAAGCATAAGCACGTTCTGGCGTACTGGAGGCTTCAACAGAATGTATATAAAAATGATTAGCTCCAGGATGCGTAGGATAAGCCTTTATAATGTTTTCTAAAAGGGCTACAATTTCTGGTGTCCACGGTTTTTCGGTACCGTCTTTTTCATTTAAATCCCATGGATGCAGGTTCATAACAGATTCGGCATACATCGTTGCTATTTCTAAATCATCTGGATACGCCTCATGAGCTGTTTTCAGAGCATTTGAGTAATTAAGGTCTAATTGTGAGCGATCTTCTGGAGGTGTTGCCGAATAACGCTCAGCCATAGCATCGATTATAGCCTTTTCTTTTTCAGTAGTGTTAAGCGATAGTTGTTTTGCTTTTTGAATGGCATTATAAGCGCGCTCATAATGGTTGTCTTCCATACCAGCATTGTAATTTGGTCCTAATACGTAAGCATAACCCCAAAAAGCCATAGCGCAGTTTGGATCTAATTTGGTCGCATAAAAAAATGAGCGAGCAGCTTCAGCATGATTAAAAGCATAAGCCAATGTTAATCCTTGGTTGAAATATTTTTGAGCCAAATCGTTAGTTGTGGTGATTGGATAATTAAGAGTTCCAAGACCTTCAAACAAAGGGGCTTTATTGTCTATTTTATACCAATCTGCATCTGTAATTCTTGGTGCACAGGTATATTTTGATAGCGGAGGTGTTTTAATGGTAACCTCTTCGTTAGATGCTTTATCGGTTTTGCAGGATGTAAAATATAAGGCGAGGCAAAGCAGAAAAAGAAATATGGTTTTCATCTTTGTTGTTTTAGTTAAAATTAGTTCTACCCTTAATATAAGAACTTTAAAAATAACTATGGTTTCGCTCATTTACAAGCGCTTATGTATGGTTGGAATGAAATGAATGATAGTTGGAACTAAAAGACCAACTTATATATTTGGTTTTATTATATTTAAGATTCAAAACAAGCAATCATGTGGGAAGAACAACTGAAATTTTATGATAGCATTGTCGAGCAATGTCCAGATTTTGAACGAAAAGGTAAGAAGATGATTTACACCTCTGCTAATGGCTACATGTTTACTTTGTTAAATAAAGATGCTGAAATAGGTATTCGTTTATCCAAAGCATCTCAGGAAGCCTTTAAAGAGAAATATAATGCTACAGAATACAGATCGTATGGTGCTGTGATGCGTGATTATGTAAAAGTTCCTGAGGCTTTATACACTGAAATACAGCTGCTAGTAGACTATTTCAATGAAAGTTACAATTACGTCATGACTTTGCCTCCTAAATAATCTATACAACCCATATGGAAGAATTAACACTCACCACACCAGCATTACTGTTTTCGGCAATTTCATTGATTATGCTGGCTTATACTAACCGATTTTTGGCTTATGCTGCAGTGATTAGAAACTTACACGACAAATATTTGGAGAAAATGGATGAGTCGCTAATTGAACAAATTAAGAACTTAAAATTAAGACTAAGCCTAACCAGATGGATGCAAATATTAGGAATTACAAGTTTACTACTTTGTGTATTGACAATGTTCTTGATTTATATAGATTATCACATGCTTGCCATTTACGTGTTTGGTATTGCTTTGATTCTATTGATTTTATCTTTGGCGCTGCTGGTTAAAGAAATTCAAATATCTACACGAGCACTGAGCTTACATTTAAGTGATATTGAAAGTCATTTGAAGAAAAAATAAAGAATCTTAAAGCTCTTTTATGAGATCGTAAATTCGTAAGCGCTTACTATAATCATTTTCGTTAATATCTCTCACAAAGCAATACATACTTATTTCTTCCTTTTTTGCCTTTTCTTCAAGCTCTTCAACCGTAAAGGGACCAAACTCTTCAGATTTTTCAATATAATAAAACTCATGACCGTAAATTAAATTGGCCACTTTTTGCTTATATTTTTCTTTTAAAAAAGCTTGTACGTCTTCAATTGAATTTACATCCTCATCATAATTAGCGGTATTAATAAACAAAGCAAATTCTTTCTTGTTTTGGTGATTAAGGACTAAGACATCATCGTCTTTAAAATAGGCTTTAACTGTAATTAATCCATCTTCGGTTTCAATAGAAAACACGTTCTGAATATCAATAGTCCACGAGGTTTCTATAATAGACTGTTTTCTTGAGATCTCAAGAATATTGTCTTTTCTAAACGTATATATTGATTTCTTTTTGGAAATACCGTTAACTAGAACCCACTGCTGATTGATAAACAAATCATCGTGATGACGTGCATAATCAAATGGCTTCAAATTAGGAATAGTCTTGTGTAGGTATTCTTTCATTTAGCGGACTTTTAACAAAAAGTGATTTATAAGGCAACGTCTAATATACGTTTTTATTGAATAACTTCTAAAATTTTTCTAAATGCGCTAAGACATCTTTCTTATAACTTCTGCTAATGGGGAGAGATTGATTGCTAATTGTAATGTGTTCGTTTGTAAACGATTGTATCGAATTTATAGAAATAATGTACGATCTGTGTATTCTTAAAAATTGTAGTTTTGGTAGCTTAGCTTCAATAGAACTTATAGTTTCTCTAGTGACTATGATTTTATCATCTAAATGAATTTTTAGGTAGTCACTATAACTTTCAATAAACACAATGTCCTCATAATTTATTTTTATCATTTTGCGTTCAGAACGTACAAACATAAAGTTAGATTCTTCAACTGTTGGAGCGGTTTTTTCTTCCGTCTTTCCATAGATTTCAAAATAATTATGAATTGCTTTTTGTAGGCGCCCAAATGAAATAGGTTTTAATAAGTAATCAACAGCTTTAAGCTCAAACCCTTCTACGGCATAATCTCTATAGGCTGTCGTGAAAATGACTTTTATATCAGTATTAATTGATTTTGCGAATGATATACCAGAAATTTCAGGCATATTAATGTCTAAAAAAACAAGATCAATAGTGTGATTGCTTATATAATTAAAAGCCTCAATGGCACTACTACAACTGGCTAGTACATGTATGTTTTCAATGTTAGAAAGATGTGTCTCAATAATCTCTCTAGCAATGGCTTCATCATCTACAATTAAACAATTAATGGGATATGTTTTAGACATTGCTTGGGGTTTTTAATTGTAATTCGACATCAAAAGTATGTGGTTCATTCTGTATAGAAAGCTTATGTTTTTTAGGGTATAGCAACTCTAACCGCTTTTTTATGTTTTCTAATCCAATGCCTGGTTTTGACGTGCTATTTTCAGAATTTGAATTTTTTATGCTGAAATGGATATGCTCCAAACTTGCCGTTAATTGAATATCAATATTTAAAACACCATTTACAATGCTTCCGTGTTTGAAACTGTTTTCAATAAAAGGTATTAATAGCATTGGAGCGATTGTTATAGCTTCGGAAGTTGACGATACTTTTATATCTACATTTAACGTATTATTAAATCGCATTTTTTCCAATTCTATATAGTCTTTTATGTGTGCGATTTCTTCAGTAAGTAAAACAAAAGGTTTCTCGGCTTGGTACAAAAGATAATCTAATAGGTTAGATAACTTTAATATCATATCTGGTGTTTGATCTGCTTTTTTTAATGCAAATCCGTACATGGTGTTTAACGTGTTAAATAGAAAATGCGGATGAATTTGCATCTTCAAATAGTTAAGTTCTTGCTCTTTTAATTTAAGTTGGGTGTCCAATATTTTAGTTTCTAGCTGCTTTGTTCTAGACGCTTGATCTAAATTAAGTTTTAATAGCTTAAATGCACTAACAACAATAACAACCAAATATACTGCTGTACAAATGAAGATGATGTTTTTAGTTGCAGGATTCATGTTGTCATATTCAAAATTAGATAGGTAGATCAAACTAAAAAAAATGGACACCATTAATAAATAAACAGAAATGATAATTGTATATATACTGTATAGTGTAAAACGCCAATATTGTTTTGTAATGAGATATTCTGGAATTAATTTATAGGTAGCAACATAAGTTGTTGCTATTGTTATTGGCATTAGAAAAAGAGAAAACTGTAATGTGTCATCAAACGTGGAATTGTTAACTCCAAAAAAATAAGTGTAGAAAAATAGAACACCAATCCAAAAGAGAAGATGTAAAAGAACTTGTCTGATTTTTTTTAGAATGAACCGTTTTGTAAACATATGTAATATTCTCAATACAATAATACTACAATTTTATAGGCATAAGCAATAATTAGAGATGAACGACCAATTTAGCAAGGGTTTTGACATTAACGTCATATCGGGTTTTAAAATGGTTGTTGGTCGCAAAATATAACCACGATAGAATCTTGTGCTTAGTTTTGGTAAGTAATCAAAAAACAATAGATGATGTTAATAATTAAAAAGCTAGCACTAATCATTTTACTACTCTCTAGTGGTTGCTTTGCGCAAGAATCAAATTTTAGTCAATTAGATGAGTTTTTTAATATTCTTGAGGAGAATAATAAACTTATGGCAACAATGACTATCTCAAAAAACAATCAAGAAATTTATAATAAGGCTGTTGGTTTTTCTGAAGTAGCAACCAAAATAAAAAATAGTGCAAACACAAAATTTAGAATAGGCTCAATTACTAAGGCTTTTACGGCTGTGATGGTTTTTCAACTCATAGATGAGGGAAAAATCACTTTAGAAACACCACTCTCAATGTTTTATCCAAAAGTACTTGGTTCAGAAAAGATCAAAATCTCAAATCTGTTAAATCATAGTAGTGGATTGTATAATATTACTAATGATCCTGATTTTGGTGAATGGATGTTGAACCCCTCTACTAAAGGACAAATGTTATCGAGAATTAAAAAATACACTTTAGATTTTGAGCCAGGAGAAAAGACAGAATATAGTAATACCAATTATCTGTTACTAGGTTATATCATTGAAGATTTAGATAAAGATATGTATTCGCAATGTCTGGATAGAAGAATTGTCAAGAAGATAGGTTTGGAACATACCTATTATGGAGGTGAAATAAATATTAAAGCCAATGAAAGTAATTCATACGAAATTGAGAATAAAGAGTGGACGATTCAGCCAGAGACCAATATGTCTAACCCTGGAGGTGCAGGAGCTATAGTGTCTATATCTGGTGATTTGACAAAATTTATGGATGCGCTTTTTAATGGTGATCTCATATCTAAATCAAGTTTGGAAGCCATGAAAAAAAGTAACAATAAGGAGGTGTGTCATGGACTTTTTTATGCTAATATGAATGGAGTCGATCTCTATGCAAGTGAAGGTGGTATTGACGGATTTCAATCTATGTTAGTGCATGTGCCTCTAACAAAAACTACTATTGCACTGGTGAGTAATGGTCTGGATTTTAGTAAAATGCGAATCATGCTCGCAGCTTTTGCGTCTAGTCATGGACAACCAATTACACTTCCAAACTTTACGCATATTGACCTTACTGAAGAACAGGTGAAATTATATGTAGGTGAATATGCATGTGATGATGTACCATACAAACTTATTTTTAAAGCCAAAGGCAATATATTACTTGGAGCACCAGAACAAAGCAATCTAAAAGAATTAACACCTACCAAACAACATCAATTCACCTTTGATTCTTTAGGAGTTGTACTTGACTTTTATCCAGATACTGGACTCGTAAGGTTTACAAGAGGCGATAACAAACCATTATTGTTTAAAAAACTATAACTAAATTTATACATTATGAATACACTAACACTCACAATTAAAAACTTTTGTTTTATGCCAATAGGTGCAAATATTTATGTAGATGGTGGACCATTGTTTATGACACTCATTCTAATATGTTTACTAGCCTCATTAGCTTTTGTAATAAGAGGGTTTTTAAAAGCGAACACATCATTATCTGCAGCTCATAAATCATTAAAACTAGCTATTGACTTTGGGTTGTTAGGCTTAGTAATGGGCTTTTTTGCATCAATTATTGGGTTGATCTCTGCGTTTGATACTTTAGAGGCAATGGGAAATGCTGAACCATCTATGTTTGCTGCCGGACTTAAAATATCATTATTAACTGCGACATTTGGACTGCTCACGTTTATCATTACTAGAATCGGGATTATAGCTTTAAGATTAAAATTGAAATCGGAAGATATTTCAGAATAGTTATTAAAAAGCAGTATGACGTATTTACCAAAGTTTAAGGTAGTAGATATTAGATATTTACTATTTTTAATAGCACTCATCTTATTGTCTTGTAAGGATAACACCAAATCTTCTGACAGTGAACTGATACATAGAATTAATGCCGTTCATGAACAAATTATGATTCAAGGCAATGTAACTGAAGAAGAAAAACAAGCAATATTGAGTCTTGCTAGTCTTTTCGCCGATGATAGTTTTGTTAATTACAAAAGCGATATAACAGATGTCATTCAATTTGATGATGTAGAAAATGGCCCTATTTATCCTGGTTGTGAAGGTCTTTCTAAACAAGAATTAAAAGCGTGTTTTATTGAAAGTATTAGCATATTTGTTGGTACTCAATTTAATTCTGATATTTCAAAAAATCTAGGAATTACAGAACCACAAGACGTTGAGGTGTTTTTTAAAATTGGTAGAGACGGAAAAACGTCAAAACTTAAAGTGAGAAAAGCTAATGTGGTCATTCAAGCTGAAGTTATTAGAGTGATAAAACAACTACCTCTTATGAAACCTGCTACCCAAAATGGTGAAACCGTAGAAGTTATGTGTTCTACTGTTGTATCTTATGGAGGTAACTTATAACACAATTTTCTAATATTACATTTTATATCATGAAGCGAACATTTCAATACATTATTTTAGTCATATTTATGTTTTCTAATCTATCTCTATTTGCTCAAACGAGTCAAGTTGAACCAGAATTCATAAATCGAGAGATTACCGATAGTATTTATTCTGAAACCTTAGATGCTTATCGTCATTTTTGGGTAAAATTACCAGACAATTTTAATCCGAAGAGCAAGACGAAGTACCCTGTGGTTTACTTGTTAGATGGATTTTCTTTAAAATCTAGTTTAGAAACCGTTTACGATAATTATTGGGGACATTATATGCCACATATGATATTAGTTGGTATCTCAAATAGATCGAATAGAACACGTGATTTAACGACTTCAAAAGTTGAAATGCGTCGTGGTGGTGTTATGAATACTGAGACAGGAGGCGCTGAAATGTTTACGTCATTTATAGAGAATGAATTGATAACTCATATCGATAAAAACTATCCAACAAGGACTTATCGTACTTTAATTGGACATTCATATGCAGGTTTATTTACAATTAATGTGCTACTAAACCATTCACACCTGTTTACCAATTATATAGCTATTGATCCAAGTTTGGATTGGGATAATCAAAAACTTTTGAAACAAGCTAAAGAGACATTGAAAACTAAAAAATTAGAAGGCAAAGGTCTGTTTGTTGCTTTGGCAGCAGAACAATTGCATATGCAAGATGCTTCAGTGACCATTGAAAATTTAATGGAGGATACATCTGAATTTAGTCTGTTTTCACGATCAATAGTTGAATTTTCACAGTTGGCATCCTCAGAAACACAAAATGAATTGAACTTTCATTGGAAAGTCTATCCTGAAGATCTACATGGAACAATTCCATTGCCTGCTATGAGAGACGGACTTGTAACATTGTTTAAATGGTATCAATTTAAATCTCCTCAAACTTATAATAACCCAAAAACTACTATAGATGAACTTAAAGCTTTGCTTCATAATCAAGAAATTATTTATAGCCAAAACTTTGGGTATAATGTGCCTCCAATGATTGAAGAGTTATTTAACGGTTATGGCTACATGAATTTACAAATGGGGCAACCGGAAAAAGCATTTTTGTTTTTTAGTATGGCTATTAAGTACTATCCTGAAAGTGCTAATGCTTATGATGCTATGGCAGATTATTATATAAGTAAAAGCGATACTATAAACGCAATAGACTATTTAGAAAAAGCCTATAAGATAAGCGGTAATTCTTATCACAAAGAAAAACTAGATGATTTAAAAAAATAAAGAGGCACATAGACATCTTAAGCGAACTCATTTGAGTTCGCTTTTTTTATATTAAATTTTTAATGTTTGCAACTGTTAAATTTCATAAATTTAACATACAAGTTCAAAAAGATGTGACTTAATACTAAGGCAGGTGTCTTAATAAAAACCACTTAAACCAATCTAATACATTTTTGCAACCCTCTAATGACATTTTAAAATTATCAGACGAAGAGCTGGTTAGTGCTATAGTAAAGAATAATGATACATTGCTTTTCGAAGTCCTGTATGATCGTTTTGCTACTCTGGTATACAATAAATGTTACGGTTTTGCAAGAGATGAAGATGAAGCTAAAGACTTAACACAAGATGTGTTTTTAAAACTCTTTGTGAAGTTAGCTAGTTTTAAGGGGAAGTCTAAATTTTCAACATGGTTATATGCGTTTACATATAATCATTGTGTGAATTATGTGACGAGAAATACCGCTAAAAAGTTTGAAAAGCAATCTGTTGACTATGCCGATATAGAAAATATATCTGAAGACCCAGATGAAGCTGATTTTAGCGATATGAGAGTTGATAAACTCAAGAAAGCATTGGAACTTGTATCACCTGATGAGAAGATGATACTTTTACTAAAATATCAAGATAACCTTTCTATAAAGGAAATTGAGATGGTTTTAGGTGTTGGGGAGAGCGCTGTAAAGATGAGAATCAAGCGTGCTAAAGATAAATTATTAACCGTTTACGCTAATAACTTTAAGTGATGGAAAATCCTTTTAAAGACATAGATAAGCCATTGAAATCGGTTCCTGAGGAATTGAAAGCAAAGGTTATGAATGATATTGCCATTGCCAAATTGATTATGGAGTTAGCAGAGCTTTTCTCTTATAATTTTGGGGATGTTATAGAAACGGTTATGAGTAGAAGAGATAAAAAATAAAAGCTATTAATAAATATTTAATAAATCATGGACAAAATAACAGAATATAAAGATATTGCGATGGAATCACTAACAACAATGTGGTTAGAGATTACCAAGATTTTCCCGAGTATTATTGGTGCTTTAGTTGTACTAATATTTGGATGGTTGTTTTCTAAATTGGTTGTTAAAATCATTAGAAAAGCTTTAAAATTGGCTAAGGCTAATAAACTTGATGATATGCTTAATGAGATTGAAATCGTTGAAGGTAAGCAGCTTAAATTTGATACGATTAAGGTCGTTTCTTCTTTTGTGAAATGGATCATTTATATCATGTTATTAATCATGGTGTCCGACATATTGAACCTTAAAATTTTATCAGAAAAGATAAGTGACTTTTTAAGCTATTTGCCTCAATTATTTGTTGGTCTTGTGATTTTTATCCTTGGCTTACTTTTTGCAAATTTTGTCAAAAAAGGATTGAAATCATTATTCGAGTCTATGGACTTGTCTGGTGGTAAGATGCTAAGTCAGTTGGTGTTTTTTCTATTGCTCATCTTTATCTCCATTACAGCATTAAATCAAGCAGGTGTTAATACAGATATTATTACAAGTAACTTAACATTAATACTTGGGGCGTTTTTGGCTGCTTTTGCATTGGCTTTTGGTTTTGGAGCCAAAGAAGTAGTTGGGAGCTTATTAAAAACATTTTACACTAGAAAAACATTTGAAGTTGGAAAAAAGATAGAGTTTCAAAATAAAGTATATGAAATTGATGCTATTGAAAACATTTCAGTAGTGTTGAAGAACTCAGAAGGAAAGCTTGTAGTCCCTGTTAAAGATATCGTGGAGAGCCACATTAAGGTTGTAGACTAGATATCTAGGGTTATAGATTAATTATGTCAATTACATGATCTAGTCTACCAGGCTTTCTATGGTCCCTTTTCATTAATTTGAAAAGGGATTTTTTTGCCACATTACCTTAATGTTTTCTATTATAAGTGTGTCTAAAGAATGGTATTCAATAGTTCAGCTAAACGTATACCAGCCTTTTGCATTTGTTGTCTTGCAACATTTAAATATTTGTAAGAATAGGAATTACGAAGCTTTTCTCCTTTTTTAGCCGAAGCATATACTTCTTTAGTTAATTGATGTGTTTCTGCAATCCAATCTAAGACAGTTCCTTTTCTAATACGCTTTATTTCAGATTTAGAAAGATGGTCTGCATTATCGGCAAGTTCAGAAAAACTCATGCCATAGGATTCAATCATTTGGGTATCCCAAACGCGATGTAAATTAGAATCTTTGTATTGCCATTGCACGTTGAAATCATTCCCACCACGATCTTCTAGTAGTCCTAAATGCATAGGTTGATGTAAGTCTCCAACAAGATGAATGAGCATTTTTAAATAAAATGCTTTATCATCATCTGTAGAGGTTTTATCAGTAATTATTTTTTTACAATACGCTATTCCTGTTACGAGATCACCTTCTGGATTTTTTTCAGATGTTTCATAGGTGCCATCCAAAGGCATATTCAAAAAATGCCATGTGTAGAATTTTTTATAACGTTCATCAACTTTTATCTCATCTGCAAAGGTCGATATAAGCGCTAATGATTTATGATTGAGTAATTTTTTTAATTTTCGTTTGGTTCGCCCTTTCAAATAATCATCAGCAATAGCACCAACTACGCGGTGACCTGTCTTTCCCCAAGCAGGAGGTGTTGTTGCTTGTAACGCAAATGTCGATATTAAAAAAAGGAAGGTAAGAAACTGTATTTTTAGTGTACTGAATTGAGTGTTACTGAAAACCATACTATTTACGCTTATTTCGTTTGTTGTAATTTTTGTCGCCTCTAGTTTTAGGTTTCTTATATTTTGCTGCAATTTTAAACTTATACGAACCACCTAGATTTTCTTTTTTGTTTTTATCTTTTTTCTCGTGAAAAGCTGGTCCTGGAGCATCTTCATCTTTTCTGCGTTTTGTTGGATTATTACGTTCTCTAATTTGTGGACGCTCTTCTTCAATAAGCTGTTTAGAAACCTCTACAGTTTCAGGGAAATCAAGAAGCGTAATTGTTTTGTCCATGTAACTTTCAATAGTCTCTATGGCTTCTTGTTCTTTTTCAGTAGAAAAAGTTAGCGCATGACCTTGCTGCTCTGCACGACCAGTTCTACCAATACGATGCATGTAGTTTTCAGGATACTTTGGCGTATCAAAATTAATGACGTGACTAATGTTTTCAATATCTAAACCACGAGCCATGACATCAGTTGCAATTAAAACACGATGCTCTCCCGATCGAAATTGTTCTATACTTCTCAACCTGTAATTTTGTGTTTTATTAGAATGAATCACACAGGATTGATTTGGAAAACGCTCTTCCAGTTGATCAAAAAGCATATCAGCTAATTTCTTGTAGGCAACAAAAATTAATACTTTATCATAGGTGTCATAATCATGTAATAAATAATCTAGTAAGTTAACCTTAGTATAAAAGTTAGTCACATTATAACGTTGCTGTTCTATATTATGAAGTGGTGTTCCCGAAACTGCTACTGTAACACGTTGTGGTTTTATGAAAAAATCACTAATTAACTCATCGACATCTTCAGTCATTGTTGCAGAAAACATAATGTTTTGGCGACGTTCTGGTAATACATCAAAAATATTTAGAAGCTGATGTCTAAAACCTAAGTCTAACATTACATCTACTTCATCAATCACTAATTTTTGTATGGATTTTAATTGTAAAACACGACTTACCGCTAAATCAAATAAGCGTCCTGGTGTCGCGACTATGATATCTTGACCTTGAGCAACAGCCTGCTTTTGTGTATTGATATTGGTGCCTCCAAACACACCTAACACTCGTACATTGATATAAGCTGCTAACTTTTCGATTTCATCAACGACTTGAACGACCAATTCTCGAGTAGGAACCAAAATTAAAACACGAGGATGATCTTGAGTAGAGTATTTGAGGTGACGTAGAATAGGTAACATATAAGCAAATGTCTTACCAGTTCCAGTCTGTGCAATACCAACCACATCTTTACCAGAAGCAACGACATTAAATGCTTGTGCCTGTATTGGCGTAGGGGTTTCAAAACCTAAGTCATCCAAAGCATTGTACAATGGTGTGTTCAAGTTTAAATCGGTAAAAGAAATTTGCTGTTCCATCTGGCAAAGGTAAATTTTTTACTTTGAAAAAACAGACTTGTTAATCACAGCTTTAATTCGGTTATTTGTTACACTAAATTTTTCAGTTGAGAACGCACACTAAACAACATATTTCAAATCCAGAATTATTCAAAGCAAAACTCCTAAATTGGAGTCAGCAATTTGATGAAGTCGTTTGGTTGGACAGTAATGATTATCATCAAACATACACCAGTTATGATGCGGTTTTAGCAGTAGAAGCATTAACCGTTTTTCAAACTGATTATTATGATGCATTCAATCAGTTTAAAGAGTATCAGTCTTCTGTTAACGATTGGATTTTTGGATATTTCTCCTATGATTTAAAGAATGATGTAGAGCAACTAACGTCGCAAAATTTTGATGGTTTGCAGTTCCCAGAGTTGTTTTTTTTTCAACCCAAAAAACTGTTTTTTCTAAAAGGAAATACCCTAGAAACACGCTATCTTAATGTTGTTGCAGACGAACGAGATCAAGATTTCAAGAACATCGAAGCTGAGACTCATGTTAATGATAGCACTGAGGTCTTAGAAGACCATCATGTTAAGATAAAACTCAGGATACACAAAGACGACTACTTTAAAAAAATCAATGCTATGTTAGCTCATATTCACAGAGGTGATATTTACGAAGCTAATTTTTGTCAAGAGTTTTATGCTGAAAATACGATAATTAATCCTATAGAAACCTATCATAAACTCAACACGATTTCAAAACCCCCTTTTGCCACGTTTTTAAAAGTGTATGATAAATATTTATTGTCGGCTTCGCCTGAACGCTACATCAAGAAAGAGGGTTCAAAAATAACATCGCAACCTATCAAAGGTACTGCTAAACGCTCAATAGATAAAAGTGAAGACAAACGTCTGAAGCAGCAACTTTCCGAAGATACAAAGGAACGTAGCGAAAATGTGATGATTGTAGATTTGGTACGGAACGATCTATCAAAAACAGCCACAAAAGGGAGTGTTGTTGTTGAGGAGCTGTGCAAAGTATATACGTTTGATCAGGTGCATCAAATGATCTCTACAATAACCTCAAATGTAAATGGGAGTACACATCCTGTAGATGTTATCAAGACCACATTCCCAATGGGAAGTATGACTGGTGCTCCGAAAATTTCGGCTATGAAAATTATAGAAGATTTAGAAGAAACCAAACGCGGACTATACTCTGGAGCTCTGGGTTATTTTTCTCCTAATGATGATTTCGATTTTAATGTCGTGATACGTAGTATTTTATATAATGCAACCAATAACTATGTATCTTATTCGGTAGGAGGTGCAATAACTGCTAAGAGTGATCCTTTAAAAGAATATGAGGAGTGTTTGGTTAAGGCAAAAGCGATGCGTGAAGTTTTGGAGAACTAAAGTTTTGTGTTAGTTGTTAAAAATATACCTTTGGGTGGATGTTACACAGTTTTAATAGTCATATTAATAAAAGCCTTCCGTTTCTTAATGAAGCTAAACTCCTAATTGCGATTTCTGGAGGATTAGATAGCGTCGTGTTAACTCATCTATGTCATCAGCTTAAGTTAAATGTTGCATTAGCGCACTGTAATTTTAATTTACGCGGGATCGAAAGTGATGCAGATGAAACTTTTGTAGTTAACTTGGCCGAGCAATTAGGCCTAGAGATATTTACACAACATTTTAATACAGAAGCCTATGCTAAGCAGCAAAAATTGTCTACTCAAATGGCAGCTCGAGAATTGCGTTATGATTGGTTCTATAATCTAGCTGAAGATCTCAAATTCGATTATATTCTCACAGCACACCATGCTGATGATAATCTCGAGACATTTTTAATCAACCTCACCAGAGTCACGGGCTTAAGTGGGTTAACAGGAATTCCTGAAATAAATGATATCATTGTAAGACCATTGCTTCCGTTTTCTAGAGAAGATATAGAAGGCTATGCTAACCTCAATAATTATGAATGGCGGGAAGATAGTAGCAATGCGTCAGATAAATACCTTAGAAATAAGCTGCGTCATCATGTAATTCCAGTTTTAAAAGAAGTGAATCCAGAATTACTAGCCAATTTCAAACAAACCTTAGAGAACTTAAACGATACAGCCGATATTGTTGATGAAAGCCTTAATGCAGTTGCAAAAAGAGCTATTGACACTATTAATGAACAGCAGATAGCCTTTAAAATTTCAGAATTTAAAAAGGTAAATAATCCTAAAGCCTATATGTATGAGATGTTCAAAGATTACGGATTTACAGAATGGAGTGACATCGTTCACTTATTAGATGCCCAATCAGGGAAGCAAGTGCGCTCTAAAACGCACCGACTCATAAAAGATAGAGTGCATCTTATTTTAACAGAATTACCTTCTGAAAATGAGCAGTCCTTGTCAATCCATGAAGATGATTTGAGTTTTCAAACTCCGATGGGAATGCTATCATTTGATGATGTAGATGCAGTAAGCAAACCAACAGATATGTCTATTTTTGTTGATAAGGATGTGTTGAAATTCCCTTTAGTATTACGTCACTGGGAAGAAGGGGATACGTTCTATCCTTTAGGAATGACAGGCAAGAAGAAACTTAGTAAGTACTTCAAAGATGAAAAACTGTCTTTGGTAGATAAAGAAAATACTTGGTTGCTATGCTCTGACAATGCTATTGTTTGGATTGTAGGAATGCGTGCCGACAGTCGTTTCAAAGTGACAGACCAAACAAGACGTATTTTAAAAATTACTATGGATTTAGATTAAAAGATTCAAATGAAAAATCTACAAGGGCAGATAGTCGATATAAAGAACAACCGAATTTTTAAAGGAGAAGTGTCTATTTCTGAAGGGAAAATTACATCCATAGTGGAAAAAGAACACCAAAATGAACAGTACATTCTTCCGGGCTTTGTTGATGCACATATTCATATTGAAAGCTCGATGTTGGTCCCTAGTGAGTTTGCGCGTTTGGCAGTAAATCATGGAACAGTTGCTACAGTTTCTGACCCACATGAAATTGCTAATGTTCTCGGTATTGAAGGTGTGAATTTTATGATTGACAACGGCAAGAAGACACCATTCAAGTTTAATTTTGGAGCGCCTTCTTGTGTTCCTGCTACCTCTTTTGAATCGGCTGGTGCTGTTATAGATTCTGATGGAATCAAGCAACTTATGGCTAATCCGGATATTAAGTATCTAGCCGAAATGATGAATTATCCTGGTGTTATTTACGATGATCAAGAAGTACTTAAAAAATTAGCTTGGGCTAAACATTATAAAAAACCAATAGATGGTCATGCGCCTGGTGTGGTAGGCGATGATATTACCAAATATATCAATGCTGGTATCTCTACCGATCATGAATGTTTTACTTACGAAGAAGGTCTAGAGAAACTCCAAAAAGGAATGAAGGTCTTAATTAGAGAGGGTAGTGCAGCTAAAAACTTTAATGCTTTGATAGATCTGTTGCCAGATCATTATGAACGAATGATGTTTTGCAGCGATGATAAACATCCAGATGATCTCATCGTCGACCATATTAATAAACTTTGCGCAAGAGCTGTTGCCTATGGTATAGATGTGTTTAAGGTATTGCAAGTGGCTTGTGTCAATCCTGTTGAGCATTATGGTCTTGATGTTGGTTTATTAGAAGCTGGTGATCAAGCCGACTGTATTATTGTTGAAGACCTAAAAGAGTTTAAAGTCCTGAAAACCTATATTGATGGGCAACTGGTAAGTGAAAATGGGATGTCAAATTTAGAGTCGGTGCCTTTTGAAGTCCTTAATAACTTCAATACTCTATCAAAGAAATCTTCAGATTTTAGAGTGTCTTCCGAAGCAAAACAAATACGAGTTATCGAAGCGCAAGAAGGACAATTAGTTACCAATGAATTGATAACATCTACTACAATCGAAGATGGCAATCTAGTGTCTAATATAGACCAAGATATTTTGAAAATGACCGTTGTTAATCGTTATAACAATGATAAACCCGCTTTAGCATTTATTAAAAATTTCGGATTAAAAGAAGGCGCTATAGCATCTTCTGTAGGTCATGATTCACATAACATCATTGCCGTTGGTGTCTCAGACGATATGATATGTAAGGCCGTGAATCTTATCATAGCACATAAAGGAGGAATTTGTGCGGTTTCCAATTCTGAAGAACATATCGTACCACTTCCTGTAGCAGGAATAATGAGTGATCAAGACGGTCAAACAATTGGGAAAGATTATGCGATTTTGGATCGCATGGCGAAAGTTTTAGGGAGCTCTCTAAATGCGCCATACATGACATTGTCTTTTATGGCCTTATTGGTTATTCCCTCATTAAAACTAAGTGATAAAGGATTATTTAATGGTAAGGATTTTAAGTTTGTAAGTTTAGAAGTTTAGATATTTTAATTAAGATTATTATATTTAACATCTAACTTTTACCTAAAAACCTAACTTATGATCATATTTGGAACACGCGGAGTTCGTTCTACTAAAGCTACTGGAAGTTTTAATTGTCCACAATGTGAAGCTGATAGAGGCTACAGACACAGAAAAGTCACCCAATTTTTTACATTGTATTTTATCCCGTTAATTCCTTTAGGTAATAAAGGAGAATATGTAGAATGCAATCATTGTAAAGGAACGTTCATTACTCGTGTTCTAGACACTTCTAAATCTACAGATAAAGCTGCATTTATGGCTATGTATGAGCAGGCTATTAGACATGTTATGGTAAAAATCATGCTGGCAGATGGCGTAATCGATAACAATGAAAAAGTAGCTGTTTTAGCTATTATCAATAAATATGGTCATAATGATATGTCGTCATTTCAATTAGATGATTATATCAAAGAAGTTCAGGCAGATAGTAGTGACATATCTACCTATTTAAAACATGTTGGTCCTGCTTTAAATGAGCATGGAAAAGAACTTTTAATTAAGTGTGCGCTTGATGTGGCTTATTCTGATGGTCATTTTGATGAGTCAGAACGAAAAATGATTCTAGACATGGGAACTATCATGGAAATGTCATCAGCTCACATTAAAGGCATTATGGCAGAATTTGTCGAGCAACTCAACTAATCTTCTATTAAACTAACTAACCACTATTTATGAAAAATTCGTTTAGAGAACGTTTGAACTATAGGGCAGAACGTTTTTTAAGTAAAGGCGGTTCGTCTATATTTAAAAGCTTGCTCATAATTTTCATTATCGTGTTTATTGTGCTTGTTGGGCTACGTCTATTACTTATCAATATATTTCCAAGTTTAAATTATACAGGTAATATTTTTAGAGATATATGGGTAACCTTCCTTGAGATGACCGATCCAGGTAATATGAATCAAGATAATGAGGCGCCAACGTACCTAAAGGTATTAACAGTACTTTCAGGATTAACAGGTGTTATTTTGCTCTCCATGCTAATTGGTTTTATTACCACTGCTTTAGATACAATGCTGTATGATTTCAGAAAGGGTAGAGGAAAGGTTATAGAAAACAACCACACGATAATTTTAGGTTGGAATGAGCGTGTGGTAGATGTAATTAGAGAACTTATTTTGGCTAATGAGAGTGAATCTAAAGCGTCAGTGGTTATTTTGTCTCGCGAAGATAAAGAGACCATGGATAATCTAATCACTAAACGTCTTCCCGACATGATGACAACAGAAGTGATTACAACGCAAGGTGATTACGCTAATATTAATGAGTTGAAACGTATCAATTTAGAGCAAGCGAGGTCTATTATTATTTTAGCGAATTGTTCTGAAAGTGCTACTAACGATAAAAAAGTAGCTAGTGATGTGCAATCAGTGAAATCGATATTGGCTATAACTGCCTGTCAAAATGGAAGCAATGAATTACCAATTATCGCCGAAATATTTACTAAAGAAAAAAGAGACATCATAAGCTTTTTTGAGGATGATAATATCATTGCGATTGATAGTTGGAATATTATGGGTAAACTGCTTATTCAAACCTCTTTAACTAGTGGTTTGGATACTGTCTATAAAGAAATTTTATCCTTTGATGGTTGTGAAGTGTATTTTTATGAAGATAACTGGAATAATGTTTTATTTAGCGAATTAAGCTATTATCTAAAAGATGGGATTCCTCTCGGAATTTATTCTGAAGACGATGGTTTAGTCTTGAGACCAGCAAAAGATACTATTGTAAAAGATGGTGATAGTGTTGTTATTTTGGCAGAAGACGATTCTACAATAGCTTATGAAAACAAGCAATATTACTTTCCTGATAAAGAGAAAAGAATTATAGATAAGCGTTTGGATCAAGTCAAGAAACGTATTCTCATTTTAGGTTGGCACAAGGTTGCTGAAGTGTTCATTGAAGAAGCTACCGATTATTTGTTAGAGGGTTCAGATTTTGACATCATGTTCAATGCACCTACAGAAGAATTAAAAGAAGCTATAGATGACATCGCTTCAGAATTTTCAGATTTTAATATTTCGCTTCATGATTCTAATCCTTTAGATCTTGAAAATCTGGAGACTATAAATCCAGGAAGCTATGATACCATTGTTATTTTATCACAAAGTGTTGAAGAACAGTCTGCTGATAAAATTGATTCTGATACACTAATTATTTTGCTATTATTAAGAAAAGTAGTGAGCGAAGAGGATGGCTTACATATTATAACCCAAGTATTAAATTCAGAAAATCAAGAAATCATAACCCAAACGAATGTAGATGATTTCATCATTAGTAATAAGTTGATTACTATGATTTTAGCACAACTTAGTGAAGAGTCTTTGATGAAGACATTTTACGATGATATCTTTTCAGAAGATGGCAGCGAGATTTATGTAAAACCTGCGAGTTTATATTTTGATACCTTTCCGCAGAATATCAAATTTGTAGATGCTATATTTTGTGCCCAGCAACGAGATGAAGTGTGTTTAGGTATAAGGAAAGGGCATCAGTGTAAATCTCTTGACGATAACTTTGGAATTACTTTAAATCCAGATAAAAATATGGAGATAGAGCTCAATGAAAATGACTTTCTCATTGTATTAAGTGAAGACGAATTGTAGCTAGTATCTAGAAAAATGAAGTCAGCCAATGTGATATAGCAGATAGGAATGCTGAAATTTCTCTAATAACTGGCAAATCATAGTTGATCCCTTTTCCTATAGAATATGCTACAAATACAAAATATAGTGTGATCAATAGTTTGGCGTGAGAGCGTTTTACCCCTTTTTTTGCGAAGACGAAAATTAAGAATACGACTACCGTTAAAATTAGTAATAGGATACGTAACTGTCCTACATTTTCTATGGTTTCAGGACTCATTTCTATCGGACCGTAAATAAGTGTGAATAGAAAAAGAGGAAAGCCTAAAGCAAAGCAAACATCAAAAATATTACTGCCTAAGGCATTGGCAACTGCATCGTCATAATTCCCTTTCATGGCATCTTTATAAGAAATTATAGTGTCTGGTACGCTAGTTGCCGCAGAGGCTAATACTACTGATACAAAATAGATAGGCATTCCAATTGCAGTCCCAAATTGCTCACAAGCCTCAACCAACCAGAAGCAAGCTATTCCTATAAAAAAAACGGAGACGATTAATAATGAAACAGCTTTAGTTGTATTAATTTTAGAATCACCAAGTATAGCTGTGGCAAGATCACCTTTAAACAGTGCTACCGTTCTATTGCCACCATCGGCTTCATCTTCATACTCATTCTCAACATCTCCTGCACCTTGGCTTAAGAGCATATAACTCACATAAGCTATATACAGAAGCATTAAAACTAGTCCGTGAGTCCAATTAAGAGTTGTGCCTGTTATGACAAAAATTAACGCTAATTCAGCAAGGATCAAAGCTATACCATCTCGTAAAATTACTTTTCGGGAGATTTCAATGTTTGAAGAAATCCCTTTGCCAATAACAACTATAATTACAACTGCAGGTATAATCATGGCATTAAAAACGGCACTTCCTGCAGTGGTTCCAATACCTCCAGAAAATCCATCTTTGTCTTTCAATACAAATAGAAAAAATATAGTGGTGAACAATTCTGGCAGACTACTTCCAATGGCATTGATTGTCGCGCCTTTAATACCATCTTTCATATGCCTTCCTAAATAGTTAGAAGCCATTTCAAAACCGTCACATGCACGCCATATAACAAGACAAGTGATGAGTATTAAACCAAGAGAAGAGAGAATTGCCATAGATTGAAATTATTTGGCAAATTTAAACTATTAATCGACATATGCTTTTTTTTGAATCATCTAATCATAAATTAGTGTTCTAATAAATTTAGAATAGATTATCTTTAAGCTTTAAAAATTTCCAACTATAATGAAAAGACTAATTATCCTTGCCTTAATAGCTATTGCATTCACTAATTGTAAGCGTACCGAAACACCTGTTGTAGAGGGATCGGAAACCACAGAAGTAGAAGATACGTATTCGAAAGATAACTACACTAAAAAAGAGGTCATGATAGAAATGCGTGATGGAATCAAACTCCATACGACTATCTATTCTCCTAAGGACACATCCAAAGCGTATCCAATTCTTTTGAAACGCACACCATATAGTTGCCGACCTTACGGAGAAGATAAATTCAGTAAAAAAGTAGGACCAAATAAATATCTTATGGAAGAGGGCAATATAATGGTCTACCAAGATGTACGTGGTCGCTGGAATAGTGAAGGAGTTTATGATAACATGAGAGCATTTATTCCAAATAAAACTGGAAACCAGACAGATGAAGCTAGTGATACTTATGATACCATAGAATGGTTAATTAATAATGTAGATAACAACAACGGAAATGTTGGTACTTACGGTATTTCATATCCTGGGTTTTATGCGACATATTCTGTTCTGTCTGGACACCCAGCGTTAAAAGCATCATCTCCTCAAGCCTGTATTGGTGATTTTTATTTTGATGATTTTATTCATAATGGTGCTTTTTTATTGAGTTATTGGAGAGCAACCTCTGTTTTTGGTTATATGAAAGATACTCCAACAAAGGAAGCTTGGTATGAGTTCCCAGATATTGGAACTGAAGATCAATATCAGTTCTTTTTAGATGCTGGACCTTTAAGTAATCTTGATACATATTATGATGAAGACAATGTATTTTATGAACAAATAAAAACGCATCCTAACTATGATGAATTTTGGCAGAGTAGAGGGATTATTCAACATTTAAAAGATATTAAACCAGCCACACTTATTGTAGGAGGTTTGTTTGATGCTGAAGATCTATATGGCCCATTTAATACCTATTCGAGTATTGAGGAAAATAGTGACAATTTCAATTCTGTTGTATTTGGACCATGGAGTCATGGTGATTGGGCTAGAACAAAAGAACGACAAGTGATTGGTAATATTCATTTTGGAGATAACCTTTCAGATTATTTCCAGAAGGACATAGAAACGCCTTTCTTTAATCATTTTCTTAAAGGAGATGCAAGTGAAAATGTAGACTTGCCAGAGGCACATATGTTTGATACAGGTAAAAAAGAATGGGCGAGTTTTGATACTTGGCCGCCAGAGAATACAACAAAGGAAAGTTATTTTATGCAGCCTTATGAACGATTAACACAACAAGCAAATCGTAGGATAGCAACATCAGATTTTGTGAGTGACCCCAAAAAACCAGTCCCTTACACCGAAGATATAAAAGTCGTCTTTACACCACGTAAGTTTATGACAGATGATCAGCGTTTTGCAGCTAGGCGCCCAGATGTATTGGTATTTGAAACTGAAATTTTAGAAAATGATATCACCTTAGCTGGAGATATTTTGGCTAAGCTTAATGTGTCTACAACTGGTACTGCTGCAGATTGGATTGTAAAAGTAATCGATGTGTATCCATCAGATATGGAAACACCTGATGATAATGAGGATGTTCAAGACCATCTGAAGCTGAGTAATTATCACTTGATGGTGAGAAGTGAAACCATGCGTGGTCGTTTTAGAAACAGTATGAGTACCCCAGAACCTTTCGTTCCTAATCAAAAAACAGCTGTGAATATTGAGCTGCAGGACGTGTTTCATACCTTTAAAAAAGGACATAAAATACAAGTGCAAGTTCAAAGTACATTTTTTCCTTATATAGATGCTAATCCGCAAACCTATGTCGACAATATTTTTCAGGCAAAGGAAGAAGATTTTAAAACGCAAACGCATAAAGTATATAACGATTCGTCAATTGAATTCACCGTTTTAAAATAATAGATCAAACTGCATGCCTATAGTAGAATCGACCTATAAGGTGCCGTTTTGGTTTAGAAACGGATTCATAGCTACAGTATATTCAGGTTTATTTCGAAAAGTAAATGGGCTAAAACAAAAACGCGAACGCATAGAAACCCGCGACCAAGATTTTTTGGATATTGATTGGAGTTATGCCGAAAAATCATCAAAAGAAGTAGTAGTCTTACTTCATGGCTTAGAAGGTCATGCACAACGACCTTATATTACTGGAACGGCTAAACTATTCAACGAGCATGGGATTGATGCGGCTTCGGTTAATTTTAGAGGGTGTAGCGGAGAAGATAACCGGTTTTATAATAGTTATCATTCTGGAGCAACAAATGACCTGGATGATGTGGTTCAGTATTGTATTAAGAAAAAAGGATATTCCAAGATATATATTAAAGGTATTAGTTTAGGTGGAAATATCACGCTCAAATATTTAGGAGAGGATCGACTAATTCCCAAGGAGGTTAAAAGTGCAATAGCGATATCTGTTCCTGTGCATCTTACAGGTTCGGCTAGAGCGTTACATACGCTAAAAAATAAAGCTTTTGCTATCAGATTTAGAAAGCATTTGGTAGACAAACTTAAAAAGAAGATTAAGACATTTCCTAATCATATTTCTGAAGAAGAGATACGTTCTATTAAAACCCTGAGAGATTTTGATGAAGTATATACGTCGAAAGCTCACGGATTTAAAAACGCGCTTGATTATTATGAAAAATGTAGTAGTCTTCAGTTTTTAAAAACTATTAAAACACCAACATTACTTATCAATGCGCTTAACGATTCCTTTCTATCCCATGAATGTTTCCCTGTCAAAGAGGCCAAAGCCAATGAACATCTCTATTTAGAAATGCCAAAGTATGGAGGACATGTTGGGTTTATTCTAGGCGGAAATGTCTATTACAACGAAAAACGGGCTTTAGAGTTTGTAACTCAATCCATCTAAAAAAATGGTTGCATAACCTGAACCTAAAAACTTTTTCGTAAATTTAAGTTCTCCCTTACAATACTAATTAGTAGATAATTAATCTTTTAAATCATTTGTTATGAAAACTATTAATGCTATTAATGGTATTGCCTTGCATTATGCGAGATTACCACAACACCCTTACGGAACTATTGGAAGACCACAAGACTTTAAAGTAGAAGAGGGTTTCTTTGAAATTTTAAATACTGCTTTTGATGAGGTCTTCACAAATTGCCCATTAGGAAAGCCAAATGTAATTACTTGTGCTGGAATTTTAGTAAACAAGCCAGGTCATCATGGTTTAGGAAAAGCATTTGATTTGGATGCTGTTTTTTGGGACAATCATACATTGATTACCAATAATTTTATTCACCATAAAGAGCTGTATTTAGGTATAGAGTCTTATTTGCGGAAACACTTCGGAATAGTACTCAATTACTTGTATCCGAATCATGCTGATCATTGGCATTTTGATACGAGCGTAAATGTAGACTATAACGAATCGTCAAAATCTGAAACCTTGTATTTACAAATGGTTTTAAAATATATCTACGGAAAATCAATTATTGTTGATGGTATTTCGGGACCACAAACAAGAGCAGCTACAAGAGAAGTATTTGATAGGTTAGGAGTGAGTTCGCCAATAACGACTAAGGTTAACTATCTGAAATTTCTAGACCTTACTGGTAAGATAGCTTTTAAGCTAAGTGAAGAAAAGGTGTCGCCATTACAACTCTTAGAAAACTTAGAAACGGTGGTTGAAAACTTACCAACTGATAATAAGCATGGTGTAAGTCAGGCTCTTAATTCTTTTGTCATGCATCAAGAAACCACTACATGGTTAAATGGTCTCGACGATGATCACGATTTAGAATCGATCATTGATAGTGTAATCTCATAATATAAAACCAAAAACGTTTTATTGTAATCTTAAAAATCAAGCTTTAATTAATAATTATTCAATATAAATTTTAAATTATTATTGATAGTTCATTAAAAGGTATATTTCAATATATATTTCATATATTTGATTAGAGTGTGATTAGAAATCCTTAATAGCGTGTGGGGTTTTTATAGCATTCTTATTTTTTGTTCAAATATTAATGAAATTAATCTGATAAGCTGATGATGAATGTTAGTGATACACTTTCCGAAGTAAAAAATTATATAAATGGAAAATTTGAAAGAAATGAGCAACATACAATGGATGTTTTAAGTCCGTTAGATGGTCGTAAAATTTCTTCAATTCCATTATCTACAACCCAAGATGTTGATGCTGCTGTTCAAGCGGCAAAAAAAGCATTTCCAGGTTGGTCAGAAATGACCTTTAAAGAGCGGGTTCAAATATTCTTTAGATATCGAAATCTATTAGAACAAAACATGGAGGAGCTTACCAACTTAGTGCAACTTGAAAACGGGAAAACATATGGCGAGGCCAAAGCTGAAGTCGAAAAAAGCATGGAGCTTTGTGAGTTTGCCGTATCTATGCCGCAAATTGTTGTTAATGAAGTTCAGGAAGTCAGTAAAGGTGTAGAGTGTCGAATTGAACGTAAACCTCTAGGCGTTGTTGCCTCTATTACGCCTTTTAATTTTCCAAATATGGTACCGCATTGGACACTTCCTAACGCTTTAGTTTTGGGAAACACGATGGTTATGAAGCCATCAGAAATGGTGCCATTAAGCACTGTTCGTATGGCCGAGCTTCTTAAGGAGGCAGGTCTTCCCGATGGTGTGTTTAATATTGTCAATGGAGGTAAAGAAGTTGTTGAAGCCATTTGTGATCACCCTTTAATAGAGGCCGTTTCTTTTGTTGGATCCACCAAAGTAGCCAAAATTGTTTACAAACGCGCTACGTCTAATTTAAAACGATGCGTGGCTTTGGGTGGAGCTAAAAATCACTTGTTGGTGCTACCAGATGCCAATCCAGAAATGACAGCGTCTAACGTTGTGGCTTCAATGTCTGGTTGTGCTGGTCAGCGCTGTATGGCAGCATCAGTAATGGTAGGTGTGGATAAAGTACAGCATATTATTGATCGTATGGTTGAAGATGCAAAAGCTATTGTTCCTGGTGATAATCTCGGATCAGTTATTACTGCTGAGGCTAAAGAACGTATTGAAGGCTATATTGATGAAGCTGAAAGAAATGGAGCTAAGATATTATTAGATGGGCGTCACGCAACAGTTCCTGGTAAAGAAGGTGGCTTTTATGTAGGACCTACTATTATAGATCATGTTACGACAGATATGTCTGTAGCTCGAGAAGAAATTTTCGGACCAGTAATTTCTATTATTCGTGCTAAAGATTTGGATGAAGCTATTGAAATTGAAAATGGTTCCAATTATGGGAATGCCGCTGCTGTTTTTACACAAAGTGGCGGATTAGCAAAGCAAGTCATGGAACGTGCAAGTGCAGGAATGATTGGTGTTAATATTGGAGTTCCGGTGCCTAGAGAGCCTTTTTCTTTTGGTGGATGGAATGAATCCAAATTTGGAGTTGGCGATATTACTGGACGTAGCTCAATTGAATTCTGGACACAAAATAAAAAGACAACCACTAAGTGGAATCCAGAAGCACAAACAAACTGGATGAGTTAATTTGTTGTTTAAATAAAATTATATAAAACCCTATTAATCAATTATTTGAATTAATGAATAATAAACAAATCGTAAAGGATAATTTAGACTACACTTTATTCTCTTGGGGAAAACAAGGAGGATTGAACCCAATAAATGCTTCTCATGCTAAAGGCTCATATGTATACGATAGAGACGGAAAGAAATATTTAGATTTCACCTCGCAGTTAATGAATGTAAATATTGGTCATGGTGATCAACGAATTACAGAAGCAGTAACAAAACAAATGCAACAAGTTAGTTATGTATACCCTGGAATGGCAACTGACGTTCGTGGTCGTTTGGGTAAAAAACTAGCTGAAATAACACCTGGAAATTTAACTAAGACATTTTTTACCCTTGGAGGCGCAGAGGCTATAGAAAATGGTATCAAATTAGCTCGGATGGTTACAGGTCGTCACAAGATTATTACGCATTACAGAGCATACCATGGCGCTACATATGGTGCAATAACTGCTGGAGGAGATCCTAGAAGATTTCCGGTAGATGGACAAGCAATGCCAAGTGTGGTGCATGTAGAAAATCCTTATGCATATCGTTGTCCATGGAATTCTTCTTCAATAAAAGAATGTGGTGAGCGTGCATTAGCTCACCTAGAACGTGTCATCCAATTTGAAAATCCAGATAGTGTTGCAGCTATTCTATTTGAAGGCGAGTCTGGTTCTTCCGGCTGCTTAAAATATCCGCCTATGTATTTGAAACATGTTCGTGAACTTTGTGATAAGTATGGCATTATGATGATTGATGATGAGGTCATGAGTGGGTTTGGTCGTACAGGAAAAATGTTCGGAATTGATCATCATGGTGTTACACCAGATATCATGTGTTTAGCTAAAGGTTTAACTTCTGGTTACTTACCTCTTGGTGGTGTTGTAGTGACCGATAAAATTGCAGAGCATTTTAATGATAATCCAATGATTATAGGACTAACTTACTCTGCACATCCAACACTATGTGCTGCTGCTCTAGAAAATATTCGAATTATACAGGAAGAAGATTTAGTTAATCGTGCTGCTGAAATGGGATTATATATTGAAGCTGAAGTAGAAAAATTAAAAGCAAAGCATCCTTCTATTGGTGATTTTAGAAACACTGGGCTTTTAGGATGTATAGAACTGGTTAAAAATCGTAATACCAGGGAACCTACTACGCCTTGGAATGCTAAACCTCATGAAATGGAAGCTACACAAAGAATGGCTTCTAAAATTAGAGAGTTGGGTATGTTCACATTTGTGAGATGGAATTGGATTTTTATTGCGCCTCCTTTAAATGTAACCAAAGAAGAAGTGGACGAAGGCTTAAAAATTATTTCCCAAGCAATTTCTATCGCTGATGAATATTGTAATTAAATACATTTCTACTTAGGTAGAAAACGGATTAAATCTAATTAATTTAAAATCTGATAGGTCATGAAAACACTTTTAAAAATCTTAGTTGTATTATGTATTACTACAACGCTAAATGCTCAAGACATTACTGGAAAATGGTATGGCCTTTTAGAAATACCAGGAAATTCACTGCGAATTCATCTTACAATTAATAAATCGGCCGATAACTATTCAGCGATAATGATGAGCCCAGATCAAAGCAATCAAGAAATTCCTGTATCATCTCTGTCTTTTGAGAATCCTAAACTAACTGTTGAAGTTACCGATCTTCAAGTGATTTATAATGGAGAGTTGAAGGGTAAAGAAATTAATGGAACGTTCACTCAGAATGGAAATAGTTTACCACTAACCTTTAAACGAACAGAAAAGGTCAAAGAAAAACCCACTACACTTGAAGGTCAAATAGATGAAATATTTGCGTCATGGGATAATCCAAAGTCGGCAGGTGGAGCTGTTGGAGTTATGAAAAATGGAGAAGTAATTTATTCCAAGGCATTTGGTGCAGCTAGCTTAGAATACAACATTCCAAATTCTCCAGAAACCTTATTTAATATTGGTTCTGTCTCCAAACAATTTACTGCCATGGGTATCGTATTACTTCATGAACAGGGCAAATTGTCGGTTGATGACGATATTCGCAAATACTTAACTGACTTGCCAGATTTTGGTCATAAAATCACCATCAGACATTTATTGCATCATACAAGTGGTTTAAGAAGTTTACATGCGCTTTTTGGAATTGCAGGTTGGCGTGATGATGACTCTAAAACTAATGCAGATTTAAGGCGAGTTATGAAGTATCAAACAGATTTAAATTTTAAACCTGGCGATGAATATTTGTATTGTAACACAGGTTATATGTTTATGGCAGATATTATTGAAGAAGTTACTGGTGAGAAATTTTCAGATTGGATGAAAAAGTCAGTATTTGATCCTTTAGGAATGACTAACTCTTATGCTGAAGATAAGTATAATAGAATAGTGCCTAATAATGCTACGTCTTATAATTATAACGGAGAGGCTTTTGTACGCGCAGTTGAATATTGGGGTTATGTAGGTTCTGGTAATGTACATTCTAATACCAATGAGTTGTTAAGTTGGTTATCTAATTTTTATGCGCCTAAAGAAGGATGGGAAAGCGCATTTAAAATGTTGGAAACCCTTGATACATTTAATAATGGGAAACCAAATAACTATGCCTTCGGAGTTGTTATCGACGACTTTAATGGTAAAAAACGTATTCAGCATAATGGAGCTGTTGGTGGGTTTAGAGCTTCGGCTAGTTCATTTCCTGAGGAAAAATTGAATATTGTGATTTTGTCTAATTTTTCTTCCTCTAATATTGGTGGAAAGAATAATGCATTATCTCAATTATTTATAGAGGCAAATAATCAAACAAATGAATTCAAATCTAAACTTCCTGAGGCTATAGAGTACAATTCTAAAGAACTGAAAAAGTATGAAGGACAATTTTGGAATAATAAAGAAAGTTATGCGCGAAAGATTTATATTAAAAATGATACGCTAATGTATCAACGTGCGCCTGGAAATGAAAATAAACTTGTACCTATTGGTAAGTCTAAGTTTAAAATGTTAGATGTTCAGGTAGATCTTGTCACAGAGTTTGTTTTTAATAACAATACACTAAAAGAAATGCTAGTGTTAATTGATGATGACGCACCAATAATTATGGAAGCATTTAGTCCTGTTTCACCATCTAGTATTGACAAAAAAGCTTATGTTGGTACTTACTATAGCCCAGAATTAGAAACGCAATATCGTTTTTACTTAGAAAATGATGACTTAAAGTGGAGGCATATTAGGCATGGAGAATTCCCCGTAGAATTTATAGGTAAAAATATATTGCAAATGGTTCCAGGAGTGGTTATAAAGGTAAAGCGAAATTCCAAAGACAAGATAGAAGGATTTTATGTTACGAATGGTCGTGTAAGACATCTTTGGTTTGAAAAAGAAAACTAAAATAGATACCTGTTTCTAAATGAATAAAGACATTGTAGAATTACACGAAGACGTTTCCGATTCACCTTTATATAGTGATGATTTAGCTCCTGTACCTGCAAATCAACGCACCTGGAGTAAATGGCATTTAGCTGCGATTTGGGTTGGGATGGCTGTATGTATTCCTACGTACCTGTTAGCATCTTATATGATAAAAACGGGATTAAATTGGTATGAAGCTTTGATTATTATTGGTCTAGCCAATTTAATTATTACCATACCAATGGTGCTTAATGGGCACGCAGGAGTAAAGTATGGTGTGCCGTTCCCAGTGATAGGTCGTGCCGCTTTTGGAACAAAAGGTGTTCATTTGGCTTCGGTAACTCGTGGTGTTATTGCGTGTGGCTGGTTTGGTGTTCAAACTTGGATAGGAGGCTTGGCTATCTATGCTATTTTCAATGCTATAACTGGTTCTACTGGTGAGCTCGGATTGTCTATAGGTAAGTTTGTAGGCTTTGCTATATTTTGGTTTGTTAACATGTACTTCATTTGGAAAGGGACAGAAAGTATTAAATGGCTCGAAACCTATTCTGCACCAATACTCATCATAATGGGATTGATTCTAATTTATTGGAGTTATGCAAAGGCAGAAGGTTTTTCAGTAGTTTTGGATCAAAGTGTACAATTAGAAAAAACAGCAGCTACCATCACCGAAAAAGACGATAAGTTTTATCTTAATTTAAATGTTTTAAAAAGTAAAGAAGGTGCGCTAAAAGCTTCAGAGTATAATATCGTATCAGATAAAAGCTCAACTTGGGAAACATTCACTTCAAATCCTATTCTAATTCCATCTGCTGAAAATGTCCAAGTGCAATTTAGGAACACTGATGTTTTATCGAGTGTTGTAACTGCAAATGTAATTTCAGAAAACTCTGGAAGTAAATTGTGGAGTTATTTACTGTGGCTAACTGCTATGGTAGGATTTTGGGCAACAATGTCAATTAGTATTGCAGATATTACACGCTTTGCAGCAACGCAAAAAGACCAAATTGCAGGACAGTTTATTGGATTACCAGCAACAATGATGTTGTACTCTTTTGTTGGCATCTTCGTGACTTGCGCTGCAATCATTAATTTTAAAGAGATCCTAATTGCTGATGACGCACCTTGGGATCCAGTGTCATTAATCGCAAAGTTTAAAAATCCAGTAGTTGTAATTGTTGCGCAAGTTTTTATGATTATTGCAACCTTGAGTACAAATATTGCAGCAAATGTTATCGCACCATCAAATGCATTTTCAAATCTATGGCCAAAAAAAATAAGCTTCAAAAAAGGAGGGACGATTACTGGAATTATTGGCATACTTATCATGCCTTGGTGGTTGCTAAGTGAAATTTCTGGTTTCTTAATTTTTGTTAGTGGACTTTTAGGGCCTGTTTTAGGGATTTTGATTGCAGACTATTACGTAGTAAGAAAAAAACGGTTGAAACTCTCCGAACTGTATAAGGAAGATGGGATTTATTCATATAAAAAGACTGGATTTAATAAAGCAGCAATGATTGCATTGTTTATTGGTGTATTTGCAGCTTTGATTGGATACTGGGTTCCAGCATTGAACTTTTTGTATTCATTATCTTGGTTCACTGGGTTTATCATTTCTTTTGTTTTGTACTGTATTCTAATGAAAAAAACGATCTAAAGTGATTACAAAGTATATTATATTATTTATCTATTTTTCAATCCTCTTTTTTATTGGATACATCGCCTCTAAACGAATTAAGACGACTAAAGATTATTATGTAGGCGGAAAGAAATTGAATTTTTGGGTTGTTGCATTTTCTGCTAGAGCTACAGGAGAATCGGCTTGGCTGTTATTAGGACTTACAGGTTTAGGTGCTATGGTTGGTGTTTCGGCATTTTGGGTCGTATTGGGAGAAGTTATTGGAGTAACAGTCTCCTGGTTTTTTATGGCTGAGAAATTCAAAAAACTTTCTGATGGCTATAACTCAATAACAATCCCAGATTATTTAGTAAGCCGATTTAAATCTAAAACAAACACCTTGCGCATTGTTGCAGCAACCGCGTTGTCATTATTTGTGGTCATATATGTGAGTGCGCAAATTGATGCTACGGGATCAGCATTCGAATCGTTTCTAGGCTGGAATTATTTTACTGGAGCAATTGTAGGCTTTTTTATAGTCTTAGCTTATATTTTTTCAGGAGGTTTTGTGGCTGTTGCTTGGTCTGATTTATTCCAAGGCTTAATTATGCTTTTGGGCTTAGTAGGATTGCCTATAGTTGCCTATTTTTCTATATCATCCAATGTATCTATATCTGAAGGCTTGATAGCTTTGGATCCCTCATTTTTAAATATTTGGGGAGAAGGCGGTTTTAACTTAATAAACCTTTTTACAGTTTTAGGGTTTCTATGTATTGGTTTAGGCTTTATGGGATCTCCTCAATTATTTGTGCGATTTATGTCTATAAAAAGTACAGCAGAAATAAAAAAAGGACGTTGGGTTGCTTTTGTGTTTACCATCTTAACAGATTCATGTGCTGTACTTATTGGAATTTTTGGTAGATACCTTTTGACATCTGTCGATGCAGATCCTGAGGTGGTTTTAGGTAATGGAGCGCAAAATGTGCTACCGCTTTTAGTTGAAAGAATTATGCCGCTTACATTAATTGGGATTTATATTGCAGCTGTTTTATCTGCAATTATGTCTACAATCGATTCTCTATTAGTTGTAGCGTCTAGTGCCATATCTAGGGATTTTTATCAGCAAATATTTAAGCCTAATAAAACTGAAAAAGAACTGGCGAAAATATCTAAAGGCATTACATTTTTATTAGCAATATTCGCACTATTAATTGCAATGATTGTTGCAGTTACAACTCCCGAACGTACCATATTTTGGTTTGTCATTTTTGGCTGGTCTGGCATTGCTGCTACGTTTTGCCCGACAATTATTTTATCGCTCTTTTGGGATAGATTCAATGAGAAAGGTGCCATTGCTTCTATGATTACAGGATTTTTGTCTGTTCCACTCTTTAAATTTGGCTTTGCCTCTTTAGATACTATAGGTGTTTATTTTGAAAAACTTGGAGAACTAGGACCTTCATTTATGTTAGCCATAATAGTTGGAGTAATCGTGAGCAAAATTTCAGAAGAGAATACATCAATAAGTCAATTAAATAGTGATGATACTCATTAAAAACTTGTAAATTTAAGACATTGATTAACTTATAAATTTAATATCTGACATGTCAATTTTAATAAAAAACGGCCAAATCGTAACAGCTTCTGAAAGTTATATAGCAGATGTTTATATCGAAGCTGAAAAGATTATCGCTATTGGTAAAGATTTAGATTATCAAGCTGATAAGATAATTGATGCTACTGATAAACTTGTGTTTCCTGGAGGTATTGACCCTCATGTGCATTTAGATATGCCATTTATGGGAACTTATTCAAGTGATGATTATGAGACAGGAACACGAGCTGCGCTACATGGAGGTACGACTATGGTTATAGATTTTATTTTGCAAACTCAAGGTGATACACTTCACAATGCATTAAAGACTTGGCAACAGAAATCTCATGGAAAAGCAATAGGAGATTATTCATATCATATGGCTGTGACCGATTTTAATGATGATGTTGCAAAAGAAGTTGTAGCGATGATTGAAGAGGAAGGTATTTCCTCCTTTAAAACATTTATGGCTTATAAAGGTGCTTTGATGATTGATGATGGTCAAATGGTACAACTCATGAAGGTTGTTAAAAAACATGGTGGTTTAGTTACAGTACATGCTACTAATGGTGATATGATTGATTCATTAATTGCTAAAAATAGAGCTCTTGGAAATTTATCTCCATTATATCATTATTTGTCTCAACCCGAAGTCACAGAGGCTGAGGCATCTGCCCGTTTTGCAGATATGCTAAACTACACTGGTTGCCCTGGTTATATTGTCCATATGACTTGTGAAGGTGCTCTAAATGCTGTTAGAAAGGCGACACAGCGTAATCAAAAAGTCTTTGTTGAAACATGTACACAATATTTAATGCTAGATGCGTCTTTATATGAAAATGACTTTGAAGGCGCTAAATGGGTGATGAGTCCACCATTAAGAGAAAAGAAAGATCAAGCCGCATTATGGTCTGGTATAAATCAAGGCTTGGTTCAAGTTGTCGGTACAGATCATTGCCCATTTATGTGGGAACAGAAGAAAATGGGGAAGGATGATTTTTCAAAAATACCTAATGGGCATCCAGCAATAGAACACCGTATGGAATTGTTGTTTTCAGAAGGTGTTCATAAAGGAAAGATCTCCTTGACAAAATATGTTGAAGTGAGCTCAACTAATGCTGCTAAAATTTTTGGAATGTATCCTAGGAAAGGAACCATTGCTATCGGCAGTGATGCAGATATTGTGATATTTGATCCTAAAAAAGAACATACTATTTCTGTAGAAACCCATCATATGAATTGTGATTACTCAGCTTATGAGGGGCAAAAAGTAACAGGAAAAACTGAAACTGTCATTTTAAGAGGTCAAGTTGCTATCGAAAATGAAGAATGCCTTTTAAATGCAGGTCACGGACAATTTATTCCGAGAGGAAAAACATCAAAAACAGTAATTTAGAATTAAACTATTATGCCAAGAAAAGTAAAATCAGGATTGATACAAATGAGTCTTCCTATGACTGAAGGAGAAGGAACAATTCAAGAAATAATGGATGCTATGTATGATAAACATATTCCTTACATAGAAGAAGCAGGACGACAAGGGGTACAAATTTTATGTTTACAAGAAATTTTTAACACACCATATTTTTGCCCTGGCCAAGACCGAAAATGGTACGAATCTGCCGAGTCTGTCCCAGGTCCAACTACTGAGAAAATGCAAGTTTTAGCTAAAAAACATAATATGGTCATTATTGTTCCGATATATGAAAAGGAACAGCCAGGTGTTTTGTATAATACTGCAGCAGTAATTGATGCAGATGGAACCTATTTAGGAAAATACAGAAAAAATCATATTCCGCATACAACAGGATTTTGGGAGAAATTTTTCTTTAAACCTGGAAATTTAGGATACCCAGTATTTCAAACCAAGTACGCTAAAGTTGGTGTTTATATCTGTTACGACAGACATTTTCCAGATGGCGCAAGAGCATTAGGGCTAAATGGCGCCGAGATCGTTTATAATCCTTCGGCAACAGTTGCTGGTTTAAGTGAGTATTTATGGAAGCTAGAACAGCCAGCACATGCCGCAGCTAATGGTTATTTTATGGGCTGTATTAATCGTGTTGGTGAAGAAAAACCTTGGAACCTTGGAAAGTTTTACGGACAATCATATTTCGTTGATCCTCGTGGACAAATTTTTGCAGAAGCATCTCGTGATGATGATGAGTTGCTTGTTGCCGAGTTTGATTTGGATCTCATTGAAGAAGTACGCTCTACATGGCAATTTTTTAGAGACAGGCGTCCAGAAACTTATGGTAGATTAACAGATTTATAGATATGGCAGAATATAAAAGACCAACAACAAAAGCCGAATTCGATAAGAATTTTAAGCAGAAAAAACCGCTAATGAATGATACTGAAGCTTATTATGAAGCTTCACGATGTCTATTTTGTTACGATGCTCCCTGTGTTCAGGCTTGTCCGACACATATTGATATTCCGTTATTTATAAAGCAAATTCATACTGATAATGTGACAGGCGCATCCAAAACAATTTTTGATTCTAATTGGTTAGGAAATGCTTGTGGTGTCGTTTGTCCTACTGGTGTTTTATGTGAAGGTGCCTGTGTATATAACCATCAGGATGTGCCACCAATTCAAATAGGTAGGTTGCAAAATTATGCCACCAATAAAACAATAGATGCTAATAAAACACTATTTAAAGTTGGTGCATCTAATGGAAAGAAAATAGCCGTTATTGGTGCTGGACCTGCAGGACTAGCTTGTGCTTGTGAGGCAAGAACTTTAGGGTATGAGGTTGATTTATTTGAAGCTAAAGACAAGCCTTCTGGATTGACGGTTCATGGTATAGCACCTTATAAAATCACTAATGAAGAAGTATTAAAAGAAGTTGAGTACTTACAAAACCAGTTAGGTTTCAACATTAAATATAATACTGCAATTGACTCAAAAGACGAATTGACAATGCTCGAAACTAATTATGATGCCATATTTATTGGTGTCGGTTTAGGAGCTACTAGACATTTAGGTTTGGAAGGAGAGGATAAGAAAGGTGTTGTTGGCGCAGTTGAATTTATTGAAGAGTTACGCATGAAACATCATAACACTAAGGTTCCAGCTAAAGTTGTGGTTATTGGTGGTGGAAATACAGCTATGGATGCTGCGTCTGAAGCGGCTAGAATGGGAGCACGTAAAACAGTTTTGGCGTATAGAAATTCGAAAGAAAATATGGGCGCTTATGGTTTTGAATATGATTTAGCTATTAGTGCTGGTGTAGATAGCCTGTTCAATGTGACACCAATTGGAATTGTTGGAAATGGACATGTAGAAGGCGTAAAGTTTGCCAAGACAGAATTGGTTGAAGGCAAATTGCAAACAAATATGAATAACACTTTCATTGTTAGATGTGATATGGTTATTAAAGCAACAGGTCAAGCCAAACAAGGTCATCTATATGATTTAATTGATGACTTAGATATAGATAAGAAAACAAGAATTAAAATCAATAGTGAATTTCAAACATCCAATGCTAAGTATTTTGCAGGAGGAGATGCCGTAAATGGAGGAGCCGAAGTTGTAAATGCAGCCTATGATGGTAAAATGGCAGCGCAAGGAATTCATAATTGGTTAAATAAATAAGATATAGACATGGTAGATTTATCAATAAATTTTGCAGGTATAAAAGCACCTAATCCTTTTTGGTTGGCTTCAGCGCCACCAACAAATTCTGGATACCAGATTATGAAGGCTTTTGAAGCAGGTTGGGGAGGAGCAGTATGGAAAACATTAGGTGTGCCAGTTGTCAATGTGTCTAGTCGTTACGGTTCTGTAAATTATAGAAATACCAGAATGATGGGTTTCAATAATATTGAGTTAATTACAGATAGACCTTTAGCCGATAATCTCAGGGAAATCGAAGAAGTAAAAAAATATTTTCCTGACCACGCTGTTATTGCATCTTTAATGGTGGAGAGTAGAGCAGAGTGGGAACAAATTATCAAGGATGTTGAAAATGCAGGAGCCGATGGAATAGAACTTAATTTTGGTTGTCCTCATGGTATGTGTGAAAGAGGAATGGGATCTGCTGTTGGTCAAGAACCAGAAGTGTTAAAAACAATTGTTGGTTGGGTTAAAGAGGCTGCTAAAATTCCTGTGATTACAAAACTATCACCAAATATATCTCATATCACCGATCCTGGATTAGCAGCAGTTCAAGGTGGAACAGATTCTATTTCGTTAATCAACACGATTAAGAGTATTGTTGGTATTGACTTAGATTCGTATGCTCCTTATCCCATTGTAGATGGAAAGGGAACTAATGGTGGTTATTGTGGTCCAGCAGTTAAACCGATTGCTATGCACATGCTAAAAGATTTAGCACAGCATCCTGAAATTGGAAAAGTACCATTATCTGGTATTGGAGGTATTGAAACATGGCGTGATGTTGTAGAGTTTATCTTGTTAGGAGCTACTTCTGTACAGGTATGTACTGCTGTAATGCATTATGGCTTTGGTATTGTGCGTGAAATGGAAGCTGGTTTGCGTCAGTTTATGGAAGACAAAGGATACAACACCATTTATGACTTTGCAGGTAAGGCATTACCAAATGTAACAGAGTGGAAACATCTTAATTTAAAGCATAAGGTCGTAGCCGAAATTAATGCTGATAAATGTATTGGCTGTGATTTATGCTATATAGCTTGTGATGATGGTGCACATCAGGCTATTGCTTTATCTGATGATCCAGTAAATAGAATTCCGAGTATTATTGAAGAAAACTGCGTAGGATGTAATTTGTGTTCTTTGGTTTGCCCAGTTGAAGACTGTATTACAATGGTCAAAAAGGATGATGGGACTCAACATATAACTTGGAATGAACGCACACTTAATGATGATATTCCTGTAACGTTTGATGACGATAGAGCTGGTGGAAAAGGACATTTTGTTCCTAAGCCTACTGATGCTCTTAAAAATGAAAGGTGATTCTACTATGAGGAGAGCTTAGGATTGAATATTATGTACCAGTTTAATTTCATAATTATTATATAGATTCTTTTATTAAGGTTCTGAACAATTGATCCCAAGATTTTGAAATAACACTCCAATGGTATTCCTTTTTAGTAGCATTTTTATACCCATTTATAGTTATTCGTTTTCTTAATGAGGTGTCATTGTATATGTGTTCTAGAGCATTTGCAACTTCATCTGCAGTGATAATATAGCTATCACAATGATCACTAGTATTTATCATAGTGTATTTGGAACTTAACATTAAAGCAGAATTTTCCCATAAATTTGATAAGCAGGTATGATTTGGTATGAGTTGTGGACTCATAGTAGCTGCGTGCTCAAAACTCACCAATCCCCAACCTTCGTTTGTAGAAGTATTGATACCTACATCGCAGGCGTTATATATTAAATTTAAATATTCACTAGTGACTTCAGGATGTTTGTTTTGATCTGTTGTTAGAATAATCCGATCTTCAATATTAAATCGTTTTGCAAGTAAAGCTATATTCCAACCTGTATATTGCATTGCTGTGTGAAGATACAGTTTAACATTTTTAGGTTTATTATGCGCAAACTTAGCAAATCCTTGAATTGTTATATCTAAACGTTTTTTGAACATATTTCTATTGGCATTTAAAACAATAAAAGAATTATTTTGAGCCTCATCGGTTAATCCGATTCTTTGTCTTGCTAAGTTCTTCCCTGATACAGTTTTACCTTCGATCTTCTTATCGGCCAATGGATAAAACGTATTTGTATCTATGCCATGCGGTATAACTTGAACCTTGGGAAATTTAAAAGAACCATTTTCTAGACGATACTCTTTTAAGGTTTTGTTAATTTCATTCTTAGCAAATTCTGTGAAAACAGTATAATGATCAAAGCGATTAATTGTTTTTAATAGTTCGATTGGTATGGGTCCAGATTCTACTGGTGAATAGCATACAATTTTAGACTTTAAATTATGAGATTTAAGAATTTCTAAATACTTGCCCTGAAAGTTGATATCATATAAAATAAATATAATTTCAGAATTCATGGACTTTGCAATTGGACCTAATTGATCAAATCCGTAGGGGTCGCCCAATTTATTCGCTTGGATTAATTGCCATGGATAGTCATGCGGCTCTCCATTGTATCGAATAGCTAATTGCCATAATTCATATTTTTGAGCTAATGGTTCAAAAATACTTCTTATCACTCTAGCGTATCCAGTAGGAATATAGGCATCTCCAATAATTAATATTTTTGGACGATAACTCATTTAATTTTTGAATTTAAATTATCAAGGCGCACATTAAATATATCAAGATGCGCCTTGGTAAATCAAAGAAATTAAGAAATTTCTGCCGTTAGAATAATGGTTTCATTTGTAACATCTGAATATTCAATTGATCCAACAGTAGAAACAAATAATGTTCCAGGTTCTGGAAAGGATTTTTGTACGCTTTTTCCAACTGGTACAACTCCACACCCAACTCCAGTTGCGTATTTAAAGGTGTAACTTAATTTGGCGCTAGTTCTGTTTACGATTTTCATAACTTTAGAGTTTTGATTAGTCTTTAAGTTATGCATTATGAGATTCTAATTTTGAAGTATAAATACTGGTAAGTAAAACCCAGTGTTTATACTTGAAATTTTGTGTGAATCATATTACTTTATGTAGAATATTTTCTATATTTAGAAAAATATTCTGTTTATGCTTAAAAAAGTTTTTGGTAGTGCTGTCTTTGGTGTTGAAGCTACCACGATAACTGTAGAAGTTAATGTCGATTCTGGTATTGGCTATCATCTGGTAGGTTTGCCAGATAATGCTATCAAAGAAAGTAATTTTCGCATTGCTGCCGCACTTCAAAATAACGGTTATAAAATTCCAGGGAAGAAGATCATTATTAATATGTCTCCAGCCGACTTGCGTAAAGAGGGTTCTGCTTACGATCTTACGTTGGCCATTGGTGTCCTTGTGGCATCCAAACAAATTAAGGCCAAGTACCTTGATGACTATCTTATTATGGGTGAATTATCTCTCGACGGAAACCTACAACCTATAAAAGGCGCTTTGCCTATTGCTGTTAAAGCTAGGGAAGAGGGGTTTAAAGGATTTATCCTTCCGAAGCAGAATGCCAAAGAAGCAGCAATTGTTGATGGTTTAGATGTTTATGGTGTAGATAATATCAAGCAAGTCATTGACTATTTTGATAAAGAAGAACCGTTAGAACAAACTATTATCAATACACGAGAAGAATTTTACAAGAATTTAGACTTTCCAGAATTTGATTTTAGCGATGTAAAAGGGCAAGAAAGTATTAAGCGTTGTATGGAAATAGCTGCAGCGGGTGGACATAACATCATTTTGATTGGACCGCCAGGAGCTGGGAAGACCATGCTCGCCAAACGATTACCAAGTATTTTGCCGCCAATGACTTTACACGAAGCTTTAGAGACAACTAAAATACATTCTGTTGTTGGGCGTGTAAAAGCACATACAGGACTCATGTCACAGCGTCCGTTTCGCAGTCCGCATCATACCATTTCCAATGTCGCTCTAGTTGGAGGTGGCAGTTATCCGCAGCCAGGAGAAATATCGTTATCTCATAATGGTGTGTTATTTTTAGATGAGCTACCAGAATTTAAGCGTGAAGTTTTAGAGGTGATGCGACAGCCTTTAGAAGATAGAGAAGTTACTATCTCCAGAGCAAAATTCACGGTGACTTATCCGTCATCATTTATGTTGGTGGCCAGCATGAACCCGAGTCCGGGAGGTTATTTTAATGATCCCAATGCGCCAGTGACATCATCGCCTGCGGAAATGCAGCGGTATTTGAGTAAGGTGTCTGGACCATTATTAGATCGTATCGATATTCATATAGAGGTGACACCTGTACCTTTTGACAAATTATCCGATGATAGAAAAGGTGAATCTTCAGTAGCGATAAGAAAGCGTGTGACAGAAGCAAGAGTGGTACAAACCCTACGTTTTGCAAATTCGGAAACCGTGCATTACAATGCGCAAATGACAACCAAGCACATCCGAAAGCATTGCAAGCTTGATAAAGCCTCATTAAATCTTTTGAAGCATGCTATGGAGCAATTAAACTTATCTGCGAGAGCTTATGATCGTATTCTGAAGGTATCGCGAACTATTGCCGACTTGGAAGCATCGGAGTCGATTACAGGAACTCACATTTCCGAAGCCATTCAATATCGCAGTATGGATCGCGAAGGCTGGTTGAATTGAGTATTGTAAATTAATATACGTAGTTCTAAGTATATTTTGTATTGAATAAATCATTTTATTTGTAGTTACACTATTCCAATTCAATTTGACGTTAATTAATCAATCTAACAAACCTAATTTTATGTCTAATAAGTTTAAAATCTATATCAAAATTGGATTTCTTTTTTTAGGAATTTTATTTGTATTTCATTCTTGTCAAAGAGATGATGAAATTGTTGAAAAAGAGATTTCTACTGGTGTTAGAGAAATTATTAGTAGAAGTTTATCTTATGATGAAATACCGAATCTCACTCAAGTTAATAAAAAACTAAAGCAAATAAAAAGAGGTTTAAATTCGTCAGTTTTATACAGAACGTTGGATTCAGATAGTGTTACTGTTTTAACTGATAATGTATTGTATATGACCTATGCTGAAACACATACGTATACGTTCACATTAATGAGTGTTAACCCACAATATTATATCGAAAATCTTATATTGCATTACAATGTTGATACTGAGTCTTACGATGAATATTTAGTACAGTATGACGTTACTGCGGAAGAATATTTAGCCATTAGTCAAGGAGAAGATTTAAGTGAGTCTGCCGAAATTCTAATAAGCGAATTAGATAATGGTACGTTATCGGGAGTGCTTAATCGTAGTAATTGTTTTAGAGTGTGTGAAACACTTTGTGTACCTTGTTCCAGTGATTCAGCACATGAGTGTGGAGACACATCATGTGAATATGACCCAAGTGATGATAGAGCAGCTTATACATATCAATCTTGTGGACCTATTTGTATAGATACTGGTGGAGAAAATGAAACCATTGATGATGGAGACTCAGGCGGAGGTGGTGGTAACGGTGACGTAAATACAAATCCAAATCCCAGTGAACCTTGTATTTTAGTTAATGGACAAGTTGGAATAATAAATACCAATGGTGATTGCGTAAAAGCCAAAGACCTTGACAGTCTTAATCAAGACTGTACAAATCCATCAGGATTAACAGAAATAGCAAATACTCCTGAAATAAAGGCAGAAATAAATAGGTTAAAGAATCTTGGAGCTCAGAATGCAGTAGAGGATGGTAAACGTTATATTTATATAGGTAATGCACCTGCTGACCCTACTACATATAATGATGATAATTTCTCAGAAGTATTACCAACAAGTAAATTTGGTAATAGATTAGATTTTCCGCCATTAGCAAATAACACTATGGTAGGCTGTCATTTTCATCCATCTCAGGACTTAAGTTTAAGACCTGTACGTAAAATCCCAAGTGGCTTAGATATTGCAGAGCATATAAATATGATAAAAAAGATGGCTTTAACTAGCAATGATGCCGCAAGTCAAGTAACGAATTTTGTAGTGTCAAGAGGAATAAATAGTAGAACATATGTTCTTAGGGTTACTAATGTTCAGAATATTCTTAACAATACTAAGGATTACACAAAAGATAGAAACCGTAGAAATCTAGATAAAAAGTTAACAAACATTATAAAAACTTTAGGAACCACAGATTGGGATGCTCATGAAACAGCTTTTAAAACTTTTTTATCAGAAAATTTCCCAGATTTGGAAATTCTAAAGGCATTATATGATGCTAACGGAAATATTGCAAAATTTTGTAAATTAGATTAATATTATGAGACATATACTTATTACAGCACTAGCATTTTTAATAACAATATCAGTTAATGCTCAACAAACAGAAGTTCCTGTTGAGACAGAATGGACTGTACCTCCCTCTCAATTAAATAATAGATACTTTAAGGACGTGAATAATGTTCTAGATAAATTTGTAGGAACGTGGAAGTATGAGAATACCCTAAATAATGCAGTATTTGAAATAACCTTTAGTAAACTATTACATCAAGAAACTCATGAAAATAGTTTTGTTGATGAACTTGATGCACAATTTAAACTTACGGTTAATGGTGTGGAAATCTATAATACTTATACAACTCCATGCGAAAATTGTATAATTTCGGATGGTTTTTTATCAGAAAAAGTTTATCAAACTCTAGGAGATTATGAAAACTTTCTCATCTTACCTCCTAATGTAAATACATATTTTATGGCCATTGCTGAGCCTGATATCGAAAAACACGTACTGTCGTCTGACTTAAAGTTGGAATTTAATTTAGGAAGTAATGGTAATGCAGACCAACTTACTTGGACAAATAAAGTGGATTTGGGAAAAGACTCTAACACCAATCAAATTGTCAATAATTACGAGATGCCATTGAACATGGTTTTAGTTAAGCAATAGATTACATATTATTTAGAAATAAAAAATTAGCTATAATGAATAAAGTCATGTCATAAATTATATATTCGTTATTGGTATACATCTTTATATTAAAATCCCCAACAATGGTTTACCTACGGTGATTATTTTCCGAGTATACAGAGAACTAGCAATTGATTATACACGTTGTTGTAGGTAGTTTTTATTACCAATCATTAATATTAACTTCAATTTTCCCATCAAGACTATGTGATGTAGCATAAGCAAAGTCTTGGTTTTGGTCAGTTTTTAAATAATAAAACATATATATGTTCTCAGCTTTTCTAAAAATTTCGTCGCTTATTTTTTCTGCTAACCACCTAATTTCGTTTTCCGAAACTTTCTTTTCAAGTTCTATTCGTATTTCAGCTTTTTTTAAATGTCTAAAATAGTTTTTTTCCAATATTTTGAAATTGCAGTTATTCTCTGGATTAGAGATTTCAATTTGTCTAAAATAATTAGGCTCTTGATAACACAAATCTTCAATAGGATTTCTTTCTAATTTATATGACTTTGGTATTTTCGTATTTCGAAATAATTAATTCCACGTCCTTTGAGACGTTTCATTACTTTTATTCTATCTGCTTTCTTCATTCTTAAGCCAAAATATATTGATTTCACTGCATCAAACTCATAAGGATGTTCTCCAAAGTCTTCTGTTACAATTCGAATTTCTTCTTCATATTTCCACCTTAATGATTTTCGTCCAGCCATTTTTTGGATTAAGCTATTTGAACTTCCTGAATTTATTATATCCATAAAATCTACACTAGCTGGCTGTTTTTTGTATGTAATTGGAAAACTATATACTTTGTCTGAATCGTATGATTTTAATAGCAAATCTAAATCATATTCAATACAATAGCCGTTATGCGAATTTGCATAATGTGCCCAAAGAAGTTCGTCAATATATGATTTAGACAATGAATAAATTCCTATTTTTTCTGTGTATGAAAGTACGTTGTCAAGTGCATCCATTACAGGTTGAAATTTTTCATTAGAACCTTTCCCGAAAATTGGCAAAACAAATTTGGATTCTTTTAGAAGTTTTTCTTTCGTAAGTATTGTTTCAAATGGGTCATTCAGTGTTTTAAAGTTAGCTGACCAATAATAGTTTTTTTCAATTGAGGTTAAATCTCTTTCAAATATTTCACTATCATAGATTCCCCTGTATTTATATACTAACATTTGATTGATGAATGTTTTTTTTACCTACAACTGGTTATATGGAGATAAATATACGCGTTTTTGGGGTCTATGTTCCCGTAAACGTGACATTTTGTTCCCGATTACAAATTTATTAGCAGCTGTTGATCATGTCAGATTTCCGAAGCCATTCAATACCGCAGTATGGATCGCGAAGGCTGGTTGGGATAGCTTTTAATTTTTTTGATATAAGTAAGTGACTTTTATTTTTTATTATAGACTTCCCAATAGTTTGAATAAGAATTAAATTTCCAAAAATCCATTAGCGGTTTATTAGTTTTATCCCACCCTCCAAATAAAATTAATGATTCATCTTTATAACTATACATCAACGCTGGTTTTCCTGCTCGTTTGGATGGACCTTCATTTGTAATCAAAACCCATTTATCACCATTCCAACTCAGGGTGTCACCTAAATATTGTTTGTTATATCCTCCAAATAGGATTACCCTTTTAGATTTAACATCGTATGCCATAGCATGGTGGTCTCTAGCTAATAGATCATTGTTATTAATTAGTTTCCAGCCTTCTAATAATTGCCATTCCCAGGTGTCTCCGTAAATAGTTTTATCAGTTCCATTTTTACTGAAACCTCCAAAAAGGACTACTTTTTGTTGTTGTTGATCATAAGCCATTGTATGTTGTAAGCGAGGAGGAGGTAAATCCTTTGACTTCAATTTTAACCATTTTTCATTCCTGAAAACCCAAGTATCATTTAGTGACTGACCCAAAGCATTTGAACCGCCAAAAAGAAAAATATCACCATTGTCGGTGTTAAATACCATTCTATGTGACTGTCTAGGAATTGGGCCAGATTCATTCAGTTTTTTCCATTTATCACCATTCCATGACCATAAATCGTTGAGAATATTTCCATTTTCATTTTTGCCACCAAATACTATAAGGCGATTGTTAGATGAATCATAAATCATTGAATGTCCGCTTCTAGGTTCAGGAGCTATATCTGTTTGTATAGCCTTCCAAGTTTTTCCGTCAAATTCCCAAAAGTCGTTTAATCTTTTTTTTTCACTACTGCAATACCCTCCGAAAAGGAAAATTTTATTTTCCTTAGAATGATATGCTGTAACGGGTTGATTTCTTGGGCACGGCTTGTTTTCTATCTGTGAATACACCTGATTTGTTGAAAATGCTAGTGCTATAAAAATTAGTTTCAGCATAAGTCTTAATTTAAAAAGATTAATTACAACGTGTTCGTGTATGGTTAGTAGTGTTGAGAACTAAGTTAGTAAAAAAGGGTAGAAGAGTGGTTGGATTTTGGCAGAAATCCGCGAACCATCTTTAAACACTATTGACTATACACGTTGTTAGCTTACGCTTTTTAGATATTCAGCACTGGTAACTTTTTAAAATTCTCAGTTTCCATTTACCTTCTTATACATAAAGACATAATCTCCACCTGCCCCAGATACAACTTTATTTGAGCAAACTATTCAAATCCTCAGACGCATAAGTTCTTAGTGTGGATTTTTCACTAGCACTCAGATCTTCATCTGATTCACATAGTGATAACGCTTGACGATAGAAACGCTTCGCCTTTTCATTCATTTCTCTTTTCATTGAAAAATAACCTGCATAATAATTAATTCTGGCAGATTTCGGATAACTATCATATGCAAGGTCATAAAGTCTTGACCGATATACATAATCTTCGTCTTTTTTCCAGGCTAGCCAATCTCTGTACTCTGTATAGAAATTCATAGAAAAGGGCTGTGGATTTCCTTCAGATTTTAACTGCTGGTAGATCGTTTCAATCGCATCAAACCCTTCCTTCCAAAACGTGTCTTTAAGTACTGCCATGTTTGGTGGTTTAGGTAGACTTGGTAAAACAAAAGTAGTATCAATTTGATTTCTGGATGACATAAAAGAATCATCAAATAATTCTCCTGACTCTCCCTTTATGGTTTGATTTAAAAATCGCAATATCAGTTCATTAGCGGTTTCGAATCCTTTTTTAGTGTTACCAGAATGCGCTCCAATGATGTCTGGAATGAATTCATCAAACATTCCATAGTTTAGCATAGCAAACTCAGATATCTTAGGAAAATGTGCGTAATATCGATCAGCATATTTTAAATGAGATGTGTATTTCGGATCTATGGATGGATGAGGTGAATAAATGAATAAAATCGGTGTTTGAATGTTCTCGGGCTTATAAAAAGAAGATCCGTTTAAAAGTCGTTGTTCAAAGGCGCTTATGAATCCTCCTTCCAAGCTGATAAATGCCTTAAATTTCTCATTCCTAGATACTGCAGCGGCTCCTACAGAGGAAGAAATGGCATTGGCGAGTATAGAAACCTGATTCATATCTGCATTTGATTTTTCACTAACCTTACCAAGCACAAACTCCAGGTCATCCACAGCGACTTCTAAGCCAGTGGTAGATATCTCCATTCCAGAAGAAAATCTCCCTTTCGGAGCGAAGGCAACCGTTACATAACCGTGACTTGCTAAAAACTCACAAGTGATGCTTTGATAAGCTGGACTACTTCCATTTGGGTAAATGACAACAGGATACTGCCCTTCTGCAGGTTGAGCATCCAAACGCGCAAAGATGTCTAGGTCAAGGAGCTGATTCAATTGTTCTGTATTTAACTCTTCCTTGTTTTCTGTGTCTCGAATATTTTTTAAATTTCGTGTTTGAGTAATAAATGTTTGTCTTGCGAAGGTTTTTTGTTCTTCGGATTCACCAAAATTGGTTTGTCTACCCATTAGATTAATATAATCTGCATATTTCAGCCGAGTACCAGAATCTGGTTGTGCTGGATACCATATATTGATTTGGTACTGTCGGCCATTTTCGGATGTAGGACTCTGGTATAAGTTTCCGTCCCAGTCCGAATAAGGAATGGCATTTTTTGTGAGGTCGTAAGTGAATAATGTCTGAAACCCAACCTGATATTCTCCCATTGGAAGATTTCCCATGATGGGAAAGTTATCAACTGTATCTTGCTTTTGACATCCAAGGATGACTAGAAGTAAAAGGATTGCTGTGTATTTCTTAGTAGTAGCCATTCTTTATTTTTTTATTGTCAGATAAGACATGGTTCATATTCTAACTAGAGTTTGAGCTAAAATAGAAAAAGACTAAACCTAAGAGGTCTCAATACCTGTTTTGACGTCTCAAAACCTGTAGATTACTAACTGTTTTCAGATTTATAGTCTTTCGGCGTTTGTCCAGTATAGGATTTGAATACTCGATTGAAGCTTGCTTTAGAATTAAACCCAGCGTCAAAAGCTAGACTGAGTATTTTCAGGTGATCATTGTTTGGATCTTTCAATCGTTCTTTCATTTCCTCAACGCGGTATTCGTTTATGAACCGGAAAAAGTTCTTTCCAAGCTCCTTATTAATTGCATTCGAGATGACTCGTTCTGAAATATCTGCGGAGGCACTGAGATCAGAAAGCGATAACTCCGGATTCCGATACAGCTTATGAGATTCAATTATCAAGCTTAACTTTTGAATCACCTCAGAGAGCTTATCATTGTCTTGTTCGGTTGGTTCTTCCTTTATATTGAAAACCTGACGTGTTTGAGTTTGTTTGAAGCCGCTAATACTTAACCAATAGAGTACCCCTGAATAAATAAGTAGAATGAAGGCTCTTGGTTCGGTCCATTCTAAGGGAGCAAATTTTCCTCCTACGAGCATGCCTAAAATCACAAAGACTAATATTAGGATAAAGGAACCTATAGTTATTAGTATGAACTGATTTACCCAACGAAGATCGATACGTTCGGTATATGAGATATTATTTAACAGTGAGCGCTGGTATGATTTAACAAGTCGGAAAGAAAATATAAGGTAAATTATAACAGAGAGTATTGCTACAGATTCAAACACTTCAGCTATATCGTGTATTAATGGCCAAGGGTTACTATAATGAAAAGCATGATAGATGCTATGAAGATAATTAAGAATTAATGGTGAAAAATGCCAAAGATCCTTTTTTCGAAATGCATTAGAACCTTCTGTAAGTGTCTTTATATAGAAATAAAATGCAGGACCAATCCAATATGATAAGGAGAAGGGGAGCCAGGAGAGCCACTGATAGGTATTCCATATGGAAATATCCAAAATGAACGGAGTAAAGGTTAGACACATTGAAAAAATGGTCAGGGAGAGAAAGCGATTCGCTCGCCGATTTTCAGTCTTCTCAAAGAGCAGAAAAGCAAATATAAACCCGTTGATTACCGAGCATACTGTTATCAACTGTATAGGTGAAATCTCAAAATACATTTACGTACTTATCTTTTAATTTTCTCTTGTAAATTCCATGATCCAATTTGTTTCCCACGCTTTTGCGTTTTCATCAAAATAGGCTTGTTCCCAAAGCGCCGTATTTTCAGATTTCTTTTTCCAGGTAAATCTTAATTTGTATTCTTTTCCTAGATATAGTTCTTTACCATAAAACTCTCCAATTCCATTTTTAAATTCTCCAATCACTTGCTCTTTTAAATAGTTTTCGGGACTTGATGTATCAGCCCAATAGATTGTCCAAATATTTGTTTTAGGGTTAACCATTCTAATACTAAATCCGATAAAATTGTCTCCAAAGTGAGATGATTTCATTTCGTCCATTAGTCCTAATCCATTAAGAAATGGTTTTGTCTCCATTTTGGCGGGAAATTCAATCCATTCATTACAGTCTTTGAGTCGTTCTTTAAGTTTTTTGTTTAGTACATTCCATTGTCCTATTAAAAAGTCAAAGTTTTGAATTTCGATAAGAGCATTATTTGCATTTGTATTTATATCCATATTTAATGTATTCAGGATGCTTTTGAGTATTACACACAAACGTCTCGATAATGAGCAGTTGCATTAGTACTAAGATAGCAAAAAGAACTACCTATTGTTCTGCCGCTTGGATTTTCCGAGAGGAAAATCAGAAGTAATGAACTATAGTCGTTGTTATGTAAAGTTTTAATCTAAATAAACTGATAAAATCATCTTTTTCCCAAATATCGGTCTAATATCCATATAATGAATATGGTCGACTATTAGCCTAAATTCCTTTTCAGAAATAAAGTAAAGATTTAATTCTCCATTTTTGTCTGTGGTTACTTCAAAGAATGGTGCAGAAATGATATAATCTATATATTCGTAATTGCCATTATTTATAAATCTATTTCCTTTAGGCCTATTATGATTTATTCTAATAGTTCTTTCATATTTTTTTCCATTTGTGGATAATACTGAAATCATTAAATGGAATGCTTTTGGATCGTCAAATTCGATAAGTTCTGTTTTGAAAGAATCGATATTAACGCTCCCATTCCCTAATTTTATAACTTTAGGTTTATCCAAGTCAATATTAGCGCTTTTACAACTATTTAAAAGAACTAATAAAAAAACAAATAATAGTAAACTCTTTCGCATTTTAAAATTTTGCACAACGTGTTCGTATATGGTTTATCTTCGGTGATTATTTTTCCTAGGTCGTTTTATATATTTTATTTCGTTCAGCTTTTATTCTGTCAATACTATTTGTTATGAAAAGTAGTAATATGATACCAATAATATTAAAATTAATTTCCACCAAATCTGGATTAGCATTTCGAGATAGATTCCAGTTAGCAAATCCAAAATCAAGACCAATAATACTATTGCTAGTCAATTCCAATGTAATTCTTAAGTAAAGACCAATTGCAAAATCAAATATGTATCCAAATAAAGCAAAACTAATTATTTGAAGTGCTTGAGTAAATACAGAAAACCTTAACCCTTTCAAGTGTTTTTTTCGGATGAGTAAAATTCCGCTGTAAATTGAGATTCCGCATAAAGTAAGAAAGAGAAATAGAGAAAAAATAAAAAAGCTATTCGAATTCAACTTGTCATAAACACTTAATAAAATGAGAAGTATTCCTAATATTCCTCCAATTATTTCGTAATAGCCTAAATATTCAATTCTACTGTAAATTTTTTTCATTCACGATTTTCTTACGTTACACACAGACCAAGCAATTAATTATATACGTTGTTAGTGGTTGGCTTTTTTCAATCTAAATTGCGATATTTAAATATAGCTACTAAAAGACTATTTCTTTTTTTGTATAAACTTAGGGTTCCATGCTAATAGTCCTAACAAAACTGCCATAAAAGTTGAACCACCAATATCGTAAGTACGCTCTTTGAGGTGATAAATTGTAAAGAATAACAAAACAATTACGAAAAATCCTGCCACGTAACGTCTTAGCTTAGAAAACCAAATAAGAACACCAGCTGCTATTTGTAAGCCTCCAAGTACTTTCCAAAGAGTTGTAGATATATTATCTATCAAAGAGCAGGGTGGTTCCATAAATGGAAAAAATTTATCAAATCCAACTATAAAAAAAAGCAGACTGCAAACTGCAGTTATTATTTTTAGAATATTCACAGCATAGTATTTATAAAGTTCATAGTCATTTTCATTTCAATTATGGTTTTTGTTGCTTCAGTAATGGTATTGTATATGTTTAGTTGCTTACAAGTACGCGATTATTCTTTGCAATACAGTATAGTGAATTGTAGGAAAAGATCGTCTGCTTAAACACTTGTACGGCAAGTGATTATGAGCGTTGTTGTACAACGTTTTATTTTTTAGATAGGATACCTTACTCACTTAAGAACAATCGTCTTCACAGAAAATTTATTTTTTGATAAAGTCGTATCGATTTCAAAGCTTATTTTGTCAATAGAAAAATCGGGGTTATTATTTTCACGAATTAATTTTACAATCCTTTTTCTCTCTTTGTGAAAAGTTGATTCTTTTATTGATTGCCCCTTTTTAAATTTCGTATCATTCATGTGGGTAATTAGTAAATCTTTAATGTTACTATCCTTAACGTCAAATTCTATCGCTTCAAATTTGAAATCTCCAGTGTAAGCAGTCATTTGTTTTGAGGAAGTACAATTGACAATAAAAATTAGTGCTAATAAGGCGAAAATTAATTTAAGAGTTTTCATATGCTTATAATTTAAGTGTATTTGTTTTTTATATTCTAAATGATCATATATGTTGCTCAACGTGTTCGTGTATAGTTTCGTTGTGTTGGCTAGGACTAAGTTAGCAAAAGAAAACGAACCAGAGGAACATACGTAGGATTTTCCAAGCATACAAAACAAGCAATTTACTATAGCGTTGTTACAAACAGTTAATTGTTCTGATTTAACCAATCTTCAGCTTCACTAGTGTACCAGTTTCTAGAGAAGTTCTTAGCATTAATAATGCTCTCAAAATAGAATTTGGCTTTTTCCTTATTTCCTTTTCTGGCATAATATGTTGCCATATATAAATTAACATATGGGTTTTTAGGTTCTTTTTTTAATAATTTTTCTCCAATATTTACTATATGAATGTCAAAATTATTGAATTCACCAAGTTCCATATAAAATGCTACATCTTTTAAGAATGAAAGATTATGCAGTAGATTTAAATCAGCATATTCCAAATAGTTAGGATACTCGGAAAAAACGAAGTTCAATAGTTCGGTACTTGATTGTAATTTTTCAGATTCAAACCGAGCCATATATGACTCAGAAAGTGCTTGTGCTAAAATCTTCTTTCTGTAAAATTCTTTATTCGAAACGTAATTATTGGATATAGAATCTTGTGTTTCAAATAATGGCATTTCATCAAGTTTATATATATAGTTCTTTAAGAAACTCATAGCAAATAATGAAGAAGTAATATCTCCATAAATTAGTCGAGCTGGATCACTCAAAAGATTATTATTTGCAAGTAATGTTAAAGAAATATTCTCAGAAGGTATTCTCAATAATAGGCTAGAGTAGCAATCATATTGACCATAAGCCCAAACGATATTTAGGTTTTCAAATTGTTGATTGAAAATACCATATCCATAAGGTAAATCAGGATTATATGATGAAAACATCAAGTTCTTATATTTTTCAGATATCAGAGTATTGTTGTCCAAAGCTTTATTGAAAGTAGCCAAGTCTTCTAGATTTGAGACAATTCCAGCTGAAGTAGAATATCCAAAATCTATAAATCCATTTTCAATACCATTATCCAGAATATATGGTTTTGCTATAATTCGCTTTTCTCCATTTACTTGAGCGGAATCTTTGAGTAAAAAGGTGTTCTTAAGTTCCAATGGGATTAGAATCTCTTGGTTCAAAACATATGAAAAAGATTTACCCGAAGCCTGTTCGATTACATTTGTTAAAAGCCCAAACCTTGAACTATAATAAAAGTCTTTTCCAACATTTCCTTGCGAAGTATGAGACAGGACGTGTTTTATTAGAATTGAATCTCCAAGTATAGGTTTTGGTAAGTATTTGTTAATTGGTTCTTCAAGTGAAAGTTTTTCTTGTTCAACAAGTTTCATAATCAGAACACCAGAAAATACTTTTGTTATTGAAGCTATTGGAAAAAGAGTAGTAGAATCTAACGTAGCTGACTTCTCTAAATCAGGTTTCCCCAAATATTTTCGATAAATATTCTTACCATCTTTTTCAATTGAAATTGCCATTCCTGGAATTTGAAAATACTCCTTTAGTTCTAAAAGTTCCGAAGTGAATTTTTCTGATTGTTTATTCTGACTCTCTTTTTTTTCTGAACAACCTGAAACTAATAAAAAAAGGATGATAAATTTGAATGCTAATTTCATTTGTTACTTGGTTTCGTATAATTGTTTGTAACGTGTTCGTGTATGGTTTGTGTTGTTATAGAACTAAATTAGCAAAAAAGAAGTGAAGGCATAGGATTTCATAATAAATCCTTAAATAACCATTAAACAACATGAACTATACATGTTGTTGAGTTTAGTACATTTAATTTTCCACTTAGTAAGGTGTTATCAAAAAAATGAAGTATTAATTTTGGCTATTGACTTGCATTTTGGTAAGCTGTATACCAATCAAAAAAATGTTTCTTTTTTCTTCGGGATACTGGAATATTTAGAGATTCTGAAAGTTTAATCAGATTACCATTAAGATAAGATGTTATATGTTTAGCATTTACGATATGAGATTTATGACAACGATAAAATCCTTTAGAATCTAATAATTCTTCAAGTTGCATTAAGGTCTTAGTAACTAGCTTTTTTGTTCCATTCTTTAGATAGATGTAGCTGTAATTCCTATCTCCTTCAATGTGTACAATATCATTTAGAACTAATCTTAAATTACCATCTTGAGTTTTTAAGTTAAGTAAATGATCTCCAACGTTTTTATTTGCAATGTTTTTTAAAGCTAGTGATAAATTGACGTGTTGAGTGCCTTTGTTAGTGTAAGTTTTAAAACGCTTTACTGCTCCTTTTAATTCGCCCAAATCGATAGGTTTTAATAAATAATCTAAAGCATTAAAACGAATAGCTTTTATAGCATAATGACTATATGAGGTTATAAATATGGTTTGAAAATTAATTTTTGATAATTGAGATAACATTTCAAAACCAGTCATGTCTGCCATTTCCACATCAAGAAAAATAAGTTCAGGCTTGTGTTTAGTAATTTCCTCAATACCTTTCTTTCCACTGCTAACAGAAGATAATACGTTTATGTCTGGAAAATACTGATCTAACTTATCTTGTAACAACTCTCGTATAAAAGGGTCATCATCTATAATTAGGCATCTGATTTTATGAAAGCTCATATTATGACTTCAATGCGTTAAAGATAGGAACAATTAGTTCTTCAAGCTTATAAGGTTTGGGAATATAATTATTCATTCCTGCGTTATAGCAATTGTCTATTTCTGTTTTTAATAAACTTGCGGTCATTGCTATGATTGGAATTTTAGTGCCTTTATTTTCAGATTGTTCTATGTTTCTGATTTTTTTAGTGGCTTCAAACCCATTAGTTTCTGGCATTTGCACATCCATTAAAATGAGATCATAAGCGTTGGTTTTAAATTTTTCAATAGCTAAAGCTCCATTTTCAACAGTGTCTATAGTAACATTTTTAAAATAATAAGAAAGATCATCTCGTGCAATCATTTGGTTAAATGGATTGTCTTCTGCAATAAGAATACGAATATCTTTTAGCGATTCGGCCATTGTCTTTAGTTGGTCTTCAGATATAAAATCCTGACTTACCGCATTATCTTCAGGAATCGTAATAGGTAATTCAAAAAAGAATGAACTTCCTTTGTTCTCTTCACTTTCTATCCAAATCTTTCCATGTTGTAAATTAACTAATTGTTTAGAAATATTAAGACCTAGTCCAGTGCCTCCATAATATCTTGAAGTAGAATCTTTGGCTTGCTCAAAAGCTCCAAATATACTTTCGTGTTTAGCTTTTGGAATGCCAATGCCAGTATCTTTAATTTCGAAATTGAGTTTGTTGTTTGCTGTAGATACTAGGATGTCTACATGTCCTTTTTCGGTGAATTTTATAGCATTCCCTACGAGATTGATTAAAATTTGATTTAATCGAGTTGGGTCTCCCATTACCAAAATGGGTACATCATCAGCAATCTTATAGGATAATATTAAACCTTTCTCTTCTGCTTTATATTTGAGAATTTGAATAACATTCTCTACAACTGCTTCAAGATTTAATGATATGCTCTCAATATCTAATTTCCCAGCTTCAATTTTTGAAAGATCCAAAACATCATTTAAGATAACAACAAGATTATCAGAACTTGTGCGCATGGCTTTTAGAAAAACCTCTTGTGATTTTGGGTGATTGTTACGTTCTAATATATTTATCATTCCAGAAATCGCATGCATTGGTGTTCTGATTTCATGACTCATATTCGCCAGAAATTGTTCTTTAAATTTTTCAGATTGTTCTACTTTCTTTTTTTGCTCCTCTATAATGACCTTCTGTTTACGCGTTTCTTTTAATCTATTAAAAATTAGATAGGCCAGTATGGAAATTAATAACAATCCTATACCGATAGCCCAGGAAATGCGTTTCTGAGATGTTGTTTTTGCTTCTTGTAAAGCAATCTCTTTTTCGTTTTTGAGATCGTCAATTGCTTTTTGTTTATCGTAGTCAGATTCAACTTTTAGTTGAATAATCGCTTTTGCATTTTCTAAATTTACTATTGAATCTTCTATTTTAATTGCCTTTTGAAACATATCTAAAGCTTGACGATGGTGACCTAATTTATGATGTATTTCATATAAGTAAGCATATATTTGTCCTTGCATTTCTAATATCTCTTGTCTGTTGGCAAGTACGAGTGCTTTTTGAAAATAAGGTAGTGCCTTAGAGTATTGTTTATTGTTAAAAAAGGCCTGTCCAGCAGCTATTAAATAAGCCGCAGTGACTGTCTTGTTTTCTAGTTCTTCACTTTGTTTAATACTTTCATTGAAATTGTCTTCAGCTTTGGTAAGATCGCCTTTTACAAGGGCTTGTTCACCAGCTTTTGATAGCGCAATAGGAGCATCTGGTGGTACATTTAGTTTTTCGAGATCATCTGCACTAATGAGACTGTCTGTAGTAGTATCTTCAATTAGATTATATTTTTTACTGAGACTATTCAGTTGATTTTTCATCATGGTAACCATCATACGATCTCTTTGATTGTCATCCTTTTTTAGTAACCCTTCAAAAATGATAACAGCACTATTTAAATACTCTACACTTCGTTCATCTTGTTGAGAAGCGTATAGATTTGCTATCATACTTAAGGCAGCTCCCTGAAGTCTTGTCTCTCCAATTTTTTCAAATATACTAGCTGCACGTTCAAATTGTGGTATAGATTTACCAGGATTACTTTGTTTAAAATAGATAATCCCAATATTGAATGACGATGCGGCGATATTATACTGATCATCTACTTCCTCTGAAATAGCCATAGATTTTTTAAAGAGCTCATGAGCCTTACTATTTCTTTGTGTATTCATAAAATAGCTACCTTGACTTCCTAAAGCTCTTCCCATATATTTTTTATTGTTATGAGTTTCGGCTAGTTTGTATTGTTGTTGCGCATGATAGTAAGCAGTATCTAAGTTAGCTGGTCTATACATACCTTGTGCATCTTTAGACATGTTACCGATAGCTTCCAGTCGATCTATAACAGGTTTACTTTCGTCGCTCCAAGTCGCCCAAAGCGAATCTTTATTTGTTTGTGCATTTACTGATAAAACGAAAATAAGACTTGAAATAAGAAAAGCGAATTGTTTTGGTTTCATGGCTTAATTGGTGGTTAGAAATTTTCGTTGATAGCTAAATGTACGTCTTTAAGTGCGAGGTTCAGCTTTATTATTACTGTTTCTACTAAAGTGCATAATTCTTCTATAGGCATTGTTTCGTATTCAAGCTCTAATCGTCTAATAGGATTTACAAGATCATTAATTCCAAAAAATTGTATTTGTGGGCTCATTTGATGCAATAGTTGGCGAACCTGTTTTCTGTCTTCAGCTTTTAAGTGTGCTTTTAAACTATGAATACGTTGCGGAATTAGTTCCTGAAATTGTATGAGGTATTTATAGATGATTTTATGGTCGCCTCTTGCGATGTTGATTAAATCTTGAGGGTTAATAATTTTAGTATTCCAATGCATATAAAATGTGCTAAAAAATGATGTGTCGTTTATATATTCCGAAGATACGCTTAAATAAATATCTCAGTACAATACAGGAGTATGTAGGGGTCATTATGCGATTGTCTTCAATTTGTTTTAATAAAAAAGGTGTAGTACCAAGGTTAAATTCGATACTACACTCAATGATTAATTAATAGCAAATTAAATGTTTACCTTTATTTTATCTTTAGGTGATTCTACATTACTAAATCCGAAGAATGACCATGGGTTATTAGCACCTCCATTAGTATCTTCATTACAACTGTTTGATAAGAAAGGGCTATATTGATCCAAAGGTGCATTATTTCCTTGGCCATTATCTTTGACAGCAAAATACACATAAGTCCCAAGATCATATGGATCGCATTGTGGTGCTGGAAATCCAGGAGGTGGCGGAGGGAACATGACAGTATTTTCTATAACCTCACTGATTTGACCTCCATAGACCACTTCATTATTTCCTATTGAAACAACGCTTACTGTTTCTAATACAACATTTGCTGTACCAAAAGGACCAAAAGTAATATCAAGAGTAGCACTTCCATGTGCGCCGCCATTGTTTTGAGTTCCCGAAAAAGAGATTAGTCCTCCACCGAAACCACTAAAGTCTCCATGAGCGTGCAGGCTATTTTTTTGGCTTCTAGAACTGAAAGCAGTATTTGATTTATTACTTACAGAAGCTTCCCAATCGTTCGTGCTAGATAGTTTAAATAGATATACCGCTTCTGTTTTTTGTTCTACAGTTGGTTCATTGAGTTCTTCTTTACTACATGATGTAAGACAGATGAATCCAAGTGTGATTAATAGCATTAAATTTTTCATAATAAATGATTTGTAATTGATTAAAGCAATATTGCTTGATGTAAATATATATTGACTATCAGTTGTTTAGATTATGCTTTTATCAAATGGTAGCTTGAATTACCTATTGGGTGTGTTCTTGTACGAACGGTCAATCTAACGGTAAGTATTTTTCTGAATCTATAAAATAGAAATTGGACTAATCGACGTATTAATTCGTCACATGTATTAAGTCCGACGTGTTCGTGTATGTTGTCGTTGCGTGGTTGAGAACTAAGCTAATGCATAAAACTAGAAGATAGGAATTTCCGATAATTGTTCCGAAAGGTTAGGGAAGGAGCAATGGATTATACATGTTGTTGTAAGCTGGCTTTTTACAGTTCAAATTTTTCAAATGACACTCCATTATATGTATAAACTCCAGCATTATGTGTTCCAAGCCAAAGAGTACCTTGCTTGTCTTTGTAAATTGAGAAGAGTAAAACTTCAGTGTCACCATCTTTAATAGGATAATGAATAAGCTCATTCCCGTTACTTCTCCAAACACCATTGTCGTATGTTACCATCCACAAGTCTCCGTTATTGTCTGTAGTCATGGACATAAAATACAAACTTTCTAATTCTTTACTTTTTACTCCAAACTCTCGTTGATAATTTATTGGTTTGAGCTCAATAGACTTTGTATTATCTGGCAATATTTTGTATTTATATTTCGGATTACAAATCCAAATATATCCATCTTTATCTTCAATAATTGAACGAATTCCGAAAGAACCACCTTCTGGTGTTTCTGTTAAATGTTTTTCATACATCCAACTAATATGATCTCCATCATATTTATATACTCCTAAATTGGAAGTGCCAAACCACATATTACCGTTAGAGTCTTTATAGATATAATAAACTCCATAAGGGTTGTAACTAGCATTTGGATTAATAGAATTGAATTCGCTTTCCACTTCATTTTTTGGAAATTGTAAATGATATAAATGTTTCCCATCAAATCGATAAGGTCCACTATTATTCCATCCCATTCTAAACCATAAATCGTTCGGTTCGGATTTCCATTCATTTTCGATAGAACTATGTTCTACTATCTCTAAAGTTGTAAATTTTTGCCCATCAAATTTGCTCACCCCTTCTGCTGTGTCGAAGTAAATATTTCCAAATCTGTCTTCTTGTATTCCCCAAATATTACTTTCAATAAGTCCATCTTTATCAGTATAAAGAATTAGATTTTTACCATCATATTTATAAACTCCTTTATCATTACCGCCAAACCAATGGTTATTATTAGAGTCTTGGAAGACAAGTAATATTTTTTGATCAAGCTTAGAAACAGTCTCACCAAGAGCAATACCTTTTTCAGATGTATCTAAGTTTTTAGATTTATTTTGTCCGTTGCATGTAAAGAATGTTGTTAAAATTCCGAAGATGAGAACAACTTTAATAGTTATCATTTTTAAACTCATTCTATTTTTTGTTTGTTGTCAAATACGTTTAATTCTGCAATATCGGCAAACTCAAAATCTGTTGTTCCGATTTTCACTCCGTTTAATTCTATGTCGTAAACCTTTTTCATTCGATACAAACTTGAATTTCATTAGTTGGTAGAAAACTTTGGAAAAAACCTAATGTAATCAGGTTTGATTTTTTAACTTTTAAGTCTGATGGATTTAAAAATTCAATTTCGTATGTTCCTCTTTTCGGAATGTCAACTGAAGCTATCTTTTTTGCTCTTTTTCCAAAAGCAAATGATTGAACTTTCCAAAACGTTTCTTTTGGTTTAATTATAGTTTCTCCGTTGATTTCTCGAAGAATTACGGAAAAGTTATTTGTAATTACTTTCCAACCACCTAACACTTGCAGGCTGTAAATTCCAACGGGTAATTCCAAATGCTGTTTTTTGTCCAAAATGTTAATTGGCTTTCTCATTTCTCAAATGCAGTACAACGTGTTTGTGTATGGTTATTTATGTTGGCTAGGTCTAAGATAGTAAAAGGGAACTAACCATTAGGGAAATCTGTAGGATTTTCTAAGTGCAAGCTGTACTAGTCGTTAATTATACACGGTGTTACCTACAGTTTTTTATTCCGACTAATTGCGAAAACTAAAGTCGAATTTGGTAATATTTTAATTGATTTCCTGACTTTGCTTTTATAACTATTCATCAGTTCAATTTCTTTTGTAATTCGGATAATTAGATATTCTGCATTTTTTTCAGATTCGTAAGAGTATTCAAGTCCATTAATTACTAAATCACAAGCCCTATCGATTAGAGATAAGCTATAATATTCTCCGTTTATTTCAATTCCGATTAAGTTTGCAGAAGCATAGGTTTCGTATTTTATTTTCGTTTTTCCGCTTGTTGTTTTTCCAGAATACTTTTTATAACTCAAATCATAAACTTCGTCTTCATCTTTTTCGATGTCCAATTTTGCAGAACTTCCTTGAAAATCTAATAACGATTCCTTGTTTTTAGAATCTTTCACAATTAAAATTCCGTTTATAGTTCCACTAAAATTTCCCGATTCCAAATTTTGAAAAACAGAGTCAAATCCATTTCCGTCAATCGAACGAGAATCATTTTGCCCAAATGTATAAGCCGACATTAAAGTCAGAAAAATAATAATTGAAGTTCGGATGTTTTTCATAATTGTAGGTAATGTTTTTGCGTATGGTTGTGTGGGTTAGCGGTTAATCTAGCAAGTACACACCAAGTTGGAAATTCCTGCGGAATTTCCAAAGTAGGCGAGAACAAGCAATTATTTATAGCCATTGTTTGCTGTAGTTATTATACAAATTCTTTTTCGTTCCATTCGTCCTCAAAATAATCATTCAGCATAAATTTCCTTTGTTCAGACGAAAATTTTTCATTCTTTTCTATTAATCCAACTAAAGGGTCTTTATAGTCTACATATTCAAATAAAACTCTTTTATGGCTTGGTAAATCTTCAAATTGTTTTTTTAAGTCCAAATAGTTTTGTTCGGTATCTTTGAGTAAATAGTTTTTGAATAAATCAATACATTTACGACGCCTACCTTTTCCACCATTCAGTTCAATTATTGAGTCTTCAATTTCTTTTATAAAATCGTCATCTGTTTTTTCAGGAAGAAACTCTTTTGTGTTTACGATACCAAAATTATGAATTCGTAATTCTGAATCTTTAGGTAAATTTATTTTTATCCAACCAGATTTTAATTTCTCTTTAAAACTATTAAAGTCCATCAATTCCCAACAGCGAATCATTCCATCTGCAAAAACAGTTATTTCGGTAAAGAAGTACATTCCATTTTTCACGATTCCATAAAAAACTTCACCGTATATTTTTTCTCCTTTAGATTCTCTATAAACTTTGTTTATCACGGTTTTCTTTAATTACATACAACGTGTTCGTGTGTGGTTTACCTTCGGGGATTATTTTCTCTAGGTTGTTTTTGTTAGCGTCATTTTTTTAAAATGCCGAACAAAAATCTACTAGCTTTAATAGTTGTTGTGTTGCAGGAACTAAGTTAGCAAAAGAAAACGAACCAGAGGAAAATCCGTAGGATTTTGCTAACGCCAGTTCGCTAAGTTCGTGTCCGAGTACACATAGACCAAGCAATTAGTTATACATGTTGTTGGGCTTAGTAATTTTTGACTAGATAGTAATCACTATCTTCATTATCAACTGTTTCTTTATAATAAACTAATCCTTTATTTTTTAAATATAGTCTTTTAGTATTAGAGTAGATTTCATTGAATTTTTCCCCGTCTCTATACATAATCGCTTTTGATTTAAATTCAATCATGAATGACTTTGTATTTAAGGTATCTTTAAAACTAACAAAAGTTTGTGAAATACTTTTAATACCTAAACCTGATTCCTTATCAAAGAATTCATTCGTTATAGTTTTAGGTGCTTCCAAATATGGTTTCCATATTTCACCAGTTATTTTATGAGCTTTTATTTTTCTATTATCTAGATATATATATTGTTCTAAAATTTTAACTGTGTCAAAACTAATATTTTCGATTCCTCCATAATATGGAATTGAATCTGGAGTCATAAAATAATATTCCATATTTATTCCATCACTATCTGTGTTTTTTTTTATAATCTGTTTAAATAAGACTTTAGGTAAAATTGTATTTTTACTTTCAAATAACCTATAGTTAGTTTTGTCTAAATCTGGATTAACAAAGTATTTTATTATGTCTTTGTCTTCACAATCATTGCTCTTAAAAGAAAAATGAATAGATGAAATGCTAATTATTACAATTGTTAAGATCAAAAAGTTTCTTTTCATAATTAAGCTCAACGTGTTTGTGTATGGCTAGTTATGTTGGCTAGGCTAAAGTTAGTAAAAGGAAACGAACCATTAGGGAAATCCGTAGGATTTTCCGAGTACAAGCTGGACGAATAATTAGCTATACACGTTGTTGTGTGTAGTTACTTTTTCAATTTAAATTCTGTAAGAAGTGCATTGTATACTTCATTAGGAATTAAACCCTGTCTATTAAGAGATTCGTAATACCTCTTCATAATTTTTTTCTGTTCAAACGCTACTTCTTCTTTGTATTCATCAGTTTTAAAATGTTTAAGCATACTCACGAAGTCATGAGAAGATGATGACTTTTTATGTAATTGCAGTATTATGTCTTCAAAGAAATCATCGAATGTCTCTGACATTGCATAAAATAATGCACGCTTCACTGCTATATTTTCAGATTCTGAAACTTCAATATTGTTTTTGGAATTCTTTTCTTGCATTCTGTCTACAATTCTAATCCTGTCAATAGTATCAAAAAGATTGTGAGTTTGTATAATTATTTCTGGTACTATATCTGATTCTCTATCTATTGTTTTTTTAAACTCATCAATATCAGTACTAAATGTGTCAATATGTTCTATCATAGGAATAAACATTTCGTCAGGTATATTCATTGGTGGCTTTTCAGCATAGAGTTCTGTATGTTTTATGTAGCTGAAATGTAATTTTAGAACAGAAGAAAAAAGTCGATTATAAGAGACCTGTTTTGCTTTTTTTTCAATCCAAATGGTTCTTCCCTTATCAAACAAATAGGCAATTACAGTTCCAATGGTTATTATATAAGTCCAATATTTTTCAATAAACGCTATCATTTAGTTGATTATTTGGGGTGTTTTTTAATTACACACAACTGGTTATATGGAGATAAATATACGCGTTTTTGGGGTCTATATTCCCGTAAACGGGAAGTTTTGTTCCCGTTTACAAATTTATAATAGCGTGGAATCATATCATTATTTCATAAAAATATGTTACCAATGGATTCAACGAGTTTATTGTTTTATAAATCGGAATATGGCTTGACGATCTAAAGCATTAACTTTTACAAAATAAATCCCACTAGCCATAGCTCTTACATCAATAGCTGTATCTGTTGATGTTAAAACTAATTGACCACTGACTGAGTAAAATGCAATACTCTTAATTGTATTGGGCTCAATATTTTTCAAAAAAACCAATGAAGTACTCGGATTTGGATACAACAGAATCCGCTCTTGAGAAAAGTCGGTGACTGATAAAGCCGATAGGTTTTCAAATGCGCCTATATCCAACGTATTTACAACTTGTTTAGCGACACTATTGGTATGCATAACATATTCGTTCAACACATCATGATCTGGAAGATGAACGGACGGAATTGCACTGCCTGCATCAATTAATAAAGACGTGTCTTGTAAGTTGAAATCTTGAGTATTAAAATCTACAAACAATGGCTCTGAGCCCGTTAGATTATTACCTAGATCGTTTACTGTACCCAATCCCGAGCCACTGTGTGAATCTACCCAATTAGTTTTGATCCAATTGTGATGACTATTTAAAGTCCCATCACCATTAATCATCGCCATACTACTCCCATTATTAGATGTATATATAATATTATTGAAACTGTGCATGGTTTCATCCTGAGTGGAAAGACGCGCTAGAGTTGTATTAGAGTTTCTTGTAGATATGACTGTATTATTATAAAAATAAAAATCGCCTTTTCTATATTGTGAGGTGGTGCCATTATCTCCTCCATAATGGATGATTTGAGAATTTCCTGCACCATTTGGTTCTATGAGAATGTTACCATAAACGTAAGTTGTAGAATAAGAAGGGTCGTTATACAATGCAGATGTACCAGATTCAACAAGATCCAATTGACGATTTCCGCTTTCGATCCAATTGTATCTAACCACCAGTCCGGCAGATCTATCTTTAAGGTTGTTACCATTAGCACCTGCTCTTAAGGGACCAAATCTATTGTATTCGTAAGTAATTCCTAGAGCTTCAGTATAGGTGTTATGCTCAAAAATACTTCCGACGATTCCATTATCGTAGATGTAATTATTGGCAATGAGAATATCTTTTGTCTGTCCATTATTAGCACCAATAAAGATACCATTTCCAGAATCGTGAATAATGCAATCTCTAATAATGATATGCTCGCCTTTTTCTATATAAATGGAAGCAGCATTACTAGCATAGGTATCTGTTTGACCGTTATCTGTTGTAAAGGTGTAGGCAGGCCTTACAGATCGTAGTTCTAAATTTTCAATGGTAATATAGCTCGGCAAACCATCTGAAGGCACACTAGAACCGCCTATTTTAATAAGACCTCTTACTTCATTCCAATAATTTAAATAGGTAGGAGTGACGGCTCCATTCCCATCAATTATTGGTTTTTGTCCACTAGGACCGCTCACACCAATAATTTCAATTCTATTTTGTGCGGTACCTTGGGCATTTATCACCCATTTTTCGTAATAAGGTGTGCTTTTCCAGTGGATGTATATTTTATCTCCAGCTTGTAATGCATCCCAAGGAACTTCGGAAATATTAGCTAATGGTTGTCCTGGACCAACATGATAGTCGGTTGCAGAAATAGTATTAAACGACAATAGGGAAAACAAGACAATAGTGTAATAGGTTTTCATAAGACACAGATTTGGGTTCGATAAGGCTAAATGATTGTAGGTCAATCACTTTATTAATCTAATATAAAGAATTCAAGGGGATTAACAAAATTGTATTGAAGTCAAAACTTTTGTAGCATATTTTGATTAGAGCTTACTAAACTCTAACAATTTACGTTTAGTGCTTGTGCTATCGGATAATTTTGTCCATGTCATAACCTTGAGCAACAGTAGCCTGTTTCAAAGGTGCTTTCTTTGCAAGTCTGCTTTGAATTTTCACTGTTACAACTAATTGCAGAAAAAGAAGCAAGCCTAAGTAAAGTATGTTTTTCATAGTATCGTTTCGATTCTAAAGTGATTGTGTGTGGTTTAGTTACGTAGGTGAGAAACTAAGTTGGCAAAAAAGAATGAACCACAGGAAAACCATAGGGTTTTGCTTGCGCCTTTTGATTACGCTAGTGTCCCTTTTGGCGTTATAAAACTCATAAAGCTTTGTCTGGTTTCTAATATCTTAATGGCTTAATTTTTTACCTTCAAACCTAGAAAACTTAACACCTTTTACAGCACCGTTTTTTAAAGTAAATTTATAACGTGTTCCAGTTTTTTTATTAAAAAATGTAGTATCAGACTCTGGCCATAAGAAAATTGGCTTTGAAAATAATTCTCCTGTAAACTCTAAACCGTCACCTTTAACAGTCATATTTGCTATTCCTTTTTCTAGAAAATCATATGTCCCTATAAACCTTGCAAGTTGCTCTTGTGATTGTTCTTTGAAAACTCTTTTTGTAGGTGTGTAACCAGGTAAGTTATATTCGTGAACGATACTCAGCAAGAGTTCTCTTATAATGGTATTTCCATTTTGAGAATTAGTCATAATAACAACCGCATTGGGAGTCTTTTTCCAGACCACAAGATCAGCTCGAAATCCTTCGTCGGCTCCACCATGTCCAAAAGTGAGATCAAGTACATATGGACCAAGTCCTTGATCATCTTCATTAGGGGTAAGCATTTCACTTACAGTGTTTACTTGTAATAATCCGTCTTTTTGTGTTTGTAATATTTGTTGAATTTCTTTTGCCCATACTAGTAATTCAGATGGCGTTGTCCATAATCCAGCCGCTGCCATCTCTGGATAAATCCACCATTTTCCTTCTACCTGAGTTCCATCAAAATTGTATCCTGCTGCAGCTATATTATGATAGGCTTGTGGTAACGGATTTTTAAAAGTACTGGATGTCATTCCTAAGGGCTTCAAAACATTTTCCATCATAATTTCTGGAAATTGCTTTTGTTCGATATCGGTAATCATATGCTGCATAATCGTATATCCTCCACCAGAATAGCTCCAACTTTTGCCTGGTTCTTTATAAACACGAACTGGGTTTGTGTTTCCTTTTCCATCTAAAATTTTTGGGATGCTAGGTATGGTTTCACCTTTTTTATATCCTTTAAAACCACTAATTGTAAGTCCAGCAGTATGATTCAGTATCCTCCTGGTGGTTACTTTTTGGTTTTCTGTAAACTCATTTTCTGGCAATTTCCAACTAGATAAATACGTATTTACATTTAAATCTAAATCAATCAAACTCTGCTCCGCCAGTTGGAGAGCCCTAGTTGCTGCAACTACTTTGCTAATAGATCCAGCTTGGAATAATGTTTTAGTGGTCACTTTTCTGTTTTCTAGACTATCAGCTATTCCGTAACCTTTATCCCATTCAATAACGCCATTATTTAGTACAGCAATACTCAATCCAGGAACTTTCAATTCTTGCATTCGCTCTTCTATATTGTAAATACTTTTAATCGTACTATCATTGTATTGTATTTGAAGTCTGGATTGCAAACCATTTTCTATTCGAGAAATTCGATCTTCTAAAACTTTATTTTCATTCTTTTTTTGACCTTCACAGCTAGTAATGAGGCATAGGGTCATGACAAAACATAATAAACGCATAATTAAATTTTTTTAATTGGTTTTTAGTTAAATTCCATAAGCTACTTTTTGACTTATAAAATCATCACCATTAAGGCCTGCAAGAATTATATTGTAAATATCTGGGAAGAAAACGTCTAACTCATAAGCTAGACGTTTTAAGATTAGTTTCGCTTTCTTAAATAGACACTTCCTGAACCTGCATCTATCTTCAGTTTTGTTTTACCGGAGTTTAACTGAAGTTTCATTTTTTTAATACCGTCTTGTAAGGTTTCACTTAAAACAGTAAAATCTATATCACTAAGTATACGCTTGCCATTAACATCGACTTTTAAGTCAGCATTATTAGGTAAGCTTATATCTATATAACCATCGTTGCTTACTAAAGAATATAACTTGGTTGGCATAATTTTATCAAACGCTACAGTGATATTTCCACCAATAGTATTAGCAATTACAGGACCGCTAACATTGGTTAAGCTTATGGAGTTATAAGATGTTGAAATCTCAACGTCTCCTTTAAAATCAGTTAATTTCCAAGGAGTTGAAGTTGTCCGCATAAAAAACGTATTAGAATTCTTTTTAGAGCAATCTTCTACATTCCATGATAATTTAATGGAATTAGGAATTAAAATTTCATATTTATTATTCATTGAAGCTAAACCGCTTAATGAAGTGCTAAAGTTTTCATCAGATTTCTTATTAGTATTATTATCCGAAGACTTCGTTGTATAACCCAATAATTTGTTATTTCCTGATTGGTTATACTTATAATCTTTAATGATTAATTCTCCTGGCTTTTCTGTAATATCCAGAAACAAATTATCCTCTGGACTGGTAGACTTATTACCTAAAGGTTTTAGGCCTTTCTCTAATTCCTTATCTTCATAGTGTGAAGACAATAGATAGTAACTCTTCGCCAATGCATTGTCTGATGACTCTTCTAAGGAATCTATAAGCTTATCGTCTTTGTCTCCAAAGTCATAATAATAGGAAAAGCGTGATTCATTAAGACTCTTTATGATAACTTCATTACCATCATAACCTTTAATGGTCATATGTGAGTTTGAACATATTTTTAGTGTTCCCTTATTAAACTTAATACGTTTTTCTTTCTCTTGAGCGTTACCTACACCAACTATTAAAAGTAGTGCTATTACTGTGATTATATGTTTCATTTCTATTCGTTTTTATTGATTTAACATGGCTAATAAAGCTGAAGCATTACCTTTTACTAAAGGTAAAGATTCTTCATCTTCAATGATTTTTTTAAGTGGTGCCTTTGCACGCTGTTCTCTAAGTGTAGCTACAGATTTTATGAGTTTTAACTGGACTAACGGTTCTGTTTCATTACCTAAGGCATCAATGAGTTGACTCCTCACTATTGCATTATCCGGAAACTTTAACAGTGCATCTATCACAGCGACTTTAGAATTGGCATCAGAATCAGCTTTTAAAATTTTAAAGAAGGCGTTTAATATTTTTTCATCCTCCTTTTCATTTGCAAACTGATCTTCAATCTCATAAATAGCTTCTAAGCGGGAACTATTGGTATCACTCTCATCTAACGCTAATACCAGATTATCTCTTTTCTCAATATGCTCTTGTCTATTCTGATACCAATACCCAAAAGTGACTAGTAGTGCTATACTTGCTGCAACAGAGAAATATCTTATTATCTGCAAACGTCTGACTTTACTAGTGTCTTGATGCAATTCTTTTTTAAGTTTCGACTCAAAATCTAAGCTAGCCGCTTTTGGCATTGATTTATCATCAAAAGCGTTTTGATTTTCCTTTACAAATGTCTCTAAACTCATAATGCTACGCTATTTTGTAATTGTTGTTTTAAAAGACGTTTCCCTCTTACGTATTGGTTGCGTACTGTACTTTCTTTAAGTCCTAGCTGCTCTGCGATTTCTTTATGCGAATAATCTTCAATGAGGTACAGGACCATAATAATTCGGTATTTGTCTTTTAGATTGTTTATAGCTTTTTTTACTTCTTCTACTTTAAGTGTAACATCTTCATAGGTGTCATTTTCTTTAGTAGATTCTGTAAATTCATACGATTCTTGTAGCCAGCCCAATTTCTTTTTTTGTCTTAAAAAATCTAGTGAGCTATTTACTACAATACGTTTTAACCAAGGCCCAAGGTTAAGATCGTTTTCTAACTTAGAAATATTCTGAAACGCTTTTATAAAGGCATCATGAACAGTATCCTGAGCATCGTGTTCATTTTTAACAATCCTGTAACTCACATTATATAGCATATCCTTGTACATCTGATATACTTGCATTTGTGCTTTTAGATTATTCTGTTTGCATGCTTTTATTAATTCTGGGCGTTCCAAAAATTACATTTTCTTTGATTGGTTTATATAATAACGGAGTATTTAAAAAAATGTCACAAAAAGTTGTTACAATTTTAAAAGTTATTGTGTTTATGGAAAAAAACGATCAGATCTATTAATCGTATTTTTTTTGAGAAACTCTGGGTCTGATTGAGTTTATAATTAAAAATGAAGCAGGAGGTAAGCATTGATTATAAAAGTTGTTGAGCATAGTGCGTTATTCTTTTTCTACTGAAGTTTCCCAACCATCGTAATCACCATCATATGAAATTGCCAATTCCCTCAAAGAGGACGTTATAGAATAAATGGTGTCTAGGTCAACCTTGTCAACTCTATAAAAATGCACCATGAACGGAGTAGAGTCATCATCAGTTTTTGTTGAATTTTGAATTTTAAAATTCAATTTTTTGATTTCTTTTTTGAAGGATTCCATTTTTGATTCATCGTTAAAGTAAGCCCAATGATCAACACGTCGAGCTTTGATTAAATTGTCTCCAGCTTCAATTAATGTTTCGACTACCCGTTGATCTCCAAGATATTCCATGATCTCCTGACTAGGATAAAGAAACTCTCTATAATAACTCCAGTTAGTATCCTTCTTAAGATTTATGTAATGTTCATGATTAGGATAATTTGAATTATAAAATTCTTTTAGTTTATTTTCAATTCCATTATCTGTTTTAATATAAAAGTATTCAAGACGTTCATACTCAAACATGAACGAACCAACAAAAATATTCTCAGAGTTTTTATTCATAAGTTCAACGAGTTCATCTCCAAGTTTGTGCAACAATTTAAAAGTTTCATCTTCAGGAAATCCATCTTCTCTTTTACTTTCGTATTTGATTCCAGTAACTAGAACATATTGATATTCTGGGATAGGAGTTTGATTGAAGATATCCATTCTTACAGTAGTAGATCCTGGTTTATTTTCTTCGTAAGAAGCTATATATGATTCCCAACTTTCAACCTCATTTTGTCCGAAAACACATAGGTTACTCAAAAAGACTGAAATAAGAAGTATTGATAGTTTTTTCATTTTATGCATTATGTACAGCGTGTTTATATGGTTTGTTGCGGAAAATCATAGTTGATTTTCCGCCGTAACCGAAAGATAGCAAATTGCAATGACACGAGCGCAGCGAACTGACGAAGTAATTCAGCCACAATGAGCTATACACGTTGTTGACAATAGTTAATGGACTTCAACTTGATTCCAAATCCCAGTTTCAACCGTTTCTTGTGCATATTCTAGAAATGTTTTCGCTTTTCTGCCTAGAACACGTTCAATATCATTAACTACCAGTTGATTCTTTGGATTGGTTAAAACATGACTAAATAAATACTCGATTAACCAAACAACATCATTAGGAATTTGTATTTGCTTCATACCATTAATATACTGTTCTAATGTGATGTCATAGAAGTTTAATTTTCTATTACTAGTCCTTGAAATGATATTCACAACATCTTTAAACGTGATTAATTCTGGACCAGTTACCTCAATAATTTCACTATTATAAGTGTCATCCAATAATACAGTTGCTGCTACTTCTGCAATATCATTTGCATCTACAAATGGAATTAAAACATCAGACATTGGTAATGCCACTTCTCCTGAAAGAATAGGGTCTAAAAAGAAACTTTCGCTCCAATTTTGGTTAAACCACGAGGCTCGAACGATCGTGTAATTTATGCCAGAATCCATAACAATTTTTTCACAAGCTTCAGCTTCAGTTTCACCTTTTCCTGAAAGTAAAACCATTTTTTTTACTCCTAATTCTATGGCTAAATGAGTTAAACTCTCTATGGCTTCTTTAGCTCCTGGAACTGCTAGGTCAGGATAATAAGTAACATACATTTTTTCAATGCCGTTTAAGGCATCTACCCAAGTATTTTTATTGTCCCAATCAAAGCTTGGTGATGCATTTCTTGAACCAATTCTTGGCTCAATTCCTTTGTTTTGTAATTGCTCGACTACTCGGCGACCAGTTTTTCCGGTTCCTCCGATAACTAAAATGTTTGATTTCATAATTTTTGTTTTTTGAATTATGGTACAAATCTATTGTAGCTGTGAACCAGTGACTTATTCAAAAAGAATTATGATTTATTCGAAAAGAATTTTATACTTGGCTAGGTCTGTAGCCAAACTTTCTTTCAAAAGCGTTAGAGAAAGAACCTAAACTATCGTAACCTACAGCCCAAGCGGCTTCTTGAATAGTTTTTTGTTCGTTTTTAATTAAACTATAGGCTTTTTTTAAGCGTTCATTTTGTAAGTATTTGAAAACAGGAACGCCAAACTGTGCTTTAAACTCTATTTTAAGCTTATTAGTGTTGGTTCCAATCCTGTTGGCCAATTCTGTTAAGGAAGGTGGGTTTTCTAAATTGGATAATAAAATTTCTTGAGCAAGATTGATTTTTTCTATTTGCGAAGTATTAAGTGTTGTGTTTTGTTGTTTTGCCAATTGTCCAAAATAATGAGAAAGTAAAGCTGTGATATGACTTTTATAAAACATCATTTTAATCTCACCCTCGTAAGTATTGATGAAGAACTGTTCAACTAATTGAAACATTTCTGGGCTCATATTGAATACTGGGCCTTCAACATAATGATCTTTTGGGTGAATTAATTGATATAAAAATTGTTCCAAGAATTGACCTTCACCATTAGGTAATTTGTCTATGTTTTTTATTGTTGTAGCGATTACTAAACATTGTAGCGATTTTAGTTTGGAAACATGATGTTCAAACTCTACCATATTATCTGCATAAAATGATAGTACCATACCTTTGGTGTGATGGAATTCTTTGGCTTTCCCATCAAATTTTACCTTAAGTCCAACATCACCTGCGCCATAAAAGGCGATAGCTATTACAGGCTCGTCAAAAAAACATGAATCTATTAAATTAGTATCGGTAGAAGCCTCTTCCAACAAGATTGTGTAATCATTTATATCTATTATTTCACGATTCATTCTTATGAATTATCTCAATCGATATTAATTATTGCCAACGTGTTCGTGTATGCTTTAGTTACGATGGGTAGGTCTAAGATAGTAAAAGGGAACGGATCATTAAGGAAATCTGCAGGATTTTGCTTGCGCCAGTTCGCTACGCTTGTGTCCGAGTATACACAGAATGAGCAATTGATTATACATGTTGTTATAACCTGTGCTTTTTACTTTCCAAGTTTTAAAATTCGAATTGCACCTTGAATAACTAAAACAAAAACTATTGTTCCAATAATTAAATCAGGTTTACTTGAACTTAACCAATTAACAAGGACACCTGCGATTATTACTCCTAAATTAATAATAACATCATTTGAAGTAAAAATCATACTTGCTTTCATATGCGCCTCTTCTTTACTGTTTGATTTTTGTAATATATAAAGACAAATTCCATTAGCGATAAGAGCAAAAATTGAAACGATAATCATTGTCGAAAAATCTGGAAGTCTTTCTTCTCCGAAAAATCGTCTTAAAACTTCTATAAATCCAATAACAGCTAAAATGATTTGAAAATAGCCAGCAAGTTTGGCAATCCGTTTTTTCCTAATCAGCGTTCCTCCAACTGCAAACAGGCTAATTCCGTAAACAAAGCTGTCGGCAAGCATATCTAAACTATCCGCAACTAATCCCATTGATTTTGAGATTATTCCAGTTGTCATTTCGATTAGAAAAAAAGTAAAGTTGATTGCAAGTACTGACCAAAGTAGTTTTTTTTGGTTTGCATTTTCTTTGAAATTTATTCGGTCTGTTTGCTCAGTCAAGATTTTTTTTCCGCCCAAGTTCAGTTCAAGAATTGACTTTTCGATTAATTCATTCTCTTCACTGTGAAAAACGGTTAATTTTCGGTTGGGAATATCAAAATCTAAATTAGCAATACCTGAAATTCCATCCAATTTCATTCGGATTAGGTTTTCTTCTGAAGGACAATCCATTTTGGTAATTTCAAATACCGATTTTTGCATTCAGTAATGATTTTTTTGCATTGGTTACAACGTGTTTGCGTATGGTTTGTGCGATTGAGAATCCGCAGGATTTTCAATGGTAGCAAATCAGTTGTTTAAAGATATAAATTTTAAATGGAGTAGAAGTTGAGTATTAATTATACACGTTGTTGTGCTTAGTTTTTATTCGTTCATGAATTCTTCAAGTAGTTCATAAAACTTTTTGATTGATTTTTCATGTTGTTCCTTAGTAACTTTAGAATCATAATTTTCCCATTTTATGCTTTTTGGATTTAAACCTATAGTTACTGCTAAAATCATATTGGGCCAACCTGAAGTTGACTCATAGAATCCTAATTTGTTAGCAATCCAATCATGAAAGTTTATTTCTAATTCTTCTGATGATTGTAAAATATTATGCTCACGAAGCGCTATAGAATATCCATTTAGAAAAATTCTAATACTTTTTAAACTTGTTTCTCCAGTCCACATTGCAGGCCGAAATTCCATTTTCTTTAGAATATTATAGAATTTTTTCATAGGTGTTTAAAAATAACTTTCGAATTCTTCACGTCTTATTTCGAATTCAACTATCTCCTGTTCTGACATATTTAACAATAAAGAAGAGTAAAGTTTATAATTTACTTTATCTCTTTTTTTAAAGAAAACTATAATATCATTTTGAGTATATGGATGCTCAAGATCACTTATTTTAAATTCAGAGTAACGTTTTCGTGATTTTGGATAATCATGCCATTTGATTCCGTATGAGTTATATTGGTCTCTTGTAATTAAAGAGAATAAATCATTAAGTAAGTCTTTTGGGATCTTCCCCAAAGCTTTATCTAAATAGTAATTTTCTATTTTGGAATAAAAATCCTCTTTTGGTTTAAGTTTATTCTTCGCTTTCCAAAACATGTTTTTCAAATTAAGCACAACGGTTTTGTGTATGGTTTGCTTCGCCAGTTCGCTTCGCTCGTGTGTTGCGTTGGTTAGGTTAAAGTTAGCAAAAGAAAACGAACCAGAGGAAGATCCATAGGATCTTGCTAACGCCAGTTCGCTGCGTTCGTGTCCGAGTACACACAGAACTAGCAATTGGCTATGCACGTTGTTGTGCAACGTTATTTTTATTATTCAGTTCTATTAAACTCAATTGTTGTGTCAAATTCGAAAGTCTCGTTATTAGCAACCATTTCGTGTTCGAAATCAACCATTATTTTTCCGATTGCTCTGTAATTTCTTTCGTCAATTTTATTCAAAGTCAGCATAAAAATATCAAAAGAATTATGAGCATTTCCAATATATACGGAAGCTTCTATTTCAGAATCTTTATCGGTTTTAATTGATATACCATCCAATTCATCTGGATTAGGTAAATTCAAATTCATCCACTCAATACTCATTATGGTTTCAACTGGTTGCGATTCGTATTCAATTCCAGAGTCAAATGGTTTTAATGGAATTGAAATCCTATGAAACAAAGTTTTTTTTAGTCCAATATTTTCGTTCTCAAACCAATACTTTTCAACAGTTCCTTTTTCAGCCTGCGTTTTATTCTGTAAATCAACCGTTATTTTCTTGTAAACAGGAACATCCTCGGTATTCAATTCAAAGTTTCGTTTTTTCTTCCAAAAATCAAATATTCCCATAGTTCTTGGTAATGTTGTACAACGTGTTCGTGTATGTTTTACCTTCGGTGATTATTTTCCCTAGGTCGTTTTTGTTGGCGTCATTTTTTTAAAATGCCGAACAAAAATCTACTAGCTTTAATAGTTGTTGCGTTGGCTAGGTCTAAATTAGTAAAAGAAAACAAACCAGAGGAAAATCCGTAGGATTTTCCGAGTAGGCAATAATCAAGCAATTGATTATACACGTTGTTATGTGCAGATTTTTAAAATCCACCATATTCAGACAATTTACATTCGAAGAGTATTTTCATTATTGTTTGGTCTTTTTCTAACCCATCAGATGATTTAGTATAATAATTTTCCGATGTCAGTATGATTTTTCCTTTTAAGATAGAGTCAATCTTAAATTCAGGCTTTTCATAAAATCGAATATCTTGATGTTCACTAGCGAGGTAAAGTTCTTTAATAAATTCTCCATCTTTGGTTTTTTTATAAGTTTTTGAATCAGATGCGAGTACAATTTGTCCGTTAAATTCATTTTTAGTCATTTTCATTTGGTATCCTATTCCACCACCATAAAAAATTCCACCTGAAATTTTTATTGTATCATTTTTAAGCTGACAGTGACAAACGTTTCGGAGTAATGTGTTTGTAGTATCAATCATTTTTTTAAAGTCAAAGTCAGATTGTTCATTTTCATCAGTCATTTTCTCCATTTTGCTATTTGAAAAAATAAAATATGATAGGTTTCCAGTTCCAAATTTGCTCATTTCATCTGCCTCTTTATTAACTTTCAAATCATTTTCAATAGACTTATCTATTTCGTAGAAGTTTTCTTGACTATTACAAGAACAAATAAAAAGAGATAAAATTATTAGGTAAATTACTTTCATTGCAGGTTGTTCAATTTGCACATAACTGGTTATATAGAGATAAATATACGCGTTTTTGGGGTCTATGCTCCCGTAATCAGGACATTTTGTTCCTGTTTACAAATTTGACAACTCCTATTTTTGCAGTCATACATGCCGCAATAACGATAGAGAAGGTGGGTAGATAAATTAATCTTTATCTTTCAAATAATAATTGTTGGTTTCCTCGGTCAGTCGATCCCATGTCATGGTCTCCGTGTTAAATGAATAAGGTACAGAGGCTAGTGTGCCATCATCGGTCGTTTCGAAGGTCATCAACGTTCCTAATTTCGTATTGTTCATATAGGTGTTCTCCGAAATTGGCAGGAGCTCTACTTTTGGTAAGTTCACATTTTCTTCCTTACGCTTATAGTAAAACTTTCCGTCTTCAACCCAAAACTTACGTGGACCGTAAGTGCCTTCAAAATGTTTGTTCTGAAGCTGTAACGAATCGGGAGTCATTGCTTTTCTGTATTGTAAATACTTAACTATGTTTTTGAGATATGCATGTTCGGGATTTTCTTTTACAGCGATTTCATATAACTTTTCGGCTTCATCTAAATTACCTTGATCAAAGGCATCGTGTGCATGGAGTATACTTTGGTCTTCTTTCCAATACCAAGTCGAAACAGAGTTTTTGTAGTCATGCTGCGCATTTTTAATAGCAATCACTTTTCCCGAACGGTTGTAAACCAAATCATAACGCCATGTGCGATTATTTATAAATCCGCCAACAATAGATTTTGGTCCTGCAAGAATTAAAGGCGCCATATTCTGGTTATTGACGTATCTTATGATTCTGTTATTTTTAATCCATAAGTCTAGGGTTTGTTCGTTGTAATCGTAACGATACCGTCCAACAAAATCGTCATAGAGTCCTATATCGAGCTTGTTTTTTTCTAAGTAAGCGATTGCCGTGTCGTAAACCTGCCATCTGTTTTTATAACCAGGATGAAGGGTTTTAATGTCTTTTAATAGGGTTTTGGCTTTTGAGAATTCGCCTTTAAATAATAAAGGCTGCAATTTGAATATACTCAACGACGGATTGATAATTTCATATTTTTCAATCTCTGCTATCAGTCGGTCATCATCGCCTTCTACCATAGATGCTACGGCAAGGTTAATGCCATTATCTGGGTTAGGTTCATTTCTAAATAAACGCTCTGTGGTTTCCAGATATTTTTTAGTTTGACGTGTTTCGCCATAAATGGAAAATAGGACCTGATTGTAAAAGTCGTTATTTGGATCGACTTCAAGTTGAAGCTTTACCTGTTCTTCGGCTAAATCGTAATTTTCATATGCGATATTGCGCTGTATATTAACTTCTAACTGGCGTTGCAATGGTAATTTATTTCTATAGGTAAAGGCTTTATCTGCAATGTCTTGAGCTTCTAATTTCCCTCTGTTAAAACGCAATGCGCGTTTGGCATCTTCTAAATAAGCCATAGCAAATCGCTCATCTATAGACGTCGCTTTGTTATAATTTCCGTGAATAAATTCTTTGAGCGCTTCCATAGAATTGCTCATAAACTCGTTAATTGGAAAATCTAAATACTTGAGTGTATTGGATTCTACAAAACCAGACTGGTTGGTTATAAATACACTAATGTCGTCTAGTAGTACAAGTAAATTTGGCCCTTTAAATGTTTGCTCTTTCAAGGTTTTTCCATTGGTAGATTTTTTGATGAACGTCTTTACTTCATAATCATCACCTATTTTATTAAACGTGCCATCTACATAAAAGTCATAGAACAAACTGGCTTCTTTAATCTTGGATGTTGTATTGGAGATGTCTGCAAAATCCGGACTCAAACTTTTGTTTTGCGTCAAATCTTGATACAGCAGTCTGCCAATACCATAACGTAACCATTCTTGAGCGTCATCATTGGTTAAATTTTCAAAAGCGAAAATCGGGATGCCAATTCTAAATTCTTCTTTTGTGATTGTTTTGCTCTCCGTTTGTCCGCTTTCATTCGTATATTTTATTTCCTTGGTGGTTGCGCCTAAGTCACTATTTCCGAAGCCAAAATAGACGACAATACATAGGATAACAATATTTAAAGGGAAGAGTATTTTTTCACGAAGCTTTAATATACGTTTATTAATGCGCTCTTGATGATACAGGTAAATAGCAAGCGAAGGAATGATGCCAATAAATAGCCACAGCAAAACATCAACCCAATGTGGCGAAATGTTATAACGGTTTAAAACCCAATCTACAAATTGTAAAAAAGTCCAAGCAGCAACAAGATAAGCAGCTAGAATTTTTAAGGTCTTAACCCATTTCTTTTGTCTTTTTGGCTCTGTAGACATTGTTCAGATGTTTAATAGCTAATTAAAAATATGATTTCAATTTACAAGTAAATATAAGCACTATTCATAAAATTCATAGGTATAGTTTTTAAAAGTTGAAAAAACGAACATTTTAATTGTACTTTTACTTGAGTAACCCATACCTTTTTAAATGAAATCTTATAGTTTGCTATTCGTTCTGCTGTTATGCTTTTTTAGCTGTAATACTTCGGAAAAAAATACTACTGAAACTACCGAAGTTAAACCAGAAATTGAACACGTACAGGTCCCAACAATCGATTTAGAGCAAGCCAATCGCTTGGCGCAATTGCCAATTCATTGCATTCAAACTGAATATCCAAATAAACTCAATCAAACTATTGGTAGCGATGCTGATTTACAATCGCCTCAAGATTTACATCCAGCGTTTTATGGCTGCTTTGATTGGCATTCGGCTGTTCATGGCCATTGGAGTTTGGTGAGTTTGTTAAAGCAATTTCCTGAGTTAGAGTCTGCTGAAAAAGCAAAGAAAATGTTACTTGGCAATATGTCTGAAGCCAATATCAAAGCTGAAGTGGCCTATTTCTTCGGAAAATATAATGGAACATATGAACGCACCTATGGTTGGGCTTGGCTTTTAAAATTAGCAGAAGAACTGCATACTTGGGATGATCCTTTAGCGAGAGAATTAGAAGCTAATCTGCAACCGCTAACCGATTTAATTGTGAACAAATACTTAGAGTTCTTACCAAAACTGAATTACCCAATTCGTGTGGGTGAACATCCAAATACGGCGTTCGGACTCTTATTTGCTTACGATTATGCCAAAACCGTTGGACATGAACCTTTAAAGTCTATGATCGAGCAACGCGCTAAGGATTTCTATAGTAATGATGCTGATTGTCCGCTATCTTGGGAACCAAGTGGGTTTGATTTTCTATCACCTTGTCTTGAAGAAGCAGCTTTAATGAAACGCGTATTGCCAATCGAAGATTTTAAGACTTGGATTAACACATTTCTTCCACAGTTAAAAGACAATACTTTTACTATGACTACTGGAAAAGTAAGTGACAGAACAGATGGAAAGCTTGTACACTTAGATGGCGTGAATTTTTCAAGGGCATGGAGTTTAAATGAAATTGCTCGTGATTTACCAGAATACAGTCATCTTAAAAACATAGCCAATCAACACATTAACTATTCGTTGCCAAGTATTGTTGGTGATAGTTATGAAGGCGGACACTGGTTAGGAAGTTTTGCAATTTATGCTTTAAATTCTGTAGAACGTGATTAAGAGCTGGTTTAAAAATATTGGTCCAGGACCTTTGGTTGCTGCTGCTTTTATCGGACCAGGAACAGTAACCGTTTGCACACTTGCTGGTGTCAACTTTGGGTTTTCGTTACTTTGGGCAATGCTATTGTCAATTTTCGCAACAATTGTTTTGCAGGAAATGTCGGCACGTTTAGGTATTGTATCCCAAAGAGGGTTGTCGGAAGTGATTAGAACTGAAATTAAAAATCCGTTGTTTAGGACTTTGGCTATCATTTTAATTTTGTCGGCAATAGTTGTTGGAAATGCCGCGTATGAAGCTGGAAATATAAGCGGTAGTGTGTTAGGTCTGGAGGCATTATTTGGGAATTCATCATTTAATTCGAGCGCTGTATACAGCGTGATAATTGGTGTTATTGCTTTTGTGTTACTGTTTATAGGAAATTATAAAGTTTTAGAAAAAGCATTAATCACTTTAGTGATTTTAATGAGTTTAGCGTTTTTAATTACTGCTATAGTTACAAAACCTGATTTGACTGATATATTTAAGGGATTATTTATTCCAAAGTTTTCTGGAGAAAGTGTGTTGACAGTCATTGCATTGGTAGGAACAACTGTAGTTCCTTATAATTTATTTCTTCATGCGGCTTTGGTAAAGGAAAAATGGAAAAAAGAATCCGATCTAAAATTTGCTCGGAAAGATACTATTATTGCTGTTGTTTTAGGAGGAATAGTTTCGATGAGTATTATTATTTCAGCTGCAGCAATAAAAACCTATGAAGTCAATGGAGCAGCAGATCTTGCCAAAGGTTTAGAGCCTTTGTTTGGCGATTTTGCATCCTATTTTTTATCTATTGGTTTATTTGCCGCTGGTATTACTAGTGCCATTACGGCACCATTGGCAGCAGCATATGTCGCTTCTGGATGTCTAGGATGGAAGTCAGATATGAAATCTGTTCGTTTTAAAGCGGTTTGGATGTTTATTCTAGGTTTAGGTGTGTTATTTTCATCTGTAGGATTTAAATCCATAGAAATTATAAAGTTTGCTCAAGTGGCTAATGGCTTATTACTGCCTATTATTGCTGGGTTTTTAATTTGGATCATGAATAAATCATCGATTCTTGGTAAGCATAAGAATTCGGTTCTGCAAAATGGTCTCGGAATCATTATCTTCGGAATAGCGTTGTTCTTAGGGATAAAGAGTATTTTAAAAGTGTTTAATCTGTTGTAATGATTCTTGTAGATATCAATTGTGATTTGGGAGAAGGTATTGGTAATGAAGATTTACTTATGCCTTTAATTTCTTCATGCAATATTGCTTGTGGTGGTCATGCAGGAGATGAGGCTACAATGAGTTTTGTTGCTGATTTGGCTCAAAAGTTTGAAGTTAAAATTGGAGCACATCCTTCATTTCCAGATAGAGAGAACTTTGGCCGAAAGGAAATGAACATGTCTGATGAATTACTCTATAACGCTATATATAATCAAATAAGAAGCTTAAAAAGCATCCTAGACCAAAAGCATATTAGTTTACATCATGTTAAACCACATGGCGCATTGTATAATAAGGCTTCAGTAAACAAGGAAATAGCTCAGGTCGTAGTTAGTGTGATTAAAGATATTGATAAGAACTTGATTTTATATGCGCCTTATAAATCGGTTATTGCAGACATAGCTTCTCAAGTAGGGTTGCAAGTCAGGTTTGAAGCTTTTGCTGATAGAAATTACAACCAAGACTTGACTTTAGTATCAAGGCGCAAAGAAAATGCATTAATCCATGATGCGGAAATCATGTTTGAGCAAGTTAGCCAGATTGTTTTAAATGAAAAAGTGACTGCGATAAATGGAGTAGAAGTGGTATTAAAAGCAGATACGTTTTGCGTGCATGGAGACGGCAAAAATGTAGTACAAAACTTAGAGCATTTAATTCATAGATTGAAACAAAATAATATCGAAATTTCTTGATAGCAGTTATGGATTTTGAACTTAAATATAAACCATTTTCTGAGCATTCTATTTTGATAGAATGGCCTGCCGAAATAGCTCTAAATATCCTTGAAGACGTCTTAATATTTAAAGCTCACATAGAGAATTCAAATATTAAATCTATACTTCAAATAAATAATGCATACAACTCGATATTAGTTATTTATAAATATACTATTGATAAAATCTATGATGAAATACCCACCTTAAAAGGACTTTATTTCAGTAGAACGAGTAAGGCTAAACGTATCACAAGACGTTGGAAGGTTCCTGTGTGCTATGACGAAGAATTTGGATTGGATTTAGATGAGATTTCCAAAGAAAAAAAGCACTCAATTTCTGACATTATTTCTTTGCATTCTAAAGCAGATTACACGGTTTTTTTTATTGGCTTTTTGCCAGGCTTTTTATACTTGGGAGGATTGGATGAACGCTTATATGTTCCGAGGAAAAAGAGTCCGAGATTAGAGGTTAGAAAAGGAGCAGTTGCCATAGGAGGGCAACAAACCGGAATCTATCCAAATGCGAGTCCTGGAGGATGGCATATCATAGGGAATTCACCTTTAGAGTTTTTTGATTTAAACAAAGACAGACCGTGTTTTGCAAATTCAGGCGATAAAATTCAGTTTTTTCCAATAGACAGGAGCGAATATCAAACTATTTTGACGCAAATAGAGACAGGTGCCTATCAATTAGAAAGTGAGGTGGTTGATGATTGAATTACTTAAAGCTGGATTGTTAGATACTATTCAAGATAGTGGTAGAATGGGTTTCCAAGAATTTGGAATTCCGTTTTCGGGAGCAATGGATAACTATTCATATACATTAGCAAATTCTATCTTAGGCAATCCTAGTGATGCTGCAGTTATCGAATCTACGATCGTTGGACCCAAACTGAAATTTCATGCAGACACTTCAATTTGTATTACAGGAGCTCAAATGCAACCTGCTATAAACGGAAATCCTGTTAGAAACAATATTGAAATTTCGGTCAAGGTAAATGATGTATTGAGTTTTGGAAAAAGGGAGTATGGCTGCAGAACCTATATAGCCGTTGCTGGAGGATTTCAAACTAAAATGGTTATGAATAGCAGAAGTATGTATAAGGGAATTACTGATGATGTAAGATTAAAAAAGGGTGATGTATTACCAATTGTAGGAAGAAATTATGTGGATTCGAAGATGTTTTCTTCAATAAAAATTGATACAACACATTTTTATAAGCACAGTATAGAGGTAACTATTGGTCCTGAATATGAAAAACTTGATACACATTTGAAAGAGTTGTTAGTTAATCAAGAGTTTACAATCTCTATGAATAGCAACCGAATGGCATATCAATTTAACGAAACCTTGCATAATTCTTTAGACGGTATCATCACATCTTTGGTGTTGCCAGGGACAGTACAATTAACACCTTCGGGGCAGCTTATGGTCTTAATGAGGGACTGTCAAGTAACAGGTGGATATCCAAGAATTTTGCAGCTTACAGAAGCCTCAATTCATGTGTTATCTCAGAAGTTTTTGGGTGATATGATTCGGTTTAAATGTATAAATTAGTAAGAAAAAACCTAAATTTTAACATAAATAATGGTTTTGTATTTAGATTTTCAATACATTACGATACAATTAATTCAAAACTAACCAAATTATGAAAAAATTAGGACCAATTATTTTAGGGATTGTTATTGGCGCTATTGCCATGTATTTTTACTTTCATAATATTAAAAATGTTGACGGTATGAGTGACACACCAACACCAAAAGGTATGATTTCACCTGAAGAAATCAAAATATTAACCGAAGCTTACAACCCAAGGTATTACAGTATTAATGATAGTGTTTTTAGAGGCATTGAAGGTGGTGATAACAGATCATCATGGTATTCTTTAGAAGACTTGCGCAACTTCCTAACACTTGCTGAAAAAGAGGCAGGAGAATTAGGATACACTATGGATGGCATACGAATATACCCTGGAGCACGTCCAGCTTTAGCTGATCGCCCAGGTTATTCAACATTCTTATTTGTGCCAACTGGCTATTTAAACAAATCTGAAGGTAATATGATCAACCTCAAACAAGAAGGTGGGAATGGTGATATACCAGGAGGTAGTGGCCTAGATCATGGTGGAAATGGGATTCCTCCTTCGGCGAATTATCCGCAATAAAAAAGAAAGAAACATTTGAAAGAGTTTTTGTTAAATAATTATTCAGCAATTACAAAATCTGTCGAGCTAATTGCTGCCTTGTCTGGTACAATTTATCTAAGAAAAACTAAAAACTACCCACTCAAAATTTTTGTTCAATACTTGTGGTTGACAGTAATTGTTGAGTGGGTAGGATCTTATTCAATGTTGTTGCTCAATAATTATGATTACCAATGGTATATTAACTTAAAAAATAGCGTATTTTGTGAGAATAGATGGTTATATAATATTTATTCCTTACTAACTATTGGTTTGTTAGGAATTTTCTATTCAGACTTATTGAAAACAAAGTCTCTTAAGCTTATAATTAGAGTGGTTGTTGTTTTTTATACATTGTTTTCAACATGTTTCTATATTTTTACAGATGCATTTTTTATAAAAGGATTACCTTATGATAACATATTAGCGTCAATAATTGTTTGTCTTTTTGTTGTATTCTACTTTGTGGAATTGATGAAAAGTGAATTCATACTCATTTATTATAAATTACCATCATTTTATATTAGTGTAGCTTTATTACTATGGTATTTATGTGTAACACCACTATTTATTTTTGATGCTTATTTTTACGATATGAATAGGGATTTTATAGAGTTTAGAGCAGTATTATTACTATTAATTAATATTTTTACCTACCTATGTTTTGCTTTTGGTTTTTGGTATTCGCTCAAGAAGAGCAAGCAATAAATGAAGAACAATTAGCTTTAATTGGCTATGTTATTTTTGCTTTATTATTGCTTTCAGTAATGGTTGTGCTTTTTTTTGTGACGTTTCAAAAGCGAAAAAACAAACTGCTTTTAGATCAAATTGAACAGCAAAAAGTGTTTGATGAAGAACTTTCTCGTACACAAACCGAAATACAAGAACAAACCTTAAAACATGTTGGATGGGAGTTACACGACAATGTTGGTCAATTACTCGCTTATGCCAGCATGCAGCTCAACATGTTAGGGACAAAAGTCCCAGAAGACATTAAGTCTAAAGTACAGGAAACATCAGATATTGTTAAGGATAGTCTGAAAGAAGTGCGCGCATTATCTAAATCTTTGAATAATGACGTGCTCCTAAATATGGGGTTTGAAGAATCTATCAGCAATGAACTCAACCGTTTAAAGCGTATGAAGTTTACTTCGGCAGAACTGGAAGTTAAAGGCTCAAAACGGGATTTCAGTGAGAAAAAGCATGAAATCATTATTTTTAGAATTCTTCAAGAGTTCTTTTCTAATTCGGTTAAATATTCTGAAGCCGATAGTTTAAAAGTTATTTTAAATTATACACCCAATCAATTGACTATAATTGCTTCTGATGATGGTAATGGATTTGATGTAGTTTCCGCAGAAAAAGGATCAGGACTTATTAATATGAAAAGTAGAGCCGAATTAATCAATGCGACTTTTCATATGACGTCACAGCCTAATGAAGGTGTTCAGCTTACAATCAAATATCCATTTAACGATTAATGCTCACAAGCCTGCCAAATAGCATCTTTTGGAAATGGCGCAGTAACATCAATTTCAACTTTTGAGACAGGATGAATAAACCGTAATTGCCTTGCATGTAAACTAATACTCGCATCTTTATTACTACGATCAAAACCATACTTTAAATCTCCTTTTATTGGAGATCCAATAGTTGACAACTGACTCCTAATTTGATGATGTCTACCAGTTTCTAATTCAATTTCTAATACATGATAATTATCTAAGGATTTAATCAGTTTATAATGCAGAATGGCTTTTTTACTGTCTTTAATTTCTTTATGATAGGCTGTAGATTTATTGTTTTTCGGATTTTTTTTGAGCCAATGTATTAAAGTGTCTTGCGATACTTTAGGACGATTCTTTACGATGGCCCAATAGGTTTTATTTGCTTTTTTTTCAGCGAACAGTTTATTGAGTCGTGGTAAAGCCTTACTCGTTTTAGAAAACAATACAACACCAGTAGTTGGTCTGTCGAGACGGTGTACAACACCTAAATAGACATTACCTGGCTTATTGTATTTGTCTTTGATATAATCTTTGACAACATCGCTTAGTGGCTTGTCACCAGTTTTGTCACCTTGTACAATATCACCTGCACGCTTATTTACGATGATGATATGATTGTCTTCGTAGAGTACTTGTAAATTAGATGTATTTGAAAGGATCTTACCTTTAGACAATTCTTGAGATGTTAATTAATATTGTTCTTTATCGTTTGGAAAGCTAACAGCTTTTACGTCATCAACATATTGACCAATCGCTGTTGTCATATCTTCGTAAAGGTTCATGTAGCGACGTAAGAAACGAGGATTAAACTCATGAGTCATACCAATCATATCATGTAAAACCAAAACTTGACCATCAACTCCAGCACCAGCACCAATACCAATAACAGGTATCGATACACTTTCAGCAACTTCTTGAGCTAGTTTTGCAGGAATTTTCTCAAGTACAATTCCAAAACAGCCTGCTTTTTCTAGCATTAAGGCGTCTTCTTTTAGTTGCTTTGCTTCTTGTTCTTCCTTAGCTCTAACCGTATAAGTACCAAATTTATATATGGATTGAGGAGTTAATCCTAAATGTCCCATTACAGGAATACCAGCATTTAGAATACGTTTAATAGATTCTTTGACCTCTTTGCCACCTTCCATTTTCACTGCATGACCACCAGATTCTTTCATAATTCTAATAGCAGAGCGTAAGGCTTCTTTGGGATCACTTTGATAACTTCCAAATGGTAAGTCAACAACAACCAAGGCTCTGTCAATAGCTCTTACTACCGAAGACGCGTGATAAATCATTTGATCTAAAGTAATAGGTAAAGTGGTTTCATGTCCAGCCATCACATTACTTGCCGAATCTCCGACTAAAATAACATCAACGCCAGCCTCATCAACGATTTTGGCCATAGTATAATCATAAGCAGTAAGCATGGATATTTTCTCGTTGTTTTTTTTCATATCAACAAGAGACTTTACTGTGATTCTTTTGTAATCTTTTTTTGCTACAGACATAGTGTGGAAATTAATTATGTGTAAAAATACAGAGTTTTGTTAAACTTTATTTATTCTAGCGTCTAAAAACTATTAATTTTATAATTTAACTGAAATTTTAAACACATGAAAAATTATATCTTTTTTATTGCCATCATGATCACGTCATTTTCATTTTCTCAATCTTCAGAAAGTGATAATGTAAAAGCGACTATCGAGCGTTTTTTTGAAGGCTTTCATAAACAGGACAGTACGATCATTTTAGAAACAGTTGGCAAGGATATAAAAATGCAATCTATTGGGAAAAACAGAGAAGGTAAAGCTGTTTTAAACACGTCTGAGTTTAAAAAGTTTTTAAATTCAATTGTATCTATTCCCAAAGAAAAAACATTTAAGGAAGAACTTCTAGGATTTAATATTCAAGTGGATGGCGATATGGCACATGCTTGGACACCTTATAACTTTTGGTTTGATAAAAACTTTAGTCATTGTGGCGTCAATTCATTCCAATTATTCAAGCAAGAGGGAGCATGGAAAATTATTTACTTGATAGATACACGAAGACGCGACTGTAAGCAAGATTAATTATTTAGGTTTAGCAATCTGCCATATTTACACCAATAGCTAAACCACCTTCTGAAGTTTCCTTGTACTTTGTGTTCATATCCTTAGCAGTTTCCCACATGGTATTGACTACTTTATCCAGAGGCACTTTAACATTGTTTGGATCTGTATCTAAAGCCAATTCGCAAGCGTTGATAGCTTTTATAGCTCCCATTGCATTGCGCTCAATACAAGGGATTTGAACCAATCCGCCAATAGGATCGCAAGTGAGTCCCAAATGATGTTCCATAGCAATTTCGGCAGCGACTAAAACTTGTTCAGGCGTTCCTCCTGAAAGTTCACAAAGTGCACCTGCTGCCATTGCAGAAGATACACCAATTTCTGCTTGACATCCACCCATTGCAGCACTTATGGTTGCTCCTTTTTTAAAGATGCTTCCTATTTCACCAGCAACTAATAGAAATCGTTTGATGTCATCAAAGTTGCCATCGTGATTCTCAATCACTAAATAATACATTAATACTGCAGGAATAACTCCAGCACTTCCATTGGTTGGTGCAGTAACCACACGACCTAAAGATGCATTTACTTCATTTACTGCAAGCGCAAAACAGCTCACCCATTTCAAAATTTGTCTAAATTTTACTTCTGTGTTACGTATGGCATAAATCCATTCTAAAGGATTTGAATACGCAGTTTCACCTTTTAAACTTTGATGCATATCATAGGCACGACGTCTTACATTGAGTCCGCCAGGAAGATTACCTTCAGTATGACAACCTGTATACATACACTCTAACATGGTGTCCCAAATTCTCTTAAGTTCAGCGTTGATATGAGTTTCAGAATGAATAGACTTTTCATTTTCTAAAACGACTTGAGAGATTGATTTATTTAAATCCTTGCAAAACTTTAAAAGTTCAGTACCTTTTTCTATAGGATACGGAAATGAACATTTGATTTCAAAATTTTTCTTGTGATTTGTACGCTCTTCTTTAACAACAAATCCACCACCTATAGAGTAGAAGGTAGATTTATAATTTCTACCATTAATAGTAGCTGTAAAAGTCAAAGCATTAGCATGAAATGGTAAAAATTTTCTGTTAAAAATAATATCGGTTTTGATATCAAAATCAATTGGTTTTTCATTATTAAAAACTAATGTTTTGGTGTTTTTAATAGTAGCAATAGTAGCATCAATCGTTTCAACAGGAATACGTTCAGGGTCGGCACCACTTAAGCCTAGGAGCACGGCATAATCTGTTGCGTGTCCTTTTCCTGTTAGTGAAAGAGAACCATAAAGATCAACAGTTACTTTGTCTACCTTATCAAACTTCTTTGCGGTTTTAAGTTCATTGATCCAACGCTCGGCAGCACGCCATGGTCCCAATGTATGAGAGCTGGAAGGGCCAACTCCAATTTTAAGCATATCAAAAACAGAAATACACTCCATGTTTTATATCAATTTAGTCTGGCAAATATAATTCTTATTAAGATATAGACTCATATTTTGTAATATCAATAAAGTTTTGATCGTATACGACTTAATTGAACAGGTGTAATGTTAAGGTATGAGGCGATTTGATATTGCGGAATTAAATCATCAATATTCGGAATACGCTTTTTAAGTGTAATGTATCGTTCCTTTGCTTTCATAGAAGAAATTTCAATGAAGACCTTTTCATTTTCCACAAACAAAAACTCTAAATATCTAGTATAAAATTTTAAAACTTTAATGTCGGTATTGCACAAATCTCTAAACTCTTCATAATTCATCTCATAAATATGACAATCCGTTAGTGTTTCAAGAATAAATTCAGAAGGCTTATTCGTGAGTATAGATGCAAAAGATGTAAAAAACTCAATTGGAGTAAATAAGGTCTTGGTTAATTCCTTTCCATTTTCCATAATAAGATAAGAACGTAAAACACCTTTGTTGATGAGATAGAGTTTTTTGCCTATGTCTCCAATATCTACAAGTTTGGTACCTGCTTTGAATTCTTTTAATTTGGCAATAGCGTAGAGTTTATCATAGGTTTTCTTGGATAAAGGTAGCAGAGAACACATGAAATTGAAATTAACATCGTAATAATCAATCATAGGCAGAGGGTTGGTATATAATTATGTCAATTTAAAGATATACTTTTTTTACTGAATTTGTATTTACAGAGTTGTGACATCATGTCATATTTTTTGTCATGGCATAATCATTGTCATATAGATAACGAATTTAAAATGACATAACATTTCCGAAGCAAAGGAAATAAAAACACAAAATATAAAATTATGAGTAAGATTATTGGAATCGATTTAGGAACTACAAACTCTTGCGTTTCGGTGATGGAAGGTAATGAGCCAGTGGTTATCCCAAACGCTGAAGGTAAAAGAACAACACCTTCTGTTATTGCCTTTGTTGAAGGTGGTGAAATTAAAGTTGGTGATCCAGCGAAAAGACAAGCGGTAACTAACCCAACAAAAACAGTTTATTCTATTAAACGTTTTATGGGTAATAAATATTCTGAATCTAAAAAAGAAGCAGAACGTGTACCTTATAAAGTGGTAAAAGGAGACAATGATACGCCAAGAGTTGATATTGATGGTCGTTTATATACACCTCAAGAATTATCGGCTATGGTGCTTCAAAAAATGAAGAAAACAGCTGAAGATTACTTAGGAACATCGGTAAGTGAAGCTGTAATTACAGTACCAGCTTATTTTAATGATTCTCAACGTCAAGCAACTAAAGAAGCAGGAGAGATCGCAGGTTTAAAAGTTCGTAGAATTATTAATGAGCCTACTGCAGCAGCTTTAGCTTATGGTTTAGACAAAAAAGGAATAGATCAAAAAATCGTCGTATTCGATTTTGGTGGAGGAACACATGATGTATCTATCTTAGAATTAGGAGATGGTGTATTTGAAGTATTATCTACTGATGGAGATACGCATTTAGGTGGTGATGACGTTGATGAGAAAATCATTAACTGGTTGGCTGAAGAGTTTAATACTGAAGAAGGTATTGACTTACGTAAAGATCCAATGGCATTACAACGTTTAAAAGAAGCTTCTGAAAAAGCGAAGATCGAATTATCATCTTCAGCTCAAACAGAAATTAATTTACCATATGTTACTGCTACAGCTAGTGGACCAAAACACTTAGTTCGTACATTAACACGTTCAAAGTTTGAACAATTAATTGATGATTTAGTAAAACGTACAATTGAGCCATGTGAATCGGCATTAAAAGCTGCAGGTTTATCTAAGAGTGATATTGACGAAGTTATATTAGTAGGTGGTTCAACACGTATTCCAGCAGTTCAAGCAGCTGTTGAAAAATTCTTTGGAAAAACACCAAGTAAAGGTGTAAATCCAGATGAAGTTGTGTCTCTAGGAGCAGGAATTCAAGGTGGTGTATTAACAGGAGATGTAAAAGACGTTCTTCTATTAGATGTAACTCCATTATCTCTTGGTATTGAAACTATGGGTAATGTAATGACCAAGTTAATTGAAGCCAATACAACAATTCCAACTAAGAAATCACAAGTATTCTCAACAGCAGCAGATAATCAGCCATCGGTAGAAATTCACGTATTACAAGGTGAACGCCCAATGGCAGCAGACAATAAAACAATTGGTCGTTTCCATTTGGATGGAATTCCGCCAGCACAAAGAGGTGTGCCTCAGATTGAAGTGATTTTTGATATTGATGCTAATGGTATCATTAAAGTATCTGCTGAAGATAAAGCAACTGGTAAAAAACAAGATATCAGAATTGAAGCATCTTCAGGGTTAACAGAAGAAGAAATCACTAAAATGAAGCAAGAGGCTGAAGCAAATGCAGATGCAGACGCTAAAGCAAAAGAAACGGCTGATAAATTAAATCAAGCAGATGCTATGATTTTCCAAACAGAAAATCAACTTAAAGAATTTGGTGATAAATTATCTGATGATAAGAAAAAGCCAATCGAGGAAGCACTTGAAGAATTAAAGAAAGCTTATGAAACTAAAGATGTCGCTATTATAGAACCAGCTTTAGAAAAAATCAATGAAGCTTGGAAAGTAGCTTCTGAAGAAATGTACAAAGCACAAGCCGAAGCACAGCAAGGTGGAGCAGAAGCACCAGGACCAGATGCAAGTCAGAATGGACAAACAGAAGGAAATGATGTGGAAGATGTAGACTTCGAAGAAGTGAAATAACAATACCGTCATGCTGAACTTGTTTCAGCATCTCACAAGAGAATAATTACTTAACATTAAAAACGCAATCAAATTCATGATTGCGTTTTTTTATTACATATATAATTCTCCTATTATTGTTTTATAAATTGTTTTAATACAGATCGACCATCTTCACTTCTCACAGACATGAAATAAAGACCTGCAGATAATTGAGAGACATCAAATTGTTTTTCTGATTCTACGAATTCAATATTGGTAAATACTTGTAGAATTCTTCCATTTAAATCTATTATCCTTACATCATCTATAGATGCTGATGTATTTGCTTGTAAAGTGATAACAGTGTTTGTTGGATTAGGATATATAAGTATATTTCTATTAAATATATTATCATCAACACTTAGGTTTTCGTCAACAGTGATATCAAAAGAACATGAAACTGAGTTACCTGAAATATCTATAACATCAAATGTATTTGTAGTTGTACCTATTGGAAAATCACTTCCGCTTGGTAAACCGGCTGTTTGTAAAGGCATATAATCAATTTCTAAAAGATACCTAAAAGTAGTACCATTAGTAACATCATTCCAACCACCATTAGATTGCACAACAACATAATCTTCGTTCCCTGCATTATTTGGTTCACCGGCATTCCAATTGTTAAATGTCGCCGAATCTCCACTTTGCCATACAAAATCACCTTCTGTTGCTAAATCATTGAAGCCAATTAATGTATTTCCTGCAGCTCCAATTGTACTAATAGCATTGACCAGTAAATCATTGTCTGAACTATTTCTTATCGTACCCACAAAGCCACCTTGTAGCAAAGCATCGGCAAAGGCATCTTGAGGTGTGAACGTAGCGTCTGATAAATAATAGGCTTTGTTATTGATGTTTGCCAATGGCGTAAATCCGGTTAGCGGATTAATAAGATCACAATTATCGGTTGGACTTAGACTGTAGTTTACAACTGCACTGGTGTCACCAAAATTTACAGCGGTTTGAGTAATATCACTTGGGCAATTTGCAACTGGTAATTCTGTATCGGTTACTGTTACTATAAAAGTACAGCTTACAGTATTATTATCGCTATCTGTAACACTAGCAAAAACTTGGGTGATTCCAACTGGAAAGGTCTCTCCAGATGCTAACCCAGAAGTAATTGTAGGAGTTAAAACGCCATCTTCTGTATCATTAGCTGTTATAGAATAATTTACAAGTGCACCGCATACACCAACGTCATTGTTTACATTAATATCACTAGGACAGTTAATAACTGGTGCGGCACCTATAGTTTCATAAAGTTGCACATCGGCTATTTGATTTATGCTACTAGCAGCACAAGTTCCAGTAAAATTTACCCTATAATATGTATATGCTGCGGTATTAGTAAATGAGAATGTTCTTGAAAAAAAACGATCTGAGATACAAGGTATATTACCAGTGGCAATACTTGTATAACTTGTTCCATCGTTGGAACCAAATACTTCATAATCTGTAGGGTCTCTTTCAGGAGCATCATTTGCTGTAACGAATTCTATAGCTACTGCTATTTTGGAGTCTCCTAACAAATCTACATCAAATCCAATACCATCAAAAGCATTAAAATCTAAGAATTTCGTATTGGAGTTTTGATCAATAACATTTTGTACAGCTTCTCCGCCTGGAGAATTTACACTACCAAAGTTGACAGCAGTATGGATGCTACTATCAAAAATACCTTGGGCCAATAAAATAGGTGTGCTAAATAAAAACAGTAAGGCGAATAGTAATTTTTTTTTCATGATTGGTTGATTAAGTTAGACTAATAATATTTTAAAGTTATAGTATTATTGTGAAGATCTCAAGATATTAATTGTGTTTTTGTATTTTCCAACTTCATTTCAATAGTAATACATGTTAGATTTAAACCATTCAATATCAAATAGAAAACCCAATCGTTTAGCGGTTAAACTCACCACAAAAGGCGAAAATTATGTGCAACAAGGACATCCTTGGGTGTTTTCTGATAGTATTACTAAAATCAATGCCGATGCGAAAACAGGTGATTTAGCCATTATCTTCGGAAAGCGAAAGAACGCCATGATTGGTATAGGGTTGTATGATGCTAAGTCGCCTATTAGAATCAAAATGATTTATAACGATAGTAAATCGGTGACAATTAATGATGAATTTTTTCTTCGGAAGATTCAGTATGCCTATAAAAAACGATTAACACTATTAAAAACTAATACAACAAGTTATCGGTTAATTTTTGGTGAGAATGATGGTTTTCCATCGCTCATTGCTGATGTATATGATGCTGTTTTAGTGGTTAAACTTTATTCAGAAATTTGGCTCCCTTACCTTAAAACAATCTTAGAAAGTTTAATTGCTACATCAAACTGTGATGCAGTTGTATTACGATTGAGCCGTGGCTTGCAAAACTCTGAGGCTCATCAATTAAAAGACGGTGATGTCATTTACGGAACACTAGATAATGAAGTCATTGAATTTATAGAGCACGGTGTCAGTTTTTCTGCTAATGTGATTAAAGGTCATAAAACAGGTTACTTTTTGGACCATAGGGAAAACAGAAGGCAAGTAGGTTTGTTGAGTAAAGGGAAAACTGTCTTGGATGTGTTTTCTTATGCTGGTGGATTTTCAGTACATGCTTTGGCAAATGGCGCGAATGAAGTCACAAGCTTAGATATTAGTTCACAAGCTCTTGAGATTGCAAAACAAAATGGTAAACTAAATACGTATTCTGGAAAGCATTATACACTAGCTGGAGATGCTTTTAAAATTTTGGAGCAACTTATTTCTGAAGGTAAAACTTATGATGTTGTTGTTATTGACCCTCCAAGTTTTGCTAAGCAACAATCAGAAATTCAATTGGCAAAGAAAAAATACGCTCAACTCGCACGATTAGGTGAACAATTGACAGCTAGAGAAGGTTTGTTGGTTTTGGCATCTTGTTCGTCTAGAGTCACAGCTACTGCTTTTTATGATGGTAATGAACAGACGTTAAAGTCTACAAGACGTCCATTTTCTATCGTACAAAAAACACAGCATGATAGTGATCATCCTATTGGATTTTCTGAAGGCGCCTATTTAAAATGTGGTTATTATAGGTTCTTAGATTGACAAAGTGTTATGCGTGCATAATATTTTATTATATTTGTCTTTCACAATACTCAATATATGGAAACTAGACTCACTCAACTTCTAAAAATTAAATATCCAATCATACAGGCACCAATGTTTTTAGTGTCTAATGTAGCTATGGTTACTGAAGCTATGAAAAGTGGTATTGCTGGATGTATTCCTGCGTTAAACTATAGAACTTTAGATGAGTTAAGAGCTGCAATTAGGGAATTAAAAGCGAATAAAGTAGAAGGAGGCTCATTCGGGTTTAATTTAATTGTCAACAAATCGAATATCAAATATAAAGGACAATTAGAAGTGCTATGTGAAGAAGGTTGTGACTTTATTATAACATCTCTTGGGAGTCCTGAAGAAACCATAAATCAAGCACACGCTGTTGGAATAAAAGTATTTTGTGATGTTACCGATTTGCGATTTGCTAAAAAGGTTGAAGGCTTAGGGGCAGATGCTGCTATAGCTGTTAATAATGAAGCAGGTGGTCATCGCGGAAATTTATCTCCTGAAGAATTAATCAAGCAATTAAATGAGAACTTATCTATTCCTGTTATTTCTGCTGGTGGTGTTGGATGTAAAGCAGATATTGATAAAATGCTGAGCTATGGTGCTGAAGGTGTTTCTGTTGGTAGCCCATTTATTGCCTCAGAAGAGGCAGGTGTTACAGATGAGTATAAACAAGCTTGCGTCGATTATGGAGCCGAAGATATTATTATGACCGAACGCATTTCTGGAACTCCATGTACCGTAATCAATACGCCTTATGTTCAAAAAATTGGTACCAAAGCAACATGGATCGAGAACCTTCTTAACAAAAACAGAAAACTCAAAAAGTGGGTTAAAATGGTGCGATTTTCAATAGGAATGAAAGCAACCGAAAATGCAGCAAAAAAAGCAACATACAAAACTGTTTGGGTGGCTGGACCTAGTATTGAACATACCAAAGAAATTCTACCTGTAAAAGCTATTGTTACAAATTTAACCACGTAGGTTCTGTCTATTTATTTATTTATTTATTGAATTTAACTTAAATACTTGATTTTTAATTTGTTTGTAACAAAAACTGAAATTCTAAGACATATAAATAAAACAACGTTTAATCATTAAAATATAAACAGGATGATTCATAAAGGAGCCATAGTATTGGGTGTATTAATAGGAACAGCTGCAGGAGTGTTATTAGCACCAGAAAAAGGAAGTGTTACAAGAGCTAAACTTAAAAAAGAGGGAAAGGATATAAAAGATCAAATAGTTAAAGATTTTTCAGAAGTTAAAGAGGATGTATCTAAAGCAGCATCTTCAGGTAAGGAAAAATTTAAACAAAAATTTGGAGATTTTGCCTCTAAAACGAGTTACAAAACAGAACAAGCAATCACATTTGTAGAAAAGCAATTAGCTATTTTAAAAGAAAAAAACAAAACATTACAAAAAACCAGTTAATCTATTTGAGATGTATGGTAAATGCCCCAAGCATGTTTAATGCTTGGGGCATTTAAGTATTATCTATTTTATAGGAATGTAAAATTCAGTTTTTAATTTGTTTTCAGCAACACGATCAGGATGACTTATATAGCGCTCTCTAACAGGTTCGTCACGAAGTTCGTAATCTGTATTAATGAGCCATTCTTCAAACATATAATTATATACATCAGCAAAATATTTATAACTCCCTTGGTATAAAAAGACAGCAAACTTTCCGCCTTTAAGTGTTTTTACACCAATATCACCAACCGCCTCAGCATTTCTATGAATAATTAAGCAAGCATCATATCGTAGCTTATCGGCTGGAGTAACATTTGGGTCATCATATGGTAATCCAAACATTTGTATACCTTTTGTAAATAGTTTTTGTGCCTTTATTTGCGCCCAAAGTTTTTCCCAAGCACTAGCATAATCTAATGTTTGATAAGCGCCTTGCATTCTGTAATACAGGCAATTATTGTCTTCTAAGTTTAAAATTTTTGGTTTTTTAATGTTCAATTCTCGTGTCATAAGTGTCGATTTTTTGATTGTATGATTTTTTGTTGTTCTATATGTAGAGGGAGATACACCAAAGTGGGATTTAAATTTTTTTGATAAAGATGAAGGCGACTCAAAACCTACTGTATAAGCAATTTCTTCAATAGAAGATTTCGAAAAGCAAAGGAGCTTTGCCGCAGTTTCCACGCGCATTCTTGAAATAAATGCTCCAATAGGTTCTCCCAATAAAGCTCTGCTAATGCGATGAAAATGAAATGGGGAAAAATGTGAAATCTCTGCTAGAGTTTTAATATCAATTTTTCGATCTAAATTGGCTTGTATATATTCTATGATGATATTTAACCGCTCTTCATAAAATGCTAGGTTTGTTTTTTTCGAACTCATTTATCTAATCTTAATATTTCAAAAGTAACATGAAAATAAAAGAATCACTTTTCCAAACTTGCTCAATACTCTATATTGATTATTTTTATAAAAGTTGTCCCTTTTTATTAATTGAATACGTCTTACATATATAAACAATTTAATTTTTAAGATTATGAAAAATTTTATGATGATTTTTATTGGCGCTGATTATGCCGATTTAGGACTATCTCCTGAAGAACTTCAAAACCGAATGGGAAAATGGTTTGCTTGGGGAAACAAAATGGAACAAGCTGGAATACTGCGAGGAGGTGAGGCACTAACATCCCAAATAAGACGTATTACAGGAGAAAATAGAACAGTTACAGATGTAACATCTGCAGAAGTTAAAGAAATCGTTGGTGGTTACTATACAGTTGAAGCCAAAGATTTTGATGCGGTACAACAAATAGCTCAAGACTTTCCAGACTATGATTTAGGTGGAACAGTTGAGATTCGTGAAGTAATGGTATTTGATCGCTAATGGAGTCAAAAAACATAGACCATCTGTTTCGCCATCATAGTGGAAAGATGGTCTCTGTTTTAACACGTATTTTTGGACTCAAACATCTTGATCTTATTGAAGACGCTGTTCAAGATACATTCTTAAAAGCAAGCCTTAGTTGGCGATTAAAACAACCTGAAAACCCTGAAGCTTGGTTAACACAGTCTGCCAAGCATAGAGTTATAGATATTTTTAGAAAACTCAAGACCGAAAGGAACCTTCTTCCAAACCTTACTCAGGGTACACATGCAATTGCCATTAATGACCTGTTTTTAGATAACGAGATTGAAGATGCACAACTTCGAATGATCTTTACGGCATGTCACCCAAAGTTAGATGCTCGTGATCGTATTTCTTTTGCTTTAAAAACAGTATCAGGTTTTAGTATCAAAGAAATTGCCTCAGCATTATTAACTAAAGAAGATACAATAAAAAAACGCCTTTCTAGAGCGCGTAAATCAATACAAAAAGCAGATTTAAAATTTAATATTCCGCAAGGGAAAATGCTTTACGATCGCTTAGAGAGTGTTATGGAAGTCCTATATCTTATATTTAATGAGGGCTTTCATTCTAATACAAAAGAACAATTAATACGTACGGATCTCTGTGGTGAAGCAATGCGCTTATGTCAATTATTATTGAAACAAAAAACAATGCGTTTTCCAAAGGTTTATGCACTATTTGCATTAATGTGTTTTCATTCATCTCGATTGGATGCTAAGATTAATTCTGAAAATGAGTTGTTGGATTTGAAAAATCAGGATAGAACCCTATGGCACTTTCCTTTAATCGAATTAGGAAATACTATGATGAATAAGGCAGTTGAGACCGAGGAATTTTCAAGCTACCACTACGAAGCAGCCATTGCAGCAGAACATTTCCGAGCTAGAACTTTTGAAGCTACCAATTGGGACAAAATTTCGCAATGGTATGAAGCGCTTTATCAACTACAACCTATGCCATCACATCTACTCACCTTAGCAGTTATTTGTATCCAAAACGGAAACTATAAAAAAGCTAATGCGTATTTTGAACAACTCAATCCTAAAGATTTAGAGCAACGCGCATATTTATATTATGCGGCCAAAGCAGATTATTATGCAGAAATAAATGATTTAAAAAATGCCCTAAAGCATATCGACAAGGCCTTAGAAATTGTTACGAATGTTCTTGAGAGAAGTTTTTTAGATAAGAAAAAATCAAACTGGTTAAAAGAAGAGCAATAGTCTATAGTGCGCTAAAAACTTCAGATCTAATAGTTTTCCATTCTTCTTTTAAAATTCCATAGCAGCAAGTACTCCGTCTAAACCCATCATTCATGATAGTATCTTTTCGCAAGATGCCTTCAAGTGTGGCACCAATTTTTTCAACAGCTTTTCTCGATTTTTGATTGCGCTCATCAATTCTGAATTCTACCTTTTCAAATGCCAAAGTTTCAAACGCATACTGAAGCATTAAAAATTTCATATGCAGGTTTAATCCAGTACCTTGAAACTCATGACCAATCCATGTCCAACCAATATGTAAAACTTTGTTTTCCCAATTAATCAAACCAAAACGTGTACTTCCAGCATATTGCTGTTTGTCTTTGTCAAAAATGATAAATGGTATGGTTGCTTTATTTTGATAACCATCTAAGGCAATATTGACATAGTTCTCTAATTTTTCTGGAGAAGAAATATCACTAGGAGAATAGTTGATAAGGTCTTTTTCTTGAGCAATATCAATTAAATTATGATAGTTGCTCAAAGTAAGAGGCGCTAATTTAACACGCTCATTTTCAAGAGAATAAATTTGCATAAATCTTAAACTTAAATTGAAAAGTAAAAGTATTCAAAAATTCATTATTGCCGAAAATAAAATTATGACTAGCATACAGGATGTGGTGTGTAACTAAATACATTTCCTCATCAAAAGATTGTATTTCAACGATTTAATTACAGACATGAGTGTAATACATTTATCTTTAAACTTCCATATAGCTGGTTTGGTAGAGAAAACCAGTATAATAATAATATTTTAATTACGGTTGATTAATAGCTCACATCAACCCAACGTCTACACGAGTAGTATCTATAGTGTAATGGTTTATTAATTAAGCCAATTTCATTATGAATTTGTATGCTATTAATTCAAGCAATTGTTTAAGATTAAAAAGAAATAGCGCTTACGATAGTGTTTTTATTAAGGTTTCAGTTGTCTTTTTTACAAATAGATATTCTCTGTGAAGTTGTACAGATTTGGATTAAAAGATCTAAATGACTCAATCGATGATGCTCAAAATGGACAGGAATTTGTTAGGAGGAGCAATTTCAGGTTAACTTATAATCAATGTATTAACTACAATAGTTACATACCGCCTAATACTAGGTAGAGTGATAAAGAAAATTATGTGTTCAAACAAGAAATAAGGTATAATTGATTTAATAGCAAATAATTAATTATTAATTGAGAAAAGCGGCCATTTTATGGCTGCTTTTTGATTTCATACAAAAGTGGAAATAAGTTTTGTGTTTACTTCATGAATACCTTCAAAGGATATGATATCTAGGTTATTGCCAAATAATTTTTCGGCTTTAGATCGCTCTTGTTGAATGCGCTCTTCATTAAGGAATTCATCATTAGTGCCATATATGAGTTTCGTTTTTCCTGTGAAATAATCAAAATCTGTAGGAACTAATTCTACCGGAATTCCACCAGAATGTAATATCAGTTGCGAACATTGTAATTGTCGTTTTGCTAAATATCGCATAGCTACGCTAACACCTTGAGAATAGCCCAAAATAATCAAGTTTTTTTCCTCAGGAATTTGTTCAACCTCAAAAACAGAATCAAAATATGTCATGACATTTTTTGTTTCCGCTATAGTGTTTTCTCGAGTCAACCAACTAGCACCAACATGTTTAAATTTTGGAGGCATATAATATTTGCTTTGTGCTTGTGGTGCTATGATATAGTTTTCATTAGCATTAAGTACTTTGAAATATTTCAGGAAATAACGACTTAAATACCCCATTCCGTGGCATACAAACCATACATTTTTTGTTGATGATGTTAATTCATTTAAGGTGGAATAACTATTGGTAATGGTATAAGAAATTTCCTTTTCTGTAGAATTCATTTCGTATTTTTGTTGTTGAATATATTCGACTTTAAAAATACAGTATTTCTATGCAATTATCTAAAGAAGACGTGTTAGCTCATGCAAATTCGGTTTGTAAAAACACCTTAATGGAAACCTTAAATATTGAAATGGTAGATTACGGTGAAAATTTCCTAGTTGCCAGAATGCCTGTAAATTCTAGGGTTTATCAACCAGATGGAGTGTTGCATGGTGGTGCAACTGCCGCTTTAGCTGAAAGTGTAGGTAGTTTTGCATCACATATGTTTATGGATATTGAGAATATGTTTGTACGCGGATTAGAAATAACAGCCAATCATTTAAAGAGTGTTTCTGAAGGGCATGTGTATGCCAAGGCTACTTTTTTACACAAAGGTAGAACAACACAGTTATTAGATATTAGAATCACAGATGACCATGATAACTTGGTTTCTATCTGTAGGTTGTCTACTATTTCCCTTCCTAAAAATAAATAGGAAATGGAGCCAAGCAAGTTCTTTTCGCATATTGACTCACATTTCAAATCTCAATTGCCTTTTGTTGTGTATCGAAAGCCCAATAATGTGAGCTTAAATGCAATATTTCAAGAGGACTCTACTTTACACGTTGTTGATGATTTTAATGAGAGCGGATTTGTATTTTCACCTTTTGATTCTCAGGATGCTACAGTTATTTTTCCTTCGGAATTATCAAAAGTAATGACTTTAGACACTGTTACAAATTCAGAAGTTGAACACCGCAATGCAAAAGATCATTTAGATGAAATTCATGATGTTCAGCATATAGAATTAGTACAAAAAGGGATTGATACAATTCTAAATGATGCGTTACAAAAGATCGTGTTATCTCGGGTTAAAGTCATTCCTGTTTCAGAAGAAAATCCTATAGAACTATTTCAGAAGTTACTCAAAAGGTATCACGAAGCATTTGTATATTTATGGTACCATCCAAAAGTAGGTCTGTGGTTAGGAGCTACACCAGAAACACTTTTAAGTACTGAAGGACGACGTTTTAATACCATGTCTTTAGCTGGAACACAATCTTATAAAGATTCTGTTGATGTAGCATGGAACAAAAAAAACAAATATGAACAGCAACTAGTTACAGACTATATAGTGAAGGAACTAGAGCCTCATGTTGAACAATTATATGTGTCTAATCCCAAGACCATAAAAGCAGGTAAGTTATTACATTTAAAATCTCAAATTTCCGGTGTACTAAAACCATCTAACTTGAAAGAGGTTATATTTTCATTACATCCAACACCTGCCGTTTGTGGTTTGCCTAAAACCAAAGCAAAAGATTTTATTTTAAGTAATGAACATTATAATCGCGAATTCTACACTGGATTTTTAGGAGAATTAAATATAAAAAAGTCTAAAACTAGGAATACAAATAAGCGTAACGTAGAGAACAATGCATATACAACTATTAAAACCACAAGTGAGTTATTTGTAAATTTACGCTGTATGCAAATTAAAGACCAACAAGCACTTGTTTACGTTGGTGGCGGAGTAACTAGAGACTCTAATGCTCAAGAAGAGTGGGAGGAAACCGTTAAAAAAACGCAGACAATGGTATCTGTTCTGAGCTAGTTATACCAAACAGCATATTTCTGTCTCCTTAACTCTAATGCTAAGGTTTCTTCCATTTTTAAAGCTTCTGCACGTGTAGCCATAGGTTCAATATGATTGTATAGACTGGGTCTTAAATAGTTACCATATTTTTCTACAATATTAGAAGAAAGCTTATAACCCTTCTTATTCCTATAACCAGTTTTGTGCTGCATAAATCGTTCTTTAGGTGTTTTGCTAGTCATCCCAACATACAAACATTGTAGTACACCATTAAATTGCGGATTAGCTGCTCGAAACTTAGCATTTTCAGTAAAGACACGTTTAGATAGTTCTACAACATAAACGCGATATTGAGTTTTGGGCATTCTTACTAAATTAGTTTAATAGTCATAATTAATCAATCGATTTCAATAACTCAGTAACAGCAGCTTCTATTTGTTCATCTTTTCCGTTAGTAATATTATCAAAACCGTTTTTAACTTGAATATCTGGCATAAGTTCTTTATTCTCTAGAACATCACCTTCAATATCCAACACCTGCATATTGGGTATTCCAAATACAATTCCATTTTGAATGCGTTCCCACCAAACAAAACTGCAAGTTCCAGGCACAGGCATACCTACTAATTTTCCAATTTTTAAATCTTTATAACCAGCTGGTGTACAATGTGCATCCGAATAGTTCGACTCTCCCATAAGCATGATACTTGGTTTTGTCCAACGTCGCTGAGATTCTATACCAACAACCTTTCCTCCATTTTGAAACTCCATATATTTCTTACCACTTAAAAACGTTGTAACATCATCTACCAAATCACCGCCACCATTAAAACGTGTATCTACAACTAGTGCTTTTTTATTCACTTCATCTCCCATAACTTCTTCTAAAAACTCTCTAAAACTTCCATCACTCATACTACGAATATGCATATAACCTATTTGATTGTTAGATAGTTTATGAACCATTTCACGATTTTTCTTGATCCAACGTTGATAGCGCAATTCATTTTCTGCACCAATGGTTATAGGTTTCACGCGCTCTTTCCATCGATCTTTTGTTGATGGGTTATAATAAGAAATAGTAATAGCATCACCAGCCTTTCGATTTAATAAACTGTAATGATTAATGTTTTTGGTAATAGGCTCTCCATTAATAGCTTCAATAATAACTCCAGTCTTAACTTTCTTATCACTATTCACCAAAGGACTTCCTTCTATAACCTCAGAAATTCTAAGTCCGTCACCTTTATAACTTTTATCGATAAAAATCCCTAAAGATGCCGTTTGATCACCTTTTATATTTGGAGATCTAAAACGAGCTCCTGTATGCGAAGCATTAAGCTCTCCTAATAATTCTCCCAAAATATCTTTAAAATCGTAATCATTATTAAGATGTGGTACAAACTTTTTATAGTTTTTAGATAAGGCATCCCAAGGTGCTCCATGTAAATTAGGATCTAAGAACTTTTTCTTTACTTGGCGAGATACATGATCCATTAAATACAAGCGCTCTGCCGATAAATTAAAAGACATCTCATCTTTTATACCAACCGATTTACGCTTACCAGAACCTACATTTACTTTGGCAATTCGTCCACGACTTAAAATAAATACTTCTTTAGCATCTTTTCCAAATACCATAGAACCACCACGTCCAAACTTCCCTAAAGATTTAATTTCTCTTGTTCGCAGATCAAGCTTCCATAGATCGGCTTGATTGTCAACGCGCCCCAAGTATAGTAGCGATTTTGAGTCTTTTGTGATTAGCATATCAGACAAGCGTGTAGAAAATAAGGATAACTTTGCTTTACGTTTATGAAGGTTGTCAAACTCTATGACTATTGGTTTTAATTTTGGTTTTTTATCCTTAGCATCTTCTTTTTTGTCTTTTTTAGAGTCTTTATCGTCTTCTTTTTTATCCTCCTCCTTTTTATCATCTACTAAAAACGAAAATTCATCTTTATTTAGTTTAAATTTATCATACGCTTTTTGTGTTAAAAACACACCATATACATCTAGTTGAGAGGGACCGGTTTTTGCTACACTATGCATTCCATTTCTGTCTGAAGCCCAGTATAAAATAGAACCATCTAAAGACCACTTAGGCGTGAAATCGCTAAAACCACTTTTTGACACATTGATGAGATCTCCCGTTCCGTCTGCTTTTAAAATGCCTATTTCCCCAAACCAATACTGATTTGGATAAAATGTAATGGCTAGCCATTTTCCATCAGGACTCCATTCATACTCTTGGTCACCATCGGAATAAGAGAAGTGCTTTTCGCCATTATGAATAACAGTTATTTTTTTACTTTTTAGATTAATGGTTCTCAATTTTGTACGTTCTTCTAAGTAGGCAATATCTTCACCAGTAGGAGAAAACTTTGGCTGAAAACTTTCAGTCTTATCTGCCAATAACACATCTTCCTTAAGTTCTATGGCATTTAAAAAGTATTTTTCGTCATCATTTGTAATTGTCTGTGTATAAAGGTTCCAACTATTATTACGCTCTCCTGCATAAACAATGGTTCTGCCATCAGGACTAATATCGATACTGCGTTCTTGTTCTGGAGTTTCGGTGAGACGTCTAGTTAAACTACCGTCTGTTGATGTTACGAAGACATCTCCTCTATGAATAAAAATTAGTTCCTTTCCATTTGGAGAAGGCACCATGTCTGTCACATTTCCGTTAACAAAAAGGAGTTCATTGTCCATTAACGATTGGTCTCCACCAATATTAACCGCAATTTTTTTTGGTGATTCACCAGGATTCTGTGTATAAATTGTCCCATTGAAACTATAGGCCAAAACATCATTATTTGCAATCGAAAGATGTCTTACAGGATGCATTTTGAAATCTGATATTTGTGTGGCTTGTTCTGGATTAGAAAAACTAGATTTATAGACATTAAATGTTCCAGATTTTTCTGACAGATAGTAAAATGTATCTCCTGAACCAAACACAGGATTTCGATTCTCACCTTTATAATTAGATAGTTTCGTGTATTGACCAGATTTAGTTTTGATCCAAATATCTCTAGTTACCGAAGATGTATGATGCTTACGCCATTCATCTTCATAACCTTTTATCTCTTCAAAAATAAAATCACCTTTATTATTGTTTTTAGCCTCATAAGCAGGAAAACTGGAAAGTTGCTTGGGTGTAGTGGCATCTAAAGTCACGCTGTATAATTCACCTAATCTGTGAAACAATAATGAGTTTTGATCATCTAATCTTATGCTATTAAACCAAACGGCATCATTGTTTTGAGAGAAGTCCGTTGGCATATCATCGGCAGAGTGGAAGGTCAATCGTTTCACGTTTGTTCCGGTAGATGACATCACAAACACATCAAAATTACCATGTCTATTTGAAGCAAATGCAATCTGCTGTCCGTCATGAGACCAAACAGGTTTCGTATCATAAGCACTATTTGTTGTTAAGCGCGTAGCTTTCCCTCCATTCACAGAGACCACATATATATCGGCATTGTATGTAAATGCAATTTGACTTCCATTAGGAGAAATAGAAGTATGACGCAACCATAGATTGTCATTTTGTTGTGCAGTAGTTGTATTCAGTATAAAAAATGAACTAAGAAGAAAAATGAGGGAATTAATTTTCATGTTTATTGATTTGATTATAACGAGGTGAAAGTTAGTAAATTAATTGTTTCGAATCTTGTTTTTTTTGACACCTAATTTAAATAACTTTGTAATTAGATGAAGTACCCTAAAATTCCGCTTGCACAAACTGTAGTACAGTTGTGTAAACTCAAAAATATTAGACATATTGTAATTTCCCCTGGGAGTAGAAATGCGCCATTAACGATTGGTTTTACAAATGATAGTTTTTTCAATTGTTATAGCATTGTTGATGAGCGATGCGCAGCTTTTTTTGCGTTAGGAATTGCCCAGCGACTTCATGAACCTGCAGTAGTCATTTGTACTTCAGGAAGCGCCTTGCTCAATTATTATCCGGCAATTTCTGAAGCATTTTATAGCGATATTCCTTTAGTTGTGCTATCTGCAGATCGACCTAAGCATTTAATAGGAATTGGTGATGGTCAAACCATAAATCAAAAGAATGTTTATGAGAATCATATCTTATATTCGGCAAATTTAAAGTTGGACTTAAAAGTAGAAAATGGATTTGCTACAAAAGAAGAGCTTCCAATTTTTAAAAGTATAGAGAATAAACTCGAACGCTTTTTGGGGTTACAACAAGATATTCAATCTTTCAATGAAACTGAACTGAACAAAGCTTTCAATACAGCTTGGTTTAAAAATGGACCTGTACATATTAATGTGCCTTTTGATGAACCATTATATGAAACGGTAAATGAATTAACAATACAACCTAAGTCCAATGATATTAGTTTTACGCGTCCTACAATTGATCAAACTGAATTAAAGAACTGTATTAATGACTGGGATGTGTCTACAAAAAAAATGATTTTAGTAGGTGTGTTACCACCTAATCAAATTGAGCAACAATGGCTAGACAAATTAGCAGATGATGATAGCGTTATTGTATTTACTGAAACGACCTCCAATCTTCATCACGCCAAGTTTTTTCCAAGTATTGATAAAATCATAGCACCCTTAGAGAATGCCAATTTTAAAGCATTACAACCAGATATATTAATCACTTTAGGTGGTCTTGTGGTGTCTAAGAAGATAAAAGCTTTTTTGAGACAGTATCAACCCAAACACCATTGGCATATTGATGTGAAAAAAGCAAACGATACATTTTTTTGCCTAGATAAACACATTGTAGCGCAACCTAATGATTTCTTTTCAGCGTTTTTGCCAAAGATTAAGCCTGTGATCAAAAGCAATTATTTTGATACCTGGATGACAGTTAAACGACACCGAAGTAAAAAACATCTAGAGTATATTAAGCATATTGGCTTTAGTGATTTTACAGTATTTAGCTTGGTGTTGAAATCGTTGCCAAATAAAACGATCTTGCAATTAGGTAATAGTTCGACAGTGCGTTATGCACAATTATTTAATTTAAATCCGTCAGTTGAAGTTTACTGTAATAGAGGGACTAGTGGAATAGATGGCAGCACCTCTACGGCAGTTGGCTGTGCGGCAGTTAGCCAAAAACAAACGACATTTATTACTGGTGATTTGAGTTTCTTTTATGACAGTAATGCATTGTGGAATACTTATATTCCGAATAGTTTTAGAATTATCCTTATCAATAATCAAGGAGGTGGTATTTTTAGAATCCTTCCAGGACATAAAAACACAGAGAATTTTGATTATTTCTTTGAGACAAAACACGATCTTACCGCAAAGCAATTGTGTGAAATGTACCACATAGATTATACAACGGCTAACAATGAAATTGAATTAAGAGAAAACTTAAAGACGTTTTATAAAAAATCTAATACGCCGCGACTTTTAGAAATATTTACACCAAGAACAGAAAACGATTCTATTTTATTAGATTATTTCAAATATGTACGATAAATGTGACGTGAGCTCTTTTTATGTGTCTAATAATTGGCTATATTTATAGACCAATAATTTATTAACCTAAAAAATACAACTAAGATGAGTAAAAGAGACGAATTAATTGCAAAGTATGCTGCAGATTTGAAAGATAAATGTGGTATGGATGCAGATATGGATTTACTAACCAAAGTCACGATTGGTTGCGGACCATCAATTTATAATGCTGATGCTGCAACAGTTTCAGGATCTGATGAATCTGAATTAGCTACTGTGAAAAATAATTTCTTAATCAAGAAGTTGGGACTAAAAGATAGCGTAGATTTAGATAAAGGTATTGCTTCTGTTATGGATACATACGGAAAGTCTAATAGAAATAAATACAGAGCTGTTGTATACTACATGTTGACAAAACACTTTAAAAAAGAATCGGCTTACTAGTCTTAGATTTTTAAAACATAGTAAAGCGTTATTATTCTATTAGAATTGTAACGCTTTTTTTAGGTCTCAATACTAATATCTGTATCTTTGACGCATGATAATAATTGGAGACTATAACACACTTGACATCATTCGAGAAACTGATCAAGGACTATATTTAGCAGATAAGGAAGGTAATGAAGTATTGCTACCTAATCGGTATATACCCGAATCGTTTCAAATTTGGGAAGAAATCGAAGTGTTTGTATACTTGGACAATGAAGAACGCCCAGTTGCTGTAACTGATGAGCCTTATATCATTCGTGATGATTTTGCTTTATTACGTTGTAATCAGGTCACATCTCATGGTGCGTTTTTAGATTGGGGAATGGTAAAAGAATTGTTTTGCCCATTTAAAGAACAAGCCTTTAAAATGAAAGCAGGTGGTTGGTATTTGGTGTATTGCTATCTTGATGAAGAAACAGATAGATTAGTGGCTTCAAGTAAAACTAACCGGTTTTTAGATAATAAAGATTTGACAGTTCAACAGTTTGATGAAGTTGATTTAATTGTATCTCACCCTTCTGAACTTGGTATGAATGTGATTGTTAATAATCAGCATTTGGGCTTGATTTTTTCTGAAGATATTTTTAAAGATATTAGTGTAGGTGATCGTCTAAAAGGTTATGTGAAAAAAGTGCGACATGATAATAAACTTGATATTGTTCTTGGAAAAATCGGGTATCGTAAGATAGAACCTAATGCCGATATCGTGATGCAACAACTTGAAGATAGTCGTGATGGATTTTTGCCTCTTAACGATAAATCTAATCCAGATGAAATCAAGCGCGAGTTGCAAATGAGTAAAAAAACCTTTAAAAAAGCGATAGGTACTCTTTACAAACAACGTCTGATTACTATAGAATCTGACGGAATTAGATTAGTTGAGTGATAATAAGTTAATTTGTTCAAGAACTCTATTGTGAATGGTATTTAAACCTTCATATAGATTGTCGAATACGATATCATAGGTAGAACAAAAATTGTTTTCAATTTCTGCATTCATGCGTCCAGCTTGATTATGACTTACAACACCATACGCTACTAAGTTTGGGAAAATAGACTTAACTTCAGGAACATCCATCAATGATATAGAATACGAATTGACTCTATTAGCAACAAAGCCAAAAGGCTTCTCATTACCAAAATATTCAAATACATCATTGATTGTTTTTTTCGCACTACTCAAATCTACATGTGTACCTTCATTGAATTCAACAACAGCTATATGATTAAAAAAATGGAGTGTTCCTACTTCAGATTGAGTTTGCTTCACAACTTGTGAGGCTACATTTGAATTTATAATGTTCATATCCCTAAATATGTTTATTTGTGACTAATTTTTTGACATTTTATATTGATGCCTATAATAAGACACAACTACTTCAAAAAAGTCACATAAAAATGATACCGAATGGGATATACGTATTAGTTTCAAGTTTTGGATGTCCTAAAACTATAATTTTTAGTAAAAACTGATTTGGATACTTATTTAATAAGTAATTTGGCTTTTAGATTACTTGGCAACGCATCTTTATGTACCATTATAGATATGGTTTTCAATTTAAAGTACGCTTCACTCATGTAGATATAGCCATCATTACCTAAGCCATTTTTTCCCCATGAATTTTTCACTTTATAATATGATGTTCCATTTTGATCTTTTAGCATTCCAGTAATATGCATCAAATGATCGTCTGTGGTATTAAAGTTTTCAAACTCTTGCTGTCTATAGGCCGCAGTAATATCTTTTTCTGGACTTACCTTTAGTAAAGCACTAGTATCATCATTGGCAGGTACAATGGCCAGACCATGTTTAGCTGAAAATGTCTTTTCACTTACATCACAATCTAATTCGATACTAAATCCATTTTGTAATGCATGGTTAGCTGCAGTAACGAGTTCATCTAAGGTCACGTTATAAAAATCACCATTAGAAAAGTTATCTGGGATGTTTAAAATGAAATTTGAATAGTAAGGCTGGTGTGTGAAAGATGTGATTGTGACATAGTCATCAGGATTAATAGTTGTCATTTCTAAAAACGACTGTGGTGTATAGGTCTTACCATCATAAGTGAATGAAGTAATATCATCACCTAAATAGTGATCTAGTGTGTTTTCTATGTCTTTTCTCCAATTAGTAGGATAGGTTTTGGTATCTGCTAAATAGGTCTTTAGAATGGTTTTTAAAGAATCTACCATTTTAGAATGATTATGACCTTTCTTACCTTCAATTAAGCCAGAGTAAGCATCATTTGGTACAATACCATGTTCAGCAATACTATTGATAACGTCATGGGCTAAACCACCTTGACTAAATTGTGTTTTCCCTTGTCGCATAACATAATTCCAAGCTTTTTGTGAATAGGTATGCCTAACTGAGTACATTTCAGATAAGTCAATTTGTTTGCCTGTTAATCGCATCACTTCACTTTCTAGAAATGAAGATGCTGAAAAACTCCAACAAGTTCCTGTATTACCTTGACTAATCACATCTGTAGCTTCTAAGTCAATGGTTGTTTCAAATTTATAGTCTTGAGAAAAACTAAAAACACTAATAAAAAGTAAAATGATAAGTAGACTATTATTTTTCATGGTAATGGGATTCGTTTCTATAAAATGATTTATTTTTGACTAAAATAATAAATAATGAGTAAAGCGAACTGGATTATTGCTAAAGAATATCAAGATATTACATACAAAAAATGTAATGGTGTAGCACGAATAGCATTCAATCGTCCAAATGTTAGAAATGCGTTTCGTCCAAAAACTACAAGTGAATTATATGATGCGTTTTATGATGCAAATGAAGACGTAACTATTGGAGTAGTTTTATTATCAGCTGAAGGACCATCTACCAAAGATGGCATTTGGAGTTTCTGTTCAGGAGGAGATCAAAAAGCTAGAGGACATCAAGGGTATGTTGGAGATGATGGTTATCATCGCTTAAATATTCTTGAAGTGCAACGCTTAATTCGTTTTATGCCAAAAGCCGTTATTGCTGTTGTTCCTGGATGGGCAGTAGGAGGAGGCCATAGTCTTCATGTGGTTTGCGACTTAACCTTGGCTAGTAAGGAGCATGCTATTTTTAAACAAACTGATGCAGATGTCACTAGTTTTGACGGTGGATATGGTTCTGCTTATTTGGCAAAAATGGTCGGACAAAAAAAGGCACGTGAAATATTTTTCCTAGGAAGAAACTACTCTGCGCAAGAGGCTTGCGATATGGGAATGGTAAATGCAGTGATTCCGCACGATGAGTTGGAAGATACAGCCTATGAATGGGCTCAAGAGATATTGGCAAAATCACCAACCTCAATAAAGATGTTAAAATTTGCTATGAATTTAACAGATGATGGAATGGTTGGTCAGCAAGTATTTGCTGGTGAAGCCACAAGATTGGCTTATATGACTGAAGAAGCTAAGGAAGGTCGTGATGCGTTTTTAGAAAAACGTAAACCTAATTTTGATAAAAAATGGATTCCGTAAATCAAAAGCTTGTTTATGTTTAAAAAATTAAAACCTTGGTTGTCAGCCTTTAGATTACGTACGTTACCACTGTCGGTATCTGGTATTATCATTGGATCTTGTTTTGCACATTACAATGGCTACTTTGATAGTATCATTATGACGTTCGCCATATTGTTGACAATAAGCTTACAAATACTTTCAAACTTAGCTAACGATTATGGAGATGGTGTCCGCGGAACAGATAATGATAGCAGAATCGGACCTGAACGCGCTATTCAAAGCGGAACTATAACACCAGAAGAAATGTTTGATGGGATCAAAATGAATATTCTTGTTGTTATTGTACTCACTGTTGGCCTTATTTTTGTGTCCTTTGGAAGTAAATATTTTCTATATGCCTTATTGTTTTTTTTATTGTCTGGCTTGTCAGTCTATGCAGCAATAAATTATACCGTAGGAAGCTCACCCTATGGCTACAAAGGCTTAGGAGATATATTTGTTTTTGTGTTCTTCGGAATGTTAAGCGTTATTGGTAGTTATTTTCTATATACCAAACATATTGACCATCACGTGTTTTTACCTGCTGTGTCTCTTGGTCTCTTAAGTATGGGAGTTTTGAACCTCAATAATATGAGAGACATTGATTCTGATAAGGAAGCTGGTAAGGATACGCTAGCGGTTAAGCTTGGAAAAACAAGAGCTAAGACCTATCATATCACGCTCATTGTTTTAGCTATAGCTTTCTCATTTGTATTTTCAATATTGTACTTCTCAAATTTTTATAATTTCTTGTTTTATATCGCTTATATTCCATTGGTATTACACATTGTTAAGGTGAATAAAACGAAGACACCCAAAGAGTTTGATCCGCAGTTAAAAGTTCTAGCTTTAACAACTTTTTTGTTTTCAGCACTATTAGGAGTAGGTTATATTTTATAGATTATTTAACATAATTATTTGGTTTTCAAATAATTAATGCTTATATTTATTCTGAAATTTTGTAGGTCGGCATTTATTTGCTATTATGTTGGCAATAAAATTTGGGGCTTTAAAACTCAGACAATTTCTTCAAATCTGTCTGAGTTTTTTCGTATTTTAGTTTCAGTTTTTTATATCCAATCATTTTTAAGTCAACCAACAATGCAAATTACATTTTATGGTCATGCAAGTCTAGGACTAAAAATTGCTGACATCAATATTCTTATTGATCCATTTATTTCAGGAAATCCTAAAGCCTCTCATATTAACATTGAATCCCTTGAAGCCGATTATATATTGGTCACGCACGCACATCAAGATCATATTCTAGATGTTGAAGCCATTACTAAGCGCACAGGTGCTGTTGTTGTTTCAAATTTTGAAATTGCAACCCATTTTGATAAGCTGGGCTTAGAAAATCACCCCATGAATCATGGTGGTCAATGGGATTTTGAATTTGGTACTGTTAAATATGTTAATGCCATTCATACATCATCATTTCCAGATGGTAGCTATGGCGGACAACCTGGAGGGTTCGTAATTGAAGGTGAGCACAAAAACATCTATATCGCTGGAGATACTGCCCTTACTATGGATATGAAACTCATTCCCTTATTTACTAAATTAGACTTAGCCATTTTACCTATTGGTGATAATTTTACCATGGGAATCGAAGAAGCCATACATGCGAGTGATTTTGTTCAATGTGATAAAGTCCTAGGGTATCATTTTGATACCTTTGGTTATATTGAAATTGACCATGAAGCTGCCAAGCGTAAATTCTTCGATAAAGGCAAAGACTTAATGCTTTTAGACATTGGCGAAAGCATTGAACTATAATCTTAAATAAATGACATTGAAAGAACAAGACGCGTACATTTTAGGAACAGATCAGGAAGAATTACATCGGCTGGGATTACAGCATCAAGTTTGGGCTTCCGAAGCGCATAAAGGTTGGGAATTAGCAGGTTTTACTGCAGGACAAACTATTTTGGATTTGGGTTGCGGACCAGGTTTCTGCTCTAAAGAACTTGCCTTTGTGGTTGGTAATTCTGGTAAGGTGATTGGTATAGATCGCTCTGAACATTTTATTAATTTTTTAAATCGAATTAATTTACAATACGGACTACAGATTGATGCTGTCCAAGCTGACTTTAATGATATGAACTTAGAACCTAATAGCCTAGATGGCATGTACTGTCGCTGGGCAATGGCTTGGGTACCTAATGTCAAGGAAATTTTAGGCAAAGTAAAACAAGCCCTTAAACCTGGTGGAAAAATGGTGCTGCATGAATATTACGATTGGCAGACGCATAGTATAGAGCCTCGTAAAGCAGGTATTGAAAAAGCTATTGCTGGTTGTTTACAGAGCTTTAAAGAACAAGATGGCGAAATAGATATAGGTAGAGAATTACCCAGAATTTTTGAAGATTTAGGAATGAAGGTGACCAGTAAACGACTCATGTCAAAATTAGCAACACCAGACAATTTAGTTTGGCAATGGCCAAAATCATTTTATCACAGTTATTTTCCCAGATTAATAGATGCTGGCTATTTGTCTCAAGTAGATGTTGAGCAGGCTTTAAGCGATTTTAAAGATTTAGAACAAAACAAAAACACAACCTTGTTTTGTCCGATTTTGATAGAGGTGATTGCTGAAAAAGTCTAGACTATTTTACTTTACTTCTCATCACTAACTTATGAATTAAACGTGGAGATAAGCGTTTCACGTAAACACCAAATTTTTCAAACTTACCGATATAAGCTTCATATTTTTCTTTACGTATGGCCTTAATCATCTTTTTTACAAAGACGTTAACGTCTAAACCATTTTCGGTCATCTCATCTTGATAACCTTGTTTGCTTCCGTTTCCTGTTAAGGCGTTACGAGCTACGTTAGTATTCACAAAACCAGGACAAATCATTGTAACTTTAATGTTGTCTTTGTCGTGTTCTATACGTAACGCATCAAAAAAACCGTGAAGCGCATGTTTGGCACCACAATATGCCGATCGATAAGCAGAGCTAAATTTTCCCATTAAACTGGATACTACCACATAATGGCCTGATTGATTGTCAATAAAATGAGGCAATATGGCTTTAGATAAGGCTACAGTTCCTAAGTAGTCTATTTCCATCAGTTTTCGGTCCACATCAATAGATGTGTCAATAATTGCTGAGCGTTGACTAATGCCACCATTATTAACTAAAACATCAATCCTTCCAAAGATGGAAATGGCCTCATTTGTTTTAAACTCCATATGATTAATATTAGCGAGATCTAAAGGAAGTACATGAACTCTATTGGGTTCATGACAAAGCGACTTGACCTTAGCTAATTCATCGGTTCTTCTTGAGGAAAGTATTAAACTACAGTCGTATTTTGATAATGCAATAGCCAAACTTTTTCCAATACCACTGGAAGCTCCAGTAATCCAAATTGTTTTATCGTTAAACGTCATGTTTCGTATGTTTAGTTAGCCATTCATTTCTAAGGTCTTCAGATATTTTACCAGTACCATCATGTTTCCAGCCAGGTGGCTTAAGAAGATATAGAATTCTGTTTTTTAGCGATTTCCGACCAGAAAAGGCATCTTTAAACATATGTACCCATTCAATAAATGCAATTTTTATTGGATTATATGTACGTATATTTTTAACTAAGCCATAGACTACTTTTTCATCTTCTAATTCGGGTTGAAATGTGCCAAACAATTTATCCCAAATAATTAAAATACCTGCGTGATTTCTATCCAAGTACAATGGGTTTCTGCCATGATGAACACGATGATGCGATGGTGTGTTAAAAATCGCTTCAAACCAGCGTGGCATTTTGTTTATGGTTTCGGTATGTATCCAAAATTGATATAATAAACTTATAGACATCTGTAGGAGTATCATTCCGGGATGAAACCCTAAAAGTGGTAACCAAAGCCAAAAGACAAAAGAATAAAAACCACCAGACCATGTTTGGCGCAACGCTGTGCTTAAATTGTAGTGTTGTGATGAGTGATGTACGACATGTGATGCCCAAAATAATCGACATTCATGAGATATACGATGAAACCAATAATAAGCTAGATCATCAGCAAAGAAAATAAGTATGAAGCTCCACCAAACAATAGGAATGGTAAACAACCTAAAATTTTCATAGATGAAGAAAAAAGCAACCAATACAATGGCTTTACTAAAAAAACCTAGAAAAACATTACCTAATCCCATAGCAATAGAGGAGAAGGCATCTTTTGTTTCATAAGTCTTAATGTCCTGCTTTATTGTAACATACAATTCCAATAACATAGCGGCTATAAAAAAAGGAATAGCAAATAATATGATATTTGGAAAATTGGGATCGTGCATGAGTCTCTTTCGGTTTTAGCTAAAGTACAAAATTGTGAAAAATCTGTATATTTACAGTTTTCAATTTTTAAGCAAAACTTATAGATATTAATTTTGCAATGAAGTTAACAAACTATGAAATTAAAACTAACCTTACTTATTATTTTATTCATTTCGGTAAAATCTATGGCTCAAGTAGAATCTGGTAAAACAGGTGCTTGGTATATGTATTTTTTCGATCATAAATTTAAAGAAAGTCAATTTGGAATTCAAGGCGATGTTCAATATCGTAATTGGAACTTGGGTGGCGATTTAGAACAATTGCTGCTGCGTTCAGGAGTTACTTACAGACCTAAAGGCGTAAATGCAAAATTCACATTAGGTTATGCTCACATTACAACTGGAACATTTGGAGATAGTGATGATACATCAACTGAGAGTAGAATCTATCAGGAAGCACTTTTGCCTCACAAATTAGGAAATCGTGTATATCTTACGCATCGCTTTAGATATGAGCAGCGTTTTGTAGAAGATCAGGATTTCAGAACTAGATATCGTTATAACCTATTTATGAATGTACCCTTTAATAAGAGTGCTTTAGAAAAAGGCGCTATATATGCTGCATTATACAATGAATTATTTGTTAATGGTCAGCGCGATATTGGAGACAATAGAGAGGTCGAGTTTTTTGATCGCAATCGTACCTATCTTGGTATTGGTTATGTACTGAAACCAGGTATGAAATTTCAATTGGGTTGGATGAATCAAAAAACAAATGGCGTTGGAAAAGCGCAACTCCAATTGAGTTTTCATCATAATTTCTAATAACAATCATCATACATCTTGCTCTTAGATTTAGTATTTTTGTAGCGAATTCATTTACTGAATTCATAAACTATGATTGCAACTTACAAACCGTATACACTCAATTTTAAAAAAGCTAGTGGCACTTCTAGAGGGATATTGAAATCTAAGGAAACTTGGTTCATTATTCTTAATGATCAGGGTAAAATTGGCATAGGCGAATGTGGAATGTTTAAAGGTCTGAGTTGCGATGATAGACCAGAGTTTGAGTCAAAATTGCAATGGACTTGTGAGCATATTAATTTGGGATTGGAAGTCCTATTGGATGAGCTTGTTACATATCCTAGTATTCAATTTGGATTGGAAATGGCATTCAAGTCTTTGTCTAGTGATTCTAGTTTTGATTTGTTTCCTTCGGAATTTACAAAAGGTCATGCATCTATAGCCATTAATGGACTTATTTGGATGGGAAGTGAAGATTTTATGAAAAGTCAAATCACCAAAAAACTTAATGCTGGTTTCAATTGTATTAAAATGAAAATTGGAGCTATAGATTTTGAAACCGAATTAAATCTGTTGAAATCTATTAGGAAAGAGTTTTCGGCAAGTGATATCGAGTTACGAGTTGATGCCAATGGTGCTTTTTCTCCAGATGAAGCGTTAGAAAAGTTAAAGCGATTATCCGAATTTGATTTGCATTCAATCGAACAGCCAATTAAACAAGGACAATGGGAAAATATGGCTCAATTATGTGAGAACACGCCTTTGGCTATTGCTTTAGATGAAGAATTAATTGGTGTATTTTCAAACAAGAAAAAAAAGGATTTACTTGAAAGTATTAATCCGCAGTATATCATTTTAAAACCCACTTTAGTTGGAGGTTTTAGAGGAAGTCAAAATTGGATAGATCTCGCAGATCAACAACAAATTGGTTGGTGGATTACAAGTGCTTTAGAGAGCAATATTGGTTTGAATGCCATAGCACAATGGACTTATATCCTTAATAATGATTTACCACAAGGTCTGGGAACAGGTAGTTTATTTACCAATAATTTTGATTCGCCATTAGTAGTAAAAAATGGTACATTGCGTTACGAAAAGCATACATCTTGGAATTTTAATATTTAACTATGAATTATTTACAACAAGCCTACAAGGGAGAAAATGAAGCATGGAAAGTGATTTTGACAGTTTTAATTGTATCAGGTCTCTTTATATTTAATCTTATTTTTTTAATATTTTTTGGAGATGGTTTTGATGTTATAGAAGAACAAAAAAAAATGTTAGAGTTGGTGCCTAGTAAAAACTTTTGGCTGGCTGTTAACTTATTGCCTTTTGCAGTGCTATTGCTGCTTTTATTTTTATTGGTTAAATTTTTACACAAAAGAAGCCTTAAGTCGTTAACTACAGCACGAAATAAAATAGACTGGAAACGTGCTTTCTTTTCATTTTCGCTTATTGTTGTAATCACACTTGGACTATTTGCATTTAGTTACTTTTCAGACCCTTCATTCGTTGAGTTCCAATTGGATCCTGTAAAATTTACCATATTGGTTATTGTGAGTTTGCTTTTATTTCCTCTTCAAATTGGTTTAGAAGAATATTTGTTTAGAGGCTATTTGATGCAACAACTTGCTGTTGTAGTAAAGAACAGATGGTTTCCTTTAATATTAACATCAGTACTATTTGGAGTGCTTCATGGTGGAAACCCTGAAGTGGATGAAATGGGGCCGATTATTATGATATTTTACATTGGAACAGGTTTAATGCTTGGTATTATGACCTTAATGGATGATGGCTTAGAATTGGCTTTAGGTTTTCATTTAGGAAATAATTTGTTAGCTGCTTTATTAGTGACTTCAGATTGGTCTGCTTTGCAAACAGATGCCATTTTTAGATATACTGCTGAAGAAGCTACCAATCAAGTTTCTGAGATTTTAATTCCTATTTTAGTGATATACCCAATTATTCTATTCATATTCGCCAAAAAGTATAAATGGCGTAACTGGAAAACCAATTTATTTGGTAGAGTTATTGAACCTGCTCAGGAAGACTACAAAATTATAGGTGAATAACATTCCATAATTTTATTTTATGACACCTAAGTTTGATAAAATACATTTAAAATTTAAGCTAAATGGTATCCATTACAATCATGAAGAACTTAAAGAGATAGCCTACAGTTTAGTTAAGGAAGGTGACGACTATGAGCAAGTAATTGGCAATTTTCTATTAGACTGGATAGATGATAAAGACCATGTTTTGGTGAATACCTCTGGTTCGACAGGATTGCCAAAAACGATAATGCTTAAAAAACAGGCCATGGTAAATTCGGCAATAATGACTGGCGATTTTTTTGGATTACAACCAGGAGATAAGGCATTACATTGTTTACCAAGCCAGTATATAGCAGGTAAAATGATGCTCGTTAGAGCTATGATACTAGGACTTGAATTGGATTTGGTGTCTCCTTCTACGATACCTGCTTATGATAATTTAAAGCACTACGATTTCTGTGCGATGATTCCGTTGCAACTTAAAAACTCGTTGCAGCGTTTAGCACATATTAAAACACTAATAGTTGGAGGAGCCTCAGTGTCTAAAGTACTAAAATCAAAACTTTATAATGTAAAAGCAAAAGTCTTTGAAACCTATGGAATGACTGAAACGGTTAGTCACATTGCAGTAAGACAACTTAATAGAAACTCTGATAATGCACATTTTCAAGTGTTACGAGATATCCAAATATCTACAGATGATAGAAGTTGTTTAATTATAGATGCTAAAAAACTGTCTGATGAAAAAATAATCACAAATGATATTGTAGAGATGATATCAAAAACAGAATTCGATATTATTGGTCGTTTTGATAATATGATCAATTCTGGTGGTGTGAAATTATTTCCTGAATTAATAGAGGCAAAGCTTCAAGGTAAAATCGAAACACGTTTTTTTATTACTTCGGAAGCCGACAAAGACCTTGGGCAAAAAGTTGTTCTTGTATTAGAAAGTGACTCTAATATGTTAGAACCTTCAGTGTTTGAAAATTTAAAAAAGTTTGAGGTGCCCAAATCTGTCTATCATATTTCAAAGTTTATCCAAACTGAAACAGGAAAGCTGCAACGACAAAAGACCTTAGAGGCTATTTTGGGAACATCTTAGTAGCTCTGTTAGTTTTGTATCGGTAGATTACCTTTAAATTCCATATTTTTAGTGGATATATCTAAACCTATGAAAAAAACAATTCTGATTGTACTGCTTGCCGTTTTTCAAAGTAATGCACAACAAGTCTTATCAGTAAAGGAACAAGCCACAGTTATTGACGAAATTCTGGCAGATCGCTTCAACACTGTTTTACCTGATTTAATGGATCGAACCAATTTAGACATGTGGATTCTAATATCGAGAGAATATAATGAAGATCCCGTTCTAAAAACAATGTTGCCTGCAACTTGGTTAAATGCCAGACGTAGGACTATCATTGTGTTTTACAGAGATAAGCAAAGGAATAGCGTCGAGAAGTTGGCTGTCGCACGCTATAATTTTGGAGATCATATCGTTTCTGCATGGGATAAAGAAAAACAGCCAGATCAGTGGCAACGCTTAGTAGAACTTATAGAAGAACGAGATCCTAAAAATATAGGATTAAATTATTCGACACATTTTAATATAGCAGACGGACTAGATAAAACTGATTATGACGAATTCATGCAAGTACTTCCTAATGCTTATAAAAACAAAGTAGTTTCTGCCGAAAAATTGGCTATTGCATGGATAGAAACCAGAACAGATAGAGAAATGATTATCTATAATCAATTGGTAGATATTACACATGATATTATTGCCGAGGCGTTTTCAGAGAAAGTGATTACACCAGGCATAACGACTACATCTGATGTAGAATGGTGGATGCGCCAAAAAGTAACAGATCTAGGACTGCAAACATGGTTTCATCCTACAGTTGATGTTCAGCGATCTAAAGATGATTTAAAAGGACATCTATATTCGTTTTCTGATCGACCTGAGCGACAAGTTATTCTGCCTGGCGATTTGGTGCATTGCGATTTCGGAATTACCTATTTAAGGCTCAATACAGATTGTCAAGAATTGGCTTATGTGTTAAAACCTAATGAAACAAAGCCACCTCAATTTTTGGTAGAAGCTCTAAAGGAAGGGAACCGCGTTCAAGATATTTTTACGTCTAATTTTGAAACTGGAAAAACGGGTAATGATATTTTGTTGAAATCATTAAAGGCAGCAAAAGAAGCAGGGTTAAGACCTTCAATTTATACCCATCCTTTAGGAAGTTATGGACATTCGTCTGGCCCAACCATAGGGATGTGGGATTCTCAAAATGGAGTTGAAGGAGCAGGCGATTATCCTTTATATCCTAATACTGTTTATGCGATTGAATTAAACACAACAGTGACCATACCAGAATGGAAACGTGATATACGAGTAATGTTAGAGGAAGCTGGGTTTTATGGAGAAAACGGTTTTCGTTACGTTAATGGTCGTCAAACAAAGTTGCTAACAATCCCTAGACTAAAATCACATCAAGGTAATTAGCCTGTCTTTGACTTTGTATGCCTGTATAGCATAATTGAAGCGATACATCCAATCAAGGTAAATCCAGCCATGATACCAAATGCAATTTGATGTCCTATTTCTAAGCCTTCGTAAGCACTTAAGAAATATCCATATAATAATCCAGCAAAAATATCTGGAGTGTAACCAACAACTGAAATAAAACCAACAGCAGTTCCAGTGACTGCTAATGGAATTTTTGCTTCTTCTAGAACTGCGAAGTAGAGTACTCTTGCCGAATAGACACCTAAGGCCATAGTTCCTATGGATAATATAAATAATAGTGTAGTGTTATCACTAATAATACCTGAAGCAAAAATAAGACTAGTAAGGGTCATTAATAAAAAGCCAATGATAATCCACAAAGAAGCTCGTGTACGATCGGCTAATAAACCAATGACGACTCCAATAACTGGTCTCATATAAAGAAGGTATGTGCCAATAGTTGCGGCTTCAATCTTATTATAGAGCATAACTTCTTCGGCATATAGACTAAAAAGATCTGTCATTTTATAACCGTAATAGGCACATAAAATAATGATCATGAGCAACCAAACAGATTTGTACTTTATTATAAGTTTAAAGTTGTCTAACGTGATGGTTTTTTTTGCAGGTTCTGTTTTTACAGTATCATTGGTTTTAAATCTCAAAAAGAAAAAAACTAAAAGCGCAATTACCATTACCGCAAAAGAAGTGTAGGTAATAACATGTTTAAAAGCTTCTCGACGTTCAGCTACAGAGGTAAGCTCAATATCTTTTGTAATGAACAATGAAAAGATTAGTACACCAGCAGATCCAAATATAGCAGCAACTAAGCCACGTCCACCATCTAAAAACCCAAAGGCAATGCCTTGTTTATTAGATCCTCCCCAAATTCTGGTCGCTTTGATCATAGCTGCCCAAAACAAGAAAATAGTAGTAAATCCCCAAAAACCGTAGAGTATATGTAGATTGCCAAGCGATGGATATGTTGCAAGATATAAGCCACCAAGTGCAGTAAGCATTAAGGCTACAGACATAAGTATATGAGGTCGAAACTTATCTGCTAATGGACCACCAAATAAATAAGAAAAAAGTGCAACGGTTCCGTAAGCGGAAAAACAACTTCCTATTTCAAATTGACTTATACCAAAAGACTCGAGAAAAGTAGTTCTAAAAATACGCTGTAAAACAAAAGGTAAAATAAAAACAGCTTCAGCCGCTAATATCAATAAAATGATAATAAAGATAGTTGATCTAGTTTTTTTTGTACTCACTTTTGATATTGTTTAACCTTAATTATTAATTTGGGTTGACTATTCAGGATGAATAAAATTCATCTTATTTTTAGGGTTTAGCCTAAGCATTTCTTTGGCTTTTTTGTGTTGATCTAAAAATGTGTGTAAGTCTGTTCCCTTACAAATGCCATATGAATAGTGGTATTTTAAAAGCTCTATATCTAATGAGGTCAATTGTTTTTCTTTTGAATTACAGAGAGAAAAATAACTATCACAAGAGAATTCATCAATTGTTTTAAAATAGCCTAATGATTGAATAAAATAACGTTTAATTTCCATCAATCTTAATTTGTCGCTAAAATAATGAGATGTATTAATACGCATGGCGAACTTAGTTATTTTGTTGCTCTTACTCCAATGCATATAATAAGCTGAGTTGCTTTTCTTGTTTATTTTTGATTCATAGTCATAATCCTCATGAGAATAAACAATGAAGTTGGAATCTTCTACTTTGTTTACAAACTTAATTTGAAGAGAATCGATATGATTAATTGTAGATTTCGCAAACTTTTTAAAGTCTCTTTCTACTTTACCTGAAAAGCTTCCTGTAATAAACACTCTCAATGGTTGCTTCCAGTATTTCATTGTCTGCTTCTTATCTGTACTATCATTTTTTAATCTAAAAGCGATTTTTGTGTAATAACTTAAAAATGTAGAGTCTTTGTACTCATAAGGTACAAATGCACCATTTGGTCTTGGTACAGAAGTAAGCATAACCAAAGTATCCTTGCCTTTTATGACAAAATTCATAGAGTCTTGTTTGGTCAAAGGCTTCTTGTAGATTTTCTTCCATGATGATAATGGGATATACTGCCTAGTTTTTATTGGTTTCCTTTCAGTTTGAGCTACTGAAAAGAAATAACAACATAAAAATAGTGTAGTTGTTATATATTTCATTGTTTGAGTTTTGTGAGTTTCGAAAATTCGGTGTCACTTACCGGAAATTCATAAATGTAATTGTAATGTATTTTTAATATGTTCAAATCTGATGGGCTAATATGACCTTGAAATTGATAAGTAGGACATAAATAACTAGAAATGTCTTTGTCACGATGTATAACAAAAAACCTCCCCAAACTTAGAAAGAATAACTGTTTTAGATTACTTTCTAAGATTTTGATGTCCACTTCCAAATGGGTGTTTAGTTCTAGTATGCAGCCTTTTATTTTTTCATCTCCAGATGAAAGTATAGTATAATCACCATTATTAAAAGCAAAATTCTTTTTATCAGTTTCATTTTTAAACTTATAGCTGTTATTTGTAAATAACTTTTTAGTAGGTTTTACATAATAATTTGCTTTATTTATGTTACTGGTTATCGAAATATTCAAATTATCTACAGAATCAAAACGAGATAAAAACTGCTTTAGAGATTTTTTTAATTGTTTAGGGAATGATTTATCTATATATATAAGAATAGGAACATTCCACTGCTTAGCATAATAGGTGTGATTTGTTTTAGAATTTGTATAATAAAAAACTGAGACTCTATATCTATTGAGTGTTTTTATATCGAATTTATTATTTGTAGCATATTTACTAGGGTCAATGATAGTTTTTCGTTTAACAATCACTAAACTATCACTTTTAAAAGTAGGATTTGTTCTTAGTTCAAAAGTATCTTTCGCTTTCAATATTTGCGTAACATCCATTTGCGAAAACGAGGTTGAGGATAGAAAAAGAAACAAGAATGTTGTAGTAAAAAAAGACTTCATATTAAACCTGTAATACACCCATATTAAAAGGTCTTTCAATAGGAGCGTGGTTAGCCGCTTCTATTCCCATACTAATCCATGTTCTAGTGTCTAACGGATTAATAACAGCGTCTGTCCAAATACGAGCAGCCGCATAATATGGAGATACTTGATTGTCATATCTGTTTTTAATTTTATCAAAAAGTTCTTTTTCTTTTTCAGGTGTAATTTTTTCACCTTGTTTTTCTAGTGAAGCTTTTTCTATTTGTAACAGTACTTTTGCGGCACTATTTCCACTCATTACTGCTAATTCGGCACTAGGCCAAGCCACAATTAATCTTGGGTCATAGGCTTTTCCACACATGGCATAATTTCCAGCTCCGTAACTATTTCCAATCACAATGGTAAACTTAGGAACCACAGAATTGCTCACAGCATTTACCATTTTAGCACCATCTTTAATAATTCCACCATGCTCAGATTTGCTACCAACCATAAATCCAGTTACGTCTTGCAAAAAGACTAAAGGAATTTTCTTTTGGTTACAATTCGCAATAAAACGTGTTGCCTTATCGGCACTATCATTATAGATTACGCCACCAAATTGCATTTCACCTTTTTTGGTTTTTACCAGCTTACGCTGATTGGCTACAATACCTACAGCCCAGCCATCAATACGCGCATAAGCAGTGATAATAGTTTGACCATAGCCTTCTTTATATTCATCAAATTCAGACTTATCAACTAAACGTTTGATAATCTCTCTCATATCATATTGATCTGCTCTTGAACGCGGTAATATACCAAAGATGTCTTCTGGTTTCTCACTAGGTTTTTTCGTAGCAACACGGTTAAAACCAGCTTTATCATAATGGCCAATTTTATCCATTAAACGCTGTATGGTTTCTAGAGCGTCTTTATCATCTTTTGCCTTATAATCTGTAACTCCTGAAATTTCGCAATGAGTTGTCGCACCTCCTAATGTCTCATTATCGATGGTTTCTCCTATAGCGGCTTTTACAAGATAACTTCCTGCTAAGAAAATACTTCCCGTTTTATCTACTATTAAAGCTTCATCACTCATAATAGGTAAATAAGCACCACCAGCGACGCAACTTCCCATAACAGCAGCAATTTGTGTAATCCCCATACTGCTCATCACGGCATTGTTTCTAAATATGCGCCCAAAATGTTCTTTATCGGGAAAAATTTCATCTTGCATTGGTAAATATACACCAGCCGAATCCACTAGGTATATTATTGGAAGTCTATTTTCAATTGCAATTTCTTGAGCTCTTAAATTCTTTTTGCCTGTAATTGGAAACCAAGCTCCAGCCTTTACTGTAGCATCATTGGCAACAACGATACATTGTTTTCCTTTGACATAACCTATTTTAACGACCACACCACCAGATGGACAACCACCATGTTCTTTATACATGTCGTCTCCAGCAAATGCACCAATTTCTACAGAAGATGCTTTAGCATCAAGAAGATAATCGATACGTTCTCTTGCTGTCATTTTACCTTTGGAGTGATGCTTTTCTATACGTTTTTCACCACCACCAAGTTTAACCTGAGCTAAGCGTTTTTTTAAATCTGAAAGGAGTAATTTATTATGATCTTCGTTTTTATTGAAGTTTAAATCCATAGTGTATTTTATTTCCTACGAATTTACGAAACCCATAACGGATTAAAAAGTGAATAATTTGTTAAAATTGATAACATGGAAATAGTTTCCTAGGAATATATAGTTTTTTTATTGTATATTTGTACCATCAAACAATAAGACCTATGAAAAAAATAATAGCATTTGCTGGAAGCAATAGTAAAAATTCAATTAACAAAGAACTAGCAATTTATGCAACAACTCTGGTTGAAGATACTGAAGTAAACGTTTTAGATTTGAATGATTTTGAATTGCCTTTATACGGAATTGATTATGAAATAGAACATGGTATTCCCGACAATGCGCATAAATTTTTAGAGTATATCAAATCTTCCAACGGTATTATTTTATCATTGGCTGAACATAATGGAGCTTATGCAACAGTTTTTAAAAATATTTTTGACTGGATGTCACGTATTGATGGTAAATTATGGAGTGATAAACCAATGCTATTAATGGCTACATCGCCTGGAGGTAGAGGAGGTGCTACAGTTTTAGAAATTGCCAAAGGACGTTTCCCTTATATGGGAGGAAACATAGTAGGCGCTTTTTCTTTGCCTTCTTTTGGTACAAACTTTCAAGACGGAACACTAATCAATGAAGAATTGAATGCGCAATTGACTGAAGAAGTTAAACAATTTCAAAACAGTTTATAAGTTATGGATATAAAGCACACAGATACAGGAAATAAAGGACGCTTTTATTATGAAGTTGATGGTGTTGAAAAAGGATTAATGACCTACAGTCATGCTGGAGCAGATAAGATTATTATTGATCATACCGAGGTTGATTCATCTTTAAAAGGTCAAGGTGTTGGCTATAGATTAGTTGAAGCCTCTGTTGACTATGCAAGGGAGCAACAAATTAAGATCTTGCCTTTATGTCCTTTTGCTGCAGCAGTATTCAAAAAGCGAACTGAATATAGTGATGTTTTATTTTAAAATTTAAATGATGGGAGATTTAGCAAAAGATATCAATTCTAAGTTTGAAAATAATAGAGTGAAAGCCATGCTCAATATTATCTACACAGCTAATTGGATTACTAGTTGTCAAAATGAATTTTTTAAAGATTATGGTATTTCTCCGCAACAGTATAATATTCTAAGAATTTTAAAAGGAGCTGGTGAGCCATTAAATGTTCAGACTATTAAAGACAGAATGCTAGAACGCTCACCAAATGCAACACGCTTGATGGATAAACTTTGCGCGAAGGATTATATAGAACGATTGCCTTCAGCACATGATAGACGTGTTGTCAAGATAGCAATTACTAAAGAAGGTATTGCTTTATTAGAATCTATTCCAAAGAATTTCAATAAGGACCTTCTTAAAAATTTAAATGAAAAAGAAGCAGAACAATTAAGTGATCTGCTAGATAAAATGCGATGATCGTATTTTTTTAACCAAATAGTTTCCATGGAAACTATTGAAATGAAAGGATATAAAAATGAAATTAAATACAATAAAAAGGGCAGGTAAGAGCCATTTCGTAAATATGGGGCCTATTAGACTGCGACAACCATTTCCAACACAAGCTATCGAAATGATAGATCCATTTATATTATTACATCACTATGGACCTTACGAAATTTCAAAAGCAAATAACCCGTTTGATCTTGGGCCACACCCTCACAGAGGGTTTGAACCTGTTACATTTTTAGTACAAGGCGAACAATTACATCGTGATTCGTTAGGTCATGAAAGTGTTGTAAAAGCTGGTGATGTACAATGGACAACTGCAGGACGAGGTATTATTCATGCTGAAGGGCCGACGAAAGCACTAGTTGAAAAGGGAGGAGTAATCGAAGGCATTCAATTGTGGTTAAATCTTCCCGCAGAGAAAAAAATGATGCAAGCTAATTATCAGCATGCTAAGCATGAAGAGTTTAATGTGATTATTTCCGAAGATAAGAATGTAGAAACCAGAATTATCGCTGGAGAACTACAAAACTCTTTTGGTAAAATAGCAACACAAACAGCTGTAAATGCCTTCATGATTGATGCTAAAGCTGGAGGAGAACAAACAATCGCCTATTCTAATAAGCATCATGGTATGTTGTATCTCCTTCACGGAAAAGTAACTGTAAATGATGTTGAATCTATTGAATTAGATAAAAACCAATTAATGGAGTTTCATCAGGATGGAGATGGTTTTTCTATCAAGGCAGAAACAGATAGTAAATTGTTGTTCTTATCTGGTGAACCAATTAAAGAGCAAGTTGCAACATACGGACCTTATGTTATGAATTCACAAACAGAATTATTGGAAGCCATGCGAGATTACCAAATGGGTAAGATGGGATTTCTTCCAGCCAATTAATAAAAAACAAACATTATGAAAGCAATAGTTCACAAAGCAGATACCAGAGGATTTGCAGATCACGGATGGTTAAAATCGCATCATACGTTTAGTTTTGCGAGTTATCAAAATCAAGAGCGTATGAATTTTGGAGCACTTCGTGTTTTGAATGATGACGTGGTTAAACCAAAAATGGGATTTGGAACACATCCGCATCAAAATATGGAAATCATTTCTATTCCATTAAAAGGCGCCTTATCGCATAAAGATAGTATGGGAAATAAGCGCGCCATCGAAGTCGGTGAAGTCCAGGTAATGAGTGCTGGAACGGGATTAACACATTCTGAATTTAATGACAGCAAAACAGACGAAGTTAATTTTCTTCAATTATGGATTATTCCAGAGCAAATGAGCGTTGCCCCAAATTATGAACAACGTGTTTTTCCTTCCGAAGACAAGAAAAATAAACTTCAAACAGTAGTGGCGCCTAAAGATAAATTGGTAGGTCAGGCCTTACCTATTAGTCAGCAAGCCTATATCTACAGAACAAATCTGGATGCACAAAAGAGTATTGATCTACAAGTGAAATCTGGTCAAAATGGCTTTTATGTATTTGTAGTAGATGGTGAAATTGAAATTGCCAATAATACACTTGTCAATAGAGATGCTATTGGTATTTCTGAAACAGAAAATATTGACATTAAAGCGACTAAAGATTCCGAATTGATTATCGTTGAGGTTCCTATGAACTAATCCACTATAATTGGTTAGTAGCGAAAAAAAGCATTCTGTCACAGAATGCTTTTTTTTAGTTTAAAATCACGATATTTGTGTTTAGACTAACTATCTAAAATTAAGAAAAAATATGGCTATGAATAAAAATACTGTGCTGGCATGGGCCACCACAATTATGGTAATAGTAGGATTAGGTTTAATAGCATTAGGTGCCTTTCGATATGATGAAGTTGCTGGTTGGGGATTTGCAGCCGTTGGTATTGGATTTTTTGCTATTGCTTGGGTGTTTAACGCTTTAAAAGGAAGAGTATAATGAGTGACGATAAAAAGGTAATCTTCTCAATGTCTGGTGTTACAAAGACATTTCAATCTGCAAATACACCAGTACTTAAAAATATTTATTTAAGCTTCTTCTACGGAGCTAAGATTGGAATCTTAGGACTTAATGGTTCCGGTAAATCAACATTGCTTAAAATTATTGCAGGTGTAGATAAAAACTATCAAGGAGACGTTGTGTTTTCACAAGATTATTCTGTTGGATACTTAGAACAAGAACCAAAACTTGATGATGAAAAAACAGTGATGGATGTGGTTCGTGAAGGTGCTGCGGAAACGGTAGCTATTCTTGATGAGTATAATAGCATTAATGATCAGTTTGGTTTGGAGGAAGTCTACAGCGATCCAGATAAAATGGAAAAACTCATGAATCGTCAAGCCGAACTTCAGGATCAAATTGATGCGGCTAATGCCTGGGAATTAGATACCAAGTTGGAAATTGCTATGGATGCTTTACGAACTCCAGATGGTGACAAAAAGATTGCTGTGCTATCTGGTGGTGAACGTCGACGTGTTGCTTTATGTCGTTTATTACTACAAGAACCAGATGTGTTGCTATTAGACGAGCCTACCAACCATTTAGATGCAGAATCTGTACATTGGTTAGAGCACCATTTAGCACAATATAAAGGAACTGTAATTGCTGTTACTCATGATAGATATTTCTTAGATAATGTTGCTGGATGGATTTTAGAGTTGGATAGAGGAGAAGGTATTCCATGGAAAGGCAACTATTCGTCTTGGTTAGATCAAAAATCCAAACGTATGGCTCAGGAAAGTAAAACTGCATCTAAGCGCCAAAAAACCTTAGAGCGAGAGTTAGAATGGGTACGACAAGGTGCTAAAGGTCGACAGACGAAGCAAAAAGCGCGTTTAAAGAATTATGATAAACTCATGAGTCAAGATCAAAAACAGCTTGATGAGAAATTAGAGATTTATATTCCAAACGGACCACGATTGGGCACAAATGTTATTGAAGCTAAAGGTGTAAGTAAAGGCTATGATGATAAGCTATTATATGAAGACCTAAACTTTAATTTGCCTCAAGCTGGAATCGTTGGTGTCATTGGACCAAATGGTGCTGGTAAAACCACTATTTTTAGAATGATAATGGGTGAAGAAACACCAGATAAAGGAGAGTTTGAGGTTGGTGAAACAGCAAAAATTGCTTACGTTGATCAATCGCACTCTAATATTGACCCGGAAAAAACAATTTGGCAAAACTTTAGTGATGAGCAGGAGTTGGTCATGATGGGTGGAAAACAGGTGAATTCTAGAGCGTATCTAAGTCGTTTTAATTTCTCAGGTAGCGAACAAAATAAGAAAGTAAGTTTGCTGTCAGGAGGAGAACGTAACCGCTTACATTTGGCAATGACGCTTAAAGAAGAAGGTAATGTATTACTTTTAGATGAGCCAACTAACGATCTTGATGTCAATACGTTAAGAGCGCTAGAGGAAGGCTTAGAAAATTTTGCAGGATGTGCTGTGGTGATTTCTCACGACAGGTGGTTCTTAGATCGTATTTGCACACACATACTAGCTTTTGAAGGGGATAGTCAAGTCTATTTCTTTGAAGGAAGTTTCTCAGATTATGAAGAGAATAAAAAGAAACGTTTAGGAGGTGATTTAATGCCTAAGCGTATCAAGTATAAAAAATTAGTAAGATAAATACACTTTATATCTATCCTATAAAACTAAAAAAGCCAGCAGTTGTTGCTGGCTTTTTTTATTGCTCTTTTATTTGTTTTTTAAGTTTTTCGTTTTCCTTTTTTAATGAATAAACTTTAACGAGGTTTAAAATTAATAACCCTAGTATAGTAACTATGGCTATGGATAATATTGTAGTAATTTTCGAAAGATTGGTATCCATCTTCTAGCTGTTGTCATTATTGTCATATAAATGACCATCAGTGAAATCTTGATAGCTTTTATCTATTTCAGATTTATAAAAACTGTTATCTGTTAATCTTTTGTTTTCTGCCTTTAACTTATACATTTTTATAATAGCTATAGCAATGAATATTAAAAAAATAGAAGCGGTCACGATAAGAACTATGGTAAGTTGCATCGTGCTTACAAGGGAAATATTTGAAGTATAAGTAGTTAGCATTAAACTAAGTTTGTCTTGATTTGGTGTTCAAATATACAATAATATTTAAAAAACAAGTTATTTATCTATAAAAAGTTACACTTAATCGATAAAATTGATGTGTGTTAATTATACCAATCCAATTGCACAACGTCAATATCCTCATCGCCTTGATTGATTAAAGTCTTAAATTTTGAGACATCGCTCATACCATCTTTTCCACGATAATGATAAGGATAAACGGCTTTTGGCTTGAATTCTAATACGGCTTCTGCAGCTTTATCAACCGTCATTGTCCAAGGAAGGTTCATACATACAAAGGCTTTATCAATATTTTCGAGAGCTCTCATTTCAGGAATATCCTCTGTATCTCCCGAAATATATATACGTTCATTTCCAATTGTTAACACATAACCATTACCTCTTCCTTTAGTGTGGAACTGTAAAGCTTCCTCTCTTAAATTGTACATTGGTATAGCCTCAACATCAAAACCATTTAAAGTTGCCGAGTCACCATTATTTATAGTCATGTGCACCTTAGCTTTTAAATCTTCAGGTAATTTACCTATAACGGCTTTTGGACCAATGATCGTGGCATCAGATAAATCTAAGGCTTTTAATGTTTCTAAATTGAGATGATCACCATGTATATCAGTAATTATAACAAAATCTGGCTTAGAGAATGAAGCAAAGGCTTTCGCTCCTCCTGTAGGATCAACATAAATATCAATATCTCCATAGGATAATACCATGGTGGCATGAGAAATAGGATGTATGTCTAATACCTTTTCTTTATCAGAATTTTCAGCAACAAGTTCGCTGTTATCGGCTTCTGAAGTTTGATTATTACCTTCTTTTGAGTCTGTTTTACATGAAAAAACAGAGAAACAAGTCACAATTAATAAAAGATTCAAATATTTCATAGGATATCATTTTTGAAAACTTAAAGATAATTACAAATCGAATGCGAATAAAGTTTGTAACAAAATATTATGTTTTACTACTCATATTTTAGGCAGATTAAGTTTTTAAAATCATATTTTTTAACGAAATTGCTTGTCCTAAATATTGTTCAACTTTAATACACAACATAATATGTCTGATGATTTTGATTTATTAGAAACGAATTCCAACGAAAAAACTGAGAAAGTAGATGTTAATTGGGGAAAGGCCATAGACCAAATGAAGTCTAAATTGGCACAGGAGGATGATCCAGAAAGTCGTCAGAAGATCCTAAATGCGACATTAGATAATGTTGTAGATATGGCCGAAAAAGATAGGTCTACATTATTAGATGCAATTAAAGATCTTACCGATTATCAAGATGAGGTTGGTATTATGTTCGAAGGTTTTTCGGCATTAAACGCTGCAGAACAAAAAATTATAGATGATGCTATCAAACGTTTAGAACGTGCTAAGGTAGAATTAGAAGACGCTAAAAATACTCCTGATACTTGGTGGAATAACCTTTGGGGACGAAAAAGCAAGATTAAAAAAGCAGAAGATGAATTAGCATTAGCTCAAAAAGAACGTGATGCTTCAGATAATAAAGCAAAAGCATTATTCCAACAACGTATAGAAAGTGCAGATGTGCAAACGTTGTTAAATGAATTGTCATTTAAAAGTCAGGCAGCCATTAAGCGTTTAAAAGATAGAGAACTTGAAATCAAAGAAGTTGAAGAGAGTTTAAAAACTGCTATTGTTGAAGCTAGTAATAATCATACCAAAGCTTTAGAAAAGAAAAAACAAGTAGAAGCACAGCTTGAAGAACAATACGCCCTTTTAAAGCAAGCACGTCAGGCTTTAGAAGAAGTGGCAGATAAGCAATCTACTGAGTACTCTGAAGCGCTTGAAAAAGTAACACAGCTTGAACAAAAAGTAGAAGAACTTGAAGGACTTAAAAATGCTTACACAACTTTAGCAGCGTCTAAAGATAGTTTTGTACACAAGCATAACTTAACTATTAAAGTATTAACCTCTTTGCGTAGTAACTTACAAACGCATCGTGCAAAACTTAAGAGTGATACCGATGAGCGTTTAAAATATTATGACGGTTATGTAGTGGCCTTAAAAGCACGTACAGATCAAGAGTTTGCTGCGATTTTAGAGCATTTGGGTGTAAAGACCGATGAGCATATTGGAGAAACTTTAGCAGCAATGCATACAGCAAGTGCTAAAGCACGTCAAGAGATGATGGATAATATTCCAGTTCATGAAAAAGTGATGCAAGGTGTGTATGGCAGTTATGCAGAAGCATTAAAAGAAATAAGAACAAAAGATTCTGAAATCCAGAAAAACTTTGCTGATCGTTATGGTATTGATATGAAAGAAATTTTCGATGAGTACTATAAGGCAGACCCAAATGCACCAGCAGATGGAGGTGAACCAGAAGGCGAACCAAAACCAGAATCTAACGACGACGATTTGTTGTCTTAAAATAATGATGGCGTTACCCTCTTTCGCTAAAAAGCTACAGAGGGTCAGGCTATCACAAGTCGCTCTCTACGAGGAGCTCCAACAGGTGCTCTATCCTTAACGCGAATACAATTATGAAAAAATTTGTTTTAACCTCTCTAGCAATAGTAGTTGTTTGTGCAGGTGTCATCTCATTCATCTATTTTTCCAATGATCATTCAGAATGTGAATTGGCAACTGAAATTACTTACAATGAAAATGGTGAAAAGGTGACAACCGAAACACACATTTGTAAAGAGAAATTCAATTTATAAATCATAGAATGTATATCTAAAATATGATTGTAACTCCATTAGATTCAGCAATATTAGACTCTAAAGAGCAGTATGTCTTCTATCATAAGATGATAGACTTTACACTTAAAGAGCTAATCGTTGCGGTACAACAAAAGCAGATACTTACAAAGCAAGAAGTACTCTTGTTTAAGCAGTATTGTGATTTACTATTATATTCAATCGAAGCCATGCGTGTGAAATATATGTATGACGATGAGGAAAACATGAAGGTAGATTTAACAGATTCTGGTTTTCCAAACTATTTAGAGTTTCGCTATTTATTTAATGATCTTGGTTTGCGCGAAGATTATTTGGGCAAGCTTACCAATATAGATGTTTTAAAAGAAGAATTTCTAGACACGCTATTGAGAAAAAAAGAACCAATAGCGCAACGAAAGTTATTTCAAGCCTCTTCTATAGTGTATTACACTTCTGCTAAAAAAGAGTACATCTTTAACCGTTTTGTACAAGGCAAGATTATAGAAGCGCCTCAAGGTTCACCTGGACAATATTTAGTAAGCTGGAGCTTTTATGAAGTATCACATAACAGACCCTTTATTTGCTATATGTATTTTGATTACGATGGTAGTAATCCTCATAAAGACAGAGACGATATTTACTATGCTTTAAAAACAGTAGCAGATCGCGAATTGGCTATGGATATGATGGCTTATGCTATTGATAAACGTTTACCAAAAGTATTGCCTAAGCTAGTGAAGCGTGTTGATCTCGGACCAATACATAACGTTTTCGCAAAAGACGAGAATGAAATTACGCATGCCATTCTCGATGGAATAGCGAAAAAAACCATTCCTTTAGAATCGTATGCCATCTCATTTAAAATTGACGAAGTTAGTTCAAAGAGCGAATTTAAAGAAGGAAGTTTCTTTAGCAAACAAACCTTTCAAAATTGGGATGCAGTGTTTAGACAACGCTATGTGTTTGCACCACACCGAATCATACAATTATTATATAACAAGACACCTGAGATTATGAATAAGTTGGCAAAAGCGCCTATTCAGATAGCAGATTTAAAATAAAATAAAATTTAACCTATCATATGGAACACAATTCAACATTTCCTATAAAACAAAATGAACTCGATATGCTTCGTGACGAAGCAACGTCCTACATTAAAAGTATTCAGTGGGAACAAGGGCAACGTGCAAAAAATAAAGATAAAGACGCTAAAGATGAGTCTATATTATTGTATTTGTCTCGAGCTAAAGGAAATGGTGGAGCCGAAATAACATCAGTATCCAAAACCATATTAGAACTTAAAAAAAGACTGTTACCTGAGTCGATTGCTATTCCACTGCATCTTAATCAAACACTGTATGCTGTTCAAGAAGGAATAACATTAGGGATTTGGATCAAAGATAGTTATTATGACGCTTCCGGATTGTCAAGCTTAGCAGAGAACAAATCGGCTTTGGATAATGCTGGTCGACGTGAGTATGAAAGTAAAATGCAGACTGGTACAGCGTTTATGTTGTTTGCCACTGCGTATAAGATTTTACATGATTTAAAAACGGTTGCATCGGACGACCTTAGTGTGATGAAAAATAAATTTGCAGGGATTCCGGAAGTGTCCATTATGTCACCATTAAAAGGAATATCATGTGCTTTATTTTACTATGATAAATATTTAGGACATCCAGAAATCATCAAATCGGATAAGGATGTCATCGATTTTACAGTGGTTTATTTTGAAGCTTTAATTGCAGAGATTCAAATGCGTAAAAGCAGCTTGGAGTATACCGAAACAGTTACGGATAGAACTTATAAGCTAGAGAAGTCAGATTTTGCAGTATCAGGTTGGGATAATGTATTTCAAGGTGCGGCAAAAAGTGTCGAATTTAATAAAATTCAATTTGAACAAATTGTAGGTAATAGAGATGCAAAACATTTCGCACGTCGTTTAACAGAGCGCATGCTGAGCTACGATTTTGATGCTAAGAAAAATCCGTTTCAAGAATTGGGTGGTTTTATGCCAGTATTTATGGGTTATGGAATTCCGGGGACAGGGAAAAGTATGTTGATTGCAGCTATTGCAACACGACTAAAAGAACATTGTGATAATTTAGATATCCCGTTTTTATTTCACCCAATGCCAGACACACTCATTTCAACCTTCCAAGGTGGATCAGCTGAGAAAATGGTAGAATGGATGAAACCATTACAAGATCCTTCTAAATTGATATTTGCACCAATTGATGATGCCGAGAATAATTTACAAGAACGTACGGCTCAAGGAGTTTCTGCTGGTGTAAAAGAGGTGATTGGTGTGTTTTTAAGATATACGGAAGGCGCTTATGCGGTAAACTACGGAAATAGCTCAATTGGCTTGTTTACCAACTTACCAGAAATGTTAGATAAGGCTGTTATTTCTCGTGTACAAGGTCGTTTTAAAATTGATGGTGCACGTACCGAACATGACTTTTTAGATCAAGATCATTTGTGGTGGCGAAAATTAGATACAACCATGCCAGATTTTGTGAATATGCAAGGACCTAATGATTATGAATATCTTCAAGATCAAGGTTTAGCAAAAAATATGGGAGAAATCTTAAAAGTATCCGACAAACCTACTGAAGAACGCGTATTAGAGGCCTACGATAAAGTAGAGAAGCAATTTAAATCTACAGAACATTTGTTCTATGCTAATCTGTATAAAGAAATTCAGAAACTATTTCCATTTTTCTCATCTCGTGATGTGCGTAATATACAAAGTGCGGTGTCATTGCGTTTAACCGACTTCGACTTGGAAAAAGACTGGTTTGAGAATCCAGAGATCTACTTTCAAAAAGACTATGAAACAAAATTTAACATGCTTCAGGAGTTAATGCGAGCAAATATGAAAGGTTTAGATTTCTCTGAAATTCGTCGTCAGGAAGTGGTGCGATACTTAGATAATGTGGCAACTATTGCTGATACCGACTTTAAGCGAAAAGTAGATGCGAGAATTAACCAGTTGAATATTGAAACGGAAGCTAGAGAACAGTTTGGGAAAATATAAGTGTCATGAACAAGCTAAAAGCAGCAAATCTATATCGAAGTGAACTCATTCCAATATCTGGAAAGCTGGTAGAACGTTATAATAAATGCTTACTTAAACTAGGCTTTACCGAAACTACACTTACCCATTTTCATGTGGATGGTATTGGTTGGAGCCCTGAAGTAGCTGAAGAAAAGAATGATGAGAATTACTTGTGCAATGGCGAGTCTAATCCGCATGGTATTATTATTTCCCCTTTGCAAAATAAAAAACCGGTCTATTTACCATACCATACCTTCGACAGAGACATGATGGTGCAAGTGTTTAAAACGCATGGTGATAAGATTAATGACATTACACGAGACTCGGCAATTTGTATAGACTTTGATCAAAATATTGATGCATTTTATGAACCATTAGATGTATTGAGGTACGAAATTGTTACCATCCGATTTCATTTGATTGACAATCTTGATGATGTAAGAGAAGAGCAATTACAACTCATCGAAAAATTTAAACATGGTAATAACTTTATCGATGAGGACATTCACAATCAGCTTCTTGAATCGGCTAATAAATATGGCGATTTAAGAGAACGTGATCTCAATTTGGAGGATATCAAATTTCAAACAGATTCGTTTTACACTAAATCTTTTGGTGGTGTATATGTATTAAGAGATTTTATTTCTCCAATTGTTGTTTTTGAAAATAAGAAATGGTACAAAGAAGCTATTAAAGATACTGTACATGAAGTGATTATTTTTCATATCAAACAACCGCAATTGATGGAAAAACTTAGAGATCACATCATCATTGCTTATGATTTGGAAGACATTGTTAATACGAAGCGCTACGAACGTATTAAAAAATTCGAATTTGCTCAATATTTAAAGGATACCAAGCATCCAATTAAAGAGATTTTAAATAATCAATTGCTCTTTAAAAGTTATTTAAATAAGGTCGATATTAAAACGAGAAAGAAAGTGATGAGTGTAGAACGTTACTTGGAGAAACTCGAAAAAAGTAACGAGTATAAAATTTCAGATATTGTTGATGAGGATTTGTTTGAGGCGATGCATGAGCCACACTCAAGCTTGCATCCTAAACACCAAGATCTTATTTGGAAACTATTGGTTAATATAGCACCAAAGGATGTGCTCTTTATGTATTGGTACGATAAACAAGAGTTTTACAAGCAGTATGATACTTGGGACGACTCATTACAGGACTGGGTTATTGAAACGATTAGTAACAATATTTAAGAAATTTAGACTAACTTTATAAAGCATCAACTAAAACCACAACTATGGGAACTGATATTATCATATTTATCGTAGCCGTTCTATTCGGAATTTTTATCTATTGGCGAGAGTCTAATGGTAATGGTGCATATCGCTTTATTAATAAAATAGTCAACAGTAAAGAACTACAAATGAGTGCCGATAATCCAAAAGGGTTTGTTTATAAGCAAGCATTCATTCCACGATTAATTTTTATTGTGTCTATTGTCTTGATTGCCGCACTAATTCTCGAGTTTTTAACACCTATTTCAGTCTTTGCAAGTTATTATGGTGTGTCGGCATTTGCGTCTTTCGCAGCAGGCTCTTTATTAGGAACATATTTGGCTAATATCGTTATTAAGTCAAGCAAAGTCATTGAAGAGCAAAGCGAATCTCTAGAAGATAAATTTGAAAATGTAGTTGAAAAAGGAAAGGAATTTATTGACGATCTAAAAACTAGAGATACTAAAGTAGTCGAAGATACAAGTGAGGATATACAAACGGAACCTGAACCTAAAGTAAATGAGAAGTCGGCTCGCGACCGATTGAAAGATAAGGGACTAATGTAGTTACTCCAAAATTGATATAGAGTCCTTACGAATTATAAATAATGCTGCTCACAAAGCAGAATGTCAAAACTTATCAAATGATTAAATCTTACTGGAATAAAGGAAAGAAGCAAAAAACTATAACAATTATAGTTGGTATTATCTTGCTCATTGCATTGTTTGTGCTTCGTGATGACTATCAACCGGCATTATTGTTTTTTAGAAAATTCATATTTATCATCATATTGAGTTTGGTGGTGCTATATTTTGGTTTAAGAAAATTTCGAAAAACCGCAAGCACAGGAAAACGCCTTGGAATTTTAGGAGTTCTTTTAGTGTTCTTTGGTCTCCTGTCTTTTTTAGGTTGGTACAAGAATATTGAGTTATACGATTACATGAAGACCTATAATGTGTTCAACGATTTAAATAAAGTAGAAATCAACGAATTGCCATTAACTCAAAATGAGCGCATTCAGCCGCTTCGTAATATCTTTTCGATGGCCAACGAAAGTGTAGGCGAGACCAAAGATGTATCCTTACCACATTTGGTGCGTGTTGACAATGAAAATAAATGGACAATGGCTATTCAGCCTTCTGAAAAATATATCATGCAGCGTATTAGCGATAATACCGAAGAAGTATTTGCAGTGTCTAGTACGACGCCTTTTCCGCGTTTTTCTGCCGAAAACCGAATTCCAGTAACATTTTCCATTGGAGAATCCTTAAAATTCAGCCGAAACACCTATAACGCTGTAGTGCAACGTTTCAATCCATGGATGTTGTTTAATTACGAACCTAGTGATACATTTTATATTAAGAACGATTCAGGAGAATGGGTTCAAGTCGTAAGTTTGATCAAATGGAAAGGCTTTTTCTTTCCTTACCCAACATTTGGAGGTGTGATGGTTATAGAAAATGGAGAGCATGATTTTAATGACTACTTAGAACGCATCGCTATTGGAAAGGGTACATTTATCGCTCCAGAGGAGATGAAGAACTATCCTTATCTCACCAAACAAAATACGCTTGCCGAAAAAGTATCACGATTGCAAGCAGAATCATTGAAATTTCTGGGTGGATTTAGTGATCCCTTGCCGTGGAATATGGAAACAGCGGTGAAAATTCCGGTAATGCCAGAAGACCAAAATCAACAACCTTTTGTTACCGATTTTGATTTTGCAGACTCTGAAAGTGATGCGTATAGTGGATTATATCATTGGTTTGGATTAGAACCTGTTGGCCTAGAGCGTACAAGTTTAAGTTACAGCGTGTTTGTTCCTGCCGATGGCACAGATAAGTTGTATTACTACGATCATGCTGCAAAAAAACAAGGGTATGCAGGTGTATCTGCTATGCCTTTAAAAATGATAGAATCTCGAAAAGAATTTGATTGGGATGCCAATAAGCCTGTAGAGTTTAGACCTTATATTAAAGATATTGCAGGTCGTAAACGATTGTTCTTTTTAGGAACCGTCTCTGCAATCAATAAAGAAGGGCAATTTGATGGTTCGGCAACACCAGATTTAGCACTTGTAGACAGTGAGTATCGTGATGTGATTTGGATTGATGTCAAACACCCAAGCACATGGGACAAAACTATTTACGAACAATTAGGTGAGGCGTGGCGCTCTAGTGAAGGTATTGGCTATTATTTTCAAGAAGACAAAACAGATGTTGATATTCTACAAGAGCAAATACAAGAAAAATTTAAAGCCATTGACACCAGTGCTCATAATGAGGGAATTGATAAGAATAAAGCTGAAATTGAACGTCTCAAAAGAAAATTAGATTCATTGCAAGCTTTGGATGGTAATTAACCTATCACTCTACTTATGATACCATTACTATTGGGTACCTAAGGTTCTTTACAGATACATCAATAGATATGTAACAAACACTTTAATTTTCAGACCTATATATAAAGTTTATTATGGGTGGTTACATGGGATTTGGAATGGCGAAGTGGATTTACACTCAGCGTCCGCAGAAAGCTTTTTCTAAAAAGAAAAGCAAACCTACATGCAATACATTGCCTACTTATAGTCGCCAATTTAAACTTCAACCTTCAAAACAAACAGGTCATTTTTATATAGTCATAAGCTTAATTCTTCTTGGATTGTTGTTGTCTGGGTTTTATTTTAGAGCACCAGATTTTGTCGAACACTCCAATAAGATGAGTGCACAGAAGCAAGCCTATAATCAAAGTAGAGACAATGAGGCATTTCAATTTTTAGTATCGTCTGGAACTAAAAGGTTGAAAGGGAATAATTTGCAAGGTGCATATTCAGAGTTTAAGCTGGCCTATACTATTGATCCTGAAAATGAGCATTTGTATCAGTTACTAGTTGAAACGCTTAGTACTTTGTGCAAGGATGGAAATACCTATTGTGATGATTTGGATACGATATTAAGTCATTCACTTTAGTCTCAATTCCATTTTAATATTACCACGTTCATAAGGACTGTCTTTTTCTAATTCTAGTTCTATAAACCCATATTTTCTATAAATATATATGGCATTTTCCAATATCGTGTTAGAGTAGAGCATAAGTGCTTTAAAGTTATTGGCTTTCGCAAAGTCAATACAATGTTGCATTAAGTGCTGCCCAATTTTTTGTCCGCGTTGATTAGGTAAAACAGCCATTTTTGTTAATTCATATACCAAAGGATCTTTAGTAGGCATTAAAGCAACAGTTCCTAAAATGATCGTGTCGCGTTTGGCAAAAAAGATATGACCTCCTTTGTTAATAATGTATTTATCAGGTTTGCTCAAGACTTCTTCATCGAAAGGCTCTACGTAGAAATAGGTTTTAAGCCACTCTATATTTAAATCATAAAAGCTTTGAGCATATTGAACCTCATAATTAATAATCTCAAAATTGTTGGAGACTTCTTTTTTAGCCATATTAATAATGGCTTCACTTAAGCTGTTATGTTGCAATTTATCTTCCATCTTGTTGAGATGTTCTGTTAGCGAATTGGACGAATGTGAGGTGTAATCTTTTACAACTATGTCAATAGCTTTCCATAGAGGTTTCATACGAACGACCAGAGTTTCTCCTTTTTTTGACAAGGTTAATATCTTTTTTCTTTTATCTAATTTATCATTTTCTAGTTTGAGCAGATCTTTAGATATAAGCTTATTCACTGCCTGAGTTACTGCTGGTTGAGACAGTTTTAAAGCTTTTTTGATTTCCACATTAGTCACGCCCTTTTTGTTTTGAATTATTTTTATAACAGGAAATAAGTATGGGTCAAAATCGATATTAAAATGGTCATAAGTATATTGAACCTCTTTCATAATGAAATCACTTAATCTCTTTAATCGGGATCCCAAAGCTAACTCGCTAAAACCTCTTAACGCATCCATTGTATATGTATTTATATAAGTACTTATGCAAATATAAAAAATATTTAATAAAATTAAAAGGTTTCCCGCGCTCTTATAAAGTCAGTAATTAAATAGGAGATAAGTTTACCAACTTGAGTGGACTGTTCTCGAGTAGGATCAGCTTCACATATATGAAGATACGACACCTGTTCCTGCTTTCCGAAGTAGTGCACAAAAGCTCTGGCTTTATTTGTAGAAAAACCGCTAGGAGTCATGGCGCTGCTAGGTATATTCTGTATGGCATCACAATCAATTTCTAAACCAAATGGCTTGTCAGAGACATGATTTGAAGCATTTTCCATTTCAATATCAAAGTTAGTATCTCGCCTAATCATCATACTTTCGAATGTGCTGTATTGTATTTTCTTCAGTTTTTTTAAGGTTTTAAAACTCGTATCAGATGTATAATTTTCGTGCAAACCAAAAACAAAGTAATTTTTCAAGAAACCTTCAGCATAAGCATAACTAAATCCGTTACCACTATGTCGGCCTTCTTCAGCTCTAAAATCGTGATGTGCATCAAAGTTTACAGCATTTATAGCCTTTTTAAGTGCCAATGAAGTACCTTTAATGTTTCCGTAGGCATTATTATGACCACCACCAATAATAATAGGGATTTTACCTGCACTCACAATTTGTGAAACGAGATAAGCCACAGATTCATCTATTTTTGATACTTTTTTCCGAGCTTTTTGAATGTCTTTTTTCTTATTCTGATCTAATTTTTTTAGCTTTTCTTGATAAGAATCAAATTCCAAATGACCCAAAATCACTACTTTTTCTGCATGTGTATAGGCATTACTTTGCACGTTTAACAAAATATTAATTGCAGCATCCCAAGCCTTGGAAGTCCCAGTATTACCGTAATTAGCGAAAACTCCAACGTCTTCTTTTATACCAAAAATAACATAGGAGACATCTAATTTTAATAGTTGTTCGTATATATTGGAGAAGTCTGGAAGTAACAAGATGTGTTCTCCAAATTTGGTCTCTTTAAGACGTTTGTTCAGAATGTTATTTAATTCTGAATTCGTAAAAGGTTTTAAGTGTTCCATTTACAAAATTGATTAATTTTGATGTATTAAAAGTACAGTTTTTTATTTCTGGCTTCAAATAAAATTGAAAGAATTAACTTTAAAATAACTAGTAAACAAAACGTAAACTTATGGACAATTCAAACAGTAAGAGTACAGGATTAAAAATTGCTTTAGGAATCCTTTTAGCATTATTTTTAGGTACAGGTTTTTATACATCAAAACTGTACAATGAGAAAAAAGAAAACGAGGCGACATTAACACGCGAAAAGGAGCAGGTAATGGCCGATTTAAGCACAATGGCAAAGCAGTATGATGTTGCTATTGGTGAAAACGAAGTTGCTAACGAGAAATTGTTAGGCGCTAGAGAACGTATTCAAGGCTTAATGGATTCTTTAAAAATATCTCAAAATAGTGTGAACAGCTTATGGAGATATAAAAAGAAGTTTTTAGCACTACAGGACGAAATGGATGTACTTATGGCTGAAAACGATAAACTTAAGGTAGAGAACTCTTTATTAGCATCTACATTAGATAGTACAAATGTGCAACTAGCTGAGCGTACTGTATTCACAGATTCACTTTTAGTACAGAACACACAGTTGGCTGAAGTTGTAGAGAATGCAGCAGTATTGCAAACAACAGATCTTAAAGGATTTGGTGTGATTGAAAGAAGTTCTGGGAAATTAATTCCTACAGAAAGAGCAAGACGTAGTGACAAAATTAGAGTATGTTATACAGTGGCTAAGAACAGATTAGTTGGAGCAGGAGATAAAGAATTATATGTTCAAGTGTTGGACCCAAAAAACAATGTTTTAGGCGCTAATGAGCAAATTCAATTTGATGATACAGTATTGAATTACAGTTTGATTAGTAAGTTTAACTACGAAAATAGAAATTTAAACATTTGTGAGTTTGTGGCTCCAAATGAAGAGTTTGAAAAAGGACGATATGTCGTTAACGTTTTCAACAATAAAGAACTAGTGTCTTCTTCAGAATTTACACTGAAGTAAAGAAACAATGGTTTAGGTTAGTTAAAATCCGGAGCACTTTAGTCTCCGGATTTTTTATGCCTTATTCTGAAATCGCTAAGATACAGGCCTCTCTTATTTTCCACAATTGATTAAAACTAATTCGCAAATTTTCATTCTTAATCCATGTCTTTAAAAAGGATTTGTGGAAATCGACCTTATAATCACCTATTTGTTCAGGCTCAATAGCAACCTCATATATCAATGTATTCTCAAAACTTGGTGTGTAATCATTATTGAAGGTAATATCTAAAATCTCACCGTTAAGTTTTAAATAACAATGGGCTTCGGGAATATAATCTAATTTGTACTCCTTAAGTACAGTCTTAATTTTAGGTGTGTTTCTTGCATTCATCTCAAAAACACCCAAGTAGAGCTGAATGTCGTCTATTCCATTTTCTATGGCAATAGCTTTTAGTAAGGCGTGTTTTGTTGAGCAAGTACCTTTTAGTTCCTTTAGAACTTGTCTATAATCACTTCGGTTGGTTGTTCTACCATAAGGTAGTTGTTTCACATAGTTAAATACCGATTTAAAATCGGTGAGTCCTCGGTCTAAGCATACTTTTGAAAGTGGCTGACGTCCAGATAAATTAAAAGATTTCTCCATTGATAATGACTTTATCTATGAGGTCATCTCCAAAGGCATAAGGTATATAGTAGTAGTTGGGAATGTCCTTGGTTAATATTAAATTCGCTTTTTTTCCTCTGCAGATGCTTCCGTAAATATTAGAAACACCCATGGCGTAGGCACCATTTATTGTTGCTGCATTGATGGCTTCTTCTGGTGTGAGTTTCATTTTAATACACGCTGTAGATACCACAAAGTTCATATTTCCGCTAGGTGTTGACCCAGGATTATAGTCGCTCGCTAATGCTAACGGTAAACCTGCATCAATAATTGTGCGACCAGGTGTATATGGAATACTTAAAAAGTAAGAACATGATGGTAAAGCCACAGGAATGGTCGTTGTATCCTTTAATACTGAAACATCCTCTGGGTTCAATTCTTCTAAATGATCCACAGATAAGGCGTTATATTTAACACCAAGTGCAACACCTCCAAAGGCATTGAATTGATTTACATGTATTTTCGGAATCAAATGATGCTCTTTTGCTGCTTTTAAAACACGCTCAGTATCTTCTAAATCGAAATACCCTTTTTCACAAAACACATCAATGTATTCGGCTAAATGTTCATTGGCCACAGCCGGAATCATCTCATTGACTACCAAATCTATAAATCCTTTTTTATTGTCTTTATAGTCCTTTGGAATAGCATGCGCTGCTAATAAGGTAGATTTAACCTTGATAGGAAACTCTTTTTTCAAGCGTTTAATTACTCGAAGCATTTTCAATTCGGCTTCAACCGTTAAACCATAGCCAGACTTTATCTCAATAGCTCCTGTTCCTGATTTAATAACTTGAGTGAGTCGGTTGGCTGCTTGTTCGTATAAATCGTCCTCTGAAGTGTTTTGTAGTTTTTCTGCAGAATTCAAAATGCCACCACCACGATTAGCAATATCTTCATAGGACAAACCGTTGATGCGATCTACAAATTCTTGAGTGCGATCTCCTGCATAAACAATATGTGTATGCGAATCACACCAAGTTGGTAATACAATTTTTCCTGTAGCGTCAATAATCTCATCGGCCTCAATATCATCAAAATCATCCATGCTGCCATACTCCACAATGGTATCATGTTCTATTAAAACATAAGCATTTTTCAATACTGGCAACACTTTCATATCATCACCTTTTACAATGGTAACATTGTGTTCTCTTACCTGAAGTAGTTCTTTAATATTTGTAATGAGCAACGTCATTTAGATGATATAATGATTGACGATATAAATATATAAATCTTTAGCATAAAAAAAGCTGCCTAAAGTCATGAAAAGGCAGCTTTTTTATTTTGTCGACTAGTTGGTTAGTTTTTCACAAACTTATAGCTAGTTGTATTGTCCTTTAATTTAATGATGTAAACACCAGTTTTTAATTGAGAAATATCTACACGTTCATCATTCATTACCTTAGCATTCATCACTTCTTGGCCTAAAGTATTCAAAATAGTCATGTCTAGTGTCTCGTTAAAATTACCTTTTAAAGCAATATGTGTATGTGCTGGATTAGGGTATAGGATTAATTCATTATTCTCAGATTCGGAAACACTTAGTGTAATCAGTTCATTTTCATACCAAAACACAGTGTCATTTGAAAAACCTACAGATGCAATATCTTTGTCACCATCACCATCGTAATCATCTACAGTGAAGTCATACATTTGGAAATTGTTATCGGCAACTAATTGTGGTGTTGCACTCGGAGCTGCATTGTCTGCACCTTGAAACCATATAATAGCATCATCTACTGAACCTCCATCAGTTAAAAGCACATCATTTTCTCCATCATTATTGATATCTGCGACAACTGCAACTGCTGGTCTATCAATAATACTATCATCAGAAATAGCATTAGCTGTAGAGGCTCCATTTTTAACTTTGTCATACCAAACCACATCTCCAGAAAAATTATCAACCATGACAATATTCAAATTACCATCATTATTAACGTCTCCAGTAATCACATTAAATATAAAATTAGTTGCTGTTGATCCGCTGTCTACAGTAACGGTATCTTTAATCCATGTCACAGCAGTAGAACCACTTTCAATATATTGGTTATAAAAAATTTCAATAGATTGATTGCCATAATAAGTAACCACAGCATCTAGATCTGTATCACCATCTAAATCTGCAAGATTGATATATAGTGTAGAGTTTCCTGTACCATTCTCAATATCTGCTTCAGCAGTAAAGTTTCCAGCGCCATCACCAGAATACCATTGCGTTCTACTATTTGAAAATGATATGGTTGCAATATCTGTATGACCATCTAAGTTAATATCTCCTGCTACAACTTCGCCAGGTCCTATAAGCGCTCCATCTATAACGACTTCAGAACCAAAACCACCAACACCATCACTAAGAAAATATACTAATTTGTCTTGGTTAGCTGATGTAGCTATGATATCTAATCCAAATTGACCATCAATATTGGCAACGGTAAGTCCGTCAACATACTGTATGGTTGTAGATACTTCAGTTTCAACTGTAAAATTTCCACTACCATCATTTTTGTACCATTTAATATAATCTTGAGCTGGAGTTCCTCCATTAAAATCATATGTTGCCATCACTAAATCTATATCACCATCACCATCAAGATCGCCTGATGCAAATTCATAAGGATCAGTTCCAGTACTAGGATCAATGGTTTGCACAGCAGCAAAAGGTTGGGCAAACATAAGTGAGCTAAAAAAAGTTAAGCAAATAACACAGCGTAAAGTTTTCTTCATAATTGTTTTGTTTATGCAGGCTAATATATACAAAAACACCGACAAATTGGTTTTTTGTCGATGTTTATATACGTTTTATCGTTATTTTAAATTACCAGTCATATCTTCTGGTTTTACCCAAGCGTCATATTCTTCGGCAGTAACATAGCCAAGATTGATCGCTTCTTCTTTTAAAGTCGTACCATTTTTATGAGCTGTGTTCGCAATTTCAGCAGCTTTGTAATATCCAATTTTTGTATTTAAAGCAGTGACCAACATTAAGGAGTTGTTTAATAATTCTTTAATTACATGGTGGTTAGGCTCGATACCAGAAGCACAATGCTCTTCGAAGCTTACACAAGCATCACCAATTAATTGTGCCGATTGTAAGACATTGGCAGCCATCATAGGTTTAAAGACGTTGAGTTCGTAATGCCCTTGTGTACCTCCAACGGTTACAGCTACATCATTACCCATCACTTGAGCACAAACCATAGTTAAAGCTTCACATTGTGTTGGGTTTACTTTTCCAGGCATAATAGAGCTTCCTGGTTCGTTTGCCGGAATGATAATTTCACCAATACCACTTCTTGGACCAGAAGCCATCATACGAATATCATTAGCTATTTTATTCAATGATACTGCAATTTGTTTTAAAGCACCATGTGTCTCCACAAGCGCATCATGGGCAGCTAAGGCTTCAAATTTATTCTCTGCCGTAATAAATGGTAATCCTGTGAATTTCGCAATATAGTCTGCTACAAGCTCGCTATAACCTTCAGGTGTGTTAAGTCCAGTTCCAACAGCTGTTCCACCAAGTGCTAATTCTGCAAGGTGAGGTAAGGTGTTTTCTAAGGCTTTTAAACCATGATCGAGTTGTGATACATAACCCGAAAATTCTTGTCCGAGAGTTAAAGGCGTTGCATCCATTAAATGAGTTCGACCAATTTTTACCACTTCAGTAAAAGCAATCGATTTTTCATGAAGTGTATTTCTTAGTTTGTTGATTCCAGAAATCGTTGTTTCCACCACCTTTTTATAAATAGCAATATGCATTCCAGTAGGGAAAGTATCATTTGACGATTGTGATTTATTTACATCGTCATTTGGTTGAATGGTTTTTTCACCTTCACCAATTACTTTTCCAGCAATTTGATGTGCTCTATTAGCAATAACTTCATTCACATTCATATTACTCTGAGTTCCAGAACCGGTTTGCCAAATTACCAATGGAAACTGATCGTCATGTTTGCCTTCTAAAATTTCATCACAAACCTGAGCGATAAGGTCACGCTTGTTATCGTCTAGAACATCCAATTCAGCATTCGTGTAAGCAGCTGCTTTTTTAAGGTAAGCAAAGCCATAAACAATTTCAAGTGGCATTGATCCTGCGGCACCAATTTTAAAGTTGTTTCGAGAGCGTTCGGTTTGTGCGCCCCACAATTTATCTGCAGGCACATTAACGTTGCCCATCGTGTCTTTTTCTATTCTAAATTCCATATGTGGTTGTGTGTGTTTATCGTCCTGCAAAGTTACGATTTTTGATACGTTTTTTCGAATGGTTTTTGGTTTTATTCCTTCGGAAATATTAGCTAATTTCTAATTTGTGTTTATAGCATATACTCGATTGCAAATCAGGTATTTCTACCTTAAAATAGTTGAAGCGTAGCTATTAGTTTTACAACATATAAATTTTAAATACGCTTATTATGAAATCCGTTTATCTTTTTGCCTTTTGCTTGTTCTGTTTTGTGTCATTCAGTTGTAAGGATGATAAAAAAATACCTGAACCGAATATTGACAAACCCAATATCGAAGAAGACATAACATCTAGCTTATTTAAGACCGCTAACTTTCTAACATTGTCTGATGTGCACCTCGATAAGTCACAGAAGAATGTACCTTATGGTGATATCAACAGTACAGGTATTGATATTTGGAATAGAACACTTACAGAGATCAATACGGTTGCAGCAACTGTACAACCAAAATTTATGGTGTACTTAGGTGATGTGCCCAATTATTTTGATAATACAACAGGTAATATTAGAAAAGTGTTTAAGGACTTAAGAACTTTAAAAGGAGATTATCCAATTTTATTCTTACCAGGAAATAATGATACTATGGAGGGTGATTACCATTCGTTTCAAGATGCACCTAATCCTAACGGAGTCAATGTTTTTTCATTGGATAAAAGCACTACAGATCCTTGGCCAATTATCAATAGGAATTCGACGACAACCAAAGTGAACAATTTGGATTTCAGCAAGCAGTTTGGGTTTTATGCTGTCGATTTAATCGTTGGTACTGAAACACTACATGTGATAGCACTCAATTCGGTGATTTTTTGTGAACCTACAAGTACTCATCAATATATAGATGACGATAACGTAACGCAACAAAAAGCTGCACAAAAGCAATTTTCATGGTTTGAAAAGAAACTGGATAGTTATGGAGCTAAAGATCATGTGATGATCGTGATGCATATTCCACCAGGATATGATGGTTATGGCCAGGGAAAAATGTGGAATGATGATTTGTATGTGAAAAATAAAGACTCGGTAAGTTATCGCGTACAAAATAACTTTTTAAGAGTGTTGGGTAATAACAAAGGTAAGCTAAGAGGTATGCTAACCAGCCATACGCACTTGGATGGTTTAAGACGTCTGTATGCTGATGATACCTTTTATAAGAAAGATATGGTGGCTTTAAGTATATCTACACCTGGAATTTCAGTATATCACAGTAATAACCCAGGGTTCAAATCTTTTAGTTATGACATAAGCAATTTTGATTTGATCGATTTCACGACTTACTATGCCGAACCAACAGCAAAATCTGGAAACCATCATTATGAGGACCAAGATTTTAAATACCAATCAAAATCATATACGTTTAAAGAAACCTATGATATTAAAGATCCAAAGATGACCATCTTTTCTGCGATTAATGGGATGCAGCATCGTCATATTATTAATGCCTATACCAAGCAGATTTTATATGTGAATTCTAATGATAAGCGTCCAACCGAAAAATTTGATTTTGACCTCGCTTTGGATGTGATATTCCAGAAATAAAGATATATGGCTAAAGAACTTGTAGAGCACATTATTGGATTTTTAGAATCGATAGATATTCAGGTCGTCAAGACCAACTTAGATGACGATACTTTTTTACCAGGTATACAGTTGCAAGGGCAATGCATTTTAATAGATGAGACCAAACTCAAATATCCAGGAGACCTGTTGCATGAAGCCGGACATATAGCTGTTACTGAAGCCAAGTTGCGACCACATATTAGTACAGATAAGATGGAAGCAGACTGGCCGACACAAGGTGATGAGATCGTCGCCATTTTATGGTCTTATGCGGCAGTACAGCATTTACAACTCGACCCAAGTATTGTCTTTCATGAGCATGGTTATAAAAATGCTTCGCCTTGGTTTATTGAGCAATTTTCAAGCGGAACTTATATGGGATTGCCTTTACTAAGTTGGATGGGACTTTGCGAGGAGGCAGAGTTTCCAAAGATGCGGAAATGGTTGCGCTAATATACGTAGGACTACGTATTGATTGGTGAACGTATAAAAATTAGTTTTGTTAGAGTTGAATATGGCTTATTGAAATTAAATCATATAAAACTTATTAGTTGTAATATAAATTAAATAAAGGTGATTAATGAAAACAATCAGTCTTCATAATTTCAAGCATACGCTTAGAGACATTCATACAAATACCGAAAGTAGGAAATTCTGCTTCATCATTGGAGCAGGAGCAAGCTATAAAAGTGGTATTCCAACAGGTGGTCAATTAGCAAAAAAATGGTTTGCCGAAATAGAAGAGCGATATTCCGATTTGGAAATAGAAGAGTGGATTAAAGAAGTAAAATTAAATAAAAAAGATATAGCTACTCATTATGGTGCCATTTATAGAAAACGGTTTGAAAGTGACAAAACTTCTGGATATGAATTTTTAGTACAGGCCATGCGATCAGCAAAACCTACATTTGGACATATTGTTCTTGCTCAAATATTGACAAAGGCACCCGGGAACTGTATTCTTACAACGAATTTCGACAGTTTAATTGAATCCTCAATTTATCAATATACAGATAGAACACCATTGGTTTGTGGGCACGAATCCTTAAGTGGTTATGCTAGACCTTCTAACATCCATCCATTAATAATAAAAATTCATCGTGATCTTTTGTTATCTCCTAAAAGTGATCCAGATGAAATAAATAGACTTGATGAAGGATGGAAAGAACCATTAGATAATATTTTTAGCGGACATATCCCAATTGTTATCGGATATGGAGGAAATGATGGAAGTTTGATGGATTATTTTGAAAAGATGAATAAGCCGAGTAACTTTTTTTGGTGCGGACACAAAGAATCTAAGCCTACAAAGCGTGTTGAAAAATTGATAAAAAAAATGAATGGGTTTTATATTGAAATTGATGGGTTTGATGAAATGATGCAAGAATTACTTTGGGTGTTTGATGAAATTAAACCTATAAAAGAAGAACTAGATGATATAACAAAGAGTCGGATTGAAGCAATGGATATACAATTAAAAGAAATGAACATTGAGGCTAAATCAGAAATCTTAGACTCTACAGTAAAAAAAGAACTTTCTGCGTTTGAATATTCTAGTGTAGCAAAGAGTGAAAAGGATTATGAAAAACGTAAAACTATTTACCTTGAAGCTTTAGAGGCTTTTCCTAAAACTGCATGGTTATGGAATGAATTCACTTTTTTCTTGCATTTCATAAAAAAGGATCATGTCAATTTGGAAAAATATTATCAACAAGCCATATCTGTTGATCCTGAAAATGCAAACAACAATGAGAATTATGCAATCTTTTTGCATGAAATAAAGGAAGACTATGAAAATGCAGAGAAATATTATGTTAGAGCATTATCGATTGCTCCAGGAAGCGTATTTACTAATGGAAACTATGCTAATTTTCTCTATAAAATAAGAAATGACTATGATAACGCTGAAAAGTATTATCTTAAGGCCTTATCTAGTAATCCTGAACATGCAAACACTAATGGAAACTATGCTGCCTTTTTACATTTCATTAGGAAAGATTACGATAAGGCTGAAAAGTATTTTCTAAAAGCTTTATCCTTAGATCCTGAAGAAAGCAATGTTAATGTAAATTATGCTGTTTTTTTATATAAAATAAGAGGAAAACACGATCAAGCGGAAAAGCATTTCCTAAAAGCTTTATCTATAGACTCTCAAAGTTTAATTAAAAACGGAAATTATGCAAACTTCTTATGTGATATAAGAGAGGACTATCCGAAAGCGGAAAAATTTTATCAAAAAGCACTTTCAATTAATCCTAATGATGCCAATATTAATGGTAATTATGCACGTTTTCTATTAATCTCAAATAAAAAAGATGATGCTACAGGATATTTAGAGAAAGCATTTCTTTTGAATAATAATGAGAAAATAGATTTGTTAATTGAATTGTGGTTTTATAAATATGCACATTATTATGATTCTATCAATGACTCAGAAAATAGGATCGAAGAGTTGTTAAGTGAAGGTATTAGGGCTGTAGGATGGAGTTTTGATCAAAATGTGGATTTTGCATTAAAAAATGGACATCCTAATCCGGATAAACTGAAAGAATTTGCAAAAAGAATAACTACGAACAAAAACTAAAAAAGATTAACCACTAAACCTGCAATTAATTAATTGTTACATTTCTTTCTACGAACTAATTAATATTCTTCACAACCTGTTAATAAATCTCAAATTTACTATTGCAAAACAATTGGCTTTATTATATCTTTGTGCCAACAAAAAAAAACCACATGTTCGAATTTGACCAATATTTAGGATTTTTAGCATTTTTAACCATCTTAACGATAGGATTCTGGTTAATGATATTTTTATTAACGTTTGTTATTCCTTATTGGATTGGTGGTTCGCTTATTGAGCGTTTAAATGAGATTAAAGAAGAAAAGAAAGCAAAGCGAGCAACACACTAAGCTCGTTGCTATTTAAAATATAAAAGGAAACCTAAATGGTTTCCTTTTTTTATGTCTTATTGTTATGTTACGCTTAAATTCTAGCCACTAAAATCAAAATCATCGCCACCACCATTACGTCCACCATTTTGTTGTTGACGCTGTTTCTGTTGGTTAAAGCGGTAGGTAAAGGTAAGGTTAAAACTACGTTGTCTAAATTGAAATTCACCATCAGCAATAAACGTTGGTGTTGTCGATGTAAATTTTCGTTTTCTTGAGTTAAATACGTCACTCACATTCACTGCTAAAGATGCTTTGTCTTTAAGCAAATCTTTACTAAATGCTAGATCCATAGAAAATATACCTTCACGAACGGTTTGTGCGTCTTCACTTGGTCCACGATAAAAGAGTCGCGTTTGCCAATCGATACTACCTGGTAAAGTGTATTTATTATTAATTCTTGCAAACCAGCTAAAGTTCTCTGCACCAAAATCGGTGCCTTCAAAAAACCCTTCAGTAACCGATTTAAATAAATTCAGGTTTCCGTTTACATTCCATTTTTTCGATGGTCTGTAGGTTAAGGTGAATTCAAATCCGTAACGATCGTTAGTTGCCAAGTTAATTGGCGAACGTCTAATAATTGGCACTTCTGTTCCACCAACGATAGCTGTGTCACCTGTGTCCAAACTCACAAAGGTAAAGACGTCTGTAGCTCTTGTATAGTAGATCGATGAGTTGAGTGTCATCTTTCCGAAGCGATTTAAATAGCCTAAGTCTACAGTATTTGAGTAACTCGGATCTAAATCTGGATTTCCTTGAAATAGATTAGTTGCACTACTTCGCGAAGGGAAAGTATTGATAAAACGAGATCGCGGACGACGAATTCTTCTATTGTACCCTAAAGTGATACTTTGCTTCTCAGAAATCTCATACCCCAAATTTACAGTAGGGAAGAGGCCTGTATAATTTTTACGATCTAAACTTCCAGTAGTGACCTGATCAATTGTGATACGTGTACTTTCCATACGAAGCCCTAATAAATAAGAAAACTTATCTTTAATCTTGCTTCCAAATTGTGAGTATACAGCATTTACATATTGACGAAATACCAAGTTGTTGCTTTGATCGGTATCTAGCACAAACGTACCATTCTCATTAAATTCTAAGGTGTAATCGGTATCCAGCTCTTCGAAAGTTCCGCGATAACCAAATTCAAAATTACTTTGTTCACCAATGGGTCTGGTGTAATCCATTTGTAATAAGACTTCATCCTGAGTTTCAGCAGTACGCACACGTTCGGCAGCATCACCATCTTGTGCAATAAGTGATTGTTCAACCTCGCCATTATCTTCATACTGAAAATCGAAAGTCAAACGATGCTGACTGTCACCTCCAAATTGCTTATCGTAGTTAAAAGAATACTGTCTAGTAATATCGGTTTCTTCCTCTGGATCTAAACGAATGGATTCATTAATTAAATTTCTATTACTGTCAAATTCTCTAATTACATTAGAATTGTCATTGTTTTGATCACTATCGCGGTATAAAAAAGAAGCAGTGATTGAAGACGTTTCATTGACATACCATTCAACACCTACATTGGTGTTAAAACCTCTACTTTTTCTATCAAATGTTCTAAACTCATTAAAAAAGGTGTTAGGATCATCATCATTAAAGAATTCGGTTTTTGTGGTTGCATTTCCTGGAGATTCTCTATAGCGATAACCAGACGTATTAAAGAAATTAAAGTCGCCAGTTCTGTAATTGATATTTCCTGAAACACCAGCTTGTGTTGGATCTCCAGCATTAAGGGTAACTGCGCCATTAAGACCTTGAAGTTTACTACGTCTTAAAATTATGTTTAGTATTCCGGCTGTTCCTTCAGCGTCATAGCGTGCAGAAGGAGAGGTAATCACTTCTACTCGTTCAATCGATTCGGCTGGTAACTGACGCAAGGCATCAGTAGAATTTAAACCTACTAATCCAGATGGTTTTCCATTAATAAGGATTCTAACATTCTCATTACCTCGTAAAGCTACATTTCCTTCTACATCCACAGATACCGAAGGTACATTATCTAGAACATCACTTACAGTTCCGCCTCTAACCGTAAGATCGCGTCCTACGTTATATATTTTTTTATCAAGTTTTATTTCTACAGTTGTTTTTTCGGCTACGACTTCAACAGCATCTAAAGCTTCCAAATTGAGAGCCAGAGAGACGGTTCCTAAATTCATATCGGTAGATAGTGTTCGGTCTTCATACGTTTTGGTCTTGTAGGACAAGTATTCTACAGACACGTTATAGGTTCCAGAAGGGACTTCGATTTTAAAGGCACCTTTATTATCGGTTATACCACCTGTAATGATCTTGTTTTCTGTTTTACTGAAAAATGAAACTGTTGCATATTCTAAAGGCGCTTTATCGTCAGCATCAATAACAGTTCCTGAGATAGTCACTTCATTTTGTGCCAGTCCGATTATACCCATAAAAAGCATGAATCCTAATGAAAGTAATTTTAATTTCATATGATGGTTTTATCTTGTGTTAGTCTTTAGATGAACAAAATTAGAATTCCTTGCACTAGGATTTGGTTAATCTTGTGTTAAAAAAAAATGGCTTAAAACCTTCTAAAAGAGCTTAAGCCATTTGGTATAGTGCTTTAGTTTTTGTCTTTATCCTTCTTTTTTTTCTTCTTTTTCTTTTTTTTCTTCTTCTTTTCCTCTTTTTGATCCCATTTCCCTTTTAAGGCATCCATGATTTTGCCCATAACCTCTTCAGAAACCATAGCTTTTACATCTCTAAAGTGCATTTTGTCTAGACGTTCTATTTCTGTCTCTCTTTCGAATTTCTTAAGGCCAAGCTTATTGATCTTTGTGAGTTCGTCAAAATAGCTATACATGGTTTGATAGATAATCTCTTTTTGAAAATCATCTACATTAAGCGTTGCAATAAGATCGTTGATGTATGTGACTTTCTTTTCTTCGACCTTTGCTTCGTACTTCTCTTTTTCCTTTTCTTCGTTTACAACTCTTGGTGCTTGTCGTTGTTGTCTACGATTTCTGATTTGGGCATCAGAAAAGCTTACAAATAAGCTAAACACCATTAAGGTTAAAAAAATCTTTTTCATGTTAAATAATATCTAATATGATGGATGATGGTCTGCCAATTACCGCTTTCTTTCCATTGATTACGATAGGACGCTCGATCAATTTTGGATGTTTGGTCATGGCTTTGACTACTTCATCATCTGTTAGTTCTTTTGTTTTATAATCTGATTTCCAGATTGCTTCACCTTTACGTACCAAATCTATGGGTTTTATTCCAAGAAGCGAAATGATCTCTTTTAATTTTGCTTCGGAAATTGGCTCGTCAAGATACTTTATAACCTCAAAATCTTTGCCAGAATTTTCTAAAAGCGAAAATCCTTCTCTTGATTTGCTACATCTTGGGTTGTGGTATATTTTAATCATATGTTTAGAATTATAGTTCGTTAGGATTATCCTCTTTTTGTCCCATCATCATTAAATACGACTTTAGGAAAGGTTCGATGTCACCATCCATTACAGCATCTACGTTACCTGTTTCGTGACCAGAACGCACATCTTTTACCAATTTGTAAGGATGCATCACATAGTTCCTAATTTGACTTCCCCATTCAATTTTCATTTTACCTGCTTCAATATCATCGCGCTGTGCCATCTGCTTTTGCAATTCTATTTCATAGAGTTGTGATTTCAGCATTTGCATTGCTCGAGCTCTATTATCATGCTGAGAACGTGTTTCAGAACAAGAAATTTGAATACCTGTAGGCTTGTGAGTCAATTGTACTTTGGTCTCTACCTTATTAACGTTTTGGCCACCAGCTCCACTAGAGCGTGCTGTTGTAATTTCTATATCGGCAGGATTGATATCAATTTCTATGGTATCATCAACTAGAGGATATACATATACCGAAGCAAAGCTGGTATGACGTTTGGCATTACTATCAAAAGGGGAGATGCGCACCAAACGATGTACACCATTTTCACCCTTAAGCCAACCAAAAGCATAATCGCCTTCAATTTCTAAAGTCACAGTTTTGATACCAGCCACATCACCTTCTTGAAAATTGAGTTCTTTTACTTTGAATCCGCTTTTTTCGGCATACATTAAATACATACGCATAAGCATGCTTGCCCAATCACAAGATTCGGTACCACCAGCACCAGCTGTAATTTGAAGAACAGCACTTAATGAGTCACCTTCTTCAGATAGCATGTTTTTGAATTCTAATTTTTCAATAAGAAGTAATGCCTTGTCGTATCTATTTTGAACATCTTCTGCAGAGGCTTCTTCTTCCTTGAAAAATTCGTAGATCACTTCAAGATCCTCAACAAGGGTTTTAGAAGTATTGTAATCCTGTACCCAACTTTTTTTCTCTCGAAGTGATTTCATTACGATTTCGGCTTGCTTAGAATCGTTCCAGAAATTTGGATCAAATGTTTGCTCTTCTTCGTTTGAAATTTCGATCAGTTTGGCATCTATGTCAAAGGTAGTGCCTTAGTTTATCAAGGCGTGTATTTAGATCTTTAATTTGATCTGATGTAATCATGGCAAAAAGTTTTCAGCGAAATTAACATATATATTCGTTAGACAAAATAAAAATCTTAGGATGTTTATAGCTTTGTTGCTGAAGCTAAATTTAAATAATTGTATTCTAGTTTAGTAGTCATAGGAATAAAGGATACTCTTCTATAAAACAAGAACCATTTTTCTTGTCGAGTAATGTAGGGTCTAAATCCGTTTCGATGAAACCCTTTTAAACTCGGAATGTTGTTTTCATCTACGAAAACTATAACTCTATTTATACCTTTATATTGATCTTGGATCAACGTCTTGTAAACAGCATTTGACATTACACGTAACCCTCTGTAATCAGGATGTGTAAACACACCTTCAATAAGGGCTTCGTCTTCTTTCAGGCTTGGAAATAAATTACCAAAATAATTGGCAACTTGATTGTTTTGTTGGTGCTTAAATAGCCATTGTCTGTATATGGTTGTATTGTCTTTTGTGACAGCAACATAACAGTTGGGAATATTTTCCTGTACAAGTCTGGCGTGACGCATACCTTCATCAAGAGCATTAACATCTGAATCTTCAAATAATCTAATAGATAAATCAACTTTTGAATCTACAGAGTTCAAATCTTTCAAGTTGACCTCAAGGCCATAGGAATTTACTTTAGAATACAAGCGCGTTGAAATACCATCAAGGATGGGTTTGAAGTTTCCATCTTTAATGAGTATGAGGATTATTTTTAATCTGTTAACTAGGGCTTTCAGTATAACATTTATTATTATAGAGACAAACTCACATCTGCAACTATAAGTTTTTCAATAATAAGACACCATTTCTATAAGGAAGTCACAAATATTATTTGAACGAAATTACGTAGTTTTATGGGATAATTAAATATTATGAAACAAATCAAGTTTTATGTTATGCTTTTTTGTTGCGTAACATTCTCATATTCACAGGTTTTAGATAAGAAGGACTTAAAAAAGCAAACTGGCTTTTTTGATTTTCATTATGATGAATCTAAAGATAAAATATATTTAGAAGTCAAAGATCTGAATAAAGATTTTCTATATGTAAATTCACTAGCTACAGGTATTGGTTCAAATGATATTGGTTTAGATAGAGGACAATTAGGGCAAGAACGTCTAGTGAAATTTGAAAAAGCAGGTAACAAGTTGTTATTGGTTCAACCTAATTTGAGTTATCGAGCAATTACCGATAATGAACTAGAGAAGAAAAGTATTGAACAAGCATTTGCGAAGTCTGTGTTATACGGATTTAAAATTTTAGAGCATAAGGATGGTATTTATGTTATTGATTTAACACCTTTCTTGATGCTTGACGCACATGGTGTAGCCAACCGATTAAAATCTGAAGGCACTTATAAAGTAGATCTTACAAAGAGCGCATTGTCATTAGATAGAACGAAAGCCTTTCCTAAAAATGTTGAATTTGAAGCCTTACTAACATTTAAAGGGCAGCCTAAAGGTCGAAATATTAGAAGTGTGACTCCAACGTCTTCCTTAGTGAGTGTGATCCAACACCATAGTTTTATCGAATTACCTGACGATGGTTATAAGATGAGAGCATTTGATGTACGTAGTGGTGCTATTTCTATGTCATATTTAGATTATGCTACACCAATCCAGGAGCCTATAAGAAAGCGTTATATTATTCGTCATCGTTTGGAGAAAAAGAATCCCAATGCTACAATGAGTGAAGCCAAAGAACCTATCATTTATTATCTAGACCCAGGAACACCAGAACCAGTACGCTCGGCATTGTTGGAAGGTGCGCGTTGGTGGAATCAAGCCTATGAAGCTATTGGGTTTAAAGATGCATTTCAAGTAAAAATGTTGCCTGCAGATGCCGATCCTATGGATTGCCGTTATAATGTCATTCAATGGGTACATCGCTCCACTCGCGGATGGAGCTATGGGGGCAGTGTTGTTGACCCAAGAACAGGAGAAATTATAAAAGGACATGTAAGCTTAGGAAGTTTACGTATCAGGCAAGATTTTATGATAGCCCAAGCCTTGATGAATAAGCCATTTGCAGAACGTGATGATAATTACCAACCTATGCTTGAAATGGCATTGGCAAGAATTCGTCAGTTGAGTGCACATGAAGTCGGTCATACAATTGGTTTTGCACATAATTTTGCTGCGAGTACCAACGGAAGAGCTTCTGTGATGGATTATCCGCATCCAACAATTACCATAAAAAATGGAAACATTGATTTTAGTGACGCTTATGCTGTTGGTATAGGTGAGTGGGATAAAGTTACTGTGGCTTATAGTTATTCTGAATTTGATGCGAATGCTGATGAAAAACAAGCTTTGAATTCTGTTTTAGATGCAGCAAAAAATAAAGGTTTGCGTTTTATAACTGATGCCGATGCCAGAGCACAAGGAGGCGCTCATGCTTTAGCACACCTTTGGGATAATGGTAAAAGCGCTTCAGAAGAATTAGATAATGTATTGAAGGTAAGAGCCAAAGCGATATCAAATTTTTCAAAAGATAATATTCGTCAAGGAGAGCCTTACTCAGTATTAGAGGATGTATTTGTACCATTGTATTTTTTCCATCGTTATCAAACAGAAGCGGCGACAAAAGTGGTTGGTGGTTTAGATTATAACTATGCGGTAAAAGGGAATGGTCAGAGTGTAGTAGAGCCAATTGATGCAAAGACGCAACGAGACGCGCTGAAAACAATTTTTAACACAATTTCTGCTGAAGCTTTAGCGATTCCAAAGGAAAAATTAGAACTTTTTCCACCTAGGGCATTTGCCTATGGTAGAGGTCGTGAGTCCTTCTCTGGAAAAGCAGGTGTTGCCTTTGACCCTATGAGTGCAGCAGTTACTGCTAGTGATATGACCTTGAAATTATTGTTGCATCCACAGCGTGCGAATAGAATGATACAGCAGAAAAGCTTAGATGATAGTCAGTTAAGTTTTGATGAGTTATTGAAGCAGCTTTTAGATAATTCCTTCGGAAAACAACATAAAGACAACTACCTAGATGAGGTTCAACAATTAATAAATGAACGTGTTTTACTGCACTTGATGAACCTAGCGGTAAATAATCAATCGTTTTTTCAAGTTAAAGCAAAAGTAAATGAGGCGATACTTAAATTACAACTTGAACTTACTATTAATAAAAAACTTCCAAAACATTGGGCTAAGCATTCAAGCTATGTTGAGCAATATAAAATGATGATTAAAGAATTTAGAGAACATCCAGAAAAATTTAAAATAGAGAATACCCCAAAAATACCAGATGGTTCTCCAATTGGAAGCGATTATTGTAATTACAACCAAAATTAACATATGATTATAGATTTAAGAAGTGATACGGTTACCAAGCCAACCAAAGGCATGTTAGACGCCATGATGACAGCTAATGTTGGTGATGATGTCTATAAAGAAGACCCTACAGTGAATGCTCTGGAGCGTCGTTTGGCCAATATGTTTGGAAAAGATCAAGCTTTGTTTTTTCCAACAGGAAGTATGGCCAATCAAACGGCTTTAAAATTACATACCAATCCTGGTGAGCAAGTTATTTGCGATAAATACTCACATATTTACAATTATGAAGGTGGAGGCGCATCATTTAATAGTGGGATTTCTTGTAAGTTGATAGATGGAAGCAGAGGCATGTTTAATGCAGCTCAGGTTGCAGAATCTATAAATCCGCCCGACTTTTATCATAGTCCGTTAACCACTTTAGTCGAAGTTGAAAACACGACCAATAAAGGAGGAGGAGCTTGTTGGGATTTTGAAGAATTAAAACGTATCAAAGCTGTTTGTGATCATCATAACTTAGGATATCATTTAGATGGTGCACGATTATGGAATGCATTAGCAAATACTAATGAAACAGCTCAAGACTACGGACAAATATTCGATACAATTTCTGTTTGCTTAAGTAAAGGGCTTGGTTGTCCTATGGGATCTGTGCTTATTGGAAATGAAGAACTCATGCAAGGCGCAATACGAGTACGAAAAATATTAGGTGGAGGTATGCGTCAAGTAGGCTATGTTGCTGCAGCAGGTTTATATGCGCTTGATCATCATTTGGATCGACTAGGAGAGGATCATAAAAAAGCCAAAGAGATTGGAGAAGTTCTAGAAGACTTATCAATAATTAAAAAGGTAGAACCTATAGAAACCAACATTGTCATTTTTGAATTAGAATCTCATGTTGATGAAAGTGAGTTTTTAAAACAATTATCAGATCAAAAGATTCACATTATTGGAATGGGAAGTAATAAATTGCGAATGGTTACACATTTAGATTATACCAATGCAATGCATGAGCGTCTTTTAGAAATTTTGAATAATTTTTAAAACCTACTTAAACATATCCATTCCGGGAATATTTGGCATACCTTCTTTTGCAACAGCAGCAACTTCAGTTTCATGAACTGTTGTAGCACGAGCAATTGCCTTATTAATCGTAAGAATGAGATAATCTTCTAGCATGTCCTTGTCTTGGAGTAATTCATCATCTATAGCGATAGACTTAATCGTTCTATTTGCGGTAATAGTAACTTTTAACTTTTCGTCATGACTATTCATGTCAATTAGAACGCTATGTAAGCGCTCTTTAGTCGCTTCAACTTTCTTTTGGGTTTCTTTAAGTTTGCCCATCATTCCCATCATATCTCCAAACATATTGTTAAGTATTAAAATTATGAAAGGCAAAATTACTAAATTGCCACACTTTTAAAAAGAAAAAAGCAAAGCTTATTTCCGAAGCATACTATATGAAAACGACTATTGAAGCTCCTATTGCCAGAAAAATTCCGAAAGAATTAAAAAAACATAACGATATAAGAATCGATAACTATTTTTGGTTAAACCAACGTGATGACCAAAATGTATTGGATTATCTCAATGCTGAAAACGAATTTTATCAACAGGAAACGGCACATACCAAAGATTTTGAAAGATCGCTTTTTGAAGAAATGAAATCGAGAATTAAGGAAGACGATTCGTCTGTTCCTTATAAATACAATGGCTATTGGTATATTGTTCGTTATGAGAAAGGGAAGGATTACCCTATATATACTCGAAAAAAGGAAACTTTAGACGCCGAAGAAGAATTATTATTTGATGGAAATCAGATGGCAGAAGGTCATGGCTACTTTAGATTAGTTGGGTTGAGTGTGAGTCCAGACAATACAATGATCGCTTTTGGAGTTGACACTATTGGTAGGCGGCAGTATACATTACAGATTAAAAGCCTAATTACAAATGAGGTGTTTTCAGATACTATTGAAAACACAACTGGTTCTTCCACTTGGGCTAATGACAACTCGACCTTATTCTATACGAAGAAGGATGAACTAACGCTTAGGTCTAATAAAATTTACAAACACAAAATTGGAGATACTGAAGATAAGGATACACTTATCTTTACCGAAAAGGATGATACCTTTGGTGCAGCAGTATTTAAGTCGAAATCAAGAAAATATATAATTATTGCCTGTTACAGTACACTCACTAATGAGTTTCATATCTTAAATGCAAATACACCAGATGCTGACTTCACGTTATTTCAACCACGTATTCGCGGATTAGAATACAGTATTTCGCATTTTGAAGATCATTTTTATATATTGACCAATCATAATAATGCAACCAATTTTAAGCTCATGAAAACCCCTGAGCATCATACAAGATTAGAGCATTGGGTTGAGGTCATGGCGCATCGAGATAATGTACTATTGGAGGATATTGACATATTTAAGGACTATTTAGTTATAAGTGAACGTACTAATGGACTCAACCAAATTAGAATCAAGCGCTGGGATGGCCAAGACGATTATTACTTACCATTTGATAACGAAACCTATACAGCCAATACGGGAAATAATGTAGATTTTGATACTGAAACCTTACGCTATAGTTATAATTCTTTGACAAATCCGTCTTCAGTGATTGATTTCAATATGAAAACAAAGCAAAAGGATATAAAAAAAGAGCAAGCCGTTTTAGATCCTAATTTCGATAAAAACAATTATACTTCCGAGCGTATTTGGGCCACTGCTCAGGATGGCACTAAGATCCCAATGTCTATAGTGAGACGAAGAGATACAAAATTAGACGGTAATGCTCCTGTTTTGCAATATGCCTACGGAAGCTATGGGTCTACCATTGACCCTTATTTTTCTACAATTAGACTAAGCCTGTTAGATCGTGGCTTTATCTATGTTATTACTCATGTTAGAGGAGGAGAGTACTTGGGAAGACAATGGTATGAAAATGGAAAATTACTGAACAAAAAACATAGTTTTACCGATTTTATTGATTGTTCGAAGCATTTAATTGCTGAAAATTATACATCTTCTAAGCATTTGTATGCTATGGGAGGAAGCGCAGGAGGTTTATTAATGGGTGTTATTGCCAATGAGGCGCCAGAGTTCTACAATGGCATCATCGCAGCAGTCCCTTTTGTTGATGTTGTGACCACTATGCTAGATGATACTATCCCTTTAACAACAGGAGAATATGATGAATGGGGAAATCCTAACGATGAGACCTATTACAACTATATTAAAAGTTATTCTCCATATGATAATATTAAGGCACAATCGTATCCTAACCTAATGATAACGGCTGGTTTGCATGATTCTCAAGTACAATATTGGGAACCAGCAAAATGGGTTGCAAAACTCAGAACTTATAAACAAGATACCAACAAATTGTATTTAGTAACCAATATGGAAGCTGGTCATGGCGGAGCTTCTGGGCGATTTGAAGCTTTAAAGGAAGATGCTCAAGAATTTGCATTTTTACTAGACTTAGAGGGAATTACTTGCTAATTCTAAAAAAAATCTTAATTTTGCGAGGTTTTATGTTTCACATTGAATCAATAGGAAACTGATAAATAGCATTTATGAAAAAAGACATCCAAGTGTTTGATAATGTTTTACAGTTAATAGGTAAAACCCCTCTTATCAGATTAAATAAAATGGCTCAGGACTATAAAGGCGACTTCTTTGCTAAAGTTGAAGCGTTTAATCCTGGTCACTCGTCAAAAGATAGAATTGCACTTCACATCATAGAGGAGGCCGAGAGACAAGGCATCTTAAATCCAGGTGATACTATTATAGAAACAACATCAGGAAATACAGGTTTTAGTATTGCCATGGTGAGTATTATTAAAGGGTATGAGTGTATTCTAGCAGTAAGTTCCAAATCTTCTGCAGATAAAATTGACATGTTAAAGTCGATGGGAGCTCATGTGTATGTGTGTCCTGCTAATGTTAGTGCAGACGATCCGCGTTCATATTATCAAGTGGCAAAGCGTTTACATAACGAAATTAAAGGTTCTGTTTATATCAATCAGTACTTTAATAAACTAAACCTTGATGCACATTACCATACTACTGGCCCAGAAATTTGGGAGCAAACTGAAGGTCAAATCACGCATTTGGTTGCTTGTAGTGGAACAGGAGGAACAATTTCAGGAATTTCTAAATATTTAAAAGAGCAAAACCCAGATGTCAAGGTAATTGGTGTTGATGCTTATGGTTCTGTATTAAAAAAGTATCACGAAACACGTGAGTTTGATGATAAAGAGATTTACCCTTACCGAATCGAAGGTTTAGGTAAAAACTTAATTCCAACAGCGACAGATTTTGATCTTATAGATAAGTTTGTTAAAGTTACTGATGAGGAAAGTGCTCACACCGCAAGAGAAATTTCGAGAACAGAAGGTTTGTTTGTTGGTTACACTAGTGGTGCCGCGATGCAAGCTTTAAAACAACTTAATGAAGAAGGGGAGTTTAAAGTTGGAGATAAAGTTGTTGTTGTGTTTCCAGATCATGGATCACGCTATATGAGTAAAGTATATAGTGATAAATGGATGGGAGACCAAGGTTTCTTTGATAGTCAAAGAGAAGTTGCAGAGAAAATTCAGTATATAAAATAAAATAATAGTACAACGCATACAAAACTCCTATCACGTTTAATCGTGGTAGGTTTTTATGTTTAATGAGGATATAAACATTGGTTCATAAAAATATTATGCTGTGATAATATAATTACCTAATTTTGTCCCAACTAATTAAGACTAAAAACTCGCTTTAATGAAGGATTTATTTGAGAAGATATACAAAGATAAAGGACCATTAGGAAAATGGGCTTCTCAGGCTGAAGGATATTTTGTATTTCCAAAGCTGGAAGGACAGATTTCTAATAGAATGAAGTTTCAAGGGAAAGAAGTGATTACCTGGAGTATCAATGACTATCTAGGTTTAGCTAATCACCCTGAAGTTCGTAAGGTAGATGCTGAGGCTGCTGCTCAATATGGTTCTGCTTACCCAATGGGAGCGCGAATGATGTCTGGACATACAGATCTTCATGAGAAATTACAGAACGAACTTGCTGAATTTGTAAGCAAAGAAGCTGCATATTTATTGAATTTTGGTTACCAAGGAATGGTGTCTACTGTAGATGCTTTGGTATCTAAAGATGATATTATTGTCTATGATGTTGATGCACACGCTTGTATTATTGATGGTGTACGTCTTCATATGGGAAAACGCTTTACTTATAAGCATAATGATGTTGAAAGTTTAGAAAAGAACTTAGAACGTGCCACTAAAATGGCAGAACAAACAGGAGGAGGAATCTTAGTTATTTCTGAAGGTGTCTTTGGAATGAGAGGAGAACAGGGACGTTTAAAAGAAATAGTTGCTTTAAAGAAAAAATTCAATTTTAGATTATTTGTTGATGATGCTCATGGGTTTGGAACCTTAGGAAAAACAGGAGCAGGAGCAGGAGAAGAGCAAGGTGTACAGGATGATATAGATGTATACTTCGCAACATTCGCCAAATCTATGGCGAGTACAGGTGCTTTTATTGCTGCAGACCAAGAAATCATTGATTATTTAAAATATAACTTACGTTCACAAATGTTTGCAAAATCGTTGCAAATGCAGCTGGTAATTGGTGCGTTAAAACGTTTAGAAATGTTAAAGACCATGCCAGAACTTAAGCAGAATCTTTGGACAATCGTGGACGCCTTACAATCTGGATTAAAAGAGCGAGGCTTTGATATTGGTACTACACAAAGCTGTGTAACTCCAGTATATTTGAAAGGAAGTATTCCTGAAGCCATGGCTTTAGTACGAGATTTACGCGAAAACTACGGTATTTTTTGCTCTATTGTTGTGTACCCAGTAATTCCTAAAGGCTTGATTTTATTAAGAATGATACCAACAGCAACGCATACTTTAAAAGATGTAGAAGAAACCTTAGACGCTTTTGATGCCATTAGAGATCGTTTAGAAAATGGAACATACAAACGCTTATCTGCAGCTGTTATGGCAGCAATGGGTGAGTAGGAAATAGATATATTCATATAAAAAATCCGATTCAATTTTGAATCGGATTTTTTTATACAATGTCTTTCTTAAACGTACAACGACGTTTATTAGTAACAGGCTTGAAATTCTTCCATAATTTATGGATTGCTTCATTATCATCCAATTCTGGACCTCTTATGCACAACTTTATGCCCTTTTCAGAAAATGTCTTGTGAAATTCGTGGAATAAGATGGCTGTCACACCTTTATTTTGATATTCAGGTAATACACCAATTAAATAGAACGTAACGGTCTTAGCGTGCTTTTTTGCATGTAATAAATGGCGAATTCCAAATGGAAATAACTTGCCTTTCATTTTTTGAAGGGCTTTCGCATAGGATGGAGTTACAATTCCAAATCCAACGAGTTTATCATTTTTATCTAAAACGAACTTTACATATTCGGGATTTAGGAAACCAATAAATTTTTTCTTGAAATATTCACGCTGCTCATCATTAATCTCAACAAAGGACGATAACACAGCATGCGATTTGGTAAATACCTCAAACATTTCATCTGTATAAGGCATTATATCTTTATTCTTATTGAAATTTAAAGCACGAAGCTCATATCGTTTTTTTATTAATGTTTGGACTCTGGAGAAAAATTCAGGAAGAATATTTTTAAACTCCATCACATTTTCAGAATAGCGTTTAGCAACTTCATAGCCTAATTCTTCAAAATGAGATGCATAATACGGAAGATTATGCCAAGTAATCATACTACCTATTTGATCAAAGCCTTCAGTAAGAATGCCTACTTTGTCTAAATTTGAAAACCCAACAGGACCTTCAACATACTTTAAGTTTTGAGCTTTACCAATCTCATGTACTTTTTCTAATAAGGCCTTAGTAACATTAATGTCATCTATGACATCAAACCAACCAAAACGCATTTTCTTTTCATTTTTTCCTTTAATCTCGAGCCAATTAATAATAGCTGCAACACGACCAACAATGGTATCGTTTTTATAGGCCAAGAAAAAACGTGCTTCAGCATCATTAAATACTGGGTTTACGTTTTTATCAAAGGTTCTAACTTCTTCTTTTATAATAGGAGGTACCCAAGATTTAGAGTCTTTGTTTAGTTTAAAAGGAAATTTGACAAATGCCTTTAAGTCTTTTTTAGAGTGAATTTCTTTTACAGTAATCATAGAGAGCAAGGCTTAAAGACTTCCGTCATCATCAAAATCATCATTTCTTTTCTTTTTCTTGTTCTTCTTTTTAGGTTTTCTATTATCAGCATCACTTCGAGAAGTTCCGTTGTCTGTTTCTTTATCTTTATGGAAATCAAAACGGTAAGACATTCCGAAGTTCACACTAAAAACAGAAGGTGTATCCTTTGTGTTAAAGGTTAATGCAGTGTCTAATTGAAAATCTTTACTCCATAAATAAGCACCTCCAAATCGAAATAGATTATCGGCATAAAAATCACTCTGAATCCCTTGCGTTTCACCAAAAATCACCCACTGTGGACTGAATGAATGTGTTAACGTGATGATGTACTGAAAATCTGAATAGTCTGTTCCAATACGATCTTTAATAAGGTTAAGTACTAAAACCCAACCACCAGAAAAATTGTTTTGCGTTGCAATCATGATCTTAGGACTAAAACCTTCAACTCCTGGTGCAGTGTAAGGATTGTTCTTAGAATCAAAATTTGCTCCAGCGTAGACAGCAACTGCAGGAATTAATGATTTCCATTTAAATGAGCGATTAGCATGATAACTGTACAAATTTGGTTTGTCTTCTTCTGCATTTTTATAAGGATCATATACCAAATATTTTGCACCAAAGGTAAAATTCTTGAAATTTGAGCGTTTGTCTTCTACAGCTATAGTAGAACGGTTATCTGTAAAGGTGTCATTTTGATAGGTACCCTCTAAGTTTATTTCTAATTGTTCAAAAAGTAAACCGTAGCGTAATGAAAAATCTGCACCAAATCCAGATACTTCATATTGTAAAGGTGTATGTTCTTCTTTTAAAATGTAAGGACCAACTTCAATTTGAGCTACATTTGTTCCTACAGAAAACGCACTTCGAGAAACGCCTGGTCTGTTAGAATTAATTACTTCGGTGTATTGAGAAAATGTTAACTGGGTGATTAACAAAGTTGTAAATAAAAGCGCTTTTTTAGCAAGGTTCATAGGCTATCGATTTAAGTCAAATATAGAGATTTTATATTTTTTTTAAGTATTTATAACTGTTTTTCAATACAGATAATTGTATTTTTGAATAAATTTAATTTAATGTTACAAGAAGCATCATTATATGGTTTTGTAAGAACCATTCTTATTATACTTTTGGTGTACTACGGAATAAAAATCCTAACGCGCTTATTTGCACCTTATATGGTACGATATATGTCGAAAAAAATGCAAGAGAAATTTGAAGGCCAATTTCAGCAGCATCAACAAAAACAGCAGCATAAAGAAGGCGAAACAGTTATTGATAAAATACCAAACGATAAAGCAACTTCAAATAAAAAAGTAGGAGAGTACATAGATTACGAAGAAATTGACTAATTTTCGAGTCTATTGAAAGTCAATCATTCTATGCAATTTTCATTTAAAAATTTTTTACCACACCTATTAGTTCTTGTTGGTTTTGTGGTTATTTCATTAGCCTATTTTAGTCCTGTTTTACAAGGCAAACAAATCAAGCAAAGTGATATCATGCATTATATTGGTATGGCTCAGCAACAAAAAGATTTTAAAGCTGCTACAGGTGAAGAAACCTACTGGACCAATAGTGCATTTGGAGGAATGCCAACCTATCAATTGGGCGCCAGATATCCACATAATTATGTTAAAAAACTAGATTCAGTTTTGCGATTTCTGCCACGACCTGCAGATTATCTATTTATCTATTTTTTAGGGTTTTACATCTTGTTATTGGTATTGAAGGTTGACTTTAAACTTGCGGCTTTGGGAGCTTTAGCATTTGGCTTTTCCACTTACCTCATTATTATACTTGGTGTTGGACATAATAGTAAAGCACATGCCATAGCTTATATGCCTTTAGTACTAGCTGGAATTGTACTCACGTTCAGGCAAAAGTACATTTTTGGCTTTTTGCTCACGGCTATAGCTTTAGCTTTAGAAATTGGCGCAAATCATTTTCAAATGACCTATTATTTGATGCTATTGGTACTCGTTTTAGGTGTTTGTTATCTCATTGATGCCTATAAAAAACAAATGTTACCACATTTCTTTAAGTCAGTAGGAATGATGGTAGTAGCCCTTGTATTAGCCATAGGTCTTAATGCAACTAATATTCTAGCAACACAAGAATACGTTAAAGAAAGTACACGAGGAAAGAGTGAACTTACCATTAATCCAGATGGTTCACCTAAGGAAGCAAATTCAGGACTTAGTAGAGAGTACATCACTCAATATAGCTATGGAAAAATGGAAACCTTCAACCTCTATGTTCCTAGGTTATATGGTGGTGGAAATAGGGAGGATGTAGGTAAGGATTCTGAAATTTATAAGTTTTTTAGAAACCTTGGAGCAACACCAGCTCAAGCTAGGCAAGAATCTGAAAATGCACCAACATATTGGGGAGATCAACCTATAGTTGAAGCACCTGCCTATGTTGGAGCAGTAGTGATTTTCTTATTTGTTTTTGCGTTGTTTTTAGTGAGAGGTCGTCTTAAATGGTGGCTTGTTGGTGGTACAATTTTATCGCTATTATTGTCTTACGGAAAGAATCTTGGATTTTTAACCGACTTCTTTATCGATTATGTGCCTTTATACAATAAGTTTAGAGCTGTTAGTTCCATTCAAGTCATATTGGAGCTATGTATTCCTGTATTGGCAATTTTTGGTTTGGCACGCTTGTTTAATGATTTTGACAAGGACGAACGTAAACTTAAAGCGCTCAAGATTTCAGTAGCAATTGCTGGCGGATTGGCTTTGTTATTTTTAGTATTTAAAGGATCTTTTGACTTTGCAGGTAGTAATGATGGTTACTATAGACAGCTTTATGGCGATTACGGTGAAGGTTATATCGACGCTTTGCGAGATGATCGAAGAGGCTTTTTTACCCAAGATATATTGAGAACACTCATTTTGGTGCTGTTATCTGCTGGAACGATCTTTATGTTCCTAAAAAAGAAACTATCAGAAACGCTAGTTGTTATCATTTTTGCAGGATTAATTTTATTTGATCTTGTTGGAGTTGATCGTCGTTATGTGAATACAGAGAACTTTATTTCTGCAGTTAAAGTGAATAAACCATATCAAGCCAATGCTGCAGATAAGGAAATTATGCAGGATAAAGGGCATTTTAGAGTATTGGATGTGTCTAGTGAAGGTCAGAGCTTACCAGCTCGAGCCGCTTATTTCCATAATTCTTTAAGTGGTTATCACGCTGCTAAGTTGAAACGATTTGACGAACTCTTTGATTTTCATATTGCAAGAAATAATATGAACGTGCTTAATATGCTTAACACGAAATATATTATTGCCGAAGAAGAAGGGCAAATATTCCCTTTTGTGAACGAAGATGCTAATGGTAATGCATGGTTCATCTCAGAATTAGAGAAAATACAAACTGCAAATGAAGAAATAAAAGCACTTGATAGTTTACAAACAGCTATAAAAGCTGTCACTACTGTATCTAATTTGTCTTCACAGCGTTTTGTTGTAGATTCTTTAGCCCACATTACGTTAACCAAGCATCAACCAAATTATTTAGAGTATAAATCGACCAATAAAAATAATGGATTTGCAATCTTTTCTGAAATGTACTATGGTAGTGGCTGGCAAGCTACAATTGATGGAAACGAAGTCCCAATACAGCGCGTAAATTATGCTTTACGCGGACTTGAAGTGCCAGCAGGAGAGCATAAGATTATTTTTAAATTTGAACCTCAAGTAGTGCAGACTGGAAGCATGATCTCATTGGGAAGTTCTATTGTGTTTGGCTTGTTATTGGTTGGCGGATTCTGGTTTGGATTGAGGCAGCGCAAAGATTAATTTTTAGTCATAAAATTTAATCGAATGAAAAAGCAAATCCTTATCATCACATATTATTGGCCACCAGCAGGAGGACCAGGTGTACAGCGATGGTTGAAATTTGTCAAGTATTTACCAGGGTTTGATATCGAACCTATTGTATATTGCCCAGAAAACCCAAGCTATCCTATGGTAGATGAGAGTTTATTGCATGAAGTTTCGGCAGATCTACGAGTAATAAAGCAGCCTATTAATGAACCCTATCGTTTTGCAAAAATGCTTTCTAAAAAAGGTGTCAAGCAGATAAGTTCAGGAGTGATTCCAAAACAAAAAAAACAATCTTTTATTCAGAAACTGTTATTGTATGTACGTGGTAACTTCTTTATTCCTGATGCTCGTAAAAATTGGGTAAAACCTTCGGTTAAATTTCTTGCAGAATATATTAAAACTCATCATATTGATACGATTGTAACTACTGGTCCGCCACATAGTTTACACTTGATAGGATTTCAGTTAAAAAAACAATTGAATGTAAAATGGTTGGCCGATTTTAGAGATCCGTGGACATCTATTGGATATCATAAAGAGTTGAAACTTACGAAACGTTCACAAGAAAAGCACAAACAGCTAGAAGTCTCTGTCCTTAATTTTGCAGATGAAATTATAGTTACCAGTGCTAATACAAAACGAGAATTTGAGTCTCAAACAGACACTCCGATATCTGTCATTACAAATGGTTATGATAGGCATCATATTCAACGGCCGCCAAAAGACGAAAAGTTCACTTTATCACATATAGGATCTTTGCTCTCAGAGCGCAATCCAACACACTTATGGGAAGCTATTAGTGAGCTTATTCAAGAGCATGACGATTTCCGAAGTGCGTTTCAGTTAAAACTTATTGGTGTTGTAAGCGAAGATGTATTGCAAACGATGAAAAACTACGGATTAGAAGGGTACATCAATAATTTAGGCTATGTAACGCATGAGGAAGCGTTGAGACAACAAATGGCGTCACGAGTATTATTATTGGTAGAAATTGATTCAGAAGATACTAAAGTGATCATTCCTGGAAAATTATTTGAATATATGGCGTCTGGTACTCCTATTATTGCTGTTGGCCCAACGGACTCTGATGTTGAGGCTATCTTAAAGGCCACAAATACAGGTTATTATTTCTACTACGACAAAAAGGAACGCATGAAATCTCAAATTTTATCGTATTTTGATGCATATAAATCCGATTCATTAGTCGTAAGTGCTATAGGATTGGAGCAGTATAGTAGAAAGTCGCTAACCAAACTTTTGTCTGAGATTATCTAATGGGAATTGTTATAAATCAATCCTTTAAAAACACTATAACGACGTATTTAGGTTTCGGTATTGGAGCCATAAATGCACTTTTTCTGTACACCAATTTTATTACAGATGAGTATTATGGATTAGTTGCCTATGTTCTTTCGGCAGCAAACATCATGATGCCACTTATGGCTTTTGGTGCTCATAACACTATCGTTAAGTTTTACTCCACATTTAAAACTAAAAATTCGCTTAATAGTTTTCTTACTCTCATGCTGCTTTTGCCTTTGGTTTTATCTATTCCAGTAGCTATTGTAGGATATTTGGCTTATGATGCAATCGCAGATATTCTGTCTCAAAAAAATGAGATTGTGCGTAGTTATCTCTGGTATATTTTTATTACAGCGATATCGATGTCTTACTTTGAAGTGTTCTATGCATGGATGAAAGTTCAAATGCAAACGGTATTTGGAAATTTTATGAAGGAGATATTTCATCGTGTTGGAGCCATGACGCTTTTGTTTTTGGTGTATTTCAATGTGATTACTATAGATCAATTTTTAATGGGAATTGTTGGTGTATACGTATTAAGAGCATTTATCATGATGTTATATGCGTTTACAAAGCGCTTACCAGTATTTCGATTTAACAAAATCGACAAATTGAGTTCTATTTTAAAGTATTCGTCACTTATTATTATCGCTGGTTCAATAGCAACGCTTATTTTAGACTTGGATAAAGTGATGCTTAATAACTTTATAGAGCCCATTTCAGTAGTTGCGCATTATAGCGTTGCAGTTTTTATTGCTACAGTAATTGCTGTGCCACAACGTGCTATGCATCAAATTTTATTGCCTTTAACTGCGAAGTTCTTAAATGAAAACAATAAGACAGAGCTCAAAGATTTGTATCAGCGTAGTTCGTTAACGCTCTATGTGATTAGCGGATTTATTTTTTTGCTGATTGTTTTAAACATTAATGAACTTTATGACATAATTCCACCCGAATTTAGCGGAGGTTTAATTGTCGTGTTTTTAATTAGTGTCGCTAAATTGTATGATAATCTTTTAGGGAATAATAATGCCATTTTGTTTAACAGTGACTATTATCGTATTGTATTGTTGTTTGGTGTTATTTTGGCTGTACTTGCCATTGTATTAAACTTAATTCTAATACCGCTTTATGGTATAAACGGTTCGGCTTTAGCTACGTTTATAGCTATTGTTGTTTATAATACCATAAAGGTTTATTTTGTAAATCAAAAATTTGGTATGCTTCCTTTTACTTCGGAAACTTTAAAGATTTCGATAGTATTATTATTTATTGTATTAGGGTTTTACTTTTGGGATTTCCCTTTTAATCCTTTTGTAAATATTGCCCTGAAATCTATAATAATAGCAATTGTATATGGGATTTTAATTTTAAAGCTTAATGTTTCCGAAGATATTTCTACAATGATGATGAAGTATTTAAGATTAAAAAAATAATGCGCTTATTTTTTGTTTCTTATCAGTTCGAGAACTAAAGTGTTCTCTTTTATGGTGTTAATTTTATAATGCTGTGTTAGAGCTGTGTGTCTTGGATACAGCGTTAGAATATGGTTGACTTCATCTAAAACCCAGTCTGATTTTTTTCCTTTCTTAGAAAGCTCATTTCCACACCATCTTTTAGGTTTTCTATTTTTAGGATATGCATAGTTTAGATTTCATAATTGAATTCTTTTAATTTTTTTAAACGAGAAAATCCCATAAGGTGCTTTGAGGCATACGGCTTATGGGACATTCTACTAACCAACCAAAAAATTTATATTGTTACGATCGTGATCTTCCTCTTGATGTTCTTGAACTTCTACTTTTAGAAGAACTTCTAGAACTTGATGTTCTTACCGAAGACTGTTTTCTACTTCTAGACTGCTTTACAGTTGAAGAAGATTTGTTGCTTCGTTTGTTACTAGATATACGAGTATTAGGTGTGTTTGGTTTTCTAACATTCGTATTTTTTCTAACGCTTCTAGTTGTCGTTTTATTATTAGACACAGACCTAGGTGATTTGGTCACATTTCTAGTTCCTGAATTTGATCTAGGATTAGTTGTTCTTATTCTAGTATCTCTTTTCGTCTTTGTATTTGCTCTACTATTATCTCTAACAGTTCTTGTATTAGCTCTTGTGCCTCTTGTTCCAGAGTTTACTCTATTATCATCTCTTGTGATTCTAGAATTTGATCTCGTCGTTCCTCTATTTCCTCTTGTGCTAGAAGTACCAGATGATACGTTTCTAGTTCCACGTCTAGTTGTACTTGATACATTTCTATCACCACCACGTCTTGTTGTAGTAGCTTCTTGTCTGTAGCGTTCGTTTGCTCTACGACCTGTAGTTGCAACAGTACCTCTTCGACTACCAACTCTTACAGTTTGTCTTACATTGTTTCTATAAGGTCTATAATATGTATGTCTAACTGGCGTATAAAATTGTCTGTAAGGTCTTGCATATACAACACAGTAGTTTACAGGTGGAATTACATAATATGAATGCCATGGTCTGAACACATATGCTCTATTATAAACATTGATAAACCCAGTACAGTGTGTGAATGTTCTATATCTGTTATAATGAACGTATAATCCTCCTAAACGAGCAACACGACCATAACTATTATAGTTTATATTAATGTTTCCTATTTGAGTAACACGTCCATAGTAATCGTAGTAGATAGGAGTGTTCTCAATTTGAATAATAGCACCATAATCGTCATATTGAACATAAGGATTATAGTCATAACCACTATTGAAACTAATTGAAACATTTCTAGTATTAATGCCTACATTAACGTTTGGTCCATAATTTTGCATATAGAAATCAAATTGACCATCAGGAAAAATAGAAAACTCTATTCCACCTTCTACAAATATGAAAGAATTACCATAACCTCTAACATAGTTGTATGACGTGTTTGACTCTACTGTGTTGGTGGTTGTTGCATTAACTGTTGTTCCTACTAGGAGCAATACTGCAAAAAATGATAAAATGCGTTTACTCGTCATTTTCATTTTTCTTTCGAATTTGTTAATCTTTGATTTCATAATTGTAAGTGTTTTTTGATTACAAACTTTATAAAACAATTAGCGTGCCAAAAAATGTTAATAGATTTAAGTGTTTGTTTTCGAGTTGTTTAAAAAACAGGTAAATCTACCTATATGTATGAGAAGGAGGAAGTTTATTTTAGTATAGTTAATTTAAATTGATAGATATGATTGCAATCAAGGATTCTGAAGTGCGAAATGATCGTGTAAAATTACCATTTCAATTTGATGCTAATAAAATGCTTAAAGAATATTTAGCATTACAAGCTTCTGATTTTGAATATTATAATGTCATTCAATTAAGAGCGCCATCCCACATCGTAGATCCATCATTACCAATACCACCTCCTGCAAAAGATTATGCTGATGGTTCTTGGACAGAATGGTCAGATGCAAAGGAATTAAATAGCTCACCATATCTCAAAGAGATTATCAATTCATTTAAAGAAATTACTACAGTAACTTTGGTTAGGTTACTAAGATTAGCACCAAAATCGGAAGTTAAGGAACACACAGATCCAACATTAGGATTGGAGGTAGAGCGGTCGGTAATTCGATTAACCATACCCATTATAAAAAATAAAGGAGTTACATTTTATTTAAATGGTACACCTGTTGATATGGAACCAGGAGAATGCTGGTATCTAAAACTAACTGATGCGCATCGTGTTGTGAATTCTGGAGATACAGAACGCGTGAATTTGACCATTGATATGATTCCTAATGAGAATTTACGCTTACTCATTGAGAACGGTCTCTAAATTCTTAAACAGAATTCCTAAAACAATACAATAATTACGTAGTACTACGTATTGACTCTATCAATAAAAAAAATGATATTGTGGCAAAATAAAATATTTGCATGTCCATATGGAAAAAAAAAGTGAAGATTTTCAACCAAGCGTTAACGTAGCTAAAGAGTTTAAAGAAATTTCATGGGATTTTGGTAACCCATTAGAGATTTTTAGAGAGGCTATACATAACTCTTATGATTGGGGAGCAACTGAAGTTAAAATTGACGTTGGTGCTGAAGAGATAGATGGAGAAAAAAAATTAGTCATTGAAATAACTGATGATGGTCAAGGGATGAACCTTAACCAAATTAGACAAAACTTCTGGGATTTAGGAAATTCTGCATCAATTGATGAAGCTAATAACATTGGCGAAAAAGGTCATGGAACGAAAATTTATTTGAGGTCAGAAAAAGTAGAGGTAACAACATATTGTGAAGACAAATGTTATATAGCTTCATGTTTAAACCCATTTAAGGCGTTAAATAATGGCGAAGTTCATACAGTACGATTAAAACACCTACCAAATACTAATGGTTATAAAGGCACTAAAATTAGAATTGTTGGATACAATTTAAATGAAAAAAAAGCTTTTACTTTTGATCAAATAAAAGATTACTTAAAATGGTTTACTATAGTTGGTACTGTTAAAAATGAATTTATAGAACTTAAAGACGAGAGGTTAAAGAATTTTCAGGTATTTTTAAAATCGTTTAATGAAGAAAATTTTAAAAGCATTTCTATAGGACATTCTTTTCCCGAAGAGACTAAAGATATTAATAGTCTTTATGACGAATATGGCAATGATGCATATGGAATGTACGTAAGGAAATTTCAATTAAGTGGAGAATTAGAAGAAAGTCCCGATGTGCATTACGACATAGTCATTTATATTGAGGGACAAAAGGCAAAGGAGTCTATAAATCCGTTATTGAAAAGACGAGGTGTAAGGGCAAAAGTTGGTTCGTATCGATCACAAGACAGATACGGTATTTATTTATGTAAAGATTTTATACCTATTGAAAGAAAAAATGAATGGGTAAGTGGTTTTGGAGGGGGATCTAATGCTGTTTTATTACTTCATGGTTTTATTAATTGCCAAGATTTAAAATTAACGGCGAATAGAGGGACTGTTGCAAATACTAATCCTAAAATTTTAAGACAGTTACAAGGAGTTGTGAAAAATTTTATTGATGAAATAGATGTTATAATGTATGAAGAAGGGCTTTATGAGCTCAATAAAATAATAAAATTTGAAAAAACCAAGAATATGGAAATTGCCGAATATAGAAGGAGGCAAGAAAAAATTAGACAAAAGAAGATATTAAAGATCGATGGGAGAACCTATTTTGAGCCAGATAATGAAGCTGAATTATTCGGGTTTTTCATGTCTCTTTATTCTCAAAAACCCGAGTGGTTCCCATTTGAACCTATCGATTATAATACATCAACAGGAATAGACATGTTGGCGTATTCTAAGGACGGAGGAGTTTCAGTTTTTGATTCGGAATTCTATTATGTAGAACTAAAACATATTCTTCGAAAAAGTTTTAATCATACATTTAATAATATTAGATGGTTATTATGTTGGAATAAAGATGAAAATATAAGAAACAACTCTGTTATTCACTCCACAGCCGAAGATTCTAACCGTAATTTTCAAATTCATAATGAAGCTAATGGTGAAAAAAAATACTTTTTGGACACACCTTCTACACATATAAAAATTGAAGTAATTATTCTTGAGGAAATTTTAAAAAGTAATGGTTTTGTTTTCGAACATCAATAGACGCAAGTTTGTATAATTTAAAAATCCCGAAGGCTTGGGGAAGCACATCGGGATTCTATATATGTTCACTTATAATGTGAACAACCAACTAAAAAAATCAAGATTGTTTAGTCTCTGTATTTTTTATTCTTTTTTTGTTTTTTGATTTTACCATTCTTTCTATAGTAGTAGAAGTCATCATCAAAATCTCCATCATAACCATAGTCATCATATTGGTGTCCTCCAATTCCAGACCCTACACCACAGTTTAGTGTTGCATTGTTATGGTTTACGATACCATTAATATGGACAATCTCTCCCCATCTGTTATAGTTAACTCTAAGTCCGCCTACTTGACGAAGAAATCCATTTCCTCTTTGGTAACTCATATAAACAGAGCCAGCACGTTTAATTCGGCCTCGTCTGTCGTAGTTAATAAATACATTACCAATTCTACGTACTTTGCCATAGCTGTCGTGTGTAATGATAACACCTCTTGGTCTTGGTGTAGAGTAGTGAACTCTGTTTACTGAACCTGGTGCTCCATAAGTAGTGTTAACAGAACCTCTACGAGTTCTTGTGGTTCTGTAGTAGGTTTCTGAAACGGTGTTTCCGAATTCTGTATTGAAATCGAAACTTCCGTCAGGAAAGATTAAAAATTCTACACCACGCTCAATGAACACTATTGGTTCTGCAAAACGATAGCGTGAATTATTAAAATCAATTCCTTGTGTTGCAGTTATTGTTTCTGCTGCTGTTACAGTTGTTAATCCCATCAACAAACCTGTAAATAATAGTACTAATTTTTTCATAGTAAATAAGGTTTTAATTTTGCCTACTCATAATTGTAGCTTTTCGGCTTACGCTATATGCTTAGGATAAACCAATATGTGTGCCAAAGTTTTAATTGTCTGATTTTTAGGTGATTATATTAATTTTCATAAAGGTTTATAAATTCTGATGTATAAAAAGAAACTCCTGACTTCAATTTTTTTATTACTTTTATCTAACTAACCAATCCAATTTATGGAAGATCAAACATCTAAATGCCTAAACTGTGATTCCGAATTAAAAGAGCAGTTTGAATTTTGTCCAAACTGTGGTCAGAAAACAGAAGAAAATCTTACCATGGGTGTGCTGTTTTACAATACGATTAGTAATTACTTTTCATTTGATGCACGTTTTTTAAAAGGCTTTATTCCTTTGATGTTCAAGCCAGGTTTTTTACCTCAAAAGTTTATCGAAGGTAAGCGCTTGGTGTATTTGCATCCAGGGCAGATGTATTTATTTGTTGCTTTTATTTTCTTTTTCGTGTTTTCATTTACGGTTACTGAAAATACAGATGTCCTAAATAAAAAGCTTCAAAAACATGATAATGTTACTCTTGGAGGTATACCGTTGGATAGTATGCAGAAACCTCAATTGGATTCTTTGCAAATTGAGCGAATTACCAAACCCATAAAAGACAATAAAAAGGCATTAGGTATTAAAGATGAAGATGTAAAGGCGCTTGATTCTATTATAAAAAGTGAGGCCAATAAGGATTCTAGAAATACTGCGCTTACCTTTGATTTTGACCAAAAAAAGGTGGACTCGTTGATTAAGATCGACGCTAAAGAGGATGACATTGTTAGGGCTATGGGAATGCCCGAAGATGCTGGGTTTGTAAAGCGAAAGTTCTACACACAAATGCTAAAACTCTATAAAGAAAAAGGTGTAGGTACCATCTTACTTACATTATATAACAGTTTGCCAATAGCTTTATTCTTCTTGTTACCAATTTTTGCGCTCATCTTGAAGATCTTGTATTTTAGAAGAGGACCCTATTCTCATCATTTGGTCTTTAGTTTATACTTCTTTTCCTTTTTATTTACGGCGTTTTGTGTTTTGTATTTAATAAATCTTATTGTAGATATTCCAGATTGGATTGATTGGTTATTATTCTTTTCTACGTTCTTTTATTTGATGATAGCCGTCAAACGGTTTTATAGGCAAGGATGGTTTTTAAGTTGGTTTAAAAGCGGTGTAGCGACGTTTTTATTTTTATTATTCGTAGCGCCTTTAGCCTTGTTTGTGGTTGGCATGTTCTCGTTTATGTTTTATTAGATGCGGCATGCCATATTGGAATATCCAAAAATTTACTCAAGGTTTCTGCATCAGCAATAATACCCTTCAAGTTGTTATGGTCTGTAATATTAATCCGACTTGTATTAGACAAGACTATATTTAGTTCAAAACTATTGAATTTAGAATCGTCATCCTCGATAATTTCACCAATTATTTGAATGGCTACGATATCTGATAGTCTAATAAGATCTTTTCTTATTTTGGTTTTATCCTTGTGAAACCCTTTATAGAAGCGATTTATAGATTTATCAAACACAATAGGAGTGAAGAAGTTAATAAGAATCTTAATAGTAGCGGTTGAAAAAAGAATAAGCCACAGCACCATGAACCATTCATCAATTAGAAAATCGAAGTTGCCAGTTTCTAAGTACTTATGTATTCCAAAACCAATAATTACTGCAGGAATCAAGACAAATACGCCACAAAAAAGAGAATATCCTAAGGTAGGTTTAATTTGAAATTTATGATTCGATACTTTATATAAGATTTGAATTTCAAAGTTTGAACCTCCTTTTGCTATAGGGCTTACAGAAGTTTCTTTTTTTATATGTTCTAAATCAGATATGTCCAAATAGTTATAATTTGTCTTTCAAAAATTGTCCGGTAATTGAAGCTTTAGTTTTTGCCACATCTTCCGGAGTACCTTCTGCTATGAGCTGTCCACCACGATTTCCGCCTTCAGGTCCTAAATCGATGACATAATCGGCACATTTTATAAGATCGAGATTGTGTTCAATTACAATAATGGAATGTCCTTTAGTAATCAATGCTTGGAATGATTTCAGCAGTTTTTTAATATCATGAAAATGTAAACCAGTTGTAGGTTCATCAAAAATAAATAGCGCATTATCACTTTTGGATCCTTTTCCAAGAAATGACGCTAATTTAATACGTTGTGCTTCCCCTCCTGAAAGCGTAGAAGAACTTTGACCTAGAGCCACATAACCTAGACCAACATCTTGCAATGGTTGCAATTTGTTCTTAATTTTTGAAATGTTATGTTGATCAAAAAAAGCTATAGCATCATCAATGGTCATAGTTAAAATATCGTCAATGTTTTTGCCTTCAAAGGTGACTTCTAAAACATCTTTTTTGAAACGCTTTCCATTACAGGTTTCACAGGTTAAATGCACATCGGCCATAAATTGCATTTCAATAGTCACTTCTCCATCGCCTTTGCAAGTTTCGCATCGACCACCATCGACATTAAAGCTAAAATGCTTAGCTTGATAATTACGAATCTTACTCAATTTTTGACTCGAAAATAATGCTCTTATGTCGTCATATGCTTTAATATAGGTTACAGGGTTAGAGCGTGATGAACGACCAATAGGATTTTGATCTACAAACTCAATATGTTTAATGCTTTTATAGTTTCCTTTTAATTCGGTAAACTGTCCAGGTTTATCACCAAATCCTGTAAGTTGTTTTTGAATAGCCGGAAAAAGAATTTTCTTAACTAGTGTACTTTTTCCACTACCCGAAACGCCAGTAACAACGGTGAGCATTTCCAAAGGGAAAGTCACATCAATATTTTGTAAGTTATGTTCTCTGGCACCAACAATTTCGATTTGATATTTTGAGGTTCTTCTATTTTTAGGCAGTTCAATCTCTAGTGTTTCATTGAGGTATTGTGCTGTTAATGATTCCGAATTTAAAATATCTTGATAGGTTCCAGTAGCGACAACTTCTCCACCAAATGTCCCGGCTTCTGGTCCAATATCAATAATTTCATCTGCCGCTTTCATAATATCTTCATCATGTTCAACAACAATAACAGTGTTACCTAAATCACGAAGTGCCTGTAATACTTTAATTAGTTTCTCAGTGTCTTTAGGGTGAAGTCCAATACTTGGTTCATCTAGTATATACATTGATCCTACTAAGCTACTTCCAAGTGATGTAGCCAAATTAATACGTTGACTTTCACCACCAGATAAAGTATTCGATTTTCGGTTTAAGGTTAAGTAGTCTAATCCAACATTGCTTAAAAATGACAATCTGTTGTTGATTTCTTTAAGCAACCGCTTGGCAATACTTGTATCATAATCATCTAGTTCTAATTGCTTGAAAAAAATTGCTAGATTATCAAGAGGCATTTCTACTAGATCAGTAATGGTGACACCTGCAATTTTCACATAATTGGCCTCCTCTCGTAATCGTTTTCCTTTACAGACATTACATTTTGTTTTTCCACGATAGCGCGATAGCATCACGCGATTTTGAATTTTATAGGCTTTAGACTCTAATTCGGCAAAGAATGAGTTCAAGCCTTCAAAATAGTCATTGCCAGTCCAAACCAATTGTTTTTGTTCGTCTGATAATTCAAAAAATGGTTTGTGAATTGGGAAATCAAACTTATGAGAATTATTGACTAATTGATCGCGATACCAACTCATGCTTTCACCTCGCCAAGGAAAAATTGCATTTTCATATACCGATAGCCCAGTATTTGGGATCACCAAATCTTCATCAATACCAATAACATCGCCATAGCCTTCACATTTTGGACACGCACCATAAGGATTATTAAAGCTAAAGAGATGTGGATTGGGCTCTAAGAAGGTCATTCCGTCCAATTCAAAACGATTATTGAATTCTGTACGCTTTTGATCAGAAAGGGATTCAATAGTACAAGTCCCTTTTCCCTCAAAGAAAGCAGTTTCGATAGCATCTGCCAATCGATTATAAAAGTCTTCTTCATGTTTAACTACAATTCGGTCAACAACTAAGAATACATCTTTTTTTATACGCTTCTCGATAGCATCATCAATTCTTAAGACTTCTTCATTATACTGAACTCGAGCATATCCTTGTTGCTTTAAAACATTTAGTTTATCATCCATTGTACGTCCGTCTTCCAAAATAATAGGAGAGAGGAGCAATAGTTTGTCACGATCATCAAAAGACTTTACTAAGTCTAAGACGTCTTTGGTACGATGCTTTTTAACCAACTCTTCGGAAATAGGCGAGTAAGTCTTCCCGATTCTTGCAAACAGTAATTTTAAATAGTCATAGATTTCAGTTGTAGTTCCAACAGTAGAACGCGGATTAGTACTATTTACTTTTTGTTCAATAGCAATAGCAGGAGCAATACCTTTGATAAGATCAACTTTTGGTTTATTGAGCCTTCCTAAGAATTGACGTGCATAACTAGATAAACTCTCTACATAACGACGCTGACCCTCAGCATATAGGGTGTCAAAAGCTAAACTTGATTTTCCAGAACCCGATAAACCAGTAATTACCACTAATTTATTCCTTGGAATAACGACATCAATATTTTTTAGGTTGTGCAATTTTGCACCTTTTATGATGATATTTTCTTTAGGGTTTAGGTCTAAAATGTTACTGTTCATAGGAGTTGTAGCGAATAAGAAAGTGCAAAGATACGTCTTTTGATCAAGCTTAGAAAATGAATTATTGTTCATTAAAATGTTAAAGTTTTATACTTTTTTTTGGAATTCCGGAATGATTGTTGTTATATTTGAGAACATAAACAGTTAAAACCGAGTTGCCTATATTGTAATATTACTTTAAAAAATGTAACCCCAAGCTTAGATTAAATTCTTTGCCCTTAAAGTAATAATTATGAGACACGAACTTATCACGGACGCTGTTTTAGTAAAAAACTACATGAATGGAGACGAAAGCGCTCTATCTGTCCTTATCCACAGACACAAACAGAAAATTTACAGTTTTATTTATTCAAAAGTCTTTGATAGAGATATCACTGAAGACATATTTCAGGATGCTTTTATTAAGGTTATTAAGAACCTAAAACTTGGGAAGTATAATGAAGAAGGTAAATTTTTACCTTGGGTGATGCGTATATCTCATAATTTGGTAATTGATCATTTCAGAAAGAACAACAGAATGCCAAAATTTGATAATTCGGGTGATTTTAATATTTTTTCTGTGTTAAGTGATTCGGCTATGAATGCTGAAAAACGTTTGATTAAAGACCAGGTGGAATGTGATTTAAGACGTATTATAGAAGAACTTCCTGAAGATCAAAAAGAGGTGTTGATTATGCGTATGTATAAGGATATGAGCTTTAAGGAAATCTCAGACAGAACGGGTGTTAGCATTAATACTGCTTTGGGGAGAATGCGTTATGCACTCATTAATTTAAGAAAGGTCATCGATAAGAATAATATTATTTTAACCAATTGATACAATAAGTTAAGTTTTGTTGCGTTTACAAAGGTGATAACAAACTAAAAAACGTAAAATGGCAAAACTTTACTCAGAATGTCCCCAAAAACAAAACGACCTCAACCCAAAAGAAGAGACAGTGGATTTTCTTTTGAATTATTCCAAGGCTTTAAGTGTTATACATTATAATAATTTGAAGTTTGAAGCACTTCAAAACTAAATTTGAAAAAATCCTGAATCGTTAGTCTTCAGGATTTTTTTTTGCCTTTTTCACAAATTAGTATATATTTTTAATCTTCAATGTCATGTGTCTTGAATAATACTTCGACATAATTACTAGTTGTTAAGTATTCCTGTTTTAATCGTTTTAAATAATTGATGATATCATCTCTGTCGTTATAATTGGGCTTTAGGCAATTATTAGAATCATTGTCCCAAATAGTTATAGCGATATACCAATTGTCATGCCTAGACATATAAAAATCTGACAACTGCGAACCTATATTTTTAGCTTCTAAAGCTAAATCGACAACGATAGGTACAAAGTTGAGTGTTTTATTTGGAATTTCAGCTTCATAAAAAGATAGAAAATATTGTTTGTTCTTTAGTTTGAATGGGACATCGTAATCTACATCTATATGGTTTAATTGGAACTTAGTGTTGATGTAATTGTAGAATTCATTCGCTTCTTTTGTGTCTTGAAAAATAAAGGCATATTCCTTTGGTAGTGTACGTCTGAACTTTTTTGGCGACCATTATTTTTAGTCTTTAATTTTTGGGGCTATTCTAACAGGTATACATGAGGTGACTAATATAATTAGCGCGAAATAGTAGATTGATTTCATAAAAAGAGTTTCCTCTTTAATGCACAACTATTATACCAAATAGACGATTATTACCTATTTCAGCTTTTTGTAATAATCATCTAGAACCGACTTTCTACCTATAGTCTTTGTGATGATGTCTTTATCTAGATTCCAACCTCTAGCTGGTGAATATTCTCTTCCGTACCAAATGATTTGTAAATGAAGATCATTCCATAACTCTTTTGGAAATAAGCGTTTTGCATCTTTTTCGGTCTGTACCACATTTTTGCCATTAGTTAGATTCCAACGGTACATCAAACGATGGATGTGTGTGTCTACAGGAAAAGCAGGAATACCGAAAGCTTGAGACAATACAACAGCAGCAGTTTTATGACCTACCGCTGGAAGTGCTTCAAGTTCCTCATAGGTTTGTGGTACTTTACCATCGTGCTTGTCGATCAAAATATGTGATAAGCCATAAATGCCTTTACTTTTCATAGGAGACAGACCAACAGGTTTTATGATTTCTCTTATCTCTTCAACCGAAAGCTTAATCATATCATATGGATTATCAGCTTTTTCAAACAAAAGTGGCGTAATTTGATTAACGCGAACATCGGTACTCTGAGCAGACATTAACACTGCTATAAGTAAGGTATAGGGATCTTTATGTTCTAAAGGAATTGGAATTGTTGGGTAAAGCTCGTTTAACGTTCTTATAACAAAATCTACTTTCTCTTGTTTGGTCATTGTTGTATATTTGATCACAAAAATAAGCAATATGAAGACATTAAAAGCAGGAGACAAAGTACCAAATTTTACAGTCAATGATCAAGATGGTAATGCGGTCTCTCTTTCAGACTACAAAGGAAAAAAATTAGTTGTTTTTTTCTACCCTAAAGCCAATACGCCAACATGTACAGTAGAAGCTTGTAACTTGGGAGAAAATTATAAAGCTCTACAAGATGCAGGTTATGATATCTTAGGTGTAAGTGCCGATTCTGAAAAGCGTCAATCTAATTTTAAAAATAAATTTGATTTTCCTTATCCGTTATTAGCAGATACAGAAAAGGAAGTAATCAATGCGTTTGGAGTTTGGGGACCTAAAAAGTTTATGGGACGTGAATTTGATGGTATCCACCGCATCACGTTTATTGTTAATGAGGATGGTGTTGTTGATCGTGTTATTGATAAAGTAAAAGCCAAAATTCATACAGACCAGATTTTAGAAGCATAACAGAAATAGGATATAAATACGAAAAAAAGCCGCAATATTTAATATGCGGCTTTTTTATATATATCTTTTAGATAACTTATTCTCCTAAGTGTACCTGCTCAGTTTCACAACCAAAAAGACTCTTTTCTTTGATAAGGGTTGAAACACCTTCAGGAAGCATGTTTTCCCAACCATCTTCTCCTTCGGCAATCATTTTTAATACTGTTCTAGAGAACACATTTAATATAGATTCATCGAAATCTGTGATATCCACAACCTTACCATTATACTTAAAGAATTTGTATAATTCTTTCATTCTAGGATGCACTTTTAAGTTTTCACTATCTGTTAATGTACCATCATCATTTTGCATAGGGTAAAGGTAAACACGTAAGTCTTTAAAGAATAGTTTTCCAAAGGCTTCTAAAATCCCACCACTCAAGTGACGATAGTATTTCTCATCAAAGATATCTACTAAGTTATTCACGCCCATAGCTAATCCCATTCTACTCTTTGTATATTGAGAGAAGTATTCTACAAGTTTATAATACTCTTGGAAATTTGAAATTAAAACGGTTTGACCTAAAGAACATAATAGTCGTGCACGATCCATAAAATCTTGCTCATCGATTTCTCCTTCAGCTCTAAGATTGGATAAAGTAATTTCAAAAATCACCTGAGTTTTTTCGGGATCAACTTTATTTTCTTTAATAAACATGTCATAAGATTTCTTATACATGTCCATATTAACTTTAGTTACAGGTCTAAAACTACCGCGTAAAGTCAAGATGTTTTTCTTGTATAGTACTCTAGCTGGTAATACGTTATTTCCGTCAGGAGCAAACATGACCGCATCAGTCATTCCATTTTTAACAAGTTGTAAACTCATTAAACGGTTATCGACATCTTCAAACACAGGGCCAGAGAAATTGATGGTATCTATTTCAACTTGATCTTTATCTAAGTGATCATAGAGGTAGCGCAATAACTTTCTTGGTTCATTGTACTTATAAAAAGCACCATAGATAAGATTAGTTCCTAAAACACCTAATGTCTCTTGTTGCAGTCTGGCATCATTCTCTTTAAAACGAATGTGCAATACAATTTCGTTATAGCCTTGATTTGGATCTACTTGATATTTAATACCAACCCAGCCGTGTCCTTTATATTTCTTTGCAAAATCAATAGTTGCTACTGTATTTGCATAGGCAAAGAACATTTTATTTGGATGTACATCCCTCTTAATTCGTTCTTCTACTAAGTTTACTTCATGGTCTAACATTTTCCGAAGTCGAGCTTCGGTTACATAACGTCTATCATTTTCAATACCATAAATCGCATCACTGAAGGCTTTGTCGTAAGCAGACATTGCTTTTGCGATGGTTCCGGAAGCACCTCCAGCTCTAAAGAACTGACGAACAGTTTCTTGGCCAGCTCCAATCTCGGCAAATGTTCCGTAGATATTCTCATTTAAGTTGATGCGTAAACATTTCGTTTTTAGCGAAGGAATCTCATCAAATTCTTTGTCTCCTTTTAAGGTTATCTCCATCTTTTATTTTGGGTTTGTCAACAATACAAAGGTATTAAAATAGGTGTTCAAACTAAAAAAATAAGTTTTATTTTTGCAGCAAATAAAATTAAAGTTGAAAGTTACATTTTTAGGCACAGGAACATCACAAGGTATCCCAGTAGTTGGAAGTGATCACCCTGTATGTTTGAGTAATAACCCTAAGGACAAACGTTTACGGGTTTCGGTGTTGATTGAGTGGGACAATTACACCTATGTCATCGATTGTGGCCCAGACTTTAGACAACAAATGCTAAACGCTAATTGTAGTAAGATTGATGGAGTAGTGTTTACGCATGAACATGCAGATCACACAGCAGGTCTAGATGATATTCGTCCGTTTTATTTTCGTCAAGGGGATATTCCGTTTTATGCGCACAAGCGTGTTTTGGGAGAATTAGCTAAGCGTTTCAATTATATTTTTACAACAGAAGATAAGTATCCAGGTGTGCCAAGTGTAATTCAGCATGAAATTAAAAATGAACCTTTTTTACTAGGAAATTTAAACGTTGTACCTGTAAATGGTTATCATCATAAATTGCAGGTATTCGGATTCCGTTTTGGAGATTTTGCATATCTCACCGATATGAAGACCGTTGCTGAAGAAGAAATTGAAAAAATTATAGGAGTTAAGGTTTTAGTTGTTAATGCTTTACGTGAAAAAGAACATATTTCTCATTTCAATCTTAATGAAGCTTTAGCTTTTATTGAAAAAGTAAGACCAGAAACAGCTTATTTAACTCATATTAGTCACTATTTAGGTTTTCATGATGACGTACAACAAAGATTGCCAGAAAACGTTTATTTAGCTTACGATAACTTACAAATAGAATTATAATTATTATGAAGAGTAGAATTTTTATGTACCTGTTTATTTTCACATTGTTGCTTGTGATTTTTCAATTTGTGAATTCAAAGAATATCATAGAAGAATATGACGGACAACTAACCAGTTATAAGGATGTGAATACACAACTTAGAGATTCTATTAGAACGATGGAGGATAACATCGTTGAAGATCTGTATACGTTTAGGTTTGATACAAATGACGATGCCATGACGTATTGGGAAAATAGAGGTTTTAAGATCTCAGAATTTGTCCCATCAATAAAAGACGGACTTATTAGTCTTAACGAATATGATACCGAAGATCATCCGTTAGTGCCTTTTGCATCGATGTCTGGTGAAAAAATGCGTATCGATCAAATTAGAATGCTCAACCACAGATGGATCATTCTTAATTTTACAGATGGAAAATATTTTGGAGAAATGCTTTTAGGTTATGATTTAGATGAAAAAGGAAATGTCAAGTTCACAGAATTAGGGTCTTTATTGTATCAACCCTAATTTTATTGGTGTTGTTTTAACCATGTGTCTCTGGTAATACTAAAGACATTATACACATCTACTAATTTCTCGAAAGTCATACCGTTTTTTTTAGCTACAATTTCTGAACCTATATTATCTACATGCATCATGGATATAAGGTTATTTCTTAATTCATGTTGAAAACAGAAATTTTTACATTTTATGGCAGCTTCTTGCGCATAACCTTTTCCCCAATACTCTGGAAGAATAGAATACCCAATTTCTAAGCGTTCTTCGTCTTCAACGGTTTGAATAAGTAATCCACTTTGACCAATAAGCTTATCAGTGCTTTTATCAATTAGTGCATTCATACCACCAAGGTTATTGTTATATCTATGAAACACTTTATTGAACCAAAACTCACATTGTTCCTGCTGTGATAATCCTTTAGGCATACCTAAAAACTCATCTACACGTTCTTCTTTGAATAGAGGTAGCCAACTGTTGAAGTCATCTTTAGTGACTAACCTAAAATATAAGCGTTCTGTTTCTTCGCCTGTAAGAAGGTAGTTCATAGGTTTAAATTCGTTGTTCCAACCAGCTTCTAAATTCATAAAAATTTTGTGGTGCTACACCATGGCCAACAGGAAATTCAGAATAGGTATGCTTAATACCAAGATGATCTAAGAATTTTGGTGCTTTTCTTGCCCAATCTACAGGAATGACTTGGTCTACACTTCCGTGAGAACAATAGAAATCAAGATGTGAGTAATCACTGTTTTGGCTATTTGTGATCATATCTTCACTAACATAGCCACTTAAGGCTACAATATTTTTTACTTTTTCTGGATAGGTAAGAGCGACCGCATAGCTTAAAATAGTGCCTTGGCTAAAACCCAACAAGGTAACATTCTCTTTATTAACAGGATAGGTTGCACAAGCTTCATCGATAAAGCTTGAAATTTTATCTCGCGATTCGATAGCTTGTTCGACATCATTCCATTTGTTTTGTTGTGCATCAAAATTAATAGCATACCAAGCATTTCCAAAAGGTTGCATTGGGTATGGTGCTCTTAAAGAAATGATAAACAACTCTTCGGGAAGTTCTTGCGCAAATGAAAACAAATCATTCTCGTCACTACCATAGCCATGGCACATGATGAGTAATGGAGCATTCTCTTTTAACGATGATGGCCTAGTGATATAATGTAATTTCATATTGTTATTTACCTATGTTTGAAAACCACTTTTGGAAATAAGGCCCTAAAACAGGAATAGTTTGAAGTTTTCCTAAAAATGCAATAATGAACCCATATAATACTAATGTACCAAAAAACACCCATAAGCACATACGCAACGTTGCAGAATCAAAGTTGCTAACACTTATGGCACATATCAAGTAAGCCAACCATAAGCCTAACGCTTGTCTTATATGAAAACTAGTGAAAGGGTTTTTTTTATCTGCATTTAAATAATAAGCAATTAGAGTTCCAAAAATAGGAAGGTAGCTCACGCAAGCCAAGGTTTTTCCTTGTTTTATGATATCTTCAGTCATTATATTTATTTGATTAGTAGTTGGTTATTTGCTACAATACCATATACAGTTCCGTTGAGTTCTTTTCCTTTGTATATAGCGTTTTTAGATGTAGATAAGATGTTGTCATCTGAAAAGGTATAATTTCCACTTGGATTGAAAAGCGATACATTAGCATCATTACCAACTGCAATAGGAGTTGTTGTTAAACCAAACCGTTCTCTACCTTTAGTCAATAATTCTATGGTTTTCTTTACTGTGAATATAGAATTCAAAGCTCCAAAGGCACTTTCAAGTCCAATGGTACCATATTTAGCATAATCAAACTCAATTTTTTTGTGCTCGATATCTAAAGGATTATGATCGCTAGTCACCATATCGATAGTACCGTCTTTTAGTCCGTCAACAAGTGCATCAATATCATTTTGAGTTCTCAAAGGAGGTAATACTTTATAGTTGGTGTCAAAGGTGTTGAGTTGTTCATCTGTATATAAGATATTATGAATAGCAACACTACAAGTGACATCTAGTTTTTTCTGTTTCGCCGCTCTAATTAACGCGACAGATTTTGCAGTAGATACTGTTGGAATATGGAGTTTCCCTTCGGTGTATTCTAAAATAAACAAGTCTCTTGCTATTTGTAATTCTTCTGCTAAGGCAGGATTTCCTTTTAGTCCCAATGACGTACTTGTCACATTTTCATTCATGACTCCCAATCCACTAATTTTTGATTCTTGTGGAAATGAACACACCAATCCACTAAAGTTACTAGCATATTGTAAGGCTAGTTTCATGAGATTCGGATTTGAAATAGGTTTTTGGTAATCATAAAAAGCTACGGCTCCAGCTGTTTTCATATCAAATAACTCAGCTAGCTCTATACCATCACTGTTTTTGGTTAAAGCTCCAATAGGATAGAGGTTTACTGCATGTTTTGCAGCTTTTGATTTTAAAAATGAAATATCAGCATATGAATCGATAACAGGGTTTGTATTGGCATTTACTGCTATACTTGTAAAACCTGAGTAAGCGGCTGTTTGGAGTCCGTTATCTATAGTTTCACGTTCTTCAAAACCGGGTTCGCCAAAACTCACACTACTATCAAACCAGCCTTGAGATACATGGAGGTTATCTAATCTTATTTCTTTGTAGTTTTTTGGATTTTGTATGCGTTTAGAGATTTGGGAGATGGTCCCTTTTTCTATTAAAATATCAACGGTTTGATTGTGAAAATCGCTTTTAGGATCAACTATAGTGGCGGATTTTACAAGTACGTTCATTTCAGAAATTTTAAGATAAGCATTTCGATGATTAAGAAAATCACTGCAAAAATAACAAACCATTTCCATAGTTCATTAACATTCGTTGCACTTTTGATATCACTTATGGCTGTAGCCACCGAATTATTCATACTGGTATTCGCAATGTTTTGAATATCAAAGTAATTTAATTGACTTTCATTTCTATTAAAATTAAAGCTTAAATTTTTAAGAAAACTATCTTTATTTTTAACCGAGATAATACCAGCTATGTCTGGATAAGTGTTTGTAATAAGCTCCACTTTATTGTCATAGGTTTGCTGCAAAGGAATTACAGAATTGTCACCATTTACGAGTGTTAAAATATCGTCCTGTTGTAATTGCGTTGCAATATCTATACTGTTTTCTTGTCCAATAGTGTAAAATAGATTGCCAGTTTTCAAGCTTTGTTTTCCAATATTATAGAGCACAGGAACAATTAGCGGAGAGTTTTTAAAATTCGAATTTGCAGGATCTAAAGCTGCTGAAAATCTAAAGGCAGTTCCTGATTGCGCCAAAAATGACATTCCATCTTCAAAACTTAAAATAGAGTTGACAGAGTTTGTTGCATTGGTATAAAATGAATTTACCTTTGGATATTGAAAATTGTTAACACGTTTATCAAATACATTGTTAAGTAGCGGATGTGAAAAATTAATCGTTGTAATCTTTTTTTCTATCGAATTAATAGCACCAAAATTAGAAAGGTTATACTGGTTAAACAATTGATTATAAGCGATTAAAGTTGAATTTACTGAAGGTATTATTAAAATACTTCCTCCGTTGTCGGTAAATGATTTCAACGTCGTAATGAGAGCGTTTGGAATTGTATTTAATTCGTTTAAAATAATTAAATTTTGACGTTCGATCGTATTGTAATTTAGCGCATTAAAATTTGATGATGTGTATTCAAATTCATCACTTGTATATATTTTTTTAAGAAAGAAATCATCAGCTTCATTTATAGCTAGAACGTTTATTTTTTCACGTCTATCAATATTGAAATACAGGGTATTATCATACTGAAGATTACTATCTTCTATAACAAGCTTACCATTAAAAACAGTGTTTACAGGGATTGTGAAATTGGTTGTCGTCTCATTACTAATGTTTACAGCCGTTTTTGCAATGAGTTTATCATCATTATATAATGACACAGGCAAGGTTTCTATAGGGTCTCCTTGATTTTTTATACCTACGGTGAGTTCAATATTCTCTACTGTGGTTTTTGATATAAACACACTATCAATACCAATATTGCTTTGATTTGTAGGTTTAAGCTGTACTAATTTCAAGTTGATTAGGCTATCGTTTGTAGCAGTTATGGCCTCAGCTTTTTGCTGAAAATCGGATACTAACACGAGATTTTTGATGCTGCTTTCATCATTTGAGAATAACTTTTTCCCTTTTAAAATGGCAGCATCATAAGCTAGTTGATTTGCTGAGTGCTTTAATTGGATCAACTCATTTTTAATGGCTTTTATGCTCGTATTATTAAAGTTTGCATCGTTAGTGAAAATAGAAAGCTGTTCATTCTCGTCAACGTTTTCTATAATGTCTTGTATAGCCGAATTCAACAAACTGCCATTAGTACTTGGTGATTGCATACTAAATGAGTTGTCGAGATAAATAACTGTTTCACTTTTTGTATTGAAGCTTTCAGAATTTGAAATGTAAGGTTGTGCAAAAGCAATGATAGTAAAAGCCAAAAGCAATAAACGTGTAATTAATGTAAGCCACTTTTTTAATTGTGAGCTTTTACGTGTTTGAATGGTTAATTCCTTTAAAAATTGAACATTAGTAAAGGGGACGCTCTTGAATTTTCTTAATTGAAATAAGTGAACAATAATTGGAATGATAAGCAGAAATAAAGCGTAAAGAAGTTCTGGGTGTTTAAACTGCATTCCTTTTTTTGGGATTGTTTTTGTTTGGAATCAAATATAGAAAATGATAAGCGATTAGTTGCTTTAGCTTTTGAGAATTTTAACGTTTATCTAATTATCAAAGTAAGGCTATTGCTTTTTTTTCATTTCTCTAATAGGCGTCATGCTTCTTGCTTGAAGTTTCCACAACCCTTCATGTTTTGTAAATACACTCATATAGCGCATGTTAGGAATTGGATTTCCCATGATTTTTCCATCTAATTTCAATACGCCAACAATAATGGCACTATCTGCATTTACGATAATTGTATTAGCTACAACGTCAACACTTGAAACATTAAGATTCTTGATGCCTTTAATAGCCTGTGATTTGCTTTCAGTGATGCCAATACCTGCTATTAAAATGAAATCATCTTTAACATGTTCATTAAAGAATGCTTCATTTTTATGAAGTGCATATTCTTTGTAAATATCCTCATTTAACTGAATGAGTTTCTCTTTTATGTCTTTTTCAGAATTTTGACTAAACACTGAAAACGGTAAAATTAATAGTACAATTAGATATTTCATAATGACTTGTTTTATTAAGAGTAAATTACAAATTTTTGAGAGTTCAATCTAACAAAAGAAAAAATAATCAATCATTGATACCATTTCTTGTTCTAGAAAATAGGAGGTAATCTCTTTTTGAGACTCAGCATTGGCAACAGTAACAATGCTTTGAGGGTTTTTAAGATCTTCTAGATACTGGAAATTGTGCAATAATTCATCATAGATGTGTTTTCCTATCTTTTTGGGGTTGTCGCAAATCCAAATAAAAGGAATATGCTTGGTCTTTAATAGTTGGGCAACTTTTTTTCCTTTTTGTCCTGCTCCCCAAATAGTGAGCGGCCTGAAGGCATCATAATTAAGCTCTAAAAAATAATCGACTTTTAGTTCTAAGAAATGATTTTCGGCATAATGCTCATCTGTTCGCGAAGCTCTAGTGCTATAGTCTCTCCAGTAGTGTAAAACGGTGTTACTAGGAATACATTTGATATTGTTTTTATAAAACCGAAATGTGAGATCGTAATCTTCAGGATAGCGTTCAGGAATAAAATCTTGACAGTTAAGGAGATCATCACGATGTAACATCCAACAAGGAGATGGAATAACACATTCTTTATAGATTTCGGTGTAATTATGTCCATATTGAGTTAAATTGTTAAGCCATGATTCATATTTAGCATAGCCATCTCCAATTCCATTATCACTGAAATATTTTACTAATCCCAACGCGATATGTTGCTTCCCATGAGTTTGCAAATCGTTGAGCATCATGCTTAGCTTTTCAGGATGCATGATATCATCACTATCCATTCTAGTGATATAGTCTCCTGAACTTTTGGACAAAGCAAGTCGCAATGCGTTAATAATCCCGTTACCTTTATTTTTATATAATTTAATACGCTTATCATGCGCTGCGAAAGTATTCACAAGCTCATAACTTTTATCGTTAGAATGATCATCAACAATAAGTAACTCCCAATTTTGATAACTTTGATTTTGAATGGATTCTAAACATTCTGGAAGATATTGTTCCGTATTTTTAAAAGGTGTAAGAATACTAATTAAGGGATTTGACATGTTACAAAAGTACCATTTTAACAAAACCTTAGCTAAATTACTGGTAACAGATTGTAGTTTTGTGCGTCAGATAAAAAATATCTGAAAAACAATTAACATTACGATGAAAAAAATCCTATCAATTTTTGCTACTAGTGCATTACTTGTAGCTTGTGGCTCTTCTAAGTCTTCGGTGAATGACTTAGCGACAGCAAATCCAATTTCAACATCTATCAACTTATCTGCAGTTACTGACGATAAAGCACCTGTAATTATAAACCCTGGACGATTCACCGAAGAGGTAGTGACGTACAGATTACCTAAGGTTGTTCAAGGTACGTACTCTGTGAGTGACTTCGGAAAGTATGTTGACGATTTTAAAGCATTTGACTATAACGGTAAAGAAATGACTGTCGTTAAAGAAAATACGAATACTTGGACCATTGCAAACGCAAAGGAGCTTGATAAAATAGAGTATATGGTTAATGATACGTTCGATCAAGAAGTGAGTGGTGGTATTGGAGGAGATGTTCCTTTTTCACCTGCAGGAACAAATATTGAACCAGACAACTACGTATTAAATTTACACGGTTTTATAGGATATTTTGATTCTTTAAAAAATGCACAGTATACATTAGACGTAACAGCTCCTGCTAATTTTGAACGTACATCTGCTTTAGAAACTAGAAATACAACTTCAAGTTCTGACGGAACACAAATCACGACATCATATTTTGCGCCACGTTATTTTGACATCACTGATAATCCAATGATGTATGGTAAACTAGATGTAGAAGAGTTTATGGTTGGTGATATTAAGATTGTATTAAGTGTCTACTCTCCAAACAAAGTACATAGTGCTGCGAGTATGAAAGAGACGGTTTACAAAATGATGGAGGCTCAAAAAGCATATTTAGGCGACGTCAATAGTACGCCACGTTATGATATTTATTTATACCTATCTGACGGTACTGAAAAAGCACCTAAAGGATTTGGTGCGTTAGAACACCACACATCAACTGTTGTAGTGCTCGGTGAAAACTCATCTAAAGAGCAATTAGCAGCATCAATGACAGATGTAGTTGCACATGAGTTCTTTCACATTGTAACACCACTTTCTGTACATTCTGAAGATGTACACTACTTTGATTATAATGACCCTACATTCTCAAAACATTTATGGATGTATGAAGGTGTAACCGAATATTTTGCACAGCATTTCCAGATTTATGAAGGTTTAGTAGATGCTGATACTTATTATGCTACGATGAATCAAAAAATCCAAGTGTCTAAAAACATGGATGATTCGATGAGCTTTACGACAATGAGTGAAAATGTACTTGAAGAACCTTATGCAACTAACTATTACAATGTTTATATGAAAGGTGCTTTGATTGGTATGTGTATTGATATTTTAATGCGTGAGGAAAGCGATGGAAATAGAAGTATGTTGTCATTAATGAAAGAGTTATCTGCTAAGTATGGAAAAGAAAAACCATTCGTTGATGATAATATCATTGCAGAAATCACTGAGATGACTTATCCTTCTGTGGGTGAGTTTTTAAACACTCATGTTGTTGGAGGAACACCAATAGACTACTCAAAGTTCTTTGAAAAAGTAGGATTAACATTTGGTGAAAAAAGAGTGCCTACAAGTTACATTCAAAGTGGATCAGGTTTTATTTTTGGTGCCAATCAGGAAAAAGGAGAGATCTTCTTTTCTGAAGGTGTAAAAAACAATAGTTTTTGGGCAGATCAAGGTGTGATGCCAAATGATATTATTAAAACTGTAAATGGAGAAGCCTTAACAATGCAGAATGCACAAGCAATGCTTGGTGCTATGTACCAATGGAAAGAAGGCGATGATATTAAAGTTGTATTAGAACGTGATGGTGAAGAAGTTGTAGTCGAGGCTAAATTAGTCCCGTCGTTTACGACATCTCGTAGTATTATAGAGGCTGAAAATGCGACAGATGCTCAGATAAATACAAGAAAGGCTTGGTTGAAAGGCTAAATCAAATAGTCTTTACAATCATAGAGGAAAGCTGATAAATAGTACTATTTGTCAGCTTTTTTTATTAAGTCGCTAGCCAGTTATATAATTTTCAAATTTTCTGATAGAGTCGAAAAACAATTTTTTATCAGAACTGGATTGGTATGTTAGTTCAAACGTAATTGAGTTATTCAGAAAATTATATGAGAAATTAATTGGTACAAGTTTGTCTTCTAATTCAATAAACATGAGTACAGTATTTATAGCGTTTTGCACGTCATTTTTATTCTGAATAGTTAAACTTTTAAACCCCATTTTGTTAGAAAAAACAGACTTAAGTTGAGATTTCTTTAATTTAAAAGAATATTTCATTTTGGTTAATTTTAGATTAGCTAGGGGACTACAAATATAAAAAAATTAAAAGCCTTCAAAAACCCCTAATCCAAATAATGCAAAATCATACTTCACGGGATCATTGGAATCTAATTTTCTTAAGGCTGTATCAAGTTCAAGTAACGCCTTTCCGTCGTTTTGTTTTCGCTTGAGAAGTTTTAATTTTCTAGCTACATTTCCTGAGTGTACGTCTAAAGGGCAAGAGAGTAGAGCAGGAGAGATACTGTTCCAAATACCAAAGTCTACACCATTATTGTCCTGTCTTGCCATCCATCGCAAATACATATTGATACGTTTAGCTGCCGAATTTTTTAAAGGATCACTCACGTGTTTTTTAGTACGTTCTAAATGTTCTATTTCGAAAAAAATGGATTTGAATCTGTGGATTGCCAACTGAAGGTTATTCTTTTCTACGCCTGTAGAAAAGACAGCTTCTAAGCCACCATGATTGTTGTAGATATGCTTTAAGCTTTTTATAAATTGAATAAAATCTAAACCATTAAACGTGCGATGTACAAAACTATCTAATGTCTCCAAATCTGATTCGTTATGATTCTTAACAAAATCGTAAGGCGCTTGGTCAAGTAATATCATCATTCTATTGGCATTATTAATAATGCTTTTACGGTTTCCCCAAGCTATGGTTGCTGTTAGAAATCCTGAAATTTCAATATCTTCTTTTTTTGAAAACTGATGAGGGACTTGGATAGGGTCACTTTCAATGAATCGCGGATGATTGTATTGTTCAACCTTAGCGTCTAAAAATTCTTTAAGCTCTATTTTATTCAAATGATTATGACTTTAATACTTACAAATTTACATTACTTTAATAGTTGTTGCAATAGTTTAGAATTGCTAATTTTGTGAGTATAACCTTATATTATGAAAACATCAATCTACATCACCTTATTATGTGTATTCACATTAGTCTCTTGCCAACGTGTAAAAGATAAAACTCAAGAAACAATTAATGCAGGAGGAGAAGCTGTAGGGAAATCGGCTACCGAATTTATAGAAGGTGTTTCGGAAGGAATTGATAAAACTTTAGAGGTAAAAATAGCCATGTCTTCAGATTTGAAGGCAAGTGGTTTAAGTACTGGGAAGTACTCAATATCTAATAATCCACAAGGCGGTAAAGACAACTTACTTACGCTATATATTATTTTCGATCAGGATTTTAAGGACATTATTTACGTGAAGGCTTTTGATAAAAATGGACTTGAAACAGGACGTGCAAAGCTAGAAGTTGAAGGTAAAAAAGGAGAAGCGAATTACTATGATTTTACTTTTGGGAAGCGTGTTGAGATCGAATATCGAAGTAAGATTGTTGTGGAATAAAGTTATCTAACTCTATTAAGAATTGGAAAAAAAGTAAAAAAACTTTAATTACCCAACAATTTTCCCGTCAACCATGGTTAACTTTCTATCGGCCATGTTCGCTAATTCCTCATTATGTGTTACAATAACAAAGGTTTGGCCAAACTCGTCGCGAAGTTTAAAAAAGAGGTTGTGCAAATTTTCTGCAGATTCACTATCTAGGTTCCCAGACGGTTCATCGGCAAAAATCAAACTAGGATTATTTACCAATGCTCTAGCCACAGCTACACGTTGTTGTTCACCTCCCGAAAGTTCATTGGGTTTGTGATCATAGCGATGTGATAATCCTAAAAAGTCCAGCAATTCTTTAGCGCGTGTTTCGGCTTCATGTTGAGATTTTCCGAAAATAAAAGCTGGAATACATACATTTTCTAAAGCTGTGAACTCTGGTAATAACTGATGAAATTGGAAGATAAAGCCAATGTGTTCATTTCTAAATTTTGCCAAGGCCTTGTCTGCCAATTGCGGAATAGACACATTATTAATTACAAGTTCGCTTGAGTTATTTGTGCTTATCTGATCTAAAGTGCCTATGATTTGGAGCAATGTTGTTTTTCCTGCACCAGAAGCACCAACGATGGATACAACTTCTCCTTTATTAATATCAAGATCCACACCTTTTAAAACATGCAGATCTCCATAATATTTATGAATGTTTTTTGCTTTGATCATCCTATTGAAATGAACTTCGAAAATACCATTTTAAAATGAGAAATGATAATTATAGTACCTGTTGTGAACTAGAATTTGAAGCTCGTGATAAACGACTTAACTTCTCGGCGTTTCTGTCTCTCTTTTTAAAGATTTGTTTGATACCACTATAATCGATAAAATATTGCAGTCTTAAAGATAAGATATGTTGCATGTCTTGATCTAATAAATTATTAAGGCTATCCACAAAACTATCATCAGAACGTGTATTGGAGTTGAATAATTGATTTCTGTAAAGCGCTGTCAAGAAGCTACCTGGAGCAAATTGCCATGAGTAGCTCAAATCAATATTCCACGTGCTAAAGTTTATATTTGAATCGCCTAATCCTAAGTCTTCAAAACTATCATCAGATTGTAAGAGTCTGCCATTGTCCTGTAAGAAAAATGGATTCGCGTCATAATGCACTGTGGTCCAATAATTTCTAAACGTAAGGTTTAATGAATTAAATGGGTTAAAATTATAACTTCCTGAGACACTATTGGTAATGGTTTTTTGGTCGCGTTCTCCAAATACAATTTCATTATCCAAATCATTAGAGTTATTTGCATAACCTCTATCATTTAATTCATTCTGATAATTAAAAGAATAGGACACTAAGAACTTGTCATTAAATTGAAATCTAGGACTTATACCAAACCATAGGGTTGAATAATCAGTTCTTACATCTTCAAACATTAAGGCTCCACCAACATTGGCGTCAATGGCAAATGGTTTATTATAATTAGTAGAGATCCAAACATTTCCGTTTACACGATCTTCATAAATAAAGAAACGCTTGTTTGCAAAATCACGAGGTTCGAAAAAATCAAATTGTTTACCCATTTGATAGTTGAGATTTCCACCAAAGGCCATTAGTGTCTTTTTTGTATTACCAAATACATTTATACCTGCATTCTGACCAGTAAATGTACTAGGTCTATATAAACGTCTATAGTTATACCAACCATTTATTCTAAATTGATTCAGTTTTTCTGTTGCTTCAAAAATCTGATAAGATGCGTCAACACCAAAATTGTTAAGGTTATTTCTAAAGTTAAGCCCTAAGTCATTAATATTGAATTCTTCATCAGAAAATCTATGATCAAAACTATATCTTACTTTTCCATGTGATTTTCTTATAAGGAAAAAAGAACTCAAACCAGTTTCGGTACCAGTGGAAAGATTACGATTACTCATCTTTACATCTGCTCTAATATTATAGGTGTTTCGTTTATTAGAAATATTACCAACTAAAGCAGTTACATTGGCATCTCTAAAGCTACCTTCTCGAAGTACATTGGTGTTTACGATTCCTATTGACGAATTTCCATTGAATTGTTGATCAAGTACAAGAATGTTATAATTAGTGAATGGTTCTACCGTTTCCTTTCTAATTTCACCAGTAACATTGTTTCTAATTGATGCATCGGTTTTTTCAGTAATAGCATTAAAGAACCCTATTCCTAATCCATTTTTTGTGCGTCCTGAAACTTTAACCGCATTTAAAACTTTAACTTCATTTGGATAATCTACAAGCTCTTCATCCTCTGTAAGATCTACACTTCCTGTTGGTGCGTTTCCAACACGTCTGGAAAAAAACAGATTACCTTTGCTAAACAGATCAACACCTTCAGTAAAGAATTGTCTTTGTTCACTAAAAGTTTGTTCAAATGGCCCTAGGTTAAGGCTTAGATTATCAAAACCAGCTTGACTAAAATCAGGTATAAGGGTCGCATCTAAAGTGATATTTTCGGTAATACCATATTTCACATCCATACCAAGATTGAATTGAGGTCTAGCCATATTATCAAAAACTGTTGAGGCAAAAGGGTATAAATTGAGTCGAACAGGAGGGTGGATGTCCTTTATCCCTTTGAGCTCACCATGATAAAGACCTATATTACCTTTGGTAACATCTAAGGGATTCCATGTGTACTGTTCATTGTTTCGTCTAAATCGTCTATGAAACTGAAGTCCCCATGTTTCAACATCAGTAGAAAAACGCAAAGCTCGATATGGTATTTTCATTTCTACAGACCATCCGTCATCATTTATTTTAACTGCGCTATCCCAAACAGCATTCCAACTAAAGTCTTCACCACTATTAGGATTTGCCACAGCATCTGCTTGTGTTCCAGAGCTAAAAACGAAAAATTCGGTGTCGTTTTGTGCGTCATTATTAGGATTGAGAACAATTAAGAAAAAATCGGATTGCCCAAAATTATCGCGACTAGTAAACTGTTTTGATATTAGATTAGGGTCATCGTACATGTAAGCACTAACATAAATTCCTGTATCATCATAGGCCAACTTTACAATGGTTTTTATGTCCTCGGTAGCGGCTTTTCCCATGTCTGGTCTAAACTGTATGAAATCGGTAGCTATATCGGCATCTTCCCATACTTTGTCATCTAGAACACCATCAATCTTGGGCGCAATGTTTGTTCGTTTAATCTGAAGTAGCTTTTTTGGTATTGTATCTTGACTATGAGAATAACTAATAGAAAGCACTAATATGAGAAGCAGTAAGCGGATTTTCATTTTTATATTGATTGATGATTAGTGGCTGATTAACATATAGACACTAGATTTTTTTATTTGTTACAGTTAGGGGTACAAATCTACCCATGCAAATCGCTCAATTTTCATAAGCAAACGTTAAAAAGGTTAGCTTACTGTTAATCTTTTGATAATAGAATATTAAAATTTTGTCTGATTTTTTTTACTTACATTTAATAAAATTTAATTCTGACATATAATGCCTTACCAAAAATTTGAGGAATATAATATTCAAGTTACTGATGATGTTAAACAACGCTATGAGCAAATAATTGAAGAATTAGGAGAAGACACAAAGCGTGAAGGACTCTTAAAAACGCCTGAACGTGCTTCTAAAGCCATGCAGTTTTTAACGCAAGGTTATAATCAAGATGCTGCCGAAATATTAAAGAGTGCCATGTTTAAGGAATCTTATAATGAGATGGTTATTGTAAAAGATATTGAGTTATATTCATTATGTGAACATCATATTTTACCGTTTTTCGGAAAAGCGCATATTGCCTATATTCCTAACGGACATATCGTTGGATTGAGTAAATTGCCTAGAATTGTTGATGTGTTTGCCAGACGTTTGCAAGTGCAAGAGCGTTTAACCGAACAGATCTTAGATTGTATTAACAATACATTAAAACCTGAAGGTGTTGCCGTGGTTATTGAGGCATCCCATATGTGCATGATGATGCGAGGTGTACAGAAACAAAATTCTACAACAACTACATCTGGATTTCGTGGTGCGTTTAAAAATATGGAGACTCGAACTGAGTTTTTAAAACTTATTAGTGAAAAACTGTCATAGTTTATGATTTGGAACACTATTTGCTTTACTATAAGCGAATTACAAATACAACTATGACATTAGAACACATTTCAAAACACAAAAAACTAGCGTTAAGTCTTCTCTTTGATGCTTTAGGCTATCTTTCATTTATATTCCCACCTTTTGATTTTATTTGGGCTCCAGCTTCGGCTTGGTTAATGACCAAATTGTATAAAGGCAAAAAAGGAAAAATTGCGGCTGTAATATCATTTGTAGAAGAAGCTTTACCTTTTATGGACGTTATTCCAACCTTTACTTTAATGTGGATTTACACCTATGTGTTTAGTAAAGAGAAAGCAACAATAATAGAAGCGTAAATAAAAATCCCTTTCAAACCAATGAAAGGGATTTTTAGTTTTTGGAAATGCATTTTATTGTAACATCACCGTAAACGAAGTTTGAATATCTGTATCTCCACCAGCATTGGTTATATCACCATCACTTACCCCTGTAGCGTTTTTATCAAGTTCGTGACGAAGTATAATCGTAATATTTCCTGAACCAGCAGAACCAGCAGTTGTTAGCGTAAATTCCAATCCTAAAGGATTACCATCACCATCTGTATCGCTATAAGTAAACGTAGCAATACTGTTTGTTGATTGAAAGAAAAATTGATGTTCGTCATCTTCTCCTAAAATTTCTGTATTGATAAGTTCGGCAGGTGTTTCTGTTTCATTTAAAAGTTCTAAACTGCCATTATAAGTAGTTCCAACAGCTAAAGGCCCTGAAACAGTTATAACTGGAGGGTTTGGACCGTCACCATCCAAATCTCTAGTTTGTAAGGTGATTTCTGTTCCGCCTCCAACTGGTGTTAATGTTGCAGTTAGTGTTGTGATTACTTCTTCCTCATTTACAGGAGGAGGATTGTCGTCATCATTTGAGCATGAAGTAATTAATGCTGAAGTGCATAAAATAAATGCCAATATTTTTATGGTTTTCATTGTTTCTAATTTTAAATTTTTGATAATCATGGTAATTCGTTTTTAAAAATAATTTTTGTTAATAATTTAATTGTAATTGTAACATCACATTTCTTCCGAGGTCATCAGCAAAATATCTCAGTCTGTTTAAATATGATCTATAATTAGTATCAAATATGTTATTAATAGATAGGGCTACATTTAGCTTAGTGTGCTTAGCAATATTAAAGTTAATACTGCTATAAAAATGCAATAAGTGATAAGCAGGAGGAGGCGAACTAATATCTACCAAAACAGTTTCATTTGTAGTAGCAATAAAGGTTTCAAAATTATAATCTGGAAACCTAGTTTGTTCAAGCACCCACTCACTTTTTAAACTTGTTGAAAAGTCATTCCATTTAGGGTTGACATATCTAATTTCATTTATTGTATTAAATGCAGGTATGTCAATTAATGCCGTATCATTTTTTAAATCATCTCCTTTTATGAAAGACGATTTGTTTGTAAAATCTAAAGACTTTGCAAATTTGTAATTTAATGATAAGTCTATTCCATATAATGCAGCATTGGTTTGTTGGTAACTCCAAACGGGAAAAGCACCTCTTATTGTTTGCTCAATTCCTGTAGGCTGTAAATACATAAAGTCCGTAATGTTGTTATAAAACGCTTCAATTAATACATTTAGGTCGCTTTGATTGTAAGAATAACTGGCTGATAAACGATTTGATAGTTCTTGATCAAGGCGTAAATCACCTAGTTCTATTCTAGCGGCCGAATGGTGTAAGCCATCACTAAACAATTCTGACGGATTTGGAGGTCTACTTGCTAAGGCATAATTTCCAGAGATAAAGCTGTTATCATTCAAGTCATATTTCATACCAGTAGCAACAGAAAAATTATGGAAATTAAAAACAGGGTTAGTCAGGAGTTGAGTTCCTAAATCTTCAATAATAATTGAACCAAAATCTTCATCATAACCACGTTCTTCCCAACGACTAGTTTGATAGAATTTTTTAGCATCAATTCTATTAAAATCATATCGTATTCCTGCATCTAAGGTTAATCGATCATTAATACCCCATTCTGAAGTGATATACGTTCCAAAATCATAGCGTTGATAGTCTGGTATTAAACGTCTTACACCTGTATCTGGGTTAGCAAAATTATCTTGATAACGTCCCAGTACACCAAAATTTAATTTGTATATACTTTTTGCATCCAAAATAACATCTGCAGTCACTGTATGAGTTTGAAGTGTTAAATCTAAAGCTGGTTTGTTTCTATCGTCACCTACGCGAACATCAAATTCAAAACGTTGGTTGTTTTGATAATCATATTGCAACGTAAGTTTTCCAAAGTTTTTAAACCTCTGATAATAAGATGCTTTTAGTAAATGATGAGTAACCTCTTGTTTAGGAGAATTGATATCATAACTAAAATCGTCAACAACTAATGGTTGTTGCGTATTAATTGCTGATACTAAATCGCTAATATTTCCTATATGAGATGCTCGTAAAATACCAATTTCATTATTCACATAACTATAGAACAATTCAAAACCACTTTCAAACTTTTTCTTACCACCATGAAATGATATACCTTTTGATACATTGCCTGTATTGGTTAAGATATAATCTGGTGCTTCAAAATCTCCATTTTTTTTCAAACTAGCTTGAACGTTCGCAAACCATCCTGAGCTAAAATTTGAATTAAAGTTTGTCGCAATACTGTAACCTCTACCATTGGTTTGCCCACCAAGGATTGTTTTTCCATATATGGTATCTTTAAGTCTAATATTGGAAGGATTAATCACAATTATTCCTCCAATAGCATCTCCGCCATAAGCTAATGTTCCTGAGCCTTTAATAACCGAAATCTGTTCTGCAGAATTTATATCAATATTAGGAGCATGTTCAATACCCCATTCCTGATCTTGTAAACGCACATTATTGTTTAAAATTAAAAGGCGACTACTATGCATACCATTTATCATAGGCTTAACTATACTGTTACCTGTATTGATAGACGAGACACCAGATACTTCTTTTAAGGCATCACCTAAATTTAAAGAACTATACCTATCTAATGTTTTTGCTTTGATTACGGTTTCTTGAGCCGTTTTTGTTTCCTTTTTTGTGCTATTACCTTTAATAGAGACTTCATTCAGTTCCTCAATATGGTGTTCTAAAACAATAGACTTATAGACATCACTTACAATGTTGTAAGTCACTGTTTTTGTTTCACAACCAACATGAGAAATTACTAATGTTAATTCTCCTTTGCACAGGTTTTCTATTTTAAACTTACCGTCTAAATCAGAAATTATGTAACGGTCAAAATTCTTGATATAGATGTTTGCTGAAGCTATAGGAGTATTGTCATGAAAATCAGTAATTTCTCCTAATAACGTCAACGAACAATCTTGAGCATTGCTTATACCAAAAATTGATATCACAATGCATAAAATATAATATTTCATTGAAAATTATTTAATGTAAAGATGCTATTCTTAAAATTACATTAAAGTAGGAGGACCTCTTAGGTATGAGGATAAGTGCTGATGACTTTTTAAGAAATTATGATAAGTAGTAATAGGTTTATACAACTTATCATTCGCTGTTAAGGAATAATTTTCTAGTTGAATATATAGACTATTACTTAGCTTAAACTTATAAAATTCGCAGTCAATATCAATATTATGAAAATGCGTTTGACTTTTAACAAAACATACCTCATGTTCGTGACTGCTTAAAGCATGAGAAAATTTAACAACAGAAGGCAACACCAATACAAATGCAAGCAATAATGATGCAAGTCTAATAGTGATATGTTGTTTTACGTTTGTCATTAATTAATAAATTTCCCTAAACCAAAGCGTTTGAGTATTTTCTTTTCAAATTCCCAGAAAAACTTAAACTGACCAAAGAGCCAACCAAAAGTCACTAGCAGAATTTGGTAGAAAATTAGGCCAATGATAATGAATAAAACCCAATAAACAAAAGGATTTAAATTTTCTTTAGTAATTCCTAAAAGATCCATTATTGGTCGCCCTACATATACCGAAGAGGAGCCTGTAATGGCAAATACAATGAAAATTCGAATCATTTCCCAACGATGCTTAACAACCCACTTATTCTTCAATTTTTTAAAAATAAAGAGGGTCAATTTGAGTAATAAAAAAAACAATACCACAGAAAGTGTTATTGTTATTGAAATGTGATAAGACTTTGTAAATACAAATGATAACTTATAGGCGCTATATCCTAAACCTATTAATCCTAATATAGGAAAAATAAGGTGCCAATGTTGTTGTATGTCCCAGTTTGATTTGAAGTCTTTAAACATAGCTTGTTTTTGCTATGCAAAGATACTCTAAATTCTAGGAACAAATGTAGATAATTGCTGTTTGTATGTTAATTGGAAATAAATAAAATAATTATAAAGTTTATAGTTTACATCATAGCCATAATCAACATTAGCTTTGTAATCAATTGGCAATTCGTAAAGGCTAGGGTCAAATCTGTTAACCTGTAAAACTCTAGTATTCCACTCCTGCACAAGGATTCTGTTTCTTGCTTCAAGAAATGATTGAGAGTAGTACCCTTCAGGTCTGGCAATAGAAGCAAGCCATCCATTAAAACCAGGTTCAATAATTATAATTTCATATTCAATATCGTCGTTAGAAATTCTAACAATATCTTCTTCTGGTACATCTGCAAGCTCAGGTTCGTTTGTTGTTTGCGTTGCCCCACAATTAAATAACAAAAATGTTATTACAAAAAGGGTTAAAAAATGTTTCATTGTTTTTTCTTTTAAAGTTACGAAAATCATTCCGAAGCACTATGTGCTTTTTAGATTTCAATTATTAGTTTTTTTGATATATCAAAAGTATGTGGTAAATATCTCTTTGAAAAACAGTAATGAGTGAATACTGTATTTGAGTGAGTGAATTGGATATAAAAAAAGCCAAACACAAGGTTTGGCTTAAATATATAACGTATAGGTTGTTTTATTTCCCGAAAAGTCCACCTAGCAAACCACCAAGTCCGCCTTTTTTCTTTGAGTTACCTAAAACCATTCCTGCAACATCATCAATAACACTTCCATCACCATCGGCATCTAAAATCTTCTCTAAGAAACCTTGTTCTTTTTGAGCACTATTTCCTCCAAGTAAGCCACCTAATAAGCCACCTAAATCATTTGGAGAACTTACATTGTTTTGTCTTGTTTGTTTTCCTAAAACACCCATTAATATTGGTGCCGCAACTTTAAGAATATTACCAACAGATCCAATGTCTATACCAGATTTTTCACCAATAATTTTTTCAACACCTTGTCTTCTGTTGCCTAGAACATGCCCTAAAATTTTATCACCATCAGTTTTTACCTCTTCATTAACTCCGCCACCAAATAAGCCGCCAAGATTGTCTAAAATGCTTCCATCGTGTTTGCTTTTTAGTGCTCCCATTAACCCTTCAGCGCCTTGAGGTGTAGCTGCATTTCGCTCCATGGCTTTCATTAACACTGGTAGCGCCATAGTTAATACATCTTGGGTTTTGTTTTGTGGTTGTCTTGTTTCGTTCGATACACCACTAATTATTGTTTTACCGAGGTCACTGTTTAATAAGTCTAAAATTCCTGACATAATATTGTTTGAATAAAGTTAATATAAATTGGACATTCAATTTACGAAAAAAAGTCCTAACATATATTAGGACTCCTCTTTTTTGTTTTGGTCACAATTTTGACCAATTAATTCAAAATACTAATGATTTGATCTGCCAATTCTGTTCCGATTCTATCTTGAGCTTCGTTTGTTGCGGCTCCAATATGAGGTGTTAAAGAAATGCGTCCATTCATCAAGACTTGAACAGCAGGAGTTGGTTCTTCTTCAAAAGTGTCTAAACCGGCAAAAGCAACTTTGCCAGACTCTATGGCTTTGACCAAAGCAACTTCATCGATAACACCACCACGTGCAGCATTAACTATTCCAACACCATCTTTCATTAGATTGAATTGTTTGTCACCAATTACATATTCTTTCTGTGCTGGTACATGTAAAGTAATGAAGTCTGCATGTTGTAAAACATCTTTCATTGGCTCTGTCTCAATTTCCACGTTGATAAACTGTCCGTTATAAAATTCAACTTTCACATTCGCCTTACCTACAAATTTATCGCTAGCAATAACTTTCATTCCAATACCCAATGCAATCTTTGCAACTTCACGACCAATTCTTCCAAATCCAATAATACCAAGTGTTTTTCCTCGTAATTCTACACCTTTAGCATAGTTTTTCTTTAAAGCTTTAAATTTTGTGTCACCATCTAAAGGCATGTTTCTATTCGAATCATGTAAAAAACGAACACCTCCAAATAAGTGAGCAAAAACTAACTCTGCAACAGATTGAGAAGATGCTGCAGGTGTATTAATAACATGTTTTCCCTTGCCGCGAGCATATTCAACATCAATATTATCCATGCCAACACCACCACGACCAATTATTTTCAAATTAGCACAAGCGTCGATTAAGTCTTTTCGAACTTTAGTCGCACTTCTTACTAGAAGAACATCAATGTCATTCTCATTTATATAATTGATTAATTGTTCTTGGGCAACAGTTGTAGTTAGAACTTCAAAACCAGCATTTTCTAATGCTGTAATCCCGCTTTGCGAAACACCATCGTTTGCTAATACTTTCATTTAATTTTATTTATGCTTTTCTTTCTAATTCACTCATAACATCCACAAGAATACCAACGCTTTCAAGAGACAAGGCGTTATACATAGATGCTCGGTAACCACCAACACTTCTATGACCATTAAGGCCATTTATTCCAGCTTCTTTAACCATAGTTTCAAAGGTTTCTTTTAAATGGTCATTAGCTAAAGTGAATGTTGCATTCATGGTTGATCGATCTGCCTTTGTAGAAAACCCTTTAAATAGTGGGTTGAGATCAATTTCTGAATAAATTAACTGGGCTTTTTTATCATTTTCTTTTTCTATAGCAGCTATGCCTCCAAGGTCCTTTAACCATTGTAAGGTTAGCATAGATACGTACACCGAAAAAACAGGAGGTGTATTAAACATACTGCTTTTGCCTATGTGTACTTTATAATCCATCATAGAAGGAATTTTTCGTGACACTTTTCCTAATACATCTTCTTTAACAACAACTAGAGTAGCTCCTGCAGGTCCCATATTTTTTTGAGCTCCAGCATAGATTAAGTCGAATTGCGAAAAATCCAATTGGCGTGAAAAAATGTCACTACTCATATCACAAACCATTGGGATAGGAGAGTTAGGGAATTCTTTCATCTGTGTTCCAAAAATGGTGTTATTGGATGTACAGTGAAAATAGTCATAATCTGTTGGGATATCATATCCTTTTGGGATATAATTATAATTTGCATCTTTAGACGAGGCTACTTCATAGATGTCGTCATATATTTTAGCTTCTTTTATCGCTTTGTCACTCCAAGTTCCAGTATTAAGATATCCTGCTCTTTTTTCGAGCATGTTGAGTGCCACCATTAAAAACTGTGTACTTGCACCTCCTTGTAAGAATAACGCTTTATAACCTTTACCTTCAAGTCCAAGTAATTCTAAAGCCAGCGCTCTTGCATTCTCCATCACGTCTACGAAGGGCTTGCTTCGATGTGATATTTCTAAGAGTGATAATCCATTGTCAAAATTTATCACTGCTTCAGAAGCTTTCTGTAGTACTTCACCAGGTAAAATACATGGACCTGCACTAAAATTATGTCTTTTCATTTATGTAGATTTTAATTCCGAATTAACGAAAAAATAAGTTGTATTTTCACTTCTCACAAAGGTGGTGATTTCTGCTAAAAAACGAGATATAATATCGATATTTTATTAACAGATTGTCAACGAAAACGTAATAGTATCTATAGCATCGGCATAATCCCATAAGTTAGGCAATTGTGTTTGGCCAAATTTAATTTCATTGTCCAGTATGCCATTACCAACAACACATTGAATACGTTCTGCCTTCTCTTTTAAAATATTTGTCAATTGTTCTTTTGACTTGTAATGTTCATAAAAAACTGTCGCGATAGGAGAAGAGAAATTGTCATCTTCTTTAATCATCAGAAACCCATTTTCTAACATTTCAAATTCGCTCATTAAATACACAGCCTTGTTATAATCATAATTGTTGGCATATTTTGCTTGGTTTATGATTGGATTCCAGTCATACATTCCTTTAAAGAAATTGTCAAAGTCATATCCTTCAGGAACAAACAGTTTAGATACATTTCGGCATCCTAAACCATAATATCTAAAAATATCTTCGGAAAGTGCTTTCAGTTCGTCTTCGGTCTCGTTTCCAGTTAATACAGCTACTGAGTTTCGATTCTTTCTAATGATTGAAGGCTTGTCTTTAAAATAATATTCAAAGTAGCGCGCTGTATTATCACTTCCTGTTGCGATAACTGCATCGAAATCGTCTAGCTTACCTTCGGTGAATGAAATTCGACCTTTGAATTCAGGTTCTACATGCTCTAAATATTTGGCTAAATAGGGTAAAAGATGTTTGTCATTAGACGATTGTTTCACCAAAACATTTTGACCAGAAATTAATACAGACAAAAAATCATGAAAGCCTACTAGCGGAATATTTCCTGCCATAATAATAGCTATGATTTTTAAGTTTTCGGTAGTAAACTTATACTTTGATAACCATTGTTTAATATTACTATCAGTCAATTGGTTAGACCATCCGTCTAAAGCAAATAATATGTTCTCTTTTGTAAACCAACCGTTATGCTCTTGTGCTAATTTGATTTGATGTTTAAAGCCGTTAAAAAACAAATCGTTATTTATAATGTTGTCTTTTTTTTCGATGCCTTCCGAAGAAAACTGACTTAAAAAATCGCCCAGTTTGGAAAAAGCGTTAATTCTTTGTTGTAAATCCATATTGTGTTTGGTTATACGATGTTTTGGCTTTATTTTTGCAACTGCAAATTTACGCAAGCTTATTTAAAAGAAAAATTACTATGGCAATTATAATAACAGATGAGTGTATCAACTGTGGCGCATGTGAACCTGAATGTCCTAATACAGCGATATATGAAGGCGCAGATGATTGGAGATATAAAGATGGTACGAGTTTAGGAGGACATGTTGTTTTACCAAACGGTAATGCTGTTAATGCAGATGAAGCACAAGAGCCTATTAGCGATGAGATTTATTATATCGTTCCCGATAAATGTACAGAATGTAAAGGGTTTCATGAAGAACCACAATGTGCAGCTGTATGTCCTGTAGATTGTTGTGTTCCTGATGATGACCATGTGGAAACAGAAGAGGTACTGCTTGGAAAGCAACGCTTTATGCATCCTGATGATTAAGCAATACAAAATATTTAATTATAAAATTGAATCCCTAGCTTATTGCTTGGGGTTTTTTGTTTAAATTGCCTTTATGGAGCACAAAGACAAAGAAGAGTATAACGGATTTTGGAAGCACTTAGGTTGTACACTTATGATTGTTACGGGTTGCGTATTTCTTTATGTCATCTATATCATACTGAAGTTGATGTTTTTAAGATAATACTATACTAAGAAATAAATGTCCTAAGCAATAAGCTTAGGATTTTTTTGTTTAGTTATTTAATGAAATATATTACTTTAGTTTTATGTGTGTGTCTTTTCCTGTCCTGTTCTAAAGACAAGAGGACGTCTTCAGATTCTGTAGAAAAGAAAACATCTTTAGACCCTTTATTGGTTAACTGTATCGATGATATTCCACATTTGATGAAGGCTTCTGATGCAGGTTTGGTTTTTGAAATTCTTACTCATGGGAAAGTTGCTGGTTCTATAGTGGGCGATACCTTAAGCTATTTTATTTTGCAAAAAAATAATATTGTCATGGAAAATAGAAGAGGCTTTATGTGTTGCACCAATCATTTTGAATTTGATTCCACAGGATTATTAATGAAAAAAAACATATTTACCGATTATTCCGAATTATACACTTATGAAAGAACACGCAATACTGATACTATTTTTGAAAGTGAGATGTCTAACTTTGGATGGGGAATTCACTATAAATATGTCGTTAAAAATGAAAAAATCGTTTCAAGAGATGGTGAACTAGAAGAAGGGAAAATTATGAATTACCCAGAGTTTTATGACCATATAGATTATTACTACAATGAAAAAAATCAACTTATAAAGAAAGCTATAAAGAAAAAGGATCATCCTAAAGCTGAATTTGGATTAAATCAAATTATAACTTACTCTTGGAATGAGTCTGTTTTAAAGCGAGTAGATGTGCAACAACTTAAAAAGGCTAATGATTCTCAACCTGTCTACACGACTGTTATTCATATGGACAGTACAGGATTCCCTATAGAAGAAACGATGCTATCTCTACAAGATACGGTATATCGTGCTATAATAATTAGAAAATAGAGACGTCTCCTAGTCTCTGTAATCTTACTTCTCGTTTTTATTTAAAACAATAAGATATTTAACTACATTTGCACTCGCAAAAACAAAACTTATGAAAGCTGGAATTGTAGGATTGCCAAACGTAGGTAAATCGACCTTATTTAACTGTTTATCTAATGCTAAAGCGCAGAGCGCAAATTTTCCGTTTTGTACGATCGAACCCAATATTGGTGTGGTTAATGTGCCAGACCCAAGGCTTCAAAAATTAGAGTCTTTGGTAAACCCTGAGCGTGTTATGCCTGCTACTGTTGAAATTGTAGATATTGCAGGTTTAGTAAAAGGAGCGAGTAAAGGTGAAGGTTTAGGAAATCAGTTTTTGGGAAACATTCGTGAAACCGATGCTATTCTTCATGTGTTGCGTTGTTTTGATAATGATAATATTGTGCATGTAGATGGCAGTGTAGACCCTATTCGTGATAAGGAAACTATCGATATGGAATTGCAGCTTAAGGATCTTGAAACTGTAGAAAAGAAACTTGATAAAGTGAAGCGTGCAGCAAAAACAGGAAATAAAGAAGCACAAAAGGAAGAAGCTATATTGCTAAAACTTAAAGATGGCCTCGAAGCTGGAAAATCGGTTAGAGCATTGGAGTTTAGCGATGATGAACAAGAGGAATTTGTTGGTCCTGCGCAATTGATCACTTCTAAACCAGTGATGTATGTATGTAATGTCGACGAGGCAAGTGCTGTATCTGGAAATGCTTATGTAGAACAAGTAAGAGCAGCTGTAAAAGATGAAAAAGCAGAAGTTTTGGTTTTAGCCGTAGGTACAGAAGCCGATATTAATGAACTTGATGATTACGAAGAACGTCAAATGTTTCTTCAAGATATTGGTTTGGATGAACCAGGTTCTTCAAAATTAATAAGATCTGCTTACAAGTTATTAAATCAGCAAACGTATTTTACTGCTGGTGTCAAGGAAGTTCGAGCTTGGACAGTAGATATAGGCGCAACAGCACCTCAAGCTGCTGGTGTGATCCACACCGACTTTGAAAAAGGCTTCATTAGAGCAGAGGTTATTGCCTATGATGACTATGTACAGTATGGTAGTGAAGCAAAAGTTAAAGAAGCCGGTAAAATGCGTGTTGAAGGTAAAAATTATATTGTCAAGGATGGTGATGTTATGCACTTCTTATTTAATGTATAATGCCTTTAATCGAAATCAAGACATTTATTGATGCAGACATTCAAGTCTGTTTTGACCTGTCACGTGATATAGATTTTCATAAAATGTCCATGGTGGATTCTGGCGAAAAAGCAATAGCTGGTAAAACATCAGGTTTGATTGCACTAGGAGAATGGGTGACATGGGAAGCAAAACACTTCGGAATTACACAGAAACTAACCTCTAAAATTACGCAATTTGATCCTCCATACTATTTTGTAGATGAAATGGTTTCTGGAGCTTTTAAATCGTTTAAGCATGAACATCGATTTCAAATTGAAAATGATGGTACTGTGATGGTTGATACGTTTTATTTTCAATCGCCTTTTGGGATCTTCGGAAAAATCGCAAACGTTCTGTTTTTAAAGCACTATATGACTAACTTATTAGTGACTCGAAATACGTTTTTGAAAGAAAAAGCTGAAGAATTATCTTATAATCAATAAAACAGTAACGTTCTCAACAATATTGGGCTTTTATTGTTAATTACTTTGTGGGATCCCTATTTCATTTTTTGTAACGTTATGTTATATTAGCGTTCTATCTTAATTTTTCATCCATTTATGTCTCAAGAAACCAAATATACCGAAGATAACATACGCTCGCTTGATTGGAAAGAACACATCAGAATGCGACCTGGTATGTATATTGGTAAATTAGGTGATGGCTCATCACCAGATGATGGTATATATATTCTACTTAAAGAAGTTTTAGATAATTCCATTGACGAATATGTCATGGGAGCAGGTAAGACTATAGAAATTTCTATCCAAGGTAATAAAGTAATCGTAAGGGATTATGGACGAGGAATTCCATTAGGAAAAGTAGTTGATGTGGTCTCTAAAATGAACACTGGAGGAAAATATGATTCTAGAGCTTTTAAGAAATCTGTCGGATTAAATGGTGTTGGTACAAAAGCGGTAAATGCTTTATCTAATTATTTCCGAGTAGAATCAACACGTGATGGGAAGTCTGCTTCGGCCGAATTTGAACAAGGAAATCTTTCTAATCAAGAATTGCTTGATGATACATCTAGACGAAAAGGGACCAAAGTATCATTTATTCCAGATGAGACTATTTTCAAAAATTATAAGTATCGTAATGAGTATGTCTCAAAGATGCTTAAAAACTATGTGTATCTCAATCCGGGATTAACAATCGTTTTTAATGGAGAAAAGTATTTTAGTGAGAACGGACTTAAAGATCTCTTATCTGAAAACATAAATGAAACAGATCGCCTCTATGATATTATCCATTTAAAAGGAAATGATATTGAAGTGGCACTAACACATAGTAAAACACAATACAGCGAAGAATATCACAGTTTTGTAAATGGACAAAACACAACACAGGGAGGGACGCATTTAGCAGCGTTTAGAGAAGCTCTAGTAAAAACCTTGCGTGAGTTCTACGGAAAGAACTATGAAGCATCAGATATTAGAAAATCTGTAGCCTCAGCGATCTCAATCAAAGTCATGGAGCCTGTTTTTGAAAGTCAGACAAAAACAAAATTAGGTTCTACAGATATGGGAGGAGGCTTGCCAACGGTAAGAACATATATCAACGATTTTATGAAGCGTTATCTGGATAACTACTTGCATAAAAATCCAGATACTGCAGAGAAAATTCAACGTAAGATTTTACAAGCTGAGCGCGAACGTAAGGAGCTTTCAGGAATTAGAAAGTTAGCAAAAGACAGAGCAAAGAAGGCAAGTTTGCACAATAAAAAATTGAGGGATTGCCGCGTGCATTTTGGAGACACCAAAAATGAACGTAATCTAGAGACTACATTATTTATTACAGAGGGAGATTCTGCATCTGGTAGTATCACAAAATCTAGAGATGTCAATACTCAAGCTGTTTTCAGTTTAAAAGGAAAACCTCTTAATTGTTATGGTTTGAGTAAAAAAATCGTCTATGAAAATGAAGAGTTTAATTTATTGCAAGCTGCTTTAAATATTGAAGAATCGCTAGAAGATTTGCGTTATAATTATATCGTAATTGCTACCGATGCTGATGTTGATGGTATGCATATTAGATTATTGTTAATCACATTCTTTTTGCAGTTTTTTCCAGAAGTCATTAAGGAAGGACATCTATACATTTTACAAACACCTTTATTTAGAGTCCGAAATAAAAAAGAAACCATTTATTGCTATTCAGATGCGGAACGTCGCAATGCCATTGAGAAGTTAAAACCAAAACCAGAAATTACACGATTTAAAGGTCTTGGTGAGATTTCTCCTGATGAATTTGTGCATTTCATTGGCGATGATATTCGTTTAGATCCAGTAATGCTAGATAAAGACATGTCGATTGAGGAATTGTTATCTTTCTACATGGGGAAAAATACACCATCTCGTCAAGAGTTTATTATAAATAATTTGAAAGTTGAATTAGATTTGGTTGAAGACGAAAAGTAGAATGAAGTGTATTAATCAAATCGTATTTAAGCTAATTATCCTTGCTTTTACTTTAAATGCTTGTGCTCAAAGTAGTAGTCTTAGGCAAGGAAAAGTTAATGCTAAAAATTATTATGAGGAAATTCCATTTGAGTTTGAGAAAAACAAAATCATCGTTCCTGTAGAAATAGAAGGAAAGGTGTATAGGTTTTTGTTAGATACAGGAGCTCCTAATATTATATCTTCTGAAGTTTTACAAACTGTAAAACCTAAAGTAGTAACAACGATTCCCACGACTGATGCTAACAGAAAACGCCAACAACTAGATGTGGTGTCATTAAAAAGCTTAAAGCTTGGTGGAATTGAATTTGAAAATGCTACAGCATTGGTATATGATCTCAATGGAAGTGATATATTTAAGTGTTTTGGTGTCGATGGATTTATTGGTAGTAACTTGCTCAAACAGTCTATTATTCAATTTGATGCTTCGAATAAAGTTTTAATACTAACAGATAAACCAAAAAAACTAGGCTTAAACAAGAAAGAATCTAACAAAATTAAACTAGTAGGTAATCAAGGTAGTCCCTATGTTTGGATAGAACTTCATGGAAAAGACAAAGGCAGGGAACTCGTTTTAATTGACACAGGTATGGGAGGTCTATATGATCTGTCTCGAGAAAATTATGATATTTTTAAATCCAAAGCTATCTTTAATGCTATTGGTCAAAGTAATGGAGCGTCATCAGTAAGTTTATTTGGTGAAGTTCCTGTGAATAATCAGTTAAGAGTGCATTTGCCGAAATTGGTTATCAATGATTTTGAAATTGAAAATTGTATCACGCACACCACTAAAGATGATAATTCTAAAATAGGCGCTGAATTATTAAATTATGGTGTAATGACAATCGATTATAGAAATAAGCGATTTTACTTCAAACCAAAAACAGAAACATTAGATGTGAGTAAGCCAATGTCTGGATATACTTCGACATATAAAAATAATACTATTGTTGTTGGCTATGTTTGGGATAAAGCGCTACAAAAAAGACTTAATTATGGTGACCAAATCCTTGCCGTAAATGGAGAACAGATTACAGAAAGTAAAATTTGTGACTATATTACTAAAGCTTCAAATACAGAAGAATTAAAACAATTAACTTTAAAAGTAAAAAATAAAGAGGGAGAAATTATAGATGTAGATATCACCAAAAAAGACCTCACTACTATTTTAAGTGATTTTAATATTAAATTAAATTAGTACAATGCGTACCAATAATTCAAAAGTAAAGAACACAATCATATCAGTATATTTTGTATTGATACTTCTTGCTGTGCTTTTTGCGACTGTCTTTAGGGCGTTTAGTGAAGTCACTGATAACCCAACGCTTACTTTTTTTATTATTGTTTTTGGGTTTGTGATGCTTTTAGTTTTAGTACATTACATTTCAAAATATTTTGAGTATGATAGTGATGGTGTTAAAGTAGTGGTAATTAATCGAGGGCTGCTGCTTTCAGAAAAATACAATTATAGAGAGCGTAAATTAGAATTTGAAAAAGAACGATTATATGCGTTTAAGTTTAGAAACTATATCGTTTATAAAACACTTACATTTTATCTTAGAGATAGTCGTGGTAGAAAAACCAAGCAGTCCTTTAATGTAACTCTGGTTCCTCGAAAAAAACGGCGCTATATCAGGCAGTCTCTAAGTAAAATTATTAAAATGAATAAAAACAAGAAAGATTAATGAGCGAAGATAATACTGATATCATTGATAATCAAGATGAACCACAAGAAAGCATTACCAGAGTTACTGGTATGTATAAAGATTGGTTTTTAGATTATGCATCTTATGTAATTCTCGAAAGAGCAGTTCCTGCAATTGAAGACGGCTTCAAGCCTGTGCAACGTCGTATTATGCATTCTATGAAAGATTTAGATGACGGTCGATATAATAAGGTTGCAAATATAGTTGGTCATACCATGCAGTACCATCCTCATGGTGACGCTAGTATTGCTGATGCTATGGTTCAGATTGGTCAAAAAGACCTTCTTATCGACACGCAAGGAAACTGGGGAAACATACTTACAGGTGATAGCGCTGCTGCTTCTCGTTATATCGAAGCACGTATTTCTAAGTTTGGATTGGACGTGGTTTATAATCCAAAAATTACACAATGGCAAGCAAGTTATGATGGTCGACGTAAAGAACCAATCAATCTTCCAGTGATGTTTCCTTTACTTCTAGCTCAAGGCGGAGAAGGTATTGCTGTAGGATTGTCAACCAAAATATTGCCCCATAATTTTATAGAACTTATAGATGCTTCTATTAAACACCTTAAAGGAAAACGTTTTACTATTGTTCCAGATTTCCCAACAGCTGGTATTGCTGATGTATCTAATTATAATGACGGACTTCGAGGAGGAAAGGTTCGCGTACGTGCTAAGATCTCCCAATTAGACAAAAACACGTTGGTTATTACCGAAATCCCTTTCGCTACAAACACATCGTCTTTGATTGATTCTATTCTGAAAGCAAATGACAAAGGAAAGATTAAGATTAAAAAAATCGAAGATAATACTGCTGCAGATGTAGAGATTTTGGTGCATTTACCTAGCGGTATTTCACCAGACAAAACAATAGATGCGCTTTATGCATTCACCAATTGTGAAACTTCAATTTCGCCTCTAGGTTGTGTGATTGAAGATAATAAACCGTTGTTTATTGGTGTTTCTGAAATGTTGAGACGTTCAACAGATAATACAGTTCAACTTCTGAAAAGTGAATTGGAAATTAAACTTGGTGAGTTTGAAGAGCAATGGCATTTTGCATCTTTAGAGCGTATTTTTATTGAAAACCGAATTTATCGTGATATTGAAGAAGAAGAAACTTGGGAAGGTGTGATTCAAGCTATAGATAAAGGGTTGAAGCCTCATGTGAAGCATCTTAAACGCGAAATTACAGTCGACGACATTACACGTCTAACCGAGATTAGAATTAAACGTATTTCAAAATTTGATATTGACAAGGCGCAACAAAAAATTGATGCGCTTGAAGATCAAATTGATGAGGTTAAACATCATTTGGCTAACCTTATCGATTATGCTATTTCCTATTTTCAACGTTTAAAAAAGGATTATGGCGATGGTCGTGAGCGTAAAACAGAAATTAGAACATTTGAAGATGTAGATGCAACTAAAGTTGTGATTAGAAACACAAAACTATATGTCAATAGAGCAGAAGGCTTCATAGGGACATCGCTTAGAAGAGATGAATATGTTTGCGATTGTAGTGATATTGATGATATTATAGTGTTTACTCAGGAAGGTAAAATGATGGTGACTAAAGTGGGAAGTAAAACCTTTGTTGGGAAAGATATTATACATGTTGCTGTCTTTAAAAAGAAAGATAAACGTACTATCTATAATTTGATTTATCGCGATGGGAGTAAAGGGCCAACTTATGTGAAGCGTTTTGCGGTGACGTCTATGACAAGAGATAAAGAATATGACCTTACTAACGGATCAAAAAGTTCTAAGTTATGGTACTTTTCTGCAAACCCAAATGGAGAAGCTGAGGTTATCACAGTCCATTTGCGCCAAGTAGGAAGTATTAAAAAGCTTAAATGGGACTTAGATTTTGCTGATGTATTAATTAAAGGTAGAGCTTCAAAAGGTAACCTGGTAACGAAGTATTCGGTTAAGAAAATAGAACTCAAAGAAAAGGGAGTTTCGACATTGAAACCGCGTAAAATATGGTTTGATGATACAGTGCAACGACTTAATGTTGACGAGCGTGGAGAATTGATAGGTGAATTTAGAGGAGAAGATAGATTGCTTATAATTACACAGTCTGGTGTTGTAAAAACGATTTTGCCAGAGTTAAGTACGCATTTTGATGATGATATGATTGTATTGGAAAAATGGATTCCGAAGAAGCCTATCTCTGTCGTATACTACAATGGAGAAAAGGAAATGTACTATGTTAAACGCTTTCTTATAGAGAATGAAGGTAAGGAAGAATCTTTTATTTCAGACCATCCAGACTCTCAATTAGAAATCGTTTCTACAGATTGGAAGCCAATGGCTGAAATAGAATTTAAAAAAGAACGTGGAAAAGATAGAAAGGATAACGAAGAGATTAATCTCGAAGAATTTATTGCAATAAAAGGAATTAATGCTTTAGGTAATCAATTGACGAAAGAGAAGATCAACCAAGTCAATCTATTGGAGCCATTACCATATGAAGCGCCTGAGGAGATTCCAGCGGTAGAAATTGAAGTGATTGATGAAACTGTAGAACCTTCTGATACGAAGTCTGCTTCTGATGAAAAACCTGAAGATAATCCTAAAAAGGATACTGAAGACGATGAGGGACAGATTACTTTGTTTTAATTGATAGTTATCATTTTATAGGATTTGAATACTTCAGTAATTTGATTTTTAGTGACAGTTGTGTAAGTTGAAAAGTTAGTTTTAACATTTTTTAACTGACCGATTGTATGTATTTGATTTTTTTGCCGTTGTAACAACAACCTATTAACTATTAATCATTATGAAGCATAATATCATAGTTGCTTTATGTATACTTTTTTCTGTATCGGCATTTTCTCAAGAATGGATTACAGATTTTGACACAGCTAAATCTTCAGCTCAAGAAGAAAATAAAAAAATAGTGCTGGTTTTTCAAGGATCAGACTGGTGTGCGCCTTGTATCAAATTAGATAAAGAGATATGGCATACGGATGAATTTGAAAATTACGCCAAAGATCATTTTATAATGCTTAAAGCTGACTTTCCAAAACGAAAGAAAAATGCATTATCTCAATCTCAGCAAGAACACAATAATAAATTAGCTGAAACTTATAATAAAAATGGATATTTCCCTTTTGTTGTCGTTCTGGATGCTAAAGGGAATAAGTTAGGAGCTACTGGTTATAAAAAAATGTCGCCTTCCGATTATATAAAAATTTTAGAGTCTTTTAAATTATAATATTTTGAAAAAGATCTCAATACTACTCTTTTTACTTCTCACACAATTTTGTGTTCAAGGACAAATCACACATAAACGTACTTTAAAGCTTATGGGTAGCCGATTTGATATTACAGTAGTGGCAAAAGATACTATTCAGGCAAATCAATATATTGATTTAGCTGTCTTGGAAATAACGAGAATTGAAAAACTGATTTCCTCATGGGATATAAAATCTCAAACTTCCGAAATTAATAGAAATGCTGGTTTAAAACCAGTTGTAGTAGATAAAGAGTTGTTTGATTTAATTCAACGCTCATTATCTATCTCTAAACTAACAGATGGCGCCTTTGATATTTCTTATGCTTCAATGGATAAAATTTGGAAGTTTGATGGAAGTATGAAGCAAATGCCTTCAAAAACAGATATAAAAGCGTCAGTTGAAAAAGTTGGATACGAAAATGTAGTATTGAATTCTGATAATTCTTCAGTTTTTTTAAAAGAAAAAGGAATGAAGATTGGCTTTGGAGCCATAGGGAAAGGTTATGCAGCAGATAAAGCCAAATCTCTTTTGAAATCCAAAGGAGTAGCCTCGGGAATTATAAATGCTTCGGGAGACATGAATACTTGGGGTAAACAGGTAAGTGGAGACGAATGGAACGTGGCAATCACTAACCCATTAGACAAAGCCAAAGCTTATGCGCTGTTACCTATATCTAATGGAGCAGTAGTGACTTCGGGTAATTACGAGAAACACGTCACGTTTAACAATAAGCGTTATTCTCATATTATAGATCCTAGAACCGGTTATCCATCATCGGGAATTATAAGTGTTACTGTATTTGCTCCAAAAGCCGAGTTAGCCGATGCGTTAGCAACTTCGGTATTTGTTATGGGAATAGATGTAGGTCTAAATAGGGTAAATCAATTGCAAAATATAGAGTGCATTATCATCGATGATAATGGTAATCTCTTTACATCAAATAATATAAAAATCAAATCAGATGATTAAAAAAGCATTATTACTCGTTATGTCGATATCATTTTTAACGTCTTGTGTGGCAGTAAAAGAATATGAAAAAGTAAACCTTAATGATCCTGATATGGTTTTGGCCGACAGGAAATCGGATAGAAATATATTAACAGCTCATTCTTATAGAGAAGCAGCGTCTGGTGCTAATGGAGGAAAAACCGGAGGCGGCTGTGGTTGCAATTAAATAATTAAATAAAACAGAAATTTGAAAAAAGGAAGTTTGATTGTTCTTGCCATATGTTCATTTCAATTTGTATTTGGACAATCTCAAGATTCTACGCAAGTTTATAAAAAGAGAGTTTTGGAGACTACTGAAGTTGATTTTCTGTCGAGTTATTATACTCAAGATGGAGATAATGCTGCTGTAAGTGGTGGAATTGGGACAGAAGAACTTACAGATGTTACAGCAACATTTATAGTGTCTATTCCATTAAATGACGATGATATATTAACAATAGATGCAGGTGTTTCTGCTTATACGTCGGCATCTTCAAGTAACGTTGGTCCTTTTGATGTAGATAGTGGAGCTGATCCATTTGTTGCTAGCTCAGGAGCTTCTAAAGGTGATGTTTGGACTAATATAACAGGATCTTATAGCCATAGTTCTGATGATAGAAATGACATTTGGTCTGCTAAGCTTTCTATATCTGCAGAATATGATTATTTCTCAATAGGAGTTGGAGGGAGTTATACAAAACTTTTTAATGAAAAAAATACTGAAATTAGTATTAATGGAAATGTTTATATAGATACTTGGAATGCCCTTTACCCAACAGAGTTAAGGCCGTTTCAAGAAGGCGGTGAAGGCTTAAATAGCAGTTTGTTCAACCAAAATATAGTTACAGGAAACTCTAATTATAATCCAAATTTCACAATTTTTGATAATGAAGGTCGTAACTCCTATGCCTTGGGTTTTGGGTTTTCTCAAATACTATCCAAAAACCTTCAAGGGTCTATTGCACTTGATTTAGTTATGCAAGACGGGCTGTTATCTACACCTTTTCAGCGTGTTTATTTTAGTGATATAGAAGATTCATTTATTGATAATTTTCATCTCGCTGATGATATAGAGCGTTTACCAGACTCTAGATTTAAAATCGCATTGGGAGGACGATTAAATTATTATATAGATGAAACATTTGTGTTAAGAACGTTTTATCGCTATTATACCGATGATTGGGGAATTAAGTCTCATACTACTAGTGTTGAACTTCCTATAAAAATAAGTGATAAATTCACCTTGTATCCATCCTATCGCTTTTATAATCAAACAGCAGCAGATTATTTCAATATTTATGAAGGGCATTTGTCTACAGATGAGTTCTATACATCAGATTATGATTTATCTAAGTATAGTGCGAATCAGTTTAGTTTTGGAGCTTCGTATACAGATATTTTTACAAAACTTCATATATGGAAACTCGGACTAAAGAGTATCGACTTGAAATACACCTATTATGATAGAGATAATAGCTTAAGTTCAAGTATTATAACGACAGGCTTTAAGTTTATAATGGACTAGTCTGTTTTTGTTTTTTTCTTGTTCTTCTTCTGTGCCTTTTTATTGAGCCTGTAATTCAAAAACTCTACAAATAAAGAGAAAGCGATAGCAAAATAGAGATAACCTTTAGGTATTGCGCCAACCTTATTTCCAAAGAACTCTGTATTCGATAAGTGAGCAGCTTCGGTAATTAGCATAAAACCTATTAATATTAAAAAGGCTAGTCCTAACATTTGAATACTCGGATTGGTATCTATAAAGCGACGTATAGGATTTGCAAAAGCAATCATAATCACAATAGAGATCATTACAGCAATAATCATTAATACTAAGGTGTAATTTTGATTAGGATGCAGCCCATTGGTCATTCCTACTGCTGTAAGGATAGAATCTATGGAAAAAATAAAATCAATAATGAGTATTTGCACCAATGCGTTAGATAAAGATTTAATTGTCTTTCCTTTCACCTGGTCTTCATCATGCTCTGGATCTGTAACTTTTTCTCTAATTTCAGAAGTACTTTTATAAATCAAAAATAAACCACCAATAAACAAAATTAGGGCTTGCCAACTAATATGCAGCTGGAGCCAGTTGTTCTCAATAGTATAAAAAGGTTTAGACAAACCAACAAGAAAAGAGACAAAAAACAGAAGAATAACGCGTTGCACTAAAGCTAGGATTAGCCCTATATTTGTGGCTTTGCTTCTCTGATTCTCCGGAAGTTTATTAGCTGCAATAGAAATAAATACAATATTATCTATTCCTAAAATTATCTCTAAAAATGTCAAAGTTAACAATGCAATTATAGCATCACCAGTTAATAAAAATTCTAACATGTTATTTTATCTTTTTTGCAATGCCTTTTTCTACACGTTGCTTTTTAAAATCCTCTTTTACAGCTAATTTATACTCAAAAGTATAAGAATCTTCAGTTGTGCTCAATATTTTAAAATGAATAGCTTTCTGCTCTTCCTTATTTTTGGGGTGTAACTCTTTCTGAATAAATTCACAATCATTAATCCATCGTATGGATGCGGAATCAATTTTATTGTCAAAATAATCGATGTTATAATCTTTAGTCCTAACAAATGTGCCTGTCTTTTCAATACCATCAATTATGTAAGTGAATTCAAAGGTTCCGGTTTTAAAGTCGGTACAATTGCGCTCAGCTTCATAGCAATTTAGAAAAAATAATGGCAGAAGAAGAAGTAACCAGTGTCGCATAATTTGAGTTTTGTACAAAATTACAAAATGGAACATGATTTATGAGACATATTAGAATAATCAGGTATTAAAAAAATAGCTAGCAGATTTATGACTGCTCAAAATTCTTAAATGTACCATCCTTATAAAATATGACTATGCGTTCTATTGATTTATCGTCGGGTTTAGAAATTTGAGGAATTTCTAAGACCGCATTTTTTTCAACTTCGGAAATGGGATGAGAAGATGCTTTGTTTTTTTTAGATGGGAAATTTCCTTTGCCATTCATTAGCCAGTATAATTCCACTTCAGGAAAGGAGGAGAGTACTTTTAAAACAAAATCTAAACTTGGCTTATTTCGACCAGATAATATATGAGAAATACTAGAGCGTTGGACGCCTATTTTTTCTGCAAAAGAAGATGCCGATTCTCCGTAAAAATCGATGACTTTTTGAAGTCGTTTTGTAAATTCTTCGTTGTTGATCATTGTAAACCTTAAAGTTTAATTATGTAACGTTACAAATGTAAATAAAATTGTAAACTCTAAAGATAAAGAACTAATAATAATATATTATATATAAAACTTAAACTTTACTTAAATTGATTTAATTATCTGAATATTAATTATTTGATGCTAATAAATATTTTTTATTGCATTTTCTTCAATTAACATTTAGGTATAAGAGGTAAATTGTATACAAATATCAACAAATGAAACTGTAATTGGATATTTCGTGTGTTTACAATTGTAAATTAACAAATGTTTACCTTTGTGATTGGTAATTTGTAAATATGCAGTTAGAAACTCTTAAAACATTATTCAAAACACACAAAGAAAAGTTGCTTTTTGGACGCTATATTCACCATGGTTTTATAGCGCCTTTACTTAAGAAATTTGATAAAAATTTTAGCATTGATTTGGTTGGGACTTCTGTGAATTCATTACCTGTTTATACAATTACTTTGGGGCATGGAGACAAAAAGGTTTTAATGTGGTCTCAAATGCATGGCAACGAAAGCACAACAACCAAGGCAATTTTTGATATGCTCAATGCTTTTGCTGAGAACACTTTTGATTTGGATTTAATTTTGGAGCAATGTACTATTAAAATAATTCCAATTTTAAACCCTGATGGAGCTTTAGCTTATACGAGACATAATGCAAATGATATAGATTTAAATCGTGATGCTCAAGACTTATCCCAGCCTGAAAGCAGGGTGTTGCGTTCTGTTTTTGAAAAATTTAAACCGCATTTTTGCTATAATTTACATGGACAACGAACAATCTTTAGTGCTGGGCATACGAATAAATCGGCAACAGTATCCTTTCTAGCTCCAGCACAAGATGCTGAGCGTACAGTTACGTCATCCAGAATGGTAGCTATGGAGATTATTACTGTAATGAATAAGAATCTCCAATTGCAGATTAAAGATCAGGTTGGTATATATGATGACGGATTCAATATTAACTGTGTAGGCGATACATTTCAAGCTAAAGATGTGCCAACGGTGTTATTTGAGGCTGGTCATTTTACAAATGACTATATGAGAGAGCAAACGCGAGAATTCATGTTTCAGTCATTACTAGTGTCACTATCTTACATTGCGAACAATGTAGTAAACGGACATAAATATGCGACCTATTTAGATATTCCAAAAAACGAAAAGTTGTTCTATGACATTATTATTAGAAATACTAGCGGATTGGATGTGGCTGTTCAATTTCATGAAAGGCTAGTGGGTGGTGAGGTGAAATTTATCCCTAAAATTGAAAAAATCTCAGATTTAAGCGATTTTAATGCACATAAAGAGCTCAATGCTAATGGATATCAAGTATTCGGAGAGAATAATACTACAATTTCCGAGGGCAACGAAAACGATTTCGTAGTCATAAATAATGAAAAATTCTTATTAAAACCGTAAAAAAGTCCATTTTTAATGCAGTATCTTTAAGGAAATTGCATTATTTTTGTATAATATTTATAAAAAAGTAAGAAAATGGCGAAATTTAAATTAGATGAAATTGATCATCAAATTTTAGATATGTTAATCGATAATACGAGAATTCCTTTTACGGATATTGCTAAAAAATTAGTGATCTCGGCAGGAACTGTGCATGTAAGAGTTAAAAAAATGGAAGAAGCTGGTATTATCAGAGGCTCGTCTTTAACTCTAGATTACCAAAAGCTTGGGTATTCATTCATAGCTTATGTTGGTGTGTTTTTGAATAATACATCTCAAACGAAATTTGTTTTAGAGCGTATTGCTCAGATACCTTATGTAACTGTTGCGCACATCACTACTGGTAAGTTCAATATTTTCTGTAAGGTGAGAGCAAAGAACACGTCTCATGCAAAAGATATTATCTTTATGCTAGACGATATTGAAGGAATTTACAGAACAGAGACTATGATTTCTCTAGAAGAAAGTATTAACGACAAGAAGCGTTTAATGCATACTATTTTTAATGAACTATAACTATTTTAACATTTATAAAATTAACCCTTTGTCATGTATTTGATGAAGGGTTTTTTGTTGCATTTAAATTCTAAACACCATAATTATGACTAAAGATGACTTATTAAAAAGTGAATATAACCCTTATTATCAAACCTATATAGAAAAGGCAGATTCATCTCATTTAAATGAAGGTTTAAAAGATAATGGTAATGCTACAATTGCTTTTTTAGAGTCTATTCCAGAGGACAAACTGGAATATAGATATGCTGAAGGGAAGTGGACTGTAAAAGAGATTATACAGCATTTAATTGATACAGAACGCGTATTTACTTATAGAGCGCTTGGTATTGCTAGAGGCGATAAAACTTTATTCCCTGGTTTTGATCAAGATGAGTATGCAGCCAGTTGTAATGCAAACAATCGCTCGATATATAGTTTAATGAATGAGTATAAAGCTGTTCGATTAGCTACTATTAATTTATTTGATGGCTTTACTGAAGAGATGCTTGCTAAAATTGGAACAGCGAGCAATAGTAATTTATCTCCACGGGCTGTGGCATTTATTGTTACTGGACATGAGAACCATCACTGTGACGTTATTAAAGAACGATACTTATAAAAAAAAAGCCACTTCAAACGAAGTGGCTTTTTAAATATAGTCTTAGATTGATTTTAGAATCTATATCTAATTCCGAGTGCAATATCGAAATCTAAATCATCTCTAAAGTCGCCAAAACCAAGTTCTGGCCTAGCATCAAGAGATAATTGTAGCGGAATGTCAAAATTGTATTCAATACCAATATCTCCAGCTACGAATATAAACGTTTCACTGTCATCAGCACCATTAGGAACATTGTCGAAACTGTATGATCCAACACCGCCACCAGCACCTGCATACCAGTTAAAAGCGCCATCAATATTCCAAACCCATTGATAAAGTCCAGCAAGCTTAAAGCCATCATAATTATTCCCGCTTCTTAAACCGAGATCTAACTCTAAACGATTGTTATCTCCAAGGGCTCTTTGGTATGAAATTTCAGCGCCAAAACCATCACTGTCTCCTAAACGAAGACCAATAGCGTTATCTGCAATGTCTTGTGCATTTACGGTTGTAAAGCCAATTAAAGCTAATGCTAATAAAAATAATTTTTTCATAAAATTTAAGTTTTTGTTGTTATTAATTAATTACGAATGAAAGTCAAATAAAGACGTTTGCTTTCTTTTTCGGATTAACTTTACAAAAATAACGCCAAAAAACAGGTTTTATTAAATTTCTTTTTAGTTTTATAAACATAGTTATTCATATATGATAATCAATTCACAGCTACAAGTATTGTCTTCTCAATTAGATGGTGAGTTGCATTTTGATGACTTGACAAAAACACTTTATGCGACTGATGCTTCGGTATATAGAATGATGCCGTTAGCTGTTGCGCTTCCTAAAACTAAAGCAGATATAAAATGCCTCATTGACTTTGCTAGAGTGTATAATACATCACTTATTCCAAGAACAGCAGGCACGTCACTTGCTGGTCAGTGTGTAGGGAACGGTATTGTAGTTGATGTCTCTAAATATTTTAATAAAATAGTCGATATCAACGAAAAAAAGCGCACTGTTACAGTGCAACCTGGAGTTGTAAGAGATGAGTTAAATAACTATTTAAAGCCTTTTGGTTTATTTTTTGGTCCTAATACGTCTACCTCTAATCGGTGTATGATTGGAGGCATGGTTGGCAATAATTCTTCTGGGACAACATCTATAAAATATGGTGTAACTAGAGATAAGGTATTGGCGCTTGATGTGATTTTAAGTGATGGGAGTGAGGCGGTGTTTTCGAGTGTGTCAATGGAAAGTTTTCAAGAGAAAATGAGATCAAGTACATTGGAAGGGCAGATTTATAAAACAATATATTCTGAATTAAAAGAAGAGCACATTCAAAAACAAATAAAAGACAATTTTCCTAAACCTCAAATACATCGTAGAAATACTGGTTATGCTATAGATGAGTTGTTGAAAAATGAAATATTTGATACGTCTCCTGATGCTTTTAATATGTGTGCTTTATTGTCGGGAAGTGAAGGAACATTAGCATTTACTACACAAATCACACTGCAATTGGATGAGCTTCCTCCTTCAAAAAATGTAATGATTGCTGCACATTTCGAATCTATAGAAAGTTGTTTGGATGCAGTTTCATTGGTCATGAATCATGATTTGTACACCTGTGAAATGCTGGATAAAACCATTTTGGATCTTACAAAGTATAATACAAAGCAACAGGCTAATCGTCAGTTTTTGGAAGGAGATCCAGAGGCTATATTGATGTGCGAATTGAGGTCTGATAATGAAGAGGAGTTGAAAAGGTTGTCTCAATCGCTAATTGTTGACCTGCAGGACTCTAATTTATCTTACGCTAATGTATTGCTTGAAGAAGCCATGATCGATAGGGCTAACGATTTACGAAAAGCGGGATTAGGTTTATTGGGAAATATGATAGGTGATGAGAAGACAGCTGCTTGTATTGAAGATACAGCAGTGGCATTAGAAGATTTGTCCAGTTATATCAAGGCGTTTTCTGAATTAATGAAAAAGTATGATCAGAAACCAGTCTATTATGCACATGCAGGAGCGGGAGAACTACATTTAAGACCAATACTCAATTTAAAGAAAAAAGCAGATGTTGTGTTGTTTAGAGAGATAACTACAGATGTTGCTCATTTGGTAAAGCGTTATAATGGTTCTATGAGTGGAGAACACGGAGACGGTATTGTACGTGCCGAGTTTATTCCAATGATGATTGGCGAGTCTAATTATGAAATTTTAAAACGTATCAAGTCTATATTTGATCCTGAAAACATCTTTAATCCAGGAAAGATTATTGATGCATTTCCAATGGATGAGTCACTACGTTATGAGCCTGGTCGTCAAGAACCAGAAATTGAAACGGTTTTAGATTTCTCGAAGTCTTTAGGGATATTGCGAGAAGTTGAGAAGTGTAATGGGTCTGGTGATTGTAGGAAACTACCTGAATTTGGCGGAACAATGTGTCCGAGTTATCGTGCTACAAGAAATGAAAAAGATACAACTAGAGCAAGAGCTAATGCTTTACGTGAATTTTTGACGCACTCAGAAAAAGCTAATAGATTTAATCATGATGAGTTAAAAACAGTTTTTGATTTGTGTTTGAGTTGTAAGGCCTGTGTTAGTGAATGCCCAAGTAGTGTTGATGTCGCTAGTTTGAAAACTGAGTTTCAATATCAATATCAAAAAGCTAATGGTGTAAGTTGGCGTACAAAGCTCTTTGCATATAACAATCGTTTAAACAAATTTGGAAGTCACTTTCCATGGGTAACGAATTTTATATTTTCGAATGTATTGACGTCTTTTATTCTGAAAAAAATCTTCGGAATTTCGAAGAAAAGAACCTTGCCATTATTATCAAGTAAAAATTTATATAAAGAACTTCAAAGTTCTAAAAATGAATTAAATAATAGTAATTATATAAAGACAATTTATTTGTTTAATGACGAATTCACAAACTATTTAGATACCTCGATTGGGATTGATGCTATCACCTTGTTAAAAGGTCTTAATTACGAAATAAAAATTATTGAACATCATGAATCTGGTCGAGCATTTTTATCAAAAGGATTATTAGATCAGGCTAAAGGTTTTGCTAACAAAAATGTGTCTTTATTTAAAGAGTTAATTTCAGAAGACACACCACTTGTTGGGATAGAACCTTCGGCTATTCTTACGTTTAAAGATGAATATTTAAGATTAGCCGATGATAAAGAGTCCGCCGAACACCTCGCAAAACACACATTTTTGATAGAAGAGTTCATTCAACAAGAAATAAAACTTGGCAATATTAGCTCAGATCAGTTTACATTAGAACATAAGACTATAAAATTTCATGGACATTGTCACCAGAAAGCCTTGGCAAATCAAATGTCTAGTTTTGCGGCTTTGAACTTACCTAAAAACTATAAAGTGACTATCATTCCTAGTGGTTGCTGTGGTATGGCTGGAAGTTTTGGTTATGAAAAAGAGCATTATGAAGTGAGTATGAAGATAGGAGAGCAGACCTTGTTTCCTGTGATTAGAAATGCAAACAAGAATATTATCATTTCTGCTAATGGGACAAGTTGTAGGCATCAAATTAAAGATGGAACAGGACGTGAGGCTTTACATCCTATTACTATTTTGAGGCGAGCATTGATTTGATTAATTAATTCAAATAGAGTTGTGATAATTTCTGTAATTATCAAGCAATCAGTAAATTGTTTAGCTGTTGTTATATGTTTTTTCTATGGAAATTAAAGGCTTTATGAAATTCTGTTTTTGTTTCTCTATTTTTAGAATTACATTAGCGTAAAATCTAAGTCTATGGCAGGAAATTCCTTTGGAAAAATTTTTAAATTATCCACCTTTGGTGAGTCTCATGGTATTGCTATTGGAGGTGTAATTGATGGATGTCCTGCAGGATTAAAATTAGATTTAGATGCGATTCAAGCAGAAATGGATCGCCGAAAGCCTGGTCAATCTGACATCGTGACACAGCGCAAAGAGCCTGATAGTGTTGAGTTTTTATCCGGAATTTTTGAAGGCCAAACTACAGGAACTCCAATTGGATTTATTATTAGAAATACAAATCAAAAATCTAAAGACTATTCGCATATCAAGGATGTCTATCGACCAAGTCATGCCGATTACACGTATGAAAAAAAATATGGCGTGCGTGATTATAGAGGTGGTGGACGTAGTTCAGCGCGAGAAACTGCATGTCGCGTTGTTGCTGGAGCAATTGCAAAGCAACTGCTAAGTACAATTAAGATTAACGCTTACACATCTTCGGTTGGTGATTTGTTTTTAGAAAAACCGTATCAGGATTTAGATTTTTCTAAAATTGAAAGTAATAGCGTACGCTGCCCAGATGAGACTACTGCCGAACAGATGATTTCTAAAATAAAGGCCATTAGAAAAGAAGGTGATACTATTGGAGGTACTGTGACTTGCGTACTTCAAAATGTGCCTATTGGTTTAGGCGAACCTGTTTTTGATAAATTGCATGCCGATTTAGGTAAAGCCATGCTTTCTATTAACGCGGTTAAAGGTTTTGAATATGGCAGTGGCTTTTGTGGCGCGAAAATGAAAGGAAGCGAACATAATGACCTATTCAATGAAGACGGAACGACAACAACCAATTTGTCTGGTGGTATTCAAGGTGGAATTAGCAATGGTATGGATATTTACTTTAGAGTAGCCTTTAAACCAGTAGCAACTATTATTCAAAAACAAGAAACTTTAAATAGTTCTGGAGACTTAGTAGAAATGCAGGGTAAAGGTAGGCATGATCCTTGCGTAGTGCCTAGAGCTATTCCAATAGTGGAAGCTATGGCTGCACTAGTCTTGGCCGATTTTTATTTACTGAATAAACTCTATAATTAAACAAAATAACTACTTTTTCCTTTGGAAAAAGCTAAATACTACATATGAAAAAACTAGCATTACACTGGAAAATAATAATTGGAATGGTTTTAGGAATCATCTTTGGTTTTATTATGAATTCTGTAGGAGGAAAAGATTTTGTGACCAATTGGATTTCACCTTTTGGTACTATTTTTATTAATTTATTGAAATTAATTGCCATTCCTTTAATATTAGCATCGCTTATCAAAGGGATATCTGATCTTAAAGATATTTCCAAGATTAAATCCATGGGATTACGTACAATAATCATCTATATAGGAACAACATTGATTGCCATCGTCATTGGATTGTCTATTGTGAACACCGTACAGCCAGGTACAGGAATGTCAGAGGAAACTATAGCTAAGATTAAAATGAAATACGAAAATGATGCTGGTGTCTTAGATAAGTTAGAAAAAGCCTCTGCCACAAAAGATGCTGGGCCATTGCAAGCTTTAGTCGATATTTTTCCTAGCAATATTTTCACGTCATTCGCAGAAGCTAAAATGCTTCAAGTGATTTTCTTTGCTCTGTTTGTTGGAATTTGTTTGTTATTAATTCCTGAAGAAAAAGCCAAACCATTGGTGAAATTTTTTGACTCGCTCAATGAGGTCGTTATGAAAATGGTAGACCTTATCATGTTGTTTGCACCTTATGCCGTTTTTGCATTAATGGCTAATGTTATTATTGCTTTTGACGATACTGAAATTCTCTTAAAACTGCTTAATTACGCACTTTGCGTAGTAATTGGTTTAGCCTTGATGATTGTATTTTATCTTATTCTTGTAAAGGTGTATACCAAAAAATCTCCTCTTTGGTTTTTAAATAAAATTTCTCCAGCTCAGCTTTTAGCATTTTCAACTAGTAGTAGTGCAGCAACGCTTCCGGTAACTATGGAACGTGTCGAAGAGCATATTGGTGTTGACAAAGAAGTGTCTGGGTTTGTATTACCTGTTGGAGCTACTGTAAATATGGATGGTACCAGTTTGTATCAAGGTATTGCTGCTGTTTTTATTATGCAAGTCATTTGGCCTGAGGGCTTAACTTTTACCAATCAGTTAGTGATTATCGCTACAGCGTTGTTAGCGTCTATTGGTAGTGCCGCTGTGCCTAGTGCAGGAATGGTAATGTTAGTGATTGTATTAGAATCTATTGGGTTTCCAGCAGAATTATTACCAATCGGATTGGCACTTATTTTTGCAGTTGATAGACCATTAGATATGTGTAGAACAGTTGTAAATGTAACTGGTGATGCAACAGTTTCTATGATGGTTGCTAAATCATTAGACAAGTTGCATGACCCACAACCTAAAGAATGGGATGATCATTATGAAGCCGTGAAATAGTTTTAAGAATAGATTATTCTTTTTAAATTTATAATATCCAACCAAAATAATTGACTATGAATGTTTGTTTTATCATGTATCCTTGGGAACAAATAGATCCTGAAAACGATACAAGTTTAGCTTTAATAAAAGAATGTGTTAAAAGAGGTCATGGTGTTGCTACATGTACACCAGCTAACTTAACTATTAGAGATAGTGTTACTAATGCATTTTGTACGGTTATTAATCGTATGGAAAAAGTGCCATCAACATTAAAAGCTTTTTACAATAAAGCAACCCTAAGAGAAGAAATGTTACCGCTTGCTGGTTTTGATGCTATTTTCTTTAGAGCTAATCCGCCACTAGACCCAATAATGCTTAATTTTTTGGATTCAGTAAAAGATGATGTGTTTATAGTGAATTCATTGCAAGGTATGCGTGAGGCAAATAACAAATTGTATACTGCTGCTTTTGGTGATGCTCATAGTAATATCATTCCAAATACACATGTATCAAAAAACAAAAACTATCTCATACAGCAAATTAAGGAATCTAAAGCTGATAAAATGATCTTAAAGCCTTTAAATGGCTTTGGAGGCTCTGGTGTGATACTTATTGAAAAATCGGCAATGAGTAATATTAATTCATTATTAGACTTTTATATCACGAGTGGTGATGGCACATCAAACTATGTGATTCTTCAAGATTATATTGAAGGCGCCGATCAAGGTGACGTTAGAATTTTGTTACTTAATGGAGAACCAGTTGGAGCTATGAAACGTGTTCCTGGTACTGATGATCATCGTTCTAATGTATCAGCAGGTGGTTCGGTTCAAAAGCACTCATTGACCAAAGCTGAAAAAGCATTGTGTAAGCAAATAGGTCCAAAATTGGTTAAAGACGGTTTATATTTCGTTGGAATTGACGTTATAGGCGGAAAACTCGTAGAGGTTAATGTGATGTCTCCAGGCGGAATTACATATATCAACAAAGTCTATAAGAATAAGGTTAAAGTTGAAGAGCGCGTTATTGATTTTCTTGAAAGTAAAGTAGTCGATCAATTACAAGCATTTGACAGACGTACACGTTTAAGAAAAACTGTTGAGGATGCCTAATGCCAGTCGATTAGTTTCGACTATTGTAAGTTGTGAGTGGTTGTTTCAAAATCAGCATATAGAGGAACTTGTTATTCTAGATGCTCGAGTTTTAAAAGCTGATGATTTCACCTCACAAACTTATATTCCAAACTCAAGATATTTTGATATTAAAGGGAAATTCAGTGATCAAGACGATGAATTTCCTAATGCATTTCCATCGCAAGAACAGTTTGAACGAGAGGCCAGAAACCTAGGCATAAATAACAATTCCTTGATTGTTGTTTATGATGATAAAGGTATATATTGGAGTCCGAGAGTATGGTGGCTATTCAAGTCATTTGGATTCAATAATATTGCTGTATTAGATGGAGGGCTTCCAGAATGGGAACGTCATAACTATAACACAATAAATTCATTAGCCATATCGCATTGGGAAGAAGGGGATTTTAAAGCCAAATTTCAGCAAGATAAAATGCGCTTTTTTCATCACATACTTAACATCGCTAGAGATGAGAACTGTGGTATCCTAGATGCGCGTTCAGAAGACCGCTTTAAAGGGATTGCTCCTGAGCCTAGAATTGGCTTGCGAAGCGGAACTATTCCTAATTCGGGCAATCTTCCGTATACCAAATTATTGAATGGTAATTGCTTAAGGCCTGAAGAAGAATTAAAAGCTATTTTTAAATCTTTTGATATTGCGAATAGATCCTTGACCTTTTCTTGTGGTTCTGGGATTACAGCTTGTATTTTGGCTTTAGCCGCGGACATTTCTGGGTATCAAAACATATCGGTTTATGATGGCTCGTGGACAGAATTTGGAACATTAACTAAATAGTTTTACATGCAAAATATAATGCTATATATGTGTTTTTTGTGATATTATTAGTAGCTTTATTTTTGTATAAGCTTTAAGAAGAATCTTGACGATTCTCATTTTAATTTTGAAAACGTTTTATATGAGTTCAACTTAAATAACAGATAAGACGATGGCACACACTAATTGGACAAAGCAAGAACTAGTAGCCTATATTTTATTATATGTGGCGCATTCTGATCTAAAAGAAACACAGCAAGAACACGATTATATCTTATCTCGTGTAGATAAAGAGACGTATAAGCACATCAAAACCGAATTTGAAAGTGATAACGATTATCAGAGTATTACTAAAATTGTGGATGCTGTAAATACAGAATCTACTTATAGTGATCATCCTGATGCCCTTTTTGCCGACATCAAATTGATGGCTTTTGCAGACGGTCGAATGGATCAAATGGAACATGCTATATACAATAGCTTAAAAAGAATATTAAGTTAGATTTTATGGAGCGCTTACCAATTCAAACCATCATTGAGAATATCAATACTGAAAAATGCTTTCACGCTGTGGCAGAGGATTATTCATTCACAATCAAAATAGATGACTATGTTCACTATGCTTGTGGAGCAGTGCATGACGGACATCAATTTAGAAAAGAGCTTTGGGACAATTGTATACATACAGACTATGAGCGTTGGTATGAGGAAGATCCTGAAACAAAAAACATGGTAAAATCTCATCCTATTGTCATTGCAGGTTGTGATTCTCGTTTTGAATACGACCTAAACAGAGCACCCAAAGATGCCGTTTTTGATACAGCTTGGGGAAAACAGTTATGGTATGAGCCACTTTCCGAAGAGAAAAAACAAAAGAGCTTGCTAAAGCATGAGAATTTCTATAAGGTTGTTCACGCCTTAATCACTAAGCTCGAAGCGAAATTTGGTGTGGCTATAGTTTATGATATGCATAGTTACAATTGGAAACGTTGGGATCGAGAAGTACCAACGTGGAATTTAGGAACTTCTAATGTAGATAACGATAGATTTGGAGCCGATATCGAACAATGGAGGAAACGATTATCAGAGATGATTTTGCCTCATGAAATTAAATCGACCTCAAAAATCAATGACACGTTTCAAGGAAATGGATATTTCTTGAAATTTATAACGAAAAACTTTCAAAATACCTTAGTTTTGGCAACTGAGATTGCAAAGGTTTACTGTGATGAATACAATTATGTTATGTATCCAGAAGTTGTTGCAAGTGTTGAAGAACAGTTGAGAACAAGATTACCAGAGCATGCCGCAAATTTTTATAAAAAGCACGCTTAACAATGCCACAAATTACAAGTACAGACGAATACCAAGATCTATTTGATATTGATGCTAATTTAAATCGATTAGTAAAGAAGATAGAGGTACTTAATTATATTAATCCGTTGAATATCCAACGCGAGAAAAAACAATTCTTTTCTTCAAAGTTTACCTACGACCCCGTATTTAAATACCCGAAAATGAAATTTAACGGTTATAAATTGCATCGTCTATTCTTTTCTCAAAGACTGGAACGCATAACCGATGATGATATTAGACAGTTGTATGAAGATGTAATCTATGAATATTCTGGGTTGATAGAATGTATTGAAACCATTAACCAAGGGCGTAAATTCTACTTTAATAGTCTCAAGAGTTTTGGTACACCAACAGAGAAAGATATTGATAATGCTAAATTTATCTTGCGCTTTGATGATAGTGATTTTGATGAGGAGATGTTACCTATGTATTCGGCGACCGACGCCGTAGATTATTTTAAGGAGTATTCTAAGCGTTATGATTTTGATTACAATATCAAGTTGTCTACCAACCTTTCGGCTGCAGCTATGGTCTTAAACCATTCACAAACTTTGGTGTTACATAAAAATCATAAATTCAGTAAAAATCAATTAAAGGTTTTAACCAACCATGAAGTTGGTGTGCACATGGTTACGACGTTTAACGGATTGGCGCAACCATTAAAGGTATTCTCAAATGGGTTTCCAAATAACGTAGAAACCCAAGAAGGCTTAGCAGTGTATTCAGAATACATGTCTGGATGTTTAACTATGAAGCGTCTTAAAGAACTGGCATATCGCGTCATAGCTGTAGATACACTTAATAAAGGTTATAGCTTTGCTGATACGTTTGATTTACTTTACAGTCAATACAAACTCAATAGAGATAAGGCGTTTTCAATAACACTTAGAGTGCATAGAGGAGGAGGCTTTACTAAAGATCATCAATATCTAACAGGGATCAATCGTGTTTATAATTATGCGAAGCAAGGTGGTGATCTTGATATTCTTCTCACAGGAAAAGTGAGTTTAGATTATATAGATACCATTAAAAAGCTTCAAGATCTCGGGTTGGCGATCTCTTCAAAGTATTATACAGATTCTTACATCAACAACGATAACTCTAATAAGAACTTGGACTTTATTTTAAAGAGCTTGAAATAAAAGCCTTAAAGTCAACATTTCTAATCTGAGGTTTTAATTCTGAAACTTCTTTATTGTTAGACCTTCACATTAAAGAAGAACTTGATCTGTTCCTAACTAACTGAAGTCAGGCTCAAGCTGATACTGTCACTTTAAGGCTTTATTCATCTATAAATTAACCCGCTTATACTTTGGATATTTTATGATATAGGAGAAACTAAATGTCTCTTTGTTGTTTGCTGGCATATTGACAGTCCATTTTAAGATGCCTTTTTTATCATCATATTCAGAATTACCAGTTTCTATATCATCAATCTTGATCTCTTTGTTTTGACTAATTGGAATTCTATCATATAATATCAAGTCTATAGCTGAAGATTTATTATTTTTTAATTCAATGTCATAATGCTTAGAAATGATTTTGTTGCTACCAATGAAGGCATTCTTTTTAAAATCTGTTGGTTGCGTGCGTTTAACAACCACATTTGGATCAACACCTAAAGAGATGGTGAGTTCTTCGGTTGTGCTTTGTGGATTGATATTAGTTTTTCCAGAATAGCTGCCTTCAAAGTATACATTGGCTTCGGCTGGCAATAAATTGTATTGTTCCCAATCATCAATTTTAGCGGTTAAAAACACGTTTTCGTTTAAAACAGGAGCGGCAAAATAGGCATAAGTTGCTGGCACCTCATAATCTTCGATTTCAATTACTGTCACATCACCATCACTTGGTATCGTGTATGATTTATTAATTTCAAAACGTGTATTGGTAATGCCTTCTTCTATGACATCACCATTAGAGGTGTAGTTTCCTTTTTTTGTTTCTACTACAATTACACCATTTGCGGCTCTATTACCATAAATAGAAGTCGCTCCCTCATCTTTTAGAACCTCCACAGATGCAATATCGTTAGGATTTAATCCGCGAAACCTAAAAGCATTTACTGGAACTCCATCAACAATAAATAAAGGTTGTACATTTTTATCTACCGAGGCCACTCCTCTTAATTGCACATATGCATTCGCATCAGGTTGCCCGGAATTGGAGGTAATGTTTAGACTAGGTAGTTGTCCGGACAATGTTTGTACAAAACCAGCATTTGGTCTGTTCTCTATAGTTTCGGCCGAAACCCTTTTTGTTGCGGCAGTATTTTTGCCGCCATAACCAACGATTACAACCTCTTCTAATGCACTAGCATCTGTGTCCATTACAACATTCATAATGCTAGAGTGAATGGGCAAGCTTTCAGTTTTCATACCAACAAATGAGTATACCAGCTCTTGACCTCCTTGAGTTTTAATAGAATACTTGCCATCAAAATCGGTTTGCGTACCATTGGTTGTTCCTTTTTCCATAACAGTTGTTCCAGGTAGAGGCAATCCGTCGTCGCTAGATGTCACAACGCCAGATACAGTTTTTACTAATGGATTGTATTTGTAATTGTAATTTTTTGTTGCTCTATTGCTGCGATAGTTGCTATTGGCACTAATGAAATTCAAGTATTTCGGATTCACATCTGGCTTGACATTATTCGTATTTGGATCACTTGTAGATAAGGTTAGTTTTACATTATCCCAATCATTTCCGGTGTTTTGATACACATGTGCTTTATAGACGAGTTGGATAGGTTCGTTTATTTTTTCGGCTTTAATATCGTAAATAGGAAACCATCCAGCGTTGCTAACATTATAGGTAATACGAAGTTTTAATTCGGTTTTGATATCAGAGTTGAGCTTGATTTTAATTTCACCTGTTTGTATTTTGTCATCAACATTAAGTTCGTTGAGTTGTTTTTTTAAATCTGAAATTTGTGCATTCAACTCCCTTTTTAATTTTTGAGAGGCATAAATTTTAGCTTTAATTTCGGTAGTTCGAGTTCTATAATATGTAGCAAAAGTTTTAAGTTTTTCTAAACTAACAACTTCATTGGTATTTCCAAGAACTCTGTTTTGTGTAATGAGGTATATTTCTTCGCTATATCCAGCAATAAGATGGTCTTGGGCTTGAACATCATCATAAATGACTTTAATTTCATTTTGAATACGTTCAACGTCTTCAGATCGATCTTGCTTTGATAAGTAATTGATGCCGTAATTGATAGATAGAATCGTAGCGTTGTCAAGGCCAGAAACTTGAATGCTACTTTCTTGGATGTTTGGCGATAATTTATCAAATACAAATTGGGTAGTACCAACTGGAAGTATAAGATCCGCAGTTCTTTCAATTTGTGCTCCGCTTAGATATACGGTCACTTTTTTAAGTTTTGATGGCGTGCCTTTTTCGGTATTAGCAAAGCTCAATGTGCTGATAAGAAATAAGAATAATACTAGCTGTTTCATGATATGGTTGTTTTATTTAAGGTAAAACTATATCATGTTTTTAAGGCAGAAAATCACACTTGAGGGAATCTATATTTTGAATGAGTAAAGACCTATTATGGATGAGTTTAAAACAAAACATCACAATTGTGCAACTCATAGATGTTTTTTGCACGTCTCTCTTTTTTAACAAATATTTTTGGGTTTATACCGATGTTTTTGCTCAAACTTTGAGTTATAGAGTAGATTTATACTATAAATAATGTGCTATTAATCAAATTCATCTAATACTAGATAATCCCTCTTTGATTAAGAAATTATTTAAGAGTTAAATTAAGTTTTAATTAGTTGTTAATTATTAAAGTCCTTTTTCCCGAAAGGGCTTTTTTTATGCTAGGAACTTAGCTTTTAGTTCTGGCGTAGGAATCATACATTCGTCTTTTTTACCATACCACTTGTATCGATTTTTTGCAATATAATCATAGACCCAATTGCGCATAAAGGCAGGGACGATGTAGAAAATCACTAGGAGATGTCTTGGAAACCCTAAATGCATTGCAATCTTTAAAGCTGCTGTTGACCTACTCGAAAGTCCGTTTTCATTAGAATACAATAATATAGAATCGGTTTTTGTGGTATCAATTTTAAATTCGTTGATGATCTGTGTTCCAATAGAACTCTGTAGAGGAGCAAACATAAAAAGGTCCTTTTTATCATGTTTGATAACATATTGAATAGATGAGTTGCATAAGTTACATACACCATCAAAGAGAATCAATTGTTTATGTTTTGGTAGGCTTTCAATCACATTACAAAGATACAATAACCAATTCTAAGGTATTTAAAAATTGAGTTAAATCGTAAGTGTCTTGCCAAGGTAAACTTCTTTTAAAGAAGGTGTTTTTGGGTATAAGTAATTATAATAGAATAAATAGGAGATGACGAATTACTTCTTGGCTTCAACTAACTCTAACAATTCTGTATTAACATTTGTCGTGAAAATACCATAGTTTACTATCGCTTTTCCTTTTTCGATAGAGTCAATAGATCCTATGGCTCTTCCATCGTGCATTCGCACACGATCACCGACTTTTAAAATAGGCTTCGGTTTTTCAATCTTGATTTCTTTTTTCTTTGCCGATTTTTTCTTTTGGCGAATCACTGCGACTTTCTTTTCAGCCTCTTTTTTGATTTGAGCTTCTTTCGCTTTTTCGGCACGTTTTTGTTTGGCAGAAACTTTCTTTCGCTTGGAATTTTCTATCTGAACCAGTTTAAACAGTTCAGCCATAAGCTCACGCTTCTTTTTGTTATCGAAGTATTTTTCTGAAATATCATTGAATTTTTGTCCGAGATAAATCAAACGCTGATTCGTATCATAGAGTTCTTGAAAGCTTTCTAGCTTTTTTTGAACCTTAGCATTTACTTCTTCTAGTTTGTCGGCTTCTGATTGCTTTTTCTTCTCATTTTCTTTAAGGGAACGTTCTGTTTTTTCAAGTTTACTACGTTCTTTTTGAAGCTTTGCTATCGTTGCATCAAAACGAACTTTACCACGCTCTATCTTCTTTTTTGCGCGATTGATAAGGCTGTACGGAATTCCGTTTTTTTGAGCGACTTCAAATGTGAATGAACTACCAGCCTGACCTAAAACCAGTTTAAACATAGGTTCTAAGCTTTTTTCATCAAACATCATATTGGCATTTTGCATATATGGCAGTTCGTTGGCTAATACCTTTAGATTGGAGTAGTGGGTCGTTATAATGCCGTAAGCTTCACGATAATAAAACTCTTCTAAGAATGTTTCGGCTAGAGCGCCTCCAAGTTCTGGATCACTTCCAGTGCCAAACTCATCAATTAAGAATAGAGTATTCTTGTTACATTTCCGAAGGAAAAAATTCATCTGCTTTAATCTGTAACTATATGTACTAAGGTGGTTTTCAATAGATTGATTGTCACCTATGTCACTAATAATTCTATCAAATAGACAAATGTTGCTTTTCTCATGAACTGGAATTAATAAACCACTTTGTAACATGACTTGCAGCAAACCAATGGTTTTTAGCGTAATACTTTTTCCACCAGCATTTGGTCCAGAAATAACGATGATCCTATTTTCTGGATTTAAAATGATAGACTGCGGAAATGTTTTTTTGCCTTCAGTTTTGTTAGATAAATAAAGTAGCGGATGATACGCATCTTTTGCTATATAGACTTTCTCATTATTAATTTCAGGACGTATAGCATTTATAGATTGCGCATATTTTGCTTTAGCGTAAACGACATCTATATTAACCAAGAAGTTTTGATACTGCTGTAGTAAAGCTGTGTAAGGTCTTATGTATTCTGTTAGGTTTCTAAGTATTTTGTCAACTTCCTCACTTTCGTCAAATTCTAAATTGTTGAGTTCTCTTGCGTATTGAAAAGTTTGTTCAGGTTGTATGTAAACAATACTTCCTGTTTTGCTGCTGCCCATAATGCTGCCCTTCACTTTACGTCTGTACATAGCTTTTACAGCAAGTACACGCTTATTTTCTACTACAGACTCTCTAATATCATCGAGGTAATCGAGATTGTGATAGGTGTTTAGTGCAGATGAAAAACTTTGATTGATTTTTCCTCTTACTAAATTTATGGCTTTTCGTAGTTGATATAGTGTTTCTGAGGCATTATCCTTTACATCTCCAAAGCGATCAATAATCGCATCTATTTCTGTAACCACATGTTTGATAACCTCAAGATTAGAAGACGATTGATATAATGTTGGGTAGTACTCTTGGAACTTTTTTAGAAATACTAAGAGATCATTTACACAAAGTGTGATAGCGGCAATTTTCTTAAAGCTTTTAGTATCTAAATAAGAATTTTCAATGTTTAAAAGCTTAATTTCCTTTGTAATAGGTTCGAACCCATGATTTGGGATTCTATTATCATTATAAAATGAAGAGACATATTCATTAGTATACTCAAGAGATTGCATAGCAAGTTCTTGCGAAGAAAACGGCTTTATTTTTAAAGCTTCAAGTCTTCCCAAATCGGTTATACAAAGCTCTGCAACTTGCTGCAAAACTGAGTAAAACTCAATATCTTGTAATGTTTTTTCGTGAATATTAATCATTAATGTTTACCTCTACATACTAAAAGACGCAAAGGTAATTATTAATGGGGTACTAATAAAATGTTTAAATCTAATAGTCATTAACGTCTTATGCGTTTTCCATTATCATCAATAAAATGGCATACACAATCTTCGGTTCCGTATAAGCCTAAGTTGTGCAGGCTTACCTTAGCAAAACTCTTTAATTTTCCTTCGATGTAATCATAGTTTGTGTAAGACATGCAGTTGACACTTATTGAAGTATCTGTCGAGTACACACAATGCCAAAAGTTCTTAGGATTAAAAACCATTTCGCCAGCGTTAATCTCTACAAAATAAATATCTGCTTCTTGTAATAAAGGGTATTTATCGCGATCAAAATTTTCTAAATCAATTTCGCTTAAAATTGATCCTGGTTCGAATTTTTTACTGCGATACATATATTTAGACTGTTTGTCGTCGACAATTAACCAAACTTTAGACCCTTTTACTTGAGCAAGAATATTGTCTGCTCTATCTTGGTGAAACCCAGTGATTGTTCCTTTTGGACCAATCCAAATCGACATAGAGTCTTTGACTTTATGATCTGAAAGTATAGAGAAATCAACATCATCTTTTAATTCTGGAAACATTCTAATAATGGAAAGATTTGCTAGATATGTAACATCTTTATGATCTTTAGCATTTCTAATTTGTTTTACGTAGTCTATAAAATTCCCGTATTCCCATTTAGTTTCTTGCTGTCTAATATTTCCTTTAGAAATATACGCCTGTTTGTTTTTTCCAATTTCTTCAAAATAATCTAAGGACCATTTCTTAGTAGCTCCCCAGTCTTCCATCATATTGGTAATTTTAACTGGCTTTCTTTTTTTTATGTAATTATTTAAAAAATCCTTGTGGCTAATTGTATCGATTGTCTCCAGGTCAAGCAGAGGTTTATCTAATAAACTCTGTATTCTATTTCTTAATTCTTGTGACATGGTGTTATGGTTAAGATTTGTTATCTATTTGTTTTTAAGCTAATTAATGTTTGTAATAGCGAATATACTATAAATGATACTACAAATTTATGACATATTTCATATTTTAGATAATAAGATTCTTTTTTAGATAAAATGAAAGTAAATATACACCATAGCTGGAAACACAGGCTAGTTAACGAATTTGAAAAACCATACTTTATAGACTTAGTGGATTTTGTTAAGCATGAGTATGCAAAAACGAAATGTTTTCCACCTGGATCACAAATATTCTCTGCGTTTGATTTATGTCCTTTAGACGCTGTTAAAGTTGTTATTATTGGTCAAGATCCGTATCATGGAGATGGTCAAGCCAACGGATTGTGTTTCTCAGTTGCAGATGGTATTTCACATCCACCATCGCTCATTAATATTTTCAAAGAAATTGAAAGCGATTTAGATATTCCTTATCCTGAATCTGGTAATTTAGAGCGTTGGGCAAAACAAGGCATACTATTGCTCAATGCAACATTAAGTGTTAGAGCACATCAAGCTGGTAGTCACCAAAATAAGGGTTGGGAGTTATTTACAGATCAAGTAATTAAGCTAGTGAGCGATGAAAAAGAAAACGTAGTGTTCCTACTTTGGGGTGGATTTGCTAAAAAGAAAGCTAAACTTATTAATTCTACTAAACATATAGTATTAACTTCTGGTCACCCTTCACCATTAAGCGCTAATAGAGGTTATTGGTTTGGGAATAAGCATTTTAGCAAAGCCAATAAAGAATTAAAATCTAGAAATATAAAAGAAATACACTGGTAAACACCTTAACTTCCAGTAGGAGCCAACTGTGTAGCAGTAAGTTGTTTTGTCGGTTTTTGTAATTTAGTAGGTTTAAAAATTACTTTATTTTCTGTAGTAACTTTCTTAGTCGTTTTGTTACAGCTAAATATCAATAACAAAAAATTTAATGCAACTAAAGATGAAAGTATTAGAGTAATTGTTATTATCATAATGTATAGTTTTTGTCAAGTAGCACATAGATTTGGTTGGGGTAAATGTAATTAAAATTTTGATAAATAGAAAGTTAACGAAATAAAAAGCTAAAATTTCGTTAATTTCTAGACGTTACAAATAGCCAAATCAATCAATTATATAACAACTGAATTTTAGTTTTTCCTAGCTAAAAATTAATTGATTTGTTTTACTAGTTGCTTGTAATCAATTTTTTTTGGGATGATGTCTAAGTTAAATAACTTGTCCTGAATAGTATTTATGGTGTTTTCATCAATAAGATTTTGAGACCATTCTGTAAGTGATAACCATTCTTGTACATCTTCTAGTTTTTGATCATACCTATTCGCAATAGTTTTGTCAATACTTGGGATTTGCTTGAACTCCTGAGTAGTATCATTTATGATGTTAAGTATTGTTTTAACGTCTTCTAGGTTGGTGTCTAAAAATGCTTCTCTTACAGCAATTACAAAGCAAGGCCATGGTGTAGGACAGTTTCCTATACGTCTAAATACACCGTCATCAACGATGGGTTTTGTGGTAAACTTTTCCCACATAAAATAATCTGCATCACCATTAGTTAGACCTTCTACAGCACCATCAAGGTTTTTAATCACTTGAAAATTCATATCTTCATCAAGATTCCATTCATTGTTTTCGGCATTTATATAGGCCATAAGGTGAGAACCTGAGCCATAGCGACTAATGGCTGCTTTAGTCCCTCTTAACTGGTCGATTGTATTGTATTTTGAATCATTTGCAACGTGAATTCCCCAAATTAACGGTGATTGTACAAATGTTTGTACAATTCTAGAAGGGTTACCATCAATAATATCCTTTATGATACCTTCAGTTAAAATGACAGCAATATCAATTTCGCCCTCACGAAGTGCTTTATTCATGGCTCCTGTACCTCCAAAATAATCTTTCCAACGTAAATTAATACCTTCTTCTTTGTACTCACCATTTTTTAATGTTAAATACCAGGCGAGATTAAAGTGTTCTGGTACACCTCCAATTTTTATAGTTTTCAATATGTTGACTTTGTCGTTGTTAATCTAAATCTAAAATTTTATCTAAAGTGTAAACTATTAAGTCGTTTACAACCTTTTTTGGGTCAGCACTAAACTCACCAGTCGCTCTATTAGCGATAATGGCATTCATGGATAACGCATGATGACCAAGTAAATTTGCGATACCATAAATGCCTGCAGTTTCCATTTCTAGGTTAGTAATTGTCCTACCGTTATGATTGAAATTTGCAAGCTTGTCATTTAAGTCGTTATCTTGAATAGCCAACCTCAATATTCTTCCTTGAGGTCCATAAAAACCTACATTTGTAGCTGTAAAGCCCGTGAAAGTCTTGTCGCTAAACAATTGTTTATACAAGCGCTCGCTAGATTTTACAACATAAGGGTCAGATTTTTTTTCAAACCAATTGGTTTGTCGTTTTAATGCTTCAGAAATTTCAAAATATTGAACTTGAGCGCTGTCATAAAAATGTAACAAACTATCAAACCCAGCTGCATATTCACTTGCGACAAATGAATCTATTGGGATATTTGCTTGTATAGATCCTGAAGTACCAATTCTAATAATATCTAATGAGGTTAGCTTAGATTTCACCTCTCTTTTTTTAAGATCAATATTTACCAGCGCATCTAATTCGTTAAATACGATATCAATATTATCAGTACCAATACCAGTAGAAATAACTGTTATTGGTTTTCCTTTATAAACACCAGTTTGTGTGTGAAATTCTCGTTTATGAGTCGAGAAATTTACTTTGTCAAAATATTTGGTAACACTACTAACTCGATCAGGATCACCTACTGTTATTATGGTATTAGCAATATGCTCTGGCAGAAGATTTAAATGATAGACACTGCCGTCTGGATTTAATATTAATTCTGATGCTTTAATTGGCATGAACAACTGTTTTTATAAGTTTGTTTTGTTTTTTATCGAAGGTATAATCTAAACTAGTAACACCACCAAAATAAATAGTGTTATTCATTTCTTTTTGATAATTGTGCTGATGACTTAATGCTAAATGACCTTCACGATTGAGCTTTAAGCTACCTTTTTCTTCAATGAAAAAAATAGATAATAAATCGATGACACGTTCTAATTGTAAATCACCATAGCCATAGTAACCTTGATAATGTAAGGTGTAACCGACTAAGTGATGTCTAGAAGTAATAGTATTCTCTTTGACAAGTTTTAATATATTATATTCAAGGGTACTAATACCACTTCTAGTATCTGGAAAACGTTTAATATGAGCTTTCAAACAAATACTCATATATTCAAATGAAGACGATCTTAATATAAGCGGTAATAATAAGTTGTGATCTTTTCCGCAGTAAATCCGCCAGATGTTTTTTGCCAGAGCAATATCATCAACAGTTAGCTTAACCTTATCGTGATAATGGGTTTCTAATTGTTTTGGTTTGAGTTCACTAAGTCCTTTCAGTCCTTTTTCTCCTTCAACACGACCACTGCATACAAGGTATATTGGTAAATAAATACCTTTTTGTTCTAATAAACTAATAACGGCTACCATGTTAATATGACAGAATAAATCATATTCGAACCACAATACAATTTCAGTAAAATCAGAAATTTTATCCAGCTTTTTGAGTTCACTATTCATTTCTTTCCGACTCAAGCTAATATTATAAAATGATTTGAAAAATGCTTTTCTTATTTTGAAAAACTCTTTTGATGAAATGTCTTCAACAGTAGGGCCTACACAAAGTGTCTCTTGCCAGGTAATTGTATTTTCTGTTGTTGAAATGCCTAATTGGAACAAATAATTGGTCAAACTTGTACCATTAGTAATATGTAATGTACTTAAACTCATTTAACCTCCAACGCGCTTCACATTAAACCCTTTATCTTTTAAAATCTGCATGATTTTATCTCTATAGTCACCTTGAATGATGATTTTATCATCTTTGAAACTACCTCCAACACTTAACTTTTGCTTGAGTTCTTTGGCTAACTTCTTAAAATCTTCATCAGCGCCAGTGTAACCTTCAAGAATTGTGATAGGCTTACCTTTTCTTTTTTCGTACTTACAAAGGATAGGGTCATCTTGTAACCAAATGCCTTGATCTTTTGTGTGTTTTTCTTCGGAAATATCCTCAGATACATGATCTGGAAAGAGGTTCTTTAATTGATCTTTTAAATCCATTTGTTATAATAAATAGATTTATTTCTTTAATCCAAGTTCAACCAAACGTTCATTTAAGAACTCTCCAGCTGTAATATCAGCAAACTGTTTCGGATGGTCTTCATCAATACAGCTATCCAAAACATCCAATTTCATTTCACTTATTGGATGCATAAAAAATGGTATAGAATACCGTGAAGTTCCCCAAAGTTCACGAGGCGGATTAACAACACGATGTATTGTAGATTTTAGTTTGTTGTTTGTATGACGTGATAACATATCACCTACATTTATCATTAATTCGTCTGGCTCTGCTATGGCATCTATCCATTCGCCTTCATGATTTTGAACTTGTAGACCTCGTCCTTGAGCACCCATTAATAGTGTAATTAAATTAATATCACCATGAGCAGCAGCACGAACTGCATTTTCCGGTTCTTCAAGAATAGGAGGATAGTGAATAGGTCTTAAGATAGAATTACCATTATGAATGTAATTATCAAAATAATTTTCTTCCAAATCTAAGAACAAGGCTAGTGCACGTAATACATATTTAGCAGTTTTTTCAAGCATCTGGTACGTTTCTTTACCAATTGTATTGAATTCAGGAACTTCCTTAACTTCTACATTATCAGGATATTCTTTGGCACGTTCTGGGTCATCTTCGACATACTGACCAAAATGCCAGAATTCTTTTAAGTCACCTTCTTTCTTCCCTTTTGCACTTTCTTTTCCGAAGGATACGTATCCACGTTGTCCGCCAATACCTTCAATTTCATAACTTCTTTTAGTCTCCACAGGTAGACTAAAAAAATTCTTTACTTCTTTATATAAATTATCTACGAGCTGATCGTCTAAAAAATGACCTTTAAGAGCTACGAATCCAATTTCTTGGTATGCTTTTCCTATTTCATTTATAAACTTCTGCTTTCTGCTTTCGTCTCCAGAAAGAAAATCCTGAAGATTCACACTTGGTATTCTATTCATTTTAAAATGGATTTTATTGTAGTTCGATTAACAAAAATAGCGAAAATACTGGTAAAATCACACATTTCAATTTCGCTTAAAAATAAATGGTCTGAACCTTTAAAAACGTCAATTTTTATTTACATTTGATTTACTAACGCAATTTTAAACATAATGTTGACCTCAACCAAGAGATTAATAACCTACGATAGAAAAAATTTAGACGACAAGACCCTATTGAGTCTCTATAAGAATATGCTTAAACCTCGCATGATAGAAGAGAAAATGCTCATTCTATTGCGCCAAGGTAAAATTTCTAAATGGTTTTCCGGAATAGGCCAAGAGGCTATTTCAGTTGGTGTGACCATGGCAATGAACAAGGAAGAATATATACTACCTATGCATCGTAATTTGGGTGTGTTCACGACTCGAGAGATTCCTTTGTATCGTTTGTTCAGTCAGTGGCAAGGTAAAGCAAATGGCTTTACTAAGGGTCGTGATCGATCATTTCATTTTGGAACCCAAGAGTTTAATATTGTTGGAATGATTTCACATTTGGGGCCACAATTAGGTGTCGCTGATGGTATTGCATTAGCGAGTCTATTAAAAAACAAAGAACAAGTCACTGCTGTATTTACTGGCGAGGGTGGAACTAGTGAAGGAGATTTTCATGAAGCTTTAAATGTCGCTTCTGTTTGGCAATTACCAGTATTATTTTGTGTAGAGAATAATGGGTATGGTTTGTCTACACCTACTAATGAACAATACAGATGTAAAGATATTGCTGATAGAGGTAAGGGTTATGGTATGGAATCTTTTATTCTTGATGGTAATAATATTATTGAAGTCTATACAAAAATGCAAAAGCTTGCAGCAAGTATTCGTAAACGTCCTAGACCAATTCTGGTCGAATTCAAAACATTTAGAATGCGAGGTCATGAAGAGGCAAGTGGAACAAAATACGTACCTAAAACGTTGATGCAAGAATGGGCTAAGAAAGATCCTTTAGAAAATTTTCAAGCCTATTTAAAAGATGAGAAGATTTTAACCGAAAAGCAGGAAGTTGCAATCAAGGAAGGGATAATGCATGAGATTCATGAGCATTTACAAATGGCATTTGATGAAGCGCCTATTGTACCAAATATAGAGACAGAACTTAAAGATGTTTATAAAGCTTTTGATTTTAAAGCGGTTGAGCCTAAATCAAAAACAGAAGAACTTAGACTTATTGATGCTATTTCTAAAGGTTTAAAACAGTCGATGGAGAAGTATGATGATTTGGTTATTATGGGACAAGATATTGCAGAATATGGTGGCGTATTTAAAATCACCGAAGGTTTTGTCAAGCAGTTTGGTAAGGATCGCGTTCGAAATACACCAATTTGTGAGTCTGCTATTGTAGAAGCTGCTATGGGATTATCTATTGCGGGAATGAAGGCTGTCATGGAAATGCAATTTGCAGATTTTGTGACTTCTGGTTTTAATCCTGTAGTGAACTATTTAGCAAAATCACATTATCGCTGGAATCAACAGGCTGATGTTGTTGTTAGAATGCCTTGTGGTGGAGGTGTCGCCGCTGGACCATTTCATTCACAAACTAATGAAGCTTGGTTTACTAAAACACCAGGTTTAAAAGTCGTATATCCAGCATTTCCTTATGACGCAAAAGGATTATTAGCAGCAGCCATTGAAGATCCAAACCCTGTATTGTTCTTTGAACATAAAGCGTTGTACAGAAGTATTCGTCAACAAGTGCCTACAGATTATTACACACTACCTTTAGGAAAGGCTTCTATGCTAAGAGAAGGTAATGATGTGACAATTATTAGTTATGGTGCTGGTGTGCATTGGGCTTTAGAGACACTAGATAATAATGCTGATATTAGTGCTGATATGATTGATTTGAGAAGCCTTCAGCCATTAGATCTAGATGCTATTTTGGATTCTGTCAAGAAAACAGGAAAGGCCATTATTTTACAAGAAGATTCATTATTTGGAGGTATTGCTAGTGATATTTCATCGTTAATTATGGAACATTCTTTTGAACACTTGGATGCACCAGTAAGACGCGTTGCTAGTATGGAAACGCCAATTCCGTTTATTAATCAATTGGAAGAACAATACATGGCTAAAGGACGTTTTGAAAATGCACTAAAAGAGCTTTTAGCTTATTAAATTACAGTCATGACATCATCACACTCAAAGAAAGGCTTTCAATTCGCAATTATTACAATTGTAACGTTTCTACTATTTTTGTTGTTACAATTTTTAGCTGCTAATGAAAAGATCTCACTAGATTTTTATAGATATGTTAGTGGTTTCCTAATGATCTTAGTGTTTGTGTCTTCAATTATAGGTTTTGTGTTTAGTATGAAAGGATTAAAAGACCCTAATTCTGTTAAAAAGATATTTGGGATCATTGCAAATTCCATACTCTTCTTATTATTTGTAGTGACTGTTGTAATGCGATATATCGATTTTAAAAACGCCTTATAACTTTTTTATTTGATTACTAACTTTTTTTGGCAATTGCTTCAACTTCATCCAAGACTCTAAGCAAATTACCACTCCATAGCATTTCAATTTCGTCTTCGGTGTATCCACGTTTTACTAATTCTAAAGTTACATTAAAGGTTTCTGAAGCATCACTCCAACCTTCAACACCACCACCACCATCAAAATCACTGCTAATACCAACATGTTTGAGTCCGATCTTTTCAACCATGTAATCGATATGGTCTACAAAGTCAGCAACATTTACTTTAGGAGGAAAGTCACTCATTTGACTCGCCTTTTCATCTGCTAATGTTACAATTTTTGATCTTACCTCGTAAAATGCTTCTTTTTCGTCGTCAGTTAATGTTTTCATTTCACTCCATTCATACCATTTAGTATTTAAGGATGTTGCAATCTCTTTTCTAATATCTTTTATGGCTTTGTTTCTAGCATCGTTCTTTTCGGTATTAGTATAGGCTTGAAACGCCACTGTTTGAATAACGCCTCCATTTTCTTTCATCCATTCTAGCTGTTCATCATCAAGATTTCTACTATGATCACATAAAGCTCTTGCTGATGAATGGGATGCAATTATTGGCGCCTTACTAAGTTCGATCATTTGGCGCATAGACTCTTTTGAAGGATGAGACACATCAATCATGATGCCTAAGCGATTCATTTCTTTAATCACTTCCTTTCCTAAATCGCTCAAACCATTATGTAACCATATATCATCTTCTTCACCTGTATTGCTATCGCATAATTGACTGTGTCCGTTGTGAGACAAAGACATGTATCGTGCTCCAAGATTGTAGAATTTCTCTACGTTAGAAATATCTGTTCCTACTGGATATCCATTTTCAATACCAATCATTGCTACTTTTTTCCCAGTTTTTGAAATACGGCGCACATCATCAGAGTTCAACGCAAGTTCGATTTGGTTTGGCGCGATATCTTCAACTAATTTATGTATAGCATTAAATTTTGACATGGCATTCTCGTATGCTTTTTTGTAGCCTTCATCTGTAAGTGTATCTTGACCAGTATATACAATAAACCAAGCTACATCTAAACCTCCAGCTTTCATTTTAGGTAAATTAACCTGAGATTCTAAATTTTGTGTGTAATTGATGGAATCTGTAAAATTCTTTACATTGATGTCACAATGTGTATCTAAGGTAATTACGCGATCATGAATGGCTTTAGCACGTTCAATAAGTGCTATAGAATCATTTTTACTAGTTGTTTTGCTATCAGTTTTAGAATCGGTTTTGCAAGAAGACGCCATAATTAAAATACAAAAGGAGAGATATAATGATTTCATAAAAGTTGGATTTCGTTTCGATTGTGAAGTTACAAAATCTTATATTTAAAATATGAATTCCTCTGCGTCTTATACTGTCTATGTTTTAATGTTAGTCTGTGTATTATTGGTCAGCTGTAAAAGTGAACCGCCTAATCCTTATGAATGGAAAACCATTGAAGTCACAGCAACGGCCTACAATTCTTTGGCATATCAAACTAGCTCAAATCCGCATATTACGGCTTTTGGTGATAGCTTAAAACCAGGTTTGCGTTATATCGCTGTTTCAAGAGATTTGCTTAAAAATGGTTTGGTACATAATACACCTGTGAAGATTGAAGGGGTTGAAGGGACGTATTTAGTCAAGGATAAAATGAACAGACGTTGGAGGAAACGAATAGATATCTATATGGGAACTGATGTTAAAGCTGCTAAGGAATGGGGCAGACGCAAAGTTAACATCAGTTATAGAATTGAAATTGAGTTAGACTCTTTGAATTAATTCTTGATTTCTGCTTCAGACAGTATAAATGGATAGGCGTCCTTGACCTGTTTTAATTCTTTTTTTGTGAGTTTATTAGATGGTTTTTTGATAATGGTTTCAGAATAATTATTTCGCAATTCATAATAGGCTTTAGTTAATTCGTCCTGAACTTGGATGTAGAATTTGTAGGACGTAAGCTTGTCATTATTTAAGGATATTACTGCTTTGCTTGGGTTGTCAGATGAATTATTATCTTTTAAACCATTACAATAATTACATGTATTATCACCATTGTTGTCAAGAAAAGCGATTGCAATGTCCTTGAGTTCTTCAATATCAATAATCTCATTTTCTACCCACAACTCATTTTTAGAGTTAATTTTAACTTCTAAAACATTGCGTTGTTTGATGGTTCCGTCATCGCAAATTGTATTAGGCGGACAAGGAGGTGGAAGTTTTCGAGTGATACCTTCGTCCTTTTCTGGTATAGCAGCAGTAACTAAGAAAAAGATAAGAAGTAAAAAAGCAATGTCAGCCATTGAGCCTGCATTAACTTGAGGAGATTGTCGTCTTGATGTTCTCATGATAATAGTTTTTAAGATTATTGTTATACGTCACAAGCCTCAAAAACGATACCATTTTCTTAAAACCAAAAAAACCAGAATACTAAAAGTATGCTGGTTTTTCCGGATATTATATTGAGAATAAACTCAATATGCATTTTGATTGATGAATAATGTTGTTGTTATCACTATTAACGTAACGTTTCTAAGTCGTCATTTGTTGTATGTGATGTGTTGATAATTTTTGTTAAAGCTTTCATGGTAGATTGATGTTTTGATTGATGAATTTTAATTCCTATAGTTATCTATAGCGTCTTTTTTTGTTCCAATTGTACATTCTTGTTTCAGTTGAAGTACTTGATAATTGATTGTTGTTTAAAGTTCTCATGATAATTGATTTTTTTTTGATTGATGATTTTGAAATAGATATAATTATCTATATCGTCTTTTTTGATTCCAAGTATAAATTTTAGTTTCAGTTGAAGTACTTGATAATTGATTGTTGTTTAAAGTTCTCATAATAATTGGTTTTAATGATTGATGTTATACTAGAAAGACGACAGAATTATAAAAATGTTACAGTACTTTGCATTACATAGTAGTAATTTAACATTTTTTAACAGGATAGGGTAGGAATTACTTTTCAATTGTTTTTAACAATATGCCTAAATAACTCTTATAAAAGCTTAATTTTGCAAGAATTGATTTTCTGAAGCTATTAATTTATGTCCGAAACCCTTCAAATAACAAAAAAGGAAACAAAAAAGCGTCTTTATGATTACCAAATTGCTGATCTAAATCGCATATTTGATGTCTTTGAGGCTGCACCTGATAATTACAATCTCTTGTATCAGTTACCAACAGGAGGAGGTAAAACGGTTATTTTTTCTGAAATTGTTAGACAGTATATAAAGAAACACCAAAAAAAGGTGGTCATTCTTACACACCGAATTGAACTATGTAAACAAACGTCTAAAGTTTTGCATGGTTTTGGTGTTAATAATAAAATTATCAACAGTAAGGTTAAAGAATTACCAGATCAAGACCAGTACCAGTGTTTTGTGGCTATGGTTGAGACGTTGAACAACCGATTAAATGATGGTAAACTTAACCTAGAAGATATTGGTCTTGTCATTATTGACGAAGCACACTACAATTCGTTTAGAAAGTTGTTTAAATTTTTTGACAATTGTTTCATTCTTGGAGTTACAGCAACACCTTTAAGTAGTAATATTAAATTGCCAATGAAAGACAACTATAAGGAGTTGATCGTTGGAGATAATATTTCGACATTAATTAAAAACGGGTTTTTGGCTTCAGCCGAAATTTATAATTATGATGTTTCTCTTAATACCCTAAAAATTGGTATCAATGGAGATTATACTGTAAAATCTTCCGAAGCATTATATACTAATGCAGCGATGCAAGGTAAGCTATTGTTTGCCTATGAAGAATTATCTAAAGGTAAGAAAACCTTAATTTTTAATAATGGTATTAATACCTCAAAAGAAGTTTACTACACCTTCAAAAGAGCTGGATATGATATTCGCCATTTGGATAACACATCAAGCAAACAGGATCGTAAAGAAATTTTAAAGTGGTTTAAAAATACACCTAATGGAATATTGACTTCTGTAAGTATTTTGACGACAGGTTTTGACGAACCATCTGTAGAGTCTATTATCCTAAATAGGGCAACACGTTCGTTAACCTTATATTTTCAAATGATTGGTAGAGGGTCGAGAATTCATGGTGATAAAAGTAAGTTTACGGTTATTGACTTAGGAAATAATGCAGTGCGATTTGGACCATGGAGTCAACCAGTTGATTGGCAACATATCTTTAAAAATCCAGATTTCTATTTAGAGAATCTTCGTAATGATGAAGACATAGAACGTGAGTTTGTATATAAAATGCCAGAGTCGTTAAGAAAGCGTTTTACCAAAAACCCTAATGACGATTTTGATATAAAAGAAGAATACAAAAAGGTGATTAGAGAAGGTAAGAAGTCTATGCAGGCTATTGAAAATAGTATTGCACAGCATTCAGCTTTAGTTATCGCAAATAGTGAAGATGTTTTTGAGGCGAGAGAGTTAGCAAAATTATTACACGATGATATCTGTTATCGTATTAAACAGTATTGTTATTGTATTATGAACAGTACAAAAAACTATAAAGACTGGTTATTAGAAGAATATACGCGTAAATTGCGTTTAAGTTTCAACGGAAAGTTTTAACGTAAAATTAAAATGTTTACGCTATAAAGTCGTTACTTTTATTGTTAGGTATGGTTTTTGAAACGACTATACTAAAAGAAATGTGATGAAAAGACAGCTATTTTTTTTCTTATTTGCTTTATGTACTTGTTCTCTGTTTGCGCAGCAACCAGATAAGAACGAGAAGAAATCTATTAGAATACCTGCTGTTGAAACCAAAAAAAAGGACACTACACCTAAACTTATTATTAAACCTGAATCTAAAATTGGAATTACCAAGCCTAAAAAGAATGTAGCTGGTATTCCAACTGAAAGTAAAGCAGCTATTAAGAAGTCTAAAAAGGAATTCTCAATGATTCATGATAATGGTTTGAGAAATCCTGGAGAAATCTTTGAAAAGCGTTTTAAGAAAGTAGCTGTTGAGCAAGGTTTAGCTATTGAAACCATGGCCGATGTGTTCTTAGGTGATATCAAAAGTAATGGTGCCTTTGTTAAGATTGTTTGTCGTGATCACGAATACCCAGATGGTGATTTGGTTCGTGTATTTGTTAATGATGAAATTATAGTTCCTTCATTATTACTTACTGGTGGTTATAAAGGCTTTGACGTAGCTTTAACTCCAGGTGTTAATAAAATTGTGTTCTTGGCTTTAAACCAAGGCGATTCTGGTCCTAATACGGCTGAGTTTATCGTATATGACGATAATGGAAACTTAGTCTCTTCAAAAAAATGGAATCTTCTAACAGGTGTTAGAGCCACAGTTAATGTGATTAAGCAAAAACCTCTAAATGAAGAAGAATCTAAAAGTGAAAAAGCAGATAATAATTAATTAAAGATTCTGAATATCTCTTGATAGACTATTAAAGAGCTTTGCTTTTGTCTTCAAATACTTATTTTGCAGTGAAATGGCTTTTAACTGTGAATCAATCAAACTTTTTTCTCGAGAATTAATTAGAAATAAAGAACTTTCTCCAAAACTAAACTTTCGTTCTTCGGCATTGAGCATAGTTGTATAATCTAAAACGATGTCATCTATGAGCAAGTTTTGTGTTTGAAACGATTCTAACTCTCTATATAAAGCCAAAACTTTGTTTTGAATCGTAATTTTCGCATTATCAATTTCAAATTGTAAATCTTGAAGCTTAGCTTTAGCCAATCTTAAGTCACCTCGTTCTTTTCTTAAAAATAGAGGGAAGGCTATACTAAATCCGCCTTTATATTGGTTCGTATTAAATGATCTTGCAATATCTGGAGTTTCAGTTAAAAAGTTATATTGTACATCAATTTTTGGTAAAAGCTTATTTGCTTTAAGTCGCTTATCGACTTCTAATCCCTCATATTTAAATGCTAATGACCGCAATTTTGGATGATTTTCTAAAACAAAATCTGTTAGCGGTAAACCAGAAATTTCCAGAACATCATCAACAGTATTTTCAATAGTTGTGTCTGGAATAACACTGGGTTGTAGTTCTATGGGAATGTCATTATTAAGCCATAAAAATGTCGATAGTTCTAATGAAGCCTTCATAAATTTTACTTTGGACTGTTCTAGACCTAAAGCTCTATTCTTTACTGTTATACCAGCTTCAACAGAATCTATAGCTGCTTTATCTCCATTTTCAGCACTGCGTTTAACACCTTGAAATCGCACTCTAGCATTTTCCAAAAACTGCTCATAAAGTTTGGTTTCATTGTAAGTTTGTAGCCAATTAAAATAGGCTAATGAAGCATCAAACAAGATCTGGTTGACTAATATCTCTCGATCTGCTTTTGTTTGTTCTCTAAAAAATTTGGCCTTCTTTAAGTCGGCCATTCGTTTGTTAATAAACAGACCTTGTCCCAGTGAGGCTGAAATGCCAGCACTATATAAACCATCATCTGGTAAAGAGTTCTGTGGGTTTAAAAATACACCATCAGTTTGCTCAAAGCTCCCTTTGAGTTCAATACCATACCAAGTTGGGATCTTAAATGTTGCATTGAGTTGATCATAGTATTCTATATTTTTAAATGTCTTACGCTCGTTATCAACTTCAATTTTTGGATCAAAACTACCTCGTGCTTTCATTAAGTTGGCTTGCCCAATTTGTAAAGTTAGTTCGGCTTGTTTTGCTATGGGATGATATTTTTTTACATAGCCTAAATATTCACTAAAACTAAGTATTGTTGGCTCATCATTTTGTGAAAAGCAAAGCGATACCATAAGAAGACATAATGCACTAAAATGTTTCGTCATAATGGTCATTATTTTTTAGCTGTTTTAGGTTTCGAATCAGTTTCAGGTTGATAATAGTTAGGAGGGAAGCCATTCAGTTTTCGCCATAATTCGAACCAGATAGGAACATCTTCTAATAATGCAATTGTTTTTGCACCAGAACCAACGCGTATGGCATCTGGCCATGGATGGTCTTCTTCATCTGGAGCGAGTAAGACTCTAAATTTGCCATTGTCACTTATAAATCGTTCTATGGCTACTACTTTTGCGCCATAAGTACCATAGGATATATTTGGCCAACCACTAAATACAATAGCAGGCCAGCCATCAAACTGTACACGAACTTTTTCGCCTTTGTGAACTAAAGGTAAGTCTATTGGATCTACAAACATTTCTACTGCGATATCATAATTAGAAGGCATAATACCTACTAGTTCTTCCCCTTCTTTAAATGTTTCTCCAATTCCGCCTTTAATGGCTTTGTTTATAAAACCGTCTTGAGGCGCTCGAATATAATAGAGGTCATTCCTAATTTCATAACTCGTGAAATCACTTTCTAGTTTTGTGACTTGAGCTTCAGCATCAAATTGATTAGACTCTGCCGTGAATTTATCACTCTGTGCTTTAGAAATCTTGTCTGCATATTCTGCCTGTACACGATTAATTTCGACTCTTGAATTAATCACTTCGTTTTTGGCCGCAAGTAATTTGTTTTTCTGAGAGATTAACTTTGCCTGCGATTCTTGAAATTTTGAACGCTTTTCTTCGAGCTCTGTCAATGACTTTAGACCTTCATCATATAATTTTTGTATGGCTCCAATTTGACGCTCAGCTATTCCTAAATTAATTTTTACTGCTTCTAAATCAATGCTATCATTCTGTACTTTTAGTTTTGCTTGCAGTAATTTATTTTGGGCTTGCTCTAATTTTAATTTACGCTCTCTACTTAAAGCACCAATTTGGTTGTTAAGCGCATTTACTTTTGAACCATATGATACAACAGAAGCTTCTTTAGCTTTAATTTGTTGCCCTGTACGATTAACTAGGTTAGGATCAAAATACTCATTCTTTATTTCTGAAATAAATAAAATTGTATCTCCTTTTTTTACTTCATCACCTTCTCTTACATACCATTTTTCTATACGTCCCGGAATTGGAGATTGAATAGTTTGTGGTCGTTGGTCTGGTGTTAAGGTCGTTATATTACCACGACTATTTATGTTTTGTGTCCATGGCAAAAACATGATGACAACAACGGTAATCGCAAAAGCAATTAAAAAGCGATTGAAATGCTTAAAATGTCTTTTGTGAAATACCTTTTGTACCGATTTATATGGTGATAAATCAACTTTTTTATTGAGTTTATTATGAGAAATATTTAGCATCGTCTTTCTGGTTTAAACAATTTTACCATTTTCTAAATTGATAATTCTTGTGCATTTAGTTTTCCAATCCATGTTATAGCTCACTACAACTAATGCCCACGGATTTCGTTTATCTGTTATGAAATCTATGATTTTTAAGGCTTCAGGCTGTTCAAATTGCTCTAAAGGATCTTTAAGTAACAAGAGTTTTGGTTTTTTAAGTATGCTTCGCGCTAACACAATTTTCTTTGAAACTGTTGACGACAAACGCTTTCCTTCTGGATATAAGATGGTTCTTAAACCATTTGGCTGCGATTTGACAAATTCTACCAAGTTTGTTTGTTCTAAAACAGTATTGATCTCCTCTTGAGAAATGGTCTCATCACCAAAGGTTAGATTGTCTCTTATGCTGCCTTCAAAAGGAGATTCCTCTGCTAGAGATTGACCTACTAAACTTCTATAATCATTAAGCTTTATACCACTTAAAGCAATATCATTGACGTAAATACCTCCTTTAGATGGCTTATTGATTCCAGCTATTAGCTTCAATAAGGTAGACTTTCCAGAGCCATGGGAACCATGTATTAAAATTCGATCTTTTGGATCGATCTGTAATGAAATATCTTCAATGATTGGGTTTGGTTTTTCAGGAACAGTATAACTCACACGATCCAATTCGACTTTAAGTATTGAGTTTTCAGAACTCACAAGGTCTCCATCTTGTGGTTCTAGTTCTTTATCAACTACTTGTCCGAGTTTTTCAATTGAAGTAAGTACATCATAAAAGGATTCTAAGCCTAAAATTAGTTTTTCAACAGAATTTATGACCAATAGAATGATGATTTCTGCAGCAACAAACTGCCCAATATTCATTTCTTGGCTTAATACTAAAAAACCTCCAATAACTAGTAATCCAGCAGTAACAAGGACTTTAAAGCCTATAAGCTTTATGAATTGTTGCACCAGAACTCTGAAATGACCTTCTCTGGCGTCTAAATAATCAGACACTAATTGGTCGTTTTTGTTAAGGGCTAGATTCGTTTTTCCTGATAGTTTGAAACTTAATATAGAACGCGCTACCTCTTGTATCCAATGTGCTACCTTATACTTTTGTTTAGACTCATCTAAACTTGTGTCCAGACCTCGTTGCGCCGAAAACTTAAATACGACGTAGATTAAAAGAATGAGTAAAATCCCATAGATAATGAAAAAAGGGTGATAAAATGACAGTAGCATTAACCCAAAAATAATTTGAAGCAATGCAGCAGGAAAGTCTATCAATATTTTGGACAACCCTTTTTGTACTGTTAATGTGTCAAAAAACCTATTCGCCAATTCTGGTGGATAGTAATTACGTAATTCACTCATTTTTATCTTCGGAAATCGATATGAGAATTCAAATGAAGATCTAGTGAATATTTTTTGTTGTACGTTTTCTATGATACGCATTTGCATGAGTTGTAAAATTCCTGCAAATGCCACACCTAGCGTAACTAAAATAACTAGTACAATCCATGAGCTACTGATTTGTGCTCCTTGTATAAGGTTGATGATTGCTTGAATCCCTAATGGTAGTGAAAGGTTCACTAATCCTGCAAAAATGGCATAGTAAAACACCTGCTTAATATCTTTGCGGTCTAGTTTTAAAAGACCTATTAAGCGTTGCCAAGACGTCAATATTGTTTTTGTCATTTGTTAGTTGTTAAGGCATTAAAAACTAAATGTGTAAAATAATCTGAAGGTTGTATTTTATGATCACAGTCTGTAAGCGACTTGAAATGATCTTTTAAAAAGTGCTGATGTAAAGCGCCTTCTAAAACAGTGCTAGCAAGACTATGAGGGAATTTATAATCTTTATTAACTCCAATAATCATATCACGTAATCGAGTGACAAGACGTTTATAGATAGAGAAATACCCATCTTTATTTTCTTCGTCAACCTCTTTGGTTAAATATGATTTTGAGTATTCATTAATGACTACACGACTTAGTACAACTTCGTCTATATGCTCAAATGTTGAATCTGCTTCTATTGTACGTGTTAATATATTAATTGCCTTTTCTAACTTTTCGTTTGGATTAGACATATTGGCCGTTGAGAATACTAGCTGATATTCTAGCCAAGCCCAATACCAAGAGGTAAGATAGAGTAGCAGTTTATGCTTGCTGTCGAAGTAGCGATATATAGAGCTTTCGTTAGAACCAATGGCATTTCCTAGCTTTTTGAAGGTAAAACTGTCAAAACCTATATCATCAATGAGCTTGATGCTGTTCGCTATAATGCGCTTCCCGAGATCTGATGATTGAGGATCTTTTAAATAGATCTTATCGTTGATGTCAATCTTTAAATTTGATAGTAAACTTTTCATTTATTTATAAATTACATGCAAATATAATAGTAATACTATTAATTTTGCAAGTTTTAACTTTAGGTTAACTTATTTCATATTTACTTTAGATATTCAATTATTACTGCTATCTTTACGTAAAGAGGTGTATTGTGCACCTTATAATACTAGATTTCAAAATAAAGAATGGCAAAGTCGCAACAGACATTTAACAAAAGTGAAAAAGAAAAAAAACGTTTAAAGAAACGCGAAGAAAAGCGTAAAAAAATGGAAGCTCGTAAGCTCGAAAAGGAAGAAAAGGGAGGTGTTGATAGTATTCCGTTTGCTTACGTAGATCAGTTTGGCAATTTAACAGATACACCACCAGATCCAGCAAACAAAATTAAAGTAAAAGCAAAAAACATTGTACTTGGCGTACCTAAAAAAGAAGACGTTGAGGAAGAAGAGTACGATCCAATTAGAAAAGGGAAAGTATCTTTCTTTGATAATTCTAAAGGTTTTGGTTTTATTATCGATACAGAAGATCAGGAAAAGTATTTCTGCCACGTGAGTGGATTAATTGATGAGATTCAAGAAAATGATAAAGTACAGTTCGAATTAGAGAAAGGGAATCGTGGTATGAATGCGGTTCGTGTGAAGTTAATCTAATTTGACAGAATAATTAAAAAATATTAAAAAGCTAATGATTCTTCATTGGCTTTTTTTATGGGATAGCTATTAGCTTATTAACTTCTCCCATCTCTAGGTCTTTTAAAGTAATACTCCCAATTCTTACTCTTACCAATCGCAATGTAGGAAAACCTACTTGTGCAGTCATTTTGCGTACTTGCCTAAACTTTCCTTCATTAATAGTAATTGAAATCCATGAGGTTTTGCCGTGGCGTTCATCACGAATCTTTTTAACGCGTTGAGGAAGATTAGGAGTAGCTTCTAATTTAAAAACTTTGCAAGGTTTTGTTAGGTATGATTCATTTTTATGAGTAATGGTTACACCTTGCTGCAATTCAACTATGGCTTCATCTGTAATGTCTCCATCTACTTGTACATAATATTCTTTATCGGTTTTTGAGCTGGTAATCTCGTAGCTTATTTTTCCATCTGTAGTAAGTAGAAGCAAACCTTCAGAATCTTTATCTAGTCGTCCAATAGCCATCGTGCCTTCTGGGAAATCGTATAATTCTCCTAAGAATTTTTTATTGCGTTCATGCCTAGCATTTGTTTTAAACTGACTCAAATACCCATAAGGCTTAAAGAGTTTAAAATGGTAATGCTCCATATTAAATATCTCCTTTTAAAATTGAATACACTAAATCCTTAGTTAGCTGTTTGTCTTTAGCTTTGGAGCGAATAGTATCAAACGACATTCTAAAATCGCAGCCCAATTTGTAGGCACTGCAGCCATAAGCCGTTTTTCCTTTGATAATAGTCCCATTTTGACATTTCGGACATTTAGCGTCATCTGATTTTTTTTCTTCGGAAACTTTAACAGCTCCTTTCTTGGCTTCCAAAATTAATTTAAAAGACGCATCAAAACGAAGTAAGCCTTCTGAGACTCCATTATCAGATTTGAATCCTTTAAGGTTAACAGTAGATCCTTTTTGTAATAAACGGACAAATTGTTTTTCGGAAATCTTTTTTCCGTAGATTTTAAAAGGCATTACAAAATCGCAACCCGATTTAAAATGACTACAGCCATAGGCCGATTTTCCTTTGAGGATATGACCCTTTTTACATTTAGGACATTGCTCTGAGGAAATACCTGCAGCTTTGGTTTGGTTTGCTTTTGCCTGTCGTTGTTTAATAACAATGGCTTGAGAGATATTCGCACGCGACGATTCACTGCGGACTTCATACACGAGCTCATCAACCATTTTTTTCATATTCTTGATAAACAAACTGGCACTAAAGTCTCCTTTTTCAATGTCTTTGAGCTGCTTTTCCCAGAGTCCGGTGAGTTCAGCCGATTTCAGTAATTCATTTTGAATCGTATCTATAAGCGCTATTCCTGTTACTGTTGGTAAGATTTGCTTTTTATTGCGTTTGATATATTGACGCTTAAACAGGGTCTCAATTATATTGGCGCGTGTTGATGGTCTACCAATACCATTTTCTTTCATTAAATCACGCAGCTCATCATCGTCTACTTGTTTTCCAGCTGTTTCCATAGCACGTAGGAGAGAGGCTTCGGTAAACTGATTTGGAGGTTTGGTTTGTTTTTCTAAAAATGAAGGTTGGTGAGGTCCTTTTTCGCCTTTTTCAAATGTTGGGAGTATATCCTTAGGCTGATTGCTAGAGGAGGAAGAGGTCTTTCCGAATTTAAACACGACTTTCCAGCCTTCTTTTAAAATTTCTTTTCCAGTAGTTTTAAAATTGACATCATCTGCTTTTCCAATAACAGTTGTATTAGAAACGTCACAGTCTGGATAGAATACAGCTATGAAACGCTTGACAATAATATCATAGACTTGTTGCTGATTGTATTGCAGGTTGATTTGAATTCCGGTTGGAATAATCGCATGGTGATCGGTTACTTTTTTATCGTTGAATACTTTAGCCGACTTCTTTATTTTTGTACCTAAAAGCGATTGGGTCAATTCAGAATAATTAGTCAGTTTCTGAAGTATACCAGGCACTTTTGGATAAATGTCTGTTGGTAAAAACGTCGTATCAACCCTTGGGTAAGTCACTACTTTTTGTTCGTAGAGTTTTTGTACAATCTTTAAAGTTTCATCAGCTGAAAATCCAAATTTAGTATTGCAGTACACTTGTAATCCTGTTAAATCAAAAAGCTTTGGTGCGTATTCTTTACCTTTCTTTTTAGTAATGGAAACAATTTCAAAATCATGCTCCTTGACTTTATTAGCTAAAACTTCACCATCGCTCATATTTAGAAAGCGACCTTCCTCATAAGCAAATAATGTGTCTCGATATAGCGTTTGTAATTCCCAATACGGTTGTGGCTTAAAATTTTCAATTTCTTTAAAGCGATTTACAACCATACTTAAGGTTGGTGTTTGTACACGACCAACAGAGAGTACTTGCTTATAACCACCATGTTTTACTGTATACAAGCGCGTTGCATTCATGCCTAAAAGCCAATCACCAATGGCACGAGAAAACCCTGCATAATATAGATTGTCATAAGTTTCTGAATCTTTGAGGCTTTCAAAACCTTCTTTAATAGCTTCTGTTGTTAATGATGAAATCCAAAGGCGTTGCACTTTTCCTTTGTAGTTGGCTTGATCTAACACCCAACGCTGAATGAGTTCTCCTTCTTGACCAGCATCACCACAGTTAATGACAACGTCGGCTTTATCAAAAAGAGATTTTACAATATTAAACTGTTTTTCTATACCTGAATTGCTCACCACTTTGGTTTTGAACTTTTCTGGAAGCATGGGCAAGTTATTCAAATCCCAGCTTTTCCAATAGGGCTTGTAGTCGTTGGGCTCCATGAGTGTGCATAGATGCCCAAACGTATAGGTCACTGCATAGCCATTCCCTTCGTAATAACCATCGCGCTTGGTATTGGCACCAAGAACTTGTGCTATTTCTCGAGCGACACTAGGTTTTTCGGCAATACAGACCTTCATTTATAATGGCAGTTTTTTTGGATTAAACAGAACTGCAAAATAGGAAATTGTTGTTGTTTTTTGAAAGAGATTTATGCAGAGTTATTAACTATCCTTATTTAAAACTCATGTTTATAAATCTTTATATTTTCTTAGTAACCAGTAAGCGATGCCAAAACATATTCCATTTATATCTAAGACCTTGTAATTCCCAATTAACATCAAATTTTTCAGAATTATTTTTGCGATATATCGGAAAAGTGATTTTGGAGTGTAGCATCGGTCGTTCTTCCTTTACCGTTTTTAAAAAAGAAGCCTCAAGGGAAGATTTTGGGAAATATTGAATCTCTATTATGGTATAACGAGTAGTGCTTTTGTATACATAAAGATTGATGTCGTAAAGATTATCGTAAATATTGTTTAAATCTTGAGTGATTTGTTCTAAGGACTTTACTGTTTTTTTATCGTTTTTCTTTTTTCGACTTTTTAGAGTATTTATATGTATGTCTTTAGGGTTTTTTTCTATTTCAGAAATGATATAAACAGCATTACTCGATATCGTATTCCAGCACGTTTGCCTTGCCAGTTGGAGCAAGCGCATTGTTGCGTCTTCTAAGTCTGACTTTAAATCTTCTTTCTTTACTTTTTTTAGCACGTGACTTTCTTATTTATTGAAATATTCATAGTCGTAACTAATAGAAAAGCGTTGCTCATCATTTTCATAAACATCTACTTGACTCAACAAACCATTGTCCAGATAATGATGTTTGTATAAAAAATGATTATCAAGACTCATACAAGGGTCGCTAAAATAGGTGTATTTTTCCTTAATGCTTCCGTTAGTGTTATAGGACATTCTTGTTGTTATAGCTGTTAAAGGGGCTCTATGTCCAAAGGTCATGTTGTTCAATTGTTCTAAACGAGAAGGATTGATTTCTATTTTTTCAATTAGTCTATTGGAATTATCATAGCTATAGGTGATGGTGTTTTTAACTTGATAATTTGAAAAATGGAGTTCTTTTATTAAGTTTTGATTGCCGTCGTATTTATAAGTTTTAACATATAAATCTTTTAGCGTTGGTTGACTAGACTCACTAATAATTTCTATTTTAGTTGTCTTGCTTAAGAGCTTATTAAAGTCTGACCAAACTTGCAACACTGTTTTTCTCTTAATGGCATTAGTGCCATTTTTAGTCTCACTGGTAATTTGAATTAAATTCCCTCTTTTGTCATAATCATTTTTATAAACGCCATCTTCATCTTTAATTAAATTGCCATACTTATCATAGGCGTATTTAAATAATGTAACATCTGTGGTATCTATTTTGTCAATCCATTGCAGTGCAATTTTATTGTCATTTTTATCATATGTACTCCTATAAAATGTGCCAATACGTCCCATGTTCCATTCAATAACATTTCCGCGTCTGTCATATGCTTTAAAAAAGGATGTGCAGCCGCTATTAGAGCCTGTAAAGCAATGTTTTTCAAATGATGACTTTAATTGGTTTTTGGCAATGATTTTTTTGTCATTGCCAACTTGCGAAAAAGACCATTGGACCGTTAGAATGCATAGAAAGCTTATGATTTTTTTCATTTTAATTGCTCTTCAATATCTTTATAGTTATTCGTGTTTTTGATAATATTACCTTGATCATCAACAAGCATATAGGTTGGAAATGTGCTGATATACATGTTTTTAGTCAGTCTGTCATCATAATTATCGACATCTCTAAAATTTGCCCAATTATAAGAGTTACTGTCAAGGTAGTTCATCCACTTTGAGTGGTCTCTATCTATGGATACACCAATAAGTTCAATGTTATTGGCTTTTAATTTATCCAGTTGCTTTGATATGTATTTATGGTCTTTTACACAAGGTTTGCAATCTACAAACCAGAAATCTATAAGATGGATTTTTCCTTCAGAAAATGTAATATCAGAGAGCTCATTATTAGTATTTAAAAATTTATAATTGGAAATATCAATGGCATTTACAGTTAAGAGATTTTCGATTTTTTTAAAGTCATTATACAAATGATTTTTAATCTGTTTGGGTTGACGATTTAATATAGCATAGGCTTTTTGTAACTCGTCTTTGTTTTGCATATTTTTCATCAAAAACTGTGAGGCCACATGAATTGAAAATGGATTTTCTATATGTGCATCTAATTCTTGCAACAAAAATTCGTTTTCCGAAGTACTAATTTCTGATGAATTTGATGACATTTTTTTATATCGCTTACTAAAGTCTTTGGCTTTGTAGTACAGGCTAGATCCTATAACAGTATCTATTTCTATTTTTTTTGAAATGCGACCTTTAATTTGTAACTGTTGTCCGTCTAACCACATTTGATTCATTATCAATCCGTTTTTTGTATAAAAATTGATATTGTATAAATCATTGATACTATCATTTAAATCAATATTCATAACATTTGAAAATGGTAAAAACTGAAATTCTCTGTCTTGTGCTATATTGGAAATAAATACACTGTCAATTTCAATATCCGATTCAAAATAGAGATTTAAATCTGATAACTTCTTCTTAGGTTCAGATTGACAACTAGCGATTATTAATGAGAAGAGGGCAAGTATTAAGAACTTCTTCATAGATAAGTATGTATAGGTTTTGACTGATTTTGCTTCTTCAACAATATAGCAAAAGATAAATAGATATTTACGAGTTTAACAAAAGCTTAAATAGGGTTGACATCTTATTATTTTGAAAAATAATGTACTTCACCTAAGTCCATTAACAACGTAATATTTGGGAATCGCTCTTGTAGTTCATTTTGATTACGTTTACTAAAATCTGGCGGAATATGTGTAGCGATAATATGTTTTGGAGCAAGGATATCGTTCACTTGACTACTATCACTATCGTCCAAGAGTAGCCAATAGGGCAGGATTGCTATATCTAGTGTTTTGTTTTTAATGTCTAAAGTTTTAGCAGGCTCACGAGTTAAACTCCAATCGGTATCACCAACATGCAAAATGTTATAACCACCAAGATTGACTAAATAAGCAATGTTCTGAGTTTTATTGTGTCGTTGTGGATTGGTATGATCGCACTGAATTGCTTCAATTTTAATTCCTGTGGCATTAAAAGAATGTGCTTTTTTATTATATGGAACAGGAAAAAACCGACTAGACATACTATCTAATTTTGTGCGAAGCGTAACAACATCTTTCATTAACTGAGATGAGCCTATAACATAGGCTTCATCACTAGATTCAAGATATCGTTTTGCATATCTTCCACTAAAATGATCACCATGAAGATGCGTAAAGAGACAAAACTCTATTTTGGAAAAATTTTTGAATTCTCCTTTTATTAATTGATTGACCATAGATTCTGGAGGATAGACATATGGTTTATCATAATACTCATGTAAACCATCAATGATAACGGTTTTATCATCATACTCTAAACAAACACCCATATTTCCAGTATAAGCTAATTTAAGTGTGTTTTTAGTATCTGAATCCAGAACAGCTGTTTGATGCTTTAAATAACCAGTAGAACTTGAGTCTTGTTTAGAAGTATTGGTCTGACAAGCAATTAAGCAAATGCTGTATATAATTAGAATATATTTATTTAATCTCATGTGATTAGATTTAATCTTTTTTGTAATTGGGATTTAACCGAAGATTCCCAATCTGTTTTTAAAATACTCATCAAAACGGCATCTGTACGACCTATTCCATCTATAGCTGGAAAAATGCTACGTAAAACACCTTCTTTTTTACAACCAACACTTTCCATGGCAGCAATACTAATGTCATTTTCAACATAAGCTCCTAATCCAATTCTTTCAGCACCCATATTTTCAAATGCAAATTTAAAAAGTAGGTATTTACAATGCTTATTTAATCCAGTACCTCTAAATTCTTTTCCATACCAAGTATAACCTAGCCTGATAGCTTTTAATATTGGAGTAATTTCACAGTACCTTGTGCTTCCTGCAAATTTATTTTTGATTTTATCAAAAACGATAAAAGGATAGTCTTTTTCAGCTTTTCGATTGTTTATAGTAGACTGAATATATGCCGTAAGATTTTTAACGCCATCACCTTTTATAAATGAATATTTCCATATATCACTTTCATTAGCGATATCAATCAAATCATGAACATGTTCAATTTTTAGCGGACTCAGTTTTACAACATCGTCTTCTAAAATATAATTGTCTTTAAAGTTGAAGTTAAGCATTTAGCCCGTTTTATATCTTGAGACTAAAGTTAGTGAAAAAGGGGATACTATGTTTTGATACTTGAGTAGTTTAAAATGATGATTAGATAGATGTCAATTGTTCGTATCTGTATTCTTTTGCTGTTGTCTTACAAATTCTGCTGTTCTCTCTAACTGTTCTTCAAGATTCCATTCAAAGTTAAAACGGTTTCTTAAAAATTCAGCGATGGGTTCGAGACCAATTTCAGATCTTCTTTTGTCAATATTTTTGGGATCATAAACAGGCCATACATTGAAGGTTTTGGTTTCAGGATAAAATTTCATTTGACCACCGTAAATTTGTAACTCTCCCTTTTCTGTAGCAATCCTATCTGCAGCTCTTACTAAAAAACGAGGTTCTAGTTTTTTATCTTTTACGGCCTGTGTCATCATGGGAAGGTATTTAATTCTAATCTCATTATCAGAATGTTGAATCACATTGCAGAGTGTTAGATTACCTTGTTCGCCTCCAATCATTTCTCTTGTAGGCCAACCGTACTTGTCTAGAATATCAATTACTTTTTTTTCATTTATGATATGATTCTTCTTATAGATGTCTTGTTGTACTCGAGCTTCTTTTGACTCTACACCATAAATATCCATTAGGGAGTCTCGCAATCTTATAGGTTCCTGCTCAGTTCTCCATATGGTGTCCAAAACAGCAATTAGATTTACATTCTCATTGTTTAAATCTGTTGATGTTTTAGTTTTTGTTTTATTTGTGCAAGACATCAATAAAAGCACATTGAATACTAGTAGAAATCGCATTAAAATTGTTTTCATAACGTATATTATTTATTACCGTGGTTTTTTGTAAAAGATGTATCCAAGCCATAATAGGCCTAAACTAATACTAATTGCTACGTAAGTGGTAAAATTAATGAGTTCATTAGAATATAAAACATGTGTAAAGATTATGAGATATGCTAAATATATCAGATTTAAGATTCTATTTTAATGATTTAGCATAGAACTCAAAACCCCTTACAATCAAATCATTATCTACTAAACAATCAATCTTTGGACGCCCAATTTCAGTTAGTAATACAAAATTGATATTACCATGTTCATTTTTCTTATCGTACTTTAATAAATCGATAATCGCATCATAGTCAGACGTTGAGATTTCAACATGCTTATAGATGTTATTAATAGTTTCAGCGATGTATTCTAAATCTTGTTTTGGAAAGCCCAATAATTCCGAAGAAATAAAACATTCTAAAACCATACCTATAGCAATAGCTTCGCCATGGAGTAACTCTTCTTTTTCAGGATGACTTAAAAAATAGGATTCTATGGCATGGCCAAGTGTATGACCAAAATTAAGATGTTTGCGTTCACCTTGTTCTAGAGGGTCACTCGTCACTATATCTTTTTTAATGACTACAGATTCATGAATTAAAACGTCTAAATCCTCCAGCGTGAGCTGAGATAAATCGGTAAGCTTATCAAAGTAGTTTTTGTCTTTTATAAGTCCGTGCTTTAGCATTTCAGCCAAACCAGATTTCATTTGATTTTGTGGTAGTGTGTCTAAATAGGATGTATCAATGATCACCATGTCACCAGAACTAATAACGCCAACTTGATTTTTTAAAGTACCAAGATCAACACCTGTTTTTCCACCGACAGATGCATCAACCATAGCCAATAATGACGTTGGGATATTAATATATTTAATACCGCGTTTGAATGTGCAGGCTACAAATCCGCCAAGATCCGTCACGACACCACCACCAAGATTGAGTAGTAGGCTTTTACGATCTGCACCAAGTTCAGATAAAGCATTCCATACACCAACGCAAGTTTCTATGGTTTTAAATTGTTCGCCAGCATCAATTTCAATTACCTCTATAATTATAGGTGTATTGAGTTTTGACATAAACTTTGATAGACAATGTTCATGTGTGTTATTGTCTACAAGGATAAAAATCTTTGAGAAGTTATGAGTATCAATATAAGTATTAAGCTCTTGGTAAGCCTTGGTATTGAAATGAACAGTATAGGTTTTGGTTGTTATAGAATTCATACATATTTTGAAAGTGGAAAATTAGCGACTTTTAGTAACATAATAACTACCGAATAATTATTTTTGTTATATATTTTTCACAAATGGATACAAATACTCTTTTTGATAATACTGAAGTTGCTTTTGCACTAAAAAACGACTCCCAACTAGAACGCGCCTATTTTCTTTTTAAAATGATTTCTCATGAGCCTTTGGTAAGAATTGGTACAGCGGCTACTAATTTTGCTTTAAAAGCCAAATTGCCTGTTGAAGGTTTAATTCGTTCAACAGTATTTGACCATTTTTGTGGCGGTGTAAATGAAGAAGATTGTTTGCCTGTAATCGATAAGATGTATACTAAAGGCGTGAGTTCGGTTTTAGATTATTCGGTAGAAGGGAAGGAAGAGGAATCAACTTTTGATGAAGCGAGAGATAAGATTATAAAGATTATCAAATTTGCAGATGAAAAGGAAGCGATGCCAATTGTAGTATTTAAACCTACAGGTTTTGGGCGCTTTTATTTGTATCAAAAGAAAGGAGAAGGACAAATATTCACGCAAGAGGAACATGAAGAATGGAATAGAATAGTAGACCGATTTGATATGGTTTGCCAATTAGCTAAAGAAAAAGATGTTGAAGTACTGATTGACGGCGAAGAAAGCTGGATGCAAGATGCAGCAGATGAGCTTTGTGAAGATATGATGCGCAAGTATAATACAGAAAAGCCCATTGTGTATAATACCTTACAGACTTATAGATGGGATCGTTTAGAGTATTTAAAAGCAATTCACGAACGTGCAAAAAACGGCAATTTTAAAGTTGGATTTAAAATCGTACGAGGTGCTTACATGGAAAAGGAACGCAATCGAGCAGAGGAGAAGGGCTATAAATCTCCGATTTGTGAAACCAAGGAAATTACTGATGAAAATTTCAATACGTGCATGAGATATATTTTAAATAACTTAGATGATATCTCTTTGTTTATAGGGACTCATAACGAAGAGAGTTGTTATATAGCAATGGATCTCATGAGGGATTTGGGTATTGATAAAAAAGATAATAATGTTTGGTTTGGTCAACTCTATGGAATGAGCGATCATATTAGTTTTAATTTGGCAGAACAAGGTTATAATGTAGCTAAGTATGTGCCATTCGGGCCAGTAAAAGACGTTATGCCTTATTTAATACGTCGTGCTGAAGAGAATACCTCAGTTGCTGGGCAAACAAGTAGAGAGCTTAATTTGTTGAAGCAAGAAAAAAAGCGCAGACGACTGTAAGCATAAAAAAATCCGCAAGCAATGCGGATCTTTTCGTTAGGTTATCATTAAATTAGAAGGGTTTGTACCATTTTTTCTTTCGTGTAGGATTATTTCCATAGCCATAGCCATAGCCTTTCTTTTTCACTGTTCCGTTAAGTAATGTTACCATACGCGGTAAACGCTTTTCTTCATACATGGTTTGTGCGATATGCAATTGGCGCTTGTCAATATTGTTAGCACTAATAACATAAATAAAAAGATCTGCATGATCACTAATCAAAAGGGTATCTGTTACTAATCCAACAGCAGCTGTGTCAACAATAATATAATCGTATTGTTCTTTAACATTTTCGAAGAGATACTTTATGCGATCACTCATTAATAACTCTGCAGGATTAGGAGGTATGGTTCCTGAAGGAATCACATCTAAAAATTCGTTGTCCTTAACACTAACGGTAACATCTTTGATGCTTAATGATTTATCAGAAATGAAATCGGTAAGTCCTTTATTACTTTTTATTTTCAAGTAATCATTAACTCTGGGTACTCTAATATCTGTTTCTATAAGTAATGTCTTTTTCTCAGAAAAGGAGAATGAACTTGCCAGATTGGTCGTTGTATGTGATTTTCCTTCTTGAGCTGTAGTAGAGGTTACAAAAACAGTTTTACATTTTTTATCTACTTTTTGAAGCATGAAATTAACATTTGTTCTAATGATTCGAAAGGCTTCAGCTTTAGGAGAATAATCAACTTTGTTTACCACTTTAGTTTTGGTGTCAGCCTTGGGTATGTCTCCAATAAAAGGTGCTTTAACTAAGCGCAATACATCTTCTTTACTGTGAACTTTAGTATCAATTAGATCTTTAGCATAAATAAATGATACTGGGATGATGAGACCAATTAATATAGCGGTTAGGTAAATAATTTTCTTCTTAGGTGCTACAGGATCGTCATTTGTATAGGCATAATCAATAACTTTTGCGTTTGCTGTTGACATGCCAAGTGTAATTGCTGTTTCTTCACGTTTTTCTAATAAATAGAGGTAAAGGGACTCTTTGATATCTTGCTGACGTTTGATGTCTCTAAATTGACGCTCTTTTCCCGGTGCAGAATAAATTTGCCCACGAATTCTAGAATCTTCTCTGTTTAAGTTATTTAAGGTAATTTGATTAGCATCTTTAATATTGTTTAAACTTTGATTGAGATTGTTTTTTAGAGCTCTAATTTGATCATTTAGTTTGATAACCGTTGGGTTTTTCTCACTAGAGTTTTTAAGAATACGATCACGTCGTAGTACTAAATCATTATGATTTTGAGTAATCTGTGCCACATTACTATCAGTTATACCAATGTCTGCAGGTAGTAAATCTGTACCAGAATCGTTATTGTTTAGACGGTCGCTCATAAATTCAACCAATTGCAATTGATTGCTAGTTTGATTAATCTTTGCTTCCGTTTGACGTTCACTTTCTAGAAAGATATTAGACTGAGAGGATAAGGCAGTTAACCTGTTGTCTTTTTGTAATTTTTCAGCTGTAAAATCGACCTGTTCTAATTCGTTTGAAACAACATTTAAACGGTTAGTGATAAAATCTGAAGTGGCCTTTACAATAAGCTCTTTATCATTAATGACATCTGCATTGTATTTCTTAATGACCTCGTCTAATATTAAACGCGCCTTTTCTTTAATGCTTTCGTTTAAGGATAGTTTTATAACATTAGATTTATCTGTAGTTCCTATCTTAACCTTAGATAAATAAGCTTCAACAACACTGTGAATTGGTCTAATATGTATTTCAATAAAGGAGCCTGGTTGAGAGCCATATGCATCAATATTTGGTGTAATAACAAAGTCGCCAAAAGACCCTTTGACACGATCACCAAAACTATGTGTTGTGGTTTCTCCATCATCAAATTCTAAAAGCTTATTCGTGTTTACTTTTGACAATTCATATTGTTGCGCAGATATAATTTTTATGTATAGTGATTTGTGCACATCGGCTAATACAGAATCACTCAAGAAGAAATTTATATTAACAGGAGGGTTGGAGTAGATTTCTTCTTTTTTTACTTTTCCACTGACATAGTAGCTAATATTTAACTTTAGATCTTTAACGACTTGAGTAAGTATAGATCGTGATTTGATTACTTCTATTTCATCCACAACATTAGGAAGTGTAGATGAAAGTCCTCCATTTTGCAAAGAAGATATTTCAGATAAACTTCTAGAGTTTTCATCTTCTTTTAATTTTATTGTAGCATTGGCTTGGTACATAAATGTACTATATCTAATTTTTACAAATGCCGCAGCTAATGCTATTAATAGACAAAAAGCGATGAGTTTCCATTTAGATAGGTATAACTCAACCAAGTTTACTATAGTGTCTTTATTTGTTAGGGAATCTTGAGACATAATACTATAAATCTATTATTAGTTTCTGAAAATAAAAATTGCAGCTACTGTTGCAAGTGTTGAGATTGCAGAAATTAAAACACCTGTATTTGGCGTATACGAAGAGGTTTTAATTCTTGCACTATTTGGCTCTACATAAATGACGTCATTCTGTGTTAAATAATACACAGGAGAGTTAACAACGTTTATAGAAGTCAAATCATATTTTGCATATTTTTTCTTTCCATCAACCTCGCGAATTAAAAATACGTTATCTCTTTTTCCATAGATTGTTAAATCTCCTGCCAAACCTAATGCTTGCGTCAAAGAAATACGTTCACCTTCAACAGTATATGCTCCAGGTCTATTAACTTCTCCAAGAACCGTCACTGTAAAATTGATAAGTCGTATATTCACAATAAACTCCTTTACATATTCGCCAATCTTTTCTTTGAGCATAGCCGTTGCTTCCACGCGTGTAAGTCCGCCCATTTTTATAGTTCCAAGTACTGGGAATTCTATATTGCCTTCAGGATCTAATAAATATGTTTGCCTTAAAACGGTTGGTTGATTAGCAGCACCTCCAGAAGTATTATAAGCAACTGCAGGTAAATTAAACGCAGCTACAGATTCTGGAATTTCAGCAGACACATCAATGGTTAATATATCATTTGGTTTATATCTAATTTGAAAATTATTATCCAATTCACTCAAACTTACATCTGTAATTGGCTCATCTTGAAAATATACAAGCTCTTTTCTTGTACCGCAAGATGATAGTATTACAAAAGAAAATAAAAGAAATAATTTTAAAGTGTTACTCATATTTTGATGCATAATATTTTGATTTGGTCAGATTTATTTTTTTGAATCTAAGACTTCGTATTTAGAGTTGTTAGAAATGTATTCTGGAATAATTTCTTTGATTAAAGAAACAATTTCAAGATTTTGAGACTTAGAATTTAAAGTACATAAAGTTGCAATCTTATCACTTATGGTCAAAGTGTCGATAGCTTTAGTTTTAGCAATCATAATCTTTTCATGATAAGTTGGTCTTGTATTTTCACCATCGGCTAGTAATTCTTCATAAATTTTTTCACCTGGACGTAAGCCCGTTATTTTAATCTTAATATCTTCAGGATATCTCAACCCAGAAAGGATAACCATATTCTTGGCGAGGTCATAAATTTTCACAGACTCTCCCATGTCAAACACAAAAATTTCCCCACCATTACCCATGGTCGCAGCCTCTAATACTAACTGACAAGCTTCTGAAATGGTCATGAAATAACGCGTAATGTCTTTATGTGTTACAGTTAATGGGCCTCCATTTTCTATTTGCTTTTTGAACAATGGAATCACAGAACCATTAGAGCCTAATACGTTACCAAATCGAGTTGTTATAAATTTTGTCTTTCCTTTTCCCTGTAAGCAATTGACATAGAGCTCAGCAATACGTTTGGTTGCTCCCATAACGTTTGTAGGGTTTACAGCTTTATCTGTAGAAATGAGTACGAACTTGTTTACGCCATGTTTTACAGATAAACTGGCAATGTGTCTTGTGCCACCAATATTTACGCTAACAGCTTCGTAAGGATTGTTTTCCATTAAAGGGACATGTTTGTAGGCTGCCGCATGAAATACAATTTTAGGTTTATGAATCTGAAACAATTGTTCCATACGTCTAAAATCTCTCACGTCGGCAACAATAGCTGTGAACTTCTTTACGTCTTTTTGAACAAATTCCTGTTGTAATTCATAAAGTGGTGATTCTGCAGAGTCTAAAAGAATCAGTTTTTTATAATTATAGTTTGTGGCTTTCCTGGCTATCTCACTACCAATAGAACCTGCTGCTCCTGTGATTAAAATAATCTGATTTTCATATTCATCTAAAAGGGCAGGGTTAGTTATTGAAATAGGATCACGGCCTAGGAGATCTTCAATATTGACCTCTTTTATTTGACCAACACTTAAGTCACCATCGATCCAGTTTTGAACTGGAGGTACAATTTTTACTTTTAAACCAAGTTCAAATAAGAGTCCTGATATTTGTAATAATCTGGCCGACTCAATATTTTGAATAGAAATAATAACCTCCTCAACTCTATATTTTTCAATAAACTTTGGAGTAATTTTATCTAAACTATACACAGATAATGTATTTATCTTTTTACCTATTTTTCGTTCATTATCATCAATAAAACCTATAATGACGTGACTATTCTTTGGATCATTCGTTATAGCGTCATAGGTAATCATACCAGAATTTCCTGCTCCAAATATTAAAACACGTTTTTGTGTTTTAATATCCTGCATCAACTTATTGTACATGGATTTTATAAACAGTTTAAATCCAACAAGAAATAGAATATTGAGAAGTAAATGAATATAGATTATAGATCCTGAAATATTAAAAATACTTTCATAATTTAATCGTCTACTGAAAAAGGTAGATACAATTAAAATAGTCGCTAGAATATTAACGCCTATAATTATATTGATGACATCTTTAAAACCAGTAAATCTTACAACACCTTTGTAAGATCCAACAAGTAAAAAGCTAATAAGAGCAGCTAAAAATACAAACGGAATTTGTTTGAACATGACTACAAAATCAAAATCTAGATTGAAATTGAATCGTATAATATAGGCAGCAATAAAGGTAAACGCTACGATATTTAAATCGAAAAGCATTACCAACCATTTGGATGCATATCTATGTGAAATATTTTGTAGTAGACGTTTAATCATGCTCTAAAATACGTTTTTATTGCTGATGTTACTCTATTTATTTCATTTTCAGTCAAGTTGGAGCCACTAGGTAAACATAATCCTTTTTCAAATAAATCGTCGGAAACACCATTAAGATATTTGGGAGCATCTTTAAAAACAGGTTGTTGATGCATTGGTTTCCAAAGCGGTCTGGTTTCTATATTTACTTTTTCTAGTGCTAATCTGATAGACTCTCTCATGGTTTCAGAAGACGTTAAAAGACATGATAACCAGCGATTAGAAAAACACCCTTCAGGTTCATCAAAAAACTGAAGTTCTTCTATATCTTTTAAGTGTTCTCTATATGTATTAAAATTTTGTCTACGCGCATCTACACGACTATCTAAAACTTCCATTTGACCTCTCCCTATACCAGCTAATACATTTGATAACCTATAATTATAGCCAATAGAAGAATGCAAATATTCTACAGCCTTATCTCTGGCTTGAGTAGCCAAAAAAACAGCTTTCTCTTTGAGTTCAACATTTTTGGTAACAATAGCGCCTCCACCAGAAGTTGTAATAATCTTGTTTCCATTAAATGATAACACTGCGATATCACCAAATGTGCCACACTTAACCGATTTATAAGTACTGCCAAGAGCCTCGGCACTATCTTCTAAAATTGGAATATTATAAGTATTGGCTACATGATGAATTTCTTCAACATTGTAAGGCATGCCATATAGATGTACAGCAATTATAGCCTTTGGTTTTTTTCCTTTATCAATGCGATCTTTAATAGCAATTTCCAATTGTTCGGGGCACATATTCCATGTGTCACGCTCACTATCAACAAAAATTGGCGTGGCTCCTTGATAGACTATTGGATTTGCTGAAGCAGAAAATGTCTTTGTTTGACAAATGACTTCATCACCTTGACCAACTTTTAATAAAATAAGACCGATATGAATGGCAGCTGTGCCAGAACTTAAGGCAGCAACATGACTATCTTCTTTGAGATAGTTTTGAATATCGCTTTCAAAACCATTAACATTGGGTCCTAAAGGAGCTATCCAATTGGTTTCAAAAGCATTGTTAATATAAGATTGTTCTTTTCCGCTCATATGAGGGGATGACAACCAAATTTTTGATTCCATAATCAACCTGTTAAGTAAGTTTATTACTATACAACGTCTTGTTTAGTGAGGGATTTGGGTGAAATTTTATTGAATTACTACCTAGTTTATAGGTAAGAATCAGAAAAATTTCATGTTAAATATGCATTAATACCATAAAACCAACCAAATAAACACGATAAAAAACAATTTTTCACGTTAACTTAGAATTGTAGGTTTTACAAGAAAAGTTTAATCTTAAGAAGTAGACTTTATTTTAGTAGCTAAACCAGTCATAGTCTCACTCTCAAAATTATATTTCTCATTGAGCTTTTGATATGTTTTAAAGACCTCTTCGAGGTTTCTAAAATTGTCATCCATTTGAGTTCCAAAGTTATGGGGATGCCACCACAAGTGATAAAGTTCATTATTCTTAGCAGCGTGAGTCATTGCTTTTTTAATTCGTCTAACTTTTAGCGGTTCTAAAAATTTGAGTTTGCTACTATACGCTCTAAATAATCTACTAGATGGAAGGTTAAGTACATCTTTATTTTGGTTGATCTCTTTTACATTATAGGTATTAGCTCCTGTTACATTGATATAGGAATCTAAGAGTCTTAAAAATTTAAATATGTACCAACCATGATAGGATTTGGTGGTATGAATATTATAGATATATGCTTTTTCTTTACCTCTAAACGATGTAATACCATGTTTGTGGCAGACATCTAAATACGGCTTATCTATTGGCTTGTCGGCTTCAATCATGTTTCTAGGGAATACTATGCTCTTAATATCTATATCCAAGGGTTGTGCAATGGCTATTGCTGCTTTCAGATCTTCATCAAATTGCTCAACAGTTTGGCCGTGTTCATGACAGTAGAAATGGCAAAATGTATGAGTGCCTATTTCATGATTACCATTATCTCTAATTTTTTTGATTCCAGAGATAGCATAATGGAAGGGATCATTGTCTTCATTATCACCAATAGAATCAATAAGTGGATACGGGCTAAATTTTTTATGAAGATATGTGGGTTTATGCTTTGGGAGGTGGTTTAATAAATCATTTTTGTCTTTAGCAAATAAAAAACCAACGGTAGAGAACGTGATTTTTACACCATAAGCATCGCTCATCTCTAAAAGTCTGTCTATCACTTTTCCAACATTAGCGAGATTTTCTCTGTATTCATCAACAGATTTCTTATCAAAAACTCCCCAATGAATTTCATAATCTAAAGAAATAACAAAATGACCGTTCATAGCATGATTTAAATTCGCATCAAATGTAAATAAAATTAACAGTATTTTTTAATTCTCTTAATTGATTATAACTTTATAAAAATGTTACTTTTGCATCTCGTATTTGTAATTCAATGAAAACCAACCCATTTACATCTTCAATTTTTGAAAACACGTGGTCCAAGCACTTTAATGGGGGAAAGGATTTAGTGGCTTTTGAATTTATTAAAGGCTTGAAGTTTGTAAAGAATTCACCAAATGGTATTTATGTAAATGCTGGTAGAAATTTAACTAAGGGTTTATATTACGACTTAGATTTGACTAAGAGTGATTATAAAGGCAAGACATTTTTAATTTATGATGTGCCATCGTATTTTAATCTAGAAGAATTCAATGCAGCTTCTAATTCGTCATTACGACTCAAGACAGTATTTCAGTATCGTGGGTTTTTAATGGATATCACTTCCTTTAATTCTCAAGATGACTATATAAATTCCCAATTCAGCTCAAAAAACAGAAGAGAATTTCGTTCTAATCAACGTCGATTAGAAACCTGTTTTGATATTGATTATTCGTTTATACATGGTGGCATTTCTCAAACAGAATTTGATGCGCTTTTCAAGCATTTTTATGCCTTGCTAAGTAGGCGTTTTGCTGATAAACAAACGAACTACCACCATTTGAGTGCAAAAAAGTGGGGTTATTACAAAGACCTGGTATTTAGAATGTTGCAAGAAAAGAAAGCCTCGTTATTAGTCATAAGTAACACTAATACTCCAATAGGAATTACACTTAATTTTCACGCAGAAGATATACTTTTTGAGACCATTACTGTCTTTGATCCAGATTATTACAAATTCAGTATAGGTAAAACATCTATTATAAAATTGTTGGAATGGTGCTTTGAAAATAATTATAGAATTTCTGATTTTTCAAAAGGAGATTTCAGCTATAAGCACAAGTGGAGTAACCTTGTTTATGATTTTCATTATCATATTTTGTACGATTCTAAATCTATAATGTCTAGACTGAGGGCTCAATATGCTGTTTCATATTATAAATTGAAATTGTATTTAAGAGAAAAGAAGGTTAATGAATTGTATAGAAAATATAAGTTTTTTATCACAGGAGGTCACAAGGAAAAAGACGATAAAGCCTATGAAAACTATAGGTTTGAAAAAATGAATGATTTTGATCCGTCTGAAGACTATGAGTCTATAGATTTTGAATTAGACATGTATCGCTTTCTACGACAATTTGTGTATACGTTTATGTTTGCAAATCCTGAATCTATTAAAAATATAAAGGTTTTCAAGAACAAGGTTAAAAATGAGTTTGTTATTTCTGGATCTAAAAGGTCTCAAAAAATTATTTTTGATTAGAGCTTTTTATTTCTAGCATTCTATCACATTTTGAAAATGTTACGCCAGCTTTGTAATTATTAAATTGTTCCACATTTTTATTCCCTTTAAGCCATTCAATATAAATTGAAGCTGTATTAATTCCTGCTTCATGTGAGAACGGGTAACCTCCTCCAAATCTAGGATTTAGCTCTAAGGTGTAAAGTTGATTGTTAGCAATAAACACGTCGCAATCCAAACTTCCAATATGCTTGAGATGTTCTGATATTTTTTTTCCAATGGCTTCAAATTTTTTGTCGATTACAGATACAGCCTTATCGGTTTCTCCAGATCGCATATTTAGTTTTTCCCTTACGAAGGTTCCATAGTATTCACCATCAAAATCATTCACGATATCCATTCCAAATTCTCTACCATCCAATTTCTCTTGAATGAGAATTGCATTATCAATATCTTGCTCGCTTGCCGTATTTAATATGGACTTTTTTAGTTTTATATGTTGAAGTTTAAATGCCAATTCTAATTCTTCTCTCGACTCTGGAAAATCGATACCTATTGAGGCACTTCCCCAACGTGGCTTAACCACTAAAGGATAATCTAGCGCACCATCTTTAATAGCCGTTAATGCTTGTTTAAGGTTAGTATATGTTTGTGGTGTTTGTAGCCCGATAGATTTTAAAAAATTAAATGTTTCAATTTTATCAAATGCGATGTCGATTACCTTTTCATTAGAGACAATAATTTTTGTTCCAGTGGCTTCTATTTCTGTTTTATGTTTTGAAAGCAACGGAAGTTCTAAATCATTTAATGATATAACAGCGGTGATATGATGATCTATAATAATCTTCTTAAGCTCATCCATATAGGTGTCGTCATAAATACTTGGCACTAAAATCGCCAAATCTGCATCTACCATTGCAGGCGCAGTCAGGCTCATATCGGCAGCAATTATGCGACCTTCATCTTTAATTGCTTCTTTGAAGTAATTGATGAGATAATTGCGTCGGCCTGCACAAGTAAATAATAGGTTAATTGCCATGAGTTGAGTTTTGATTGGTTTCTGTTCCCATAAAATCAGGAACGATATCATTTTCTACACTGTAAATTCCGTCTTTTTTAAATACTTTATATACTGTTAAAAATAGAATTTTTATATCTAATATAAACGACATGTTTTTTACATACCAAACATCATATTCAAATTTTTGTTCCCAACTAATTGCATTTCTGCCATTTACTTGAGCCCAGCCAGTAATACCAGGTTTAATATGATGTCGTTGTTTTTGAAAATCATTGTATCGCGATAAATACCTAATCAATAACGGTCTAGGTCCAATAATACTCATATCGCCTTTAATGACATTTAATAACTGAGGTATTTCATCTAATGAGTATTTGCGAACAAAAATCCCGGCCTTAGTTAAGCGCTGAGAAGGAGGGAGGAGTTGACCATTAGCATCAGTTTTATCGTTCATGGTCTTAAACTTGATAATTTTAAAGATGCGTTCATTTTTACCAGGTCGTTCTTGATAGAAAAAAGCTTTTCCATTATTTTTAATCATAAGAACTAACCAAGTAATAGAAAATATTGGAAATAGTAAAATAAACCCAATACTAGCTGAGAGAATATCAAAAAATGGCTTAACAATATGTTTGTATAGTCCCATTAACCTAAACTATTATAATATTTTAAAATTTCACTCCACACAAATTCTTGCTCATAACGCTCCAAAATTCTAGATCTTGTATGGTTGATCATATCCTTTCTTTTTTTAGGATTGTCAATCATAAACTGCATCGCATTTTCTAAGGCCAATTCATTCTTTACAGGTATGACTAATCCATTAACTTTATCCTCAATAACCTCATTACAACCATTTATGTCTGAAACGATACAAGGTAAATACATGCAGCTACACTGCAGTACTACATTAGGAAAACCTTCTCTATAACTTGGAAATGTTAATACATCTGAAATAGCTACATATGGTCTAATGTCCTTTTGCATGCCAACTGCTAATATTTGATTGTTTTCTTTAATAAGTACTTCAGTTTCTGGTAATAAAGGGTCTAGATGATTCTCTCTTGGTCCAACCAAAATCAGTTTACATTTGAGTTGCTTTTTTGAGAGTCGGTTAAAGGCATTCACTAACTCATTAATACCTTTGTCTCTAACTATTCGTCCGATAAATATAAAAACTATATCATCTTTAGAAATGCCAAGCTCCTGTCTAAGTTCTGTTTTTGTTTCTTCTGAAACATGTGCTGTGTCATAGTGCTTGGTATCAATGCCATTAGAGCTTCCATTAGCAATAACCAATAATTTTTCTGGAGTTGTGTATTTGTTCTCAATAATGATCTTTTCTAATCCGAATGAATTGGGTAGAATTTTAGTAGAACAGCTATAAGTGAATTTTTCAACGGCATCTAATAACGTCCTCTTAGTGCCTTTAGTTTCCAATAAAGGGAGACCAGCAATAGTATGCAGTCTATGTGGTACACGAGCTAGTTTTGCAGCTAACATGCCTAATGTTCCGGCTTTGGGCGTATGCGTATGAACAATAAAGGGCTTTTCAGATTTAAAAAATTTATAGAGTTGATATGTTGCTTTTAGATCTTTTAAAGGTGTAATGGTCCTAGTCATCTCTACAACATGGGTTTTGATGCCTTCATTTTGCCTTACTTCTGCTAAAGCGTCACCATCTCCTGAAACACCAATAACGTCATAATGATCACTCATAAAGCGCGATTGACCTTTTAAGAGTGTTCTTAATGATGAAGGAACTGTTGTGATGCGAATGATTTTTTGCATACTAATTGTTAATTTGATTTAGCATGGTGTTAATAAAACTATCTATTGACCTTGATTTTATATAATCATTAAAATACAATTCTCTTTGGTTATTTGAACTCATTAAACCTTTATCTAGTGCTTCTTTTAAGGCATCAACACTATGTGTTTTACAGGTTATTATCCCTTTTATATTAGAAATTTCACCAGCGCATCTTGTACTTACAACCCTATCATTTTGAGACATCATTTGTAATAATACATTAGGAAAACCTTCAATTCTTGAGGATACCACACACAAGCGTGCCTTATTAAAAATAGGATATACATTGTTTACATAACCATATAAAATAACGCGCTCCTGTAAATTTAGGTATTCAATTTGATCTATAAGTTTTTGTTCTTCTTCAGTTGTGCCTACACCAAGAATCACCAATTTCAATGTTTTGTCTTCAAGTAAATTGAAGGCATCAATAAGAATATCAAAACCTTTTTCAGGAATAAAACGTCCAGCAGCTACTAAGAAATTATCAATTTCAAAATCGAAGGTTTCCTTTGCCTTTGTTGAAATTTCATCTAAATTGACTGGGTTTGGTATTACAACCACTTTGTCATTTTTCTTTAGCCACGGCAAGGCCTCTAAGAGTTGCTCTTTCATTAACGGTGTTTGACAAATAATGAGGTTGGCTTGCTTGTAACCCATTCGATATGCTGTTTTGTAGAGTAGGAGCTTGAATCCTTTAAATCTTAGAAAAATAGAAGTTGATTCTCTTAAAACTAGTTTAGTATGTTTTAGAATATTAACATATTTCAAAAAGCCAAGTAAACCGTTTACCAGCGCTTGCGAACTAATGGCATGTTCAATATGATTCGTTTTTTTTAGTCTTCTAATATATTTTGCAGCACTAAAAAAACCTTTGTAAACAGAACTGTTATCTAAATATACGATAGCGCACTTGTCTTCGAGAGATTCCCAACCATGGTGCTTTTTATTTACTAAAAAAACAACCATACAGTTTTTTCCTTGTGCAATAAAAAAGTTGATAATTGTAAATAACACTTGTTGTGCACCACCACCAATTAAATCATCAGGAAGCACAAAGAGCCAATCTATGGTTTCTTTCTTTTGCATCAGCTTTTAATTAAGTTAGTGAACACCTTTTCGTATTGCCCAATAATTTGTTCTTTACTGAATTTGTCGGTCACAGATTTGATGATTTGTAATCTATCTAATGGCTGCTTTCTAAGCTGATTAAGTTTTTCTTTTAATTCATTTTCAGAATTTACTAAAAACCCGTTAACGCCATCTACTACAATTTCAGATGTGCCGCCAGGTGCATTATAAGCAATGACTGGTGTCCCAACCGCACAACTTTCTAAAAGCGCATTAGGGAACCCTTCTGCATAAGAACCTTGGATAAATACAGTACTCTGTCTAAGGTGATTTTCTACAGTATTTGTAAAATCTATCCATTTCACTTTTTCAGTAAGGTTTAATTCTTCTACTTTATCCTTAATAAGTTGTTTATGTGGACCACTTCCAATAATAGTATACATAAAATCAAAATCTAATGCATTCAAGGCTTCTAAAATTCTATTATGACCTTTTTCATTGTGTAATCGTCCCACGGTAATATATTGTGGAATTGGGTTATCATTTGTTTCTATTTCCGAAGACAATACCTTTGTGATAGGATTGTTGATAATATGAACTTTATGTGCAGTTTTTGGACGCAACTCTATCAATTCATCAGCCATATCTTTTGATTGACAAATAATTGCATTCAAAAGTTTATAGCTTATTTTACTTAGTGTTTTACCAAAAGGTAAAGTCGTATTATTATGATAAATTTTAGTGATCTTTTTGATATTGGCCTCACGAGCTACAAACTTTGTTTTTCTAAAATATAAAGCTTGTATAGTGGTAACCGAAGTCAGGTGCGCAATGGAGGTCATTACAATTTGAGGTTTGATGGATCTTAATTTAGAGAAAATTCCGGTAACGCCTTGCAATACGCGATTTTTATTTAAAAAATGTGTTTCGACGCCTGTTACTGAAAATGCCGCATCCTTCTCAAAGCCAATGATTAACAGAATAGGTTCAAATTTAGTTTTGTCAAGATTTTGAGCAATGAACGATACAACGCGTTCTGCTCCTCCAGCTTTTAATGATGGTAGAATGAATAAGATTTTGATTGTTTTCTCCATCGCGTTATTATACAATAGACAGTCCTTTTCCGTTGTTATTAAGCCATTGCTTTAATACTAATAATTTCCATATTAGGGGATATCTGTTCCAGCTTCCATCCATATGCTGCCCAATCATAAATTGTACTTTTTCAATATCAATACAAGGTATGGATCTCAAAGCATCATCATTAAGTTCACTCAAAACAAAATCTTTAAGGTCTTCTTTAAACCAACGAGCAAATGGCATTGTAAACCCAGACTTTGGTCTATCAAAAATCTCTTTAGGAACAGATTGATACAACACATCTTTTAGGATGCGTTTCATATTTCCTTTTTGAAATTTAAATTCGGTTGGAAGAGAATTCGCAAACTCAACAACACGATGGTCTAGGAGAGGCGCACGCGCTTCTAACGAAAATGCCATGGTCGCTCTGTCTACTTTAGTGTTAATATCGAAATTGAGATAAGTTTTGGTGTCAAAGTTTGAAATACGTTCCACCAAATTTTTATGGTCGTGCATTAAATACTTAAGTTCATCCACCTCCCGATTGTTGTAATCTGTTTTGATAAATGATTGATCTACTCCAGTCATGGCACTCAAATAGGCTTCATTAGAATCTTTATATTGGATAGCTTTAGCGATTACCTTGAGTTTGTAATACGGAATCAGATTTAATCCCATAGCCGATAATTTTCTAAATGACTGTGGGAGTTTATAAATTTTACTGCCTTTTCGAGTCCAATTATACCGATGATACCCAATAAAACTCTCATCACCTGCATCGCCAGAAAGTGCTACTGTTACATGTTTTCTGGTATATTTTGCCAAAAGCATTGATGGGATAGCAGACGAATCTGAGAATGGCTCATCATAAAACTCGTTGAAGTTTTGGATAAGATCAATACCTTCATCATAATTACATTCTATAATATGATGATCGGTTTGTAAATGATCAGCAACCTTCTGTGCATATGCGCTCTCATCAAACCCTTTTTCATTGAATTTCACAGAAAACGTTTTAATTTTTGAGGAAGATGTTTGTGTGGCTTTTGCTGTAATTAATGAGGAATCTACACCTCCTGAAAGAAATACGCCAACAGGTACATCGGCAAATAATCGCGTAGACACAGCATCTTTCAATATGTCATCAAGTTCTTGCTTTGCATCTTCATATGAACCTTTAAATGGTCTTTCGTTTTTATAATCTATATCCCAATAGGGTGTTGAATTAAAATCGCCAGTGTTTAAATCAAACGTAAATAAATGGCCAGCTTTTAGTTTCTTTACTTCATTAAAAATAGATTGCGGATCTGGAATATTTCCCCATGCTAGGTAGTATGAGATTGCTTTTTCAGAAATAGTAAGGCCGTCCATATGGAGTTGAATAGACGAAATCTGACTCGCAAACTCAAAGTCTTTTCCGTTGTGGTAATAATAGAATGGTTTTTGCCCTAGACGATCTCTAGCTCCAAAAAAGAGCTGTTTTTTCTCATCATAAATCACAAAGGCAAACATGCCATTGAAATGTTTGACACAATCTTGACCATATTCTAGATAAGCTGCACATAACACTTCTGTATCGCTGGTCGTTCTAAATGTATATCCTTTTTGAGAAAGTATTTCCTTTATAGACTGGAAATTATATACTTCACCATTAAACACAATATGGATGTGCTCATTATAAGTAAATGGTTGATCTGATCTTGGGTCAAGATCAATGATAGATAACCTGTTATGACCAAATGTGATATTATGATCATTATGATTATAAAATTGCCAACCCATTTTGTCTGGACCTCTAAACGCAGTACGCTTTAGTTTGTCCTTAACTTGTGATTCATTATACTTTAAGGTTGTTCCGTATATTCCACACATAAATTTATGCTTGTTTTTGGGTGTTTTATGTTCTGAACAAAAATAGATATTAAATCCACTTCTACTTAAAAAAGACTATTAAATGTCGTTTTAGACTACGAAATGAAAACCTATTTTCTAGAGTACTGATTTATATATGTTTAAATGCGCTTTGTAAACGGCATCTATATCATAACTTGATCTTAGTTCGGTATATAATAACTCGGCTTTTTGTAAGGCTTGCTCATAGTTTTTAATGCAGTCAATCATAGCATTATGAAATTCATCTAAGCCAGATACATAGGCATTATCATTATTAAGAAAATCAGGAATACTACCAACAGGAGTGGAGATGATAGGTAATTTAGCGGCTGCAGCTTCAATAATTACCATTGGCATACCTTCCCAATTAGAAGGTAATATCAAGCTGTTTGCCGATTGTAAATAAGGCTTAATATTACTTTTAAACCCTAAAAGATTAAAATGTTTTTCTAGACTCTCAGTCCTTATATTGGCAACTAATTCGTCTTTCAGGCGTCCTTCACCTACAACATCAAAACTAAAATTTGTGAGCCCGTTATCAATTAACTTCTTTGCTGCACTAATCATATAGAGCGGATTCTTTTCATCACTCAATCTTCCGAGATATAGAAACTTAAATATTTGATTTGGATCTATTTCTCTTGAGGAAACCATAGCAAGTTCGTCAAAATCTACGCCATTAGGAATAATAGCGCTATTTTTTAAATACCATTGTTTAGCATTAGAACTAAATACAATATCTTTTCTTCGGAAGGCTTTAGTTGCAAAAAGAATTAGTTTTCTTCTATATATTTCAATGGTACTAGAATGTAAGGTAAATACAATAGGTTTTTTTGTGTAAAATGTATTGTAGAGCGTAGCAAGAATAGCGCTATGGTATTGATGACAGTGAAATACAACGGCATCAAGATCTTTGATAATTGTATGAAGTTTGCTAATTCCTTTTTTTAAACTTGAATTTTTGAAAGAGGTAATATTCAAAAAGTGATATTCAATATTATGCTCTTGAAATTTAGGTTCGAGTGTATTGTCATCAGAAATCGAAATGACCACTGTTTTGAAGTGAGCATTTGAACACTTCGCTAATTGGAGGACCATTTGTTCGGCACCACCACCACCTAGGCTACTTGATATATGAATGATTGTCACTAACTTGTTATTGTTCTAATTAATAATACTGTCTTTTTGTAATTTTTTTCTCAGAAATTCAGTGAAAATGTCGGCTCCTTTAGACGACATGTGTGTTTTATCTCTCCAATAGCTCAAGTCATTTTGTTCTAAAAAGAACCCAGAATAGTCTTTATAAGCAACACCTATAGTTTTTAATTCGGTTTCTAAGGTTGTGTACTGAACTTTACATTCAGGAGCATATGTTGGTGTGGTAAGCATAACTAAAGTCTTGTTGTTGGCTTTACAAAAATCATTTATTTGGTTAAGGTACTTCCAAACTGTAGGGTTTATTTTTTTAGCGGCATCACAATTGTAATTGGATTTTTTTAGCAGCGACTTCTTAAATAATTCTGTTTGAGCATCTGTAATGTGTAAAGGGTCAAATCCGTAATACAATTTATGATCATACTTTGGTGATATATAATTTTTTACAATACCTAAGGCTTTACTATTATAATCTAATGACCACAAGAAGTGTTGAAGACTATTATCTTGGCTTGCGTCTGAGATCGCTTCTTTTATAGTTGGATTACGGTTGTACTTTGTAATTAGCCCTTTAATATCTGAAGCATCGTAGTCATCTACAAAAACTTTGTTTGGGTCGATATTAAAAACGATCACTTGAGCTTTGTCTTTTGGCAATAACTGAATTAACGTTGCCGCATAGGCTATAGCACTACCATCCATGCCCACATTATAACTTGCGGGCTTCAATTTTTTTACATCTATATGATGGTTTGATCTCGACGTTCCAAAGGCAATAAGATCTATAGAGTCCTTAACGGTCATGAACTGATTCAATTTTCCAATGGATTGTCCAGACATTACCTTGTCGCTAATTGTATTCAATACCACATAGACGACCTTGTCTATACCATAGGTAAGGAGTAAAATAATTAGAACAAGTTTTAGTGCTGATTTCATTGGTTTATCATGCTTTTAAAATTGAAAGTAAATAAAATTATTAGACGTTGAGTAAAATAAAGTGATAATCATTATAACAATAGATACAAAAACGGCTAGAGATCCAGTTTTAAGTGAGCTTCCATAATATTCTAATGCTACTTTCTTTCTGAAAATAAACACATCAAAACTTAGTCCTAAAAACAGCATGAGAATAGCAATAATAACCGTATTCATATTTCCTATGAAAGGCGCTCCAAAATCGAAACTCAAGATACGTTTGATGATCAACATTGAAGACGATAAGTCTTGTGCTCTAAAAAACACCCATGATAAGAGCACCACAGTAAAAGTCCACAGGCTTCCTAAGGCATTAAAGTTTTTAATGTTCAGTTTTGAAAACGTAAATTTTTCTATAGCTAGTGCTATCCCATGTATGGCTCCCCAAATCACAAAATTCCAAGAACTTCCATGCCATAATCCTCCGAGTAGCATGGTTATCAATAGATTTCGATACGTGATCTTAATACCTTTTCTATTTCCGCCTAAAGAGATATAAAGATAATCTTTAAGCCATGATGATAATGATATATGCCAACGTCTCCAGAATTCTGTAATTGATTTAGAGAAGTAAGGGAAATTAAAATTTTGGTTAAAATTAAACCCTAAGAGTTTAGCACTACCAATAGCAATATCTGAATACCCAGAAAAATCGTAATAAATTTGAAATGCATAAAATAGCGTTGCAATTAGCAATGAAGACCCGTTGTGTAGGTCTGGATTTTCATATACTGTGTCTACATAAATAGCTAGGTTATCTGCAATCACTATTTTTCTAAACAACCCAACAATAATTTGAAAAATGCCATCATTAAACTGAGATGCTTTAAATATGCGTTTGTTTTTTATCTGTGGTATTAAATTAGAAGCACGTTCAATTGGTCCTGCAACGAGTTGTGGAAATAAGCTTACATATGTAAAAAAGACTACAATGTCTTTAGTAGGTTTTAATTTATCTCTATAGATATCAATAGTATAGCTCAATGTTTGAAAGGTATAAAAGCTAATACCTACAGGTAATATGATGTTTAGGGTGAGATCATCAACTTGCCATCCTAAACTTGCCATAGATTGCGCAAATGAATCTGCAAAAAAGTTATAATACTTGAAGACAGCCAATAGCCCTAAATTAGAGATAAGACTTACTAATAACCATCTCTTCTTAAGTGTCTTTGTTGGAGAATTTTCAATTTTTAATCCTGTTAAATAATCGATAAAAGAGCTATATACAATAAGAGAAAGAAATCTCCAATCCCACCATCCGTAGAACACGTAGCTAGAAATTAACAGCAATATGTTTTGTTTAGAAACACTCTTCTTTAGCATCCAATAAATCGCAAAGACTACTGGGAAAAATATTAAAAATTCAATGGAGTTGAACAGCATTTTATAGTGGTCTTATTAATGGCGTATCAGTATCTGCTTCTTCATTCATTATGGTTTGGGTTGAAGTACCTAATTTAATAAGTAACCACATTGAAATAAAGATTAAGAAATCGTTTGAAAAATAATTATGAATTACCATGAGCATTCCCACTAAAGAGATTGCCATTAAAGTAAGATGTATCTCAGATTTAAAAAAAGGTAAACTTTTAAAAAACATAGACACATAAATCGCAATGAGCAATAAAAATGGAACAACACCAGATTCACCTATCACCATCAAGTAGGTGTTGTGCACACCTTGCCTTCCGGAAGATCCCATAAAACTCTTATATCCATTTCCAAATATTGGATTATCATATATATCATCGAGATAGGACGTCCATTGTTTTGTTCTAGAGTCTTCGGTAAATGCGGTGGTTTGAATTTCACTTTCGAATAAACTTTCTATAATTGAAAAACGAGCTGTGTTTACTTGAAGAATAGCAGCAACGCTAACAAGAAGCACCAATGCTCCAAAACCAATAAAGAGACCTTGTGCATTTTTCCGATTTGAAAATACGGCGAGAATGCTTATAAACAACCACATTATTAAGAAAAACCTCGAAAAAGTGATAACACCTGTAAAGGTAAAAGCAAATAATAAAATTAATCGGATCTGTCTATTTTGAAGTTTATAAGTTAGGCAGTAACCTATTAAACTTACAAAAGCTGCAGCATTCGGATCTAAATAAAAGCCGCTATACCTTCCATAGCCATCAACAAAGAAAAGCGAATGCACCAATATACTTAGGGATCCAATTAGGAGAATAAAGCACAAATCTTTTAAGCTTGTATCTCGGGCGACTTCAGCACCACCAACGATTAAGATAAGGTATTTAATAAATTCATTAATAAAAGCCTTAGCATCAGGAACTTCGACCAAGCCAGAGATCATGAAATATAAAAGCCCTAAGATGAGAAAAGGGAATAGTAATTTTCGTTTCTTACTAAGGAAATAATAACCAATAAGTAAGATGTTGGCAAGGTGACTGGTATAGCTTCCAGCAGTTTCGCCAAAGACCTCAAGTGAGAAACTTGAAATCTCCCACAGTAAAAGCATAAGTATAATGTATCGTAGTAACTTCATATAAGCTTTTTCACTATACGTTTAGGAAGGCGTGTCAAAAATATGAAACCGCTTGCTATAGATTTCAAGCTGTCAAGCTTTAAATTTTTATCAGAGAACAAGACCCTTGATTTAAAGTAATCAAATGCTAAATTACGATAGTATTTGTGCTTTAGGATTTCAGATACTGAAACATCTTTTAGACCATAATATCCACCATAATAGTAAACCATAGCTAGATCTTTTTTTGATTTTTTAGACGCAATTAAACCGTCTTCAGAGCTAAAATAACATCTGTGAGCTATATTCACACATAAAAAATCAAAATTCTTATTTATTGTATTCCAGGTATGACTCTCCTGAATATGACATTTGTCACTAGTATACATTTTTTGCTTTGATAGAATAGAAGTTCTCCAACAGGCCCATTTTTCACCATCAATATGATGATTTAATACGCGTTCTTTAAAGTTAACTTGCCAGTAGTCTTGAGGGAATTTGTCTCCAACTATAGTTCCGTTTTCATTCTTAGTTAATGTCCAAATTGAGGCCACTTTATTTTCATTGCCGCTAATTGATTCCCATAGTTGTTTTAGATCAGATAGTGTATTCTCACTAAACGAATCGTCACTATCTGCAATAATGGTGTAGGGCTGGTTACAATATTCTAATCCAAAATTCACTGCGGCAGATTTACCTTGATTCTTGTTTAGCTTGTGATATGTAATGTTTATGTCACCAGAACTCATCCATTGATGCACTAATTCTTGAGTATTATCTGTACTACAATCATCAATAATAATCCAATAAAAATCTTTGAAATCTTGATTTTTAAGAGAGTCATAGACTCTGTTTAGTGTATGTGCTCTATTATATGTAGGTGTAATAATACTAAACATTCTTTTTATCTAGATGATTGATGTAGGCATATAAAATGATACCATTAATTGTGGCAACTATAGAAGTTGCAAGTGCTAATCCATATACGCCCATACTTTTAATAAGAATATAGTTAAGTACAATATTAAAAATTAGATTTATTATGGATGTTAAAACCATAAAATTATTCTTATTAATAGAGGTTAAAAACTTCACCATAATAAGACCAGCAATATATGATGGGATTTGAAGTAAATACATTTGTTGAATTCGAGAAACAATAACGGTATCGTCACTTTCAAAAGCATTACCTTCAAATATTAGTGTAATAATAGGCTTGGATAGAAGAATGACTATAACCATTACGGTACTACTGCCAATAATTACAAATCTTAAAATCTTTTTTAGCTTTTTAAACGTTTCTATCTTATTGTCGACAGCATTTTTCGAAAAATAGGGCAGAAGCACATTACCAATGGCGATACCAACAATACTTATCGTAAAGGCAGGGATTTTTATTCCATAATTGAGAGCAGCAATAGATCCAACAATAAGTTGAGCCGAAAAGTACTGATCAATTAGAGGATTTACACCACTTAATAAACTAGCCGATAGTTTTGCAGGTAGTTGTCCGAATAATGTTTTTATGTTTTCAGATTTAAAATCTGGACGATTCAAAAAGATAACGCCTCTTTTAAGTGCTATAGATAACACAAATAAAAATCCGAGAACACTACCCATTAAAGTTCCAATGGCTAATACCAATGTATTAAGCTCTTCTCTAAAGAATACGACACAAACTATAATCGAGATAGGTGTAAATATAGCACTCATCGATGAGTATCTAAACTCGTTGTCAATAGTAAGTAGTCCATTAATTACTGAGGTAAAGCCCCAAAATAAAATACAAGGCGCTACATAATAGAATTGTGTTTTTACAAGTGTATAGTAGTTTTCGGTGTGACCTTTATATAGTGTTTCAAGATAGACGTCTGTAAATAAAAATGCAATGATTAAAAATACCAGAGCAACACCAATAGTGACTATAAAACTGGTGCTTTGAAAAGCACCAATACGTTTACCAGTTTTTAATTCACTAACATAATTTGGAATAAATACACTGTGAAAAGACCCTAAAAAGACTCCGCTAATAAAAGCTGGGACTAGTACAGCAATTAAGAATGTATCTATGAGTTCAGATAAACCAAATCTATCTGCAATAACCATTTCTTTAAAGAATCCCATTCCTGAGACAAGAAATGTTGAAAAACCAGCAACTAGAACATTAACTATGGTAGCATTACCTAATAGTTTGTGTAGAGCTGTCTTTAAATTAAATTTTGGTTGCAAAGGAAAAAATTTATGATCTAGTATGATTTGGTATAGGGCAATAGTACAAATAAATTATATAAAGGAATCAATCAAACGATGTTATGCTTTTTTTTTGGATGACTTGATATTTCATTTGTAAGTAAATCTGACAAATATAGGGAAGTAAGTTCCTACAAACGTTAAAGTTTCATAATCGAACATCTTTTATTTGCTATTTGACCGTATATAAAAATAAAAATTGCATTTCATCTAACAAAACATACATATTATAGGAATTTTCTGTTTGTTGTAAGTAAATATTTACTTTGAAAAGCTTTTTAACGAAAAATTAATACTTTAAACGGTTGTACTCAAAAAAAATTATAGATTGCTCTAGCAATTAAGCCCCAAAATTAATAGCAAATGATATCCCCAACTTTTAAATGGGATTCCTATGGAATCTCAACAAAACATTTTTATAGCCTATTTACAACACTACTTTTTATCCTCTCTTTTAATAGTTTTGCCCAAACTAAAGCATTTCCAACTGCAGAAGGTTTTGGTAAATATGCATCTGGTGGACGAGGTGGTGCAGTGATTAAAGTCACAAATTTAAACAATACGGGACCAGGAAGTTTAAGAAACGCCTTGCTAGCGTCTGGACCAAGAACTATTGTTTTCGAAGTAGGTGGTACTATCAATCTTACGAGTAACATATATGTCACTAATGGTAATTTTACCTTAGCTGGACAAACAGCTCCTGGTGATGGAATTTTGATTAGAGGAGGAATGGTAGAAATCGAAGCATCAAATGCAATCATTAGATATATTAGATTTAGACCAGGACCATCAGCACCTAACGGAGCAGATGCATTAAACATTACAGCCTGGAGTGGCCAACATCATGAAGACTTAATTATAGATCATTGTTCTTTGAGTTGGGCTTCAGATGAGAATTTTGATATTAGAGCGTTACCAAATGGTAGTGTAACCAATGTTACTATTCAAAACTCAATCATGGCAGAGTGTGGTTATGGGTCATTAGCTGCTGAGAGAACAACCAATTTAACATACTACAGAAATTTATACGCTCACAACAGTGAAAGAAATACAAGAAAAGGATATCCAATACCTAATACATTTGATTTTGAATTAATCAATAATTTGATATATGGATTCCGTTATGCAACTGTACCAAGTATGGGAGCAAAATTTACAGTACTTAACAACAAGTACAAAAAATCAAGTCAAACAACTATTAATGGTGGTGCTGTTGTAGAAGGAACAACTGCAGGAGCTGGTCAGACATCGCAAACTTATGCTTATATAAGCGGAAATATATTAGCACAAGGTACGTCGCTAAATAATTCAGCACTATCTTCTTATCTTCAATCTACACCTTATGCCTCATCTGGTATTCAAGCAATACCTGCAGATCAATTAGAATCGGAATTGTTAGATAACGTAGGTGCAAGTTTCCCTGCAAGAGATGATGTAGATACCAGATTAATTAATCAATATACCAATGGTAATGGTGGATTGGCAACTTCTGGTGCTTACCCTACAATTCAAGGAGGTACAGCGCCTTCTGATAGTGATAATGACGGAATGCCAGATTTTTGGGAAAACAACAATGGATTAAATCCAAATAATGCATCAGATAGAAATATTGTACAGCCAGATGGTTATACAAATCTTGAATACTACTTAAATGGAATGACTTTAGATGTTCAAGGTAGTCAAGTGACAGTTAGTGCAAATAACGATACTATATGTGAAGGTGAAGATGTTATATTAACGGCATCTGGAGCAGATTCATATACATGGAGCGTTAACGGTGAGACTGCGGCAAGTATTACAGTTACTCCAACCGAAACGACAACTTATACTGTTACTGGTTCGCATTCTGATGGAAGTACGACTCAAGCCGATATTACAATTACCGTAAATAACATTCCAACAGCAAATGCTGGTAATGATGTAGAAACATGTGAAGGTACAGCTGTAACCTTAACAGCATCAGGCGGAACATCTTATCAATGGAATACAGGAGCTACCAGTGCTTCAATTACCGTAAATCCTAATGTAACTACAACCTATTCAGTAGAAGTTACTCAAAATGGATGTTCTAGTACTGATACAGTGGTTGTAACTGTAAATCAAGTTCCGAATGTAGATGCAGGAACAGATGAAACCATTTTTATGGGTGAAAGCGTTACATTAACAGCAACAGGAGCTGACTCTTATTTATGGAGTACAGGAGAAACAACACAATCAATAACAGTTACGCCTACGTCGGACACCTCATATTCAGTTACTGGTACTACTAATACTTGTGAAAGTACAGATACAGTTACCGTTTTTTTGCAAGATGACAGTGTCGATGCCAATGCTGGAAACGACATGGAGATTTGTAATGGAGAATCTGTTACACTTACAGCAACGGGAGGAACAACTTATTTATGGAATACAGGAGCAACGACTGCTAGTATAGTCGTATCACCAACGACTACTACAACATATACAGTAACAGCATATAGTGCTTCTGGAAATAATACAAGTGACGATAGTGTTATTGTTACAGTTAATGAGATACCAGTTGCAAATGCTGGAAATGATACTACTATTTGCTTCGGAAATACAACAACATTAACCGCTTCGGGCGGAACATCATACTTGTGGAATACAGGAGCAACGACTTCAAGCATTACCGTAAGTCCAACTGCAACAACAACATATTCAGTAGAAGTATTTGAAAATAATTGCTCTAGTACAGATGAAGTTATTGTAACTGTTAATCCGTTACCAAACGTAGATGCAGGAAACAATGTAACAATAAATGAAGGAGAGACAACAACATTAACAGCTACAGGAGCAGACACCTATTTATGGGAGACAGGAGAAACGACTTCAAGTATTGATGTAACTCCTAATATAACCACGACTTATACTGTGACAGGTTATTCTAATGGATGTGAAGCCTCTGCAAGTGTTACTGTATCTGTGCAATCTGAGACAGTTACAGCTAACGCCGGAAATGATATAGAGATTTGTAATGGTGAAACGACTACATTAACAGCCTCTGGAGGAGCAACATATCTTTGGAATACAGGTGAAACTACTGCTAGTATTAATGTGTCTCCAAATACGACAACAGTGTATACTATAACAGCTTTTAATAATGCAGGAACAATTTCAGATGATGACAGCGTTATTGTTACAGTTAATGATTTACCAGTTGCCAATGCTGGAAATGATACTGCAATTTGCTTCGGAAATGCAACAACATTAACCGCTTCGGGCGGAACATCATATTTGTGGAATACAGGAGCAACAACTTCAAGCATTACTGTAAGTCCAACTGCAACGACAACATATTCAGTAGAAGTATTTGAAAATAATTGCTCTAGTACAGATGAAGTTATTGTAACTGTTAATCCGTTACCAAACGTAGATGCAGGAAACAATGTAACAATAAATGAAGGAGAGACAACAACATTAACAGCTACAGGAGCAGACACCTATTTATGGGAGACAGGAGAAACGACTTCAAGTATTGATGTAACTCCTAATATAACCACGACTTATACTGTGACAGGTTATTCTAATGGATGTGAAGCCTCTGCAAGTGTTACTGTATCTGTGCAATCTGAGACAGTTACAGCTAACGCCGGAAATGATATAGAGATTTGTAATGGTGAAACGACTACATTAACAGCCTCTGGAGGAGCAACATATCTTTGGAATACAGGTGAAACTACTGCTAGTATTAATGTGTCTCCAAATACGACAACAGTGTATACTGTAACAGCTTATAATGTGAATCAAACCGCATCAGATGATGATAGTGTTACAGTTACTGTAAATGAGTTGCCAAACACAAATGCTGGAAATGATAGTACGATAGTAGAAGGTGAATCTACTACATTAACTGCTTCAGGAGCAGAAACATATGTATGGAGTACAGGAGAGACTACTTCAAGTATTTCGGTTGCGCCTATAGTTACAACAACCTATTCAGTTACAGGGTTTTCTAATGGGTGTGAATTTACAGATGATGTAATCGTTACGGTTGAGCCTTTCGAATTTATAGCAAGTGCAGGAGCCGATCAATCTATTTGTCAAGGTTATGAAACAACCTTAACAGCTTCTGAAGGTGATAGTTATTTATGGAGTACTGGTGAAACTACACAAAGTATTACAGTTAATCCTGCAAATACGCAAACATATACAGTAACTGTTTTTATTGGTAATTATTCTGATGAAGCTGATGTAATGGTATCTGTAAGCCCAAACCCGAATGTAGTGATATCAAATGGTGATGATGTCACAATTCTAGAAGGCGAATTTATTACGCTTTCGGCTTCAGGAGCTAATTCTTATCTATGGAATAATGGAGCAACACAACCTAATATTGCCGTTAGTCCAACAGTGACAACCACTTATGAAGTAACAGGTTTTATTAATAATTGTGAAGACACAAAAGCTGTTGTAGTGAACGTGGTAGAAACAGTGGAAGCCTTTGCTGGTGAAGACTTAACGATTTGTTCAGAAGAAACAGTGACGCTAACAGCTAGTGGTGGAGATGAATACTTATGGAGCACAGGAGAAACAACGCAAAGTATAGAAGTATCTCCAACTGAAGATACAGAGTACTCTGTTTTAGTGTATAATGTATTGGATAGTGATGAAGCTACAGTTATGGTTTTTGTTGAAGAATGTAATACCACTATTGAAATACCTGGAGAATCTGATGATTTCGAATTTATAGTATTTCAAGACCCAATAAATGATATATTAAAAGTTAAAATTGATGGCTTGAATTCGGTTAATGCTACAGGAATTCTGTTGTATGATTTATCAGGAAAAGTGCTTTACAATGAAACATTTAATGCATCAGAATTACAAAATCAATCTCAGATGACAAGAGGAATTAATACGTCTTCTTATGCAAGAGGTATATATATAGTTAAATTGATTTATGATGATACTAGCTTGACAAAGAAAGTACCAATCAGATAAATCAGTTAGTTTTTTGAATTTAATTAATATAACCATTGTTAGTATTTACTGGCAATGGTTTTTTATTTGATTATTAACGATTGGATGGTTGCAGATGAGTCACAATTTTTAATCGTTAACTCTACAGTTTTATCTTCTAATTCGTTTTCGATAAGATAGGTTTTACAACCTTTTGCTTTGGTATCGCTTTCAGAAAAATTGACATCTCCAGTTTTTATCAAATTAGAAATATCGAGTGAGTCAAGATCATAATTTTTCATGGCGCTTTTAGTAGTTTCTGAGTAGAGTCGGTACTTTTTCTCACTAATATTCTTTATGGTTCTTGCATTAGGACCATAAGCACAAGATGTTTTCTTTCCACTTAAAAAGAAAGCTAATAAAATAAGACCAATTGAGAAACCTCCCAAATAGTAGCCTATTCGATGAATTAATTTCATAAGTAACTAACTGAATTGTTTTTAGAAAATTAACAAGTTTACATCGCTACAGTCAAGGTCAAACCAATCTGCAACTGATTTATTGGTTAAAATTCCGTGGTAAAAATACAACCCATTTTTTAATCCACGGTCAAAACGGATAGCATTTTCAATTCCACCATCTTCTGCAATCTTTAAAAGGTAAGGTGTAAAGATGTTACTAATTGATACTGAGGCTGATCGTGAATATCTTGCAGGAATGTTTGGCACACAATAATGTATAACACCATTATGCACAAATGTTGGTTTGTCGTGGTTCGTGACTTCGCTGGTCTCAAAACATCCACCCATATCAATACTTACATCAATAACAACGGCACCAGCTTTCATAGTATTCACCATAGCTTCAGTAACAATAATAGGAGATCTGTTTTTTCCTCTAATGGCACCAATAGCCACATCACATCGCTTTAGGGCTTTAACTAGATTCTTGGGTTGCATTGTTGAGGTATAGATGGTGCGACCTAAATTTGATTGTACACAACGCAATTTTGTTATTGAATTATCAAATATTTTTACATTGGCGCCGAGTCCAATAGCAGATCTTGCTGCAAACTCACCAACAGTACCTGCACCAATAATAAGCACTTCAGTAGGAGGGACGCCACTAATGTTTCCAAACATGAGTCCGTTTCCACCATTCACATTAGATAATAGCTCAGAAGCTATTAAAATGGAGGCTGTTCCAGCAATTTCACTAAGTGAGCGAACAGCAGGATAAGCGCCATCATCATCTTTTATAAATTCAAAGGCTAAAGCTGTAATTCGCTTGGAAGCTAGTGCTTCAAAATATTTTTTGTTTTGCGTTTTTAGTTGTAATGCCGAGATTAAAATGGTCTGCGGATTTATTAGTTTTATTTCATCCAGAGAAGGTGGTTCAACTTTTAATAAAATAGGGCAGGAGAATACCTTTGCGGTGTCATTGGTGACTTCGGCACCAGCATCGCTATAGGTTTTGTCTTTAAAATTGGCGCCTTCACCAGCACCAGATTCGATCATAACACGATGACCATTAGATACCAGAGCAGAGACTGCATCTGGTGTTAAACACACGCGTTTTTCTTGAAAATGAGTTTCTTTTGGGATGCCTATAAATAGATCGCCTTTCTTTTTGAAGACTTCAAGGGTTTCTTCCTGAGGTAATAATTGGGCCTTTGTAAAAGGAGATAATGATTTGCTCATTGTGTTTATTAAGTTGGAAATTCAAATTACAAATAAAAATCGATTTTTTACAAAATTAGTTTTATATTCGTTATAGATAATTTTCTATATAATGTATCGTTTTAAAAATATAAAAATAAAAGAAGTCCTAATTGTAGTACTCATTTTAGGCATTACTTTTGGGTATTATTTGGATTCCTATATTTTTGATTTGGATGATATCGAAGAGTTAGATTTTTATAGTATAGAAGGAATATTTCATTATTCTAAAATGAAGATTTTAATTATAGCGTATTGTTTGATATGGTATTTTACATCAAAAAACTGGTGGAGATATTCAATATTAGTAGTTATTGCAATCGAGCTAATGAAGCTGTTTAGTACATTTAATTCAAATCAAAGTAATGTAGATGATTTTGAATACTTTATAACTTTACCTATTACTCTTCCAATTATTCTTATAATGATTTTTATTTCTCATAAAATAAATCAATATAACTTAGCTAAGCAGGTTAGATCTGAAATTGATAAGGAGATTAATGAAACGTTTTTTAGTATAAATAGTGGTAAAAAACAAGAGTTAGACAGTTTGCATAAAAAATTCATTGAACTAAAAAGTGAAAATTTTTCAGAAGAAGAATCAATAGAGTATTTAAAAAACCTTATTAAGTTAAGAGATGAGTTTTATGAAATTTAATTAGTATAATTTTGAAAAGCATATCAACAAACAAATTATATTTGAGAGATATAATAGTACTTTTTACTATTATAATTTTGCCATTTTTGTTTTTTACATATAAGTTAATTCCATTAGATTATAATATTTGGTCTTCAGAATTTTTGTCATTAGATTCTGAAGTTATAATAGATGTTGATTATTGTATTTGGATATTTTATATTAAAGTCTTTACACTTTCAATTTTATCTATTTGGTTTGTTACTAATCCCTACGAATGGCGTTTTTTTATTGTTTTGCCTATTATAATTGAGGTTTATAAAGTTTATGTTCAAATAGCAAACCTGAAATGGGGATATGATTATAAAATAAATTTTTTTGAAAGCTTATTTTTATCGTTTCCTTACATACTTATTTTGTTTATTTTTTCGAGATGGACTGGTTTCTATATAAAAAAAGAAACATTTAAAATAAAGATTAATGAAGAGATTAATACTGAATTGAATAAAATATCATCATTCAACTCGGAAAGTTTTAAAGCCGTCAAGAAAGATTTGTCGTTAATAGTAAAGCAAAAAGAGATGATGAATAATAAAGAATATCTTATAAAACTTATAGAATTAAGAGATAAATTGACTCTTTAATTATTTTTTGCGTTTTCAATTTCCAATAATATTTCATCTAAGAGTGCTTTCTTTTCATCAGACCATTGGGCTTTAAGTTTTGTATCTATGTAAGCTTCAATTTCTTTTTTGCTGCGCACTTTGGGCTTGGGTTGCTCCTCAATAAACATATCACCCTTACCTGTAATCAGCCAAATAAGGTTGACCTGAGGATATTCCTTGACAATACGCTCAATGACATCGCTGCCAACCGAGGCATTATTTTTTTCCATGCGTAATATATAACCGTTAGCTGTACCAATCGAAATATCAAATTGTCTGGCGCTCATGTTTAAGGCAGAGATTACTTTCATGATGCGGTGTATCGTTTTACTCATAATTATAAAGGGGTTTGGAGTGCTATTGATATTATAAACACAAATGTAATTTTTTTTTAATTAAAATGTTTTAGTTATAGATTTTTTTCTATATTTAGTTATAAACAAAAGGCATAATTAATCAATTATGCCTTTCAATTTTTTATAAAACGGAAATTAAAAATATTGTTTGACTTTTCCCCAAAGTCCCTTAGGTTTTATCATAAACTCTTCTTCTAGTTCTTGCATGGTCTTGCCTGCATCATTAATTTTATTGAACATTTTTGCCCTAATCAGATAAATTGAAGGAATTACAATAGCCATTATTGGAAGCATATATACAATTTGGAATTCATCAAAATATTTAACATCTGCACTTAGAGTCACAATAATTTGAAAAATATACATGGCTATAGGAACAAGTAAAGCATGATACCACCAATTTCTATTTGTGAAGAACCAAATAAACAACAACATTAGCGGAATGAATTTTCCAGTAAACACCCACATGGCATACTGAGCACTCTCCCAAAGACTACTATCATATGTAAACAAAAAAGTGCTCCAGATTTTTTCATCTGGAACACTTTCGTGTAAAGAAAATAATATAGGAGTAGACGCGATTAAGGTACCAATAATTGTTCCAGTAACAGCACTCCTAGATATACTTCTATCCGTTTTTAACGAGTTTTCGCTTTTTCTTTTCCATTTCGGTTTTAACTTGTCCATCTAAGTTGATTAAATCAGTTGCTTGAGCTGTGAACAACATTCCACCGAAAATTGCGATTGCTAGTACGTACTTTTTAGTCTTCATAATATAAGGGATTAAATTAATTAATTACTCAAATATAAGCAGCACTTACATTTTGAATAGTTAAACCGACTGTTAAAAACAGCTCTAATAATCACCTATAGTTACGGTTTTTCCGTAATCTCTAACAATAACGTGGTGTTAGGTTGTCAATTTATTTTCTAAATTTTGTACTGCTCCATAGCGTTTTTCTGGGTTAAAGTTGTGTTTTGGCTCAATTTGAGGGATCTTGAGATCTTATTTTTATGTGTAATTTCTATGCAATTTACATCTTCAGGCAACAAATTTTTAGCGTTATCTGGCCATTCAATTAGCACCCAATTTTGGGTATATAAATAATCTTCAAAACCAAAATTTAAGGCCTCTTCTTCATCATTAATTCTGTACAAATCAAAATGATAAATAGAACAACCTTTAGCTACATATTCATTAACAATCGAAAATGTTGGACTGCTTACTTCATCTTCACTACCTATGGCTTTTACTAATGCTTTTATAAGTGTTGTTTTACCAACACCCATATCACCATAGAACAGAATAGTCTTAGAACTACATTGCTCTAAAATTTGCTGTGACACAGCGTTAATGTCTTCAATATGATATGTTATTTCCAATAGTTTTGACATGATAATAGGGTGTCAAAAAAGTATTCAGCCTAATTTGATGAGCAATAATAAGAAATATTAATGAAAAAAACTAGAAAAAAGTGTATTTCATCGGATTTTTATGCAATACATAGATTTATTAACATATAAATGACTTCAAAAAACTTACGCCTATTTTGGATTCATTACCACAAACGGGATTATCATTTCTTCCAAGGAAACACCACCATGCTGGTACGTGTTTCTATAATAACTTACATAGTGATTATAGTTATTTGGGTAAGCTAAAAAGTAATCACTTTTAGCAAAAATAAATGAACTACTCATAGTAATAGCTGGTAAATGAATAGCTTTTGGGTCTTTTGCAACCAAGACTTCTCTGTCTTCATAAGTTAAACTACGCCCAGTTTTATAACGCAAGTTCAAACTCGTATCTCGATCGCCAATTACCTTTGAAGGGTTCTTCACATTTATGGTACCATGATCTGTAGTTAAAATAAGCTTGAATCCCAAATTTTGAGCTTGCTGTATCATTTCTAATAAAGGGGAATTTTTAAACCAACTCACAGTAAGGGAGCGGTAAGCTTTATCATTTGAAGCTAATTCTTTTACCACATCCATCTCTGTTTTAGAATGTGATAGCATGTCTACAAAGTTGTATACTATAACCGATAAATCATTATCCTTTAAAGTTTTGAAATTCTCAACAAGCTTTTTACCCGATTTGAGATTGGTAATTTTATGATATTCAGTTTTGAGATGTTGCAAGCCTAAACGTTTTAATTGTCCTTCGAGGAATTCGGCTTCATGCATGTTTTTTCCACCTTCATCAATGTCATTTTTCCATAAATTCGGATGTAGTTTTTCCATGTCAGCAGGCATTAAACCTGAAAAAATCGCATTTCTTGCATATTGTGTAGCCGTTGGCAGTATACTATAAAAAGGGACTTCAGAATCTTTTTTATAGTAATTATTTACTATAGGTTCAAAGGCTTTCCATTGGTCATAACGCAAATTATCTATAACAATTAAAAGCGTTGGTTGGTTCTTGCTTAATTCAGGAACAACTTTATCTTTAAAGAGGTTATGTGATAATGTAGGAGCATCAGCTTTATGATCAAACCAAGTTGGATAATTTTTATCAATGAACTTTCCAAACTGTACATTGGCCTCATTTTTTTGAGATTCTAGTATTTCTGTCATTCCTACATCTTCAATGTCTTCCAGTTGTAATTCCCAGTATATTAGTTTTTGATAGAGATCACTCCATTCTTCAAAAGTATTTACCATAGATAAATCCATAGCAATCTTTCTAAACTCTTGCTGATAGTTAGATGTCGTTTTTTCCGAAACAAGTCTTGAGTGGTCTAGATTCTTTTTTAAACTCAATAAGATTTGATTCGGATTAACTGGCTTAATTAGATAATCGGCAATTTTATTTCCAATAGCCTCTTCCATAATATATTCTTCCTCACTTTTAGTAATCATTACCACAGGAAGGTTGGCACGCCTTTCTTTAATCTCATTTAGTGTTTCAAGACCTGTTAAGCCAGGCATGTTTTCATCTAGAAAGACAATATCAAAGTTAGTATCATCAATAATCTCGATTGCTTCGGTACCACTTTGACAGGTCGTAACTTTGTATTGTTTTTGTTCTAAAAAGATGATATGAGGTTTTAAAAGATCAATTTCGTCATCAACCCAAAGAATATTTATAGTGTTCATGTATATTTGTTTAATATTAATGTAAAAGTCCACAGTTTGAAGACAAACAACAAACTCAAAATCTTTAACGACCCAATTTACGGATTTATTACTATTCCGAACTCGGATATTTTCGATTTAATTGAACATAAATATTTTCAGAGGCTCAGACGAATTTCTCAAATGGGTTTATCATATTTGGTATATCCAGGAGCTCACCATACTCGTTTTCATCATGCTATGGGCTGTATGCATTTAATGCAAAAAGCGGTTAATGTGCTTCGTTTTAAGGGAGTTGTGATTTCCGAAGAAGAAGAAAAAGCACTTTATATAGCTATTCTATTGCACGATATTGGTCATGGACCATTCTCGCATGCAATGGAGCATAGTATCGTAAATGGGATTTCACATGAAGATATTTCGAAGCATTTCATGCGTAAACTCAATGAAGAATTTAACGGAAGTTTAACGCTGGCGATTAAAATATTTGAAGGAAAGCATCATCGTCCATTTTTATGTGAATTGATTTCTAGCCAGTTTGATATGGATAGGGCAGATTATTTAAAACGGGATAGTTTTTATACTGGAGTTGCAGAAGGGAATATTAATAGCGAACGCCTTATCACGATGCTTAATGTTGTTGATGATAGACTTGTTGTTGAAGAAAAAGGAATCTATAGCGTTGAGAAATTTTTGGTTGCTAGACGTTTTATGTATTGGCAAGTATATCTCCATAAAACTGGTTTGGTAGCCGAACAATTGTTGGTACGTGTTTTAAAACGGGCGAAAGAACTTAGCAATTCTGGAGTGCAACTTAAGTCGAGTGAAGCTTTGTCTTATTTTCTTAATAATGAAATAACAGCTGAAAACTTTACTGATGATACATTGGAAACATTCTCTCGTTTAGATGATTCAGATATCGTTTGGGCAATGAAACAATGGCAGTATCATGATGATTTTATCTTAAAAAACCTCTGTGATATGATTATTAATAGAGACTTGCTAAAGATTAAATTAAAGAACAAGCCTATTAAACCATCTACACTAAACATGCATATTGATGATTTAATTGAAAAGTATAATATATCTAGGGATGATGCTAAATACTTTGTTTTTATTGATGAAATATCTAACCAAGCATATCAGTCAGAAAACCAAAACATAAAGATTTTGCAAAAGACAGGTAAAGTTGTAGATATCACAAAAGCTTCAGATCAATTTAGCATTAAAGCTTTATCAAAACCAGTTACTAAATATTATATCTGTTATCCTAAATAAACTTTGAGACATTTTTCATATTTTTGCGAGAATGAACTTTACAGCACAACAAATAGCTGGAATTTTAGAAGGTGATATCGTAGGAGATCCTGAGGTAGAAGTTTCTAAACTTTCAAAAATTGAAGAAGGCACAGAAGGCTCTTTGACCTTTTTGGCAAACCCTAAGTATAAATCGTATATATACTCTACTAAAGCGTCAATTACTATTGTAAATAAAACGTTTGAGCCAGAAAATGATATTACGACAACACTTATAAAGGTTGAAGATGCCTATAAATCTTTTTCAAAACTTTTAGAATACTATAATCAGGTAAAACTCAATAAGCATGGAATTGAACAGCCATCATTTATATCTGAATCTGCAACATTAGGTGAAGATATATATGTAGGAGCATTCACTTACATAGGCGATAATGTTAGTATTGGAAAAAATGTAAAAATTTTTCCAAATACTTATATAGGAGATAATGTTACTATTGGAGACAATACAATTGTGTTTTCTGGAGCTAAAATCTATTCAGAATCTGTAATCGGTAATCATTGTGTGATTAATGCAGGCGTTATTATTGGCGCAGATGGTTTTGGTTTTGTTCCAGATGAAAATGGTGAATACAGCAAAGTACCACAAACAGGAAATGTTATTATCGAAGATCATGTTGATGTTGGAGCTGCCACCACTATAGATAGAGCAACTCTTGGTTCTACAATAATTCGAAGAGGTGTAAAGTTGGACAACCAAATCCAAATTGCTCATAATGTAGAAATAGGAAGAAATACCGTAATAGCAGCTCAAACAGGTATTGCAGGTTCATCTAAGATTGGAGAAAATTGTCAAATTGGTGGCCAAGTAGGTATTGCAGGTCATATAACTATAGGTAACAATGTAAGAGTTCAAGCACAATCGGGAATAGGAAGACACGTAAAAGACAATGAAGTCCTTCAAGGATCTCCATCATTCAATTATGGTGATTGGAATAAGTCTTATGTGTACTTCAAAAATTTACCTAAGATCGTTAAAACTATAAATGAAATAGAAAAAAAAGTAGATGGCAATTATTAAAACAGACGTTAAGCAAAGAACTATAGAGAAAGAGGTGTCTCTTAAAGGAGTTGGCTTACATACTGGAAAAGATGTAACACTAACCTTTTCTCCAGCACCTGTAAATAACGGATTTTCATTTAAAAGAGTAGACCTTGAAGGTGCTCCAGTTATTGAAGCAGATGCTAATTATGTAACAAATACACAACGAGGAACTTGCTTAGAAAAAAATGGTGTGACTATCCAAACTTCAGAGCATGTGCTAGCTGCATTGGTAGGTTTAGATATTGACAATGCAATTATTGAACTCGACGCATCTGAACCTCCTATTATGGATGGCTCATCCAAATTTTTTGTTGAAGCACTAGAAAAAGCAGGCATTACAGAACAAGATGATTTTAGAGAAGAGTACGTAGTGTCAGACGTTATATCATATTCAGATGAAGAATCTGGAAGTGAAGTCATTGTTATGCCAGCTAAAGAATATCAAGTGACAACCATGGTTGACTTTGGTACTAAAGTTCTAGGAACTCAAAATGCCACGCTTAATCATATTTCAGATTTTAAAGAAGACATCTCAGATTCGAGAACGTTTAGCTTCTTACATGAATTGGAAATGTTGTTAGAGCACGGACTTATAAAAGGAGGCGATCTCAATAATGCGATTGTGTATGTAGATAAAGAATTATCTGCAGAAACCACCGAAAAACTAAAAGTTGCGTTTAATAAAGATTCGTTATCCATCAAACCTAATGGGATATTAGATAATCTTACACTTCATCATCCTAATGAGGCAGCTAGACATAAACTTCTTGATGTTGTAGGCGATTTAGCGCTTGTAGGAACAAGAATAAGAGGAAAAGTTATCGCTAATAAGCCTGGTCATTTTATCAATACCCAGTTCGCAAAGAAATTATCTAAAATAATAAAGAATGAACGTCGTAATAATGTGCCGCAAATAGATTTGAATCAAGAGCCATTAATGGATGTGATTCAAATTATGGACATGCTACCTCACAGACAACCATTTTTATTATTAGATAAGGTTTTTGAATTGTCAGATTCTCATGTGATTGGTATGAAAAATGTAACCATGAACGAAGAATTCTTTAAAGGTCATTTTCCTGGAGCTCCAGTAATGCCTGGTGTTTTGATTGTTGAAGCTATGGCTCAAACAGGAGGAATTTTAGTGCTGAGTACTGTTCCTGACCCTGAAAATTATCTAACATTCTTTATGAAAATAGATAAAGTAAAATTTAAACAAAAAGTAGTTCCTGGAGATACTTTAATTTTTAAATGTGACCTAATCACACCTATACGTCGTGGTATATGTCATATGCAAGGATATGCCTATGCCAATGGTAAACTCTGTGCAGAAGCAGAATTAATGGCGCAAATTTCAAAAGTAAAATAAAATGAACCGAGCCAATATAAATGCACTACATTGTTCGGATAATCTGATAGGCGAACACATTTTTACCTATAAAAAATTAAAATTACAAAAATGAACCAACCTTTAGCATACGTACACCCTGGAGCAAAAATTGCCAAGAATGTAGTTATCGAACCTTTTACAACCATTTATAGTAACGTTACTATTGGTGAAGGAACTTGGATTGGAAGTAATGTGACCATTATGGAAGGTGCTCGTATTGGAAAGAACTGTAATATTTTTCCTGGTTCTGTGATTTCAGCAGTGCCTCAAGATCTAAAATATAACGATGAAGATACACTTACAATAATAGGTGATAATGTTACTATAAGAGAGTGTGTTACAATTAACAGAGGAACTACAGATAGAATGAAAACTGTTATTGGTAATAACTGTTTGATTATGGCCTATTGCCACGTAGCACATGATTGTGTAGTTGGTAATAATTGTATCTTTTCAAACAATAGCACATTAGCTGGTCATATTACTGTTGGTGACTATGTCGTACTTGCTGGAATGACAGCTGTACATCAATTTTGTTCTATAGGAAATCACGCTTTTGTAACTGGAGGTTCTTTAGTTAGAAAAGATGTACCACCATTTGTAAAAGCTGCACGTGAACCTTTATCTTATGTAGGTATTAACTCTGTAGGTTTGCGTAGACGTGGTTTTTCAACTGAAAAAATTAGAGAAATTCAAGATATTTATCGTATTCTTTATCAAAAAAATTATAACAACTCGCAGGCATCAGACTTAATTGAGGCCGAAATGCAAGCAACACCCGAAAGAGATGAAATTCTACAGTTTATTAAGAATTCACATCGCGGAATTATGAAAGGGTATTTCAAATCAAATTAATATAAAATTATACAACATAAATTATGGCAAGTACATCAGATATACGAAACGGATTATGCATTAGATATAATCACGATATCTTCAAAATTATAGAGTTCTTACATGTGAAACCTGGAAAAGGACCTGCATTTGTTAGAACAAAGCTAAAAAGTGTGACTACAGGAAAAGTGATAGATAACACGTTTTCAGCAGGACATAAAATTGATGATGTACGTGTAGAAACACATAAATTTCAGTACCTCTACAATGATGGTGAGTTTTATCATTTTATGAATGAATCAGATTATACGCAAATACGTTTGCTAGAAGCTGCACTGGATAGACCAGATCTAATGAAAGAAGGTGAAGTTGTAACGGTGTTAATTAATACTGAAGACAATTTGCCGCTCTCTGTTGATATGCCAGCAAGTGTGATTTTAGAGGTGACTCATACAGAGCCTGGTGTTAAAGGAAATACAGCAACAAACGCAACAAAACCAGCAACAGTAGAAACAGGAGCCATAGTTAATGTGCCTTTATTTATCAATGAAGGTGATAAAATTAAAGTTGAAACTGAAAAAGGGACTTATAAAGAACGTATCAAGGAATAACGAATGAAATTTCCTAAACCGTATACACTTAAAGAGATTGCCAATCTTATCAATTCAGAATATGTTGGCGCAGATGATTTTCCAGTTTTGGGAATGAACGAAATACATGTGGTTGAACCTGGTGATATTGTTTTTGTAGATCATCCAAAATATTACGACAAAGCACTAGAGTCTGCAGCGACAGTTGTTCTAATTAATAAAAAGGTAGAATGTCCTGAAGGTAAAGCACTGCTCATTAGTGACGACCCGTTTAGAGATTTTAATGCCTTGACATCACATTTCAAACCATTCAAATCGGCTCATGTTTTAATTTCTGAAACAGCTAAAATTGGAGAGAATACAGTGATTCAACCCAATTGCTTTATTGGTCATAATGTAACTATTGGTAATAACTGTACCATTCATTCTAATGTGAGTATCTACGATGATACAGTCATAGGAAATAATGTCACAATTCATGCTGGAGCTGTACTTGGCGCAAGTGCATTCTATTATAAAAATCGTCCTGAAGGCTTTGATCAGTTGCGTTCTGGTGGTAGAGTTGTTGTTGAAGATAATGTCGATATAGGTGCATTGTGTACAATAGATAAAGGTGTAACTGCAGATACAACCATAGGTGAAGGTTCAAAATTGGATAATCAAATTCAGGTTGGGCATGATACTGTTATTGGTAAAAAATGTCTTATTGCATCTCAAGTTGGTATCGCTGGTTGTGTGATCATTGAAGATGAAGTGACTATTTGGGGACAAGTTGGTATTACCAGTGGAATTACCATAGGAACAAAGGCAGTTATCTCAGCAAAAGCAGGTGTCAGTAAATCATTAGAAGGACATAAAAGTTATTTTGGTGTACCTGCCGATGACTTTAGAAGTAAGTATAAGGAAATTGCTGCCATCAGAAAGATTCCAGAAATTTTAGAAAAACTAAAAAACATATAAATGACTGCAAAAGAAATCGTCAAATCATTTTACGATTTAGATTTAGCTAAAGCTGAAAATGCTATAGATTTAGTTCATAAAGACTGCAAATTACTTTGGAATAGTAGTAACGGATTTACATCATTGGATTACGACGGAATTAAAAACATGTTAGACGGTTTAAGAAAAGCGTTTTTATCATTCAATTATAGAGTGAGTCATCTGCTTGAAGATCAAAATATGATTACTGCTCGATATACTATTTATGTCACATCAATTGAAAGACCAGAAAAAGAAGATGCTCTAGCACATTTTATTTCTATATGGGAAGTAAAAGATGGTAAACTTTATAAAGGGTATGAGATAAGTCAGTTAGCAGATGATAGTTCTGAAAGCTTAAATTCATATGCTGAAATAAAAGTTTAAAAAGGTTTAATAATCATAAGCAAAAACTTATTTTTGCACTGCGAATTTTTCTTTTTAAAATTCATTAAGAAATAACAAACACAAATCATATAAAACAAACACAAATGAGCGTTTTAGTTAATAAAGATTCAAAAATAATCGTACAAGGTTTTACTGGTAGTGAAGGAACGTTTCATGCTGGTCAAATGATTGAATACGGAACAAATGTTGTTGGAGGTGTTACTCCAGGAAAAGGTGGTCAAACCCATTTAGACAAACCTGTATTTAATACTGTTGAAGAAGCTGTTACAAAAGTAGGAGCAGATACTACTATTATTTTTGTACCGCCTGCTTTTGCTGCCGATGCAATTATGGAAGCTGCAGATGCTGGAATTAAAGTAATCATTACAATTACTGAAGGTATTCCTGTAGCCGATATGATTAAAGCCTCTGATTATATTAAAGATAGAGATTGCAGATTGGTTGGTCCTAATTGTCCTGGTGTAATTACTCCAGATGAAGCAAAAGTTGGTATCATGCCAGGGTTTGTTTTCAAAAAAGGAAAAGTCGGCATCGTCTCAAAATCTGGTACCTTAACATATGAAGCTGCAGATCAAGTAGTGAAACAAGGTTTGGGTATAACAACAGCTATTGGTATTGGTGGAGATCCAATTATTGGAACAACAACCAAAGAAGCTGTAGAATTATTAATTAACGATCCAGAAACTGAATGTGTCGTAATGATTGGAGAAATTGGTGGTCAGTTAGAAGCAGATGCTGCTAAATGGTATCAAAACAGCGGAAGTAAAAAACCAGTTGTTGGATTTATTGCTGGTGAAACTGCTCCAGCTGGACGAACAATGGGACATGCAGGTGCTATTGTTGGTGGAAGTGATGATACAGCTCAAGCAAAAAAAGCAATCATGAGAGATTGTGGTATTCACGTCGTAGACTCTCCTGCCGAAATTGGTAAAAAAGTAGCAGAAGTTATTGGATAATAGTCCGTAACTTGTTAAAATAAATATAAAACACAATCGTTATTATTCCGTTGACTTTAACTTAGTCAACGGAATTTTTTTTTAAACTAATCTATATAAAAATGAAAAAGATCAAACTATGCATAATGCTTTTTGTAATTGCATTAGCTTACAATTGCAAAACTGAAAGCAAAACAGACTTGGCCTACGCAGTCGAATCTAAAACAGATACCAATGGGCTTTCTTATGAGTCTGTAATAAATGACCCAACAGGTCTGCGTCTATATACATTAGACAATGGCTTAAAAGTCTACTTAAGTAAAAATATTGATGAGCCTAAAATCCAAACTTATATTGCTGTTAGAGCAGGTTCTAATTATGACCCAAAAGAATCTACAGGGTTAGCACATTATTTAGAGCATATGGTTTTTAAGGGTACTGACGAAATTGGTACTGCCGATTGGGATAAAGAAAAAGGATATTTAGATCAAATTTCAGATCTATATGAGCAGCATAGGGCAGAAACTGATCCAGAAAAGAAAAAAGAGATTTATAAAAAAATAGATGAAGTGTCTTTAGAGGCTTCTAACTTTAGTATTGCAAACGAATATGATAAGATGTTATCTTCTCTTGGTGCTACTGGAACAAATGCTTATACATGGTTTGAGCAAACGGTCTATGTGAATAAGATACCAGCAAACGAATTAAATAAATGGTTAAAGGTTGAAAGCGAACGTTTTAGCCAATTAGTTTTACGATTATTCCATACAGAATTAGAAGCTGTATTTGAAGAGTTTAATAGAGGTCAAGATAACGATTTTAGAAAACGCTATGCAGCAATGTTAGATGGCTTATTTCCAAATCATCCTTATGGACAACAAACTACTATTGGAACAGGAGAGCATTTAAAAAACCCATCTATGGTAGATATTCATAATTATTTTGATAAATATTATGTGCCAAATAATATGGCAATGGTTTTAGTTGGTGATATAGATTTTGATGAAACAATTAAAGAAGTAAATGATGCCTTTGGGAAGTTTGAACGAAAAGAATTATCTCACCCAAAACTTCCAAAAGAAGACCCTATTACGTCTCCTGTAATTAAAGAGGTATTTGGACCAACTGCTGAAAATATTTCTTTGGCATTTAGAACAGATGCTATAGGTACTAAAGAAGAGAAATTTGTTACAATGGCTGATATGATACTAGCAAATGGTACTGCTGGATTAATTGATTTAAATCTAAACCAACAACAATTGGTTCAAAATGCAGGTTGTACAACAACATTCTTAAAAGAATATGGATACCATACATTTACAGGTACACCAAAGGAAGGTCAAACTTTAGATGAAGTCAAATTGTTATTATTAGCTCAAATTGAAAAATTGAAAAATGGTGAGTTTGATGAATGGATGATGGATGCCGTAATTAATGATCTAAAGCTTAGTCAAACACAGACTTATGAAAACAATTCTGGACTGGCAAATATGTATGTGGATGCATTTATTAAGAATCAAGATTGGAAAAGCAGAGTACAGTTTTTAGAAGATTTAAGAGGAATAACTAAACAAGAGTTAGTTGATTTTGCAAATTCATTTTATAAAGACAACTATGTAGTTACGTATAAAAGACAAGGTGAAGATAAATCAATAGTTAAAGTTGAAAATCCTGGAATAACTCCTGTTAATCTTAATAGAGATAAAAGTTCTAATTACTTAACAAGTTTTAATGAAATAGAATCTAAGCCATTACAACCTAAGTTTATTGATTATAAAGAAGCTATAAAAGAAACCAAAACAGATAATGGTATTCAAGTCTCTTATATTATAAATGAACAAAATGATCTATTTAATATGAATATCATTTTTGATATGGGAAGTGATAATGATAAGAAATTAGGTCTTGCAGCTGGCTATATGGAATACTTAGGTACTGATAAATATTCTGCTGAAGAATTAAAAAAAGAATTCTATAAGTTAGGCGTTAATTATTATGTGAGTGCTGGAGCAGAAACCACTTATGTAGGTTTAAGTGGAATTAAGGAAAATTTACCTAAAGGACTTGAGTTGTTAGAACATCTATGGAATAATGCGGTTCCAGATCAAGAGGCTTATGATAAATATGTAGAATCAATCGCTAAAGGAAGAAAAGATAACAAAACACAAAAAGGCAGTATTCTATGGAATGGTTTAATGAATTATGGTAAATACGGAGAAAATTCTCGTTTAAGAAATATTTTTCAAGTTAGCGAACTTCAAAACATGGACCCAGCAGAATTAGTTGAGATCGTCAAAGGAATGAAAAACTATGAACAACGAGTATTTTATTATGGGAAAGATGTTGAAGCTGCAGTTGTAGCATTAAATGAAAATCATAAAGTAGCTGATGAACTAAATCAGTATCCAGAAGCTATGGCGTATTTAGAAAAGGAAACTGGCGGAAATGTATACTTCGTCGATTTTGATATGGTGCAATCAGAAATGTTGTTTTTAGCGAAAGGAGATCCTTTTAAAGCTGAAAACATGGCTGCCTCAACCTTGTTTAATACGTACTTTGGAAGTGGGTTGTCTTCTATTGTTTTTCAAGAAATTAGAGAATCGAAATCATTAGCGTATTCAGCATTTTCTGGTTATAGTAATGCCAACAAAAAAGATGATTCTAATTATATCATGGCATATATTGGAACGCAAGCTAATAAAATGCCACAAGCAGTTGATGCTATGATGGAATTAATGACCAATATGCCAGAAGCCGAAAAACAGTTTAATGCGGCAAAAGAGTCTACACTTAAAAAACTAGCGGCACAACGTATTACGAAATCTAATGTATTTTGGAGTTATGAGCGTCTCAAAAAATTAGGAATCGATAATGATAATCGTGAAGAAATCTATAACACTATTAAAAATATGACTATGGCAGATCTTCGTGATTTCTTTAATAAAAATATTAAAGGAGAGCATTATAACGTTATGGTAATCGGTAATAAAAAAGACATAGATTTCAAGGCATTAAGTAAATTAGGCAAGCTCCATGAGATGGATATTGATTATCTATTTAATTATGAACAACCTGAAGAATTAAAGATGTAATTACTACCTCAAATATTGTTAAAAACCTCACAAGATTTTGTGAGGTTTTTTTATTTCTTGCAACTTGTAATTGCTATATTTGACTACCAACTATTAAAAATTTAAATATGAAGTTACTCGAAGGAAAAACAGCAATTATTACTGGCGCTAGTCGAGGGATTGGTAAAGGGATTGCAGAAGTTTTTGCACAACATGGAGCCAATGTGGCATTTACATACAGTTCTTCGGTTGAAGCAGCAAACGCTTTAGAAAAAGAACTAAACACCCAAGGCATTAAGGCTAAAGGGTACCAAAGTAATGCAGCTAATTTTGATGACGCTCAAAAACTAGCCGAAGATGTACTAGCCGAATTTGGAAGTATAGACATTTTAGTCAACAATGCTGGAATCACAAAAGATAACTTACTCATGAGAATGGGCGAGGACGATTTTGATAAAGTGATTGAAGTGAATTTGAAGTCAGTCTTTAATATGACCAAAGCAGTTCAGCGCACTATGCTAAAACAACGTAAAGGATCTATTATAAATATGAGCTCTGTTGTAGGCGTTAAAGGTAATGCAGGACAAACCAATTATGCAGCCTCTAAAGCTGGTATCATTGGGTTTTCAAAATCTGTCGCTTTAGAGCTAGGTTCTAGAAATATTAGAAGTAATGTCATCGCTCCAGGTTTTATTGAAACCGAAATGACTGCAAAATTAGATGAAGAAACAGTAAAAGGTTGGAGAGCTGCCATACCTCTAAAACGTGGTGGTAGTCCAGAAGATATAGCTAATGCTTGTGTGTTTTTAGCAAGTGATATGAGTGCTTATGTTACTGGACAAACCTTAAATGTTGATGGTGGAATGCTTACTTAATATAGATGTGTAATACTTGCAAACAGAAACAATAACTTATATCATCATATCTGGAATTATAGCGCTATTACTAGCGCTATTTCAGTATGCTTATAAATTCAAGATCAAAGGACCTCGTTCCTGGTTATTATCAGCCCTGAGATTTATAACATTGTTCTCTGTTTTTTTGTTACTTATTAATCCAAAATTTGATCAGGTTAGTTATTACAACGAAAAGCCAAATCTTGTTATAGCTGTTGATAATTCTGAATCTGTTAGCTATTTAGAACAGTCACAAAATACTTTACAACTCATAAATTCATTAAAAGCGAATGAGGCTTTAAATGATAATTTTAATATTGAATTTTATAGCTTCGGAAAAGAAGTAAACGCAACAGATTCGTTGTCATTTGATGAAAAACAATCTAACCTAGCTTTAGTGTTTGAACGTTTAACTGAAGTATATAACAGTTCCATATCACCAACGCTTCTTATTTCAGATGGAAACCAAACCTACGGAAACGATTATGCCTATCTTACTAAGCGTTATAAACAAGCTGTGTTTCCTGTTATCTTGGGTGATACAACAACATATACAGATGTCAAAATTCAGCAGTTAAATGTGAATCGCTATGCGTATTTAAAAAATAAATTTCCTGTTGAAGTCATAGCAACTTATAATGGCAATTCAACTGTAAACACCCAGCTCAAAATTACATCTGGTGCAACTACAGTATTTTCAACGCCTATAACGTTTAGTAAAACGGTAACCTCACAAATTGTGAATTTGACGCTACCAGCAAATAGAGTGGGAGTCACAAGTTATAGAGCACAAGTTGTACCGTTAAATAACGAGAAGAATACCATAAATAATGTAAAGAATTTTGCTGTTGAAGTCATAGATCAAAAGACAAATGTGGCTATTGTTTCTGATGTGTTGCATCCAGATCTTGGTGCATTTAAAAAAGCGATTGAAAGTAACGAACAACGAAATGCCGAGATTTTATCAACGACTGAGTTTTTAAATAAAGCAAATGACTTTCAACTCGTAATTGTATATCAGCCTACCAATAATTTTAGAGCACTATTTAATGAAATTGATCGCTTGAAGCTAAACAAGATTGTTGTAGCTGGAACCAAAACCAACTGGTCGCTTTTAAATCAACTGCAGACAAATTATAAGCAACAACTCACTAATCAAACTGAAGAATATCAGCCTACTCTAAATCAGAATTATGCCACATTTATAGTTGATAATTTAAATTTTGGTGAATTTCCGCCTTTAAAAGCAGAGTTTGGTGAAACGATATTTTCGATTCCATTTGAAACCATTTTGTACAAAACTATAAACGGAACACAAATAGAAGAACCGCTTATTTCTACGTTTGAAATTAATGATAGACGAGAGGCTCTAATTTTAGGTGAGGGTATTTGGAGGTGGAGAGCTCAGGCTTTTCTCAATGAAAATTCATTTAATTCGTTTGATAATTTTATAGGAAAATTGGTTCAATACCTTAGTACAAGTCAGCGTCGTACGCGATTGAATGTAAATTATGAGTCATTTTATAACGGAAATGATAATGTCAAGATTACAGCGCAATTCTTTAATAAGAATTATGAATTTGAAGACAATGCCAATTTAAATATTACGCTTAAAAATAAAGATACAGATAATACTAGATCGTTTCCATTTGTACTAAAGAATACAAATTATGAAGTGGATTTAAGCGGATTAGATGCTGGAGATTATTCGTTTACAGTGAGCGTTAACAATGAAAATATTTCGAAATCTGGTGAGCTCAAAATATTAGATTATAACGTCGAGCAACAGTTTTTAAATGCCAATGTAACAAAGCTTCAAAGTCTTGCAAGTAGTAGTAATGCACAATCTTATTTTATTGATAATACTGTAGCAATAGCAAATGACTTGCTCAACGATTCTAGATTTGCAACCATTCAAAAAAGCACCAAAAAAGTCGTACCTTTGATTGATTGGAAATATCTTCTCGCACTCATTGCATTAAGTCTAGCAGCTGAGTGGTTTATTAGAAAATATAACGGACTTATTTAAAAACTATAATTATGGAAAAATTACCAAAAATTGCATTGCCTGTTATTTTTGTGGTTATCGTATTGATAATATTATTAGCAAAATCGGCAGTCACTATTGGCTCTGGTCAAGCAGGTGTATTGTACAAAACATTTGACAATGGTGTGGTTACCGATGCACCACCTTTAGGTGAAGGTTTTCATGTTATTGCACCATGGAACAAAGTAATCATTTACGAAGTTAGACAACAAGAATTATTTGAAAAAATGAAAGTGTTATCATCTAATGGATTAGAAATTCAAATTGATGCCTCTGCATGGTATGAGCCTGTTTATGATCAATTAGGTAATTTGCACCAGTCACTTGGGGAAGGTTATTTGCAGCGCGTTATTCAGCCTGCAATTCGTAGTGCAGCAAGGAGTGTTATAGGACGTTATACACCAGACGATTTGTATTCAACAAAACGTGACGCTATTCAAGTTGAAATTTATGAAGAAACCAAGAAAATACTTGACAAGCAATATGTTCAATTAAATGAGGTGTTGGTAAGAGATGTAACTTTGCCTCCAACAATTAAAGAAGCTATTGAGCGTAAATTAAAGCAAGAGCAAGAATCTTTAGAATATGAATTTAGATTGGTGACTGCTGAAAAAGAGGCTGAAAAAGTAATCATTGAAGCCAAAGGTAAAGCTGATGCAAACAAAATCTTGAGTGCATCGTTAACTGATAAAATTCTTCAGGACAAAGGTATTGAAGCTACAATCAAATTAGCTGAATCACCAAATAGCAAAGTTATTGTAATTGGTTCTGGAGATTCTGGGATGCCTATAATTTTAGGAAATCAATAAATGAAAACGATTATCATCTCTTTATTATGTTGCTTGAGTTTCCTAATTCATAGCGACAACAACTTACTATCAAATAGTTATGTAGAATGCTATTATGACAAAGAGGTGAAACGACCAATACTAGTATATGACAGTATTAATGGAACGGTTGTAGACTCACTTTATAATATTGATGATAAATACGCATGGTATAAATTAACCATTTTGGAGAGTGAGTATGGCTGGTTTAAAATTAAAAAGATTTCACGTTTGCCTTCTTCTCATATAGATTATGATTATGAGAATTATTGGGTAAAGAATATTGGTTTTTTAATTAATGCAGATAATTATAGTGATAAACATCATGTATATTTATACGATTTGCCATCCATAACGTCTAATAAGATTCACAGGTTAGATAACTTTCAAAAAGTAAATGTGATCGAAGTTGATGACCTATGGGCAAAAGTAAAGTTTACCGTTGGTAAAAAGCAAATCGAGGGTTGGCTAGGATATAATGACCAATGTGGATTGCCTTGGACGACATGTCCAAAATCGGATTAATATTAAATAAATCATAATAATTAAAAAAGGATTTGGAATTGTAGATAAAAATTTGCAACCTTTGTTCAAACAAAACAACAAATGACTTTTATTCAACTACATCATCATCATTTTCACTCTAGCACTCAAGCGAGCTGAAGATGTATTGAATAAAATCAACATATTTAAAAACCGTTTGAGTAAATCAAACGGTTTTTTTTATTTCCATAATTTAAATGACCAAAAGCGATTTACTCAAACTGAAACATTAAAATCAAAAAATGAGTAAATTAAAAATTGCAGTACAAAAATCAGGTAGACTTCATGACGACTCAATGAAGCTATTGAAAGATGTTGGAATCTCTATTGATAATGGAAAAGACCAACTCAAGGCATCTGCCAAGAATTTCCCTTTGGAAGTCTTTTATTTAAGAAATGGTGATATACCTCAATATTTAAAAGATGGTGTTGTAGATGCAGCAATCATAGGAGAAAATGTTTTAGTTGAAAAAGGCAATGGCATTTCTATTTTAGAAAAACTTGGGTTTTCATCATGCAAAGTGTCTATAGCGATCCCGAAATCTGAAAATTATAACTCGATTAAAGATCTTGAAGGCAAGCGCATTGCAACATCGTATCCAAATACGGTGAACCTGTTCTTAGAGCGAAATAATGTCAATGCCAACTTGCACATTATTAATGGTTCGGTTGAAATTGCTCCAAATATTGGATTGGCAGACGCTATTGTTGATATTGTCTCTAGTGGAAGTACATTGTTCAAAAATGGGCTAAAAGAAGTAGACGTCCTATTAAAATCTGAAGCTGTACTTGCAGTTTCGCCTTTAATCACTTCGGAAAATGAGAGCATTTTAAATAAACTGCGGTTTCGCTTGCAATCAGTTTTAAAAGGAAGACAGAGTAAATATGTATTGCTTAACGCACCCAATGATAAGCTAGACGCTATCGTCAATATTTTACCTGGTATGAATAGCCCAACTATTTTACCCTTAGCAAAAGAGGGATGGAGTTCTCTACACTCTGTAATCAATAAAAATGAATTTTGGGAAATTATTGATGAACTCAAACAGAATGGTGCAGAAGGAATTTTAGTATGTCCAATCGAAAATATGGTACTATAATGAAAACGATAATAAACCCAAAAAGATCTGATTGGTCTAAGATTTTAAAGCGACCAACACAAACTGTAGAAAATATTGAAAATACGGTCAATGAGATATTTAATGATGTACAACGTAATGGTGATAAAGCAATTTCTAAATACACAGAATTATTTGATGGTGCAAAATTAGAGTCGGCTATTGTATCTAAAAAAGAAATTGAAGAGGCTTCTAAGTTCATTTCTGAAGATTTAAAAACAGCCATTCAAACAGCAAAGCTTAACATTGAGGCTTTTCACAAAGCTCAAAAAACTGAACGCGTTACAGTAGAAACGAGTCAAGGTATTAATTGTTGGCAAGAAAAACGCCCAATTCAAAAAGTTGGATTATATATTCCTGGAGGAACAGCTCCTTTGTTTTCTACTGTTTTGATGCTAACTGTGCCAGCTAAAATTGCTGGATGCAATGATATCGTATTGTGTTCACCACCAAATAGTAAAGGGAAAATTGCTAATGAAATTTTATATACCGCTCAGCTATGTGGTGTTACCAAGATCATTAAAGTTGGAGGTATACAGGCTATTGCTGGATTAACTTTTGGTACAAAGCTGATTCCACAGGTTTATAAGATCTTCGGTCCTGGAAATCAATTCGTAACAGTGGCGAAACAATTGGCAACAAAATTTGGCGTTGCTATTGATATGCCTGCTGGTCCAAGTGAATTGTTAGTGGTTGCAGACGATACTGCAAAAGCTAATTATGTGGCCTCAGATTTATTGAGCCAAGCCGAACATGGTGCAGATAGCCAAGTGATTTTAGTATCTACATCTAAAGGGTTTATTAATGAGGTTAAATTAGAAATTGAGCAGCAAATACTAAAGCTTCCTCGTCGAGATATGGCACAAAAAGCTATTGATAATTCTAAATTAATATATGTTGAAACTCATGATGTCGCGTTGGATGTTATCAATGAATATGCACCTGAACACTTTATCATATGCACATCTAATGAAGATTTTTATATTGATAATATTTCTAATGCTGGCTCTGTATTTATTGGAAATTATACGCCAGAAAGCGCAGGTGATTATGCTTCTGGAACTAACCATACGTTACCTACAAACGGATTTAGTAAAGCGTATTCTGGTGTGAACCTAGACAGTTTTACCAAGAGTATTACATTTCAGAAGATATCAAAAGAAGGGATGCTCAACATTGGAAAAACCATCGAGTTAATGGCAGAAGCTGAAGGTTTACAAGCACACAAAAATGCGGTAACACTAAGACTAAAAGACTTACAATAACATGAGAAATTTTAATATAAATAATTTAGTCAGGGAGAATATTAAAACTCTAAAACCATATTCGTCTGCAAGAGATGAATATGATAAGTGGTCTAGCGATATGGTCTTTCTTGATGCAAATGAAAACCCGTTTGAAAACGGTGTCAATCGTTACCCAGATCCGCAGCAGATTGTCGTGAAAACTAAGCTCTCTGAAATAAAAAATATTCCTATTGAAAATATGCTTTTAGGCAATGGGAGCGACGAAGTCTTAGATTTAATCTTTAGAGTGTTTTGTGAACCTAATAACGACAATATAATGACATTGCCTCCAACGTATGGAATGTATGAAGTGCTTGCGCAGACTAATGCGATTGAGGTGCAGAAAATTCAGTTAGATCAAAGTTTTCAGCCTAGAGTTCAAAACATTTTAGATGCAGCAAACCCCTTTACAAAGTTGTTATTTTTATGTTCTCCAAATAATCCTACGGCCAATAGTTTTGAAGCAAAAATTGTAGAGCAGCTATTACATAATTTTAATGGTATTGTAGTTATTGACGAGGCGTACATCGATTTTTCTAATGCCGAAAGTTGGTTGAGTCGTTTAGATGAGTTTCCAAATTTAATTGTAACACAAACCTTATCTAAAGCTTATGGAATGGCCGGAATTAGATTGGGGATTTGTTATGCTTCCGTAGGCATAATTTCAATGTTAAATCGAATTAAACCTCCATATAATGTAAATGAGTTGTCACAACAAAAAGCGTTTGAAAGATTAAGGAATGAAAGTGAAATTTCACAAGAAATTCAAGGCATTCTAGAACAGAGAGACCTATTATCTAATCAACTTGAAACTATAGATTTTATAGAAAAGGTATATGTGTCTGATGCAAATTTTATCCTAGCCAAGGTTGATGATGCAAATAAACGTTATCAACAACTCATAAAAAAAGGAATTGTAGTGAGAAATAGAACCACTCAGCCTTTATGTAAAGATTGCTTGCGGTTTACAGTAGGAACAATTACAGAAAATGAACGATTAATAAATACCATAAAAGACATACAAACATGGGAAAGAAAGTACTCTTTATAGATAGAGATGGAACCATCATCAAAGAACCTGCCGATGAGCAGATTGATTCATTTGAAAAATTAGAGTTCTATCCTAAAGTATTTCAATATCTAAGTAAGATTGCAAAAGAGCTAGACTTTGAAATCGTTATGATTACCAATCAAGATGGTTTGGGTACAGCTGTATATCCTGAGAACACCTTTTGGCCAGTACATAACTTTATTTTAAAAACCTTTGAAGCTGAAGGTATCGTATTTAAAGAGCAATTCATAGATCGAACATTCGCAAAGGATAATGCACCAACGCGAAAACCTAATACAGGTTTATTGACCAAGTATTTTTCTTCGGAATACGATTTGGAAAACTCTTTTGTTATTGGTGATCGATTAACAGATATCGAATTAGCCAAAAACCTAGGAGCAAAAGGTGTTTTTATTAATGATGACACCAATCTTGGAACCGATGAAATCACTGTCGAACGAGAAGCTTTAAACAAATTCATTGCACTAGAAAGTAATAATTGGGAAAGTATTTACACCTTTTTAAAGGCTGATGCTAGAACTAAAAGTATTGAACGTAACACCAATGAAACAAAGATCAAAATAGATTTAAACCTTGATGGAACTGGGCAAAGTGACATTGATACTGGAATTGCTTTTTTTGATCATATGCTAGATCAAATTGCGCGTCATGGACAATTAGACCTAGCTATAAAAGTCGATGGTGATTTGGAGGTCGATGAACACCACACCATTGAAGACACTGCCATTGCTTTAGGTGAAGTGTTCGCGATGACCTTAGGCAACAAGCTTGGTATTGAACGCTACGGATTTTCATTGCCTATGGATGATTGTTTTGCACAGGCTGCTATAGACTTTGGCGGACGGAATTGGTTAGTTTGGGAGGCTGAATTTAAACGCGAAATGATAGGGAAAATGCCAACAGAAATGTTCTACCACTTTTTTAAATCGTTTACAGATGGTGCTAAATGCAACTTGAATATAAAAGCTGAAGGTACGAATGAACATCATAAGATTGAAGCGATTTTTAAGGCTTTTGCAAAAGCTATTAAAATGGCTGTAAAACGCGATGTAGAAAAAATGATATTGCCATCAACTAAAGGCCTTTTGTAATGAGTGTAGTTATTGTAGATTATGGCGCAGGAAATATAAAAAGCATACAGTTTGCTTTTAAGCGCTTAGGAATTGAAGCTAAACTTTCTAATGATCCAACTATTATAAAGGCAGCAAACCGAGTGATCTTTCCTGGAGTAGGAGAAGCAAGTTCTGCAATGAAAATGCTTAAGCAAAGTGGTTTGGATGATATAATACCAAAATTAAAACAGCCAGTACTCGGAATCTGTTTAGGAATGCAGCTGATGTGCAATGGTTCTGAAGAAGGAGATACTAAAGGACTAGGAATTTTCAATGTAGAGGTTAAACGATTTTCTAATCAAGTGAAAGTGCCTCAGATGGGATGGAATACCATTACTAATTTAAAATCTGAATTATTCAATGGTATAAAAGAGAATGAATTCATGTACCTTGTGCATAGTTATTATGCAGAGCAATGTGAAGAAAGTATCGCCACTACCGATTATGAATTTACGTATGCCTCTGCATTACAAAATGAGAATTTTTATGGTGTTCAATTTCACCCTGAAAAAAGTAGTACAGCAGGAGAACGATTATTAAAGAACTTTTTAGAATTATGAGAATTATACCAGCAATAGATATCATAGATGGCAAGTGTGTACGTCTTACTAAAGGAGATTATGATACCAAAAAAGTATATAATGAGAACCCTGTTGAAGTGGCTAAAGAATTTGAATCTTATGGGATTCAGTATTTACACTTGGTAGACTTAGATGGTGCAAAAGCCAAGCATATTGTAAACTATAAAATTTTAGAGCAAATTGCTTCAAAAACCAATTTGAAGATTGATTTTGGAGGTGGTTTAAAGTCTAATGAGGATTTGCACATTGCTTTTAATTCTGGTGCTAGACAGATTACTGGCGGAAGTATTGCTGTTAAAGATCCAGCAACCTTTGAAGGTTGGCTGAATACCTATGGTGGAATAAAAATTATACTGGGAGCCGACTGTAATAATGAAAAAATTGCAGTGAGTGGTTGGCAAGAAGAAAGCGATATGAATGTGATTCCTTTTATAAATGCTTATGAAAGTAAAGGTGTAAAATATGTAATCTGTACCGATATAGCCAAAGATGGAATGCTTGAAGGCCCATCATTTGATCTTTATAAACGTATACTTAACGAATCTAAAGAGGTGAGGTTGATAGCCTCTGGTGGTGTAACATCAATTGATGATTTAAACGCCTTGGAGGATTTAGGCTGTGAAGGCGCCATCGTAGGAAAAGCTATTTATGAAGGCCATATTTTATTGAGAGACTTAGAAACACACTTGTAGTATGCTAACAAAACGAATTATTCCTTGTTTAGATATCAAAAATGGTAGGACAGTTAAAGGGGTCAACTTTGTAGACTTGCGTGATGCTGGTGACCCTGTTGAGTTGGCAAAACAATATGCAAACTTGGGAGCAGATGAATTGGTGTTTTTAGATATTTCGGCCACATTAGAAGGAAGAAAAACTATGTACGATATGGTATTGAAAGTAGCAGAGCAGGTTAATATTCCATTTACAGTAGGAGGCGGAATTTCCTCTATTGAAGATGTTGATGATTTACTGCACTGTGGTGCTGATAAGATCTCTATAAATTCGAGCGCTGTAAAACGCCCGGAATTAATTAACGAGTTATCTCAAAAATTTGGAAGCCAATGTGTGGTGGTAGCAATTGATGCGAAACAAATAGATGGTAAATGGATGGTACATTTGGCTGGAGGTACTATTCCTACCGATCTTAATCTATTTGATTGGGCTAAAGAAGTTGAGCAGCGCGGTGCTGGAGAAATTTTATTCACATCAATGAATAACGATGGTACTAAAGCTGGGTTTGCAAATGATGCTTTAACCAAGCTTTCTGAAATTGTAAATATTCCAATTATTGCTTCTGGTGGCGCTGGGTCAACACAGCATTTTATAGATGCTTTTGAAAGAGGGAATGCAGATGCTGCTTTGGCTGCTAGTGTATTTCACTTTGGTGAAATAGATATTTTAGATTTGAAAAAAGACTTGAGGAATAATAATATTGAAGTACGACTATAAGTCGTTATGCTGAACAATTTCAGCATCCAAAATAAATAACAAATGAATATAGATTATAATAAAAATAACGGACTCGTACCTGCAATAATACAAGATGCTTCGACCCACAATGTATTGATGTTAGGATACATGAATGATGAAGCGTTAAAGAAAACACTAGAGACGAAACAGGCGACTTTTTTTAGTAGAACCAAGCAACGTTTGTGGACTAAGGGAGAAGAGAGTGGAAATGTGCTTAGTCTGGTTGATATCAAATTAGATTGTGATAATGATACGTTATTGATCAAGGTAAAACCTAAAGGACCAACATGCCATAAAGGTTCAGATACGTGCTGGAATGAGGAAAACACTCAAGGTTTTGGATTTCTTTCAGAATTGGAAACGGTTATTGAGAGTAGAAAGCATAATGCTCAAGACGATACGTCTTATGTGGCGTCTCTATTTTCTAAAGGCATTAATAAAATAGCACAGAAAGTGGGAGAGGAGGCCGTAGAAATGGTTATTGAAGCCAAAGACTCTAATGATGAACTGTTTTTAAATGAAAGCGCCGATTTGTTATTTCATTACTTGATTCTTTTGCAAGCTAAAGGCTTTAAATTGAATGATATTGTTAATATCCTTAAAAATAGAAAAAAATAAACTGCCGCTATACTATTAGCGACAGTTACTCTAATGTATAACAGAAAGTTTAATCGCGCATTAGAAACACTTAAATTATGGCTACTGTTAGCTGTTACTTTCTATAATTTCCAATGTTTGTTCTATCCAATCACGATCAAAATCTAATTTGATATCTGGAGTAATTCCATGACCTTCATAGTTAAAGAACCGATGAAAATTCATATCTGTAGGAACAACTCTAAAATGTCCAGATGGCATGTCGTAACTTGTTCCATAATTGATCCCATATGCAAGGGAGCCATAGGTGGTTTGACCCAAATGAATTGCCTCTTTTATCTTTTTAAGCTTTGTTGTAAATTGTTCTGCATTACTCCCTGTATAACAGTTGGTTAACACATATACTTTTGCTTTACTTTTTCTGAATAATTTTATAAAAGGATCTGAGAGTTTTTTATTTCCACCACCATTACTTCTCAGATCAATGATGATATGTTTAGCTGTAAAGGCGTTTTTATGTTTTTCATAGAAATTTTTAAATGCTTTTCTGTTTTCTGTTGTGAAAGAACTAAACTCACCAAAGTACACGTATTGTACATCATCATTAATTTGCTTAAAATCCCAATTCGATTTGTTATTGATGCGCGTTTCAAAATTAAAAGTATTGCCAACCTTTTTATAACTCCATAACCTTCCATTTTCAAAAGTTAAATTTTTAACCAATAATAATTGTCGACTTCTATTATGGTAAGTAAACATGTCATACTTTCCAAATTGATTTTTTTTAGCAATGAATTGTATTTGACCAGGTTCCCATATTTTAATGGCACTAGATAGTATGACTCCAACGATAGTATTCTCATCAGATTTGTAAATTCCAGATGTTATTTGTGTTCCATAGTTATAAATGCCTTCAATACTATGTTTTGGTTTATTCTTAAGTTCATTTTCCAAATTAGTAAGTTCTAATGTGGTTCTTGGGTGTTTAATAAAAGTATCAGAATTTAAAAACGCTTGCTGTTTGTCTTCATCATAGTAATTTTCTTCTGAAAGGTAGGAATCATTAGCTCTTACTTTTGCATGAAAATCGGTAACAACCATAAGTTGTTGGTTTAGCATTCTGAAACATTCTGAAACAGAAACTGGCGACATCATTTTGCTAGACAATTCATTGTAGGTGTTTTGAAATTCTACAAGTTTTTGCCCTTTGATCTGCTTTTTATAGGAGGGCATACTTTTCATTTTTTCAACTAAAAAATCTAAATCTGATTTACAATCACAAGGTTGAGACTGAGCAAAGGTAGATGTGACAGAGAAGATGAGAATAAGACTAAATGTGATTAAATTTTTCATTGTAAACTAATTGTATGTGATTAAACTTTCTGAAACAAATGTATTTTAGAAATCACATATTACTCAATAATAACGTGCATTTGGGGTGAAATGTATCTAGACTGTGGTGAAATTTAATTGGGTTTTGATATTCTCTAAATACGTTTTAGAAATTGGAACTTCAATTTGGTAGGATAATGCTAAAAAATGTTTGCTTTTCTCTGTTTTCCAGCTTTGAAAATGGAAAGGGTTGATTATAAAACTTCGGTGTGTTCTTAGTAATTCAGGAAAGGATTCTTCAATAACTGATAGTTTATTTCTAATGAGTGTTTTTTTGAGTTGGTTACCATTGCTATAAAATATTTCAATGTAATTATCGGATGATTGGATACAGATCAAATCCTTCAGTAATAAACGTAAGCCTTCATAATTACCTTCTCCTTTTATTTCAATTTTCTGTTCCTCAAGTTTTTTGTTTTTATACTTTCCAAAAGCAAAACGTCCTATAATTACTATAGGTAAAATTGTCAATATTGCAGGTAGCATGATGGCTTTTAAATGGTACCAGAACTCATAAGCATTGGGATGCCATTCAACAATAAAATGTAGGTAAAACAAGCGCAGAGCAATAATGGCAATACCAATAAAAATGGTTATTAAGAGTAATTCGTTTGATAATTTCCAAGTCGCTCCGTTCTTTTTGTATAGCCATGTTTGTATTGGTAATATGACAACATACAATAAAGCGCCAATCAATCCGTAGATGGGTAAATAAATAAGTTTTTCTGTGTCTCCAAACTCATTTACGTCTAGTGGTTCTGTGAAGTATAGGAAGACAAAAATCCAAATTGCTAAACCTAAAGCAATAATAAGATGATGTTTAATTGAAGGGTCAAATGGATATCTCGTATTCACTAGCACATTTTATGCTTAAAAATAATGCTTCAATAGATAATTACCAATAACATTAGCTGCAAAAATTTTGTAAAAACTCACAAATTAGCGTTCTTGCCTTTATGTTCAACAAACGCTTTTACTATTTAATAAAGATCCAATACTTAGGCTATCGTTTTCATGGTTGGCAAAAGCAACCTAAACTCAAAACGATTCATTTAATGATCGATAGAACACTTAATTTTATTCTCGACGGAAAGCAATTTAAAACGTTGGGCTCAGGACGTACAGATGCTATGGTATCTGCCAATGAAACAGCATTTGAACTTTTTATCTATGAGAAAATTGAAGATGAAGAGGCTTTTTTAGCATTGTTCAACCATAATTTGCCTCAGGATTTAAGAGCACTAGCAATTGAGGAAGTAGATGCCGACTTTAATATTATTCAGCATTCGAAAATAAAAGAATATGTATACTTGTTTACTTATGGTCAAAAATGTCATCCGTTTTGTGCGCCAATCATGACTACCATTCTTGATGATTTGGATATTGAACTCATGAAAAAAGGTGCACAATTGTTTCAAGGCACGCATAATTTTAAGCCGTATTGTTTTAGAGCGACAGACAATGGTTTGTATGAAAGAACAATAGATAGTTGTAGTCTCGTTGAAAATGATTTGTTTACAGCTAATTTCTTTCCGAAGAACACCTATACACTTATTGTCAAAGGAAAAGGCTTTGGTCGAAACCAAATCCGTTTAATGATGGGAATACTTATTAAACTTGGTAGAGGTGAAGTGGATCTGTCTTACATTGAAAATTCATTAAAGCCAGAAAGCACATCTGTTATGGATTTTATTGCACCAGCTTCTGGATTGATACTGAATTCAGTAGAGTTTGAATAAATTACTCCAATTTAGATTTGCGTTTAATGACGAAACTTATAAAAACTAGAGCACAAAATAATATACAAGCTTCTATAATATGTGATGCCACAATTAATAGCATCTCCGATTCAAATTGAGAACTTTCAGTGAAAACACTTCGATGATAGGATGCATTTATAATCACCAGTTTTTCAAACATAGCGCCCGAAAACAATGTTGCTATTGAAATTGGTATCATCAATAAACCAACGTAACGCATCTTTGAGCGTACAGTTTTTAACCAGAATAATTGTATTAATCCACAAAATATAAATGGTCGTAGTAACATCAGCCAATAAGCCCAAGCATACGGACCTGTAGTTCTTTTTTTAAAAAACTCAAAATCACTAGAATGATAATAGGATATCGTCGAGGCCAGATACAAAATTAAATAGATAATGGCCAAAATTCTAGCTACTCTGATTGAGTGCTGTATAAAATTATAAATCAGCTTAGTTTTAAAGAACAAATACGTAATTAATGCAAATATGGTTATTAATGCAAAACCAAAAAATAAATTGTCTAAAAATTGGTTGAATAGCCTTGAGATGACATGAAAATCGCTCATCTATAATTTACTTTTTGCATGTTCTAATCCTAATTCGATATAATGTAATAATTCAGTTTCTGTTTTAACCCCTTCGTTAGACACATAGACGAACTCTTTCATTGGTCTTTTTGTAAAATCCATTGGTCTTACTGTAGGTTTGGCTAATTCAACTTCCATTTTATCTGCAATAATTCTTACTGCTAAATCTTCTTTAATGATGCCTACGGTCATTTTACCTTCGTATAGAAATGAGAGACCTCCAAACATTCTTTTTTCAGTAAACGTTTCGGGAAAGAACTTGAGTTGTTCTCTAATGCGGTTGGCGAGTTGCTCGTTGAATGCCATATTTTATTTGCTTTTCGTTTTTAGATGTCTGAATATAGAAATTATAATATTAACTATAAAAAGCAGTTGTACTATTAATAACGAAAAATACATAGTAAGATTGAAGATGTTCTCATTATTGCTGAGTAGTGAAGTAAAAGGGTCTGGGTCGCTAAAGTAAGTGAAGTATAGTAATCCTGCGTGATAAAAATAAATGCCACCAAGAGTAATAATAGTATGAGTTGCAGTTAGTGTTGAGTATAATTTAATGGACAATTTCTGAAATATCCAATACATAAAACCTGCTAATAGGTACAGAACACATAATACAATTGCCATTTCTCGTTGAGCAATAACAAAATAGGTGTCATGAACATTAATATCTAATGCACTATTACCAAGGTGGAATATCGACGCTTCTCCAATTAAAATAATCACAAACGCTGTGATAAAGAAATAGATATGTGGATAATACTGTTTCAATTAGATTTTTAATCTTGCCGAAGCCATCACACTTTGATCTGCATAATTACCTTCAAGGTATTTTAAATGGCCAACAATAGCAATCATAGCCGCATTGTCTGTTGTATATTCAAACTTTGGCACATAGGTGGTCCAGCCAAACTTATGTTCACCATCTTTTAAGGCCTGACGTATTCCAGAGTTTGCTGAAACACCACCACCAATGGCAATATGTTTAATTCCAGTTTGTTTGGTCGCAAGCTTAAGTTTGTCAATTAATATCCCAATTATTGTATACTGAATAGAAGCACAGACATCATCTAAATGTGCTTCGATAAAGTTGGGATTGGCTTTTACTTGCTTTTGAATAAAATAAAGAATAGCCGTTTTTAATCCAGAGAAACTAAAATTAAGTCCGTCAACTTTTGGCTTAGTGAAGGCATAGGCTTTTGGATTACCCAATTTAGCACGACGGTCTATTTCGGGTCCTGCAGGATATCCTAATCCTAGTATTTTTCCACTTTTATCAAAGGCCTCTCCAACAGCATCGTCAATAGTTTCACCAATAACTTCCATGTCAAAATACGAATTCACTTTCACGATTTGGGTATGACCTCCAGATATGGTCATTGCTAAAAACGGAAAAGGAGGTTTTTTAAAATCGGCCTCATCAATAAAATGAGCTAAAATGTGTGCCTGCATATGATTGACATCAATAAGAGGAATATTCAAACCATAAGCCAACGATTTTGCAAATGAAGTTCCAACCAATAAAGAGCCCATTAACCCAGGACCTCTTGTAAAAGCAATAGCGCTGAGCTGTTCTTTATTTACACCTGCTTTTTTTAATGCTTGATCAACTACAGGAACGATATTTTGTTGGTGTGCTCTTGAGGCTAATTCTGGAACCACGCCACCATAGGCTTCATGTATTTTTTGATTAGCAACAATGTTACTTAAAATCTTTCCGTTATGCATTACAGAAGCTGCAGTATCATCGCATGATGACTCTATAGCAAGAATATATATATTTTGTGATGTCATTAATATAAATTAGGCACAATAATTGTTAATTTTGAGGTCAAAGTTATAACTTTCATAGCGTATCAAGAAATTCCTAAAAATAGTATCAAAAATATTAGCAATTATTTTGCTATTATTCATCATTTTGGTGTTGGTATTTTCTATACCTGCAGTTCAAACAAGCGTTGGGAAATATGTGACAAAACGAGTTAATGATGATTTTGGTACGAATATCAATATTGGTAAGGTCGGACTTCAATTTAATGGTGATGTAGAACTCAAGGAGATTTACATTGAAGATTACAAAAAAGATACACTTATTGCCATTGACGAGCTAAACACATCCATCTTAAATTATCGTAATATTTCTAACGGTAAATTAAATTTTGGCGATATAGATATCATGAACCTCACCTTTAATGTTAAAACCTACGAAGGTGCCAATGATACTAATCTAGATGTTTTTGTTGCAAAGTTTGATGAAGATAACCCAAGAAAAGAGAAAAGTGAATTTTTGTTATCCTCTAGTGATGTGTCTATATATGATGGTACATTTAGACTCATTGATGAAAACCGAGACACACATAAAGTTTTGGAGTTTAACGACCTCAATATTAACGCTACCAATTTTGTTATCGCAGGTAGTGATGTCAATGCTCGTATAAACACATTAAACTTTAAAGATAGTCGTGGTGCTTATGTCAAGAATATGTCTACCGATTTCGAGTACACACTAACACATATGACTTTTGATAATCTTAGTATCAAAACCGACAACTCTAGTCTTATTGGAAATGTGCGGTTCGATTACAATCGAGAAGATTTCAAAGAATTTGAAGACAAGGTTAAGGTAACGGCAAATTTTAGAAACTCAGAAGTGTTCTTAAATGATCTTAATACATTCTATGACGAATTTGGTAAGAACCAAAAAGCAAAATTGAGTGTTAGCCTTACAGGAACTCTTAATGATTTAAATGCTGAAGACCTTCAGCTTAATACTAATGGAAGAAGTAAAATCTATGGTGACATAAACTTTAAAAACCTCTTTAGTAAAACTGAAGGCGATTTTTCTATGAATGGTCGTTTTGATAATTTGTCATCAAACTACTACGATTTAAGAGCGTTGCTTCCCAACATATTGGGAGAATCTATCCCTAGCGTATTTTCAAAACTTGGTAACTTTACCATTACCGGAACATCGTTCATTACAGATACTAGAATCGATGCAGATTTAAATATCAACACGCAACTTGGTTTGATCGTATCTGATATGGAGATGAATCATGTAGATGATATTGATAATGCGAGTTATAAAGGAAATGTGGTTTTTGATGAATTTAATATTGGAGCTTTATTAAATGATCCAAAAGTAAAGGCCACCTCATTTAATTTGGATGTTGATGGTCAAGGATTTACTCTTGATAATTTAAGCACCCAAATTACTGGTAAAGTATTTCATATTGAATACAATGATTATGATTACAAAGATGTTGATGTTTCGGGTAAATTAGGAAATCAAATTTTTAATGGATTATTACAATCTAATGATCAAAATTTCAAATTTAAATTTAACGGATTAGCAGATCTTTCAAAAGAAGTAAAGACATTCGACTTTAACGCCAACGTTGAATATGCCAACTTAAAAGCACTTAACTTTATTACCAAGGACAGCACCTCTGTATTTCGTGGAAATGTGACCACTTCGATGAAAGGTTCTACAATTGATGACGCCTACGGAACTCTAAATTTCAAGAATACAACCTATGTTAATCAAAATGATGAATACTATTTTAAAGATTTTAAAATTGAATCTAGATTTGATAATCAAAAACGAATCTTAACTATAAATTCGCCAGACATTATTCAAGGAACGATGAGTGGTGATTTTAAATTTAAAGACATTGGTAAACTGGTAGAAAATTCGGTAGGCAGTATTTACACCAATTATATTCCAAATGAAATTGAAACAGATCAATACCTTGAGTTTGATTTCAAAGTTTATAATAAAATTGTTGAAGTGTTCTATAACGATGTGCAACTCGGACCAAATACTACGATAAAAGGACGAATAGAAACCGATGAGAAACAGTTTAATTTAACATTTAAATCACCGCAAATAAAATTATTCGATTATTTCGCTAATGATATTTCATTGCTCATAGATAATAGTAATCCGCTATTCAATACCTATGTTGAAATTGACACTTTAAGCACCAAGTACTACGATGTATCGAAGTTCAATTTGATTAACGTTACCCAGCGTGATACGCTATTTATTAAATCAGAATTTAAAGGCGGAAAACGAAATGCTGATGATTTTAACCTCAGTATGTTTTATACCATTGATGAGAATAATAAATCGGTTGTAGGGTTTAGAAAATCTGACGTTACCTTTAAAGGAAATACCTGGACCATAAACGAAGAAAAGAATAACCTTCATAAAATAGCGTTTACAAGAGATTTCAAAAATTTTGATATTGGCCAAATGGTAATGAATCATTTTGATGAGCGAATTGAATTGTCTGGTGTTCTCCAAGGTGGTAATTACAAAGATTTAAAATTAGACTTTACAGATGTAGATCTTACCAAAATCACACCTAGAGTGGATAGTTTAGAACTAGAAGGACGGGTTAATGGAAAGTTAGAGGTTCTCCAAAATGAGGGTGTCTATTTGCCTAATTCTACTGTTGTGATTAGTGATTTAAAAGCCAATGATTATGAGCTGGGTGAGTTAAATGCATTGATAAAAGGAAATCAATCCTTAACCAATTATGATGTTGATGTAACGCTTACAAATGACAATTTAAAATCGCTTGATGCCAAAGGAACCATTGATGTAGATTCTAACGATATTGATCTCGATGTTGTTTTTGAAGAATTTCTTTTAGACCCTTTAGATCCTTTTGGTGAAGGCGTAATTACCAACATAAGAGGTTTAGTTTCAGGAAACGCAAAAGTGTCTGGTAGTTTAAAAAAGCCACAATTTGATGGCGATTTATTGCTGGATAATGCTGGATTGACTATTCCATATCTTAATGTGGATTATAGTTTCGATTTTGATTCTCAAGTCAAATTAGAATCCCAAAAGTTTATATTTCAAGATGTAGAGATTACCGATTCTGAGTTTTTCTCTAAGGCGACTTTAAATGGATTTATTGGTCACCAGAATTTTTCAGATTGGCGATTAGGCTTAAAGATTGAAACCGATCGCTTATTGGTTCTTGATACCGAATATGATGAAGAAGAGTTGTATTATGGAACTGCATTTGTTAATGGTACTGCTGATATTGTTGGTCCAACAAATGAATTGAAAATTGAATTTAATGGTAGTACTGCTGAAGGAACAATCTTTAAAATCCCTTTAAATGACTATGAAACCTACGGAGAAAACTCTTATATACGCTTTATTAGTCCAGAAGAAAAAGAAGCTCGTGAAAAAGGCAAAGTAGCTACAGCAAAAGAAGTAAAAGGTTTAGAGTTAGAGTTTAACTTATTTGTTAATCCGTATGCTGATATTGAAATTGTAATTGATAGAAACCAAGGAAGTACCATTCAAGGAAAAGGAAATGGAAATTTACTATTTGATATCAATACCAACGGAAAGTTTCAGATGTTTGGAGACTTCCAAGTCGTAGAAGGGAATTATAATTTTGCTTATGGAGGATTGGTACAAAAGAAATTACAGGTGGTCCCAGGTGGAAGTATACGTTGGGAAGGTGACCCTCTAAAAGCGAATATAGACTTAACAGCTGTTTACCAAACCGAAGCGAATCCATCTGTACTACTTGATAATCCAATTAATCGAAGTATTGATGTTGAAGTAGAGATAAATCTTATCGGACAATTAGAACAGCCAGAATCTGATTTTACATTTAATTTCCCAACAGTGAATTCTACAATTAAATCTGAGCTTGATTATCGTTTAGAAACTAAAGAAAGTCGTTTCACACAAGGAACATTCTTACTTGTTACAGGTTCGTTTCAAAGTGACATTGGTCTAGGGCAGCAAGCTTATGGAACGGTTGCCGACAGAGTTAATGGGTTGATAAATAGTATATTGTCAACAGGAAATGATAAAGTGCAAGCATCTTTTGGGTATAAGCCAGGTGAACAAACGGCCGATTATCAAACTGGTGATCGATTAGATCTTACCTTAAGTACTAAAATAAGTGATCGCGTTCTTATTAATGGTAAAGTTGGTGTGCCTATTGGAGGCGTTGAGGAAACCGTAATTGCAGGAGATGTTAGAATTGATGTGTTACTTAATGAAGATGGGACACTAAAGGCTTCATTTTTTAACAGAGAAAATAGCATTAGAAATTTTGGAGAAGAAATAGGCTATACGCAAGGAGCTGGTATTACTTATAATGTCGAATTTGATACGTTCAAAGAATTACTACAGATTATATTTTCTGGTAAGAATAAAAAGGATAAAGAAAAACCTGTAAAGAAAAAGGAACAAGACCTTGAAAAATTAACTCCAGACTTTATCAATATCAAATCAAAAAATGACTCAAAAAACAATTAATCTCTCTCATTTTTAACATTTTTTCTTTTTTTTATTAACGAAAACGTTTGAGTTTTTGTCACCTTGTTAAATAAACTCCAATTCCATTTTTATTGTAGTTTTTGTTTACTAGCTTTACTTTTTGAAATAGAAATTATATGTCAAAAAAGATAAAAAAAGTTGGTGTAATGACCTCTGGAGGAGACTCTCCAGGAATGAATGCTGCCATAAGATCTGTGGTGAGAACCTGTGCATTTCATAATATTGAATGTGTTGGTATTTACAGAGGCTATGAAGGTATGATCGAAGGTGACTTCAAATCTATGGATGCCCGAAGTGTAAAAGGGATCATAAATAAAGGTGGTACTGTTTTAAAATCGGCACGCTCTCATGAGTTTAGAACTACTGAAGGTAGAAAACAAGCCTATGAAAAATTGACTGAAGCAAATATTGATGCGTTAGTCACAATTGGAGGTGATGGAACATTCACAGGTGCCATGATCTTTAACAAGGAGTTTAATTTTCCTGTTATAGGAATTCCTGGAACCATTGATAATGATATCTATGGGACATCACATACGTTGGGATACGATACAGCACTAAATACTGTAGTAGATGCTATAGATAAAATTAGAGATACGGCAAGTTCTCATAATCGATTATTCTTTATAGAAGTCATGGGACGAGATGCTGGTCACATTGCACTAAACGTTGGTATAGGAGCAGGAGCGGAAGAAATTTTAATTCCTGAAGAAGATCTAGGCTTAGATCGATTACTAGAATCCTTAAGACGTAGTAAGCAATCTGGAAAATCATCAAGCATCGTTGTCGTAGCCGAAGGTGATAAAATTGGTAAAAACGTGTTTGAACTTAAAGATTATGTCGAAGAACATATGATCGAGTATGATGTTCGTGTATCAGTATTAGGACACATGCAACGCGGTGGATCGCCATCTTGTTTTGACCGTGTTTTGGCAAGTAGAATGGGAGTTAAAGCTGTGGAAGCTTTGTTAGAAGAAAAAACCAATTTAATGGTTGGTCTTTTAAATGATAAAATAGCATTAACACCTCTAGATAAAGCTGTAAAAGGTAAATCTGAAATCAATATGGAATTGTTACGCGTCTCTGATATTATGACTGTATAATTCCGACTAAAAAATCAAATAATAACATAATAAAAATAAATAAAGAAGAAAATGTCAAATTTAAAATTAGGAATAAACGGTTTTGGTAGAATTGGAAGAATCGTGTTTAGAGCAACTGTAAAACGTGACGATGTAGATGTTGTTGCAATTAATGATTTGCTAGATGTAGAGCATTTAGCATATTTATTAAAGTATGATTCTGTACATGGAAATTTTGACGGAACTGTAGAAGTGAAAGATGGACATTTAGTTGTAGATGGAAAAACAGTAAGAGTAACTGCTGAAAGAGATCCTAAAAATTTAAAATGGGATGAAGTAGGAGCAGAAGTAATAGCAGAATGTACAGGTATTTTTACAACATTAGAAACTGCAGATTATCATATCCAAGCAGGTGCTAAGAAAGTTGTGATTTCTGCACCAAGTAAAGATGCACCAATGTTTGTTATGGGTGTTAATGACGATGAGCTTACTAGAGATCATAATATTGTTTCAAATGCGTCTTGTACAACAAATTGTTTGGCTCCAATGGCAAAAATAGTTGATGATAACTTCGGATTGGAAGAAGCGCTAATGACAACTATTCATGCTAGTACAGCTACACAATTAACTGTTGATGGCCCTTCTCGTAAGAATTACCGTTTGGGACGTTCAGCAATCGTTAATATTATCCCATCAACTACTGGAGCAGCAAAAGCTGTTGGTAAAGTTATTCCAAAACTAAATGGTAAGTTAACTGGTATGGCGTTTAGAGTGCCAACTGCCGACGTATCTGTGGTAGATTTAACTGTTAGAACAAAAGAAGAAACATCATTAGAAGCTATTAAAGAAGCATTCAAAAAAGCATCTGAAGGTTCTATGAAAGGTATCTTAGGTTATACCGAAGATGCTGTAGTTTCTCAAGATTTTGTGAGCGATACACGTACAAGCATTTTTGATGCTGACGCTTGTATCGAACTCAACTCAAGGTTTTTTAAACTTGTATCATGGTATGATAATGAGTTTGCTTATTCTAATAAGTTAGTTGACCTTGCTCAAAAAGTAAATACATTATAATATTCATTTAAATCCGTAGCTATTCATAAACTACGGATTTATTTTTTATACCTAGCACATGATTTTAATTACTGATAGTGGCTCTACAAAATGCGATTGGATTGCTGTTGATAAAAATGGCGAACAACTTCATGAAAAAATCCGTACCAAAGGACTTAATCCAGCAATTTTAAAAGAGAAAAAACTTAATAAGATTATAAAGAAGAGTGACGAACTCATGCAATTTAAAGATCAGGTCACTCACATCTTTTTTTATGGCGCAGGTTGTGGAACAACGAATCCAAAATTAATTCTTACAGGTGTATTAGAATCTATTTTCACTAATGCAGTAGTAGATGTGCAAGAAGACACTATGGCTGCTGTAAGAGCAACGCTTAATCATAACGATGAGGCTGCAGTAGTTTGTATTTTGGGAACTGGTTCTAATTGTAGTTATTTTGATGGTCATAAGTTGCATCAACGCGTTGTATCATTGGGCTACACAATTATGGATGATGCTTCTGGTAATTACTTCGGAAAAGAGCTCATCAAAGATTATTACTATAATAATATGCCAGAAGATATTAAAGTTGCGTTTGAGCATAAATATAATTTGGATGCAGATTACATAAAATACAATTTATACAAGCAGCCAAATCCGAATGCATATCTAGCTAGTTTTGCAGAGTTTATGTTTTTGAATAAAGATTCAGAATATATAAAAACACTTATCAAAAGTGGAATTCGAGTATTTACTAATAATATGATCTTTCAATATAAGGAAGAGCTCAAGACGGTGCCTGTACATTTTGCAGGCTCTATAGCGTTCTTTTCTGAAACGGAAATACGCGAAGTTGCTGATGAATTAGGATTTACAGTAGGAAATTTTGAAAGACGTCCTATTGAAGGTCTAGTCGCTTATCATATTAAAAATATGTGATGTATGAGTTAAATCATATGAAAATAAAAAAAGGCATTAGAATTTTCTAATGCCTTTTTAGGATAAAATAGGTTGGTTAGATTGTTATTTTATCCAAGTTTTTGACTTTGCCATTTTTGAGAACCATATCAAAAATAGGCAAACAATGACAATCATTATTGGCATTACTTTATCTGTACCTTCTACTTCCATTACATAATAGATTTGTTGTGCTGTAGCACATAAAAATGATATTATAAAAAGTAAATAGGCCCATTTTTTTCTTAGTAATAAACCTAAACATCCTAACACTCCTCCAAATACGGCAATAGCAAATATAGCTGTATACCAAGCTGGATGCTCATAAGCCATTTCAAATTGTAGTTGTGGCTCTAACTCGGCTATCATTTCATCTGTCATAAAATGTCGCGATAAATAAGCTCCAACACCAAGAAGGTTCCAAATTAGTGCTAACACGCTTACGATCCAAAACCAAACAGGTGGTTTATTGGTTGAATAATCTGTCATAATTAAGTAATTTTAGTTAGTAAAACATAACAATTTATAAAAATTAATGCGATAACATAAAAAAACTCAACTCAATTTTATAATAACTATAAAACTAAGTTGAGTTTGTAACACTTAAATTTATGTGTACTTTAATCTTCTACAACATGAAGTACAGGTGTTTTATTAACCCATTTTCCATTTTTAGATTCACCTAAAATAAGAACATCTTTGGAATGCTCATATTCTTTTATAGTTCGCATCATCTGTTCCTTGGTGTCTCTGTGTAATTTAATTCCAGTACTTTTACCTTTATTTCGTATTTCTAAATAGAATCCATCTCTGAATTTTATTGGTCTTGTTGGAGGTCTTCCCATGTATATATATTTGTAGTAATAGTCTCGCATATTAGTAAAAAAAACACCAATATGCAAGCTATTTATTAATAATTCAAAGGTAGCGATTTTAAATCCTGTAAACCAGCTATTTACATAGATATAACTTATTGCCTTATAGATGGTCATTATGCCTAAAAGATACTATGCTTTCAAATTACTGCTTTTTTAATAAATGATATGGAGCAAAATATAAAAGTTTAATACTGAGTGTGTCCTTTATTCGTTTTTATGTTAGCGAACGTATGATCAAAGCGTTAGTTTTAGTATGTATTTAACTGTTTATTACAATCAATACTTTTTCGTATTTTTAAACTGAAAAAACAGATCAAATGGCAACTCCAAAATTCTCAAAAGAAATTCTAGATTTCTTTAAAAAACTAGAAAAAAATAATGATCGTGATTGGTTTAACGAGCATAAAAAAGAATTCAAGACCAATGAAGCAAAAGCAAAAGAGGCATACCAATTTATCTATGACACTTTAAATAAACATGACGTTGTTGATGGATTTAAATTATTCAGAATTTATAGAGATGTACGATTTTCAAAGAATAAGTTGCCATATAAAACGCACTTCGGTGGATCTTTCCACAGAAAAAAGCCAGAGCTAAGAGGTGGGTATTATGTTCATATTCAACCCAATAATGAATCTTTTATCGCGACTGGTTTTTGGGAACCAAATAAAGATGACTTATTAAGAATACGTCGAGAGTTTGAACAGGATGATGATGAGATACGCAAAATTATTGGTCAGAAAAAATTTAAGTCCGTTTGGGGAGATTTTGTTGGAGATGAACTAAAAACTGCGCCAAGAGATTTTGATAAAGATCATCCAGCTATAGATCTTATTAGGAAAAAACAATACATTTTCACTAAAAAATATACAGATAAAGAGGTAACAAGCGACAATTTTATTGACGATGTCAACACCTCGTTTAAAGCTATTAGACCATTTTTTGATTATATGAGCGATGTGTTAACGACCAATTTAAATGGAGAGTCTATTATTTAAATAGCTTTAGCCAATGGTTGTGTAAATAATTGGATATTGCTAACAAGGCGTTCTTTGACAATATTCATCATACGCTTATTTAATGCTGAAGAATTTTGAATATATAGCTCATATTCTTCGACGGTGAATTGTCCGATGATCATTCCCTTTACCGAGTTTCTAAACTTCATATCTTTATGAATGGCATTTTCTATATAAGCTAATTGCTTAGTCAAGGATAGATCATAAAATACATTTTTCCGCTTTTCTATATAGTTTCTAAATACCAGAATCAATAGGTGGTTTTGCATTTTTATAATTGGACGTAAGGTCGCATTTTGAAAGCACTCTTCAGTGGTCATTGAATCATTAACTTGTGCTGAAGCTATTATAGGACGTATAGATTTTAAGTTAGTAGATCGATCATTCATGGCTTTAATTTTTATTAAATATAGACATTAAGCATTCTAAATATTTAGACTGTTTTATATGTTGTCAACGGTGTTATTAACAAAAAGCGTAATGTTTACAATTACATTACGCTTTTTGAAACCAATCTAATCAATCTATCAATTTCATTTATATCTGGCTTAAACCTCCATCAACCTCAAGCTCGATTCCGTTAATATATGATGCAGCATCTGAAGCCAAAAACAATGCAGTTTTAGCAACTTCTTCAGATGTTCCAAAACGACCTAAAGGTACTTGTTGAGCAAACCCTTTACCCATCTCTTCAACAACATCTTCTGGTAATCCCATTTTCCCATAAATTGGAGTGTTAATAGGCCCTGGAGCAATAGAATTTACTCGAATTCCTCTTGATTTAACTTCTGAAGTCAATACTCTGGCAAAAGATCTAAGTGCTCCTTTGCTTGCCGAGTACACTCCTAATCCGTCAAACCCCTTTTGGTTTACTATAGAACTAGTGAACAAAATAGTTCCACCGTCATTTATGTGAGGAAGTGCTTCTTTAGTGGTTAATATTGGACCTTTTACATTGATATTAAATATTTCATCGTAATGCGCTTCAGTAATATCTGTAGTTGGAGTAGGAGGTGCAACTCCAGCATTTAGAAAAAGAATATCAATATTTCCGTATGCATTCTTGGCTTCTTGAATTAAATTTATGTTATCTGATGGTTTAGCAACATCTGCAACCACAGTTATAAATTCACCTTCCAAATTCTTAGCAACCTCTTCGAGTGCTTCTTTTCGTCTTCCGGCTAGAACAACTTTTGCTCCTTCTTTTAAATATAGTTTTGCTGTTGCTAAACCTATTCCGCTATTTGCGCCAGTAATCACGGCGACTTTATTTTGTAATGTATTCATAAAATATAATTATTGTTATTTGAAACAATCGTTTCAAATTGAATTAAAAAAAATTAAATTAATGTTTGAAGTATTGTTTTAATAATACTTTTTAAATGATCTTTATCTTGAACCAAAATGCCGGTCATTCTAAATCCCTGTAGAGAACTAAAAAGATACAAGGCATATTCGCTCGCTATTTTATTAGTATTAATGTCACCTTGATTTTGACCTCTAGAAACCAAATCTTCAAGAAAGTCTAAAGTGTTTTTTTGGTCTCGATTTAAAAACGATGTTATTTTATCATCGTGATTAGCCATTTCAGACTTGCAATTTGCAATAAGACAGCCTCTGTCATTGCTGTGACTGATCATTTCTTCTAAATACATATTAAATAGTAATTCAATGGCTTCAATAGCATTTGTAGCATCCAATAAGACATTGGAGTTTTTCTTTTGATATTTATATTGATAGGCTTTTAAACAATCTAAATATAAATGTAATTTGCATCCAAATGAGTTGTAAATACTTGATCGATTTAAACCAGTTGCATCTACTAAATCTTGCATAGAGGTTGCGTTATAACCTTTGTCATGAAATACTTCTGTGGCTTGTGCTACTACAAAATCTCTATTGAAAGTTTCTACTTTTGGCATATCTATTTGAAATGAGCGTTTCAAAATTAAGCATTATTTTTTTATCAGACTGTTAAGGTTTTGTTATACTGAAATTTCTTAAAAATGGAGAATACATTATCTTTGGTAAAAACAACAATATGAAATTTGGAAGTGTAGAGAATCCTCAGGATTTAGACCTTAGTTTACCTCAAGATCATATAGATACAGCTGGAGTTTTGAGCAAGTTTAAAGATGATAATATTCCAGAGATCTATGTTGGTTGTGCAAAATGGAATAGAGCCGATTTAAAAGGGTTTTATCCTAGAGGGACTAAAGATGAATTGGCTTATTATTCTAACCAGTTTAACTCAATAGAGCTAAATGCCACGTTCTACCGAATTTTTCCACCTGAACAATTTTCAAAATGGTACGATAAAACACCTGAAGGATTTAAGTTCTTTCCTAAATTAAATCAGGAAATTAGTCATTGGAAACGCCTTAATGAAGTGAGTTCAGTCGTTGATAGTTACTTGGATAGTGCCATCAACCTCAAAGAAAAACTCGGAACCATATTTTTACAAATGCATTCAAATTTTGCGCCGAAAGATTTCAATAGAGTAGTGCACTTTATTGAGAGTTGGCCCAAAGAAATAGATTTGGCCGTTGAGTTTCGACATACAAATTGGTATAATGATGAAGCTGTGGCGAATCAGTTATATGATTTATTAGAGCGTAATAATATTTCTAATGTGATTGTAGATACTGCTGGAAGACGAGATTTAATGCATATGAGACTAACAAATGCGACGGCTTTTGTGCGCTATGTTGGTGCAAATCATACAAGTGATTATACACGATTGGATGATTGGGTTATTCGTTTAAAAGAATGGAAGGAGCAAGGCATAAAGGAAATAGACTTTTTTATTCATCAAAACATTGAAAAAGAATCCCCATTATTATCTGCTTATTTTATTAAAAAGCTAAATGCTGAACTAGGTTATGATTTAAAAGTTCCAAATGAAGACAATGGCACCTTATTTTAGGTTCTAGTAGTTTGGAATATTCAATCCTAATATAATATCTCTACTGGCCGATTTAATCAACCCATTACCTTTTAATGTTATAACTCCCGATCCGCCTCTAGGTTTCTTTCGGTTTAAAATATTTGGTGTAATATTTGGATCATCAGAAAAATAAAAATCCTCAACGTAATAGGCATTAATATCTTGTTCTTTAACTGTTATGTGTATATGTTGTGGTACAGTAGAGTTTGGGTATGAAGCTGGACGTGTTGTGTAAAACTCATAGCGACCATTCTTATCTGTCTTTAACCATGTTCTTAAATAACCATGATCTTTTTCCCAACCCTTTGATGATGCATTTGTTGGATAACGACCATTTTGATCGGTATGATACACATATAAAATAACATCCTTAGCAGGTGTTTTTGCATCGTTTTTGTAAACGGTACCACTGACCTTAATTTTATTTGGCATGGTATCAAAACCATAAATTGTATCAACAGATTTTAATATTCTTTGTCCGTATTCATTAACAGCTTCACAGCCTTGACATGGTCCTCCAACTTTGGTATTTTGTGATTGAGCGCAAGCACTTACAAGTAATACTATGCAAACTACTAGTGTAATTAAATGTTTCATTTTGATTGATTTAGCCTTATAAAAATACTATTCCCACAACATTTGAAGGTCTGATTAAGAAAAGTTTAGAAAAAGATTAACAACAGATTATGTGTTTTGCCAATAAATGCCAATCTTTACATAAAAAATATGAGATTTCACACACGTAAATGGGTAAAACCTGAAGACTTAAACCCTAACCATACCTTATTTGGAGGACAGCTACTAGCATGGATCGACGAAGAAGCAGCCTTATATACGATCATTCAGTTGGAAAATTCAAAAATAGTCACAAAGTATATGTCTGAAATCAACTTTATGGCTTCTGCCAAGCAAGGTGATATTATAGAAATTGGTATAGAAGTTATTAAGTTTGGTCGCTCATCTTTAACTATGAAATGTGAGGTTCGGAATAAAATGACTAGAGAAACCATACTCACTGTAGACAATATCATTATGGTTAACCTAGGTGATGATGGAAAACCAGCACCTCATGGTAAAACTGAAGTGGAGTTTGTAAGAGATAGGTTAGAGGAGTAACTATGTTGTTATTCCTGTAGTCAATTCATAAACCTCTAATTCAAAATAAGGGACGGCAGCTAAAGCATGATCGAAGATATCGGACATGATATACTCATAATTTTCCCAGCGTTTATCACTACTAAAACAGTAGATTTCTAAAGGCAATCCTTGTGGTGTTGGTGCTAACTGACGCGTCATAATGGTCATGTCTTTATTAATCGCTGAGTGATTTTCAATATAGGTTTGAATGTACTTTCTAAATACGCCTATGTTGGTAAAATTTCTACCGTTAATGAGTATAGACTTATCCACATTTTTTTCCTCATTAGATGCTCTTATAACAGTTTGTCCATGATTTAAATAATCACTGATCAGCTCTATTTTTTTCAATTTTTCTATCGACTGGTCATCTAAATATTTAACACTAGTCGCTTTTAAGATAATTGAACGCTTAATGCGTCTGCCACCAGACTGACTCATACCTCTCCAATTTTTAAAAGAATCAGATATTAATGCATACGTTGGAATTGTAGTTATTGTTTTATCAAAATTTTGGACCTTAACTGTTGCTAGATTGATCTCGATAACGTCACCATCTGCACCATATTTTTCAAAAGTAATCCAGTCACCAATGCGTACCATGTCATTTATCGATACCTGAATGCTAGCCACAAAACCAAGAATAGTATCTCTAAACACTAAGATAATCACTGCTGAGGCAGCTCCTAAAGTCGTAACGAACTTCCAAAATGAAATACCACTAATAATAGCAAAAGATGAAAATATACCAATGACCCATGCAAAAATCATGAAGACTTGAATATAGCTATCTATGGGTTTATCTTTAAAACGATCTAATGTTTTGAGATAATCTTTAATAGTATTTAAAACACTTCTAGCAATCCATAATGTCAGTATGATTCCAAATACTTTTGAACCCTTTTCTATAATGGTTTCTAGATAGTCAAAATCTGAAAAAATGATAGGAATAAATTCAATAGCGATTAATAGAGGGATAATATGGGCAATATTTCTTGGAACCTTATTCTTAACAAGAATGTTATCGAAATTTGTTTTAGATCTTACAGCAAAAGCATTAAACGCATTTACAAGAACCTTTCTAATAATATAATCAATGATGAATAATACAATCAATAAAGAGATACTAAGCACAAGCATATTTACATACTTTGCAGAAGTGTCATTTAATCCAATAGAGATTAAATAATCATAGATGAAGTGTCGAATATCCATCATAAGGCTTTATTTTTCAGATATTTTTTTTCAATATAAAACGTTCCAAAAGGAATGATAGAGGCCACTAATACAATTAGCAATGTTCTTGTTTTCCATTTAAGGTCTTGCCCAACCATAATGGCCAAAACGATGTAAGCTAGAAATAGTATTCCGTGAGGCATACCAAGTAATTTTACATACATTGGGTCATCGCCTAAATATTTTATTGGTGTTGCTACAAATAATAATAAAATGTAAGACACACCTTCTAAAAGTGCTATAATTCTGAAACTATTTAATAAAGATAACATTGCATTTTAATTTGTTGCAAAATTACCTCATGTGATACGAATAGCCTCAATATTTAGCTGTTTTTTTTAATCCACTTATCCTTTCTTATTAATTTGTAAAACTTGAAGAATTATTTTTTTTGATGGGGTTAAATTATCAAATTGATAAATTCAACTACAACGTTGTAGTGATTTTTGCCGATTATTCATTCATCCATTTTTTTTAACAACTTGTCGAAAATGCCAATAAAATCATGGTTTTTATCCACAAAAAATGCGAATAGTAGATTTTATTTTTAACTTTAAAAAGCTATTAATCGACAGAATTGTTCCGTTGATTTCCCAAAATTTACAATAAACACGTAAAAGTGCTCTGTTAAGTACAGTTTCATAATGTACTTTTCATGGTTATTTATGGTCTATATGTTTGGTATATAAACTAATTAGATAACTTAATAACCAACTCAAATGGAGAAAAAACTGTTTTTTCTATCGTCCCTAACCTTCCTGCTATTTATTAATCTAAATCTGTATTCACAAAACTCTGGAATCTTTGAAGCCTATGTCATAACCGATACAAATGGAGGTGGGAACTTTTATAATAATTTAGTTCCTTCAGGTGGTTTTAACGGTGCAAATTTTGGAGATTTTAACCCTAGTAACACGCTTATTTTAAGAGGTGGTCAAGCCAAAACATTTAAAAATGGGAGTCATAATGTTTTTAATAGTAGTCTGTTTTACCGAGTTTATCAAACAGGTTCTCCTTCTGGATCATTTATTGAAATCAATTTAAACTTTGACCAAAATTTAAGTAATCCTGGCGATCAACAATGGGATAATGTCCAAACTGGTAATCAGCAAAATATTGATTTGTTATCTGGCTTATCGACAGGGAATTATACCGTAGAGGTGTTTGTAAGGTCTCAAGTTGACACTAATAATGACAATCAAATCGATTTAGATAATTTTTGGAGTGACTTCGGAAATAACTTTAAAGCAACCTTTAATTTTTATGCAGATGCTGATAATGATGGCTTTGCTAGTGACGTAGATTGTGATGATACTAATCCTGCTATTAATCCTGGTGCTACAGAAGTATGTGATGGGATTGATAACAACTGTAATGGTGATGTTGATACGGCCGATAGCAATTTAGTCGATACTGAAGCGCCTACAGCAGTTTGTCAAGATCTTACGGTTGAATTAGATGTCTCTGGAAATGCAACAATAACTGCTGCAGACATTGATAATGGGTCTTCCGATAATTGTGGCTCTGTGACTTTAGGCCTAAGTCAAGATACCTTTAGCTGTGCTGATATTAATAGTGGAGGCCCTGGGATTTCAGAATTATTCATTTCAGAATATATTGAAGGATCATCTTCAAATAAATATATTGAAATCTATAATGGAACAGGTGCAGATGTAGATCTTTCAGATTATCAATTGCGCTTGTATTCTAATGGCAGCGGTTTACCATCAACAACAAATACCTTATCAGGAACATTAGCTAATGGTGATGTGATCGTCTATAGAAATTCTGGTGCAACACTTTATGGAGGCCCTACAACAGTACTTTCAGCTGTTAACTTTAATGGCGACGATGCTGTAGAACTTTATAAACTAAGTACTGGAAGTGCAGTTGATATTTTTGGTGAAATAGGTAATGATCCAGGTTCACAATGGACCGTTTCTGGTAATAACACACAAAATCAAACCTTGATTAGAAATCCAGAAGTACTAGCAGGTAACACAGTTAATAGTGCTGGTTTTCCAACCTTAGGTACAGAATGGACTGAAACAACTCAGGATGATATTTCAAACTTAGGAAGCCATACTGTGAATACGCCAAGTGCAGGGCTGGAAGTTACGCTAACTGTTACTGATAATGCTGGTAACCAATCTACATGTATAGCAACTATAACTGTTGTTGATCTTTTAGGACCAACACTAGACATAGCAAATTTACCTGATGTGGAAGAACAATGTGAAGTAACATCGTTAACAGCTCCAACAGCAACCGATAATTGTGGTGGAACAGTTACAGTAAATAATGATGCAACATTACCAATTACAACTCAAGGAACGACCATTATCACCTGGACTTATGAAGATGAAAACGGAAATACTTCAACACAAACACAAAACATTATAATTGATGATACCGAAGCGCCTACAGCAGTTTGTCAAGATATCTCAGTTGAATTAGATGCCTCAGGAAATGGGACAATTATACCTTCTCAAGTAGATAATGGATCTTCTGATAACTGCGGAAATGTAGCCCTAAGTTTAAGTCAAACAGCAGTTACATGTGCCGATATAGGTGGTGGATCTTCTGGATCTGGTATTACCGAACTTTTTATTTCAGAGTATGTTGAAGGTAGTTCAAATAATAAGTGTATAGAAATTTACAACGGTACAGGTGCATCAGTAGACCTTGATGCTGAAGGATACATTCTGATAAGATACACAAATGGAAGCTCAAGCGGAACAAATATTCCTCTAAGCGGAACGATAGCTGATGGTGATGTCCATGTAATATGTAATGGACAATCTTCCAATGCTATTTTAAGTATAGCCGACCAAACATCGGGATCGATAACATTCAATGGTGATGACGCTATGGTTTTATTTAAGGACGGAACGGCTATTGATATTTTTGGTCAGATTGGTAATGACCCAGGTTCACAATGGTCAGTCGGTGGGAATATGACAGCAAATAGAACCTTGATAAGAAATTCAGACGTACTTGTGGGCAATACCATTAATACTCCTGGTTTTCCAACGTTAGGAACAGAATGGACAGAATTTCCTGAAGATGATATCTCTAACTTGGGAAGTCATACAGTAGACACACCAAGTGCAGGACTGGAAGTAACGCTCACTGTTACTGATGATGCTGGTAACCAATCGACATGTATAGCGATCATAACTGTTGTTGATCTTTTAGGACCAACACCAGACATAGCAAATTTACCTGATGTGGAAGAACAATGTGAAGTAACGTCATTAACGGCTCCAACAGCAACCGATAATTGTGGTGGAACAGTTACAGTAAGTAATGATGCAACATTACCAATTACAACTCAAGGAACGACCATTGTCACCTGGACTTATGAAGATGAAAATGGTAACACTTCAACACAAACACAAAATATTATAATTGATGATACTGAAATGCCTACTGCTGTATGTCAAGATTTAACAGTTGAATTAGATGCCTCAGGAAATGCAACAATAACTGCTGCAGACATTGATAATGGGTCTTCCGATAATTGTGGCTCTGTGACTTTAAGCCTAAGTCAAGATACCTTTAGCTGTGCTGATATTAATAGTGGAGGCCCTGGGATTTCAGAATTATTCATTTCAGAATATATTGAAGGATCATCTTCAAATAAATACATTGAAATCTATAATGGAACAGGTGCAGATGTAGATCTTTCAGATTATCAATTGCGCTTGTATTCTAATGGAAGCGGTTTACCATCAACAACAAATACCTTATCAGGAACATTAGCTAATGGTGATGTGATCGTCTATAGAAATTCTGGTGCAACACTTTATGGAGGCCCTACAACAGTACTTTCAGCTGTTAACTTTAATGGCGACGATGCTGTAGAACTTTATAAACTAAGTACTGGAAGTGCAGTTGATATTTTTGGTGAAATAGGCAATGATCCAGGTTCTCAATGGACCGTTTCTGGTAATAACACACAAAATCAAACCTTGATTAGAAATCCAGAAGTATTAGCAGGTAACTCAGTTAATAGTGCTGGTTTTCCAACCTTAGGTACAGAATGGACTGAAACAACTCAGGATGATATTTCTAACTTAGGAAGTCATACAGTTAATAGTTCAGGAGGAGGAATAGAAGTCACTCTAATTGTTACTGATGATAGTGGAAATCAATCGACTTGCACAGCAACTGTAAACGTAATAGATAAATTGGCGCCTACTCCAGATGTGGCTGCGCTTGCCGACATCACTGCAGAATGCGAAATCACAAGTTTAGTAGTACCAACAGCAACTGATAATTGTGGTGGACTAGTGACAGTAAGCAATGACGCATCATTGCCAATTTCAACACAAGGCACGACTGTTGTCACATGGACTTATGAAGATGAGAATGGTAATACAGCTACACAAACTCAAAATGTAGTTATTAATGATGTCACAGACCCAGTTGCGGTTTGTCAAGATATTACTGTAAGCCTAGATGCCAATGGAATTGCATCGTGGTCTGCAGCAGATATTAATAATGGAAGCACAGATAATTGCGGGATATCATCTATTTCAGTTGACAATACAATTTTCGATTGTAATGATGTGCCTAAATTGGTGATTTCAGGCGTCATCGATGGCCCTTTAAGTGGTGGTGTTCCAAAAGCAGTAGAACTATATGTATTATCAGATATTGCTGATCTTTCAGAATTTGGAATTGGAACATCATTTAATGGCAATTCTTCCAATGGAGCAGATTTCACATTTCCTTCAACATCTGTTTCGGCAGGAACCTATATTTATGTGGCTTCGGAGACAACAGGCTTTGTGAATTTCTTTGGTTTTTCACCAGATTATACATCTGGAGCACTTGGCGTTAATGGTGATGATGCTTTTGAATTATTCCAAAACGGAACAGTAATCGATTCATTTGGAGAAATTGGTGTTGACGGAACTGGACAACCATGGGAATATTTAGATGGTTGGGCTTATCGTGTAAGTAATACAGGACCTGATGGAGATATATTTAATTTAAGTAACTGGACATTTAGTGGAACTAATGCTTTAGACGGTGAAACTGAAAATAATACAGCAACAACTCCATTCCCTGCAGGAGGATTTACAGCGAGCTCGGGATTAACATTTAATACGACTGTTGTTTTAACAGTGACAGATTCCAATGGGAATAGTAGCTCATGTACAGCTACAGTAACTGTTGAAGATAATAGTCTACCAGAAATCTCTTGTCCATCAGATGTTGTTGTCAATAATGATGTTGGTGAATGTGGTGCGATTGTTACATTTGTTGCTCCTGTAGGCACAGATAATTGTATTGGTGCAGCGACCACTCAAACTGCAGGCTTAGAATCAGGTTCTTTATTCCCGATAGGCACAACGACAAATACATTTGAAGTTACTGATAGCTTCGGAAATAGCGTAGAATGTAGTTTTACCGTAACCGTTGTAGATAATGAAGCGCCTAGTATTACTTGTCCATCTGATATTATAGTTAATAATGATGCAGGTGAATGTGGTGCTACTGTAACTTATGCAATTCCAACATCAGATAACTGTCCTGGTGCAACAATTACACAAACCGCTGGATTAGCTTCTGGAGATGTTTTCCCAATAGGAACGACAATAAATTCATTTACAATTTCGGATGCTTCTGGAAATTCGGTGTCATGTAGCTTTAATGTTACAGTTACTGATACTGAAGCACCAGTTATTACTTGTCCGTCAGATATTATTGTTGATAACGAATTAGGGCAATGTGGTGCAACAGTAGTTTACAATATTTCTGGAACAGATAACTGTACTAATGAAACACTGACCATGATTTCTGGATTAGCTTCTGGGGAATTTTTCCCAATTGGAACCACAAATATAGCTTATGAGCTTGTAGATGCCTCCGGCAATACTGTTTCATGTGCATTCACAATTACTGTAAATGATACGGAAGCTCCAACTATTAATTGTCCAAGTAATATTGTAGCGGTCAATGATCCAGGACAATGTTCGGCAATAGTGAACTACACAATAACTTCAGGAGATAACTGTCCGGGAGCGACTGTAACGCAAACTAGCGGATTGCCTTCTGGAGTGGCTTTCCCAATAGGAGTAACGACAAATACATTTGTTATTACTGATGCATCAGGAAATTCGCAATCCTGTAGTTTTGATGTTGTTGTTAATGATTCTGAAGCGCCAGCCATTGCTTGCCCTTCAGATATTTCGGTTGTAAATGACCCTAATTCTTGTGGTGCTGTGGTTGATTATAATATTACAGGTTCAGACAATTGCCCAGGCCTTAGTATTACTCAAATATCAGGATTGGCATCAGGAGACATATTTCCTGTAGGAATAACTACTAATAGCTTCGAAATCGTTGATGCCTCTGGCAATACAACAAGTTGTTCGTTTAATGTGATTGTAACCGATTCTGAAGCACCATCTATAACATGTCCTTCACCTATCATCGTGGATAATGATCCTGGATTATGTGGTGCAGCGGTGAATTATAGTGTAGATTTTTCAGATAACTGTCCGGGAGTTACTATAAATCAAACATCAGGATTTGCGTCAGGAGCATTATTTCCAATAGGAACAACGCTAAATACATTTATCGTCACCGATGCAGCTGGAAATACAAATACCTGCAGTTTTGAAGTCACTGTAAACGATAATGAAGTTCCTGTCATTGCTTGTCCGTCAGACATTCTTACAGGAAATGATATTGGTTCTTGTAGTGCTATTGTGACTTATGATATAACGAGTAGTGATAATTGTCCAGGAACTGTAATAACACAAATAGAAGGATTACCGTCAGGATCACAATTTCCTATAGGAGATACCACTAATAGGTTTCAAGTTACTGATGCTTCTGGAAATACAGCGATATGCTTTTTTATAATTACTGTAGAGGATACAGAATCACCTACACCTGGAGCTGCATTACCAGATATTATTGCGCAATGTGAAGCTACAATTGTACCACCAACTGCGCCAGATAATTGTAAGGGCACTGTAACTGGAACAACCAACGACCCAACAACGTATACTGAACAAGGTGTGTATGTCATCACATGGACGTTTGATGATGGTAATGGTAATACATCGCAACAATTACAAAATGTAATTATTGAAGATACAACGGCTCCTGATATGCCAATAATCAATGATTTTGTAGATCAGTGTTTTGCGGCAATTCCTGTTCCGACGACAACAGATAATTGTGCTGGACTCATTTTTGGTACGACGACAGACCCAACTAATTATACTGAACAAGGCATATATAATGTCAACTGGACGTTTGATGATGGCAATGGAAATAGTATTGTTGTGCCACAAACTGTGATTGTAGATGATACTGGTAATCCGATTCCAGATACTACTAATTTGCCTACACTAACTGCTGAATGTAGCTTAGATATTACTGATATTCCTACGGCATCAGATGATTGTCTCGGAACTATTCAGGGAACAACTACCGATGCATTATCGTATTCAGATCAAGGAACTTTTACAGTGACATGGACGTATGATGATGGTAATGGCAATGTAGTAACGCAAGCACAAACGGTAATCATAAATGACACCACTGCACCAGACGCTATTGTATTAGCTGATGTAGTTGAGCAGTGTGAAGCTAATATAATACCTCCAACGACCACCGATAATTGTGTAGGTTTAGTTACAGGTACAACATCTGATCCATTAGTTTACACAGAACAGGGTAATTATTTGATTATCTGGACTTTCGATGATGGTAACGGAAATAGTTTTAATGTATCTCAAAACGTTATTATTGATGATACTGAAGCTCCTATTCCTAATGATGCTAGTTTGCCAGATGTTATAGGCGAATGTGAGGCCATAGTTTTAGATATACCAGTGGCTACTGATAATTGTGAAGGCGCAGTTATAGGTCAAACGAATGATCCATTAACTTATACTGATCAAGGTACATATGTCATCACATGGAATTTTGATGATGGCAATGGAAATATATCGTCACAAACTCAAAATGTTATTGTTGAAGATACTACAGATCCAGTAATTACAGATTGTCCATCAGACATTACACTCTGTGGTGCTCAAGCTGTAATATGGGTTATGCCTTCAGCAACAGATAATTGTGATGTCACATTAACAAGTACTCATGAACCTGGAGATGTTTTTGATGTTGGAACCACTAAAGTTATATATACAGCAACAGATAATGCTGGAAATACAGCAATATGCAGTTTTGATGTTATTATTAATCCTGTTCCAATGATTACTATAGAGGAAACACCTCTTGATGGTTTCTGTCAAGGCTTAGGAGAATTAACGGTTGATATTTCTAATGCATCAGACTTTAGTCAGCCATTGTCTATTCAATGGTCTACAGGAAGTCAGGATGATTCGATTATAATTGATGATAATGATACTTATACGGTTACTGTAACTAGTGCATCTGGTTGCGTAGCAACAGCATCATATACCTCTAGTACTAATCCTGAAGATGTATTAAGCGGATATGTTCTTGTGGGTAAACGAGGCGTGAGATTATTTGGCAGTCGTGTGATTGGAGGAGGCGTAGGTGTTACCGATAATAATCGTACAGCGCAAGTGAGAGCCTTTAGTCAGGTGTATGGCTTTGTGAAATCTGATAATATTTTTATTGATTGGTTTAGTTATGTTCAGGATCCTATTTACAGTGATGCTGATATAACCTTACCAACATTCTATAACAATACAGCAAGTAGTTATTGTGGTGATGATATAACAGTTCAGCCTTATGATACAGTTGTATTAGATGAAGAAGTGTATGATGATGTCTATGTACGTTATGGAGGAACATTAATCATTGATTCACCTGAAGTCTACATTGATAAGTTTAAAACTGAATCTAATGTGACCATCATTTTCAATCAATCCTCTTCAGTGATGATTGATGAGCAAATGCGAATAGGTAAAAACAATACGATTAGTCGTAATGGGAATGGTGCTATATTCTATGTAGAAAAAGATGTTCGAATTGATAGAAGTGCTGATGTTGATGTTAATATTTATTCTAAACGAAGCATTAAAGTAAATCGATCAAATTTCTTTGACAGAACAAAAATGCGCGGATTATTTATTGCTTTGAAAAATATAGAATCGTCCTTCTTTGTAGATTGGTATCCATCAACAGGATGTGCTACAACACCAATTCCAGATGGACCACCTTCATGTTACAATTATCATAGAGATGTTGTAGAGACAGATCTAGAGATCGAAGAGGATGACGTTAAGCTTTATCCTGTACCTACAGTTGATGTTTTAAACATCGCTTTAGAAAGTCCAGTGGCTACCAAAGCGAGTTATTCGATTGCAAGTATGCGAGGAGAGGTTCCTATTCAAAGTGAATGGGATATCAACCAAGGACATAATGAGGTAAAAGTAGATGTAACGCGTCTATCAGATGGCCTTTATAACCTAATTATAAATATCAATGGAGAAACCATTAGCAAACAGTTTGTGGTGAAACGTGGTAAATAATTTATAGTAGTAAATGAAAATGAAAAGGCAGCTCACAATGAGCTGCCTTTTTTAATGCGATCTTAAACTATAAAAAAAGACTGTTGCTGGAAAACAACAGTCTTTTCATGGATCAATTAACCATAATTTTATAGGTCAAGTAATTATTCGTTTGAAGCCATCATTGCAAAAAACTTATCGATATTTGGTAAAATTACGATGCGAGTTCTACGGTTTTTGGCTCTATTTTCTTTAGTCTCATTATCTGTTAATGGCTGATAAAAACTACGTCCTGCAGCAATTAATTGCTCTGGTGCCACGTCGTAATCATTCTGTAATTTTTTAACAACAGATGTCGCTCTAAGTACACTTAAATCCCAGTTGTCTTTTACAGCAGCACTGTTTTTCATTAACTTGTTATCAGTATGTCCTTCGACCATAACGTCTAAGCTTTCTTCAGAGTTAATGACATTGGCGATTTTTTGTAAGATATCATTGGCCTTGTTGCTCACTTTATAGCTTCCAGAATTGAATAACATTTTATCTGAAATTGAGATCATTACTACAGTCTCTTCAATATTAACAGCAATGTCCTCGTCCTCTTCAATATTATCCATCGATTGCTTAAGATTGAATTGTAAGGCAAGATTCATAGAATCTTTTAATGTCTTTGCTGTCGCCATGTATGCAGGAGGCACATTTCTTAATGACTCGCGCATCGCTTCTTTTTGATTTTTGGAAACAACTACACCGTCTACCGAAACTAATTTAGCGTCGTTATCTTGAGTGAGTTCATTTATTTTAGAATTATAGCTATCTACACGTCTTTGAATTTTTTCAAATTGCATCTCTAATTCTTCTTTTTCGACTTTAGTTTTAGTCAATTCGCTTTTTAATTCTCCGTTATTTTGCTCTAAAGCGAGGTATTTCTTCTTAGAAACACAAGCGGTTAAAAATAAAGCTGACAGTACTATTACTGAAATTCGTTTCATAATTGTTATGTTTAAGTTTTTGGTTATGTGTATATCTACGAAGTAAAACCGATTACGGACTTTTCTACCACAGATTATTTATTAACCATTAATTGTTAACTACTGAAATTGGAGCCCTTAAAATTTTGTGAAATCCATTCACATCCTGACTTACTTTGATTAATTTTAAGGCATAATCACACGAAACTATCCAATTATGAAAAACGTATTGCTTTTTACATTGACATTACTCTTTTGTTTAATGCCAATGTCACACCAAGCACAGTCCAAAAGAAAAAAGAAAAAGAATCAAAAAACAGAAGTTGCTAAACCGGCTCCAAAGAAGAACAACGGAAAAATAAAACCTTATGATCAGGTCATCACCAAAGATGCCGTAACTGATGACGGCTTATTCAAAGTTCATAAAGTAGGAGAGAAGTACTTCTTTGAAATACCAAATGTACACCTCGGAAAAGACATGCTTTTAGTTAGTAGAATCGCGAAGCTACCAGCTAACTTAGGAGGCGGTTATATTAACGCAGGATCGAAAACAGGAGAACGCTTAGTCGCATGGGAACGTTTTGATAAAAAGATATTAATAAAAGAACGCTCGTATAATTCGGTAGCAGATGAAGAACTGCCTATCAGTATTTCTGTTAAGTCAAATAACTACGAGCCTACTTTATATGCTTTTGATATTGCAGCATTTAGTAAGGATTCATCAGCAGTTGTCGTCGATGTTACTAAGTTTTACAGTAGTGATGTTAAAGCCATTAGTGGTTTGCCTGGACGATTAAGAACTACCTATAAAGTAAGGAACTTAGATGGTTCACGTAGTTTCATTAATTCAATGAAAAGCTTTCCGCAAAATATAGAAGTTGTACAAGATATGACCTATAATGCGTCACAGCCACCTTCGGCACGTTCGGCAGAGACCATTAGCTTACAAATGAATCAATCTATGATTTTATTGCCTGAAGAGCCAATGCAACCTCGTTTTGCCGATGATCGTGTAGGTTGGTTTACATTTAGTCAAGTCGATTATGGTAGTGAGAAATTAAAAGCAGATACCAAAACTTATATTCGCAGGTGGCGATTAGAACCAAAAGACCCTTCAGCATACGCCAGAGGAGAACTTGTTGAGCCAGTGAAGCCAATTGTATATTACTTAGATCCAGCGACGCCTGAGAGTCTTAGAAAATATATCAAGGAAGGTATTGAATTATGGCAAGGTCCATTTGAGCAGGCAGGTTTTAAAAATGCCATAATTGCAAAATATCCACCAACAAAAGAGGAAGATCCAGATTTCAGTCCGGAAGATATACGCTACTCTGTTGTACGTTATGTGGCTAGTGAAACACGAAATGCAGTTGGACCAAGTGTGTCTGATCCAAGAAGTGGTGAAATCATAGAAAGTGATATCATATGGTATCACAACCATTTACGTTCGTACAGAAACCGTTATTTACTAGAGACAGGAGCTGCAAATCCTTCGGCGAGAACCTTAGATACACCTGCGGAGGAAATAGGAGAGATGATGAAAATGGTGATTGCTCATGAGGTTGGTCATGCACTTGGATTACCGCATAATATGAGTGCTAGTAAAGCTTATGATGTTGAGAGTTATAGAAATGGGGCGTTCACACAAGAATTTGGTATTGCTTCAACGATTATGGACTATGCACGTTATAATTATATCGCACAGCCTGGAGATCAAAATGTTCGATTTATTCGTCAAATTGGTCCTTATGACAACTACGCTATAAATTGGGGTTATCGTATGATTCCTGGTGCAAGCTCTCCAGAAGCCGAACGTAATATGTTGGATAAATGGATCATGGAAAAAGCTGGTGATCCTAGATATGTATACGGAAGACAAAGTAGCCGATTTGATCCTACATCTCAAACTGAAGATATTGGAAACGATGCCATCAAGGCTTCGGACTATGCCTTAAAGAATTTGAAGTATGTGTCTGAAAACTTACCACAATGGACGAGTAGTCAGACCAATGATTACGATGATTTACAGGAATTATATGGTGAATTATTAGGCTGCTATAATCGCTATATCGGTCACGTACTTAGTAATGTAGGTGGTGTTGAAGAGAATCTTATTACACCAAGACAAGGCGGTATTGCGTACAAAGCCGTTCCGAAGGCAAAACAACAAGCATCAATGCAATGGTTACACAAAAATGCCTTTGCAACACCAACATGGCTAGTAGATAAATCTATGCTGCAAAATATTGATTATGCAGGCTATACTGAGCGTTTACGTCGTTTGCAGAGTAGGTATGTTAATGGTTTATTGAGTTTTGACCGTTTGGGCCGACTTATCGATCATGAAACTTTAGACCCAACAAATTACAGCGCCTTATCCATGATGCAAGATCTAAGAAAAGGTATTTGGAGTGAAGCCAATATGACAAAAAACGTCGATGTATACCGTCGTAACCTGCAACGCGCTTATATAGATCGTATGGCGTATTTAATGACCGAGGATATGGATGCTCGATTTGGTTCAAAGGCTTTTAATGTATCCCAGTCTGATATTAGAGCTTTGGTACGTGGTGAATTAAATACCTTAAAGCGTCAGGTTGCCGCAGCTGGAAATAGAGGCGTGAATTTAGTAACCAAGTATCACTATAGAGATATTGTAAAACGTATCGAAGATATTTTAGATCCTAAGTAGAATAGGCGTCTTAACTCTTATTAAAGCACCTTTTTTGAATCACTTCAGAAAGGTGCTTTTTTATTGTCGGAACATTGAACTATATTTATGGAGCAAAGTTTTTAAAGACATCTCATGAGTATTTTTAACACTAAACGTATGGCAGCATTATCTAAAAAAGGCATTTTCAAATACATCACTTATGGTATAGGTGAGATTATCTTAGTCGTTATTGGTATTTTGATTGCCGTAAATATTAATAATAAAAACCAAGAGCGTAATGCCCAGAAGAAACTTCAAAGCTATCTGCAAGTCTATCAACAAGATTTGGAACAGGATACTTTAGTGGTCGGTCAGGTTTTAAAATACGTAGATGATAGAAAAGAATTCTTTAAACTATTTCTTAGTGATACGGTAACTGCTCAAACCTATCAAAAGAATTTAGAGGGTTTCGGACTCGTATTATCGTATTCGCCATTTAAACTTCAGAAGAAAGGGATTAATCTGTTGGAAAACTATGTCAATGATAATGAAACAGAGCAGGATACGCTTATTTCAAGAATATTGACCAATTATAGAGCTTTTGATAATTTATTAGTTGAAACTAATGAAAGGATAGGAGATGACATCGATAATAACCTACTGTATTTCAAGGAAAATGAACCTTGGATTGCAGATTTACTCATGGGCAGAATATCCAATCCAGATATGCTCACGTATTTCTTGAGTGATAGTTATAGAGCGCGATTAGCGATACATTCTACCTTGATCTACGGAAATTTAGAACCTATGTTAAAAGGACTTCAGAAGTACAACAAGGAAACTTTAGAGATGCTCAATAAACGATTGGAAGAATAAAAGGCCATTGAAGTGTAACAACATTCTGGTTTTAGGCTCTTATAAGTACAATCAATCAAATCATCATCAATTCATGAAAACATCACTTCGCTTTATCAGTATTAGTTTCATGCTTATAATGAGCATGTGTTTAAACGCTCAAAATGCCTTATCTGCAGCAGAATGGCAAGAAGATCTTAGATATTTACAAAATATCATTCACAAGGAATATCCCATTTTATTTAAAAAGATCACAGCTAAAGATTTTGATGCCACTGTGGAGCGACTATATAAGGAGATTCCGTCTTTAGAAGCTCATGAAATTCCTGTGGCTTTTGCAAGAATTGTGTCTTCGTTTGAATATGGTCATACTCAAATTACGTTTAGTACAGTCGCAAAAAACGGCGTACTTCCTGTAAATCTTTACCATTTTAGTGATGGAGTTTACATTGAAGGCGTACAAAAAGCACACGAAAAGACATTAGGAGCCAAAGTACTAAAAGTAGGAGGTATGCCTGTTGAAGAGGCTTTGGCCTTAATACGTCCAGTAGTTCCTGCAGAAAATGATTCCTATTTTAAAGGTTATGGCTTGCGATTTTTAACGGTTCCTGATGTGTTACATGCACAACGTGTGATACCAGAATTATCAGATACGATTACATTAACACTCGAAAAAGACGGAAATGTATTTGAGTATACATTTCCGAAGATTGGCTTAAAGGAGTTGTCAAGAGGCTATTTGTATACGATACCAAATGACACTTGGATAAGTTCAAGGGCAATGGATAAAACACCATTGTATCTCAAACATTTAAATGATAAGTACTTCTTTTTTGAATACCTGAAAGATAGTAAAACGTTGTATGTACGTCAGAGTACTGTGGTTAATCACGAATCTGAAACCCTAAAGGATTTTTACAATCGGTTATTTGATTTTATTGATAGTAATGATGTGGAGAAGCTCATTTATGACGTACGTTTAAATGGTGGCGGAAATAACTATAACAATGTGCATTTGATTAAGGGATTAATGGCACGACCAAGCATTAATAAGAAAGGACATTTCTTTTATATAATTGGACGAAATACATTTTCGGCATGTCAAAACCTTACCAATGAGATTACCAACTACACCGAAGCGATTTTGGTAGGTGAGCCTACGGCCGAAAACGTTAATTTCCTTGGCGATAACAAACCCGAAAGGCTCCCAAATTCTAATATTACTGCGTATTTATCGTATGCATGGTGGCAAGACAAACCACAATGGGAAAATCGTGATGCCACCTTACCACACATTGCTGTAGATATGAGTTTTGACGACTATATCAACAATGAAGATCCAATAGTGCATGCAGCTATGAATTTTAAAAATGATGGCGATTTTATTTTAGATCCGATGGCGCACTTAACCCAGTTATTTACCGAAGGTAAGTATGACCAAGTGAAGTCTGATGGTGCAAAAATCGCAAAGAATCCTCAATATCGTTATTATGATTTTGAAAATGAGTTTAGCAAAGCAGGCAATCGATTGGTTCAAAGCGGAAATCTGCAAGCCGGACATTTCGTCTTGGAATTAGTGGCCGACTTATATCCCGAATCGGTAAGTGCAATATACAGTCTGGCTAATGTGCAAGAGCAGTTAAAGCTGACTGATAAAGCCATAGTGAGCTATAAGAAAATCATAGATTTAGACCCAAAAGGCTCTTTAGCTACAGTTGCTAAAAGTAGGATAGAAGCGCTAAAAAAACAGTAATTAAGAACTAGAACGTACAGACATTACTAGAACCACAAACGCCTTTCATATAGCGGTATCCACAGCTTACATGATGTGCATCACCAACTTGGATGAGCCCTTGTTTTCCTTTTGTGAGTTCTAATAAGATTTCACCAAATCGGAGTATAGGGTTGGAGGCTGGGAAACTGTTGTCAATTACACCATGTTTATTTATAAACTGAACGTTTTTGGTACCTACAGGTTCATAATCCCATTGCGCAGCCTTCTCTAATAATTCTTTTATAATCTCTGGAAGCAACGGAAATTTCTCTAGAAGTTCTATAAATGTTTTTCCTGGTGCTAAAAACGGTACAAGATCTAAATAGTTTTCAAAATTAGTACTATTAGGAAATGCCGCATCATAATTAGAAGCGAAGACCGCATCGCCAGGTTTTGGTCCAGCGAAAGTCACAACATGATTAGCTGTAAATAAGCTTTTATTTTTAAAATATAGCGCAGCTATAGGAGCCATAGCGCCACCTTTACTGTGCCCAGTTAAATAAATGGGTTTTTCCTTACGAGGATCGAGCTGACTTAAAGCATACAAGATTCCGGTTTCTAAAGACAATAAAGCATCGAGAAAACCCTCATGAACTTTTCCAGGATATCCAGTAATGTAAGGCACAGTATTGGCGTAGAATATATTTTGAATCCAATCGGCTATCGACTGAGCAGTTGGAGGGATAGGCGGCAAGGTTCCTCTAAATGAAATGATAATACCTTCGGCTGTTTCACCAATAAAGCAAGCTTCAATCTTTAGAAACTCATTAGGTTTTAAAGGAGAAGCCACGACAACAAAAGGATCGCTCAATAATTTAATTGCATTATACTGATTGATTGTATTATGATTATCCGGATTTTTAGTTGGTTTCGGTCTTAGATCTTTACGATAGACACCATTTGGAAATGAGGTTTCGATAAGATACGCTGAAGCAGAAGCACATAATAATCTGCAATGATCTATAGTTGCCATAAGTCTGATATTTTGATTTATCCAAAGATAATTTCAGAATATGAGATACAGGCCAGTAGAATTACGTGGTTTTAAAATCCCGAAATACTAAGCAGTACGTCTTTGATCGGCATGCACAGATGCTTTAATTTGCAGCAAATGATTGACAATAGAGGACAATTCGAATTTTAAGAGACGTGCATCTTTTCGGCTAAAATCTTCTACATGATGTTTGTAGATAGATTCGACACCTTTCTTAATGGAAATAAAGTAGCTATCGTCGCTCGCATCAAAGGTAACAGAGCTTTTGAAATTACTTTCTTTTAATAACCAATACGACAAACTATTGATCTGATTGAATAAGGCTAAATTTTCGTCCATAATAGTAGATTTTAATAGTTTTGAGGGATACTCTAAGTTACTACTGAAAGAACAGTTTTGATACAATTTAGGGTCAAACAACCCATAAAATCGCCAAGCGAAATGCATATGTTAGATTTTACCGTTGAATGACTTCATAATGTTATAAATTGATGTTAATTAACATCTGCAACTTGTATTTGTTTTTTAACTTGTGTGTATGAGATTTTTTGTAATATGCTTATTATTAGGCGTTTATCCAATTCAAAGCTTTTCTCAATATAAAGAAATGGATTGGAAAGAACGTGACACATGGATGTCTTTAGATACCATATTTACGGCTATTGGCATAGACAAAGGCGATCATGTTGCAGATATTGGTTGTCATGAAGGGTATTTAAGCGTACGATTGGCCAAAAAGGTTGAAAAAGACGGAAAAGTGTATGCAGTTGATCTTCGTACAGATCGCTTAGAGACTTTAAAAACAATAGCCAAAGAACGGAAACTAGATCATATTAAAACCATAGTTGGTGATTATGACAATCCGAATCTACCCAAAGGACGACTAGACACGGTTATTATTATGGACACGTACCATGAAATGACCGATTACATGGAGATTCTAAAACATGTGAAAAAGTCATTAAAGCCAGGTGGCCAGATTGTAATTATAGAAAAACTCAAGTCGCGTATTGTAGGCAAATCCCGAGATGAGCAAACTGATGCTCATAGTTTAGGTCCAGAGTATGTAGAGAAGGAATTAAAAAAAGCTGGATTTAAAATCCGATACCAAAACAACGATCTAGGTGATTGGGAGAATGATCCAGATAAAGTGATTTGGATGTTGATTGCAATTAAGGGGAAGTAAAAAACCACAGCCATACAAAAGCTGTGGTCTTCATCAATTAGTTACTATGAGCCTGTATACAACACAGATTAGTAATAATTACTTTATATATAATTGTACTATAATTTATATTATGTAAAATAAAAATATGCTGACATAATGAATTCTCACCTATTTGAATAAAATAAGATATTACATATCGCTGAGATTCGTGTATTTAAAATTTTTCTGAACGATTCTTATGATATGGAAAAGCTATCTCAATTAACTAGTGATGATTATAAAATCATCCTAGTGTTCATTATAGTAATTCTTATTCTAATAATAAAATATTGTTATAAAAAGTACGTTTGGCGGCGTCAATGGAAAGCACGACGAGATTATTACAGAGATGTCTATTTAAAATCTGAAGCCTGGCAGCGAAAACGTTATGTAGTCTTGAGACGAGATAATTGGGAATGTGTGCATTGTGATTCCAAAGCCACTCAAGTACATCATACGCGTTATGCTAAATACAATATTGGTAAAGAAACTATTGAATGGCTAGAGTCGGTATGCAAACCTTGTCATAATGGTTTGCACTCTTAATTTACTAACTACTTCTCTATTATATGTAATTTGAATCATCCACGGGATAATTCTCTTGAAATAACCTATTGTTTTAGCCAAATTGACGAAGGAGATTCATGAATACCTTTGAAAAACAATAAGAATCTTGTGAATAAAATTTTATGAGGCCAAGGTAAACATCGAAATTCTATTTTACATATTAACCGGAAAATGAATATAGCTATCAGTATACCATTTAATTTTTAAAGGCTCTTCAGCATCTTTAATATTTTCTTCACTCACATCTTTTCCTGTACCATAGTTTAATTGTGAAAAAGGATGTTTAATTCCATTTAATAGAACAACTATTCTACTTCCCTTTTTAATTTTTTTACTGGTCATTCTAAAATTATGAATGGGTATTGACGTCTTTTTATTTGGAGTCAATAAGTTTCTGTTTTCTATATCCTTAGATATACTTGCTCTTGTAGTAAATGGTAGTGTCAAGCTAAAAAAAGATCCGTCAGCCGTTTGTTCGTATAGTAAAACGTTACAATCAAAATCTTTTTTATTGATGGACACATTTAAAACTCCACTTACAGAACCACTAAGTTCTACATCTTCATCGAAGGGTTCTGTGACAAATGAAAATCCTTGGCCAACAGTTAAAGTTTCTGATATAATGTTTCGATCTCCACTTAAATTCCAAGAAAATTGACTACGATCAGAAAAATCAATCTCTTGTTCTATATAACTTGTTTCATTAGAAATATTAGATAAACTAAAGTGTTCGTTTACCCCAAAATTTCCAGTATTATAGGTCGATTTAAACGCCACACCAGAACGATGTTTACTCAAATATACCTTTAATGTATCAGTCGCAATTTTATCGAGCGATGTTATATGTTTCCAAGTATTTGCACCCATCACTTGATAATTGATTTTATCCTTTAGCAAAACAGGCTTTTTGGCATTTTTAAAAATGTAGTCGAACCAATCAAAAATTAAATTTTTAATATTTACCTGTGCTACAGGGTCTATGGTATAACCCAAAATATTCTTTTCAGGAAGTTCTTGCGCTCCAAAATGTGAATAAGGCCCAATCAAAAGATAATGCTCTGCATTTGTATTGAATTGATAATGAGATTTTAAATAGTGCATAGTTCCAAACTGCCCACCATCATAATAACCTGTAGTACTTAAGATGGGAATATTAATTTTAGAAAAATCCTCTTTAAACAGTGTCATATTTTTCCAATAAGCATCAAATGTTGGATGCTCTAATTTTTGATTGAATCCTGGATTTGGCATACTATCTAAACTATCCAAATTTTTATAAGCCACTCCTTTTTTATACCAATCGAAATACAAATCATTCCAACGTTTTCCATTATAATAAGAAACTGTATCAAGTGTTTTGTTATTCGTTACATAATGCCACCAAGGGTAATGAAAGTTAAAATAAACACCATTTTCCATTGGTTCAGCAATACCTGGAGCTGCAGCAACAGATGGTACTATAGTTTTTAACGCTGGATGCACTTTTTCTTTCATAGAAGCCCACTGAACAAAGCCTACGTAACTACCTCCATACATGCCAACTTCATCATTGCTCCACTCCTGCTCTGTAATCCAATCTATGACATCGTACACATCGTTACCTTCATGAACATAAGGAATTATTTTATTTGGACTTAAGTTTTTACCTCTTGTATAAGATACAACTCCTACATATCCTTTATCTGCTGCCTCATAAGCTCTATTGATATCATCTTTTCGAGTATATATTGTATGAAATAATATAGCTGGTTGTGGTTCTTTTTCTGCTTTACTTCTAACTATTATTGCAGATATTTTAGCACCGTCTCTAGTTGAAATTAGAATAGAATCTTGCACAAAATACTCTTTGCCTTTTATACTTACTGCTCTTGGTTCTTGCTGTTCCTCTTTTATAGAATTACAAGAAACTAATGCTACTAACAGCAGGAAAAATGTGACCTTTAATATTTGTATGAATTTCATTTTAATGGTTGCTTTATTTTGAATATTCAATTAATTCCTCGGTATAAGAAAAACCGTCTTGAACTTGAGTCATTTTTATAAAATTCTTAATTTCTGGAGCATATAACCAAACTTCATCTGTTTTAGCACTATAGCCTCTTGAATTTGAAACGGTTCCTTTGTACTCAATGGTGTAGGCCATAAATGCCCCTGCTCCTACTGTTTCTTTTTTAAAGGAAAGCACTTCTACATCCTGACTTTGATTTCCTGTAGTACCATCTTGACTGGTCCAGTCTTTTTCATATTTCCACTTTTTACCGACTTCTAAAGGCCATTTATATTTTGGTGTATCACTTTTTTCTGGCTTTACAATTTCAGACACCAAAACGGTATCTTTGTCTATGGTCATTCCCAAGGCGCCATTAAAATCAACTATTTTCCGAGTATCGGTTCCATCCGATCTTACTTCACCTTCATCAGTAACACCTTTATATTTCCATACCCATTTCTCTCCAATTGTATAATCAGTTAATACGGGTTGTTTAGTAGCGGTTGTTTCTGGATTACTTTTGCAAGAGTCCAAAAAAGATATTGCCACAATCAATACTAATTTGGCAATGTAATTTAGAACTGTAATAATTTTCATAAAATTAGTTTTTAATGATTTATGATACAAATTAAAGACAGTTAACTGGATCAAAAAACAAAAAGTACAGGAGCGTTAATAAATGTAAATGAACGTTAGAAAATTGAACGATTATTTTTTTTATAAACTATTCCAGTTTTTAAATTTTACCGATTGTCTGCTAGATACTTCAACTTTTTCTCCAGTAGTTAATATAATTTGTAATTTATTATTGAAGTATGGATGAATCTCTTTAATGTAATTTATATTAATCATTTGACTTCGATTAACACGGAAAAAGACTTTAGGATCTAATTTCTCTGCTAGTAAATTTAAAGAACGCTTTATCATCGCTTTATTCGAGCCAAAATAAAGACGTGCATAGTTTTCTAAAGATTCAATAAAATGAATATCTGTTAGTGGAATAAAATGACATTTTTCACCATCTTTTATAAATATCTTTTGATGCATTGGTATAATTGTAGGCTCTAATTTTACTCTTTTAGATAATTCTACCTTTACCTTTTCAATGGTTTTAGAAAAACGTTCATCTCTCAACGGTTTTACTAAATAATCCAACGCATTCATGTCAAAAGCTTTTACAGCATATTGGTCATAAGCCGTTGTAAAAACGACATCTGGTACATTTGTTAATTCTTCTAATAAATCAAATCCAGATTTACCAGGCATGTGAATATCCAAAAATAAAATATCTGGTTGTAATTCTTCAATTAAAGGTATGGCCTCATCTACATGACTTGCTTCACCAATAATTTCAAACTCTTGATGTTTTTCTAATGCACGTTTTACTTCTTCTCTCGCTAAACGTTCGTCATCAATGATTATGGTTTTATATCTTTTCATCTTCTACATGCATTGGAATTATTATTTCTGCAACTACATATTCATTTTCTTTCACTGTTAAACTAAAACTAGCCTTACCTTTATATTGAATTTCTAGGCGTTTTTTTAAGTTTTTTAAACCTAATCCAACACTTTTATGTTGGTTAATTACTCCTGGGTTATCAACTGTAATACAAATATTACTATCCTGTTTATTAATTTTCAAGAAAACAACACCACCTCCAACTTTTAAGTCGATTCCATGTTTAATGGCATTTTCAACTAACAACTGAATACTTAACGTGGGAATCTTATAATTAATGAGGTCATTGTCAATATTGGTATTTAGTTGCAGTCGTTCTTCAAAACGCATTTTTTCTAATTCAATATAATCATAAACTAAAGCAAGTTCATTTTTAATAGATATTAAACCTTTGTCTTTTTCATATAATGATGAACGCAATAAATCTGATAATAAATCAATTGCTCTTCTTGCAACGTTAGGATTTTCGATTACCAATGATTTAATTGAGTTTAAGGAGTTGAATAAGAAATGTGGATTTAATTGAGCCAATAAATTATCTAATTGAACTTGTTTAGCTATTAAAGATAATTGAGCATTTTCTTTAGCCGTAACAACTTCTTTTTGATAGTAATGATACAAGTGATACGCCAATATCCAAATAGACATTAGTCTAAGTCCTGTAAGTAAAATTGGATCCCAGTAAATTATGGCTTCAAAGAAATTTTTACCCTCGCCTGCAATAAAAGTCCAGTACGCATACCATTTTAAATTGTTTATTAATACATATAAAACAGCTAATAAAATTATAGTAGGTACTAAACGGATTAGTAATTTTTTTATGGGTAAACTACTCCATTTTGCTTTTAAGGCAAATAGTCTGTACATATGTGTTAAAAATATTCCTATAGAAATGTCTAATACATAATTTAACAACGTACAAAAAATCCCGTAATTATCTCTTGTATATACTGTATAAGCCCAATAAACTGAAACAATACTCCATCCAATTAATTGACATTTCCAATATAGAGATATCCTTGTTTTATTATTATTTATTTTATTGTTGATATCCATTCTTAAGCAAAGCAACGAAATACTTTTAAATAGTGAAAGGAAAAGTACAGGAACGTAAGATATGAGGTTTAAATGTAATTTATAAAAATTATATTCCATTCCACACACATTACGCTTCCCTCCTACGTCGCTTCGCATAAAAAGTGTTTTACTCCTAATTTTTTATTTTTAAAATAAGGTGCTCGTGAACCTTGAATGAGTCTAGCTAGCGCTGAATCTCATTCTTCGATTTCATTAACATCGAAGAGAAACATTTCTCAAGAAAAAAATAAAGAAAATGAAGTAATGTCAAAGCGCAAGCTGGCTCATTCACTAAAAAGGTCTACTAGACCTTTTCTTAACGTTCTGTCCTGCTTTTTACCAAATCGAAGATTCACGAATTCATTAATATAATATGAAAACCAATGAGTAAAGCTCAAGTTACATAACGCAGAACATTATAGTACATTTAATACAATTTGCGTCATAGACTCATTTATGAGACCAAGTTTAACATAGAAATTCTATTTTACATAATAATTAATCTTCTAATCGAATTAATTATAGATCAAAAACATGTTTTGGTTCCTTAAAACTTTTAAACTCCAACATATAGCCATTTGGGTCTTTAACAAAAAATGATAAATGTTCGCCAGGATTGTTTTTTAAAAACGTTGTTTGTGTTACTAATTCTAAATTGAGGTTATTCAGTTTTGTATACATTTTCCCCCATTCTTCAACATTTAATATAATTCCAAAATGAAAAGAAGGCAAAGTTTTTCCCTCGAATACATAATTAGGACAATTAAAATTAAATTTACCTGCTTGAGTAAACGTTATTTGATGTCCAAATAAATTAATATCTACCCAATTATTAGAATATCTTCCTAAAGTAGCTCCTACTGTATCTACATAAAACATTTTAGTTTCAACCAAATTTATACAAGGCAATGAAAGGTGAAATAAATTATCCATATTAATTTGCGTTAATTAGTTCTAAATATTCTATTCTATATATAATAAAGTCATCTTCATCATCAACAATATCTTCAGAGTAAGCTATATGAAATACTTTGTTTAGCAGAGTTTTATCATTTTTTAAATCAAACCTCATTAATATTTGAGGATGTATCTCTTCAAAATCCATATCTACACCATTATCAAAAGTAAATGTATAGAATCCGTTTTCATAAGATTTAAAAATTACTGTTTCATACATTGGTTTCATAACTACTTAGTTTATAATTATGGTTTTTAATTTTCATAGATTATTCTAAATCCTCTTCATTTAAAGCATCAATATCTATATTATCATTAATAGAATCATTATCATCCTCATCGTCATTATCGACCTCTAGTTCTTCTTCATGTTCTTCCATAGCTTGAACTAATCGTTTTCCAACTTTTATTAAATAGACAGTATCTTCAGTTCTTACTTCAACCGCTTCAATATATTCATTTTGGGCATTTCTAAAGGCTATTATATCTTTGTCAGCATATCCTTCAGGGAATTTTTCTATTAGAAGATTTAAAATATCTTCATTCAGTTTTTGGTAATCTACAATTTTACGAATCATTTGTTTAGTATTACATGCCTAACAAATAGGCAAAGATTAATGGAGCAACAATCGTAGCATCACTCTCAATTATAAATTTTGGTGTATTAATATCTAATTTTCCCCAAGTTATTTTTTCATTAGGAACAGCACCAGAATACGAACCATAACTTGTAGTAGAATCACTTATTTGGCAGAAATAACTCCAAAAAGGTGTATCTGTTCGTTCCATATCTTGATATAGCATTGGCACGACACAGATTGGGAAATCTCCTGCGATTCCACCTCCTATTTGAAAGAAACCAATTCCGTTTTTAGAATTATCAGTATACCAATCTGCTAGAAAGGTCATATACTCGATTCCAGACTTCACAATATTTGCATTTACTTCTCCTTTTAACACATAGCTTGCAAAAATATTTCCCATAGTACTATCTTCCCATCCTGGGCATACAATTGGTAAGTTCTTTTCTGCAGCTGCATACATCCAAGAATCTTTTAGATCTATTTCATAGTATTCTTCTAGTACTCCAGATAATAATAGTTTATACATATACTCATGTGGTAAGTATCTTTCTCCTCTTATATCGGCTTGCTTCCAAATTTCATAAATGTGTTTTTGCAATCTTCTAAATGCTTCTTCTTCTGGAATGCAAGTATCTGTAACGCGATTGAGTCCTTGTTCTAATAAATCCCATTCTTGTTTAGGTGTTAAATCACGATAATCAGGAATTCGCTTATAGTGAGAATGTGCAACTAAGTTCATGATATCTTCTTCTAAATTTGCTCCTGTGCACGAAATAATATGTACTTTATCTTGACGTATCATTTCAGCAAAAATCTTTCCTATTTCAGCTGTACTCATTGCTCCAGCCAAAGACACTAACATTTTAGAGCCTTTAGTTAATTGAGTTTCATAGGCTTTTGCAGCATCAACAACTGTAGCAGCATTAAAATGTAGAAAGTATTCTTCTATAAAGTTGGTAATGGTGCCTTTAGTAGTCATCTTCTTCTTTAAATTTTAAATAGTTACCTAATATATTAGACTCATCGTAAGTCTCTTCATAATTATCTTCAGAATCCTCGTTTTGAAATTTATAACTCAACATTTTATAGTATAATTTGGCTGCAAGAAAATCTGATGATTTATCTATTTCATTAGGGCATAATTCAACAATATCAAAACCGACGACATTTTTTTCTGCAAAGACTTGTTTCAAAAAATCTAAAGTTTCATACCAGAACAAACCTCCAGGCTCGGGAGTACCAGTACTTGGCAAAATGGAAGGATCAAAAGCATCTAAATCGAATGTAATAAATACATTGTCTGTCATTTGATCAATCGCTGAATCCATCCAAGAATCATCCATAACCATTTCATGTGCAAAATAGGTTTTATCTAGATTCATAATGGATTTCTCCATAATGTCCATAGATCGAATACCTACTTGAATTAAATTTGTGTTTTGACTGGCTTCATAAACTGCACAAGCATGATTACAAGTACTACCATCATAACTTTGTCGCAAATCTGCATGAGCATCAATATGCAATACTGTTAAACTTGGGAACATTTCATTAAATGCTCTAATTGTTCCAATAGATATAGAATGTTCTCCGCCAAAAACAGTCACAAATTTGTTCTTTTTTATATAGCTTTTAGTTTCCTGATGTACAGCATCTACCATAGCTTCTGGTGTAGCATTTATCGTTATAGGTTGAGTTAAGTATATGCCTTGTCTATAAACTTCAGAATCGGTTTCAATATCATAGAGTTCCATGTTTTTAGAAGCTTCTAAAAATGCTTTAGGTCCTTTATCTGCACCTTTTTGCCACGTACTTGTTCCATCATAAGGGACAGGAATCAATACAATCTTCGAATGCTCTAATTTTGCATACTCTTCTGATATTCCAGCGTAAGTTTTAATTTCCATTTTATTTGTCTGCTAATTGTAATTCAGTATTTAAATTTTGAATCGTGTTAATTTTAGGTTCTTTATCATAGCCTAAAATCTCAAGTAACTCTTCACTTTTTTGTTGTTCTCTAAATAATTGTGTTGTAATATTTCCATGTGCATCTTTATTTATTAAAATATGCTTGGGAGCAGGAATTAAACAATGCTGTAAACCTCCATAACCACCTATAGATTCTTGATAAGCTCCAATGTTGAAAAAGCCTATATATAATGGTTTGTCTTTATGATATTTTGGTAAATAGATAGCATTCATGTGTTGCTCGCTATTATAATAATCATCACTATCACAGGTTAAACCTCCGAGAAGAACACGCTCATAAGCATCATTCCAACGGTTTATGGGCAACATAATAAAGCGTTTATTAATCGCCCAAGTATCTGGAAGTGTTGTGATGAATGAAGAGTTTATCATATTCCATTTTTCTCTATCATTCTGCTGCTTTTGATACAAGACTTCATAAATTGCTCCACCACTTTCACCAACTGTAAAACTTCCAAACTCTGTGAAAATATTGGGGACATCTACACCTTCTTCTTCACAAGTCAATTTAATTTGATTGATGATTTCATCAATAATGTATTCATAATCAAAATCAAATGCTAATGAGTTCTTAATAGGGAATCCACCTCCAATATTTAAACTATCAAGAGTTGGACATATCTTTTTCAAACTTGTATATACTTTAAGGCATTTTAAAAGTTCATTCCAATAGTACGCATTATCTCTAATACCAGTATTAATGAAGAAGTGAAGCATTTTAAGCTTTACTTTTGGGTCGGCTTTAATTTGCTTGTTATAGAATGGAACTATGTTTTTATAACCGATTCCTAATCGAGAGGTGTAAAATTCAAATTTGGGTTCTTCTTCCGAAGCTATACGAATGCCTATATTATAGTTTCCATGAATCTCATTTGACAGTAAATCAATCTCCTCATAATTATCAATAATTGGAATACAATTTTGATGACCATTATTGATTAACCTTGCGATATTCGTTACATATTCTGCTCTTTTAAAACCATTACTAATAACATACGTATTATTGTTTATTTTTCCTTCTTCTTTTAAAATCTCTACGATATCTATATCAAAAGCAGAAGATGTTTCAATATGAATATCATTTTTTAAAGCTTCGTTCAAAACATGATTAAAATGTGAGCTTTTTGTGCAATAACAATAGTTATAGCTACCATTATAGTTATGCTTATTAATGGCAGTATTAAACCATACTTTTGATTTATTAATATTTTCGGAGATTTTAGGTAAGTATGTGAATTTTAATGGTGTTCCATAAGTTTCAACCAATTTATTTAGGTCAACATCATGAAAGTGCAAGTAATCTTTGTCAAGAAGAAATTCTTCTTGAGGAAAATCAAATGTCTGATTGATTAAATCAATATATTTTGTGTTCATTATAAATGTGATAAAAGTTATTAGAATACGAAAGCATGTAGCTTTCCTAAAAAGAATTAATAACTAAAATCAAATCATAATTTGATATTGCATTTTGGGGATAAAACACAATTTATATAGAGTAGATATATTTTTTACTACGGAAGTTAGCTTTAAATTTCGGTGACTTACTCCGTAAGCTTCTTTTGAATATGACTTCCTAATTTTCAAAAGACCGAACTTATAAACATGTTTCACTTTGTTCAGCTAAAAGCTCCTATGATAAAAGCTTTTGTAATACTAAATTAAATACAAAAATTTAATATTTCACTGTTTTTTAATTTTTTTTATAACATTCTCCCATTCCACACACATTATGCTTCCCTCCTACGTCGTCGCATAAAGAGTGTTGCATTAACATCGTAGAGAAACATTTGTCAAGAAAAAAATAAAGAAAAAGATGTATTAAACTTTCGCTTTTACCCAAAGCTCAAGTTACATAACGCAAGTACATTATAGTACACTTATGTGCCGTTTGCGTAATAGCTCATTTATGAGGTATTTGACATACTATTAAAATATGATGATTCTGTAGATGAATAGTTTTTAAAGGCATACAATGTTTTAAGGATAACATTTCCATATTAAATCTTTTTTAATAGGATCCCACTCCCAGCCACAATTAATTAGTATTCCGGGATCTGAAGATTTTTCTTTAAAACTTATTTTTATAGCCTGTAAATTTTGGGCATTTATTGATTCCAAAAATATTTCAATTGCCGCATTGATTTGTTCTGTTTGTACTTCCATATTTTTAATCGTTATTAGTTACATATATTTGAATTTGATTAGTGATACCAATTGGTAAACCTTCATCATCTATTATTGTAGCCGTTAAATTTATAAACTGATCAGGGTTCACTGGTCCAGGGCTATAAATAAAAGATATTTGACCATTGTTTGTAACTAATGACGTATCTCGAAATAATCCATTTACCGCTATGCCATTTTCGAATGTATCGCTAATTATTATTTGATAACCATTAGAAGCTTTTTTTCCCTCGCTATTTAATATAGTACCAGTTATTTCAATTTCACTTTCAAAACTATTTGCTACGCTAAAAGCTGAAGCTTGGAGGCTAATAGTTGCTGGAACAGATTTAATACTACTCAATTTCGAGATGGTCTTAAACTCGTTGATATTGAATATGACTTTTAAACTATCAACAATAGTAGTACTGATAACACCAATGTTTGCTCTAATAACTCCATCTGGGTCTTTAACAGGTTGTATCTCTAACTCATTAGTATTAGAATCAATAAATCTACCATTAATGATTTGAGCGTTTGCATTTATTAGATTAATATCACTTCCTGCATTAAACCTTACGGTAAATACGGCACTATCAAAGCCATCTGCTTTAATAACTTCTTTATTTTTCGTGACTATTGCTAAGTCATTAAATCGTACAGTTTCTGTACTACAAGCATATACAAATATTATTGCTAATAAAGCTTTACTTAATTTTTTCATAATTAAAATCCTATTAATTTGGTTAATTTTGAGGCCTCACTAAATAGTCCTAAATCAAATGACAAACTTAGATATGGAGCTAACTCAACTTTCGTATTTTCTACAATTGGATTTGGTTTTTTTTCGCGTACAAATAATGTTCCGAATCCAACTCTAATTTGCCTTGTTAGCCTGTAGTTCATTCCTAAAGTTGGACTTATTCCGTTATAAAAATCTTCATAATCCTCAGTATCAATTTTTCCCAATGTTATTCCAACTGAGACAGACCACCTGTGTCTAAATTTTAAATTTGGAATTTCTCGTAAATATTGTGTTCTATTAATACCAGAAAAATGCCAGTTTAATCCAAGATAAGGTCGAGCAATATACTTTATATCACCGGAGCTGTTATATCCCACAGCATTAACGATGCCAACATCTGGTACTAAGGCACTAGAATTTGACGTTTTTAGGTCATTACCAAGTGTTGTTGCATGTATTAATATTATTTCTGGCAGTTGAGCATTTACGAGGTTTTTTAACTTAACATTAAATGCTACTAGACTTTGAAGATTGGATTTTAATGTATTAATTTCATTAATAACAAAACTCGTATAAAAAAGGTTTATGTTTCCATTATTTTGAATTAATTGCAATGTTTCAACTTCTTTTTTTAGCTTTTCTAATAACTTTATATTGTTTTTTAAATTTATAATTCTTTGATCGTAGTTATAAATTTTCACTTTGTTATCCATACCAAAACTAAAGGATTGAATTTTTAAATTTTGGCCATTAAGAAACATTGGCATTACCTCATTAAATGTTTTAGATTCGAGATCTTTATCTTTAAAACTATTTGCTATCGTAGAAATAATTGCTGGCGTAATTCTTGGATCTATTACTATAGCATTCAAATTTGGCTGGTTTATTGGGTTATTATAAAAGCCAAGAATAGGTGTTATTCTTGCAATGAAACCAGCAAAATTACTTGGAAAGGCAGAAATCGGAATTGTAAACTTATCCAAATTATCTCTTAATGGAATTATATTATCTTTAAAGTAGTTAATTTGATCTTGAACTGAAGCTGGTCTAGAAACCATATCAAAAAAATTATTAAAAATCAATTGATTTGAATCAGAATTTTTTTTGAACACTGTAATTACGTAAGTTCTTTCTGGGTCTAAGGGTGATACAATACTCTGACTTGAACTCTTATGCTCTTTATTTTTATTTATTGTTAAATTTTGTAATCTCTTGGCAACAGTTGACAATTGTACTCCTGGTCCTTGAACCAAATTGTTTTTTGTTTTTACTTTAAGTTTGTCTTCTTCATATTTTACTTCAAATAAATATGCTTTGTAAATATTATTTGGATCAATTCCTTTGAAGATTATTTTAAAATAGTCATCAAATGGCATTTTACCGGTTAATTCATCCTTGGAATAGTCATAAGTTAATTTTGATAACTTTTCTTGATTTATTTCTTGCGCTAGAATATTATTTATTCCAAACAAGAATAGTAATAAATAGTAAAAATTAGACTTCATATCAAGACGGTTTTATTATTGAATAAAATTGGTTATAATAGTCAATAGAAAAAATACCCAATACTGGGTAATTCATAAAAATTATGCTGCTTTATGACTAAATAGGGAGAGATAATCACTAACAATCAAGTGATTACCTTAAATATACTAAAAATATTTTAATTGGTTCTAGACATAATGCTTCCCTCCTACGTGGTTGTATAAAAAGGTACTCGTGAATCTCATTTAAAATTATTTAAAGCTAATTCTATGGCTATGCTGACCTGACGTTCATTAAATGGTTTTAATATATAAGCATAAGGCTTTGTTTTACTAGCTTTCTCTACAATGGATGAATCTGAATAAGCCGTTAGAAAAATGAATGGAATATTGTATGTTTCATTTATGATACCAGCTAATTGAATACCATCTAATTCGCCCTCCAAAACAATATCTAACAATAGTATATCTACATCTGGATGTTGTGATATGAGTTCTAGTGCGTTCTGAGCGGTACCAGCAATACCTAAGATTTGATAGTTGCTATTACCAAGTCTATTTGAGATATCTTGAGCAATGCGCTTGTCATCTTCAACAATGATTATTTTAGCCTTTTTTGTTTTAATAGTCATGCGTTATTAAATTAGATTCTATTCAACATTGTTTATGGAATAGAACATTTTATGAGCATGTATAAATGTAATCAAAGCATTTTAATCTGAATAAAAATGTTATGTTTAAGTCTATGTATGTGAGGATTGTTATTTAGCAAATGTAGGCACTACAGTGTCAAAAATAGGCATCATGATTTTATCGTCGTCTCTATCATGACCAGAAATGACAATGGTTAAATCCAATTCTTTGACGACCATAACGCGTTGGCCTCCGCCTCCCCAAGCCAATGTCATATCATAGCTTTTATCACCAACCTTAACTGGCGTATAGTACCAAAAATAGCCATAACGATAGTTTTTAGGCATCCAATCTATTGCTGGTGTTACAATACCACTTGTGGCTTTGGCAAGATAGTCTTCAGAAATAAGTTGCTCGCCATTTAATTTACCATTATTGAGCACCAAATGTCCTAGTTTGAGCATGTCACGAGACATTAGACTGGCGCGCCATCCTGCTTGAGGTAATCCACTTACGTGTTTTGACCATTTATAATCGGTAATACCAAGTTTATCAAGTAGCTCGGTTTTAATAAAGTCTTCGGCTGTTCCTGGAACAACAGCATCAATGACTGCCATTACCATTATCGGATTAAAATTACCATACAAAAACGTCTGAGACGCATCGGTTATAGGTGCGCTTTGCTCAAGAAGCGTTTGAACCAGCCCTTGACCTTTTAATCGAACGGAATCCTTCTCAAATGCTTTCCATTCTTCTCTGTCAATAGTTAGTCCTCCATGCATGGTCAATGCCTTATGAAGTGTGATGTTTTCGGCCCCTTTGGCAAGTGTTTCAGGGTTAATCTCTTTTAGAAAACTAATCAAGGGTTTGTTGAGATCTTCCATAGATAAGTACCCCATTTGAATGGCTCTACCTAAAACCAAACTGGTATATCCTTTTACAGCTGATGCTTGTCCGTGTGGTACGTTAACACGCCCTTTTTTATAATAGGATTCATAAACCAATGTATTCTTATGCGAAATAAGTAGCGCATCGTAATTACCATATTTGCCGTCAAAAATCTCTTGGGAAACTTTGCGAATCATCTCCTGATCTTTATTACTCACAGCTAAGGTGTCAACCAATATGCCATCGTTTCTATCCTCTGGTGTTGTACTGACATAGGGCTTGTTGAGATTTGGAATCGACCAGAATGATACCTCTTTACCCAAACTTGAAATAGGATGTATCAAAGATGACAACCAAGCGGCACTGCGAACTGCTGTTGTGGGGAATGCAGTACTATGGTTCCCATCAATCACTTCTTTATATACAGATAAACCATCATCTCGTCTATCATTTAATAATTTAATAAATGCCTCCATAGGCGCAACCACGCTCTCTTCTTCCAATGAGCCATATGCAATAAAAACATTGGCATTCAAACTTGAGTTTCTATTGGATGGTTCATAAGGTCCAAATTTGGCATTCATTTCCGTTAGATAATCGACTTCACCTTTAACTGTTGGACTTCCAATAATGTAATTATTAAAGGTATCAGGTTGAGTCATTAGAATATACGCACCAAATTCACCACTCAATGAATAGCCAAAGTAGGTGCGACTGTTTGGGTCTGTACGAAAGGTTTTGTCTACATAGGGAATGATGTCATTACGAATAAAGTCAAGATGCTTATGAGCTTGTCCAAACTGTATTTTTTTTTGAATTTCAGGATTGCTGTGTTCTCTTATCGAGTAATCTCGAAACCTACTCACATAGACTCCTACGTCTTTTTTTAGATTCTCATTGATGTCCAATTGATAAGAAATTCCAACTAGAATAACATCTTCAAGAATAAATTCTTGGCAGGAAGAGAGTATTTCAAGATGCCACTTAGCGTCTGTATAATAAAGTACAGGATAGGTTTTATTCGTGTTCTCTGAATAATCTTCTGGCAACTCTATATACAATTCATACTGTCGTTCTGTTTGCGTATCTTTTATTGGAATGACTTGAATTTGTGGTACTACTAAGGACGAGCTATTTACGGCTTGGAAATCTTTGTTTGCATTTATTTCTTGTGCAAAGGTATTCGCTGTTTGCAATAGAACTATTAATAGTAGAAGTCTTATTTTGTTTTTCATAATTTCTGTGTGTCTTAAATGTTTGATGTTGTATATTAGTCAAGATCAAACAATCCAGATTTGGAAAGTTGTCTAGATATGATATTAAGTTGATTCCGTTCTCGATCAATATTGGCGGTTCCAAAATAGGCGATTACCAAATCTCTAGAAGGTGAAATATAAAGACCTTGACCTCCATGTGCGCCTTTATACAAATCGCCATCTTCATACACAGCTCCCCATTGATAACTGCTGTATATCGTGTCTCCAGTTTGTCGTGATTTTATTTTAAGGTTTTTATTGACATCTCGGATTTTATATAAGTGTGCATCAGAAATTATCGGATTGGCATTTTTTCTACCACTAGGTGTAAAAGCAAGACCAAATCTGGCAAGGTCTCTAAGTGTTGTAGACATACCATCGGCATATGAAATCGAGGTTCCATTGGTATTGAATCCTAAAAGAGCACTGTGTTCAGCTCCTATCTTTTTCCAAATTTCCTGTTCCACAAAATCCCGAAAGGTAAGACCACTAATTTTCTCAACGAGTAAGGTTAATACCATAGCATCTGCATTACTAAATTGAATTTCTGCTCCAGAAGGTTTGCTAGATTTTGCAAGAGCTAAATCTTTAATTGGATCAAAACTTGCTTCATAGGTCTCCAATGGGACACGATCAATGCCAGAACTCATAGAAAGTATATCTATTACTGGAACACCTTCCCAACCTGAGTTTTTTAGACCATCAAAGTAATAATCAATGGGTTTGCTCGTGTCGATTAAACCTCTATCCTCCAAAATAGCTACTGAAGTACTTACAAAGACTTGGGTTATTAGCATGTTAATATGCAAATCGGTTGGAAACATTCTTGGATAGCCTTCAAAAACGATTTTACCTTTATGAATTATAATTAAGCCATTTACTTCAACTTGCTGTACATAGTCATTTAATGATAGTCCTCCACCCTTTTTTAAATTGGCTGGAGTAATAAAATGTTTCACATCATCTCTTGGTGTTTCCTCAAGAATTTTTGGTGTATCAGCTCTCAGTATGCGTGAGTGTTTTTTTATCTCGGAGAAGTTTAAATAAAAATACCGCTCCAAATCGCCATATTCGGTCCAATTGCCGCCTTCATAAATGCGCTTATGGAATCCATAGATCTCTTCTTTTGTAAATCCGGAATAATTATAGGTTTCATATTTTGGAGTTCCAGTATTTAAGATATCGGTGTTCTTTTTTGGCTCATTTTTACATGTAAGAAAAAGAACAATTAAAAGTAGTAGTCCTAATTTTTTTTTCATAATCTCTTAGTATTTATAACTATTTGTTAGCGACTGCTTGCTTGCTTTTTTGTAATTCCGTAAGCCTGTACTTGGCTTCGTTATTTTGTGGATTTAATTCAAGTGATTTTGAGTAATTTAAAATGGCCTGATCAGTATCTCCAATTTTCGCACAAGCTTTTGCATAACTTTCGTAGACTCTAAAACTTTTTGGATAGAGCATGATGTTCAATTTGAAAGTGTTTTGCGCTAATTTCATTCTGTTATCATGGTAAAAATCATAACCTATGTCATTGAGATAGTCTTCAGTAACTCTAGGGTTAGAAGGATCATATTTGATTAAAGTTCTATAGGCTTTAAGCGCATTTTCAAAGTCATCTTCGAGAAGGAATTCTATAGGCTCTTTTTTATCTGTATTGGTCTTGACAAAAGTTGCAGCTAAGGCCTTATCGCTTCTATAAAGATGAATTAAATTGATAGTTTCGTCTTCGGAATTTGGTTTGAACTGGATAAATCGGCTAGAATTTCTTCTAACAAAATTATGATCTGAGACTTTGATGAGTTCATCAGCTTCTACGTCAAGTATATTTTTATAGAATAGTAGGTTGTCCTTTTCAAAAACTTCTACAGTGACGTTATCGGACTCGTATCTACCAGTAATTTCATCAACTAAAGACTGTTCAATTTTCATTTTTTTATATACAGGAACATAATTATCCCAATTATATGTTTGTGCTACCGAGCGTATCACTTCAGCATTAAATTCTGGAAATGTAGAATTGGTCATTACAACCACGCCATAACCTTTATCTCTATGAGCTACTATTTCGGTATAGAAACCTGTATTCCATCCGTGATGTCTTAGGTAGATTTCATCCTTTTTATTAAAAAGCTGAAATCCTAAACCCAATGTAAATGACCAAGTAGAATTATCCACTCCATATGGTGTCCCCATTAATTTTGTCAGGTCTTTTGATAATCCTTTAGTACTCTTACCTTCTAGGGTTTGCTGTACGTTGGTAATAAATTTTGCATAGTCCTCAGCAGTAGTCCATAGCCCACTTGAAGCCATTGATGGGCTAATATGCCTTCTGCCTTCAACCATAGAACCATCTGATAAATAACCAGTGGCCGTCATCGCTAATTGTTCTTTAGTAAGTGATTGGTTAAACGTGCTGTTGTTCATTTCTAAGGGTTGCAACACGAATTCATGCATGATCTCTGGGAATGTTTTTTCTTCAACATCCAGCATCATTTGTTGTATGGGCACATAGCTAGCATATGCAAAACGAACACTTTCACCAGGCTCTTTATTTACAGTAATTGGCTCGTTTGTTGCTGGAAAAGCTCCGTTTAGAATCTCTACAAGCGTTGGAATTTCTTCATTGATACTATAGGATCCCGTTCCGCGAGGATATATTCCGGCAGAGTGATTTAAAAGATTTCTTATGGTGACTTTGCTTTCCTTGTTAAATTCATTTTCGGGTACTTTCCAGGATTTCAAGTAGCTATTAACATCTTCATCTAAGTCTAATTTATGTTGTTCTACGAGACGCAATGCACCATAAGCCGTTACTGGCATACTGGTTGCCGCTGCCTGAAAAAGGGTGTGTTCTGTCACAGGAACTTTACTTTCTTTATCCACAACGCCGTAAGCTTTTGTCCATGCAATTTCACCATGATGTATGACTGCAATACTCACACCTGGAATTCCATAATGTTCCATACGTTCTTCTATAGACCATGTTGAATCGCCCTCTATATGTATTCGAGTTGTGAGACCAGTTTCTACCTTTTTGGTTAAATCGGTTGTAGTATCAGAATTTGATTTTTCTGTACATGATTGAAATAGAATGATGATAAAAAGAACTGTGATACTATGCTTCATAATTTTTTGTTTAATGCTGAATAAAGATATAGGATAACCCATGTCTATTATCTTAAATATGATAAACACAAGGGTTAAATGACAAAGTCATTTCATCATTGATATATGGCTTTCATAAGAAATTATAGAATAATGCCTTTGTAGATAGTATCTTTATCGTTTTAATAAAAGTGTGTATGTTTAAACGATCATTGAAGAACACTATTCTTCTTAACATAGGAGCCTTTTTATTGGTTTTTTTACTTGAAACAGTAAGTAATTTGTTTTTCAAAGATAATTTTGATGATAGTTATTCTTTTTACGCACATGGACTTGATTATACTGTTATGATTATGGGTTTCATTTGGGTAAATCATTTTATTCTTATCCCATTTTTCTTAGATAAGAAAAAGTATGTTTTATATGCCATACTGCTCATTGGAAGCTTATTAATTTTTTCCTACTTCAGAACAGGAACTTGGTCTGGTACATCTAAAATATTCTTCTTTCTTCTTTATACCACTGGAGCTGGAATGGCTGTTTTTTTCTTAAGAAGAAATACACTTATCCAAAAGGAAAATGACGAGAAAGAAAAATTGCAAAAAGAAATGGAGCTTAATTATTTAAAAGCACAGGTGAATCCACATTTTTTATTCAATTCTTTAAATAGTATTTATTCGCTTTCGAGGGAACAATCATTAGAAACTCCTGATCTCGTCATGCAACTTTCAGAATTAATGCGATACCAATTAGAGAGTTCTAAAATGGAATCTGTTTTATTAAAAGAAGAGCTTGAGTTTATAGAAAATTATGTATTACTTGAAGAAAAAAGACTGAGTAAACGTTGTACTGTTGAATTTTTAATTGAAGGCGATCTTTCAAGTTTAAGAATTTCTCCAATGTTACTCATCCCATTTGTTGAAAATGCGATTAAACATGGTGCTCAAAGTACAAATGAACAGAGTACAATTGATATTTCTGTCTCTATTAAAAATGGTACTCTTTACTTTTGTGTGGTAAATTCGAAGCCTTCCATGGTGACAGAGTCAAATAGAAAAGGAATGGGACTTGAAAATGTGAAGAGACGTCTAAACCTTTTATATTCTAATTCACATGTCTTAGACATTGATGATGCGAGCAAAGAATATCGTGTAAATTTGTCTATTGATTTGACAGTTTCAATATTAAAAAAAACAGATAATGATTAAAATCGGAATCGTAGATGATGAGCAGCTTGCACGTAAAGTGTTAGAAGAGTATTGCTCAAAAATTGACAACTTTGAATTAGTAGTAAGTACAGGGAATTCGATTGAATTCGTCAATTTTATTCAGCAGAATAATGTTGATCTTGTTTTTCTGGATATAGAAATGCCTGAATTGAATGGGATGGAAATTTTGCGTTCTATGATAAAGCCTCCTAAAGTTATTTTAACTACAGCGTATTCTGAGTATGCATTAGAAAGTTATAATTATGGTGTCGTAGATTATTTATTGAAGCCTATAAAACTTGAGCGCTTTTTAAAAGCTATTAATAAAGTTTCAGTTCCAAAAATTGCAGAGCCTAAAAAAAGTGATGCGAATAAAGAACTTCAAATAAAGCATGATGGTACACCAGTTAATATTTCGTTTAAATCAATTCTATACATTCAGAGTTTTGGAAATTATTTGAAAATTTTCACAGATTCAAGAATGTATCTTATCTCCGAAACACTTATTAATATAACGACATCGCTATCTGACAATTTTCAACGCACGCATAAATCATATATCGCCAATTTGGAGAGCGTTACAAAAGCAACCAGAACACATTTACTAATTGAAGACAAAAAAGTGCCTGTAAGCGCTATGTATAAGGTTGTTGTGTTTAAAAAATTGGAGGTTTTAGCGAAGTTATAACATGGTTAATTCTGGTTTTTGTTATATGTTGCTTCCCTTCTATGACACTTTTAAAATTAGTTTGCCCATTTTTTCTCCAGAAAACAACCTAAGATAGGCATCATGAAAATTGTTTATATCTTTAACAATAAGATGGCTTTATTTCAGACCTAGACTTTCAGCTTAATGCTGGCGCAGTTCAGTATCTAAGATCTAACGAATTAAAGTTATAAGTTTTTATCAGAATATTCTTTCAATAGCAATCTCATTATCAACTAGTTGTAAAATATTTTATTTGATATTCTCACCCTAAATGCTTATCTTACAGGATACAGTTTTGGCAAGTAGTCTCCACAATTCTTCTTCAACTGAGGCGACAACATGTAACATAAATCAATCCATATGAAATTTTTAAAATCAATCCGTCATAGTGTTCCTGTAGCACTAGCATTAATTATGATCTGTACCATTATCATATCATGTGATTCAGGTACCAAAGAAGAAACAATTCAAAGTGAAGAATCTGTTGTACAGGATAGTACATTTATAGATGCTAACGCCAAATATGGAAAGACGATTAGCAATGTAGATGCATTAAAAGGAACTCAAATGTTCATGAATAACTGTGATTACGGACGTTATCTTGTCGCTATAGAATCTATAGCAATGTATCGTAGTCCTAAAAATGGTATCCTACAAATAGGGCAATTATCTGGTAAAGTCGTTTGGGGTGATGTGCCTTGGGAAGTTATCGACGTGGATCGTACAGAACAATTTACTGAATTAGGTTGGGAACCAATCGAGACACTCACTGATTTTTCAATTGAAGATATTGGATCACTAGCTTATATCAATGTTGATCGCATGACTATGGGTACCTTAAAGGTTAACGACTATGAGTTATTAATATTAAGAGAAATGCAAGGTATTGAACATCCTACTAATTCGAAAATATCAATAGGATCTTCTGAACTTGATGAGATCGATTGTTTTAAATATATCGAATGGGATTGCTCAAATATTGCTTGTTCTCAATCCTGTGAAGACAAGGGTGGCGATTGTAATTGTCCTGGTTATGGATTTTGCAGTTATACATTCAATATAAGATGTATGGTCATTAATTGTAAGAAAAAATGTGTGAGATACTGGCCAATAGGTGGTTTAGCATGGTGTTCTTGTGAGTAGTTATTAGATGTTTTTACGATAAGCTGAAGGCGTCGTCTTTTCAAACTTTTTAAAAGCAGAATTGAATGACGATAGGCTACTGAATCCAACATCAAAAGCGATTGAAGCTATGGTGTAATTTTGAGAAGAATCGTCTAATAGTAAGGCTTTCGCATCTTGAATGCGATAATAATTGATAAAATCGTTAAAGTTCTGTTTCGCATATTGGTTAATAATTTCAGAGGTTTTCTGAGTGCCTTTACCTATGTGTTTTCCTAAGCTTAATAATGATAATTGTGGGTTGAGATAAAGTTTTTCTTCTTTGAGTAATTTTGATATTCTATGATATAAAACGGCATCATCATTTTGCTTAAATATTGAACCGTCAATATCCATAATTTTTAACTGAAATGCTTTATAACTTAAAAAATAAATGACCAAAGAATATACAATAGGTCCAGTCACATACGGAACAGCATCTTCTATAATATTTAAACAATAAGACAACCAGATAAATATAAATCCTATAATAAGTAGCTGTAGCCAATTAAAAATAGCTCTTTGAGATTTGGTGAGTAGGACATCTTTGTATGATTTTTTTACACGTTGTATTATACGTCCTGAACTATAAATATAAAACGCCAAGTGTAAATAAATAAAGATAAGGACACTGGCGAATACAGCAATGACTTCTTTGCTGTTACTATCGAACCAATTTTTCGTTACAAAAAAACTCAAAGAAAACACAGTTGCAAAGGGTACTAACTCTACTAAATAATTTTTTGGCATCTTGTAATTTTCATGTGTCATACCCAATACATACCAACGTAATAGTGGACCAATTAACAATAAAAATGCTAAACCTGCGAATATAAAAATGGGTTCTAAATCGCTACCAAAATTGAGCATGACCGATTTCCCAATTCTAAAGGCCATAAAATATAGAATGAGTCCTAAAAGTATATTTGTAACCGACCGTCTCTTTTTAAAGAAGCACAAAAAAGTAGCGAATAGAACACCGTGTAAGAGTCCTGCGCTACTTATTATGATAAGAAGTATGTCTGAAAAATTCAATACGCTATTTTATTCAAATGTAGCCAAATTTTTATTCTCTTGAGTCTAATTTCTTAGCATAAGATGCCAGTCTGAGAATATTTGTAAAGCGTTTTACATCGCCTTTCATAACACCAATAATACTATGCTTAGTAACTAATAATCTACTCATAGGTTCCTTTTTTTCATGCATGATATGCTCCATGAGTGCTTTGGCTTTGTCAATCCCTTCTCGTTCATAGGTTAGCAAAACACTAACTGCATTTTCTTCACCTGTAATAGGTCTCGTTTTTGGTGTATATCCTAACTGTTTAATCATGGTTTCGGCTAAAACCCATACTGACCAAGGATTTTGACCTGTAATGAGATGATCGTCATGGCTCATTTTTTCTAAATACATGCTGCCTTCATTAAAACGAGCTCCTCCTTCTATCAATTTATCTTGCAATAAAAAAGGGAATATGGTTTCGGCATCTGAAATAAGTAACAATTCTTCTTTATTAGTAAAACTACTTACTGTCTTGTTTTCCACTAAATACTGACCATTATCTAAGGTGACATTAACCAAAGCCGCTGGCCCATGACATACGGCTCCAATCACTTTTCTTTCTTGATAGTACTCTTTAATAATTGCTTGTATAGCTGCATTATTTGGAAAGTCGAACATAGCACCTTTACCACCAACAAAATATACAGCTTCATAATCAGTTGTTATAACGTTGTCAATCTTGATCGTATTATTAGCCTTATGTTGGGCTTCAGAATCATTTAAAAAAGCATAATCGTATTCACCCATATCCTCATCATCTATAACAACTGGAGGCTTCCCTCCTAACGGACTTGCGATATCAACTTCAAAGCCGTTAGCAGTAAATACATAGTAAGCTCTTGCTAATTCGGTCAGCTCATACCCTGTACTCTTCCCACTCGTTCCCATCGTGCTAGTGCTTGTGACAACAGCTAATATTTTTCCGCGAGGTTCTGGAATGTTTCTCGTGACATAAGCTAGATCATCAGTTTTACTTGACTCCATCTCTATTTGCCTTGGAGGCACTAGGCTCTTAATCCAAAAACCTAAACATATTAATAGTATAATGATACTTGCTAGAGTACCTAATGTCCATTTTAGTATCTTATATTTTTTACTTTTCATTTCATCTTGTTTTATGATTGTTTTGCTAAATTCAGGAAAGACGTTCACAAATACTGACGAAATGATAATTCCGTTAGACTAAAAATTATTTAATAATTAAAAAAAGCGCTACAATTAAACCGATTGTAGCGCTTCTTATATACTAAAAACTAAATTGTTATTCTATATCTGCACAACTGTTGATATCATACCCTTCTCTAAAATAAACACTGTGTGTTTCACCGTCATCATTAATCCATTTCAATACGTAATTGTCGCAAGTGAATTGCGGAGTTAATGTAGAGAAATTTCCAAAGTTAAGATCTATGGTTACTTTGTCTCCTTCATAAAACCAATCTAAACCTACTAATTCTGGATTTTGTTGGTTAAACTCCTCAAGTGTAGGAAATGTCCCGTCGACACTATAAATATTAAAGCGTTTAGTATCCGTAAACTCATATCGAATAGTGTTTTCAAAACCCATTGGTACCCATCTACCAAGAATAGTTGCTTCAGGCGTGATTTGATTGTCATCAGAATTATAATCATCTGATGAACAGTTTAACATCGTTAATGCCAATAATAAAATTAGTGTCTTTTTCATAATAGTTGTTATTTGATTCACCTATATAACAACTCAAGTTTAACAACTCCTGAAAAAGGCATGTTTTAATTCACTATTAATTTCTTTACGGCAAGACCATTTTTAGTTTTTACTCTTAAAAAGTAGATGCCTGAAGCCAGACTTTCTAGGTTTAAATTATTAATTCCATTAGTAAAAAAACCATTTTTTAGCACTTGTCCATTTAAATTAATAAAGGTGTACTCAGCATCATATGAAACTGAAATTGTGACTCTACTGTCTGTTGGGTTAGGGTATATAAGGAAGTCATTTGGATCAAACGTTTCAACCGACAATGTAGAACAGTCTTCACTAAATACAGTTTGCGCATCTCTATTGGTCCAATTTGTTGTTGCATAGACAGCATCATCAACTGTGATACACATTAAGGACGGATTGTTTAATGTTGAAAAATTTGGTGTTGTTATAGCCGAATTATTTCCATTACTGATATCTAGATCTTCTAGAAGATTATCATCTCCATTGAAAAAAACCAGCATTGGATTAAGTGATAAATTTAGTCCCAGTAAGTTATTAGCATTGCAAAGGAGAATTTCCAAATTAGGATTTCCTAAAAGATTTAAAGCTCCTAGTTGATTATCTTGACATTGAAGCTCAACCAATAATGAATTTTGATTTAAAATCAAACTTGTCAAAGCATTACTATTACAATTAAGAGTTTCAAGATTTACATTTTGTGACGTGTTTAGATTTGCAAGGTTGTTTGAATTTAAGTTGAGATTGGTGAGATCGATACAACCAGATATGTCTATTGAATTCATACCATTTCCAAAGGCATTGATGGTTTGTATAGTATTCGTTTCGCTTAAATCTAGGTTTGAAATATTGTTATTGTTACATGACAGATCAGTCAAACTTTCAAAGCCTGTTATACCAGTAAGATCTGAAATTCCTAAGTTGTCTAAACCTAAAAACGTTACTGAAGAAATATTAGCTTTCGGAACATAATTATCTAAGAACCCAGAATCATAACCTAAACTTATTAGCTGAGTCTCAAAACTATCGTCTGGTACATAAATGATTGCAGAATCACAGCTTAATGAAAAACTAGATTGTACATCAATGTTAGTCCAGTTAGTCGTACTGTATGCAACATCATCTACTGAAATACAATTTAAATTTGGATTATTTACAGCGTTAAAAAATGTAACATTTGTATTGTTTCCATTGTTAACTTCTAAATTATACAGTGAATTATTATCACAGCGCAAACCTGTTAATGCTGTATTATTGCTTAAGTCTAAAAAAAGTAAATTATTATTCTGACATCGCAATTGTGTGAGTGCTGTATTCTGACTTAAATCTACAGTCTGTAAAATGTTATTCTGACAAAACAGTGTTGACAACGAACTAAACCCTTCTATTCCTGTAAGATCAAATATATTATTACCAGAAATGTCTAAAGTGGTTACATTTTCAATGTTAGCAGTTGTAACATAATTGTCTAAAGGCGCTGTATCGTAGCCTAAATTTATTAATGCGAGTTCAAAATTATTATCAGGTATATAGGTTGAGTTATAATTACAGTTTTCCAAAAAGAAGGACTGAATATCAATAAGCGTCCAATTTGCACTACTATATGCGGCATCATCAACTTGAATACACAACAAATTTGGATTATTTGTTGCATTAAAAAGTGTCATATTTAAGTTATTACCATTATCTACTCTTAAAGTGTTTAAGTCATTATCCTGACAGAGTAGACTTGCTAAATTTGGTTGAAGTTCTAGGTTCAGGTTGGTAATGTCATTGTTATAACACAATAAACTTTGAAGATTAAATGTTTGCGAAAAATCAAGATTGGTTAAAAAGTTATTCTCACAACGTAAAGAAATGAGAAAACTGTTTTGTGTAACATCTAGATTAGTTAAAAGATTGTTATAGCAAAATAAATTAGTGAGTAGTGTATTCTGACTCACATCTAAGTTTGTGAGCTGATTTTCTCCACAAAATAAGGTTTGCAAATCAGGATTCCCACTCACATCTATACTTGTGAGTTGATTATTTCCGCAGCGTAATACTCTAAGAGCAGAATTTGAAGTAAGGTCTAGTGATGTGAGTGTATTGAAATTACAATATAAGTTCTCGAGAGCTGCAAAATCTTCAATACCTGTAAGATCAGAAATCCCTTTGTCGAAAACATCAAGATCGATTAATGTATCAATATCAGAAGTCAGCACTTGTCCATTAATAACACCATCACTATCTATAGATAGATCAATAAGTGCTTGTTCAAAATTTGAATCAGGAATAAGCGTGTTTTGTGCGTTGTTAAAAATGGTAAAAAAAAGGCAAATACTGCTAAGTAATAGTTTTTTCATAATTACTGGTTTGAGGTTTATAAAATGAGATAATCATGACTTAAAAAGATGCAATGATTTCTTTTTTAAAGATAGAATTCAGTAATCATGAACTTGTGATTGTCTAAAGACAAAACTGGGACAAATGAAAGGCTAACAAGTTATTTGATAAAATTAAAGGGACAAAAACGGGACAAACTATATGTTATTGATAAAATCCTGAAGTTGAGCATCTGTATCAAAGGCAAGTTTTTTACGTATGCGGTATTTATTTTTTCTTACACTTTCTGGAGAAATACCCAATATGGAACTAATCTCGAAATTTGATAAATTCAATCTTAGTAGTGCAGCAAGTTTAAGATCACCTTGAGATATGGACGAATTATGCTGAACAAGATTGGTTATAAAATTTGGGTGGACTTGCTCAAATATTACTCTAAATGTCTTCCAATCATCATCAGTTAATATGGTTGTATTATACAACTGTTGGATGTTTTCTTTATAGTTTGCATCTTCCTCTTGTTGTGCTGGAAACGTTTCTAATCTTTCCTGAAGGTCTTTAATTTGATTATTCTTAGAAATCATGAGTTGCATGAAATTATTGAGCTCAGTCACATAATGCTTGTTTTTAGTTTCTTCACCTTCTAACTTTAGTTGCGTAATTTCATTCTCCTGCTCTTTTAGTGTTAGCTGCTGTTGGAATCTATTCTTTCTGGCTCTATTTCTAAAAAAGAAAAAGAGAAGAATCAATCCAATAAATATAATTGATGCGTAGATGATTAGATTTTTAAAGCGTTGTTCCTGCTTTAAGATTTCCTGATTTTGTTTTAAATTATCAATTTCACGTTCTTTCTTTTCGGTATTGTATATGCCCTCCAATTCTGCAATTTGAGTAAGCGTTTGTACGTTTATCAAACTATCTTTAAGTGCTGTATAGTGCTCATATGCAGTTAATGCAGCTTCATTCTTACCTTGTAATTTATAAATTTCGGAAAGTAATTGATACGCTTTTTTTCTGTTATTTCTGAAAGCGTCAAGTTTAGAAAATGACAATACCTGAATTGCATAGTCCTCAGCTCTATCTAAATTGTTTTGCGCTATCTGACATTTAGCTAATCCCATTAAAGAATTTGAGCGTTGAAAGGTATTCTTTTGCACACCTGAAATACTCAAGGATTGCTCAAAATATTGAATGGATGTTGCAATATTATCCAATTTGAGATAGGCATTGCCTAAACCATTATAACAAACAGCCATGGCCTTTCGTTGCTTATTTGCCTTTTGTAATTCTAGCGCTTTATTAAAATATTCAATGGCTTTTTCATATTTATCAGTTTGTAGATATACAGCGCCAATATTTCGATAAGACAATGCAATGTCACTATTGACATTAGCTTTCTTCTTCTCTTTGAGTGATTTGAAATGAAACTCTAAACTCTTATCGTATTGTTCTTGTAGTTGCAAGGTTTTACCAATTAAATTGTATGAATAGCTCATACCTGAATGGTCTTTCATTGCTTCTTTATACGTCAATGATTTATAGTAATAATCTAATGCTGTTTTATAATAACCTTTTCTTTGATTCATAAAACCTAGAAAGGTCAATGATTTGGCTATTCTGATACTATCATTAATTTCTAATCCTAAGTTATATGCCTTTTCAAGATATATTTTGGCACTGTCTAAATTTTGAACTTCAGCAACATAACACCATCCAATCTGTGAATAGGTTTGAGCAATTTCCGAAGGGTCATTTATGATGTTTTGAACTTCTAATTCTTTAAAAAGATACGTTAAGGCTTCATTTGCATTGTTCTGTCTATGGAGGCCATATAACTCACTATAATATTCTGCTTTTAGTTCTAAAGAATCTGTTTTTTGTATAAGATGCATTATGCTGTCCTTGGCTATCTGGTTTTGTGAAAACAGATGACTGAAGTAACAGCAGCATAAAACGAGAATTGTTTTTTGGAAAAAGGAGTTTAGCATTCTACCGAAGTTACAGCTTTAAAATTAAAACAAAATAGCTATTAAAATAAAAGACAGTTTGCACTTTTCTCAAATTTGAACATTTTTATAGATATTTACTACGTATTTAAACCTATTTAATATTGACTTAGTTTAGATGTAACTTCATACCTTCATGAGATGCCACAAATCCTATTTTTTTATAAAATTCTATGGCTTCTGGTCGTTTTTTATCGGTAGTTAATTGTAGTACATGAGCATTTCGTTCTTTAGCTTTATTAATCGCCCATTTAAAAAGTTCGGTACCTAAACCTGTTCCTCTATAATCCTTTCGTATTCTAACAGCTTCAATCTGTGCTCTAATGCCTCCACGATAGGTTAGGTATTGAATAAAAGACAATTGCAATGTACCAATGATTTCTTCTTTATCATTTTCAATAACAGTAAGCATTTGGTTTTTATCACTATCAATATTATCAAATGCAGAATAGTAAACGTTAGGCAAAGGGTTTTGAAAATTCTCTCGTTTTTTTCCAAGAGTATCATCGGCTATCATAGCTACAATAGCCGAAACATCATCTCTTTTGGCGTTTCTAAATGTCATATCTATCTGAATTAATTATTTGGAAGATTTATTTACCAAATCTTAATCCGTTCCTCCTCTACTCTATAATTAGCTTCACCTGCTTTCACATCAAAGGCCTCGTAAAATGGAGTGAAGTTCATTAAAGGTCCGTTAACACGCCAAATTGGTGGCGAATGAGGGTCATTGGCAACATAATTACGTAAGTAGGCCTCACGCATCTTAACACGCCAAATATTAGCAATAGACAAAAAGAAGCGCTGATCTGGTGTATAACCTCCTATTTTTATTGTGTCTTGACCTTGTTCTGTCATTTTAAAAGCATCATAGGCAATAGCAATGCCACCATTATCTGCAGTATTTTCGCCAACAGTTAAAGCGCCTTTTAAATGGACACTATCTAATACAGTAAATGCGTTGTATTGTTCAACAATTTGTTGTGTTTTAGCTTTAAATTTTGTGTAGTCTTCTTCGGTCCACCAATTTGATACATTTCCGTTTTTATCAAATTGCGCACCTTGATCATCAAAGGCATGCGTAAATTCATGACCTATAACCATTCCTATTCCTCCATAATTTGCAGCATCATCTGCATATAAATCAAAATAAGGCGCTTGTAAAATACCTGCAGGAAATACAATTTCGTTGAGTGACGGATTATAATATGCTGTCACTGTAGAGGGTGTTGTTCCCCATTGATCTCTATTTGGTGCTTTATTAAGTTGGTCTAATTGATATTGATAGGCGTCCTGTCGTAATGCAACTACATTCTCAAAAAATTGATTGCGATCAATAGATACATCATAAGTACGCCAAACATCTGGATATCCTATTTTTTTATTAATAGCATAAAGTTTGTCTTTGGCCTTTACCTTAGTACTATCACTCATCCAATCTAAGTTATCAATACGTTTTTCTAGTACTTTTTGGAAATTATTAACTAACTCCAACGCTCGTTTTTTTGCATCTTCATTAAAATAGCGCTTTACATATAACTGTCCTAGAGCAAATCCTATTTGTCCGTCTACTCGTCTAACCATACGCTTTGCTCGTGGTTGCTGTTCAGATTGTCCAGATAGTACTTTTGAATATTCAAAAGACGCATCTTGAAAGGGCTGACTTAAAATATCATCATGAGACGCAATAGAGTTTGCCTTTAAATAAAGTTTCCAATGGTCTAAAGACACAGATGGTAACATTGTATTTAAATTATCATAATAAGTTGGTTGAGCCACATCTACAGAATCGACTTTTGCCCCCAAAATATGTAATAGGTCAATCCAATTAATGTTTTTATGGCTTTCATTTAATTCTGAAACAGATATCTTGTTGTAGTTCGCTTTAACATCTCTTCTTTCAATTCTAGTTTTGTGTGATTCTGCCAATTGCTTCTCTATGTTGTAAACGGTTTCTGCATTTACTTTAGCATTAGCATCACCAACAAGTTCAAAAAGTGTTGTTAAATACGTTTTATAAGCCTCTTGAATTTGTTTTACTGAAACATTATCTGAAAAGTAATAATCACGGTCTGGTAAGCCCAATCCTGTTTGCGCAAAGTGTAGTATATTTAGTGAGCTGTTTTCTTGATCGGGTGATACGTATGGAGCCAACATCGAATAATCTCCAGACTTTAATTGTGTTGCAACAAAAGTTAGTATTCCTTCAATATCACTAATTGCATTAATGTTATCTAAAATTGGCTGAATGGGTTTTAATCCACGCTTGTTAATACTTATCGTGTCCATTCCTGAAGCGAAGAAATCACCAACTTTTTGTTCTATACTACCTACAGGATGTTCCTTTTGAGATACCTCTTCCAAAATAGTCTTTAATAATTCCTGCTGTGGAATGTTTAAAAACCTATAAGCACCTACACCAATTTGATCATCGGCAATAACTGCGTTTTCAAACCAGTTTTTGTTGACATGATTAAAAAAGTCATCCCCTGGTTTAATAGAAGCATCTATACCATCAAACACAACAGGTTTTATAACAAGATCAGTATTGGTATTATCAGATGTTTTGTCGTCTTTGCAAGAAAAAAATACAAGTAAAATAAATGAGAGGTAACGAATCGTTTTCATAGAAAGTGATATTAGTTTACCCAAAGATATGCATTTCTAATCGTGCATGGTCATCTTTAATATTTTGTTAATACTTATCAGTTTTTATAGGCTGTTGTTGCTTTGTTATCATTCTTGATTTTGAAACTGAATCTGGATCTCCATTATAGTGTATTATAAACAAGTTGTTTTTATCTTTTTCAGAAACACCATATCCTTTGCCTAAAGAAGTATTAAATTTAACTTTTGTGGCTTCAAACAATTGCTTTGCAATTTGTTCTGCTCTCTTACTATTGTTATTGGTATAATATAAAACTGTAGGTCTATTTGAAAAAAAAGACATTTTTTCTTCCCAATCTGGAAAAACCGTCAGTTTGAAACCACTTTTGCCTATAAGAGATTCAATACGTTTTTTAATTCTTTGATCTGGTTTGTAGGAATATAATCGTATTTGCCAATCATTATTTTTAGCATCTTCAACTTTCGTTGACTCAAATTCTATCTGCACAGTAATTTTCTTCCAATCGTATCCTTTTTTACTTTTAAAAGGCTTGACATTTACAATATTAATGCCACTGTTCTTTAAACGCAATGCCAATTCTTCAGCGTATTGTTTTTTGACTAAATCACCATAATAAATAGTATTTACCTTATTTCTATCTGCAACATTTATAATGGAATCAAAAATGTAATGAGGAGATTCTATTCCTCTGATTACTTTTTCTACAACGTCTCCATCCAATTTTCTTTTATAGTATCGAATGGCAACAGTGTCTGATGCGAATTTTTTAATTGTATTAACTCTAGTTTCAATAGAATCTACAGATTTCAAGATTTGAGTATTAGTTGTAGATTTCCGTATTTCGTTCAATTGTTCCTTTACTTCATTTGCACTATACACAGCATATTTCTGTATAGAATCAACTTGTTGCTCGGCTATTAAGGCTCTTAATTCTTCATTTTTCTTTTCTAATGCTTTTATTTCTAGTTCCTGCTTGGTGTTAGCGATCTGTCTGTTTTTTTCTGCTTGGATATGAGCACTATAAAAGTAGAAGCTGGCCAATCCAAGTAAAATAACTAAACCCACTAATAAATTTATTTTATTAGATTTTTTATTACGTTCTTCAATTTCTTTGATTCGTTCTTCTATTTTATCCATCGCTTTAGTTTTAGTTCTCTTATTTTAAAAAACTGCTTGTTGAATGTTTCTATTTCAGTATCTGTTAATTGCGGTCGTTCAAGAAATTGAAGACGTCTTATACCCATTTCTGCAATTGCATTAATACACTCTTTTTCTGTCATTCGCCAGCGAAATGGAAAGAAAATAATACTTGTAGGGCCAGCACTACTAACAGTCGTTAGAAATTTGCCTTGATCATATATAATTGAAAAAATGGTTCCAACAACTGCAATAGTGCCAAGAACAATCATCCAAATGGTAAACTCTTTTATGTTTTGCTTGCTTTCTATTTTAGCATTTTCAATTTCTGCCTCAGATATGAGTCTCAATTGAGATTCGCCCAATTTATTATCGTCATCGTCTTCTTTTATGAGATGTTCTGATGCTAAAAGTTTTGGAATCAAATCTTCATCATAATCGTCCATACTCACAATGCTTTTGGCAGTATTAAAAGACTCTTTAACCGATTTTCCATTGAAATGGGATGTGTAAAATGCCTTGGCAAACTTTACAGCTGTATCATTAGGAATTTCATCACGCATTCCTATTATATGAGCATGTTGTTTTTCTAATGTATCTATCCCGTTCAAGCTAAAGCAAGCATTAAGAAATACACATGTTACATGTGCTTTATAATTTGCTAAGTAGTCGCAAAATTTAATGACATCAACTTCCTTTTTGTAACCTTCATTATCATTAAAAAAGAGTACACCTTCTTTACTTCCATGACCAGAAACATGCAAAATATTAGGCTTGATCTGTTCCAAATCACGATGCAAATCTTCTATGGTAACGGCATCTCTGGTGTGAAATTCAAAATCGTCTCTACCTGTGCTGACCTGCAACGCATTTCTAATCTCGTTCTCTTCTTTACCGAGCCTGAGATTCTTTGTTCCTATAGGATTAACTTTTATAAATAATATCTTTATCACAACAAAATTATAACGTTATATTAATACGGACATTTTCAATACTTAAATTGTCTTCTGAACGCACATCAACACCAGATAATATAAGCTCTTCGGGTGTTTTATCTACAAAATTTTCATTTGCCTTCTGAAATGAAAGACCAGAAGTTTTCTCGATAAATTCTACTCTTACTTGATACGTTTCAGCATCTTTAAAAGTCATAAACAAATCACTTTCTGGTTCTGCCTCGGCACGAACTGAAGGTTTAACAATTCGTCGCTTTTCTAATAGATGTTTCTGACTGGTTATAAACCCTGTTCTTTGCAAGACACCATTCATTTTATAATAGACCACTTTCCAAAATATATATGGAATTTGTATGATATCATCTTTAACTTTAGTTACAAAATCAGGATCATTTTCAAAAAAAACAGGTCCTGTAAACACATTAATTTTAATGTCATTTTCTACGGTTTGATGATGCAAAATATAATCTTCAATCCTTCTCCAAACCCCTCTATTGAGTCGATCTACCTGAGGCATAGCATTAGTAAAATAAAATGTCGATTCGGCTGCTTCAATGGCTTTGTTACGATCTGTTGCCCACTGTACATCTTCTCGCTTCGTAAGATGGCCTTTATCGAAATCACTTTTATCTGCTCCGTATAGTTCTTGCCCTAATTGGGTGTCTTTTGGAATACGTTCATCTTTTTTCCATTTATCACCTTTTCCTGAGAAAAGTTCATCTCTATTAATTTTTTTAAAAAGATCGCCATGAATATTACAAGCAGTGAAATAAGGGAACTTTCGTAAAGGATTGTGTAGCACACTATAATTAAGATAATCAAGGTAGTATTCTGATATATCGAAACCATTATCCTCTATTTTTTCTTTTTCTAAACAAGAAATTTCGGGAATTGAAACCTCAAAATCATCCATAAAAGAACGCATATAACTCATTGTTTCACAATTTTATATGTTCTTATTAGGGAGATCCACACTAAGATAGTAAAATATATTGAATTGATAATGAATTACATAAGATTATGGTCTATTCTCATCCTACTATAGCTTTCAATAGTAACATTAGTTGCACACCTATAACTATGTTAGTCTAATGCTAATCTATTAAGACAATTAATATTGGAATTTATTAGGCAAGCCCCTTTACTGGACAGGCGCCGGCCTCAGGAATTTTGCTTTTTACAGGCGGATCAGGATAATACTGCATTGTTTGTTGAATTTTAATAGCACTAGCTTCACCTGCAATTAACTTGACTAAATATAGCGCTTCATCTAGTCCTGACGAAATGCCTCCGCCTGTCACTCTATTTCCACTTTTAAGATAACGCAGATTATCTTTAACTACGGTCACTTCTGGGTAACGACCGAAGCAATTAACAAATTTCCAATGTGTTGTGATTTTATGTCCATTTAACAATCCTGTATTTGCTAAAAGAATAGCGCCTTCACATACAGAACATACCCAATCGGCATTAGAACCTGCTTTTTTCACAAATGCCGTATAAGGAGATTTTGGGTCAGAGATAATTTCGGCTAAGGTCTCTGGTCTTCCTCCTGGAACCCATATCAAGTTTGGGTTTAAAGCAATATCATCTTTGAAAGTGGCTTCTATTGCAATCTTTAATCCATTGTTAGTTGTAAAGGTTCCTTCATGCTCACCAACAAATAATATTGTGATATCTCTATGAAATGATTTGTCAAATGCAAGCCAACTAAATATTTCTCTTGGTGCTGCAATATCCATCAAATCAACGCCATCATAAATAGGAATAACAATAGTAAAAAGCTCTTGAGTTTGTTTTGTTTTAGTTTCCATGTTAGTCAATGATTTAAGTTGTGGCTGCAAAAGGATGTTTAAATAACTTGATGATTTTTTGAATACTGTTGCCAGAGAGATTGCTCAATACAATTAATCCCAAAACAACATATAGCCACCAGTTTTCAGTAAAATTCAAGCCATAAGAAATCATCAAAATGATCATTCCCAAGCCATATAAAACTAAGCTCGACCACGATTTATTTAAATAGTGTTTCCGCATTAAGAAAAAGCTTCCAACTAAAAATAGTCCAAGAACAATATAACTCCAATTAGAATTAAAACTTATTTGTTCTAAGCCTAGAAAACTAAATAACGAGGCATAAGCAGCCCAGCAAATTGGGCATTTTGGAAATAAAAACAGTACTACTGCAGTCACTACATTTAGAATACTCGTTTTCTTTCCACTCTTATTTAATAATCGTTTAGGAGGATGGTGCTTACTACAAGAACAGATTGTTTTTTTTGTGTTTTCCATTATTCCTGTTTTTCTTGTGATGGTTTCTTTTGGTCTCTATCCCATTGTGCAGTTTTGAGTAACCAGCTAAAGTCTCCTGATAACTGTGATCCAATTCCTAATGTCATTTTACCGTTTTGTGATGTGTATGAATTAAAGAGATATGCGCTAGAGTGACAACCAATACAACTTTCAGTACCAAAAATGGTAATATTTGATTGAGAGTTTTCCATAAGTCCTGCTATTTGATTACCGCCTTGGAAAAAAGTTTCCATAGAGATATTTGTTAGGAATGCCAAATTTGGCTTACCTCCTGGCTTGTTAACAACACTTTCTGGTATGTAATACAAACTGTCTGTGCTTATACCTGGTTTTGCATTTTGATCTAAAGGATATTGCGTATCAATTAACTGATAATATTGCCATACACTACCTTGCTGTTTGAAATACTCTTGCATTAAGGTGTTTATTCGTTTTACACGTACGGGAATATCTACCATGCGTTTAGATTGTGTTTTCATTTGAGCACTATCGGTATAATAATTTAAAGTATCTCCTGTTACATTCCAATAGTTACCATGCTCACTAGTGTGGTATAAATAGGTGTTTTTATTATTACTAACATCAACATTTACTGGGCATATCTCGCAATTAGGATTAGTGAGTGTTGGATGAATTACCTTAATCTCTCCATCGACTTCGGTTGTATTTTGATCTAGATTATCAATGTGTTCAAATGTAGACCATACCCATTGTTTTCCTGTTGGCGTTTTTTGACTTATATGAAAGCCAATTAATCCGAGGAGTGCTTTTTCTGGTTTTTTAGTCGATTCGTTAATAATATATCCTTCATCTTTAAAATAACGCTCCTGATAATCGTTGTCTTCTAAAATTTTCCAGGCTAGTTTAATTTCAACAGCACCTAATTGTTGCTTTTCATAATCTCCTTTAGGAAAATTGGCATTTACATTAGTTTTAGAAAATTCTAATTGACCATTAATATTATAAAGCTTATTCTCTACCACGTAATCAAACTCCTCTTTGTTCATTAGGACTTCGTAAACCACCACATTACCATTTTGATCAAATAATTTTCCCGCAAAAGCTTGATCGGTTTCATTTGCAATATTGTTGTTACCTGTATGCGTTGGTGTTGTACTATTTAATATGATTCTTGAATCAATATCGTTCAATACATTTGTTTGAAGTCCTAAACCACTATCAGTTCGTGGACTATCCCATGGTTCAGGTGCTTTCCCATCAAAGCGGTAGACCTGAAAGGCCTCTTTCCATGTTAGCCAAGTTGGTGTACCTTCATCTGTGAAATTTTTACGAGCTTCACCATTTTCATTTAATGGCCAGTTTATAGCAATAAGAGCTTGCCAACTGTACATATTAAAAAGTTCATTAAGTTGGTAAATATCGCCTGCATCTTTAAGCTCTTTTTGCAAGGCAGGGTTTACATCAACAGGTATGTTAGAACTAAACTCTAGAGGAGCTTGAACTGCGACATAACTACTCGTTTTGTTTTGTTCACAAGACAAACCAAGTATAAGTATGGACAAAACAATTGCTTTTATGGGATGTCCCATAAATAGACATGATCTATTAGATTTCATAAAGATTATATTTTAATGTTAGTTTAATAGGAAAACCAGAATGATTATACCTATTCGTTTCTTAATAATAATCTTACGTTAATAGTAGGGTTTCCCATCATTTTATGAGGAAAACGATCACCAAATGGCGCATGATTTAACGGTTCAATCCAAGTTTCAAGCTTGCCAGACTTCACCTCCTCTAATGGGAGCTTGAAATCGACATGTACAATTGGGTTTTCTACACAGTTAGGACATTTATCAACTTCAGATGGTTGGAAAAATGCTTTAGATGCTATTTTTTCGCCATCTTTTAATAAGTGTACACTAAAACTTCCTGGAATTTTAATACGATTGATTCCTTTAACACGCACATTAGCAATGTCTGTATCTACATGGAATTTTTCTGATGCTGCCACTGAGCCTCTTCGTTTTGTTGTAAATGCTGCCATAGCTATTTCTTTTGTTTCTTTTGCAGGTGGATCATAATCAACATCTAAGTTTGCTATCGAATCTACAATTTTGACCGTGTTTAGATGCGGAGCATTATTTGTAAATGGAGGTAAACTCTCCAAAACAGGTATTGTAAAAATATTTCGACTTTCAGTTGTTGTGATTGTAGATAACAAACCGTTTATATCTGTTGCATGCATGCCTTTTTGCCACTCCCAAAACATACGATCTATATTACAGTGATAGAACCAAAAAATTGGATCAAAAGCTGCAACATTTTGATCTGCCATTGTTGGTCCAGTAGCCACATGACCTCCATCGTGAGCACTTATTGACGTATCATTTGGAGCACCTCCAAAAGCCTGACCTCCATGATAGTCTTCCCAATCCTGTTGTGTTTTTGCACGTGTAAAATCTGTTAAAACATCATATTGCTTAAATAAGCTTTCCATTGTTTTAACAGAATTTCGTTGAGTTACATAGCCTTTTTTATAATTGCTGTTTAAATCTTCTGGTAATGTATAATTAGCAAAGGGCGCCTGGTTTAAAAGATCTGGAAAATCATTAAAAAGATCCCAGTATGGCAGTGTTACATCTTCACATCCTGGAATTGTTCGCAATGCATTTTCAAAACTGTATAGATAAGCACGATGCCATGGATTATATCCAGGAATATGATGCATACAATATGCATTAGGAAGACCATGATAACCTGCTTGTATAAAATATCCATTTGGATCATTTGTTTTTAATTTCATAACACCCGAAAATGCCTTTTTTAGAGTAGCTATTTCATCTGAAGACAAAGAACTAACATCTTTTCTGACACGTGTCGCGGATGCTGTTGCCATCATTTTAAGTCTGCTTGATTCCTTTGGAGGTGTTCCTTTTGGATAGTTATTGGTCATCCAATCTAAAAATGTTTGCACTTGACTTTTAGGCCATGGATGTTTTGGTGGCATATTACCTGCTGCTAATTGCCCATAAATACCTGGCGCATTTGATTTTACCGAATCATAGTCATTTAAAAGTATGCCATGAGGTGACATATGATCAATATCGATTTGCGTAAACATATCTCGGATGCCTCCATACCATGTTGGTGCTGCGGTTGAATTACTCATAATTTAGTGTGCTTTAAATTGGTTAATTTTTTAATACACTAAAATTATATATTACTTGTAGTATATTTATGCGTATAAATACCTGTTTTATAATTATTTAAGTTGATTAACCAACCATAATGGTTGATCATTAAAAGCTTTCCAGTCTTTTTCCAAGGCCTTATACAATTTATCTATTTCAGTAAAATCATTAATGCCACTATTTGTATCAGCTTTTAACTTTAGGATATAATCCATAAGTTCGTAACATACCGTAAACTGACCGCAAGCAATTAAAGTTTCCATACGGTTTTTTGCAATATCGGTTTTGTCCCACCATAGTGTTGTGGGTGTTTCAGAAGCCGTTAAACATACACTTTCTAAACCTTTACTAGGTTTTGGCTGTATTTGGTCATTATAGTTTGCACCTTTACTATAAGGTGTGTCTTGACCATTTAATTTGTAAACTGTTGCAGTTACACGCCTATTATTCAATTCAGGTTTAGAATAGAATAAATCATAATTTAAGCGCCTCATTTGTTTTAAAAAGACATCATTTATCATTTTCATGGCAGAAGTTAAGCGATCTGTTAGCATGCGTTGTATTAAACCAATATCTAGTTTTTGAAATGTCAAAATATCATCCAATAAAGGTTCAGGAACATTCTTTTTAAACAGCGATTTTAATCGTGACAGTACAGATACTTTTACCACCGAAGCAACTAATCCAAAAACAGTTAGAAGTAAACCCATACCCATTATAGTACTACCTAAAATATATAATCCAGTATAAGCTGTAGGCCCAAAAACTTGCATATTGTTTAAAAGTATAAGTAGTAAACCAATAATAAATGTCATCCAATACAAAGGTTTTATGGTAAAGTATTGCAATATTTTATTTATTACCCGTTTAACCGTTGAAGTTTTTCCAACAGTAGAGGTATCTTGCTGCCATGGTTTCATTTTATAGCTCCCAACATCATTTACTATTATTAGATCTAGACCATCAGGCATACGTTCATTAATCAACATCATACTACCTATACCCTGATTGTCTGCAATTCCACCATCCATGATGCCTACGCCATCAATAAATCGATCTAACTCTTTTAAGTTTTTATAGTCTGAAGCATTGTGATTTTCAAAATAGTCATCTGGAAATACTAAGGGTTCAAATCCAACAGGAAAACAGGACGAAGATGCTATAACATCACCTAACTTTACCTGATTGCGCAAGGCATTGACTTCCTTTTGAAAACTCTTATATAATGGATTATTACCAAAATAACCTCGGTTTTGAAAACGATAAGTCAGTCCAAACGAAAAGTCGGTCGCATTAAAACATACTTGTTCTAATTGTTTAATATCATCTTTTTCAAATTCTTGAAACTGACCTTCAAATAGTGGCATTTCAGCATAAGTTAAGGCAAAGGCATTAATTAGTGAACGCTTTTTATAAGCATGTCTTTTCCAAACAGTATCATCTTCTAATTTTGCAATTGCAGTTTCTAAGAGTGAGTCATTTTCTGGAGTAAATGTATTGTAGAAGTGTTTAAAAAAAGTTTTAAAGTCATAGTTTGGATCTTGAACAGCTTTGGCATAGCCTACACCTGCTAAGGTTCCTCCACTAACCGTACTTAATGCTCTGACCGAATCTAATAAAGGGGTATTCTTATATGATGCTTGATCAAGGTAAGACAATACACCCAAAGCAAAAAAAGTGGCACGATAACCTCCACCACTGAAACATAGTCCAATGGTTTCAAATGGTTTTAAAGGTCTATTTTTTTCTAGTTCTTCAGACATGAGCAATGAAAATGTTTAGTTCTATAAATATAAGTATTTATTAATCCATATCTATACGTACAATTACCTGATTGTTTAAAGTGAAATGAAATTGTTAAATGTTAGTAACTCTAACAATACATTAACAGAATTGACGTTAAATTTATTTAAATTCGCCATGCAAAAATTAGTGCTATTATTCTATTAATATGAAATCATTTTTCAGTTGTTTTCTTATTCTAATATCTGTTAGTCTGTTTGCTCAAAAAAGTCCTGAGTTTAAATTATTAGATCTTTCAGAATTAAATTTTATAACAAGTATTGATTCAGTAAAAACTGAAGTTGTTAAAGAGAAAGATACGCTTATCCCTATAAATATTAAAGCAGAATATTGGGATCATACAGTCTATAATCCATATAAAAATGTGGAGGTTACATTTCCGCTGCAGCTTAATTTTAAAGATTCCACCTACTTCTCTCCTATTGGGAAAGAAAAAGTGGTAACGTCACGCTATGGTTGGAGACGTGGACGACCGCACAAGGGAATAGATATAGATTTGGTAACTGGAGATAGTCTTTTTGCTATGTTTGATGGTATTGTACGCATGTCTAGATATAGTAGAGGTCACGGAAAAACTGTTGTGCTAAGGCATTACAACGGATTAGAAACAGTTTACGCACATTTATCTGCTTATGGCGTCAAAGAAAATGATACGATAGTTCGCGGACAGTACTTAGGAAAAGGAGGCGTTTCTGGAAATGCAAGAGGTAGCCACTTACATTTAGTTGTGAATTACAAAGGTGTATCTATTAATCCTGAGTATTTATTCGAATTTAACGACCACAACAAAATACGATCTAAAGAACTATGGATCACTAGAAAATGGACACGCCCAATTGCACATAATTCTAAACGTCAAAGCAAAATAATTCCTTTGCTTTCTGAAGAAGAGGCTATCGCTAGTTTAATAAAGCAACAGTCTATTTATACCGTTAGACCTGGTGATACGCTATCTAGAATTTCAAGACGAAATAATGTTAGTATCGCATCACTTTGCAAAACTAATGCCATCAAAAGAAATGCTGTGATTCGCGTTGGTCAAAAATTAGTGATCGAAAAATAATAGTCTTCATACCTTATCACTTACTTCAATTAACTGATTTAAAATTCAAGTACAAATACGTAGTACACAATTGCTGATATGGATTTGAAATTCAGGTATTTGTACTCAATTTTCAGGAATGTGTTTGCTATAATTTTACAGTATTGTTAGCATCAAACTTTATAAGCTAGCAATTGTATTATTAATCTTTAAATCATTTTATTATGGAAAATTTAAGCACAGTATTTGAAAATCCTGCATCAAACGCAACTGGAGCTGCAACAGATGGTGTAGCAGTAAATGCTTACGGACAAGGTCAATGCTCTGGCGTAACTTACACAGTACCAGCGCATGGTGACATTAAAGTTGACTTCAAATTGAAGTTGCAATGTGTAACACCTGAGAATGTGAAAGCACTAGACCAACTAATTAGAGGTATGTTGACTGCATCATACCAAAAGAAGTATGATCAATTAACTAAAGAAAGTAAAAGTGGAGGTTATGGCTTCTTCTTGTTTTTCTCTGCTGGAGGTGGTAAAACATCTTACTCACAAACGACACATACTATGGAATCTTATGGATTAGATAGAGCACAACAAACAAAGATTATTGATGCCATGATTAAAATGGCAAATCAATGGAATACGTTCTCTTACAAAGGAGAAATTTCTAATACTGAGTATGATTATTCAGTGTCAGGTAGTTTGTTTGCTATTGTGATGGATGCAACTATCCAAAAAGGAGAACAACATACACAACTAAGGTTCTTAGGTCCTAACGTACACTTAAAAGGTAATGATGGAACGTCTTCTTTACCTTCAACAGGGAAGCTGTATTAATGCATTAAAACTCTCTTTTCTTAATAACTAGCTCATAATAAGCGAAGCACTTTTATTAGTGCTTCGTTTTTTTAGCGTCTTTTAGAAATGGAACTTGATGTATATGTCCTTGGTAACTAAATGTCGCTTTTGATTAGTTGTTGAAAGCGCTAAATTCTGATCTTCAGCATTAGTAGTTGCACTAGTAAGTAGAAATAAATCTCGCATATTTTCTGGTCGTTCCATAATGATAAAATGACCAATATCTACAAGTTTAAATCCGATACTCATATTAGGGAAGTTTTCAAACTGAAATTGGAAACCTGTACTTAATTGCCATGTAAAAGGTGTAGTTCTCGTAATTTCTGGCGCTATAAGTCCTGGACCAAAAGTGTTATCCTGACTAGTAGTATCATTCTTAAGATGCATTGTAAGCAACACATTTGAGATTTGCGAATCCAGTTTTATAAAGGAAAGCCCTATTCCAATTCCCGTTTCAAAAGATATTACTGTAGCTCTATCAATGTCTATTTTAAATAATTTAAAAGCTGCAAGTAACGAAAGTGATGTAGAGCTAATCTTGGTATTTTGCATGAAAACTCCAGTTGCGGATAGCAATAGGTTATTAGATATAACTTCCTTTTCTTGACTAAACTGCATTGATGAATTATATGCATAACTATTTCTTCGTTGCATTACTAATCCCAATGAAATTTTAGGTTGTAGAGCGTATGTTAACTCTAATCCGTAATACCCTAAATTTGATAAGTCCTGTCTTGAACTTTGTCTCTCAGAAAAAACAATCTGGTCTTGCGGATGACTTGGGAAACTAGAAATAGTAAAGCTATTACCTCCTTTAATGGTTGGAAAAGAGAGACCATAATCAATTACAAATGACAAACGAGATGTCCAATCATCTCTATATGATTGTGCTGAAATAGTATTAGTAAGTAGAAGTATGCAGCAGATCAAGTAACAGCGAAAACTTAAAACGGATAATTGATTCAGACATAACATGATATACAAGATTTCTATTATTGGATTAACAGACAATCTAGTAAATTCACCTATCACATTTACAAGTACTTATACCTGTTTTTCTAAAGTATTGATAGCAGATTAAAAATTAAAAAATTTGTAGGTAAAGACTTTGAATTATTTTGAAGCTTCTATATCCGTTTGAAGTACTATATCTTTTTGGACTACAAATATATTACCTTCTTTCTTAAGCTTAAGAATTCTAGTAGGATCACCTTTTTTGGCCATTCTTTTTCGGCATAACTTTGTTAGTAGCGGATCTTCATCAAAAAGAAAGCTAGCAATGTCATATTCCGTTTTAGAAGCTTCTTTTACTGTTGGAAATAGTTGTTGCATTTGGTTATAACGTCTGTCATTTCCTGGAATATATGTATAAAAAGTATAGTGTCCGTCGGCATCAGTTTTAATCCAACCTCTGTTGTGTACATAACGCTTACCATTTGCCTCTCTCAAATCAAAATCTCCATTTTCATCAGCTTGCTCAATAAATAGAATTACACCTTTAGCTGGTGTAACACCATCACTCTTATATATAGTACCAGAAACTTTAAGCTTATTTTCCTTTAATTCAAAACCAGGAATAGTATCTGTATTATTCAAGTGGAACTCAGAATAATCATATAAAGGGTGACGTTCTAGATAATCAGTAGAATTACTTTGCAAATCAGTCGTAGTTTCTTGAGCACAAATTGTATAATTCATACTTAAAAAAAGACTAAAGTAAATTAAGATTATTGAATTTTTCATGAGGTTAAGCATTTTAGATTTACTCAAAATTGAGAGATTTATATCGTAAACCCTTAAAAATCACATGAATGTTCAAATTTCACGATGAAATGTACTTAGACGTAAAATATATCGATGAAATGTTCATAACAATCACATACAGAAGTACATATTATGTGTAAAAAGGGGAGCAAGATATCGATTCCTAAAGGGTTAATCTTTATTGCATTCAGGCAGATTAATTCTAAGTTGGCATGTCAATAAATTGAGAATAATAAATGTAAAAACAAGCAATGATTTTGTGAATTTAAAAGCGGATTTTTTTCTAAAATCTCTTGATAAATTGCCTCTGAGATCATGAAAAAGACAAAAAGTATTTCGTCGTATAAATATGCATTTTATCCAGTAAATAAGCAGTTTATCCAAGAAATATGCATTTCATATGATAAAATAGTTTGCAAAAAAACCCAGAAATTAGTTGTTTTTTTTAATTAATTGTATAGATTTGCTTATCTAACGTTAATAAAAAACCCAAAAAATGAAAACTAAACCTACTTTAATTATCGCTGTTTTTTTTCTGATGGTTAGCATCGGTTTTGCCCAAAAAAAGAATGCTCCAATAAACATGATTAGTGGAAAAACGAGTATCTCTAAATATCATAGTCATGAAGAATTAGGTAAAATGTCTAAAGGTGCTTTACTTAATCTGTATATAGAGCGTATTGAAGTTATTGTAAATATTCTACCTAATATTGCATTTGCTACAAAACCAGGTGTAACTATGGAGTCTTTAGGAATACCTGAAACTAAAGAAAATAAAAAAGCTTTAGAAGATAATAGAGAAGCTTCTGTAGATTATTTTGACAGTACTGTAGAATTTCAGAAAAAAATATTGCCTTATTCTGATACGCGTGATTTGATTGCTGCAATTATGTTTTATGAAGAAACATTGAAATCTTTGCATACTTATAATGATTATAAAACAGATTAACATTAGTTAGTATTTGTAAAAATAGTTGACCTCAACATTGCGTTGAGGTTTTTTTTTAAATAATTTCTTATAAATATTAAGCGACTGATTTTGCGTTTGTTACCATAATTGAGTAATTAATTTTCATAAAATCATAAATTTGTAAGAAAAATAATACATCATATCAAATATTATGCATTTCGTCGATATTTTTTGCATTTCATAAGTATTGTTCATATGTTTGATACATATAATTTAGCGCCCACTTGTCTAACGTAAACGAATTTAACCGCTATGAAAAAAATTACTCAAATTACACTTGTCCTATTATTAGTGTATGGCAATATGTTTGCCCAGCAAGAGAAAGGAATTATTGGCTATAACAATTGGCTAAATCCTTGGACAGAATTTAAACCGAACAAAGTTGAGTATGGTAAGCCTACTAAAATATTAAGTGGAGATATTACCAAAGATACTAGACTATACAAACGTGATATATATCTTCTCCTTGGAGATGTTTTTGTAACTGATAGTACAACACTTACTATTGAGCCTGGTACAGTGATTATAGGTGATTTTAAAACTAAAGGATCGCTGGTTATCAGTAACGGATCAAAAATAATTGCTGACGGCACACACACAGACCCAATAATATTTACTTCAAGTAGAAGTGTAAAAAAGCCTGGTGATTGGGGAGGACTCTTCATTCTTGGTAATGCACCAACAAATAAATTTGGTGTCGAATCATCTTTGAACTATGGCTTAGTACCTTCTGCGGCTAAAACAATTAGCTATGGTGGTAATAATCCTGCCAGTTATTCTGGTGTTTTACGCTATGTAAGAATTGAATATGCTGGAAAGAGAACCAAAGATTATGGTTATTTCAATGGATTGACCTTAGCTGGTGTTGGACAACAAACCATTATAGAAAATATTATGGTTAGCTATTGTGAAGGTAATTCATTTGGTATATTAGGTGGCGATGTGATTTTAGATAAAATGGTATCGTACAAATCAAGTATAAACGATTACGACTTTAATTATGGTGCTCAATGTAAAATTAACAACTCATTGGCTATAAGATCGCCATATGTATCTGGAGCAGGAAAATCAAGATGTATGTATGTTGCCGCTCATGATCAAAAAGAATCTGCCGATTTTTCTCAAAAACAAACCTTTGTCAGCGCAGAAAACTTGACCTTAATCAATTTAAGTGATGATTTGCGTAACGATATTAAAGTTGGTTTGGTTAACGAAGCTATTTACATCGGAGAAGATGCCTCGTTTACTATTGATAAAAGTGTTATTTCAGGTTTTAATCCTGCTGTAATATTTGATAGAAACATAGAAATTAATAGTGAAAATCTTGAACGGATAAAATTCACCAGAACATATTTCAATAATTGCAAAGGAAACATATTTGTTGAGAATATTGCAAATAATGAAGACTTAGAGAATTGGTATGGAAATAGAGCATTTAACAATGTGTATTCAAAAGGTCCAGATTCTGAAACTTTTATTGATGTCGAAAATTTAAAACGACCAGATTTCAGATTGAGAATCAATAGAATAATCGCTTCAAATGACATTGACGATGACGATTAAAATTATAAAACCAGCTATTAATCTTTAATTAAAGAATTGTTGCTTATAGATAAAAAACTACGCCCCAAACTACAATGTACTACACTAAATCCCTACATAAATTCCTTTTTGGATTTTGTTGTTTATTTATTCTTGTTACGCAAGAAAAAGTAAATGCCCAGATAGTTATTGGTTCACCTAACCTAGGTTTTAGTCAAGCTTGTGCTAGTGCGTCATTCAACACTTATAGCACTACGTTTGTTTTTTCACCTGAAAGTGCTTTAGAGGCATCAAATCAGTTCACTATAGAAATGTCTGATGCAGATGGAGACTTTTCAAACCCAACTGTAGTATATACTTCTAATGCTGGAGCGATTACAACATCACCTGCAACGGTAAACTTTTCACTACCTACAACAACCGCTGGAGAAAATTATAAAATAAGGATTAAAAGTAGCGCACCTGCCGCTACAAGTTCTGGTTCGTCCACTTTTGCAGCCTATTACAAAATTCAAGATTCACCTTTCACTATAAATAATTTAGTGTCGACAGGTGCTTATTGTTCTGGAGGAAGCTATCTATTAACCATTGATAATCCAGGTACAGGATCAAATGATTCTCCACTCAACTACCCTTCTCTTACATTTAATTGGTTCAAGGAAACTGGACCGACTACAGCTGTGTTCCTTTCAGAAGGCCCAACGCTTGAAGTAAGTGAAGAAGGAACCTATTTTGCCGAAACAAATTATGGTACATGTACATCAGATTCATTTTCTAACCGTGTTGCAATTAGTGAAGTTACTTCAGGACAGGCTAACGCTGGAATCGCTTCAAGTTTAGGTAATCCCTTTTGTCCAGCTCAAGGCGCAACAACATTAAGTACTATTGGTGGTAATAGTTACCAGTGGTTTAAGGATGGTGCCGTAATTCCTGATGCCACAAATCAAATGTATCAAGCCAATGAATCAGGTTCGTATTCTGTTCAAGTAGATTTAGGAAACTGTTCAGCCTCTGGCACAATTGAATTAGAAAGTGAGCTTTTTGAAGGTTCACTAAATGTATCTGAAACAAATACGATAGAAGATGGCGAATCGCTATATGTAGTTGTGACAACTACTGCGAATAATCCAGAGTATGAATGGTATCTAAATGGCAGTATTATTTCTGGTGTTACAACTGATAATTATGATGCTACCGATTTTGGCAACTACAAAATAGTAGTTAGCGAAACATCAGGCTGTGTTGGTTCAAGAGAGTTCCTATTCGAACTAAGCGAAGCTTTAGATCCTTTTCCTGAAGTAGCAAATATTCCAAATGTTATAAGTCCAAATGGTGACAATATAAACGATACATGGGTAATTCCAACACGATATGTAACTGGTACTAATACAGAAGTATTAATCATGACAAATCGTGGAGAAATAGTTTTAAAGACCAATGATTATTTAAATAATTGGCCAGAAAATGATTTGAATTTGACCAGTATTAATCAGGTCTTTTATTATGTGATAACCACTGAAAATAACGAAACTAGAAAAGGTTCAATAACAATAGTGAAATAATAATATGAAAACACATCTTTTGGTTTTAGTATTATGTATCTGTTCTATACAGATGTTCTATTCTCAAGAAGATGATGGAGTGGTTTCGCTTAGCCTACCCGTAAGGAATTCTTTAACCTTCAATCGATACGCAATTAACCCAACATTTAGCTTCGTTCGTGAGCAAAATAAATACATTAGTTTTTCCAATAAAAGAGAATGGGTACAGTTTGATGACGCCCCACTCACCTATCTCGCTGGTTATACTGGTAGATTTGGAGAGAATATTGGTGCCGGTTTAAGTGTGTTTCAACAAAACTATGGTGTCTTAACTACGTTTGGTGGTCTGGCCAATTTCGCCTACAACGTTCAACTGGATAGAGATAGCAACCTTACCTTCGGACTTAATATTGGTGCCTACAAAAGTGGTATAAATACTGGTAATGTTGTAACAAATTTTGATGATCCTTCTCTACAAAATGTTCCTGAAAACTTTTTATTAGCAATTAGCCCTGGAGTTAACTATGGTTTAGTATTCCTAGACTTTGGTGTATCAATCAACAATTTGGTAACTTATAATTCCAATACATCCGAACTTATCAAAGATGATCCAGAACAAAGTATCCAAGCGCATTTAATGTATACAGGATATATGAATACTAGAGGTTTCTTTGATGAAAGTAAATTTTCTGGTCTTATTAGATCAGAATTCAAAAAAGACGAAACTGTAATATCTGCTATTGCAATGCTAACAGTTCCAAAAGGTATCTGGGCTCAAGTTGGATATAATACAGTGTTTGGTGCTTCTGGAGGCGTGGGAATCAATATTACACCACAAATTGCTATCGAATACAATTATGAGAAAGCCTTAGGCGATTTGAATAATTTTGGACCTTCTCACGAATTTACACTAGCGTATAGATTCAAAAACAAGCAAAATTACGATTATAGTAGTGGTGATGAAGTAAGCGGATTGATTTCTGGTAATAAAAGAAAACCTGTTGTATCTAAAATATCTAAAGCTAAAGCTGATGCCAATCGTAAATCTTCAGCAGAAAGAAAAGCCGAAGCACAGGCTAAGTTGTTAGCTGAACAAAAAGCTAAAGAAGAAGCTGATGCCAAAGCAAGATTATTAGCTGAACAAAAAGCTAAAGAAGAGGCTGATGATAAAGCAAGATTACTAGCTGAACAAAAAGCTAAAGAAGAGGCTGATGCCAAAGCAAGATTATTAGCTGAACAAAAAGCTAAAGAAGAGGCTGATGCCAAAGCAAGATTATTAGCTGAACAAAAAGCTCAAGAAGAAGCTGATGCTAAAGCAAGGTTACTAGCTGAACAAAAAGCTCAAGAAGAGGCTGATGCCAAAGCAAGATTATTAGCTGAACAAAAAGCTCAAGAAGAGGCTGATGCCAAAGCAAGATTATTAGCTGAACAAAAAGCTCAAGAAGAGGCTGATGCTAAAGCAAGGTTACTAGCTGAACAAAAAGCTCAAGAAGAGGCTGATGCCAAAGCAAGATTATTAGCTGAACAAAAAGCTAAAGAAGAGGCTGATGCTAAAGCAAGATTATTAGCTGAACAAAAAGCTCAAGAAGAGGCAGATGCCAAAGCAAAAGAGGAGTTAATTACTAACCCACAAGATGAGCTCGGGAAGTCTATGTATGCATTAGCACTGGAGACAGAGAATTCTAAAACAACTCAAAATGAATTATTGAAAAAGTTCGATGATATTGTAGCTATTAAGGATAAAGATTTAAAAGATTTAAAAGAAGAAAATGATTTAAGCGAACAAGGTATTGCAGTAACGCCAAAACCATTTAAAAGTATTACTGCCGAAAATAACGCCTTAAATGCAATCAAATCTGATTTAGACGCTGTTATAAAAAAGCGAGGCGAAGATATTGAAAAGCTAAAAGAATTATATGAAGACAAATACGAAGCAGCTACTATTACTAATGATGAAGTGTATTTGTATTACCAAAAAGCATTAAAACGTCTAGAGACAGAACAATTAAATGCTTTAGAAGCGAAAGTTACATTAGAAACGCGATTAGAAGATATTAAAGTAGCAACCGAGTTTGAAAGACGACGACGAATCAAACGTGCTGCTTTTGATAATGAAGACGAGCGCTATGCTCAAGATAGAGCGACGTTACAAAACATCAAACAATCTACTGGATTAAGCAGCACGCCGCTTAAAACTGAAGATTTTGATTTTGGGGAACAGCAAAGTGATAATATTCAAATTCTCGAGAATGTAACCAATGTTGAGAATGGATACTATTTAATATTAGCTGTACATAGTGACGTTAAGAAAAGAGATGACTTCTTGAGAAAAGTTGTTGCCTCTGGACGAACAGATATAGACTTTTTCTATGATGTCAACACAAGTAAATATTACATTTATTACGATAAGTTTGATTACATAGAGGCTGCAAATGAAGGATTAAAATCAAAAGGAAACAGACCGTATAACGGTAAAATGTCTATTGCAAAAATTGAGAATAAATAATAAGTAAGTTATGGCCCAATTCCGAATTCAGAGATTGCCCTGTCAATGAAAAAGGAATTATAAATTTTAAATATCATGAAAAGACCTACATTTTCTAAAATCACCATCATTGTTTCATTACTATTTTTTGGTCTTATATCATATGCCCAAAATTACGAACCCTTTACGCCTCGATTTAATGAGGATTTAAAAGGAGATATTGTACTTATTGGAAATAATATATTAGGGCCAGACAATAATGCATTCAATGATAACTCCGTATACAATCACAATGTTAATATGCAATATATTGATATTGATGGTGATGCATCTACTTTTAGTTCGTCTAGTGCGGATCTAGAAATTCCAAATCCAAATTGTTATAGAATTATTTATGCTGGTTTATATTGGGGAGCTGTTAATCCTGGAGATGAACCGATTACTGAAGTAAAGTTCAAAGGACCTATTGGAGGGTATAACGATATACAAGGTACTATTATTTATGATGCCAATGGAACGACTGTTGATGGAGGTGATAGTTTCTCTTATGCATGTTTTGCAGATGTAACAGCGATTGTAACAAGTTATGGCTCAGGAGTTGATTTAGGAACTTATACAGTTGCTAACGTTTCTTCTGGTTTAGGAGAAACGGCAAACTTTGATCCGTATAATGGTACTGGACAATCTGCAGGTTGGTCATTGTTCATAGTCTATGAAGATCCTACACTTCCTGGTAAGTCAATTACTAGTTTTGATGGCTTTAGTGCGATTAGTGTGCCTGGCAACAACCCAACTTTGGACATTCCAGTTGACGGATTTAGAACGGTCCCTGCTCCTGCTCCAGTTAGAGCAAATTTTGCTTTTGCCACGTTAGAAGGTGATAGTCCTATTTTAGGAGATCGATTACGACTAAATGGTGTTAGTTTATCGACTGTCGATAGGCCTGAAACTAATTTCTTTAATAGTTCGGTAACACGACTTGATGCTACACCTGTAGATAATAGGGTTCCTAATAGTACCAATACTTTAGGTTTTGATACAGGAACTATTGCTATTCCAAACCCAGGAAATACTGTTATAGCCAACGATGCCACTTCAGGAGTGATTAGATTAGAAACCAGTGGTGATACTTATTTTCCATACTTTTTTGCCTTCGCTGTTGAGATTATTGAACCTAATATTGTACTAACTAAAATCGTAGAAGATGATGCAGGTAATGATATTGGAGGTCAAACCGTAGGTCTTGGTTCATCATTAAACTATGTCATTGGTTTTCAAAACACAGGAAATGATAATGCTACTAACTTTCAAATTAGAGATATACTTCCAATCAATATTATTTTTAACTACCCTGACGATTTAGTATTACCTCCTGGTGTTACTGTTGCCAGTTATAATCCAGTAACACGAGAGATAATATTTGATATTGAAGATTATTTAGTTGAAGAAAATGATCCTGTATATGAAATTCGCATTGAAGTTCAAGTGGTTGATTCTTGTGGTGAATTAGCAGATGCATGCTCAAATATTATTAATAATCAAGCATTCGCTACATATAACGGCTTTTTTAATCCTACGTTCCAAATTACAGATGATCCAAGTTTAAATAGTAATACAGGATGTTTATTATCTCCACAAGCTACTAACTTTTTAGCTGATCTAGATTGTACGTTTATAGAAGATATTATTTTATGTGGTTCTAGTGTAGAACTAACTGCTGCTAATGGATACGATTCGTATTCTTGGTCAACAAGTCCAACAGGAACACCAGTCATAGGAACAACACAAACAATTACTGTTACCAATGTTGGTACTTACTATTCATTTAATACAGCCATTGCACCTTGTCAATCTATTGAGCAAGAATACCATGTAGAACTATTTGGAGGTGATATTGAAAATCCGGTAATACCTTATGCAGATGAAGTAGTGACCTGTCCAAATGATGGAAAGTTACTACCAAATATATTTTTATGTGGTGCCAATGATTCTAGGTTTATTGAAACAAATATCACTAGTGCAACATCAATTATTTGGGAACAATTAGATGAATCTAGTTGTCCTGCTGTAACCGATCCAGATTGTGCTAATGAAGATGATACATGCACGTGGAATCAAGTGGGTGACGGACCAGATTTCTTAGCTAATACATCAGGTCAGTTTAGGCTAACTATAAATTTTTCAGGTGGTTGTTTTGTGCAATTTTACTTTAATGTTTATCAGAATTTATTAAATGCCGATGTTATAGCTACAGATATTATTTGTACAACTCCAGGAACAATAACAGTAATTGATGTACCATCTGGCTATGAGTATAGTCTTGATGATATTAATTATCAAACGAGTAATGTATTTACAGTAAATACTCCGGGATTATACACTGTGTACATAAGACAAATTGGAGTACCAACAAACCCATGTGTATTTACTGTTCCAGATGTTCAAATTAGAGACCGTGATTTTACAGTGTCTACAACAATTATTCAACCATTGTGTAATGGTGATTTAGGAAGTATACAATTGGCTGCTAATGATGTAGATCCACAGTATTCATTCTCATTATTTGAAGGTGGAACATTAGTCAATAGTGTTGGACCAATTATGGAAAACACCTATACATTTGCTAATTTAAATCCTGGAACATATACAGCTACAGTTGAAACTGAAAATGGTTGTATTTATTCTGAAGATGTCACTATTGTAGAACCACCATTGTTAACGGTTACAGCAGCAATTACAATTCCATTAACATGTACCGATGGAGAAATTACTGTATACCCTGAAGGTGGAACACCTCCATATTTCTACTTTGTAAACGGTTCTACAGATTTTCAAACAGTACCAGAGATTGTTGTTACTACAGCGGGAACATATGACATAACTGTAGTTGATTCTAATAATTGTAGTGCTAGTACATCAATAATAGTTGATCCGCTACCAGAACCTGAATTCAATATAGTAACAACAGATATATCTTGTTCTGGAGAAACAGGTAGTATCAATATAAATGTAACTGCAAGTAATGGTTATGCATTAGAATATAGTATAGATGGTGGAGCAACCTTTTTCAATTCGCCAGTATTTCCTGGTCTTGCTGCAGGCGATTATGATGTTGTAGTACAATATTCTATTGGAGCATCTGTATGTTCCACAGTACCGCAAACAGTCACTATAATAGCCAATGATGCGATATCTGGCACTGCCGAATTAGACGCACCTTACACATGTACTTCTAATGGAACAATTATAGTTACAGGTGTCACAGGAGGAGATGGACCATATACATACAGTATTGATGGCGTTACATTTCAGGCAAGTAATACGTTTACTGGTTTAACAGATGGAACATATACAATTACAATACAAGATACTAATGTTTGTACTGCTATCACAAATGAAATAACGATAGACTCATTAAATCCTCCAACTGATTTAATGTTTGACAACTCACCTATTACGTGTCCGTCAAATACAACTACAGTTACCATAACAGGAACTACAGGTGGTATTGGAGTTTTAGAATATCAAATTATTGCTCCAGCGACTAGTGCTACACCATACCAAACATCTACCAATTTTGCTGGATTAGAACCTGGAACCTATACATTTCAAGTACGAGATGAAAATGATTGTGTATATAGCGAATCATATACTATAAATCCAATTCCAACTCCTACAGTAAATGTGGTATTAACTCAAGATTTAAATTGTACAGTTACACCAGATGCCATTATAACAGGAAACATTACAGGTACAGCACCATTTACCTATGCTGTATCTATTAATGGTGCGGCATATGCATCCTTAGGTACTACTGGAACATCGTTTACATATACAACAGCAACAGACGGAACATACCAATTTGAAATTACAGATGCTAATGGTTGTATTGCAGAATCTAGTGTGATAACAATAGAGCCATTATCGCTTCCTGACCTAAGTGTTGTAGTACAATCTGAACAGATCCTTTGTAATGGAGATTCTAATGGAGCTATAGATATTACAATCGATACTACAGTAGGAACACCTCCATTTACCATAAATGTAAATAATGATACAACAGGAACAAATTATGGATCTCAAACATCAGGATTACCAGCTGGTTCATATACTGTTACTATTACAGATGCAAATTCTTGTACAGCTAATGAAGTTATTGTTATAAGTGAGCCAGATCCTATAGTTGTAGATTACAATACAGTAGATATTAGTTGTGGGCCAGGTGGTGTATCACAAGGTTCTATAATTATCAACTCTGTTACAGGTGGAACAGCACCATATAATTATTTTGTTACTGGAACAAACGGTTATGCTAACTCCGAGCTAAATGCCACAGGGTCTACCTCTGTTAGTTTTGATGTCGTAGATTTTGGATTATATGAAATTAATGTTGTAGATGCCAATGGTTGTTCTGTATTAGAACAAGATGTATTGGTTGCCTCTCCTCCAACCGATCTAGATATCTCAGTAACTGCTACTGTAGATTGTCTTACTGGTGGAGAAGCAGTTGTGAGTATTGGATCTACTTTAACTAGTTCTGGACCATTCTTTTTCAGTATATATCAAGGTCCTATTTCAGTATATCCTAATCCGCCAGGATCATGGATTCCTGAAGATACACCTGGTAGTGAATCTGCAACATTTACTGGTTTAACTTCTGGTGTTACTTATACATTTATAGTTTATGACGCCTCAACTAATTGTAGTTATTATGAACCAGCGACAACACCAATTCCAACAAATTCAACGTTGACATTGAGTGCTGTTAGTTCAAATAATATAACATGTACTGGAAGTGATGATGGAAATGTGTCATTTACAATTAATAGTGTCTATGGAACTGCAGTAAACGTCAATTATGAAATTTTTGATGCATTAACCTTAGCTACAACAGGTGTAACAGGTTCTGGTAGTGTTCCAGCAGGTGGTTCAATTACTATAACCGATTTAGGACTATTGCCTTTTGGTAATTACTTTGTTTCTATTACTGAAACATCTGGAGCAAATTCTGGTTGTGGTGTAGTGACTGCGCCTTTCAATATAACTGAATCTGCTATCCTATTGAACTTAGATGTTTCTATAGATCAAAATGCGAATTGTAATACAAACTCTGGACTGATTAGTGCAATTGCACAAGATGGTACCGCTCCATATCAATACCAAATAACAACTACCGCTGCTGCACCATTAGCAACAGATGCTGGTTGGGCTTCGGCAAGTACATTTAACGTAGATGCCGGAAACTACTATGTACATGCTTTAGATGCTTATGGATGTGTTGTTTCAAGTCCTATTGTGGTTTTACCAATGGATACGACGCCTATCATTTCTGCTACAGTTACTAACTTGTGTACTGTAACGGAAGGAAATTTTGAAATAGACGTTACTTTAGATACTCCAGGTATTGCACCATATAGTTTTAGTATTAATGGTGGCGCTTTTCAGACACAAACAGCTCCATTTACGATATCTAATTTATTCTCAGGAACGCATACAATTGAAATACAGGATGCCAACGGATGTGGCAACTTAGTATCAGTTGATATTCAAGCACCATTAACATTAACTCCAAGTATTACAGCATTATCCACATGTAACGATGATGATGGCGAAATTACCTTGGTGACAACAGGAGGTTCAGGAACATATACATATAGTATAAGTCCAAACCCTGCATCCATTAGTTTAAGTGGAGATGTGTTTTCTGGTGTACCATCAGGAGTTTATACAATTACTATTACAGATACTGTAACTTCATGTACAGAAGAAACAACAATATCAATACCAGAAGCTATACCTCCATCATTTACGACAACACCAACAGGAGTTACATGTTTTGGGGATAATTCTGGGTCATTTGATATAGACATAAGTGGTTATACAGGAACTTATACTTATGAAGTATTTGACAGTTTAGGTGCTTCAGTTACTGGAGTGGTAAATGCTAATACATCTACTAATCCATTAACTGTATCAGGAATGTCAGCTGGAACGTTTTCTGTAGTTATTACTGAAACAGAAAGCCCTTTCTGTTCAGCTAATTCAACTGTAGTTATTGCTTCACCTTCTGAAGTCTTGGCTTTAACTGCCAATGAAACATCTAATGTCACTTGTGATAACAGTCAAGGAACTATAACTGCGATTGCAACTGGAGGTTGGGGTGATTATGAATATGAATTAACAGGAGATGCTACTGTGGCGTATTCTTCAAATGGTACGTTTACAGATTTATCAGCAGGAAATTATACAGTAAACGCTAGAGATGCTGAAGGCTGTATTGTTTCTGTTGATGTTACGCTTACAGAACCAACACCTATAAACGCTACATTTACGCCTAATACATCAGTATTGTCATGTTTTGGAGATCAAGATGCATCCATAACGATTACCAATGTTACTGGAGGTCAAGGAACAGAATATATTTACACCTTAACTACTATTTTGCCTACACCTAGTACATCTGGTCCACAAACGACAAATGTATTTAGCAACTTAGGAGCAGGAACATACTCTGTTACTATAACTGATAGCTATGAATGTTCATTAACTTCGATTGATATCGTTATTACAGAGCCTACACCTATCCAAGCTAGTTTAGTCACAGCAACAACTCAAACATGTTTAACTGAATCGACATTAACATTAAGTGCTTCAGGAGGAACTGGTATTTACACCTATAGTAACGATAGTTCTTTCACAACTATATTGGGAACATTTAATTCATCTACAACATTCTCTGTGCCACCTGGTACTTATCAATATTATGTAAGAGATGCAAATGGATGTATTGCTAATGTGTCTAATGAAATTACTATTGATCCGCTTCCAGATTTAGAGATAAACTTACAATCAACAAACCCAACAATAAATTGTGCTGGTGATAACAATGGATCTATTGTAGCAACAGCTCAAGGTGGATTAGGAGATTATGTATATACTTTAGAAGATACACTTGGCAATACAATTCCTGCAACGCAAAATAGTCCTGGTATATTTACAGAACTTATCGCCGGAACTTATATTGTTACTGTTGTAAGTGGTGATTGTAATACGGCTACAGCTCCAATAACTATTACAGAGCCAACTGCGCCTCTAGAAGTTGATTTCGTTGTAAATGATGTGACTTGTAGTGGAAATGATGATGGTGTATTAGAAATCAATGCTACTGGAGGAACAGGAATTATTAAATATGCGATTTCTCCACAATTAGATCAATTTTTTGAGACCAATATTTTTGAAAATTTAGCGCCTGGTACTTACGATGTTATTGTACAGGACGTATTAGGTTGCTATGTAACTTTTGATTTCACTATCAATGATCCTCAACAAGTCATTCTTAGTATTGTACCAGATTCACTATTTGAAGAAACTTGTGAAGGAGAAGGTAATGGTGAATTTAGTATTGATATTTCAGGAGGTAGCTTACCTTATAGTGTGAGTTTAGATACTTATGATGGTCCTTATACTACAGGAGCGGCTGGTCAAACTATTTTTGATTTTACCGGATTAGGTGGTGGTGACCATACGGTATACGTGCGTGATGCTCAAGGTTGTGAATCTGAGTGGAACATAACCTTCCCGGAATCGGTGACAATTAACCCAGTCATAGAAATTGAATACTTATGTGAGAACAATGCACTTACTAATACAGTTACTGTAACCGTTGATGAAAGCATTACTGATCTTTCACAATTAGACTACTCTTTAGATGGAGGACCTTACCAAATTAGTAATGTATTTACAGACGTACTACCAGGAACAGATCATTATATCGATGTTAGACATACTAATGGTTGTATTCAAACAACAGAATTATTTGACATAGAAGATTATGCACCAATATCATTGGTATTAGTTGAAGGTGATGAGGCTGGAGAGATCATTGCAAATGCTGCCGGAGGAACTGGTGTGTATCAGTTTACGTTTAATGACGAAGATTATGGCGATACTAATGTATACTATGTAACAGAATCTGGTGTCTATACTGTAGTTGTTACAGATAGTGCTGGGTGTGAAGCTGTAGCTGTAATTGAATTAGAAATTTTAGGGCCTTGTATACCTAATTATTTCAGTCCGAATGGTGATGGTGTAACCGATACTTGGTCTCCAGGATGTACAGAAGATTTTCCAAACCTAACCTTTGATATTTTTGATAGATACGGTCGTAAAGTTGCAACCTATCGTGTAGGTGAATACTGGGACGGAAGATATAATGGAACAGAACTACCAACAGGTGATTATTGGTATGTCGTTAGACCAAATAATCCAGCTGTAGCTAAAGAGTATGTTGGGCATTTTACACTTTACAGGTAATAGATTTAAAACAATTATTGAAATGAAAAATATCAAACTATATATTCTCTTAATGTTCTGTTCATTTAGTTTTGGACAAGAGCTAAATTTGCCTGTGTGGACTCAATACTTAGCAGATAACGATTTTATCATCTCTCCTACTTATGCAGGAATTGGAGATAATTTAAAAATACGAGCTAACGGACTTACGCAATGGGTAGGTATTAAAAATGCACCAGACAATCAAGCTCTGTATGCCGATTTCAGAATCGCTAATCAATCTGGTATTGGTGTATCTATGTATAATGATAGAAATGGTAATACACGTCAGAAGGGAGCTAAGTTCTCTTTTGCGCATCATATCATTCTAGACTATACATCTAAGCAATATTTTTCATTTGGTATGTCATACAATATCAATAGCTTTCGAATTGATATTGAAAACTTTCAACCTACAGAAGAAATTCCTATTGTAGATCCTAGTATTACTGATGATAGATCAGTAACCAATCATAATTTTGATGTTGGCTTACTTTACCGTTGGGATCGTTTTTACCTTAGTGTTAATGCCAATAACATTTTAGAAAAGAAAATTGATGATTTTACAGGTTTTGAACCTAATAATCTTTTAAACTTTCAAGCCTATACTGGATATGTATTTGGCAACAAACGAAATAATAGTGTTGAGTTTGAACCATCAGTGTTTTTCCAATTGTTTAATAGTGATGGACGTTCTGCAACCGATTTCAATTTTAAATATAGAAAATTCAATAGATCTGGTGATTACTACTGGGTTGGTGCTTCATATCGTTTCTTAAATGATCAATTTTTAAAACCATTAAACTTTGGGCCTATGGCAGGAATCATGAAGAATAGATTATATTTTGCCTATTCATACCAATTAACAATTAATGACCTTTCTGGATTTAACTCAGGTACACATAGTATTACTATAGGATTAGATTTCTTACAAGGCATCAGTAATTGTGCTTGTACAAAAGGAACAAGCTATAGAAAGTATAAAAATAACGGTAATAATAGAAACTAAGTATCTACTAAACTAGCATGTTGTTTAAATAGCCAATTAATGTCGTTACACTATCAACCTGTTCTGGTGTAGGAGTTGCAACTTCAACTGCTGTATCAACAATTGTTTGCCAACCAAGACCAGCCGTAAATACTGGTATTAATTGCATCCACTTTGGCCTATTTGCATCAAAGGCTTTTCTGTATACCGTTGGAAAAGCAACTATAGATACAATTAAGGCAAATACAACAAAATAATAGTCTTGGTATACTTCACCAGGAGTACCAAAGTTTCTTGCTTCTTTATAAAACGCATAGAAAGGTTGAATCAGAACACCAGCAAAAAGTGCTAACCATTGAAAAATTGCTTTTGGTCCAGTTGATGGGTCATTGTCTCCTTGGACATCAGATTTAAAAATTGTAGTGCTCTCTCTATTTTTGTAAAGAGAAAAATAGTTTTGTGAAGCCATAATATATTGATTTAAGATAGTTACATAAACTAATTATAACTCATGTAATAGATACCACATGAGTACTGTTTTTGTTGGCCATTATCGACCTTAAAATTCTTAAATAGGGAGAGATATAACACTGATTTTCAGTGCTTAATTCAAATATACTGTTTTTTTTATAATTGACGATGGCTTAACTAACTTCTAGCTTATAACCCACACCATGAACATTGGTAAGCTTTATAGCATCATCATCTTTTAGCTTTTTTCTTAACTTGGAAATATAAGTATCTAGGCTTCTTCCAACAAAAACACCATTGTCTTCCCAAACTTTTTTAGTGAGCTCATCACGCTTGATGATCTGATTTGGATGTGCAACAAATATTTCTAAAAGCTCACATTCTTTTTTAGACAAACTAATTTCCTCAGCTTCTTTAACTAATTTGTTTTGTTCTGGATAAAACCGAAAACGACCTATCGATGTATATTTTTTATGATCATTTTCTGATGCAATTTCACGTTTTTGTTTTGAATAGAAACGATCAATTATGAATAAGATCACGATTGACAATAAAAGATAAAATAAGTTCTTTCTATTAAAAAATGATGTTACCCGCTTGAAAAAGGTAACTTCAATAGTATAACATCCATTGGGTAAATAACGCCCATTACACGGTATGATCGTGCTTTCTTCTTCCTTACTCATCTGATAACTATAAGCAACTTCTTGGTCTAAACACTGTAATACTTCTACTCTATAATGCTTTGGAAGTTGAGATATATTAAGTGTACTATCTATAATGGTCACCAAATTATTTGGTTCAAATGACAGTTGCTCATTAAATGATACTTGATACTTATAATCACTCAATTTTTTAACAGGTAAAATCAATGATGTAGAATCTTGATTGGATAATAATAACTGATTTCCTACCTCACGTAATGAAATTTTCACACGCTCAATAAACGCTTCATTCTTCTTATCTGAATTAGATAATAGCCATCCAATAATCACCAGGATAATTGAAACAGTATAGGTGTAAATTCTTTTCTTGCTCATAATTTCCTGTAAATAACATACAATTTCATGACTTTTTACAACTCTTGACACTTCTTTTACACTTTTTTGACACTTTTTGCTAAAGCTGCCGATAGTTTTACATCCAGTATTAATTAAAAAACAAAACTTATGAAAACGCGAATGTTATTACTTATTACAGCTATTTGCACATTATCATTTAGCTATGCTCAAGAAAAATTAGCTATAGACACCTCTAAAAGTGAACTAAAATGGTTTGGGGAGTATACCTTTTATTTTGGAGGGCACAATGGAGCTATTAATTTTAAAAACGGTCACTTTATAAAAACTGGAGATATTATCACAGGTGGCGAATTTACTATAGATATGAACAGCATTACATGTGACGATATTAAAACTGCAGATGCTAATGAAAGTCTTGTTAATCATTTAAAAGATCCAGACTTTTTTGATGTCGCAAAATTTCCCGAAGCCAAACTAAAAATTACCAATGTAACGTATCACGATCCTACTCATATGAAGATTTTTGCAAATTTAACCATAAAAGGTATTACATTGCCAATAGAATTTCAAGCTGAAGTTGATTTCGCAAAAGAACAAATGACCACTAGGTTTAAAATTGATAGAATGCGTTGGGGAATTAACTATAATAGTAAATTGCGAGATGGTGCCATTTCTGATGCTATTGGCTTTGAAGTAACACTTAATTTGAAAAAACTAAATGAATGAAAAAAATAGTACTAATTATCGGACTTCTACTCTATTCTTTTTCTATTAATGCTCAAGAAGAACAAGAAAAAGGTGTATTTGTATCTGATACGACTTGGTTAAAAGAGATCATAAAATTCCCACTAGGTTTTGCTCCAGAAATAAAATACGAAGGGTATGAAGATCTCAGGTTTGCAAAGAGTTGGAGAGATAAAGACCATCCAGATTTTTGGTGTTATACTTTCGTATGGCATATTAAAGGTATTCAAAAGTTTACAGCTAAGGATTTAGAACAACAAATGGGATTCTATTATGATGGACTAATGAAAGCCGTGAATAAGAAAAAAGATTTTGAAGTCCCTAAAACTACTGCTCTCATTATAAATACAAAAGGAAATGGTTATGATAAAGCTGATTTTGTTGGAAAATTAAACGTTTACGATGCGTTCAATACTCAAAAAATGATAACTTTAAATCTATTGGCTAAGGTTCATAATTGTGAAGAAAACAACACATCAAATATTAGTTTCAGATTGTCACCCCAAGACTTTGAAGGAAATATCTGGGAAAAATTTAAAGATATCGAACTTAGGGATGATGTTTGTGAGGATTGATTATATTTATAAAATAATCTCATTAAATATCTAAAAAATGCCAATTATTCCTTGTCCTAATTGTCAATCTAATATTGAATTTGAACTGCATGATGTTTTAAAAGAAAAAGAATTTACTTGTCCTAATTGTAAGACTGTTATTACAATGGTATATGAAGACAATAAACAGTCCCTTGACAAAGCAAAGAAAGCTTTGGATAAGTTGAAAGATGAATTAGATATTGATTAGATCATTTTATACTATTCCAAATATCTAAATACATTTTCCATGTGTTATTTTCTTTTTTCCAAACGATAACATATTTACCTTTCCATGACACTTCCTCTCCACTACCTAATAAAGTGGCACCTTGATAAACACCATAATCATAGGCCTCATCACCTAAGATTTTAATTTCATGCGAAGTCACTTTATGATATTTGATGCTAACACCTTTTGGTAGTTTCCAGTAGTTAATAATGGCTTCTGTTCCTTCTATAATCTCTTTATTATTTGGAAATATCTTCGCATCAGCTGTATACGATGCACCTATCATTTTATAATTAGATGCTTTTATATATTCGGAAAATGTCTCAGTGTTTTTAAGTATTTGAGCAATGTCATCTTCATTACCTGTGTAAGTTTGAGCTATAGCAAATTGCATAGTACATATAAGTAGTAGTATTGAACATATAGATTTCATAAGCTATGATATTGATTATTGAATTGTATATTTTATTGGTCGTTGATTTTAAATAATTCTATGGTGTAATCTAAAAGAGCTGTGTCTCCATAACTACCATGACCAGGAACAATAAACTTTAAATCTGAATACCTGTTTTTTATTTGTTCCACTGTTGTCGACCATTGATCGATATTTGCATCATTAAGATTACCCTTACTAGCTTCGAGAGTTTTTATCAAGCAACCTCCAAACAAAGTTTCCTCACTTGGGATGTAAGCAACCACATTATCTCGAGTATGACCTTCTCCAAAAAATGATAAGATTACGTTGTTATCACCAATTGAAATGTCTTTAGTGTTATTAAAACCAGACTTTGGAAGCACACTACTATCCCTTTGAGCTAGTTTAATTGTTGCGTTATTGGCAATTGAATTTATACCCTTATCATGAAATGCGTCTAATCCTCCTAAGCAGTCTACATGAAAATGAGTTGGAACCACAGCTTTTACTTCGCATCTTAGTGTCTCTTCTATCCACTCTATGAGTTCCTTGGAAGCTTCAATGGTTGTTGGCGTGTCCAATACTATAGCTTCATTATTACTAATAAAAATCATACCATTGCAAGGAACCTCTGTTCCACTTTTTAATTTGAGATACGATTCATGAACAAACACATGTTTATTAACTCTAGTAATGGATAACACATCAGTATCATAGATTACTGCGTTGCTATCTGGTTTTGAACAGCTATAAAAACCTAGTACGATAATAACACTTACGAAAACGTTAAGTAAACTAATGTTTTTCATGATATCCCTTTTTCCAATAAACGCTTCTATATAAATCAACAGACTATAATTTGACAATGATTAAAGATAAGAATTAGATTTAATTGAGCTTCTGTAATCTTACAGAAGCTCAATTAAATTATATACTTTTTTTTCTGCCATCATCTAGAACACGATAATAGTTGTTATTCTCTATTAACAACCCCTCAGATGCACCACTTGGAAAGTTTTTATGATAATCTTTTGGATGCTGAACATCTATTGCAATCACCTTACCTTTAAATAAACGTTTTACTTTTGTTTGAATTGTATGTCCGACGATAACGGCTTTAGCATCAAATTTTTTAAGACCCAACTCAATATCATCTTGAGATAAATCATCCTTAAAATAACCTCTGTACCATGAAGGACCTGTTTTAGTAGCTGTTAAAAACTGCTCAATGCCAGCTTCTTGCTTTGGGTAATATCCTTGATAATAGTGCTTTCTAACAATGTTATTTATGGCATTGATATCTACAGACAATTTAGCTAAGTTAGGATGGATTCCACCATGTACAAATAAGTGACCGTTTATACGTTCTATTGTATTTTTGCTAGATAGCCATTTTCCGATAAACGAATTTTTATCATATAGTTGGTATTGTTGTTTGCCTAAAATTCTAGATACGGCAATATATTTGTGCTCTGCGGCTTCATAATCACCATACATGTTTTTCAGTTCGTGATTGCCTAATATAAAATGTACTTGACCTCCATGTTTACTCGCTTCTTGTTCAAGTTTATATATAAACCATAGGACTTGTGTTACAGAATTTCCTCTATCAACAAAATCACCAACTAACACCAAATGCCCTTTTCCAAAAGTCCAATTAAGTTTTGTATCAATAACCTGACTATTAATTAAAAAGTCCCGAAACGTTTTGTAACCACTCTCAATATCAGAAATTGCTAATATTTTATTGCCATCATTATAAATGGCTTTCGGACTTTCAAAATCAGATTTTATATCAAACTCGAAAGTGGTATCATCTAACGGAAAATAACAAGTCACACGTGTTGTCTTGCTAGATTGATGTAGGGTTTTGTCAACATAAAATCCTTCATTCTTATTACCTTTTACATAATTAATACTCATTATAGAGTCATTTTCGTAAAACACATAAGGACCTTCATTGCTGAGATCTTTTTGTTTTGGATGATCACCATAATGCACGCTTGCTCCATGATATAATCCAAATAGTATAGCGGCAATAGCTAGGGTTAAAATAGTGACTGTGATATGTTTTAAATATCGTAATACTCGTTTTTTCATAATATTCGCTTTTTGATTGATTTTAATACTGCAAACCTATATTTCAAAGACTAACCAAAATAACTTTAGGGATATAAAGCATCAACATAGTGGTGCATAACTAGCTAATTATCACAAAGTTGCTTTGCATACACAAAATGAGTGTTTAACCTCACTTACAGGTCGTTTGTCAACTTCTTTTGTTGCCATGATATATTGACTTAATATTGTGTTATGAAACATCTTTTAGATAGAAAATACCGTCTTATACTAACAATTGTTTTAGTTGGTTCTGCTCTAATTCCAATTATAATTACGGCTTATGAAATTCTTACAACAGATAAAGATTCTGTTGTATTCCTTGAAGGATATAATCCGATTGTTAGTAGTTTGATTATTGCCTATTACATTTTCCTTATCGGCTTAGGTGTGTTATGGATTATAAAGCAATTGAAATCGTATGTTTTGCTTAAAGGTGAAATTCGCAAAACTGAACTCATGCATTTAAAGAGTCAGGTCAATCCACATTTCTTCTTCAACATGCTAAATAATCTATATGGTTTAGTCGATAAAGATTCAAAACAAGCACAAGAATTGATATTAAAATTATCAGATATGATGCGTTATAGTATCTATGAAGGGCAAAAAGACACTGTTTTACTTTCCGAAGAAATAGACTATTTAAAAAACTATATTGAGCTTCATAAGATGCGCTACCATAAAACTATAGATATTCAATTTAATGTTGATATTGATGATAATGATTATCAAATTATGCCATTATTATTTATTATACTTTTAGAAAACGCATTTAAACATGGTGTGGAAAATTTAAGAGAGAATGCTTATGTTTACATTACTATGTCTGCAAAACATGAGCAAGTCCATTTTGATATAAAGAATAATTTTGATGCAACTCTAGAAAATGAACATGAAGGTATTGGGTTAGAAAATCTAAAAAGACGTTTAGAATTAGTATATCCAAAGCATCATGACTTACTTATTTCTAAGACTAATAACATTTTTAATGCCCAACTTACAATTTCTAAACTATGATTACATATATCATTATTGATGACGAACATATTGCACATGATATCATAAAAGGCTATTGTGATATGCTACCAAATATGAAGCATATGGCAGATTGTTATGATGCTATAGAAGCTTTAGATTATTTAAGCAATCAATCTGTAGATCTTATTTTTTTAGATCTCAATATGCCGAAATTGAAAGGTTTTGAATTTTTAAAAACACTAAAATCACCTCCAAAAGTTATTGTAACCACTGCCTATAGTGAGTTTGCTTTAGAAGGTTATGAGCTTAACATTATAGATTATTTATTAAAACCATTTGGGTTTGAGCGTTTTTTAAAGGCTATTAATAAGGTGATTGGCTCAGGTATAAGCAGTAAAAAGTCGTCAACACATGATCAGACATCTACTACAAATCAAATCTTTTTAAGGCAGAACAAAAGTTATATTCAAGTTGATATTCCTAGTATTTTATTTATCGAAGCTTCAGGAAATTACACTAAAGTAGTCACCACAAATGATACCATTACAATAAGAGAAAAAATTTCTGAAATGTTAGTGTCCTTACCTACCGATGAGTTTTTACAAGTCCATAAATCATTTGCAGTGGCTAAAACACATATTTCTAGTATAGAAGGCAATAGAATACATATACAAGATTATATTGTCCCAATTGGGAAAATGTATAAAATGAATGTCAACGAGTTATTGAAGTAATTTATTCTGAAATAGCGACTACTTTTCCTGAATATCGTATAGGAAAGCGCTTGGCTCCTTGTAACATAATTTCACTTTTTAAACTAGGAAATAAGGTCACAATAACATTAAAGTTTTCGTTATGACTCTTTGCCGAAAACTTGATGATATACGAATTATTATCCTTTTTGGTAACCTCATAATCTTTAATCGTATTTTTAAACTCTATACTACCATTACCTGATCTATCGGTCACCATTTGACGTTCCCCAAAATAAGGTAAATACGAATCAATATTATCATCTGATAACCTGAAGTGGTTAGGATTACCAATCAAACTAAAACGTCCAGCATTAGCATCGCCAGGAGCTAACAAGCCAGAGTTTTGAAGAGCCAATAAGCCACTTGAAGCCTGAGGATAAGCCCAATCTGATTTAATTTCAAAAGATTTCCCAGCAACCAAAGCGTCTAAAGTTTCTATTTGCTCTGGAGTAGCACTAGACTTTGTAGAACTACACGATAGTAAAAAACAACTTACTATCAACACAATTATATATTTAGCTTTCATAGCAACAACATTTAGTGCTATTAAGATACGAATAAAGCAGCGTATATGCTTGCTTTTTAACATTTTATAAAGTCATTTGCTTGAACTTAATGCCCAAATCCTTTTGAATACCTTGGATATTTTGCTCCTCTCCCGAAATTATAAGTGCAATTGACGCTCCTGTTTTACCAGCCCTAGCTGTTCTTCCACTTCGGTGTGTATAATACTCTAATTGGTCTGGTAATTGATGATGAATAACAAATGCTAAATTATTTACGTCTATACCTCTTGCCGAAACATCAGTTGACACCAAATATTGTAACGATTGATTTTTAAAGGCGCGCATCACTTTATCGCGTTCCTTTTGTTGCATATCACCTTGTAGTGCATCTACTGAGAACCCTTCAGCTTTTAATACTCCTGTAAGTTGATTAGTTCCTGCTTTGGTTCTACAAAAAATAATACCTCTATCCGTATCAAATTTATCTAATAATCTCGTAATGATATTTGCTTTTTCCTTGATTGAAGTCACAATATAGTGATGAGAGATATTTGCATTTACAATGCTATTCCTATCAATCTCCACACGAACGGCATCATCAGACATGTACGTCCTTATAATTTTTTGGATCTCTTCAGGCATCGTTGCAGAGAATAACCATGTATGTCGAGTACCAGTCGTGTATTTTAAGATCTTATTCAAATCTTGTTTAAATCCCATACTCAACATTTCATCTGCTTCATCTAACACTAAGGTTTCAATATGCTTAATATTTACATCTCCTCGTTCTATAAAATCTAATAAACGTCCAGGTGTTGCCACAATAATATGAGTTGTGCGTTGTAAACGCTTGATTTGAATGTCCATTTTCTCACCACCATATACGCCCTCTGCAAAAATTTTTGCATCACAATACTTAGTAAACTTAAACAACTGCTTTTGTATTTGTTGTACCAATTCTCGTGTAGGCGCCAAAATCAAAGCTTGCACATGATCCTTTTTCGGATTTATATTTTCAAGGATTGGCAAACCATATGCTGCCGTTTTACCTGTTCCTGTTTGAGCTAAACCAATAAAATCTGTATCGTTCTTCAGTAGTACAGGAATCGCCTCTTCTTGTATTTGCGTTGGTGTTTTAATATGAAGTTCCTTCAATCCTTTAATAAAAGGTTTAGAAATCCCTAAGTCGAAAAATGTCTTATCCATAATCAAATTAATATGGCGCAAAGGTATTGTTATTCTACAAGCTTTCAGAATTAATATTCGTAATTTCGAATCTCAATGCAAATGGAATCAAATCATATTCAAAATCTGTATCAAGCCTGCTATAAAACCCCTTTACTTTGGAAAGGCAATGCTGTTTTAGATGTAATGCAATTAGAATTTACTACTGAGCAACATTCTATATTTCTTCGGAAATTGGAACGGCAACTTAGACTTGGGCAATTAGCCGAACAATTTGTGTTTAATACACTGGAACTTTGTGACACTATTGAATTATTAGCTGAAAATATTCAAATTCAGAAAGGAAAACAAACGCTTGGCGAATTAGACGCTCTAATGACCTTAGATAAAAAACCCATTCATCTAGAAATCGTTTATAAATTTTATGTGTATGATGCCTCTGCTGGTGCATCTGAAATTGAGCAATGGATTGGCCCAAATAGAAAAGATAGTTTATCTGAGAAACTAAAAAAGCTAGTTGACAAACAATTACCGCTACTCCACTCTAACGATTGTAAGAGTACATTATCACAATTAAAGTTAGAGCATTTAAACTTTGAGCAACGCATTGTATTTAAAGCACAACTCTTTGTGCCTTACCAACACAATGTGAGTTTTGAACATCTAAATGAAGATTGTGTGTATGGGTTCTATATTAATGTGATGCAGCTAGAAGGATTTGTGGATTGTCAATTCTATGTCCCAGCAAAGATCGATTGGTTTCTCAATCCCAATGATAATGTTGATTGGTTGAATTATTCTAGTTTCAAGATAGCAGTAAACGTTTATCTAGAAAATAAGCAATCGCCTTTGTTTTGGATGAAAAACAAAACTAATGAATTAACTAAAGGCTTTTTGGTGTGGTGGTAATAATTTACCAATCTGTTTTTTCAGTTTTAGTCCTAGAAAAATACTTAATGCCAGTACTACTATAATATGGGTTAAATTTCCATCTGGATGCCCATTTGATCCTCCACTCATATAGAATATATCAACCCATAGGGAGTATCGTTCATATGATAATAGCAAGGGGCTTGGGTAATATAAACGGAGTAATGATTTCAAAATCAATATAAAATAACAACTTAAAAACAAAAATGCTCAATCCGCTAATTAAGATATCTGTTATTTTAATTGGTCTCATTACAATATCAAGCACTTTTTTAGAGTATCCTCATAAATTGCCTCATATTGTGGTACAATTTCATGAATATCAAATTTCTTAGAAACAGCTTTTGCATTAGATTTAAATGCTGTCAAACGTTGTTCATCTGTCAAAATATGAAGTGCGTTCTTAGACATGTCATCCACATCATTTATGGCACTTAAATACCCTGAAATACCATGCTCATTTACTTCTGGAATTCCACCTGTATTACTTGATATCACTGGCACACCAGACGCCATAGCTTCAAGTGCCGATAATCCAAAGCTCTCTGTTAACGATGGTAATAAGAATAAATCACTAAAACAGAGTATTTTGTCTATTTCGTGGCTATTTCCGAAGAATACCACACGATCACTAATTCCCAATTCGTCACATAAACGTTCTGCTGGTTCACGTTCAGGACCTTCGCCAACCATCATCAATTTTGCTGGGATTTCTTTTTGAATGTTATAAAACACTTTGATTACATCGGGAATTTGTTTGACTTCTCTAAAATTACTAATATGCGTGATGATCTTTTCTTCATCTTTGGCCATCATCGCACGTTGGCAATCGGTAAAATTAGGTTGATGCTTTGCCAAATCAATAAAGTTGGGCACGACATTAATGTCTTTCTTTATATCAAACAAGCGCAACGTATCATCTTTTAAACTTTGAGATACTGAAGTAACAGCATCAGATTTGTTAATACTGAAGGTTACAGCTGGTTTGTAAAATGGATGACTACCAACTAGTGTAATATCTGTACCATGTAAAGTTGTTACAATAGGAACATAAATACCTTCCTCTTGCAACATTTTCTTTGCCATATAAGCAGCATAAGCATGCGGAATAGCATAATGTACATGCAATACTTCTATTTTATGAAGTTTGACCATATCTACCAATTTACTAGATAAAGCCAATTCATATGGCTGATACAAAAATAATGGATACTCTGGCACATTTACTTCATGATAGTGCACATTGTTACTTAGTAACTCTAACCGAACAGGCTGGCTATAAGTAATGAAATGGATTTCATGGCCACGCTTAGATAATTCTAATCCTAATTCTGTAGCTACAACTCCACTACCTCCAAATGTTGGGTAACAAACTATTCCTATTCGCATATATTTGTATCTCTATTTTTTGTGTTCAGCGATATCATTTTCAGAGTCATCATCAATAATAGCCTCATAGATCAAACGCTGTATTTCGGTTCTTATATTTTCTCTTAACAATAAATTCTTTCCAGCTTTTGGATAGGTTCTATTGGCCAGGAATATGTAAATAATTTCTTCTTCAGGATCTGCCCAAGCATAGGTTCCTGTAAATCCAGAATGCCCAAAACTTGTCATCGACACACAGCCACATGTTGGACCTTCGTCTCCTAGTTGTGGTTTGTCGAAACCTACACCTCTCCTTACATTTTTATGACAAAAATGACAGGTATTAAATTTATTAACAGTTTCAGATTTTAAATAGCGTTTACCACCATAATATCCTTTCTGAAGATACATTTGCATGATTTTGGCAACGTCATTGGCATTACTAAACACACCAGCATGACCACCTACACCATTTTGCATGGCTGCTCCCATATCATGAACATAACCATGTACTTCTTGAAAACGAAAGTAGTCATCAACTTCTGTAGGAATAATATTCTTATCGCTAAACTTGGCAGATGGATTATAAGTTGTATAATTAGCGCCTAGTGATTGATAGAAATGTTGTTGTGCCAATTCATCTAATGGTTTATCATAATAACCTTCAATATATTTTTTAAGAATATAGTATGGTAAATCACTGTAACGGTAACGTAGCGAAGATAATAACTCTGTCTCCACAATAATTTTCTGGATGGAGTCTGGGTAATCATGTCTTAAATACATGTTCTCTGCTACCTTAATATTGAATCGTGGTGACGATGTTCTCCTGTAATATTTAGTTAGTGGTTTTTTTGTAACCGAATCTAAAGTAGACACGTAAAAAGGCACCCAAGGTCTTAGTTGCGCATAGTGCGATAGCATTTGCTTAATGGTCACATTCTTTTTATTAGAAGAACTATATTCAGGAAGTATACGAGATAGCTTTGTGTTTAAAGACAAAGCCTTCTTTTCTTCAAGTTCCATTAAAAGTGGTAAGGTTGCTAAAATTTTTGTCAAAGAAGCCACATCATATAAATCCTCAAATTTGACTTTTTCCTTTCCTTTGTACGTGTGTTTACCGAAGTTCTTATTGTAAATAACCTTTCCTTTTCTGGCTACCAACAACTGAATTCCTGGCGTCATCTTATTATTAACCGCATAATTAGCAACAGAGTCTAGACGCTTGAGCCTATCTGAACTCATTCCAACGCGTTCTGGTAAACCATAGCTTAATGATGAAATAGAACTGTAAGTAATGCCATCACCAACCTTAAAATGACCTCCAAGAGATACTGGAATTGTTCCTTTGGACGGAATCGCACCAAAAATTAGTTGTGCAGATTTTTGCTGAGCTATAGCACTGTTTTGATAACTCATCACAATACCTTCAATATTTTCTATACTTGATAAATCAATAAGAGAATACGGTCGTGCGAAAACATCTAAAACTACTGTATTGGTTCTAGCGATCTCATATAACCAAACTAACTCTTTGTCTTTGAATTTATAACCTTGCCACGGATTTTGATTTTTCTTATGAAAACCAACAATAACCGTATTATAATTTTGAAGCTTGGTCATAAGTTCATCGAGTTTTTTGGCTTTAACCTTATGAACCTTTGTATATTTTTTAAGCTCATCATAGAATGTAGAGCCAGTGTCATCTCCTAATTCTACATAGGCAATCTTTTTAGTTTCAAGATTACGAAGTGGTAATAGATCAGATTTGTTTTTTAATACTGTGATAGCACCTTCAAGCAATTCTTCATACAGTGCATCATCTTGTAATCTGTTGAGATCATTAACCAAAGTGTTAGTGCCAATAGGTTGATAGTGATCTAAACCAACTTTATATTTCGCCATTAAAATCTTTTTTACCGAATGTGCCAAGCGCTCTTCAGTGACGTCTTTATCATTATAAGCTTTAATGATTTTTGCAATGGCTTTTGGAACATCTTCAGAGATAAGTAAAACATCATTTCCAGCTTGAAAAGCAGCGAGATCTATGTCACCAGGCGTACTATAGTTAGAAACACCTTTCATTTCAAGAGCATCAGTAAAAATAAGTCCTTTGAATCCCAAAGAGTCTTTTAGTATATCTGATACGATATGAGTAGATAATGACGATGGGAATCCGTCACGTGGCTCTAAACTAGGCACATTTAAATGTGCAACCATAACACTAGACAAGCCTTCTTTTATAAGCTGTTTATAAGGATATAATTCAATAGAATCTATACGTTTTTCATTGAAATTGATCGTTGGAAGTGTTTTGTGAGAATCACTATCTGTATCGCCATGACCAGGAAAATGTTTTGCATTAGCTAATACACCTGCATCTTGCATACCCTTCATAAATGCCGAAGCTTTTGCCGTAACATTATCTCTGTCTTCTCCAAATGAACGATTACCAATAATAGGATTCTTAGGATTAGTATTAATATCAACAACTGGTGCAAAATTAAAATGCACGCCAATACGCTTACAATGCTCTCCAATATGATAACCTGTACGTTCAACAAGCTTGTTATCTTCTATAGCACCTAGTGTCATGTTCCATGGAAATGCATAGGTAGAATCCAAACGCATACTTAATCCCCATTCAGCATCCATACCAATTAATAAAGGTGTTTTAGAGATTGCTTGGTATAAGTTGTTTAGTTTTGCTTGACGTATTGGACCACCAGTAGAAAATATTAATCCTCCAATATGATTATTGTTGATCAATTTAGCGATTTCGGCTTCATTACTTTTATTGTTATTAGAAAACGCACGAACCATAAACAGCTGTCCGACTTTTTCTTTCAAACTCATACTATTGTAAACACTATCCACCCACTTCTGTTGGGCTTCTAGGTTTTCATGTGCTAACGGATGACCTACATCTTGAGAGAACGTAGGCAATACCATTGAAAAAATACAAATGAGGGACAATATATAACGCATAAACTAAAGGTCTTTTGATTTGTTCTTAATTAGAACTAAAAACTATGCCAAAATAGTATTTTAGTATTAAGTATAAAAGACTTTAAGATAGATTTATAAAGAAGGTTGTGAACAAATAGAAACACCATCACTTACTTGAGAAGTGACTAGAATTGATTTACGATACTTAATCTATTAAATCTATATGTCTATCATGGTATCCTAAAAGATAGAGCACACCATCTAAACCAATACTAGATATGGAGTTTTGTGCATTATCCTTTACTTTCGGTTTGGCATGAAATGCTATCCCTAATCCTGCTAAATTTAACATTGGTAAATCGTTAGCACCATCTCCAACAGCAATAGTCTGACCAATATCTATGCCTTCTTTTTTCGCAATTTCTTTAAGGTAATCTGCCTTTTTATTGCCATCAACAATATCTCCAATATAACCACCTGTTAACTTACCATCTTTAATTTCAAGCTGATTAGCATACACATAGTCCATGCCCAGTTCTTCCTTTAAATAGTTACCAAAATAGGTAAAGCCTCCTGAGAGGATAGCAGTTTTAAATCCATAACTTCTTAAGGTGTCTATTAATCGTTTGGCGCCTTTGGTAATCGGCAGATTAACTGCAAGATCATGCAGCACATCTTCGCTTAACCCTTTTAAAAGTTTCATTCGTTTTTTGAAACTCTCATTAAAATCTATTTCACCTTGCATGGCAGATTCTGTGATGGCTTTTACTTCGTCACCTACACCAGCAAGTTCTGCTAGTTTGTCAATGACTTCAGTTTGAATAAGTGTAGAGTCCATATCAAAACACACCAAGCGCCTATTGCGTCTAAAGATATTATCTTCTTGAAATGCTATATCAACATCCATGTCTGTGGATATCTCCATGAATTTTTCGGTAAATTCAAATTTACAATCAATTTTTCCTCGAATGGACAATTCTATAGAAGCTCGCGGATATTCCTCCTCTCTTACAAGAGACGTTCGTCCTGTAAGTCGTTTAATAGCATCTATATTGAGGTTTCTGTCAGAAATAACCTGAGTGACCTTCGATATTTGTTCAGCTGTTAAGCGTTCACCTAAAATTGTAATGATGTATCGGTCTTTCCCTTGCAGTTTTACCCAATTTTCATAATCTTCAGATGAAATTGGAGTGAATTTAGCAGTCACACCTAATTCATAAGCTTTAAAAAGCAAATCTTTTAATACAGAAGCCGAATTATTTCCCGATTCAATTTCAAATAAAAACCCTAATGATAATGTATCATGTATGTTTGCCTGACCTATATCAAGCACTTTAGCTCCATAATTTGATAAAACACTAGTTAAGCTAGAGGTTAATCCTGGTTTATCCTGTCCTGAAATATTTAATAAAAAGATGTCTTTCGCCATACGTCAACTACAACTGGTTAATTTAAAAATCTGCTGTGCCAACTCTCACTAGCAGGAACTTCCCAATTTTCTTTAAACTCGGCAATATTAGTAACGAGATTATTAAAAACGATGGTTTTTTTCGAAACAGCTTTGTCTTTTACCATCTTTTTGAAGTCTAAAAGCGACTTATAAGCCACATATTCTCCTTGCTTATAAGACACATTCATTTTGTCCATTAAATCTACATTATAGTCTTTTTCCAATTGTTGGATAAAATGTACAGAAGCATCTATACTACAACCTGTAGCGCTATTTAAGTTCTGATTTAAAGCTATAACTATAAATCGCTTATATTCAATTGTATAGCCAGATTGCAAATCACTTCCATGAGCAGTCCAGTTATTAATAAATATATCGAGTTTTTCTTTTATTTCTGAAAGCTCATCATCAGTAAATGATCGATTCGCTTGGTAAATCCAAACGCGAGATTCTTCAGGAAGAGTATTAAAATCAACTAGCATCTTTTATTTTTTTCTGAGGACAAAAATACAATATTACATCCAATCTTTGTCTTGTGATTCTACTTTATACAATAAGAAATCATAGATAGATTTAGCTTCACTTTCTTTAATATAAGGGATCTTAACAGACTTTGATGCTGTTGAGATAATTACAGATGTTATTTGTCTTCGTTTTTGAAATATAGTTTGTTTTAACTTAACAGCTTGAATCTTATGAATTTCTAGAATATTAACAGTTGTATCTATGACTCCACCTCCAATAGTGACAAATTCATCATTAATCTTATAATACGCTTTTTTAAAACCATAATACACATATAAGATGGCTAAAGGTGCAAGAATAAGGTTTATCCACCATACATTACTTCCAAAGATTACATGCGCAATACCATTAGCAATGACAGCAGTTATCAACATATCAAATGCCAAAATACGCTTATAATAGTATGCTGGTTTGTATGCTTCTAAATGACTAGTATAATTATCTAACAGCTTATCTATTAAATGATTTACTTGAGTTTTCTCCAAGGCTATAATCACAAAATTCTTTTTTTGTTTAGCATTCACCATGGCTTGCTTCACCGACATAGTATGCAACCCAAAATATTGCTTAAGACGATTGGTTTTGATAACTATATTTTGAATCCTACTTGGCGTTAAGCTTAATGAGACCTTATTAAATAGTCCTTTATTTATCTCAATGGTTTTTTGATTTTCAACCACTTGCAAATTAAAATTAGTAATAAATGTTTTTATTACTGAAAACACTAATGAAAATAGAATTGCTAGAACGACTATAAACAGATTGGTCAAAAAAATACCAAATAAGGTGGCTTCATCCAATTGGATGACCCCTTCAATACGCTCCCTTATCTTTAGATCTTTAACGTAATCTTTGAATTCGTAATATAACCCAAACACAAAGGACGCAATAATAGCAAAGCTTTTTAAATGATTTTGAGATACACCTTCAAGCAATAATCGTTTAGGAGATACTTTAAAAAACACTGTGTTTTGCTCATCAATCAAAGTCGAATCACTATCAGTGCTAACTTGATTTTTATTGAAGAGTTCTTTCTTAAGAAGCAATGCTGTTGATTTATCTAAGGCACTAATTTCAATTTCTGATTTATTATCACCAGCAGTTTCTATATTTAATGATACTACATTTATAAGTTGCTGTAGAAAGTTTTGTTTCACATAAACATTTTGAATTTTTGATTTTGGAATAATGGTATTATCCTTATTGAAAATCCCTGTAGACAAATGAAAATCATCTCTACTAACATAAAACCTAAAATTCAAATACTTCAAAATAGCGAAGACTAGTAGAACAATTAAGATGCTGACAATAATTAAAATTATGATGGTAGGGCTTAAATTTGCAAAAGTCTTCTTCTTCATTAATGAAAGCCCGAGAGCTAAGAATAAAACAAAGAATTTTTTAAAAAACTTGAAGGTATTAAATCCAAAAATGATGATGATACCTTTAGCCGATTGACGAACTGGTTGAGAAAAATCACTGGTTTCCATTGATTCTAACACTTATGTAGTCGTTTATCTGCTTTGCCTCTTCATGTGGAAGCCCTTTTATACTTAAATCACTTCCAGATTCTCCAGCCGTATAGAGATTAAGCGTAGCAAGATTAAATTGCCTGGCCAACCAACTTCGGGATTCTTCAATATGCTGAATTCTTGAAATTGGCACTGTCGTGATAGAATTAACAATCAATCCGCTTGCATAGATAACATCATGGTCTCTAACAGCATATTTACGCTTTTTAAATGCCAGAATTGCAATGACAAAATTGACAAAGCAAAACGTCATGACAATTGAAAATATAAACCAGAAATTGTCTTGAAAAGCTTCTCTTTCAATAAACAGTTTGCCAGCAATCAACACTCCTGAAAAAGCAGCACACATTGCTAGTTTATTTAAAATTATAATCTTTAAATACCGTTTGGAAATTGACTTTAACTTAACGTCTTCAAGCTTTGGTAACGCATCATTAAATATTTGAGAGTTCGTAAAGCTCATAGAATAGTTATTTTTTCTGCTGCTTCTTCAATGCTCTATAGGTTAAGAAGCCATACATAACAACAGCAAAAGGAAAGTAGAAAGCCATTCTTCCCCATTCAAAACCTCTACCTAAGAGATAATCGAATACGGTTACAATTCCGCAAAATACGAGTCCGCCAATTAATGCAGCAACAACAACGCGTTTTTTATTTATTTCTGCCATAGGTTATAGGTCTTGAGCATTAGCGATAAGTTCTGCGATATCCATAACAGCAATATCATTTTCTTTTTCTTTATTCTTTACGCCATCGGTCATCATCGTATTACAAAATGGACAACCAGCAGCAATAATCTGAGGTTTTGTTTCTAAAGCTTGCTCAGTTCTTTCGATGTTCACGTCTTTATTTCCTTTTTCAGGCTCTTTAAACATCTGCGCACCTCCTGCTCCACAACATAAACCTCTTGATTTGCAACTTTTCATTTCTACAAGCTCCGCATCTAATTTACGTATTAAATCACGTGGCGCTTCATAAACTTGATTGGCACGACCTAAGTAACATGGATCATGAAATGTAATGCGCTTCCCTTTATATTGTCCGCCTTCTATCGTTAAACGACCTTCGGCGAGGAGCGATTTTAAAAACTGGGTATGATGCATTACTTCATAATTACCACCTAATTCTGGGTATTCATTTTTAATTGTATTAAAACAATGCGGACATGCAGTAACAATTTTCTTTATTTCATAAGCATTCATCACCTCAATATTGGTCACGGCCTGCATTTGAAACAAAAACTCATTACCAGAACGTTTAGCAGGATCTCCTGTACAACTTTCCTCTGTTCCTAAAACTGCAAATTCAACATTTGCTTTATTGAGTAGTTTTACAAATGCCTTTGTGATCTTTTTTGCTCTATCGTCAAAGCTCCCAGCGCATCCAACCCAAAATAATACTTCAGGTTGTTTTCCAGCTGCCATAAATTCTGCCATTGTTGGCACTTTGAGTAATTCGCTCATATACTTATATTTTTGAAAACTGATGACTATTATCTATATAAGCCTATAGTCACTTTTACTAAATCTGTAAAACCAGTTCTACTTAATGTTCTTTAATTTCAGCAAAATCTTTTTTTGCTATTCTTATATAAATGGCCAATTTTTTTTGACCTTCTTTTAATCTATTTTTCGGATCTAAACGTTCGAGATATGCTCTGCGTTTTGCTTCCTCTCCAATAATTTGCTTTTGATAATCTGTACAATAATCACACAATACTTTTAAAAGCTTAATTTCTTTAACTTCATTATTTCGGTATTCAATAAGTGTATACGATTTAATTTGTAATGAGTCTTTAGCATAAGATTGCGCACTAAGTAGTGCACTATAAAAACAAAGTATAGCTGTAAGAATGTATTTATATTTCCACAGAAAAACACTCATGTTTATTCATCTTTCCAGTTTAAACGATCCATTTGATTGTATGGCCAAGGCGCTCCGTTATTCTCTATATTGGTCATCATATTGTTGAGTTCCATTGGCGCAGCACTTTGCTCCATTACTAGATATTGACGCATTTGCATAATGATGTTCAAGGGGTCGATACTTACTGGACAAGCTTCAACACAAGCATTACAACTGGTACACGCCCAAAGCTCTTCGTTGGTAATATAATCACCGAGTAATTGCTTACCATCATCTTTAAATTCTCCTTTGTTTGCATCTATGTTTTTCCCTACTTCCTCAAGACGATCACGCGTATCCATCATAATTTTACGAGGTGATAATTTCTTACCTGTTTGGTTGGCAGGGCACTCACTAGTACAACGTCCGCATTCTGTACACGTATAAGCATTAAGTAAATTAACCCAGCTGAGATCCTTAACATCACTTGCTCCAAATTTAGCAGGAACAGCAGCTTCTGCGTCTTCAGGTGGTGCCGCAAATGGATCAACATTTGGATCCATCATCATTTTTACTTCTTTAGTCACAGCTTCATTATTCTCAAATTGTCCTTTTGGTGTTAATTTTCCGTAGTAGGTATTTGGGAATGCTAAAAGAATATGCAAATGCTTAGAAAAGTATAAGTAATTTAAAAATATAAGAATTCCTAGTATATGCAGCCACCAAGCAGTTCTTTCGATAAGATGAATGCTGTGTCCTGAAAAATTGCTAAACCAAGGTGTTATGTGCTGACTGATAATATTTCCAGAATCCATCGCTTGAAATTTCAAATCGGTGGCATTCATAACCAAAAATAAGGTCATTAATACCATTTCAAAATAAAGAATCATATTACCATCGCTCTTAGGCCAACCTTTCATTTCAGAACTTAAAAATCGCTTAAGTTTGATGACATTTCGGCGTAGCCAGAATACAATAACAGATACAAAAACCAATACAGCCAGAATCTCAAAAGTCCCAATAAGGAATCCATAAATAGCTCCAGCAGATGAAAATATACGGTGTTTACCTGTTAATCCGTCAATAATAATTTCTAGAACTTCAATATTGATTACTACAAAACCAACATAAACGATGACATGAAGTAATCCTGCAATTGGGCGTTTTACCATTTTACTTTGTCCAAGGGCGATCATGGTCATGTTCTTCCAGCGCTGTGACTTATTATCACTAACATCAACATCGCGACCAAGTTTTATGTTTCGCATCAGTTTTTTAACATTTCTTGCAAAATATCCTATGCCAGCGACAAGTGCTATAGCAAATAATATTTGTGGTAAGTAGTCCATATTATGGTTAGTTTTTTTGGTCTTCGCTAGGCGGTGTGTATGGTATTTCTTTTTTCGACAGAATACGTCTGTAACGTGCAGGATGCAATTTAATATCTCTTAAGAGTTCTTCCATTTCTTTAGATGCTGCCTCGAGATTATCATACAAGCCTTCATCTTTTAATAACTTGCCTATGGTGCCATCTCCATTTTGAATACTTGTCATTAGCGTATTAACCGAAGATAAAGTCTCATCCAATTTGGCAACAGTTTCTGAAAACTTGACGTTTTTTAAGTCGGACGTAATAACAGACAAACTTTTAGTTATAGAATCAAAATTTGTCAATACAGCAGCGATCTTATCATCATTTTTATCGACTAAGACACTTATAGAATAAGCTACCGATTTAAACGATTTCATGGTAGCATTAAGTTCTTTTATAGCATTTTTGATACCATCCTCAGATTCGTCTTCAACAAGATTATTTAGGCTTACTAGTAGTGTATCTGCCGATTTCAACGTAGAACCAAGGCTTCCGCTTACACCTTCAAAATTATCTGTTAGATTTTGAACCAAGCCTTCTTTAATTTCAGATTGAAGGAAATCTCCAGGTTTAGCAACTTCTCCTTCCTGGCTGATAATAACCGCTAGTGCATTACCTCCCATAATTCCGGTTTGATACAATCTAATTTTACTTTGCTTAGAGAATGTTAATTTATCGTCTACTGTAAATGCAACTCTGGTTTTACCTGTATCAAAATCATAAGAGATTTTTTTAATTTTACCTACAGTATTACCTCTCACAGTCACTGGAGATGATGTACTTAATGCATTATAGTCAAACTCTGTATAATAGGTGTTAGGAGATTCAAAAAGATTTTCACCTTTAAGATAATTGAATAAAAATATCAATAATATAATACCCGAAAGCACGAGTACAGCTGTTTTTACTTCTCTTGAAATTTTCAAAGTTTACAATTTTGGGTTAAAACAAAATTAGTGATAAATATATAAAGAATGTTTCTAATTAGATGCAGATTTTAATCCTTCGGATTAGATGCAGATTTTAATGCTTCGGTAACATCTATTTTATTTCCATCTTGGTAAGCGACAACAAAACAGTCGTCATATCCTTTTGCTTTGGCTTCAGATTGAAATTGCTTTATCTTACTATAATCTGAAGTATATCCATAAAAATACTTGTAAATATTACCTACTTTCTCTCTAGAGATTTCTGGCAATCCTTTAAAATTGTAAGACTTTGGTGCTAATTCTTTAGAGCTTGCTGCAATTTGAACTTTAAACACCACATTGTCGATAATTTGCGGCTCTACCTCTGTAATCGTTGTGCCAGTGTCTTGATATATATTTTCGCCTACATTAAGATCTAGTTGCTTTTTATAATCCAAAATAGCATCTGTAATAGACTTAGACATTTTTGACTGTCCGTTCTTAGAGTTCAAATACGATCCTTCTTTTTTATAAGTTAAAAACCCTGTCTCTACTAAAACACTTGGCATATACGTATTGTGCAATACCCAAAACCCAGCTTGCTTTACACCTCTACTCTTACGTTTTTGTTGCGATTTGAAATTGTCTTCGATATATCTAGCCAATCTAATACTTTGATCTAAATAGTCTTCTTGTAAAAGACTTAAGGTGATAAACGATTCTGGCGAATTAGGATCAAATCCTTCATAGTGCTGTTCATAATCTGCTTCTAAGAAAATTACTTCATTCTCCTTTTTTGCAATTTCAAAATTACGCTGATTCGCATGGAGTCCTAAAACAAATGTTTCGGTTCCATTGGCAGAAGAATTATGCGCATTACAATGCACTGATACAAATAAATCGGCATCTGCATCATTGGCTATCTTTGCGCGACCTCTCAAGGTCACGAAAACATCCTTCTTTCTTGTATAGATAACTTTAATGTCATCATTCTTTTCTAAAGCTTTACCTATTTGAAGAATAATCTTTAAGGCGATATCCTTTTCCTTGTAACCACTACCCAAGTTTCCAGAATCATGACCGCCGTGACCTGCATCTAAAACGACCACAAATTTATCTGGATCTTTCTGTAATGCATGAGCAGATGTTAAAATACTGGTAAATAAAAAGGCTACCAATACGAATATATAATGTGTTATCGTTTTCATACGTGTTTAACGTTTAATCAACTCGGTTTATTTTAAGTCTTCAAATACCTAGGTTTGATAAGCTTTGAATACTTTTGATAAATTAATTGAATTATAAATTAATCATAAAAAATATATGTAATTTTGGCAATTCAAAAACCGAGCCATACTTTAGCAAAAATACATTTAAAAGCATTGCGTACAAAAAGCTTACACATACTTTTTACCCTAAGTTTTACCATGTTTATTAACATGTTTTGCTTTGCACAAGAGTTGCCAAATACGAAGGACCCTATAAAACCAAAAACTGAAAAAGACACAGTTACGGTTTCTGTAGATACTTTATTGCCAAAACCACTTAATATTAAGGAACAGGATAGCGTAAAAAATGATTCGGTTCCAAAGAAAAAAGAAGTCCTTACTGGCATCGTAAATTATAAAGCCAAAGACTACGTAAGACTTAATCAAAGAGAAAATAGAACCACCCTTTATAACGAAGCCGAAGTAAACTACACAGACATGAATATCAAAGCTGGTATTATTGTCATTGATCATGGAAAAAATTTGGTTTATGCAGGACGATTAAAAGATTCTGCTGGTGTATATACCCAAGCGCCTGTGTTCACACAAGGTCAAAGTGTTGTAGAGCCCGATTCTATTATATTTCATACAGTCACGAAAAAGGCCATTATATTTAATTCTAAGACTGAATATGGCGAAGGCGTCATCATGGCCGAAAAAACGAAAAGGGAGAATGATTCAATACTCTTTATAAAAAATGGAAAATTTACGACCTCAGAAAATTTAGACGATCCAGAATACTATTTCTTGATGCGAACTGCAAAAGTTGTTCCTGGTGTAAAAGTAGTCACTGGTGTGACCAATTTATTTATCTATGATGTCCCTACTCCAATTGGATTGCCTTTTGCGTATTTCCCAATGACAAAAAAACAAACGTCTGGTGTCATCATGCCAACTCCTGGTCAAGACCTTGGTAATGACAGAGGTTATTTTTTGCAAAATGGTGGTTACTATTTTGCTATAAGTGATTATCTAGATCTAGCTGTTTTGGGAGATTATTATACTAATGGTAGTTATGGTTTGCGTTTAGAAAGCAATTACGCCTTGCGTTATAAATTTAGAGGAACTCTAAGTTTTAGATTTGAAAACCTAATCAATAGTGAACGTGGGTTTCCAGATTTTGCAAAATCTACCATTTATAACATCAGATGGTCTCACAATCAAGATGCAAAAGCAAATCCCAACTCGCGTTTTTCGGCATCGGTAAACCTAGGTAGTAGTCAGTATTACAGACAATCCATTAATCAGCTTAATTTATCAAACACTCAAAATAACACTTTAGCATCATCGATTTCATATTCAAAAACGTTTTCAGGAGAGCCTCAAGTGAACATGAACGTTACTGCAACACATTCTCAAAACACCAACACAGAGCAAATTAATATGACTTTGCCAACAATTCAGGCTAGTGTTGGTCGTGTGTTTCCTTTTGCACCAAAAGCAGGCACAAAAAAGGGAATTATCCAAAATATAAATTTGCAATATAATGTGCGAGGCGAAAACAGAATACAAACAACAGATTCATTATTCTTTAAATCTGAAATGTTCGATGATGCACGTGTAGGCGCTGTACATTCTATACCTGTATCGACCAACTTTAAAGTGTTTAAGTATTTCAGCATGAGTGCAAATGCTAATTTTGAAGAAAACTGGACACTTAATACGATTAATCGATTCTATGACCAAGAGAATGACGAGATTGTAACTGAAGATCTCAAGCAGTTTGATCGTTTTCTAACCTATAATTTTAGCGCGAGTATCGGAACTACTTTATATGGAATGTTTGGGAAAGAAGGCAGTACATCAAAAATTCAACAGGTTAGACATGTCATTCGCCCTTCGATTAGTTATAATATCAATCCGGCTTTTGACGAGTATTATGACACTTTCGAGATTGTAGATGCCGATGGCACTACAGCTGGAGAAGTACAAAGAGAACAATTCACAAGATTTGAAGGTGCTTTATTTGGTGTGCCTAACAGAACCTTTTCTAGTTCTATGGGAATTTCGATAGGTAATAACTTTGAAGCTAAAGTAAGAGATCGTGATAGCACAGCAACAGAACCTAAAAAGATCAAGTTGCTTAATAATCTTAATTTTTCTACATCTTATAATTTTGCAGGAGATTCGTTGCAATGGAGTCCATTAAGAGTTTCTGGTGGAACAACCATCTTAAAGGATAAGATGAATATTAACTTTGGAATGGTATTAGATCCATATGCTTTGGATAATAACAATCGAAAAATTGATAAATTCAATATTGATAATGGTGGGAGCTTATTCCGTTTAACATCAGCCAACCTTAACATTAGCTACTCGCTTTCTAGCAAACAATTTGAAGATGAAGGTAGCAGTGAAGATGATCGTGCTATTCAAGAATCTTTGCGTAGTGGTGGACGAGCAGATGATTTATTTGGTAAACCTCAAGATTTTGCCGATCAGCGCTTAACAGATGTAGATCGTTCAGACAAAAAGAAGGAACCTTCAGAATTTTACAATTATAAGATCCCTTGGAGTCTCCGCTTGGCTTACGCTGTTAATTATACCAATTCGGCTAGGCAAAATAGGATTTCAAACAACTCTCTGATGTTCTCAGGTGATATCGAACTATCTCCACGTTGGGCAGTTGGCGCATCCTCAGGTTATGATTTTGTAAACAAAGGGTTTACTCAAACACAATTACGCTTTGAGCGTGATCTATTAAGTTGGCGAATGAACTTCACTTGGGTTCCATTCGGACAATACAACTCATGGAATTTCTTTATAGGTATACGATCGAATCTGCTTAAAGATCTTAAATACGATAAACGTAGACAACGAGATCAACAATTATAACATAAAACCAACGTATTATGAAAACTATAATAAATACACCAAATGCTCCAGCGCCAATTGGGCCTTATAATCAAGCTGTTTTAACAGGGAACACCTTATATACTTCAGGTCAAATCGCTATTGATGTGACTACTGGTGAATTGGTTTTAGATTCTATCTCTGCAGAAACAGAACAAGTGATGCAAAATTTAAAAGCAGTGTTAGATGCAGCAGAAATGACTTTTGACAATGTCATAAAAACTTCAATATTTATAAGTGACATGCATAATTTTTCTCAAATCAATGAAGTCTACGCCAAATATTTTGATGCCAATACTGCACCTGCTCGTGAAACTGTAGAAGTGGCTAATTTGCCTAAGTTTGTTAATGTTGAAATTAGCATGATCGCAGTCAGATAAACTGTTTTAAGAGTTATAAACAATCATTTCTTAAAAACTTCAATACGAAAGTGTTTAACAATGTCTTCATCCTTTTAAATTTGAAGCATTAAATAATACATCCTATAACTATGTTTAAATTTTTACTATCTACTTTAATTTTCCTATCGGTTTCAATTGTCTTTGCTCAAGATAATTTCGAAAAATCTTTAGATTCTGTTCAAACATTAGATGATGTCACGATATTTTTTGAGAAGAATAAGAAAGCTAAAGGAAAAGTGATTGTTTTTAATAAAGTGAAGCACCATACACGTATGGCCGAAGCCATATTTGGAATGCGCGTTGGCGCTAAAAAATCGTTCTCAGATGCGCCTCAAAAAACATACTATAAAGTGATTGAGAAGTATAAAATACCCTATTACAAAGTAAGCGTGGTGTTTTTAGACGGAAACAAAAAATCTATTGATGAGATTAACGCGATACGAAAAAAAGTGATGGCTAAATATCGTGAAGGTTATATGTTTACTGACTTAGCGTCACAATATTCTATGGATGAAACTGCTAAACGCGGTGGTGACATGGGCTGGTTTAAGGAAGGGGATCTACATCCGGAATTTGAAAAGCCAATCGTTAATGGGAATTATGTAGCAGACGATATATTCACCATTGATATTCCAGAGATTAAGGCCTATTATGTTGTTGTTATGACGCAAGAGCAACAGCTTATCGATGAAGTAAAAGTCTTAAAAGTTACCGAACCAAGAAAATAATGCAGCTCTTTTACAATCAAGATTTATCTCATGACGATTCTGAAATACGTTTTTCTAAGGAAGAAAGTAGACATATTGTAAAAGTATTGCGCAAATCTGTAGGCGACACATTACATATTACCAATGGCAAAGGCTATTTGTTTACTGCAGAAATTAGTCTTTCCGATATTAAGAATTGTATTGCCCTGATTCGATCTTGTGAGTTGCAACCAAAAAAGAAATACACGCTACATCTTGCTGTTGCGCCTACCAAAATGAACGATCGTTACGAGTGGTTTTTAGAAAAAGCTACTGAAATTGGTATAGACAGCATCACTCCTGTTTTTTGTGATAATAGTGAACGTCGTGTTATAAAACCAGAGCGTTTTGAAAAAATAATACAGTCTGCAATGAAGCAATCTTTAAGTTGCTATGCACCAAAACTTCATGATGCTATTTCGTTTAAAGAGTTTATCGTTAAAGATTTTGAAGGACAACGGTTTATTGCGCATTGCGAGGATACAGATAGAACAGCTTTGAAACATGTGCTAAAAACTAATGAACATGTAACTATTTTAATTGGTCCTGAAGGTGATTTTAGCGCAAATGAAATTGAGCTTGCTTTTCAAAACAAATTCACCCCTGTTACACTTGGCTCTACAAGGCTACGTACAGAAACAGCAGCTATAGTTGCTTGTCATTCGGTTGCATTTTATAATGAACTATAAGTTGACCTGACTTGCTCCAAGAATATCTAAATCAGTATTTTGCATGATAAAAACAAGTTTTAAATTGTCGTTTTTATTCACAAGTTTTGGAATGGTTAATTGATGAGTTCCGGTTGCTCTTTTTAAATTTAATTTGTCCTCCAATATGACGATATTTGAATTTTTAAGTGTTCTATTTCTGTTTTCGCCACGAGCAATTTTTGTAATGCGTTCTTCAATAACCAAAGCCACACGTAATACCTTATTTTTAATACTTCCACCAATGCTATACTCAAAACTTATATTGCCTTGTGAGTTAACTACAGATGTAACATCTATTTTGTTTTTTGACGCAATTGAAGCATAGCCCTTTAATTTGTTTTTCATCACAACTTCATTAGAACCAACAAAATGCTCCTTGCCGTTCACCACGACTTGAGGCGTATAAATAGTGCTACTATTAAATTTCCGGCTATACGAACGCTGTTTATCACTAAAAGATGCTTTACTAAACGGATCTTTCCAACCTATATAATTCCAATAATCGACATGGTATGACAAGGCAATCACGCTATTCTTATCATCTCTATCTTGAATTGCTGTTAAGAGTTTATCTGCTGGCGGACAACTAGAACAGCCTTGAGATGTAAATAATTCTAATACAGTTATAGGTGGATAAGTTTCTACCTTTTCTGTAGAAAAAAGCAATGGTATCATAAATAACGTTAAAAGGATATGTTTCATAGCGCTTATTTTTTATTTTTGAGATATGAAGTTTAGTTCGCAACATTTAAGAAATCTTACAGTGCTATTGACACTTGTGATAAGTTTAACAGCTTTTACAGCTATTGCACAAGATTTAGCCATAGTTAAGTATAAAGGTGGAGGAGATTGGTATAGCAACCCTACAGCATTACCAAATTTAATCGAATTCTGTAATGATAATATCAAAACACAGATGAATGAAAAGCCGCAAGTTGTTGAGGTTGGAAGTGTTGATATTTTTCAGTTCCCACTATTACATATGACTGGTCATGGCAATATATTCTTTACAGATGAAGATGCTGAAAATTTGAATAAGTATTTGGTTTCTGGAGGTTTTCTTCATATTGATGATAATTACGGTATGGAACCTTATATCAAAAAAGAACTTAAAAAGGTGTTTCCAAATCAGGAACTTATCGAATTACCAAAAGATCATGAGATATTTAATATTGTCTATAAATTCCCTGAAGGCTTACCAAAAATCCATGAGCATGATGGCAAACGACCACAAGCTTTAGGACTTTTTCATAAAAGCAGACTAGTATTACTGTTTACATTTGAAAGTGATCTTGGTGATGGATGGGAAGATCCCGAAGTACACAACGATCCCGAAGATGTTAGAGAAAAAGCACTTAAAATGGGTGCCAACATTGTAAAATATGCTTTTGAAAACTAATCAATCATGAAAAGTATCATATTTAAAGGGTTTGCAGCATTACTAATTATAGTTCTTTTAAGAATACCTTTAGCTGAAATTAATAATCATACATATACCGTCGGAGTTTCAAACACATATGGATTTACTGGATGCATAAATTATGACGATCTAATTACTCCTGTCAATTTCAAAGAGATAAAGGATTCTAACCTAAATTAGATTTATTAAAAGCACAAATGCAACTCGACCACAACTCTACTCATTTTGTAAAACGCACATTTCCCATTACTCTAGTTTGCGAGCAGGTTACAAATGCACCAAATATTGGTAGCTTATTTAGAACAGCAGATGCCTTCGGTATTGAGCAGATAATTTTTTGTGGTGAACATATCCCATTAGGTCGAAAAATGATGAAAACGTCCAGAGCGACTGAGAAATCGGTTAAATATGAGATAGAAACAAATGCTTCAGATGTAGTTTCAGTATTAAAAAGTGATGGCTATTTTATCGTTGCGCTTGAGATTACTACAAACAGCAAAGCTTTGGTAGATTATATATTTCCGAAAGATACGCCTATTGCATTGGTTATAGGAGATGAAAACTTTGGCGTTTCGGACGCTATTTTGAATACTTGTGATGCGACAATTCACATAGATATGTATGGTCAAAATAGCAGTATGAATGTTGTACAAGCAACTAGCATCACTTTGTATGAAATTACAAGGCAACTTAAATAAAGTCTTTATATATTTATAAAGTAAAATCAATCAAATGAATTCTAGAACTATTGCAAATGGCATCCTAAGAGCAGTTGGCATCATAGTGGCTGTTGCGCTTGTACTTTACTTCCTGTACAAAATTCAATCAGTAATCGTATACATTCTCATTGCAGCCGTTATTTCACTTATAGGAAGACCAATCGTTATTTTTTTAAGACGACGATTAAAGTTTAGAAATACAATTGCTGTTATTGTAACTATGCTTTTTCTTGTTGGGATTTTTGTGGGTATTATCGGACTTTTAATTCCGCTTCTAGTTGAGCAAGGACAAAACTTGTCCTTACTTGATATTACTGCTTTACAAGAAAACATAGAAGAACTCTATAGATCTGGAATTGCATATTTAGAACTCAATCACATTGACGCCGAACAAGCTATAAAAGAATCCAAGGTGTTATCCAATTTAGATTATAGCGTCATTCCAAATTTTTTAAACAGTATTGTCTCTGGCTTAGGAAGTTTTAGCATTGGTTTGATGTCTGTTTTATTTATTGCATTTTTCTTTTTGAAGGATAGTAACTTATTTCAAAAAGGCATTTTAACATTTGTGCCCAATCAAAAGGAATCAAAAACTAAGCGTTCATTTACAAAAATCTCAGATTTATTGTCGCGTTATTTTGTTGGACTCTTTTTTCAAATTTTAATACTGTTTGTAATTTATACTATTGGACTATTAATTATAGGTGTTAAGAATGCTGTAGTCATTGCGTTTTTGTGCGCTCTCATCAACTTAATTCCATATCTGGGCCCTTTAATTGGAGCCATTTTAATGTTGTTTTTAGTAATGACCAATAACTTAGGTGACAGTTTTAATGATATCATTTTACCAAAGATTATTTACACAATGATTATTATTGCGATTGCTCAACTAGTAGATAATTTCTTCAGTCAGCCTTATATTTTTTCAAAAAGTGTAAAATCACACCCTCTAGAAATATTCTTGATTATCATTATTGCTGGTTTACTTTTTGGTGTTGTAGGCATGATTGTGGCAGTACCATCATACACAGCCATTAAGGTTATTTTAAAAGAGTTTTTATCAGATAATAAAATGGTAAAAAAATTAACTCAAGGTTTATAATTAACAGTTGAATATTGAAATTTTAAATACTGAAATTCAAGATTTTATCACCAAAAATCTAACAACCGAAACAACTAAGATTCTTTTAAAGGGTACTGATTTTGAACAGGTTACCACTCTTGAAATTATTGAGCAAATTCAAGCCAAGGTGAAGTGCAAAAAAAAACTACCCACTTGGTTTTCTAAGAAAGGAATTTATTTCCCCAACAAACTCAATATCGAACAAACATCTTCAGAAATTACTGCACTGCATAAGTCACAGTTGTTTTCTGGACAATCAATTATAGACATTACTGGCGGATTTGGTGTGGATTGTTATTACTTTTCGAAGCGGTTTAAGAACGTTGTGCACTGTGAGATAGATGAGTCATTGTCGAGTATTGTTGCGCATAACTATAGGCAATTAGGCGTTACGAATATAACTACAGTGGCATTAGATGGCTTGGAGTATTTGAAAGCTAACTCATTTGATTATGATTGGATATATGTTGATCCGTCACGCAGACATGACAGTAAAGGCAAAGTGTTTTTTCTGAAGGATTGCTTACCAAATGTTCCTGAGCATTTAGACACACTATTTGGATATAGCAATGCTATTGCGATTAAGACATCTCCTTTATTAGATATTTCAGTAGGGATAAATGAGCTTAAACATGTCAGAGATATTCATGTTGTGGCAGTAAAAAATGAAGTAAAAGAGTTAATATGGATACTAGAAAACGGTTTTAATAGTCCAATAACTATCAAAACCGTAAATATAATAGAAGGACATAAAGATACCTTTTCGTTTAAACTAAATAACGAATCACAAGCCAATATTGCTTATGAACTACCATTAAAGTATCTTTTTGAGCCTAATTCGTCAATTTTAAAATCTGGAGGTTTTAACAGTTTAGCAGAACGTCTAAAAGTTTCAAAGCTTCATCAGCATTCCCATTTGTATACCAGTAATGATTTGATTCAATTTCCTGGACGTTCCTTTAAAGTTGAAAGCGTAATCGATTACAGCAAAAAAAGACTAAAATCGTTAAAAATCTCGCAGGCAAATATTACTACTAGAAATTTCCCAGAAACAGTACAACAACTCCGTAAAAAATATCGCATCAAAGATGGTGGTAACACCTATCTGTTTTTTACTACGAATTATCTGAACGAAAAAATTGTAATTGTTTGCTCAAAAATATACTAAAGGTTTTGCGGTGTGCTACTTGTAAGATAATTATCCACATCAACTTCCATATCAAAGCTCATGCACTGATCCATAGTATACACAACTTTTTCATCACTAATTCCAGTAGTGTTTTTTGATACATTAAAAATAATATCGTCTGCAGAGAAAGTTAAATATCCAGAAGCATCACCTGGAGCTAGATTAGAAACTGTATGCAATAAAGTTCCATCTATATTAGCAATTTGTAAAGTAATAGAGACTGTACCGTTGTTAGTTATCCTCGCTTGAGGATCTTGATCTGAACAAGGATCTTGAGTATTTTGATTCTCTAGAATAGAGTTATCAAACTGGTCACTTTCAATTGATTCTACAGAACAATTAAAGCATGTGGTCATAACAATTGCACATGCAATTGCATTTTTAAGTAGGTTTTTCATCGATTTGGGGTTTAATGAAATATAAGACAAAGGTAATTTTAAAATCCACAAAACCAAACTATTTTATCGTTTAAATGATAAAAATAATCGACTAAGTGCGTTTTTAGAGATGAAATATCGACGAACGACATACCAAATTAAGCTATAATTGCACATAAAAAAGACATTATATAAATCTATAAAACAAGAAATCCCTTCCAAATTAATGAAAGGGATTCTGTTCCCGATGAATCGGGAGTACCTTCGACCGTTCCGCTTTAGCGGAATACTCTATCTATTTGCAATGAGATTTTCTATATAAGTTCTTGATTTTTTACTTTTAATAGCTCTTTCACGAGCATATGCCTCGCTCCTACTGCTATAATTTTCTAAGTAAACAATTTTCCAGTCATTCGTTCTTCCTGTAAAACCATTATGGTTTGTGTTATGCTTTCTCAATCGCTCTGACATGACATCACAAGTGTAGCCGATATAATAACGATCAATTAATTTTGAATATAAAATGTAGGTGCAACAACACATAACAATAACAATGTAAAACAAGAAATCCCTTCCAAACTAATGAAAGGGATTCTGTGAGCCCTGAAGGATTCGAACCTTCGACCGCCTCCTTAGAAGGGAGGTGCTCTATCCAGCTGAGCTAAGAGCCCTAATAAAAGTCGGGGTGGCAGGATTCGAACCTGCGACCTCCGCGTCCCAAACGCGGCGCGATAACCGGGCTACGCTACACCCCGAAAACGGTTATCAACTTTTTGAAGCTTTAAATTAATAATTTCTCCAAAAATTCGAGGTGCAAATATATATCTTTTCTTTAAAAATTGATAACTTTTATTATTAAATTTAAGCATAAAATTTAATTTAATGAAATTTGTAAGACAATCTCTATTCTTTATTAGTTTTCTAAGTCTTTATGCTTGTGCTCAAGACAAAAACCCTGTCAATACTGAACATTCTTATGAACTTGTTGTTTCTGAACTAAATAACCCTTGGGGATTCACTTTTTTACCAGATGGTTCAATGTTAATTAATGAAAAAGCTGGTCAAATTATTCATTTCAAAAATGGAAAGAAAACAACTATCAAAAATGTACCTCAAGTTTATAATCGAGGTCAAGGCGGTTTATTAGACATTAAATTACATCCTAAATATGAAAGCAATGGTTGGATTTATATTACATATGCTTCTTCCGAAGGTACTGATAGAGGTGGTAACACTGCACTTATGCGTGCGCAACTTAAAGACAATGCTTTAATAAACAAAGAGGTTCTCTACAAAGCATCTCCTAATACGACTAGAGGTCAGCATTTTGGATCCAGAATTGTTTTTGATGATAGTGGTTATATATATTTTACCATAGGTGAGCGTGGTAATAGAGATGTAAACCCACAGGATATTACTCGTGATGGAGGTAAAGTATATCGCTTGCATGATGATGGCTCTATACCAGATGACAATCCTTTTATTAACCATCAAAATGCGAAAACTGCTATTTATTCTTACGGACACCGAAATCCGCAAGGTATGGTGATTCATCCAGAAACAAGAGAAATCTGGACACATGAACATGGACCTAAAGGTGGTGATGAAATAAATATTGTGCATGCAGGTAAAAACTATGGTTGGCCAGTAATTACCTATGGTGTTAATTATTCAGGCACAAGAATTACGAAAGAAACAGAACGAAAAGGCATGGAACAGCCTTTACATTATTGGACACCATCTATTGCTCCAAGCGGTATGGAGTTTATCTCAAGTGATAAATATAAGGGCTGGAAAGGGAATCTATTGGTAGGCTCATTAAAGTTTCAGTATTTAGATAATTGCTATATCAAAGATGGTAAAGTTATTAAAGAAGAGCGCCTTTTAGATGGTTTAGGTAGAGTTCGTTCAATTAATCAAGGACCAGATGGTTATATATATGTAGGAATAGAAAACTTAGGAATTGTAAAACTTAAAAAAGAATAAATGAAAAGAATCTCGGCAATCACATTAATGCTTCTACTTGCTTTTGTTGCATGCAATTCTTCAGAAAAAAAAGAAGAAGTCACAAAGAAAAAAAGCGTAAAAGAAGTTAAGGAAAAGCAAAACCCTGAACTTGTAGCAAGTATGAAACGCGGAAAGGATGTATATACCAATTTTTGCGTTAGTTGTCATTTACCAAATGGCAAGGGCGTGATCAACACCTTCCCTCCTCTTGCTAAATCAGATTATTTAATGAATAATCGCATAGAGAGCATCAAATCTATTAAGTATGGACAATCAGGAGAGATTACTGTGAATGGCGTAAAATACAATGGTGTTATGACTCCCTTAGGACTTGAAGACAATGAAATAGCCGATGTTATGAATTATATTACTAACAGTTGGGGAAATACAAATGACGAGTTGATAACTGAAAAAGAAGTTTCAGAAATTGAGCAATGATTTTCTATCATAATTGTTAAATTTGTCCAACAAAAAAATCAGTTATTATTTATGCTCATTATAGGAATTGCAGGAGGAACAGGATGTGGAAAAACAACTGTTGTAAATCAAATACTTAACGAATTACCTGAAGGAGAAGTTGGTGTTATTTCTCAAGACTCTTATTATAAAGACACATCTCATTTGAGTTATGAGGAACGTGTGAAAATTAATTTTGATCACCCGCGTTCTATAGATTTCGAATTATTGGAAGTACATTTAAAACAATTGAGAGAGGGACAAGCTATAGACCAGCCTGTATATTCTTTTGTAAAGCATAACAGAACAGGAGATGTTATTAAAACTAATCCGCGTAAAGTAATGATTGTAGAAGGCATTTTAATTCTTACAAATCCCGAATTACGTGATATGTTTGACATTAAGATTTTTGTGCATGCCGATAGTGATGAGCGCCTAATACGACGATTAAAACGTGATATTTCAGAACGAGGTCGAGATATCGATGAAGTGCTTAGTAGATATCAAACAACACTTAAACCTATGCATCAACAGTTTATAGAACCAATGAAAGAATATGCAGATATTATCATACCAAACAACAAATACAATACAGTTGCAGTTGATATAGTGAAAACTATTATCAACGAAAAATTAAATTAATGCTAAAATATCTTAAAAATATATATGCCGTTGTCTTTATCGTTTTTGCGATATGGATGTTGTTTATTGATTCTAATTCTTTAATCATTCATAGAGAACTAAATAAAGACATGAATGATTTAAATGATGAAAAGGAATATTATAAAAGTGGAATAGAAAAAGACAATAAAGCCATTAAAGAGTTAAGTACAGAGGAAGGTGTAGAAAAACTAGCTCGTGAAAAATACTATATGAAGAAAGAAAATGAAGATATCTACATCATTGAATATGAAGACAGCCTAAAACTCGAGAAGAACGATGAGTAAAACATTATTTAGTAATTTTTCTGAAGTTTCTTCAAAACAGTGGAAACAAAAAATTCAAGCCGATTTAAAAGGAGCAGATTATAACGAGACTTTAATTTGGCACACCAACGAAGGTATAGATGTTAAACCCTTTTATCACGCAGATGAATTCGATAAGTTGCCTTTGCTGTCTGATGCTAAAGCCAGCGAATTTAAGATTGGGCAGTCTATTTTTGTTGCACATACTGAAAAATCAAACACTAAAGCGGTTGATGCTATTTCAAGAGGCGCAGAAGCTATTGAATTTGTCATTCCTTCCGAAGACACGTCTATTCCTAACCTTTTAAAAGATATTGATTCTTCTTCTACTCCAATAACGATTACACCTCAATTTTTATCCTCAGAATTTATAGCGAAAATACCTTCAGTAGAATATAGTGATATTCAAGTTGACATTATTGGTCATCTTGCGAAAACGGGAAATTGGTATCATAACCTGAAAGAAGATCACAACCATTTTGAAACGGTAGTAAAACAAACAAATACAATTAGCATTAATGTTGACCTCTACCAAAATGCTGGCGCTAATATGACTCAACAATTAGCTTATGCAATGGCTCATATAAATGAGTATTTTAATCATTTTGACAACAAATTAAATACAACTCAAAAGCAATCGTTAAAAGTAATTTTTAATGTATCTGTTGGTACAAATTATTTTTTTGAAATTGCAAAATTGAGAGCATTGCGTACATTATATAGTGCCTTAGCGCAAGAGTATACTATAAATCAAGACTGTGTGATTAAAGCAACACCTACAAAGCGGAATAAGACTATTTATGATTACAATACTAATATGCTACGCACGACAACTGAATGCATGAGTGCTGTTATAGGTGGCGCAAATATTATTACCAATTTACCATATGATGCAATTTATCACAAAAACAATGAATTTGGCGATCGTATCTCACGTAATCAATTATTGGTTTTAAAGCATGAAAGCTATTTTGACAAGGTCGATAATCCTGCTGATGGTACTTATTATATTGAAAGTTTAACTACTCAATTAAGTGACAAGGCTTTGGCGTTGTTCAAAGATATTGAGGCAAATGGCGGATTCCTAAACCAGCTCAAAGAAGGCACTATTCAAAAGAAAATTAAAGAAAGTGCCTCTAAAGAGCAAAACCTATTTGATGCTGGAGATCATGTGTTATTAGGAACTAATAAACATCCAAATCCGCATGATACAATGAAAAACGACTTAGAGTTATATCCATTTGTAAAAACCAACCCTGTGAAAACGTTGATCGAACCAATTATTGAGAAACGTCTCGCGGAAACCATAGAACAAGAACGACTTAAAACCGAATAAAAATCAAAAACATGAAGTTAAGATTAACACTATTGGCAATATGCTTTTGCCTGTTCAACTGTAAAGAAGAAACATCAAAAAAAGTAGACTTTGAATACAAATACCCAAGCGTTGAAAACATAATAGATTGTGACAATGTGGATACCGATTTATTAAGAGAAGCTTTTTATTCTTTTGAAAATGATTTGGTCAACTTTTACACACCTGGCAGCCCTGTCTACTCTCGTGCCTATAGTATGTTTGTGAGTCAAGCATCTAATAATAAAGTTGACTATCATAAAATGACATCTGAACACTCCAAGAAAGTATTAGAAGCCTTAAAACAACAAGAAAGTTTATGGCGACCAGCAGTAGATGCTTTTGGTAGCAGAGTCAATTATGATCATCCCTTTATTGCATGTGTTGGAGATAACATAAAAGATGAACCTTTACAAAAAACATTTAGTGCTTTACTTCAAACCAACAGTATGAGCTTACGTATGGTAGGTGAAGAATTGAAGCGTAAGACGTTTGGAATGAAGGATGATAAATATTTAGCAACATATATCGCTTTAGAGTTTTTCTACGGAAAAATATATGACATTGATTTTAGTAAAGCGCCTCAAAAAGTAGAGAGTAATGCACAAGAACATTCTTCTCACGATGGTCATAATCACTAGTTGATGAAAATTAGACTAGCTTTTGTTATATGTATTTTTACTGTTTTATCATGTAAAGATGAAACCAACAAAAGAGTTGATATTCCTGGTGAATATTTTGAGTTAGAACATGATAATATTGACATCTATTTACCATCTTATTTTCAGGAATTTTCAGAAGACGCTTATGGTAAATTAATCGAAAGCTTTCCGGATTCTGAAGAAAAGAGAATAGAAAAAAGACGATTTGATTTTTTAAAATATTCAAAAGGAAATATCTATTATTTTAGAGATATCGCATCGTCAACATTAATTAGTGTGAAAGTGTCAGATTTTTTGCCTTTCACAAGAGAACAATCAGCGCAGTTAGCATCAATACTATCAAGGTCATGTAGTGATTATGCTGAGGCAGTAGGCTTGAATTGTGAGCGACTAGATGCTGGTTATTCAGGAAATGTAAAGACAAAAGTATTTAAATCTAGTTTTAGAATGAATGACGGACATGGACGTAGTAGCTATAATACCATCTATATCATTTCATCAAATTATAAAACATTTGCAATGAATATATATTCAACTACGAACAAAAACTATAATGCTTATATTGAAAAAATAGTTGTGAAATAATGCGTAAAAATCTTCAACATATTACAATAGATCGTAAAACAATTCATAGATCGGCTGCCGAAAGCACTTTTCAAACTGCTGAGGATATCGAGGTTAAATCCTCTTACTCTAAAGATGATATTGAAAACCTTGAGCATTTAAACTTCGTTGCTGGTTTAGCACCTAACTTACGTGGACCTTATTCGACGATGTATGTGCGCAGACCTTGGACCATTCGTCAATATGCTGGTTTTTCAACAGCTGAGGATAGTAATGCGTTCTATAGAAGAAACCTTGCCGCTGGTCAAAAAGGGCTATCGGTTGCATTTGATCTTGCTACACATCGAGGATATGATTCTGACCATGAACGTGTTGTTGGTGATGTTGGTAAAGCTGGTGTCGCTATAGATTCGGTTGAGGATATGAAAATTCTATTCAATCAAATTCCGCTCGATAAAATGTCGGTATCCATGACCATGAATGGTGCTGTACTACCAATAATGGCGTTTTATATTGTAGCTGCAGAAGAGCAAGGTGTTTCTCCAGAACAATTGGCTGGAACAATTCAAAATGATATTCTCAAAGAGTTCATGGTGCGTAATACCTATATCTATCCGCCTACACCTTCAATGAAGATCATTTCGGATATTTTTGAATTCACAAGTCAAAACATGCCCAAATTTAATAGTATTAGTATTTCTGGATATCATATGCAAGAAGCTGGAGCAACATGTGATATTGAGTTGGCTTACACATTAGCCGACGGATTAGAATACATTAAGAAAGGACTTGAAGCTGGAATGGATATAGACACTTTTGCACCTCGCTTGTCCTTCTTTTGGGCTATAGGAATGAATCACTTTATGGAGATTGCAAAGATGCGTGCCGCACGAATGCTTTGGGCAAAACTAGTGAGTCAATTCAATCCTAAAAACCAAAAATCTTTGGCTTTGCGAACACATTGCCAAACCTCAGGATGGAGTTTAACAGAACAAGATCCTTTTAATAATGTGGCTCGAACTACTATTGAAGCTGCTGCTGCTGCTTTTGGTGGTACGCAAAGTTTACATACCAATGCCTTAGATGAAGCCATTGCACTACCAACCGATTTTTCGGCGCGTATTGCAAGAAACACACAAATTTTTTTACAAGAGGAAACGGGAATCACTAAAACTGTCGACCCATGGGCTGGAAGTTATTACGTTGAAAAACTCACTCATGATATCGCTCAAAAAGCGTGGTCTTTAATTGAAGAGGTCGAAGAGCTTGGTGGAATGACTAAAGCTATTGAAGCTGGTATTCCTAAATTAAGAATTGAAGAAGCTGCCGCGCGTAAGCAAGCTCGTATCGATTCTGGACAAGATATTATTGTTGGAGTCAATAAATTCAGGTTGGAAGAAGAAGATCCAATTTCAACTTTAGAAGTTGACAATCAAACAGTTAGGAATGGACAAATTAAGCGTTTAGAGCAAATCAAATCAACAAGAAATACAGAAAAAGTACACCAAGCACTATCAAAATTAACCGAAGCCGCTCGCTCAGGCAAAGAGAATTTATTAGCTTTAGCAGTAGATGCAGCGAGAGAACGTGCTACATTGGGTGAAATTAGTGATGCTCTAGAAGCAGAATTTGGACGATATAAAGCACAAATAAAATCATTTTCAGGCGTGTATAGTAAAGAAATTAAAGACGACGAAAGTTTTAAAAAGGCTAGAGAATTAGCAGATACTTTTGCTGAACAAGACGGTCGAAGACCAAGAATAATGATTGCCAAAATGGGGCAAGATGGTCATGATCGTGGTGCCAAAGTTGTAGCCACTGGATATGCCGATGTTGGTTTTGATGTTGATATTGGTCCGCTGTTTCAAACACCAAAAGAAGCGGCTAAACAAGCAGTGGAAAATGACGTTCATATTTTAGGCGTATCTTCCTTAGCTGCAGGACATAAGACTTTAGTACCTCAAGTAATAGAAGAACTAAAGAACTATGGTCGTGAAGACATCATGGTTATCGTTGGAGGCGTGATTCCTAAGCAAGATTATCAATATTTATTCGATGCTGGCGCAGTAGCCGTATTTGGTCCAGGCACCAAAATTAGTGATGCAGCGATTAAGATATTAGACATTCTAATTGACTAAATTATCTGAAACATGATAAATGAAAAACATAGATAAAACCACACGACTTGCTAATTACATCATCGACATGCTAGTTGTTTATCTCTTGTTTTTTGTGTTTACAATATTCGAAAATAGCTACAGCATTAATTATGTCGTATTCTATAGTATCATGTTTGCCTATTATTTCTTGTTTGAATTGACGACACATCAAACCTTAGGTAAAATGATTACCAAAACTAGAGTTGTCCAAAATGATGGTACCAAACCATATGCTATTAGGATTTTAATTCGCTCGATATCTAGAGTACTGCCTTTTGATACACTTTCCTATATGTTTGGTTATGAATTAGGAATGCATGATCTATTCTCAAGCACTAAACTTATGAAAGCTAAATGAGAACAGGCAAAATTCAAATACGGGACAATGCAAAACTATCTAAGGCACTTAATAGAAACAACTACATCCTTTATATTGTCATTGTTATTTTTGCCATAATCAATATTGATTTGTTTAGTTCACAGCCACGATTTTTAGTCACAGAAGGGCTGTTTTGGAAAGGTGCATCCATCGTATTTCAAGTGCTCTTCATTTTGAGTTTAGTACAATGGGATGTAAAGAAGAAGAAGGTTATCAGCATTCTCTCTAATGGCATGATTGTTAAAGGCCAACTCATATACAGCGATGTTATAAAACCTAATAAAACATCTTCTTTTAATGTACATCTTTTTGAATATGAAGCTTCTGGTAAAATCTACGACATCGAATTTAAAAACAAAAGCAAACAGGTAAAATCAAGTTATATCATTTACAAAATTAACCAACCAGAGAAGGCTATTGTATATGAAGATTTAAAACCAAATATAAAACGAATGGTCCAACAGTATTCTAATCAATAATTTAATAAATTTCGCGTTAAGACTATATGAAATTTGAAAGACGACACTTACTCTTAAACTACGTATTTATCATATGTCTCATCATCTTAGTTCTTAATGATCATGTTTTTAAATGGGAGTTTTCAAACTGGTTTACAGGAAAACTGTCTGATATCGTAGGTATGATTATTCTTCCTGTTCTAATTACGTTTTTTAATCCGAAACATGTTAAATTCAATTTGTTCTTGTCTGCAGTTCTCTTCATGTTTTGGAAATCATCATGGTCTACAAGCGCTATAGATATTTATAACCAATACGCATTCATAAAAACCTCAAGAGTCGTAGATTATACCGATTATATTGCCTTATTAATGTTACCGTTGGCCCATGTGTTAATAAAGAACATACAAACCAAATCTGCATTTGTTATCCCCTTAAAATTAAATGCTTCTTTCATTCTTTTACCAACGCTATTTATTTTAATGTCTGAAACACCTCCCAGATATTTTTATTTAACAGCTAATAGCAGCAGTTTTATTTGTCATAATTGTGATGTTACTTTAAGAATGACGCAAAAACAGATTTTAGAAAAACTTCGCGCGTTTGACATCAAAAAGGATACAACTTTAACTTCAATGACTGGCTACTATAGAACTAAAGGTGATAGCCTCAATTATTATAAAATCGAAAAATTCATCATTGAAAACGACACCTTACATAATGTGCAACTGTCGATGATAAAAGCAAATAAAGGAAAAACGAGAGTGTATTTTAACGGCTTCGATTATCGCGATACGATTTCTAATGCTAAAATGGAACGCAAGTTACGACGCTACTTTAGAAAATCTGTTAAACGCTATCTCAAAGACTTGACACAAAATTAATTTTGACACACCTCCTATTCTACAGAGTTAAAACCTGTTAAACTTCTTTAAATCAATCGCTTGTTTTATATCTTCGGAAAATAATTAAGAATTTTAGTACAAGATTTAATAATTCAACTAAAAACTTAGTTATATTTATACATTCAAATTTTAAATCAATTAAACTCAAACACATGAATCTAAAACCATCAAAAAAAATCATGCTTAGCATGCTTATGGTATGTTTTATCTCAATGGTTTCTTTTGCACAGGAAACCACGATGGAGCAAAAAGAAATTTCCCCTTCAGATCCTATTCCAATGAATCCAGATGTAAAAACTGGTGTGCTTAGTAATGGCCTTACCTATTACATTCAAAACAATGGAAAACCTGAAGACAAAGTAGAATTACGTCTAGCTATAAAAGCTGGATCTATATTAGAAACGGAAGACCAAAGAGGACTAGCTCACTTTATGGAGCATATGAACTTCAACGGAACTACAAACTTTAAGAAAAATGAACTCGTTGATTACCTACAAAGCATTGGTGTAGAATTTGGAGCAGATCTAAATGCCTATACTGGTTTTGATCAAACGGTTTACATCTTACCTATTCCTAGTGATGATCCAGAAAAATTGGATAAAGGATTTCAAATATTGCAAGATTGGGCTGGAGGTGCTTTGCTTACTGCAGAAGACATCGACGAAGAGCGAGGTGTTGTGATTGAAGAATATCGTACACGATTAGGTGCCGCAACGAGAATGCAATCGAAATACTTAGACAAAATTGCATATAAATCTCAATATGCAGATCGTTTGCCTATTGGCACAAAAGAGAACCTAGAAAACTTTAAATATGAAAGCTTAAGAAACTTTCAAAAAGATTGGTATCGCCCAAACCTAATGGCAGTTATTGCTGTTGGAGACTTGGATGTAGAGACTCTTGAAAAAAAGATCAAAGCTAATTTTAGTGGTCTAGAAAACCCTAAAAACCCTAAGCCTAGACAAGAGTTTGGTTCTGAAAACCATGAAGGCACATTTGTCGCTATCGAATGGGACGAAGAGGCAACTGGAAGTCAGGTACAAATCTATTACAAAGATAAAGGTGATGTTAAAAAGACCAGAACTGTAAAGGATTACAGAGATAATATGGTTGAAGGCTTATTCACTCAAATGATTAATAACCGACTTAGAGAATACAGCAACAAACCTAATCCGCCATTTATTTTCGGATTTTCATTTCATGGTGGTATCATCGGAAATAAAGAAGCCTATCAATCTATCGCGCAGACTAACGAAACTGGTCAGTTAGAAGCCTTAAAAACCCTTTTAGAAGAAAATGAACGTGTAAAGCGTTTTGGGTTTAATGCATCAGAATTAGAGCGTGCTAAAAAGGATTACTTTGCTAGAACAGAGCGTTCTTATAAAGATAGAGATAAACAAGAGTCTGGGAGAATTGTAGGTCGCTATATTCAAAATTTCTTACAGGAAAGTCCAATGCCTGGTGCTGAATGGACATACAACTATGTAAAATCACAATTGCCTACAATAAAGCTTGAAGAAGTTAACGGATTGATTAAAGATTTCTTACATGACGATAATCGCTTAGTGGTACTTACTGGTCCGAAAAAAGATGGATTAACAAAAGTAACCGAAAAAGAAGTTATCGATTTATTAGATAGCGTTAAAAATGCAGAGCTAAAAGGATATGAAGACGAAGAAGTGCGTTCAGAATTAATGGCTAACAAACCTGCTAAAGGAAGTATTAGTAATGTTACAGTTAATAACAAAGGAAAATTAAATGAAACAACAACCATGACCTTGAGTAATGGTGCTAAAGTAACCTACAAGAAAACGGATTTTAAAAATGATGAAATCTTATTTGAGGCCTTTAGTTATGGTGGTACATCCTTATACTCTGATGATGTTTTAAAGCAAACAGCGAGTGCAAATGGAGGATTAACTGAAGCTGGTATTGACGGACTTTCAAAAAATGACATGACAAAAGTGATGTCTGGTAAAATTGCTAACGTTAGACCTTACATTGGAGGTTTAGACGAAGGAATGAGAGGTTCTACAACACCAAAAGATTTGGAAACCATGTTCCAGATGGTTCATTTATATTTTACAAAATTAGATAAAGATCCTGAAGCATTTGCATCATTTATTAGCAAGCAAAAAGCATTTTTAGGTAACATTCTATCTAATCCTAATGTATCATTTTCAATTGCTTTAGGTGAATTCTTAAATGAAGGAAATCCAAGATATACAGGGTTTCCAACTCCTGAACGACTAGACAAAGCCAATTATGATCTTGCCTATGAAAAGTATAAGGAACGTTTTGCAAATGCAGGTGATTTCAATTTTTATTTCGTTGGAAATATCGATGAAGCTAAAATTGCTGAGTTAGCCGAAACCTATATCGCATCACTGCCTGGGACTTCAGAAAGAGAAATGTATAACGTATCTTCTTTTAGACCAAAATCTGGAGCTCAAGAGTTCACATATAGAAAAGGTACAGAGCCAAAGAGTCAAGTTAATCTTGTCTTTAGAGGTGAAACTAAATATGATGTTAATGAAGCCAGAGCTATGAATGCTTTAGGCGAAATCTTGAGTATTAAGCTTATTGAAAAATTAAGAGAAGAAGAAGGTGGCGTTTATGGCGCTGGTGCTAGAGGAGCGATACGTAAAATTCCATACGGAAATTTCAACTTTAGTATCTCCTTCCCATGTGCTCCTGAAAATGCCGAAAAGCTCGCAGCAGCTTCTATAGCTGAACTTCAGAAAATTATTGATAACGGTCCTGAAGCCACAGATCTTGACAAAGTAAAGAAAGCTTTGTTACTAACAAGAAAAGAGCAATTAGAACAAAACCGTTTCTGGTTATCGGCTATTAAAAATGCAGATTACAACAAATCAGATTTAGATAATGTTGTAAATTATGAAGCTAATGTAAATGCCTTGACAACAGAAGATATTCATAATGTTGCTAAGAAATACTTACAAGATGGTTATTTGAAAGCGATTTTGTTACCAGAAGAATAATATCCCATCACTCTATAAAATAAAAAGCAGCCTATTCAGGCTGCTTTTTTTATAACCAATCAGCTTCATTTCTAAACAAATAGACACCTCTGCATATATTGCAATACTGTTAACAACTTCCATTTCCAAAACTCGTAAATAATCGTATTTTTACAGTTGAAGAAAGTATAAAAACTTCAGTAAATAAAACCAAATCATTAATGGGTAAAATCATTGCAATTGCCAATCAAAAAGGAGGCGTTGGAAAAACAACGACTTCTGTAAATTTAGCAGCATCATTAGGAGTTCTAGAAAAAAAAGTCTTGCTTATCGACGCAGATCCGCAGGCTAATGCTACTTCCGGACTTGGCATTGATGTAGAACAAGTTGAGATTGGAACCTACCAGTTATTAGAGCATACGGCATCGGCCGAAGAATGCATCATAGAAACCGATTCACCTAATGTAGATATCATACCTGCTCATATCGACTTAGTTGCTATTGAAATTGAGCTAGTAGATAAAGATGAACGGGAATATATGCTCAGAAAGGCTGTATCGCACTTAAAATCATCTTATGATTATATCTTAATCGACTGTGCTCCTTCTCTGGGATTATTAACTTTAAATGCGCTTACAGCATCCGATTCTGTTATTATTCCTATTCAGTGTGAATATTTTGCACTCGAAGGTTTAGGGAAATTATTGAATACTGTAAAAAGTGTTCAAAAAATTCATAATACCGAGTTAGATATTGAAGGAATGTTGCTTACAATGTTTGATCAACGATTACGTTTATCAAATCAGGTAGTAGAAGAAGTACAAAAGCATTTTAGTGATATGGTTTTTGAAACCATCATCCAAAGAAATGTAAGACTAGGCGAAGCACCAAGCTATGGAGAAAGTATCATTAAATATGATGTGAGTAGTAAAGGTGCTACAAATTATTTAAGTTTAGCAAAAGAAATAATAAACAAGAACTCATAATGGCGAAGGCAACAAAAAAACAAGCATTAGGTAGAGGTTTATCTGCATTGTTGAAAGATCCTTCTAATGATATAAAATCTGCAAATGATAAAAATGCAGATACTATTATTGGTAATATTGTAGAACTAGATATAGAGGCCATTGAAATTAATCCGTTTCAACCACGTACCAATTTCAATGAAGAAACCTTACGCGAATTAGCATCATCGATAAAAGAGTTGGGTGTTATACAGCCAATTACAGTTAGAAAATTGGAATTCAACAAATTTCAATTGGTATCTGGAGAACGTCGTTTTAGAGCTTCAAAATTAATTGGTTTAAAAACCATTCCTGCCTACATACGAATTGCCAATGACCAAGAGTCCTTAGAAATGGCGCTGGTGGAAAATATTCAACGCCAAGATTTAGATCCTATTGAAATTGCACTGTCCTATCAGCGATTAATTGATGAGATTGCTTTAACGCAAGAACAAATGAGTGAGCGTGTAGGAAAAAAGCGTTCTACTATTGCAAACTATTTACGATTGCTAAAATTAGATCCAATCATTCAAACTGGCATGCGCGACGGGTTTATTTCTATGGGTCATGGTCGTGCTATAATTAATATTGAGGATCAAAGTGTTCAGTTAGATATCTATGAAAAGATTATTACTGATAAATTATCTGTTAGAGCCACTGAAGCCCTAGTTAAAAATTACCACAACCCAACAGCCAAAAAACCTTCTGAAAGTCAAGAACTACCTAAATTTGTTAAAAAAGGCATAAAAGAATTTTCGGAATACTTTGGTCATAAAATTGGCGTTAAACTATCTAAGAATGGTAAAGGTCAAATAACAATTCCGTTTCATTCTGAAGAAGATTTCAATCGTATTAAAAAACTAGTGCAACGTGCTAAATAAATTAGTTTACAGCTTACTTTTTTCTCTTTTTTTCAGTGGTGTCATTTTCGCTCAAGAAAATAAAAAAACTGAAGACATTAATACTGATTTAGTAGTTGTCAAAGATTCTATTAAAACGAAAAGAGAGCCTCTTAATGTTTTAGCGCCTTCAAAAGCAGCGTTTTATTCTGCTATTCTTCCTGGTTTGGGACAAGCCTACAACAAAAAGTATTGGAAAATCCCAATAGCTTATGCTTTGATTGGTACACCATTGTATTTCTATATCAAAAACGATAAGGACTATAACTTATATCGTGATGCCTATAAAAGACGTTTGGCTGGTTTTGGTCAAGGCTCTGAAGGCGACCCTTTTCCAAATGTTTCCAATGACGGACTTATTAGAGCCCAACAACAGTTACGACGAAACAAAGAATTAGCCCTATTAATAACTATAGGAATGTATGCTTTAAATATTATCGACGCTAATGTTGATGCACATTTATTGCAATTTAATGTGGATGAAGACCTATCGTTACGACCACATTTTAAATACAACCAAATGGAAAATAATACGGATTTAGGTTTTACATTGAATTTCAAATTCTGACGTATGAATATCGGATTATTAGGTTACGGAAAAATGGGAAAAGCAATTGAAAAAATTGCCTTAGAACGTGGACATGATATCACTTTAAAAGTTTCAAGTTCTACTAAAGATTTCACATTAGATAGCATTGATGTCGCTATCGATTTTAGTCTACCATCTACTGCTGTTACTAACATCACCAAATGTTTTAATGCTAATGTACCTGTGATTTCTGGAACAACCGGATGGTTAGAGCAGTACGATGATATGATATCGCTTTGCTCTTCTAAAAATGGTACCTTTTTATACGCCTCAAATTTTAGTCTTGGTGTTAATATCTTCTTTGAGATCAATAAGACACTAGCTAAACTCATGCGAAGTTTACCAGACTATAAAACGAGTATAGAAGAAATTCATCATACACAAAAACTAGATGCTCCAAGTGGTACTGCTATTACGTTGGCAGATGACATTATTGAGCAAACTAACTATAAAAATTGGAGCTTAGATGCACCAAAACAAAATGAGATTGGTATTTTAGCAAAACGTATTGAAAATGTACCTGGCACACATGAGATTAATTATGATTCTGAAGTCGATAGTATACAAATAAAACATACGGCTCATAGTAGACAAGGCTTTGCTTTAGGCGCTGTTATTGCTGCAGAATATGTTCATGACAAAAAAGGAATATTTACAATGAAAGATGTATTAAATATAAGTTAACATAAGTATTTGATGTAACATTGTCTAATACAATTCAACTGACAACACAAACAAAAAACTATGACTATCACAGAGTGGTTAATATTTATTCTAGTAATTCAAGTTATACACGGACTTGGAACATGGAAATTGTATGTAAAAGCAGGACGCCAGGCTTGGGAAGCTTTTGTGCCTGTATATAATGCTGTAATTTTAATGAAGATTATAAAGCGTCCTTGGTGGTGGACGATTTTACTATTTGTACCCATAGTGAACTTGATTATGTTTATTATTGTTTGGGTAGAAACTGCGCGAAGCTTTGGGAAAAATCAGTATCTCGATACCTTTTTAGCCGTTATCACTTTGGGGTTTTATAACTATTACCTTAATTATGCTACAGATGTTACTTATGTACAAGATAGAGACATAAACCCAAAGTCTAGTTCTGGTGATTGGGTAAGCTCTATTTTATTTGCCATTGTGGCAGCCACCATTGTACACACCTATTTTGTGCAACCGTTTACTATACCAAGTTCATCTCTTGAAAAATCCTTATTAGTAGGTGATTTCCTGTTTGTTAGCAAAGTGCATTATGGAGCACGTATTCCAATGACTACCGTTGCCACTCCTATGGTACATGATACGATTCCTCTTGCAAAAGTTAAGTCATACCTATATAATGATAAACTAGAAGAGAACAAATCCTCATTAAAGAATAAGTTACAGCTGCCTTACATGAGAATTCCTGGTTTTGAAAGTATAGAACGCAATGATATTGTCGTTTTTAATCAGCCTGCTGATACATTAGTTAATATGAACGACTTTACTCCAGATCGGAATTATTATAAGCCTATTGACAAGCGAACGAATTTAGTCAAACGTTGTGTTGGTATTCCTGGTGATTCATTAGAAGTAAAAGGAGGTTATGTCTATATTAATGGTCAAAAAAATGAATTACCCGATCGTGCAAAATTGCAGCACTATTATACTTGGATATCCAAATCTAATATCACCCAAAATTTTGTTGATACTTATGAAATAGAGAATTTTTGGAGATTTTATAAAATAGAAAATCAATTGTGGGATGATCAGAGAGTAAAAGATTATTTAGCTGAGGAAGATAGATCATACTTAAAAGAATCATCAAGAGATTCACTTATGACTGAGGTTGTCGGTTACATTCAATACGATGACATGATAAAGTTAAGGATGAAGCCTATTGAGAATAAGTTTAATATAAACCTTACTGCTGAAAATGCTGCCAAAATTAAAAGCTCATCAAATACAGTATCACTAAATCAATTCTCTTATCAGCTAAGAAACCCAACTGTTTTTCCTCATAATCCACAATACAATTGGAATTATGATAATTTCGGACCAGTTTATATTCCAAAAAAGGGAGAAACTATTGAGTTAAACATGGAAGTTTTACCGCTTTATAAACGTTTAATCTCAGAATATGAAGGCAAAAAAGTAACAACACGTGGTAATCAAATTCTAATTGAAGGAGAACCAGCTACATCTTATACATTCGATCAAGACTACTATTGGATGATGGGAGATAATAGAAACAATTCCATCGATTCTCGTGGTTGGGGATATGTTCCTTTTGACCATGTCGTTGGTAAACCTGTATTTATATGGATGAGTTGGGATGGTATTAAAAATCCGCGTTGGGAACGCTGGTTTACAACTGTAGGAGGCTCAGGTAAACCTGTATCCTACTTAATTCCGTTTTTAGTGCTCTTAGCTGCTTGGATTGGATACAGTAAATGGCGTAAGAAGAAAAAAGCAAAATAAGGTTTTATTTGTAGCATATGGACGTAGTTTTACATCCAACATATTTTCCGAGTATAGCTCATTTTGCTGCCATGCTTCAAGCAGATCGTATCATTTTTGAAGTCTGCGATAATTACCAAAAACAAACATACAGAAATCGTGCATCTATTTTTGGTGCTAATGGTAAACTGGATCTTAATGTTCCTGTTGTGTATTCTCAAAAGAATAGACAGCTATCTAAAGATGTTGCTATTTTCAATTCTGAAAATTGGCAAACACAGCATCTTAAATCGCTTGAATCTGCTTACCGCACCTCTCCTTTCTTCGAATTCTATATTGATGATGTATTGCCTTTATTTCAAATGGAAAGCAAGACGATAATGGCGTTTAACTTTACATGTATTGAAGTCATTTTTGAGTGTTTACAATTGCCTTTTTCCTATAATACAACTCAGCAATTCGATCCAAAACTAAAGGGAGTCATTGATGCTAGAGGTTTAGTTAATAGCCGAAAAGAAATTCAGCAAAACCTCACACCTTATGCTCAGGTATTTGATTCCAAACATGGGTTTATTCCAAATCTCAGCATTCTAGATTTACTATTTAACGAAGGTCCTAACACAGAGCTTTACCTCGAATCGCAAACCTTAAATCTGTAATGTTACAGCCTTTTGTTCATTATGGGATTCATTTCCTATTGCCACTAATAATTGCCTTAGTGTTTTTTAGAAAGCAGTGGCTCATAGTATATGTCATTATGTTAGGTGCTTTTATAATTGATTTAGATCATGTGTTAGCCAATCCTATGTTTGACCCAAACAGATGCAGTATAAATTTTCATCCGCTTCACTCCTACTATGCTATTGGTGTATATGTACTCTTGACCATTTGGAAAAAGACCAGATGCATTGGATTGGGTTTAGTCATACACATCATTGCAGACCAAGCAGATTGTTGGATGATGTAGTTATTTGAGCTTAACCTTAGCCATAATTGGGTAATGATCGGAATATTGAACATCAAAGGTTTTAAAGGCATTAATTTCAAATCCGTCATCTACCAAAACAAAATCAATACGCACAGGAAAGAATTTAAAATCGAAGGTTCTTCCAAAACCATTCCCAGCTTGCTCAAAGGCATCTTTTAAATCACCTTTAATTTCTTTATACACATACGAATATGCTGTATTGTTAAAATCACCACAGATAATCATTTGATATTTGCATTTGGATTGATGCTTTAAAAATAATTCAGCCTGTGATTGCTGCATCTTAAACGTAGAACTCACACGGTTAAATAAGTTGCCAGAATCCTCTTTAGCTAAGCTTTCAACGTCGGAATTTATTCGCAACGATTCTAAGTGTAAATTATAAACTCGTATGGTGTCGCTTTTAACAATAACGTCTACGAATATGGCATTATTAGACGTGTTAGGAAACGCTATCGAACCTGAATTAATAATTGGATACTTAGTCAAAATGGCCTGACCACTCTTTACTTTATTACCTGTAATCTTTTCATATTTATGATAGCCATCAAAATGCATATCATCATCTCGCCTATATTCCTGCAAACACAAAATATCTGGTTGCTTTTCAGAAATAAAAGTCAAAATGTTCTCCTTTATATTCGGGCTATCGATCCAATCAAAAATATTGAATAATCGAACATTATAGTTCATTACCGAAAGATTTTGATGGTCATCAACATTCTTTGACGATGAAAATTTGTAGAGAGAGAATACATAACTATAACCAATTAAAAGCACAACCAAAGACACTAATAGTTGCCTCTTAACTTTGAGCAACCAATACACTAAAAATAGAATATTAATAATGATTAAAAATGGTACAGCTAGACTAAGAACCGATAAAAACGCAAACTTTTCTGGTTCGATATAAGGTAGAATGTAAGATAATAACAAAGCAAATGCCATCAACGAATTGACGACAAATATCAGCTTCTCATAACGTTTAAGTTTACGCATATGGTTTAATCCTTACCTGCTTTAAATAAAAATGCCTTTTCTTCTTTAGTTAAACTTTCGTAACCACTTTTACTGATTTTATCCAGAATGAGGTCTACTTTTTTCTGATTATTAAACTCATTAAACTCGTCTTTATTATGACCAGCAAAAGGTTTCTTCTTCTTTTTATGAACTGTCTTAAGTGGTGATTTTGGTTTGAACACATTAGCTATCTTATCCATGAATCGTCCAAATCCTTCACCAATATCTTTTCCTTTTAACAATTGGGTAGCATACAGATAACCTAATAAAACACCACCTAAATGTGCAACATTACCACCTTGATTGTTTCCAAACAGACCTATGGTATCAAATGCAACAAGGGCAACTCCAATATACCATAACTTAATTTTTACTGAAAAAAAACGAGCTTCACGATATGGCATATAGGCACAAATAAAAATCAATAAAGCACGTACACCAGCCGATGCACCTACAAGTGCTCCAGCATTAGCTAATACTAAACGCTCTGGCAAAATATTATAGATGGCTAAATAGGCCAAGCCTCCTGTTATAATCCCAAGGAAATAGATATTTAGTGATTGCTTACTTGGAAATATATTAACCATGGTTCTCGACACAAAATAGAGCACCAACATGTTAAAGAGGAGATGAAAAAAATCATAATGCGTGAATCCGTAAGTAATAATAGACCAAGGTCTAGTTAAGAACTCAAAGAAATCTTTCGGCAACTCAAGCCATGTCAACGTGTTTCCTCTTGGTACTCGTCTTATAAGCATTAGTACCCAACCCAAGAAAAAGATTCCAATGTTTACTGCTATAATCTTCTCAAAAACATTTAAGCGTTTAAGCTTGTCTTTAAAGTCGTAAGTTAAAGAAGTCATCGATCCCAACGGTTTTTGTTAAACTGTGTTTTCTTCCAATACCACATAATTAAGAAGCCCGTAATAGCACCTCCAACGTGAGCCATATAAGCTGTATTACTAGGACTAAAGAATGATTGATCAGTTAGTGCAGATATAATATCAAGGATAATAATTCCTGGAATAAAATATTTAGCTTTTATTGGAATTGGCAAAAAAATCAACATCAATTTGGCTTCAGGATTCATCATCCCAAAAGCAGCTAAAACTCCCATAATACATCCTGAAGCCCCTACCATTGGTAAAAAGAAAACTTCGGTTAGCTTATCTCCAACTGCAGTAAAAACCTTTCCTTCACTCAAAGTTTCTATTATATAACTATTGCTAACACCTCCATCTAGTAGAGCTTGTTTTAGTGGCAAATATTCAAAATAGTGATAGCCTAATTGAAAGAAAACTGCTCCAAGACCTGCAGATATGTATATAAATAAAAATTTCTTTGAACCCAATTGATGTTCAACAGCAGTTCCAAACATCCAAAGAGCAAACATATTAAAAAATATGTGCATCACATCTGCATGCATAAACATGTGCGTAAAAATTTGCCATGGCTGAAATAATGGATTCTCAGGAAAATACAGAGCAAACCACTGCATAAATAATTCTCCACCACCCAATGTCATTCTACCAATGAATACGACCACATTGATGATCAATAGATGTTTAACTGTATCAGTAATCTTCATCATAATCTTTACATAAATTTTTTATCAAAATCATCAACGCTCATCGTAATGAATGTGATTCTATTAGTTGGTGAAACTGATGGTTCTTTACAAGCAAACAAACTATTCACCAAATGCTCCTGCTCTAATCGTGTTAAGGACTGACCTGTTTTAATAGCCAAACTCTTCGACATCGATTTTGCCAATAAATCTGTAGCACTAAAATTGCTATCTGGAACCTCCTGCTCTACATCACTTATCAATTGTTCCAAAATAATAGACACCTCACTTTCAGGCACATTAATTGGTACACCTGTAATTTCTATAGCCTTGTCCTTAAACGATGAAAACACAAAACCAGTATGTTCTAGATCTTCTTTTAGCTGTCTTAATGATTCCATTTCCGTAGAAGTAAATTCCAAAGTCAATGGAAATAATAATTGCTGACTTACAGCTTCTTTAACCGTCAGGTGCTTCAAAAACCCTTCATAAAGTACACGTTGATGTGAACGATGCTGATCTAAAATTAGCATTCCAGACTTTATCGTACTAATGATATACTTGTTGTGAAGTTGATACGTAGTTTGCGTCGTTTCAACTAATTTATCTTCAGCAAATAACGATGCGTTTTCAGATTCACTTTCAAATTCGACTTCACTAAAATCATGCTCTACCTTGGTACCTTTAGACTCTAATCCAACATATAAACTTTCCCATTGAGCTGCCGGCTCTTTTCTATAAGACGTCGACACGCCACTAGACTTAGATACTGGTTTTTCATCTTGAAACGGATTAAACGAACGATCGACTTCAATCGTTGGTGTAGATGCATTTTTATCTTTATAATCGTAAGGTGTATCTAAGTTGTTATCACGATCGAAATCTAATACAGGTGCAATATTGAACTGACCCAAACTATGCTTTACCGAAGATCTCAAAATCGCATATAACGTATGCTCATCATCAAATTTGATCTCCGTTTTAGTTGGATGAATATTAATATCTATGGTCTTGGGATCAACCGTTAAATTCAAAAAATAACTCGGATAACTACCGTCTTTTACCAAACCTTCATATGCCGAGTTTATGGCATGATTTAAATAGGCACTTTTAATAAATCGATTATTGACAAAAAAGAACTGTTCACTCTTAGTGCGCTTAGCAAACTCGGGTTTCCCAACAAATCCTGAAATTTTTAGCACTTCAGTTTCTTCCTCAACAGGAACTAATTTTTCGTTGGTCTTTCCTCCAAAAATATTAACGATACGCTGTCTGTAATTGCTTTCTGGTAAATTAAAACTCTCACTACCATTGTGATACATAGCAAAAGTAATAGTTGGATGTGCTAAAGCAACACGATGAAACTCATCTATGATATGTCGTAACTCTACATTATTTGATTTTAGAAAATTTCGTCTTGCAGGAATATTAAAAAACAAATTCTTTACAGATAGTGATGTTCCTTTAGGTGTTACGGTAACCTCTTGACTCTTAATAGTACTTCCCTCAATTTCTATAAGCGTTCCTAACTCATCATCGTCTAACTTTGTTTTTAATTCGACATGAGCTATCGCAGCAATACTAGCTAAAGCCTCGCCTCGAAACCCCTTAGTATTTAAACTGAATAGGTCTTCAGCAGAACGTATTTTTGACGTGGCATGGCGTTCAAAACTTAATCGTGCATCTGTGGCACTCATCCCTTTGCCATTATCAATAACTTGAATAAGAGCCTTACCTGCGTCTTTTACAATAAGCTTTATAGAATTTGCGCCAGCATCTATGGCATTTTCTAATAATTCTTTAACCACCGAAGCTGGGCGTTGCACAACTTCTCCTGCTGCTATTTGATTCGCAACATGGTCTGGTAACAATTGAATAATGTCTGCCATTAGCGTTTAAGGGAGAAAATGGATAAATCGAAATCTATAATGTATAGAAACACTAAAACGAAGATTCCAATTAAAATTAGGATGGTTCTATTAAATTCAGAATTATTTCTGGTTCTGTTCTTTATTCTGTTTTCATGCCATTGGCCAGAAATATCATTTTTATTATAGGTGTCGGCATAGGCATCAATCTTAGTTGGGTATTGCGTGGTATCTGTATCTTCTTTACCATTATAATATCGCGGTGTATAGTTGAACCTTTTATTTCTAGGTAATCTTTTGATTAAAGTAAATTTTATTGGACCCATAGTACAATTATTTAATATATCTGTTAAGGATATAAATTAAAACAAAAAGCGCTACTAAAATTAGTATTAAAGCCGGTAGAGAGGTTAATATACTGCCTTTACGCCTTGTATGACCTCGCATGTCTTCCCACTTCGCTTTCAAGTCTTCTTTAGACTCTTCCCGATAACCTTCGGTATCAGAACCCTTCAAACGTGACTTATAACTAAAACGCCTATTTTTTCTTTGATTAAACAAGTTGACTGACTTAATTAAACCTGATATATCTCAAAAGTACAGAAATTACAAGGAAAAAACACTTAAGGATTCGCTAAAATTATTAACAAAAAGAATGCCAACTCCTTAAATGAATTCAAAATCTCAAAAACTAAATTTTGAAAGTGAAGCTATTTGACGGTGTACCAGAAGGACTGCAAAAGTGTCCAATTTGGCACAGCCCAATTTAACCTATGACATTAAAGATTAAAAATGTACTAGCGTCTAGAAAGTTCGGCCATTTTAATTGCCGCAATAGCAGCTTCAGTGCCTTTATTACCATGCTTACCTCCAGAACGATCAATCGATTGCTGCATCGTATTATCGGTAAGTACACAAAAGATGACAGGCGTATCAGACGTTAAATTCAACGCTTTGATACCATGTGTCACTCCTTCACAAACAAAATCAAAATGTTTGGTTTCACCTTGTATCACACAGCCAATGGCAATAACAGCATCAACGTTTTGGTCGAGCATTTTTTTGCTGCCATAGATCAGTTCAAAACTGCCAGGAACATCCCATTTGATAATGTTATCAGCTAATGCACCACAGTCTATTAAGGCGTCATAAGCACCTTGAAATAGACCATTTGTGATGGTATCATTCCATTCAGAAACAACAATCCCAAACCGAAAGTCTTTCGCGTTTGGGATTGTGTTTTTATCGTAGTTTGATAAATTATGATTTGCAGTTGCCATAATTATTTGCTTGCTTCTGCTCTACCAATAAACGTTTCTATATTCTTAGCCTGATCTGAATCTGAAAAATCAGATTTGATTCTCTTATAATAACCTAACGCCTTATCCGATTGTCCTAACGTCTGTGCTACATTTGCAGCTTTCAATAAGTACATAGGTGTTGTATAGTCATTCGTAGAGGCTTTGATTGCTTGTTCATAATAGTCTAAAGCTTCTGGTAATTGTTCTAATTGTACAAACGCATCTCCTATACCACCTTTAGCTAATGGCCCTAAAACAGCATCACTTGTTTTAAAATCACCTAAATATTTTACAGCATTCGTATAATCTTTTAAGTTTAAATAAGCCATACCAGCCTGATAGTTTGCTATATTTCCAGCCGATGTACTACCATATTGGTCTGCAATATCAGATAAACCTAACTTACCTTCAGCGCCATCTAGTGCAATTGTTAATAACGAATCTTTATTAGCTCCTGTTACAAATGCATCTTCAAAATGTTTCTGTGCAATATACATTTCATTCATAGCTTCTTTAGCCTTAGGACCAGCAATATATTTGTTGTATCCTAAATAAGCTAGTGCAATAACTGCTGCTAAACCTACAATAATGAAAATACCTTTTTGATTTCTCGCCACAAAGTCTTCAGCTTTATTAGCGCCTTCATCTAAAGTGTTAAATACTTCTGCCGTTGTAGACTCTTGTTCTAAAACTTCTATTTTTTCACCTTTTTCCTTTATCGGTTTCGGTTTGTATCCTCTTTTCTTATATGTTGCCATAATTCTGTATTTGTGCCCGCAAAAATAAAATTTTTATTGGGATTTAAAAGGTAAATTATTTGTTATTTTTACTTCCGCTTACAATAAAGCCAACCTTATTAAGAATATTCCTATTAGTTTTATGATTTTAAACACGTTAAGCTTAGTTAATTACAAGAATTTTGAAAGTCAGGATTTTGAATTTGATACTAAAATTAACTGTTTTGTTGGAGCCAATGGTGTCGGTAAAACCAATGCACTTGACGCTATTTACCATTTATCCTTCGGAAAAAGTTACTTCAACCCTGTTGCCACGCAAAATATTAAACACGATGAAGACTTTTTTGTTATAGATGGGATTTTCAGTAAAAATGATAAAACTGAAAAAATTGTGGTGTCCTTAAAGCGCGGACAAAAAAAAATGATTAAACGCAATGGGAAAGCGTATGAGAAGTTTAGCGATCATATTGGGTTTATTCCTTTGGTTATTATTTCACCTGCAGATCGCGATCTCATCATTGAAGGTAGTGATACACGACGTAAGTTTATTGATAGCGTCATATCGCAAAGTGACAAAAGCTACCTCAATAATTTGATTAACTACAATAAAGTATTGTCACAACGTAATGCTTTACTCAAATACTTTGCGCTTAATAACACGTTTAATGCACAAACATTAGAGGTATATAATGAGCAATTATCAATCTATGGCAGTGAGATTTTTAAAACGCGTGATGCCTTTCTAAAAACATTCATTCCAATATTTAAAGCGCGTTATGAAGCCATTAGCAATAAAAATGAAGCTGTGAATTTGAAGTATAAGAGCGATTTGTTTGATGGTGACTTGCAAACCTTATTAGCCAATAACATCAATAAAGATAAAGCCTTGCAATATACGAGCGTTGGAATTCATAAGGATGATCTCAACTTTCAGATTGACACCTATCCTATTAAAAAATTTGGAAGTCAAGGTCAGCAAAAATCTTTCCTAATTGCTCTAAAAATGGCGCAATTCGACTTTATAAAGCAACAAAGTGGTGTCACACCATTGTTATTATTGGATGATATTTTTGATAAGTTAGACGAAAACCGGGTGGCACAAATTATCAGTTTGGTGGATAATGATGATTTCGGACAATTATTCATAAGTGATACACATGCCGAGCGTACCGAAAATGTAGTGAAGCAAATCCATCAATCGTATAAAATTTTCAAATTATGAAAAAAATCCTACTCCTACTCTTTGTTAGTATCACATTGGGTTGCTCAAAAGATCCTGAAACCTTTATCATGCATCTAGAAGGCTATTGGGAAATCGACGAAGTCACACTTAGCGATGGTTCTAAAAGAGATTACAGATTTAACAATACGATAGATTATATCCAAGTTTCAGATAGTTTAACAGGTTCTCGCCGGAAACTAAAGCCCAATCTTTTAGGGAAATATGAAACATCAAAAAGTGTGGAGTCATTTCATATAAAACTAGAGAATGATAGTTTAAATATCTATTATAAAACACCTTATGCCAACTGGAAAGAAACCGTGCTAAATGCTACCGAAAATGAGTTGCTCATTATCAATAATACCAATAAAGATATGTATCTTTATAGACGTTATGAACCTCTAGATTTAGACTAATGGCCAAACGACAAAATGATCACTTACCTATAAGCGATATCCTCAAGGAATTTGTGGATACCAATAAGCTACAAGCTGGTTTGGACAAGGTTGATGTGCGTGAAGCTTGGTCTAAAATGATGGGGAATGGTGTGAATAACTACACGACCGATATCAAACTAGATAGAGATACTTTATATGTGTCATTAAGCTCAAGTGTACTTCGTGAAGAGTTAAGTTATGGCAAACAAAAGATTATTGATATGCTTAATGAATCTGTGGGTAAGGAAGTGATTAAAAAGTTGGTACTTAGGTAAGCCTTTAATTACTCATCCAAATAATTAATTTCAAAATATTTCAGTAAATTCATGCCTTAAAAGTTCCAACCGCATGAAATACATCAAACTCATTACAACTTTGGTGCTCACCTTAGTTGTTTTTTATTGTTTAAATACAAAGCTAGGTAGCATCCCTCCCATTGGAAAATTCCTCGATCCTGTAAGTGGTGTCTGGCAAAATGATACCAATGAGGTTATCGACGGAAATGTAACCATCAAAGGCTTATCGGCTCCAGTTACGATTCATTATGACGAACATTTAATTCCGCATGTCTTCGCACAAAACGACGCCGATCTATACAAAGCTCAAGGGTATATTACTGCAAAACACCGTTTGTGGCAAATGGAGTTTCAAACACATGCTGCAGCTGGACGCTTATCTGAAATTGTAGGGGAAAATGCCATAGATTATGATCGTCGTGAACGCAGACGTGGTATGGCGTATGGCGCAGAAAAAGCCTTAGAAAAAATGAAAGATGATCCTGAAGCTATAGCATTCTTAGAAGCCTATCGTGATGGTGTAAATGCTTATATCGAATCTTTGGACACGAAGAGCATTCCGGTAGAATTTAAATTATTGGATTACAAGCCAGAACCTTGGACTATCAAAAAAACAGCCTTGCTTTTGATGTATATGACCAAAATGTTAGCAGGTGGTGATGACGATCTCGAATACACCAACGTCTTACGTAAATTTGGTCAGGAACGCTTCGATTTGCTCTTCCCTGATTTCTTTGATGTGAACGATCCTGTAATTCCTAAAGAGACCGATTGGAGTTTTATTGATACCGAAAAAACAAAAACACCACGAAGTGAATTGCCTCTAGATACCATTAGAGAGACCATTGAAAAGCCACATCCTGATAATGGCAGTAACAACTGGGCAGTTTCAGGCGCTAAATCGGCAACAGGGAATCCAATACTCGCTAACGATCCGCATTTAAGTCTAAACATACCTTCTATTTGGTTTGTCATGCAATTAAGTACACCAAACCATAAAACTATGGGAGCAACACTACCAGGTGCTTTAGGTGTGATTTCAGGATTTAATGAACATATCGCTTGGGGCGAAACCAATGCAACACGCGATGTTTTAGATTGGTATAAAATCGAATTTAAAGACGACACAAGAACGCAGTACAAACATGACAAGCAATGGAAAAACACAAGTGTTCGTGTGGAAAGCATAAAAGTGCGAGGTGCGCAAACGGTTATCGATTCTGTGATCTACACACATCATGGTCCCGTGACTTACGATCATAATTTTAAAAGTGATAACGAACGTGCTGGCTATGCCATGAAATGGGTTGGTCATATTGGTGGCAATAACCAACGTCCGTTTTTAGCACTCAATAAGGCCAAGAATTACGACGATTATGTCGATGCTTTAAAAACATATACAGCACCTGCGCAAAATTTTGTATTCGCCTCTACCGAAGGTGATATTGCCTTGTGGATTCAAGGACTCTTTCCAAATAAGTGGGAAGGTCAAGGCAAATTCTTAATGGATGGTTCTAATCCGGATCACGATTGGCAAAGTTTTATTCCGCAAGCTTTTAATGCGCATGTCAAGAATCCCGAACGTGGTTTTGTGAGTTCTGCCAACCAGCATCCTGTGGATGAAAGTTATCCGTTCTACGTATTTAACGATGGCTACGAAACCTATCGCAATCGTGTGATTAATAGTTTCTTCAGCTCTAAGAAAAAATTCTCTGTAGACGACTTTAAAGCGCTTCACAATAACAACTATAATTTAAAAGCGGCCGAACTCTTGCCTCATATGTATGCGCATATGGAAGATTCTGGACTAACACCAGATGAAGAAAAGCTATTGGAGGAATTAAAAGGCTGGGACTTCTATAATGACATTGATAAGGTTGGGCCAAGCATTTGGCGTGCCTGGTGGCATGCACTATATCCAATGATTTGGGATGAGTTTGACAGTGAGGATGAAGCCTTAACCTCACCGTTTACCTATCAAGCCATTTATTTATTGAAACACCATCCTGAAGATCCCTTTATGGATATTCTGGACACACCCGAAAAAGAAACAGCTAATGACCTGTTCTTAAAATCCTTTAAAGAAGCAGCTACCTATCTCACCGAATGGAAAGCCAAGCATGGTGATTACAATTGGGGCGATTTTAAAGGCACATATGTCGGACACCTATTGCAAGGATTGCCTGCCTTTTCGCGCTTTGATTTGCCTATTGGTGGTGATGCCAATATTGTGAATGCCACTTCTAAAAACCATGGGCCATCATGGCGTATGATCGTAGAAATGAGTTCGCCTCCAAAAGCATTGGGAATTTATCCAGGCGGTCAGTCTGGAAACCCAGGAAGCACCTATTACGATAACTTTATAGACGATTGGGCTGCTGGGAACTATCACGAGCTCAATTTTATGCAAAGCGACACAGCAACAAGCGATATCATCTCTACACAAACCTTAACACCTTCTAGCAATGAGTAAGCCAAACATCATCAACTTTATCGTTACGATTATATTAGCCTTGATCTTATCTCAGTTTTTACCTTGGTGGTCGGTTATGGTGGCAGGTTTTGTCTCTGCGCTGTTTTTTAGTTTGAAAAAATCGGCAGTGTTCTTTGTCCCATTTTTTGCCATTCTCCTATTTTGGGTCGTTTATGCGGTTATGGTAAGTAGTGGCAATGACTTTACACTCGCCAAAAAGATCTCGGTACTACTCTATTTAGGTGGAAATCCATATCTCCTCATCCTCGTGACTGGAGTTGTAGGTGGCTTAGCTGCTGGTGTTTCGGCCTTATTAGGAAAACAATTAAGCATTTTAGGAGGACGTTAAAATATTTTATAAACACAGATAGTTAAATACATGGAAATTACACCAGAAAAAGGCTTTAAAGGTTTAATTCAAAATTGGCAAAGTGATTTAATTGCAGCAGTGAGTGTATCACTTATTGCACTACCTCTTTCATTAGGCATTGCTTTGGCAGCAGGTGCACCTGCAATGTCCGGTATCATCTCAGCAATTGTTGGCGGTGTTGTAACAACCCTTTATCGAGGTGGTCATATATCGGTCAACGGACCTGCCAAAGGAGTTATTGCTGTCATACTTTTGGGAATTGTATTGATGGATGATGGTTCTGGGCAAGCATTTAGTTATGTATTGGCAGCAGTGGTCGTTTCAGGTGCTATTCAAGTAGTATTGGGAGTATTGAAATTGGGTCGATTAGCGGATATATTCCATTCTTCTGTAATTCACGGTATTTTGGCAGCAATCGGAATTATCATCTTTGCAAAACAAATCCATGTTGCCTTAGGCACGCATTCAGATAGTCCGAGTATTATACAAAACCTTATTGATGCGGTTCTATACCTACCTCAAGCGAATCCTTTTGTGGTGATTATTGCTTTGGTAGGCTTACTTTTATTATTGTTTCATTCCAAAATCAGTAATCGATTTTTCCATATTTTGCCTACGCCAATGTGGGTCGTCGCTCTTTCCATTCCCTTTGTTTATGCTTTCAATTTCTTTGACCAACATACGCTTTCATTCTTTGGAAAGGCATACGAGGTAGGACCTAATCTGCTGTTGGATATTCCAGATAATATTATGGATTCAATAATGCATCCAAATTTTAGTAAAATCAATACCATTGAATTCTGGACAACCGTAGTATCTATTTTAATCATAACAAGTATTGAATCATTAGCCATTGCGAAAGCTGTTGACAAAATTGACCCTTATAAACGAAAGACGGATTTAAATAAAGATTTGACTGGCATTGGATTGAGTACGATGGTAGCTGGCCTAATTGGAGGTCTGCCAATTATTGCTGTCATTATTAGAAGTACAGTCAATATTCATAATGGTGCAAAGACAAAGTGGTCCAACATGTATCAAGGACTTTTATTGTTAGTTTTTATAGTGGTTTTGAGCCCAATAATGAGACAAGTCCCGCTATGTGCTTTTGCAATTTTACTTGTTTATACTGGGTTTAAATTAGCGTCTCCTGCCGTTTTTAAACAAATTTATAATCAAGGAATCGAGCAATTAATATTTTTTGTTGGCACCATGGTTTTAACACTTTACACCAATTTATTAATTGGTTTACTCGGTGGGTTATTATTGGCACTGGTCATTCACATGTTATTGGCAAGGGTATCCATTTCTCGGTTTTTTAAAATGGTTTATAAATCACGTACAAAATTAATAAAGCGATCAGATGGCAGTTTCGATTTAAAGATTAGAGGTATTGCGAATTTTTTAGGCATTATAAAAGTTGATAAACTAGTGGCTCAAATTCCTTCTGGAGCAGATGTCAATATTGATTTATCAGAAACAAGATTGGTAGGCATTACTTATATGGACTACCTAGTGGACTACCTAAACATACAGAGGGCTACAGGCGGTGAGGTCTTTATATCAGGATTAGATTCTCATGTTTCTTCATCTACCTATAATAGGGCTTTAAAAATTAATATCGCTGGTTCTGGAACTAAACTATCTCAAAGGCAAAAGCGATTACGAAATTTAGCAACTGAGAAAAATTATCAATACGCAAGTCAAGTTGATTGGAATACAGATTATTTAAAGAAGTTCCACTTTTTTGAAATTAGACCTATTGAAGGCAAATACAATTGTCTCAAAGGAACATTTAAAGATTTGGATGTGTCTTGGGAAATTGCAGATGTAACATTCAATGAAGGTCAGGCTTTTACAGCTGAGACGTTTAACACCACTCTAATGGTCTTAAAATTGAATAAAAAAATTCCCGTTTTTACCATGGAAAAAGAAGCTGTATTAGAAAAAATATTTGACAAGGTGATGGCATTTACTGGCTATAAGGACATTGATTTTGATATGTATCCTGATTTTTCTAAAAAATTCTTGCTTATGGGGAATAATGAATCTGAGATTAGGTCATTTTTTTCAGATGAAATCATTCGTTTTTTCGAAAGTCGTCAGATTTATCATTTAGAAAGTAATGGTGAGGCACTAGTTATTTTTGATAAAATCAAATTGGCAAGGACAGATGAAACCATTGCATTTATAGATTATGGTAAAGAATTAGCCACACTCATAGACATAATGGATTAGGATATAGAAATAGAATACAAAAACAAGAAGTAACCGAAAAAGTTTATACTTAAATTTTATAGTAGATGTAAAAGCTAACGAGAGTCTTTCTGATCAACTATTGAATTTAATGAATGTTTATGAATGGTATTGCAGACGGCTTAGCTGCTAGTGTTTTGGCCTTATTAGGAAAACAATTAAGCATTTTAGGAGGACGTTAAAAGATACGTAGAAGTACGTATAAATAGAAGCGTTGTTTTGGTTAACTTTCGGAAAGCATAAATAAACTAGTATGGATTACTTTTCAAATGACTCTGTAAACGAAGACGAAAGAAGAAACACGGCTTTTCAACTTGTTAATGCATTAAGAGAGGTGGTTAGTATTTCGAGAAAATTAAATCAACCTATTTCTTACGAACAGACTATAGATTTGGTTCAAGATTTGAATCCAGAAATTTATGATTCAATTACAGGTTTATTAGATAGAAAAAATGAAAGTGATTGGGTTAAATTTTACAAAGAATTAGCGGACGCTCAATCAACACCAGAAAATGAAGTCAATCCAGTTGATTTAATTGAGAAAGACTTAAAAGATTTAGATAATGTTGCATTGAATAAAGGAAATAAAAGATTTCTAAAGAAACGGATTAGAGATTATAAGAATGCCATTGAATATTTTCAACCACGTAAAATTTCTGAACATAAAATATTAAATCGAGATACTTATTTAGCTGAAAGAAAGGATCTCAAATTAAAGCATAAAATCTATGAGCGAGAAGAGTTTGTTGATTACAAATTAGATAGTGATAATGTTCTTCGTTTAAGACTTTTACATCCGGATAATGCAGAAAATATAATTGGAGCTGACTTAATTTATGAACATCTGGACACAAAAAGTGGACAGATACGTTTTCTACATATGCAATATAAAACTTGGAATAACAAAAGCCTAAATTTTAAAGCTGGTAGTTTAAGTGCTCAAATTGAAAAAATGAGTAAAAACCTTTGTCAAGCAGGATATTGCAATAATGACAAGGGAAAAAAGTCCATTAAAGGATATCGCCTTCCTTATTGTTGTGCATTTCTACGTCCAACAAGCAAACTACAAAATTCTGATAGTAAAATGGTAAGTACAGGACTTCATGTTCCAATATGCGAGGTAAAAAAAATAATGGAAACCGAAAAGTCGTTGAATAAGAAAAATGTAAAAGGTAGGAATGTGTCTTACAAAATATTCGATGAGCTTTTTAACGCAAGAATGATTGGTTCTAGGTGGCTTACCTATGAAGAACATACCAACTTCTATAAAGAAAGAAATTTGCTAGATGTAGATAATATAATTCGATTACACGCTCAAGAAATAATTGCATAAAAACTGTGGCTAACAACGTGTATAGTCAATTGCTCGTTCTTGCCTTGCCTACTTGGAAATTTCTTTGAAATTTCCTCTGGTTCGTTTTCTTTTGCTAACTTAGTTCTTGTCTACGCAACTAACCATACACGAACACGCTAGCAAAAATTTAAAGAAAGTGAAAAACTCATTTATTCTATTTTTATTTTTATTTTCATTAATTTCTTGTAAACCAAATACAAACCAATTAGAAGGAAACTGGTATTCATGTAATTCTAATGATGGATATTTAGAGTTGTACACTAAAAAAGATTCATTCAGAGTTGTAACAACCTCAGGAATACAAACAAGTTGGACTTACTATAAAATAGAATCTGATACCATGCATTATATTTTGCCAGGTGGATTCAAAACCGATTCAATAAAAGCTATTTTAGATTACAATATTGGAAAATCCTTATCAGTGGAATTTATTAATCGTAATGAGAAAATAGAGTTCAAGCCTTTAAATTTTGTTGTTGACAACACAGAAAATAACTTTTCATTCACTGAAATTAATAAACGTTCAAAAAGTGCAGAATGTAATGAAGAATTTGAAAAAAGATAAACAGAAACATTGCCTAGTAACGTGTATAATTAATCTCAGTCTGAATGCACTCATATTAGCAAAAACTAACAAGTTAAAAGTTCTATATAACTAAATTTTATTCAAATGATAAAGACATTTTTTCTAATACTTATGCTGTTCTTTTCGGCTCAATCTTTTTCTCAGGAAACACAGTGGTATGAATATAAGTTTGATTCGCTAATTTCGGTTCGAATGCCTAGTGAAAAAGTTTATGTGTTAGATAGTATTTTGAATGGAATCGATACACGTCAAATCTACACTTCTGTTGGCAACTCTACATATATGCTCCAAAGATTGTCTTTAAAAAACAACTCTACTGATGAAAATCTATCTAATTTGCCTCATGATAAAGAATCTTTAATGACGTATTATAAAGGGTATTCAAAAGGAATTAGTAATAGTAGAAACTCTATGCGCATTGAAGAAATTGAAATCCAGAAAGATAGTTTTGTTGGTATGAAACTTAAAGTGATAAGTTCTAATAATAAACAATCGAGTGAGACAGATGTTTTTATATTAAACAACAGTGTTTATTGTTTTAGTTATTTCGACGACGTGTCTTTTAATAATGAAACGAAAGATTATTTTTTTAATTCAGCACAAATAAATAAGGACAATAAAATAAGTCAGTTTAACGGTAAGTCGCAAGGTTATCGCCTTGGTTATATCATCGGAAGATATTCTCCCTATTTATTCATACTAGTTGGCTTCGTGTTTCTGATTATAAAACTTTCAAGAAAAAAATGATCTTATTAACTATAATAGGTAACCATGAGCAACAGCAAAATAATAGCAACATTATCCAGTCTTAAAAACGAATACGACACCAATTTTAATGCTATCCCTAATTTGGATAAGCTACTGTATCGTTTATATCAGGAATTAAAAGCCTATGATTTTGAAACCTATAAGCAACACTTAGAGGTTGAAATTGAGAAGAACCTGAACGAATGGTGGATAAATCCTGAAAAGGGCATTGTAAGAGACGAGGAGTTATTTGCCATCCTCTTCGAGTTTGATGGCTATTTTTTAATGGAAGGTGTAGATGCTGCAGCCTATGGCATTGGAACTTGGAAAGACTACGAAGTCCAAACAGAAGAATTTGACATGGGATACGACTATGACTTCGCCACCAAGTTTGATGCCTTACCAGGAATCACTATGAGTTTTATGGATCCCTTGGCCATACTAGATGATGAGAACTTACCTTCAGAGTATAAAGATGTGGATATTGATGAATTAGACGGACTTATAGAACTGTTTGAATTATACAAGTTTGAAGGCTTTATTGCGATTCATGAAACTTTAATGAAAATGGACTTTGAACAAAAGTTCGAAGGACTAAACTACAAAAATGACTTTATGTTTATTATTGATGAGCATGACTCTGGAGAGGTGTATCCGCTATTAATAAAAAACAAATAGCAAAGTACCAGCACCTCAGGCAACCATCATACAACATTTCACGTCTATTTAAATAGAAAAGAAAGACATGAAAAAAAGAATCATTGGAATTGATGTTGCACGAGCATTGGCTATTATCGGAATGATCATTGTCAATTTTAAAGTTGTTTTTGGGCAATCTGGTCCTAATTGGTTAAGGTCTATTGTTGGCATTTTTGATGGAAAAGCTGCTGCAACATTTGTAGTGCTAGCTGGTGTCGGGCTCGCTTTAATGACCAATTCTGCCATTCTAAATAATGATCAAGCCAAATTAAAAATTGCTCGCAACAGAATTGCAAAACGAGCTGTATTCCTCTTTGTTGTCGGCATCTCCTATATCACCATTTGGCCAGCAGACATTCTTCATTTTTATGGGATTTATATGGCTGTAACAATGTTGCTATTAACCAGCAAAGGAAAAACACTTATAGCTTCAGCAATCGCCATAATACTGGCTTTCCCGATACTTATGATCCTTTGGAATTATGAAACTGGTTGGGACTTTAAAACGCTTACCTATCAAGATTTTTGGACCTTTAATGGGTTTTTGAGGAATCTATTTTCCAACGGTTTTCACCCTGTAATTCCGTGGACTGCCTTTATGCTGTTTGGCTATTGGTTTGGAAAACAGGATTTGCACAATGATAAGTTCATAAAAAAGACCTTTTGGGTGAGTACACTTATTTTCTTATCTATTCAAGCCTTGTCCTATGTCTCTATTGTAGTCTTATCAGCAGGAAACCAAGACACTGCAAAAGAATTAGCTGAAATTATTGGAACCAATCCAATGCCACCACTGCCCATTTATATGTTCAACGGAATTGCAATAGCCTTCTCCATCATTTCAGCATGTATACTAATCGCCAAGCGCTATGAAAATAATATCATAATTACCGCTTTAAATAAAACTGGACAATTAGCGCTCACCTTTTATGTGGCGCATGTTATTATCGGCATGGGACTTATTGACGCGATAGACCCTTCAAAAATGGGTCAATATTCTGTTCAATTTTCAGTGGCTTATGCATTAGGCTTTAGTGTACTCTGCATTCTATTTGCTGTAGTGTGGCGGAAATATAAACAATCAGGACCATTGGAATGGATCATGAGAAAATTAACCAATTAAAAAGCTAGCGATGAAGATTTTTAAGTATTAGGACATATTCCAATATTTAATAGTCTATATTTGCACTGTTCAAGCAGAACACCTTTACAATTCTAGGGTATTATTTTATAATCAATTAAAGAGTTTAGCCCTTCTTTCCTTTTTTATTTCATCACTACTTTATTTTTTTAAGCGTTTGCAAAATCATGAATAGCTCATAACAAAGCTTATGATATACTCAAATTAGCGTCACAGGATATAATCTTGAACAAAACTTATTTTTAATTTTAAATTTAGTAAAGATGCAAGAAGGCACAGTAAAATTTTTTAACAGCTCAAAAGGATTTGGGTTTATCACATCAAAAGACTCAGGAGAGGATATTTTTGTACACAATTCAGGTTTGATTGATAACATCAAAGAAGATGACAAAGTTCAGTTTAGAACTGAACAAGGAAAAAAAGGATTAAATGCTATTAACGTTGAAGTCATTCATTAAATAGAAACAAATCTAACTATTTCTTATAGTTCAAAATTAAAGATTGTCTAGATAGGCAATCTTTTTTTTTTAACTTTCCTCCTTGTATTAACAAGCTTCAACACCAATGACATTACATTACACCTTAAACTTTGATGATTTTTTAGAATATCAACTTTATGCGTCTTCTAAATCCAAACAGCATAAAAAAAACAGAAACAAATCAAGACTAGTTATCCCAATAATTTATGTGATACTAGGATTAGTGATGTTCTTTTTGAAGAGGACAGAGCTTGCAATACTATTTATTCTTTTTGCACTACTCTGGTATATTTTTTATCCATTGTATTCCAAAGGGAGATATAAAAGACACTTTGAAAACCATATCAAAGAACATTATAAAAACAGAATAGGCAAGGAAAACGTGCTCACTTTTGGTGATGACACCGATTTTATTGAAACTTCCGATTTCGGATCACAAAGCAGAATACAAGATTCGGAGTTTGATAAATTGATCGAATTAAAAGAGCATTACTTTTTAAAACTTAAATCAGAATTATCTTTAATTATCCCAAAACGTGCTGTTACTGATCATGACAAATTCAAGAAACTATTTACTGATATCGATTTAGACTATGTCAATGAACTGGATTGGGAGTGGAAATAAAGTAAGTTGTCAGACAGAGAATTCAAAATGTCCAGAATTGACCAAAGACTTTAAACATATCGACTATCTCAAATCCGGAAATAACAGGCAAAAACGCGCTTACACTGTTATTAAGAAACTTAACATTCTGGAACTACTCAAAACCTATGATCCCATTCTAACAGGAACCATACCCATTGGTATCGATTTACCAGATAGTGATCTAGATATCATATGTCAATGTAATAATCACTGCGCATTTTCTGTACATATGACGAAGTTATTTGGGCATTACGACCATTTTAAAATCTATACGACAACATATCAAAATATAGAATCAACAATTGCCGAATTTAAGACAGAACAGTTTTCATTTGAGATTTTCGGACAAAACATTCCAACCAACCAGCAGAACGCCTATCAACATATGGTTATTGAAGATCGAATTTTGACAGAAAAAGGATCAAAATTCAGACAAGATATTATAGAATTGAAATCTAACGGCATGAAAACAGAACCTGCTTTCGCAAAGCTTTTAGGACTAAGTGGTGATCCTTATGTTGAATTGCTAAAGCTATAATTAATAGCTTTTTAAAGTAAATCCTAATGTTAAAAATTTGTCCTGACGCTTTTGACCTTCAATGACAATACTTTCAAAGGTATGTAGATAGTTGATTTTGAAATTTAAAAACTTCCAAACTGGGAGCTCTAACCCAAAATCGGCTCGCCACCTATAATTATTACTACGTTCTAGAGACGGTTGCACAAAACTCTCATGGGTTAAAATCAATTTGTTTTTGAATAGATGGTACTTTCCATTAACCCATATCGTACCTCTTAAGGTGTTGATCGATTTACTGCCATCATATTCCGAAATATTAAAGTCGGTTTCAGAAAAATTGGTTTGTTCGTATTCACCAGTAATTGAAAACTTAAGCCAATTTTTATTCTTGTTCAACACTTGATAAGTCACGCCTGCACCAAAGAGATAACGCACATCAATTTCTCGTCTAAAGTTGGTACTTACAAAACCTAAAACTAAAGGATAGAGTTTTCGTTCTGGATTAAAATATAAAAAGTTAAGACTCAAGATATCTTCATCGGCCTTTTCTTTTCCAAACTCTTGATATACATAAGAATTGTTGGTTTTGAATACCCATTTTTTCCAAGGTCTAAAACTCAAGTCTGATTTTGCCCTAAAAATCAAGGTCTCCACATTTCCAGCCTGCCAAAATCCTGTAAGTGACAAATTTGCTTTCAATTTAAGCGTATCACTTTCATTGATTTGAGCCGATAAAAGCATAGGAATAAAAACGAAACAATATAAGATCCTTTTCATATGATATCGTATAAAAACCACAAAAATAAATCAAAAAAGCACAACTCTATGAGTTGCGCTTTAACTATATAAATATTATAAACGTATGCGTTGCTTAAAACATTTCTCTACCTGAGAAATGGAAAGCACCTTCAATAGCTGCGTTCTCATCACTATCACTTCCGTGAACCGCATTTTCTCCCATAGAAGCTGCATATAATTTTCTAATGGTTCCTTCAGCTGCTTCAGCTGGATTTGTCGCACCAATTAAAGTTCTGAAATCTTCAACAGCATTATCTTTTTCTAAGATCGCTGCCACAACTGGTCCTCTTGTCATATACTCAACCAATTCTCCATAAAATGGTCTTTCACTGTGCACAGCATAAAATGCTTTAGCATCTTGAGTTGTCATATGTGTTAATTTCATCGCTACGATTCTAAAACCTGAAGCTGTAATCTTTTCTAAAATTGCACCAATATTCCCTTTTTCAACAGAATCTGGTTTAAGCATGGTAAATGTTCTATTTGTTGCCATTTGTATATTTTAAATTTGAGTGCAAAAATAACACAATTATTAGATTATTCAGTAAAAACCATTATTAAAAAATTGTATATTCGTCCTCTATGAATAAAGACGACATTAATAGCATCAAAGCGCTTTTAAGTTCACCTAAAGCCATTGTTATCATTCCGCATAAAAATCCAGATGGAGATGCCATTGGGTCTACTCTCGGATTATATCATTATCTCAAATCTCACAGTCATAAAGCCATCATTATTGCGCCTAATGACTATCCGGATTTCCTCAAGTGGATGCCTGGCGAGTCAACCATTCTGAAATATGAAAGCGATACTGCCGAAAGTGACGACTATATCAAAGATGCTGATATCATCTTTACTTTAGACTTTAATTCATTGAGTCGAATTGGTGATATGGAAACTGCAGTAGCAGCATCCAAAGGCATGAAAATCATGATCGATCATCATCAACAACCTGATAATTATGCCGCGTATATGTATTCTGACGTAAGCATGTCATCGACCTGTGAAATGGTTTATAATTTTATTGATATGCTCGGTGATTCTGATACAATTAATTCTGATATCGCTACGTGTTTGTATGTAGGGATTATGACAGATACTGGATCTTTCCGATTTCCATCTACAACGAGTGCAACCCATAAGATTATTGGAAACCTGATTGAAAAAGGTGCTAATAATTCTCAAATTCATAACAACTTATATGACACCAATAGTTACGAACGTTTGCAATTATTGGGACGTGCATTAAGCAACTTAAAAGTGATTCCCGAATATCGTACAGCTTACATTACACTATCCCAAGAAGAATTGAATACATTTAAATTTAAAAAGGGAGATACCGAAGGTTTCGTTAACTATGGCCTATCACTTAAAGGTGTGATTTTTGCAGCCATTTTTATTGAGAATCAACAAGAGAACATCATCAAGATTTCGCTGCGTAGTAAAGGCGATTTTTCGGTAAACGAATTGTCAAGGGAGCATTTTAGTGGTGGAGGTCATACCAATGCTGCTGGAGGAAAAAGTGATTTAAATTTAAACGACACCATTGATAAATTTATTAGTATCTTGCCTCAATATAAACAAGACCTCAACGCATAATGAAAACCATATATCCTTTACTCTTTTTAATATTATTGGCCATGAGTTGCAAAACTCCTGAGGCGCGTCAGCCTAAAGATGTTAAATCGGGATCATTCATTAAAGAATCTGCCGAACGTAACAAAAAGCTTAACGAACGTGAACAAAAACGTATTGAAGCTATAATGGCACAAAACCCTGAATATGATTATGTGGCTTCTGCTAATGGCTTTTGGTATTACTACCATACTAAAGTTGAAATAGATACGATTACAGCTAGTTTTGGAGATATCGTTAACTTCGATTATGATGTAAAGGATCTCAACGGAAATGTAATATATACCAAAGAAGAGTTAGGCACGCAAAATTATGCTATGGATCAGGAAGAAATATTTCAAGGACTTCGAGAAGGACTGAAATTAATGAAACCGACAGAATCGGTAACGTTCCTGTTTCCGTCACAAAAAGCCTATGGTTATTATGGCGATAATAATAGAATTGGAACTAATATTCCTTTAATGTGCAAAGTAACTGTAAACACTATAAAACAAAACCAATAAATTTAATATAATACCAATGCAATTGATTAGCAAAACACTCCAAATTTTAATGTTATGCCTTTTTGTAACATTAACCTCATGTAAAGAAGAATATCCAGATCTTGAAGACGGACTTTATGCCGAAATCATCACGTCAAAAGACACCATGATCGCCAAATTGTTTTATGACAAAGTACCGCTAACTGTGGCCAACTTTGTGGCTTTAGCCGAAGGGAATCACCCAATGGTAAGCGAAGAATTCAAAGGAAAAAAATACTATGATAGCTTGACGTTTCATAGAGTTATGGACCAGTTTATGATTCAAGGTGGTGACCACACTGGAACTGGTGGTGGAAACCCAGGATATAAATTCACATCTGAATTTGATGAAACCTTAAAACATGATAAAGGTGGTATTCTTTCTATGGCTAACTCTGGTGGAATTGGAACCAATGGAAGTCAGTTTTTTGTTACAGAAGTACCTTACCCAAGTTTGGATGCTTTTGATGCTAATGGAAATCTAAAACCATGTGACCGACCACGTGTAAGTTGTCACAGTGTCTTTGGTGAATTGGTAAAAGGAATTGAAGTTCAAGACGCTATTTCTAATGTACCTGTGGCTCCTGGAAGCAGCAAACCACTTGAGCCAGTATATATGACTAAAGTGACGATCATCAGAAAAGGATCTGATGCCAAATCGTTCAATGCTCCTAAAGTATTTGAAGATGAATTAGAGAATGCTCCTAAAAAATGGGAAGCGCTTAAAGAAATCGCAAAAGAAAAAGCAGAAGCAGAACGCATAGAGCGTGAAGAAAAAATTGCCGAAGTCGCTAAAGAAACAAAGCCCTTAATAGATGATTATAATGCAAAAGCAACAACATTGGCTTCAGGTTTAAAGAAACATGTCATCACTGAAGGTACTGGAGCTAAACCAAAAGAAGGAGAATTTGCAATGATCAAATACGAAGGTTATTTTACAGATGGTCGTTTATTTGATTCTAACCAAAAAGCTGTTGCCGAAAAATCGGGAATGTACGATCAAAGACGTGAAGATGCTGGAATGTATGGTGCTTCAAGAATGCAAATTCGCCCAGATGCGCAAATGATAGCTGGTTTTAAAGAAGCTATCGCGTCTATGAAAGTTGGTGAACGCGCCTTTTTCTATATACCATCTCACCTAGCCTATGGCGAGCGTGGTAGAGGCAGTATCCAACCAAATACAGACTTGACATTCATTTTAGAAATGACAGAAATAGTAAACTAATTACAACTACTTACCAACTAAAACAAAAAAGCCTTTCATTACGAAAGGCTTTTTTATTGATTACAACTTTTGTCTTAAGATGCTTTTGGTATGTTTTTTAAGATTTCCAATACGTAAGCCCAGTATTTTTGAGCTGAAGAAATTTGAGCACGCTCATCAGGAGAATGTGCACCTTTAATATTAGGACCAAAACTAATCATATCCATATCAGGATAGTTGGTGCCTAAGATTCCACATTCCAAACCTGCATGGCAAGCCGCCACATGTGGTTCTTCTCCATTGTTCAACGCTTTGTACAAAGGCACCATTACTTTTAAAATATCAGAATCCATATTTGGTGTCCAGCCTGGATAATTACCAGAAAACTCGACTTCGCATCCTGTTAATTCAAAAGTGGCACGTAGCATATTTGCTAAATCCCATTTAGAGCTTTCCACAGAACTACGCGTTAAACATCCTATTTTAATGTCACCTTCTTTAACAATCACTCGAGCAATATTGTTAGATGTTTCTACCAAATCGGGAATATCAGCACTCATTCGATATACGCCATTTAAAGCCGCATAAATCGCTCTAGTCACCCCTTCTTGAACACCAAGGTCCATAATATGACTAGGTGTGTCTATTTTAGACACTTCAATTATGAGGTCTGGCTCCATGGTTTTTAATTCAGTTTTTATATCCTTACTGATATCATTCATTTCAGAAATAAAAGCCTCTTCATGAATGGCATCAATAGCAACAATAGCGTTACTTTCTCTCGGAATAGCATTACGCAAACTTCCGCCGTCAATTTCAGAAATACGCAAACCAAAGTTCTCAAAACCATCAAATAATAAACGGTTCATAATCTTATTGGCATTTCCTAAACCTTCATGAATTTGCATTCCTGAGTGACCACCTTGCAATCCTTTAACCGAAACTTTAAATCCTATTTTAAATTCCGGAGTTTCTTCCTGCTCATACGTTCTAGTCGCTGTGACATCAACACCGCCAGCACAACCAACACCAATTTCATCATCTTCTTCTGTGTCCAGGTTTAAAAGAATTTCACCATCAAGCATACCTCCTTTTAATCCCATAGCTCCAGTCATTCCAGTTTCTTCATCAATAGTAAATAAAGCTTCGATAGCTGGATGCGGAATATCAGTACTTTCTAAAATAGCCATTATCGTCGCAACACCTAACCCATTATCGGCACCTAGCGTTGTTCCTTTAGCTCTTACCCAATCACCATCGATATACATTTCAATTCCTTGATTATCAAAGTCAAAAACTGTATCGTTATTTTTCTGGTGTACCATATCTAAATGTGATTGCATCACAATCGTTTTACGGTCTTCCATTCCAGTCGTTGCTGGTTTTTTTATAATGACATTTCCTACTTCATCCTCAATAGTTTCTAAACCTAGGTTGTTCCCAAAATCTTTCATGAATTGAATTACGCGCTCTTCCTTTTTTGAAGGTCTTGGTACTGCGTTCAAGTCGGCAAATTTATTCCAAAGTTGTTTGGGTTCTAGTTGTCTTATTTCTGAGCTCATGCTTTATTTTTTTAGTTTAACAAAGGTACATTCTTTTTAGTATTTTTGAATCATGCTGAAACACAAAAAACTCATCATTGCCTTATCAATTATTCCTCAGATTATTTTTCTGAATGTATTGGCAAACTTTCCGAATTTTGTAGAATCTGTTTATAGCCATGGCATTTATATTTGGATCTCTAAAGCGATGCGCTATGCATTTGGTTGGTTGCCTTTTTCCGTAGGTGATGTTTTATATACGCTTCTTGTTCTATATATTATAAGATGGTTCTATATCAATAGGAAGCGAATACTAAAAGATACAAAACAGTGGATTTTAGATGTGCTATCGGCAATTTCGGTTGGCTATTTTGCCTTTCACTTATTATGGGCATTTAATTATTATCGCTTGCCGCTTCACAAATCGTTGAACATTGAACACGAGTATACTACTGAAGAATTGCTAAGTCTAACCAAGCAATTAATTACTAAAACAAATAGTCTTCAATTGCGTTTAGCTGAACATGATTCGGCTAAAGTGGAGATGCCATATTCAAAAACTGAAGTTTTAAAAATGATTCCAGATGGTTATGACGAATTGTCTAAGGAGTTTCCATATTTGGACTATCACCCAAGAAGTATCAAGCGATCAATATATAGTGTGCCATTAACTTATATGGGGTTTTCAGGCTATTTAAACCCGTTCACTAACGAAGCACAAATCGATGGTTTGATTCCTACTTTTAAATTTCCAACAACTGGCAGTCATGAGGTTGCACATCAATTGGGTTATGCAGCAGAAAATGAAGCCAATTTTATAGGTAGTATGGCAGCTATGAGGCATCCAGATATCTATTTTAATTATTCCGGATTTGCATTTGCACTGCGTCATTGTTTACATGAAACATATAAACGTGACCAGAAACAATATAAAGAACTTCTTAAACAGGTGAACAAAGGTATACTCTACAACTATCGCGAAGTGCAAGAGTTTTGGGACGACTATAAAAACCCTACCGAACCCTTGTTTAAAGCCACGTATAATAATTTCCTCAAATCTAACAATCAAGCTGGTGGAATGGAAAGCTATAGCTATGTCGTTGCATTATTAGTGAATTACCACAAAAATAATCCTATAGATCAAACGTTAAAAAACTAATTTTTTCTTACGTCTTAGGTTCTTAATTTCTATCTTTAGAAGGAATTAAATAATCAACCCATTTATATGAATAAAATCAAGTTTGCAATTGCATTGTGCTTTTGCAGTTTTGCATTATTTGCACAAGACTATTTCCCCAAGAACAATGGTGTAAAAACGACCAACACCAATTACCAAGCTTTTACGAATGCTAAAATTTATGTCACGCCAACTCAAATCATAGAGAATGGTACTTTACTTATTAAAGATGGCAAAGTGGTAGCTTCTGGAAAGCAAGTAAGTATTCCTAAAAACACGACAGTTGTTAATCTAGAAGGCAAAAGTATCTATCCATCTTTTATAGATATGTACTCGACCTTTGGTGTTAAAAAACCAGAACGACCAAATAGCAATGCTAGAGGTCCGCAATATGGCCCAAGCCGAAGCGGTTACTATTGGAATGACCACGTTATGCCAGAAAATAAGGCTATGGAAAAGTTTAGATATGACTCTAAAAAAGCCAAAGAACTTATGAAAGCAGGCTTTGGTGTTGTAAATACACATATTGAAGACGGTATTATTAGAGGTAGTGGAACTTTAGTTGCTTTAAACCCAGATGCTGGTAATGAAGCTCGTGTATTAGATCCACACTCAGGTCAATATTTTTCATTTAGCAAGAGTGTAACCTCAAGACAATCGTATCCAGGTTCTATTATGGGAAGTATTGCATTACTGCGTCAAATGTATTTGGATGCCGATTGGTATGCAAAAGGATATAGTGATACCAAAGATTTATCTCTTGAAGCCTTGAATGCTAATAAGGGACTCGTTCAAATTTTTGGTGCTGGTAGTAGAGCAAATGCATTGAGAGCTGATAAGATTGGAGATCAATTTGGTGTACAATATATCATGTTAGGTGGTGGCGATGAATATGAACGCGTAAGCGATGTAAAAGCGACAAATGCTTCATATATTCTTCCAGTGAATTTTCAAGCTGCATATGATGTAGAAAATGCATTTTTAAGCAAATCATTATCCTTAAGTGATATGAGAGCTTGGAATCAAGAACCTTCAAACCCGAAAGTTTTAGCTGAAAATGGTATACGCTTTGCATTTACAACTCATGATCTGAAATCAACAAAATCCTTTAGATCTAATGTTATGAAAGCCATAGAGTACGGACTTTCAAAAGAAAAGGCTTTAGAAGCGCTTACAACGGTACCTGCACAACTATTAGGTAAATCATCACAAATAGGCTCTCTAAACAAAGGTACTTATGCTAACTTTTTAATTACATCTGGAGATATTTTTGATGCTAAGACCACACTATACGAAAATTGGGTTCAAGGGCAAAAAACAGTACTTGAAGATATGTCGGTTAAGGATATTAGAGGTGATTATGAATTCCGTTTAGCTGGTGAAGCTTACAAAATGACTTTAAAAGGATCTGTAAGTAAACTAAAATCTGAAATTACTAGTAATGGCAAAAAAAGAGGATCTAAAATTAGTTATGCAGATGACTGGGTGAATATTTCAATGACCACCAAAGATTCTACACAACAAGAGTTCATTAGATTGGTTGCAAATGTTTCATATGCAAACACATTAAATGGTAAGGCTATTTTCCCAGATGGTAACGAAATGACTTTCTATGCCAATAAAATGGAAAAAGACGAAAGCGCTTCTGATGATAAAAAGAAAATGGATGCTAAACCTCCAAAGGAAACGTTACCTGTGACCTATCCTAATATGGCCTATGGATTTACAGAACGACCTAAAGCTGAAACTTTGCTATTCAAGAATGCCACTGTATGGACAAATGAAAGTGATGGCATTTTACAGAATACAGATGTACTCATTAAAAATGGGAAGATTGCAAAAATTGGTCAAAATCTTTCAGGCGGAAATGCAACTGTGATTGACGCTACTGGAAAGCATTTAACTGCTGGAGTTATAGATGAACACTCACATATTGCTGCTGCTTCAATTAATGAAGGAGGTCATAACTCATCAGCTGAAGTGTCTATTGAAGATGTTATTGATGATGAAGATATAGACATTTACAGAAACCTTGCTGGAGGTGTTACCTCAATTCAAATTCTTCATGGATCTGCGAATCCTATTGGAGGGCGTTCGGCCATTATTAAATTAAAATGGGGAGAATCTGCAAATAATTTGATTTATGATAACAGTCCGAAATTTATAAAATTCGCTCTCGGTGAAAATGTCAAGCAATCTAATTGGCAAAGTTTTGCCCGATTCCCTCAAACCAGAATGGGTGTCGAACAACTATATATGGATTACTTCAATCGAGCAAAAGCTTATGATAAATTAAAGAAAAGCGGAAAGCCATATCGTAAAGACATTGAAATGGATGTCCTTGCTGAAATTCTAAATAAAGAACGTTTTATCTCTTGCCATTCTTATGTTCAAAGTGAAATCAATATGTTGATGAAAGTCGCTGAAAAGTTTGACTTCAATATTAACACCTTCACACATATTCTTGAAGGCTATAAAGTAGCAGATAAAATGGCTAAGCATGGCGTGGGTGGATCAACCTTTAGTGATTGGTGGGCTTACAAATATGAAGTTAATGATGCTATACCATACAATGCTGCTATTATGCACGATGCTGGTGTTGTTGTTGCTATTAACAGTGATGATGGTGAAATGTCTCGTCGATTAAACCAAGAGGCGGCAAAATCTGTTAAATATGGTGGTGTAAGTGAAGAAGATGCATGGAAATTCGTGACATTAAATCCTGCAAAATTATTGCATATAGACGATCGTGTAGGAAGTTTAAAAGTTGGAAAAGATGCCGATGTGGTATTATGGAGCGACCATCCAATGTCAGTCTACGCAAAAGCTGAAAAAACAATTATTGAAGGTGTGACCTATTTTGATTTGAAACGTGATGAACAAATGCGTTCACAAATTAAAAAGGAGAAAAGTGAGCTCATCAATATGATGATGCAAGCAAAAAATAAAGGTTTGAAAACACAACCAATTAAGAAGAAAGAAAAGGATCAAATGCATTGTGATTACTTAGACCATGAACAACACTAAAAAGATGACTATGAAAACAACACATATAAAAACTCTCGTTGTATTACTCCTAAGTTTTTCTTTAGGATATGCACAACAAACTCCTGCTCCCAAGCAAAGTAAAACAGTAGCTATTACAGGAGCCACGGCTCACATTGGTAATGGAAAAGTGATTACAAATAGCTTGATAATCTTCGAAGATGGAAAGCTATTGCAAGTTCTAGATGGCACTACTGTAAAAGTTGACATGTCAAAGATGGAAATTATTAATGCTAGTGGAAAGCATGTTTATCCAGGTTTTATTGTACCAAATTCTACTCTAGGATTAGTAGAAATTAGTGCAGTTAGAGCAACTGATGACGATTCTGAATTAGGAACTTGGAATCCACACATTCGAAGTTTAATCGCTTATAATGCCGAATCTAAAATAGTGGAATCTATGCGACCTAATGGTATTTTATTAGGGCAGATCACACCAAGAGGTGGACGGATTTCTGGTACTTCGTCTGTAGTACAATTTGACGCATGGAACTGGGAAGATGCTGTAATCAAAGAAGATGATGGTATTCATATGAACTGGCCAAGAAGTTTTTCTAGAGGCCGTTGGTGGTTAGGTGAAGATCCAGCAATGAAACCTAATAAAGATTATGACACACAGGTGACTGCCATTAGTGATTATTTTAATGGCACTAAGGCTTATATGCAAAGTGATAAATCTGTAAAAAATCTGCCTTATGAAGCGACTAATGGGTTGTTTGATGGTTCAAAGACGCTCTATATTCATGTCGATGATGAAAAAGGAATTACAGACGCCGTTAACTTTTCTAAAATGCATAATGTAAAATCTACCGTTATCGTTGGTGGTTATGAATCTCATAAAGTTGCAGATATGCTCAAGAAAAATAATATTTCAGTGTTATTACAACGTGTACATACAAGACCAAGTCAAACCGATGATGATTATGATATGCCATTTAAATTGGCAAAGCTATTAACTGATAAAGGTGTTACTGTGGCTTTAGAAACCAGTGGCCAAATGGAACGTATGAACTCTCGTAACTTACCATTTTATGCAGGTACTACGGTTGCACATGGGTTAACTAAAGAGCAAGCTTTGCAATTAATAACACTTAATCCTGCAAAGATTCTAGGTATTGATGATAACTATGGAAGTCTAGAGGCTGGGAAAAGTGCAACATTATTTATTAGTGAAGGTGACGCTCTCGATATGAGAACAAATATCATAACGCATGCCTTTATTGATGGCCGTATGATAAGTTTAGAAACACATCAAACTAAATTATGGAAACGTTATTCTAACAAGCTAAAGAGCGAGAAATAAAGCGTATTATTATAAAATTAAAAACCTGTCAGTATTATTGACAGGTTTTTTTATGCTTAGAATTATTTACTTTACTCTATAATGGTTGCACCTTTTGGCATTTTAAAAAGTGAATCGTCTTTTGTTTTATCAGTTACCATAACATTAGTAAACTCAACAGTGTTACGTTTTTCAGTTGGTACTCGATCTTCATAATTATACCAGTCGATACTTTTTGGTAATACCAGACCATTAATCGTCTGCCAATCATTATAGCGTATAAATCGGAAATTATCACTCTTTCCATCTTTTCCAAAGGTAACAGTATATGCTAGCCATTGCATTTGGCCAGTTTCTTCATCGTAATACACAATATATTGGTCATCTGGAGATACGCCTACTCCAGCTTCATAGGAAATTAAAATGCCAGGATATGTTTTGCCTTCAAACGTTAAAGGCGCTGCATCTTCATATATAATGCCATCATCTCCTACTATAAAAGGCATAGCATAAAAATACATCATCAAGCCTTTATAAAACTTTGCATTTCCTTTATATTCATTTCCATCTTTTTCAGAAACCCATAATTGGCTGCCATCATAACCAGACCTATATGTTGGTGTATCGATAAGCTCAGCTCGAGTTTTTAAATTGGTCGTTGTGACCTCTTTACCATTAGGTTTATCCATAGTAAATGATAAGGTGTTCATCTTATTCCAAACATCTATACCGCCATGCGCATCAAATACTTTAGTGATATTTTTTGGATACGTACTGGTTGTCACATCTAAATTTTCTTCAGAATAATCGATAGATTCAACAGTTTCGGTTTCTTTATTCTCTTTGCAAGATGCAAAAACAAGAAGTGCAATTAAAAGTAATGTTTTAAGTTTCATTCGTCGTAGTTATTATGGTTTCGTGCTTAGACGAAGTTAAGGAGAATAGTTTACAAAAAAAGCCTCAGAAAAATTCTGAGGCCTAAATTCAACTAAATAAAAGATTTGGACTATTCTATTATTAATTTCTTAACGATACTTTTTCTATCGGTATTTACTTTCACAAAGTACATGCCGCTTTGTAAATTTGATGTATCTATATCCATGCTATTCCCTTCGGAAATTTGTCCTTCTAAAATTTGCTTTCCTTGGATGTCTATAACATTAGCTGTTACATTTCCGTAGGCATTAGAATTCAACCTAATGGTCACTTTATCTTTCGCAGGATTAGGGAATAATTCAAAAGATGTCACCTCAACTTCAGAAACAGATAAGGCGAATTCAACGAACTCACTATCAAACCTATTGGTGATCACAGGTGCATTAAAATCAAAATAGATCGCAGCTGTATTTGGAATAATATCACCTATGGCATAACCTGGTTTTGGTTTGATCTTAAAGTATACAAATCCTCTGCTGCCATCTGCATCATCTTGTTCGGCAGGTAAATTAATAGCATCAAAAAACCACTCCAAATCCGTCTCTGTTCGTGTGACCACATAGTCATGACTTGAACGTAGCATTTGGAATGTAGTTGGATCTAATTGATCATCTAACATATCCTCTATTCTCACAAATGTAGCAGGAGCTGTTCCTAAATTTTGAAAACGAATGGTATAATACAAATACTCATCAGACGCTACAAAGTCATCAAATACAATTTCAGGACCATGAGATTCCATTTTATCATTTGGATCCCAAGATCCAACAACAATTTCGGATAATGTTGAATAATTGTTAACCGCAACTAAATCATTACTATCAGTGATATATGTCGCTGTATTGGTCACAATATCTCCTAATTCAACATTTGCTGGACATAATATTGAAATGCCTATACTTTCTACATCTCCTGGTTGAAGGTTTACAAAATCTACCGTGAACCCAGTGGCAGTAGCAGTAATTGTATACGCTGGATTAACATTGAAAGTGCCACTATATACCATTTGTGGATCTACTGTAAATTCTACAGTACCAGAGGCAATAGTAGTAAATCCTAAATTCTCCAAATATAGATAGTTACTATGTGTGAAACCTGGTCTTGGTGGTGTCCAATTATTAATAAGATAAACAGCTAAATCTTCACAACTTTGTTCTTCAACCACTGGAAAGTCTACTGTAACAGTATTTCCGTTTGCTACAGATATATTACTAAAACTTGCTGTAGTTACATCATAACAACCTGCGGATTCTTCATATAAATTAAAGGTGATTTCGTAAGTATCGGTTTCGTTAGCGCTAATGATTTGGAAGTTTCCTGTAGACGAGTTTACTGTATTAATAATTCCATCACCATTAACCTCATAGGTAAAATATCCGTTGGAAAAATTAAACTCATTAGTATCAAATACTGAATTAGTATTAGCATCTACAAAAGCATTCACTTGAATAAATCCAACCGAAGACGCACAGAACACGTCAAAATCAAATACTTCGGTACAGCATGTGCTACCCGATTGACAACTTACAGAGCCATCTGTATCAAATCGTACTGTGATACTACTACCAGAGGATGTATACGTTATTCCTGCAAAATCACCATCATTTCCATAAGGAAGTGTCGGATTTAAAATAGTTCCATCTGAATCTAATATTGAGATTTCATCAAAGTTTACTTCTGCTCCTCCTGCATTGAAGAATACAGTAAGAGGAAGTCCGTCGCTACTTTCAAAACCAAACTCACTTGTATCATTATTTCCGTAGCAATACGTCGTATTAACAGCTCCACCATCGCATTCTACAAGTTGGTTAGGATTTGCTCTTGTTGTAAAGCTATATTCATTGCATTCTTCTGCATCTCCATTATCATTATAAGGTACAATAGTTACATAATAAGTCACTTCATAATCTAAGGTTCCAATATCGTAGGTCAATACATTTCCAACGTCAACATTATCTACAACTTCAGTTCCTCCAGACGTAATTCCTACAGAAACTTTATAACCACTAACCAAACCAGTAGAAGCAGTCCAAGTCAGATCTGCATTTTCATTAACGTCTTCAGTTCCATTGTCTAATACCAGTTCAGAAGTACAGTTAGGTAGTGCATTAAGATCAATACAACTTACGGTATAATCTATAGGTGTATAATTTTGGTCTACGCAGGCAAAAACGTTATCAGAATTAACAAAAATAGTAATCGTATCTCCTGTAGACGCAAAGTATAATCCTGCGAGATCTCCGCCATTGCCATATGTTGTGGCTTCAGGGTTTAAGTTAGTCACGCCATCAGAATCTAATACGACCAATTCATCCCAGTTATTTTCTACTTCTCCAGCATTAAAAAACACTTGCAATGGCGAACCATCTGTACTTGTATATACATATGGTGTTGCATCATTAAGCTCATAACAGTACGTTGTGTTTATTGGTTCTTCACCACAAACCACATCAATAGGACATGTTTCGATTACCAAATTAAAATCTGATAATGCAAAGCAAGTATCATTAGTATTTTCGACTCTAACATAAATAGTTTGAGTCACTCCATTGCTAGTATAGGTTTCTGGAGCTGCTAAAGGATTTACATTAAAGAAAGCATCATTCACATTTTCAAAAAATCGAATGACATATGAGTTTTGATCGGCTCCTAATAAAATTTCAGGAATCGTAACAGTGAGATCAAAAATTTCGTTAGGATTACAACTGCTAAGATCTGCTGCATCACCTAAGGTTATAGAGTCTCCTTCAGTGATATCTATTGTAAGCGTATTTGATATGCATCCAGATATAGCATCAGTTACAGAAACCGTATATGTACCTCCAGTAAAAACAACTATTTCAGGAGTTGTATCTCCAGTACTCCATAAGTAATTATATACGCCATTTCCTCCAGTAACAAATGGTGTCAATACAACCTCTTGTCCACTACAAATCGTATATGGTCCATTGTAATCTACAATTGGCGCTAAATTTCCAGTCACTGTTAATGTCGTAATTGCTGAGTTACCAGTTGCGATTTCTTCTACATGCACATAAATGATAAGTGTACCAACAGGATATTGATATGACGTTGGATTAGATATTGGATTACTTTGATTTTCAGCATCAGCTTCAGTTAAATAATAGGAGAAATTAAACCCTGAGAGCTCTTGTCCGTTAACAATAGTTGCATTTTCCGAGGTGAGGTCAAAATCGACCTCTAAATTTGGATCATCTGAACAAAATTGAATTGCCGCAGGCGACACAAAAAGGCAGTCTGGGTCTACAATTAAGTCTAATGTTGTGGTCTGAGCGCAGTTACCAAAAATAGAACTCACTCTAACAAATACGGTTTGAAAATCTGTTACAATATTAGTATAAGGACTTGAAAGTGCTCCAACATTATTATCTGCATCTTGTTGCGTTTCATGATAAGTAACAACAAAATTTGGGTTTTGATTGCCACCAAGTATTTCATCATCTTTACTTACTAAATCGAAAAAACCAAATCCATCATCATCGTCATCACAATATACAAGAGGCGTTGGTGCATTGATTATTATTCCTTGTTCTACATTTAAATACAATGCAAAATTCGGATTTGCATAAGAGCAACCACTAGAGATATCTGTAACTCTTACATATAATGTTTGAAAATAAGCTATTGTATTAATATAAACGCTTGGGTTTGCTATTGCATTAGTTCCTAAATCGGCATTCTGGAAGGTTTCATAATATGATACCTCTAAATTTGGATTGCCTTGAGCAAACTCGGCATCAAAAATGGTCAAGTCAAATGTCGCAAAACCACCACCTTCATCACAGGCTACTACATCTTGGGCAAAATTAGTTATGGGTAAACTATTAACAATTAAATCAAACGTAAAGATCTCCAGGTTACCAGTAGCATTTTGAAAAGCGCTAACATGAATGGTTTGCGGATTTGAAGTATTGGTATAAGGTGACACCAATGGATTCGTTTGATTGGCAGCGTCTGCTTCGGTTAAATGGTAAGTAATATTGTAATCATTCGGACTAAAACTCCCCAGAATTTGAGGTGTTTGTGATTCAAGATCAAACTCTGTTGTTCCATCTGGAATACTATCGTCACAAACAACCATATCATTAGGTTGATTAAGTGTTTGTGAAAAAGTGGAAATTGAAAAAAGAAGGGCAAAAAGCGAAAACAGTAATTTTACTTTCATAGAAAAAATAGTTTGGTTAGTAGTTTTATCAACTATTTAGTTCGAAGCTAATAGTCAATGGATTGATGTCAGTACTATAACAAGCCAATTTAGAATTTTCCTACCTATTAATAAAATGCTATAACGTATTTGGCATTGTGGATGACTTATAAAAGCTTAAATTTGTAACCGTTTAAAGAGAATAAATGAGTCATAAAGCCATTACGAGTTTACAAAATCAATTGGTAAAACAAATTATTGTTTTAAAGGAAAAGTCTCGTGAACGAAAAAAAAATGGGCTTTTTATTATTGAAGGTCAACGAGAATTAAGTTTGGCTCTAAGTGCTAACTATCATATCAAGACAGTTTTGTTTTACTCTGAATTGATCTCTAAAGAAACAATAAAGTCCATAATTACTCCAGAAACTGAACTTATCGAAATCTCTAAAGAGGTCTTTCAGAAATTAGCACATCGCGATACTACAGAAGGTATAATCGCTATTGCTAAAATTAAGTCGCATAGCATTGAACATTTAAAATTTGACAAACAAAATCCGTTAGTACTCGTTGCCGAAGCACCAGAGAAACCAGGGAACATTGGCGCTCTACTTCGTACAGCAGATGCCGCTAATGTTGATGCTGTGATTATAGCAAATCCGAAAAGTGATTTGTACAATCCTAATATTATTAGATCTAGCGTAGGCTGTGTATTCACCAATCAAGTTGCAATAGATACAACAACTAATATTATAGCTTTCCTAAAGCAGGAAAACATTTCAATTTACTGCGCAGCTTTGCAGGCTTCTGTAGATTATCATACGCAAGATTTTTCGAAAGCAACTGCTATCGTCGTTGGTACTGAAGCTACTGGATTGAGCAATGATTGGTTGAATAATTCAACTCAAAATATTATTATTCCAATGCAAGGCGTAATTGATAGTATGAATGTTTCTGTGGCTGCAGGAATTCTCATTTTTGAGGCCAAACGACAACGAAAATTTAATTAGCATATGACAACAGATACGCTTTTCTATACTATTATTTCAATTATTATCATCAACTTTATTATTGATAAATATTTAGATGCGCTCAATGCAAAACATTACAGTGATCCAATACCAGATGAATTAAGTGATGTTTATGACGACAATGAATACAAAAAATCTCAAGCTTATAAAAAAACCAACTATAAATTTGGCATATGGAGTTCACTCTTTTCCCTAACTTTAACTCTTGGATTTTTATGGTTCGATGGCTTTGAATATGTTGATACTATTGCTAGAAATTTTAGTGAGCATCCAATTATAGTGGCACTGATTTTCTTCGGAATCATTATGCTTGGAAGCGATATTATATCTACACCTTTTAGTTATTATAAAACTTTTGTTATTGAAGAACAATTCGGTTTTAATAAAACCACAAAAAAAACATTTATACTTGATAAGATTAAAGGGTTGTTGATGATGGCTATTATTGGAGGTGGTATTTTAGCTCTAATTATTTGGTTTTATCAACAAACACAAGATTTGTTTTGGTTATATGCTTGGGGAATTGTGACTGTATTCACCGTTTTCATGAATATGTTTTACTCCAAACTTATTGTTCCTTTATTTAATAAACAAACACCTTTGGAGGATGGAAGCTTACGAGATAAAATTTCGGAATATGCTAAATCTGTAGGCTTTAATTTGGATAAGATATTTATTATCGATGGCTCTAAACGCAGCACCAAAGCCAATGCTTATTTTTCAGGGTTTGGTAGTGAAAAACGTGTGACACTTTATGACACATTGATTAAAGAACTTAATGAGGAAGAAATTGTTGCAGTGCTAGCTCACGAAGTTGGACATTACAAACGACAACATATTATATATAATCTGATAGCGTCCATCGCTTTAACTGGACTCACCTTTTTTATCCTCTCAATTTTTATATCTAACACTTTACTATCAAATGCGCTTGGTGTTGAAACACATAGTTTTCATGTTGGTTTAATTGCTTTCGGACTGCTCTACTCACCTATTTCAGAATTAACAAGCTTAGTCATGAATCACCTCTCGCGTAAGTTTGAATATCAGGCCGATGATTATGCTAAAGACACTTATAAAGCTGAACCATTAGTGACCTCATTAAAAAAACTCTCCAAAAATAGTTTGAGCAATTTAACACCGCATCCCTCATATGTATATGCACACTATTCACATCCTACGCTTTTAGATCGTGTAAAGAATTTGAGGAAAATGCAATAGTAAGAACACATCTCAAGACCGTTCAAAATTTTCTGCCAGACCATTTAATTAGTAAGAGTTAATTTACTTATAATAAACCCAAAAACCCGTTGCACATTAAAATTCTTATTCATACTTTAGTTCTATGACTGAAGTAGAGATTGAAAAAGAAAATGCTGAGATTGCCAAAGCCTACAAAGAGCTCCTAAAAGTAAGTTATCAAACCCTCTCCAAAGAGGATAAAAAACTAATAAGAGAAGCCTTTGAAGTTGCTGTAGATGCGCATAACGGACAACGAAGAAAATCGGGCGAAGCCTATATCTTTCATCCTATTGCTGTAGCGAAGATCGTTGCAAGTGAGATTGGATTGGACGCAACAAGTATTGCTGCTGCCCTACTTCATGATGTTGTTGAAGATAACCCAGATTATACAAAAGACGATATCGAACGCCTGTTTGGTGAAACTGTGGCGCGCATTGTCGATGGGTTAACCAAGATTTCTTCACTGAGTAAAGATGCAGATGTATCTACCCAAGCTGAAAATTTCCGGAAGATGTTATTAACGCTTAATGATGATGTTCGTGTAATCATTATTAAAATAGCCGATCGTCTTCACAATATGCAAACCATGGATTCCATGCGTAAGGATAAACAAGAGAAGATCGCTTCGGAAACCTTATACATCTATGCGCCTCTTGCTCATAGAATTGGACTCTATAATATAAAAACAGAACTTGAAGATCTCGGACTCAAATACACCGAGCCTGAAGTATACAATGATCTTCTAGAGAAAATACAAGATAGTAAAGCCGAACAGGATAGCTATATTAAAGATTTTTCTAAAGTCATAGTAGATTCATTAGATAAAGAAGGTCTTAACTACGAAATTAAAGGGCGACCAAAGTCGATTTACTCCATCAGAAAAAAGATCGTTAAACAAGGAGTTAATTTTGAGGAAGTCTATGATAAGTTTGCCGTAAGGATTATCTACAAATCCGATTTTAAAAATGAAAAATTCCTAGCCTGGAAAATTTATTCTATAGTGACAGATCATTTTAGACCTAATCCAACACGATTACGCGATTGGATTTCGTCACCAAAATCTACAGGTTATGAAGCCCTTCACATTACTGTAATGGGTCCAAAAAGTAGATGGGTTGAAGTTCAAATTCGAAGTGAACGTATGAATGAAATTGCCGAAAAAGGCTATGCTGCTCACTATAAGTATAAGCAAGGTAATGCCGAAGATGCTTTGGATACATGGATTGATAAGCTACAAGAGGCTTTAGAAAGCAATGAAACTAATGCCGTCGATTTTGTTGAACAGTTTAAACTTAATCTGTATTCAAAAGAAATATTCGTGTTCTCGCCTAAAGGTCAATTAAAATCATTACCAAAAGGTGCTACTCCTATCGATTTTGCATTTAGTATTCATACCGAAGTTGGCATGAAGACTAAAGGTGCAAAAGTAAACGGAAAACTGGTCCCTTTGAGTCATGAACTCAATAGTGGTGATCAAGTCGAAATTCTAACAGCCGAAAACATAAAACCAAACCGTAACTGGCTAGACTATGCAACTACAGCAAGAGCCAGAAGTAAAATTAAATCATCGCTCAAAGCAGAGAAAAAAGATGTCGCCGAAGAAGGAAAGGAAATTTTAAGACGAAAGCTTAAACAGCTTAAAATTCTACTCGATGAAAAATCGGTGAATGAAATGGTAAACCATTTCAAACTCAAAACAAGCTTAGATCTATTTTATAGAGTTGGTATTGGTACTATAGATAATAGCATGCTTAAAGACTATGCCTCTTCTCGTAGTAATATGTTTATGAGTTATATTAAAAATAGAATTCGTAAACCAACCGCTGCTCCAGATATTGATAAAGATGAGATTACCTCAAAATACGATCAACTAGTATTTGGCAAAGAGGAAGAAAAATTAGATTATAAGCTATCTACATGTTGTAATCCTATACCTGGTGATCCGGTATTTGGATTTCTAACCATAAATGATGGTATAAAAGTTCATAAAAAAAATTGTCCGAATGCACTTAGTATGCAATCCAATTATGCATATCGTATAATGCAAGCCAAATGGATCGATTCTACACAGCAAGAGTTTGCAACACAAATTAAGCTATCTGGTATTGATAATTTAGGCTTGGTTAATAACATTACAGAGGTTATTTCTTCTAACATGCATGTGAACATGAAAAGCATCAGTTTTGAGACAGATGATGGCGTGTTTAGTGGTAAGATTAATGTTGTAGTTAATAATATTAACATGCTAAAAAAACTAATTGATAATCTTAAAAAAATTAATGGAATAGATAAGGTGACTAGAGTCTAAAAAATGTGTAAATTTGTGCCTTGATTATGAGTGAAAATACAGAACAGACTAACCAAGAGATTGTAAAAAACGTTTTTACAAAGTTCTTAGAAGAAAAAGGCCACAGAAAAACACCTGAGCGCTACGCTATTCTTCAAGAAATTTATGATAGTGAAGAACATTTTGATATTGAATCTTTGTATATTAAAATGAAAAATAAAAACTATCGTGTAAGTCGTGCTACACTTTACAATACTATTGAAATATTAATGGAATGTGCTTTGGTAAGAAAGCATCAGTTTGGTCAAAACCAAGCCCACTATGAAAAATCATATTTCGATAAACAACATGATCATGTGATTATGACAGACACTGGCGAAGTCATCGAGTTCTGTGACCCTCGAATTCAATCAATTAAAAAAACAATCGAAGAGGTTTTTGATATTTCTATCTCTAACCACTCTCTCTACTTTTACGGAACAAAAAACAAACCAACTAACTAATTACACAATGGCAGTAGATTTACTACTAGGATTACAATGGGGCGACGAAGGCAAAGGAAAAATTGTTGATGTACTCACCTCCAAATACAATATTATTGCTCGTTTTCAAGGTGGACCAAATGCTGGACACACCTTAGAATTTGATGGTATCAAACATGTTCTAAGAACAATTCCGTCAGGGATTTTTCATGATGATTCTATCAACGTGATAGGAAATGGTGTTGTAATCGATCCTGTTGTTTTTGTGCAGGAATTAGATGGCTTAGATAAGTTTGATTTAGATTATAAATCAAAATTGATAATTTCAAGAAAAGCTCATGTAATTTTACCAACACATCGTTTATTAGATGCAGCTTCTGAAACGTCTAAAGGAAAAGCCAAAATTGGTTCTACTCTTAAAGGTATTGGGCCGACTTATATGGATAAAACTGGTCGGAACGGAATTAGAATTGGTGATCTTGAATTAGACAATTGGAAAGATAAGTATCGTTCTCTAGCTAACAAACATGAAGCAATGATCGGATTTTACAATGTAGACATCCAATATGATTTAAAAGAAATGGAAGATGAATTCTTTTCTGCAGTTGAACGTCTGAAAGAATTACAATTTATAGATAGTGAAGAGTATTTAAACCAAGCATTAAAAGCAGGAAAACCAATTTTAGCTGAAGGTGCTCAAGGATCATTACTAGATATCGACTTCGGAACCTATCCGTTTGTGACATCATCAAATACAACAGCATCTGGAGCCTGTACTGGTCTAGGAGTTGCACCAAATAGGATTGGCGAAGTATTCGGAATTTTTAAAGCCTATACCACTCGTGTTGGGTCAGGTCCATTTCCCACCGAATTATTTGATGAAACTGGAGCCGAAATGGCACGTATTGGTCATGAGTTTGGTGCCGTAACTGGTCGGCCTAGACGTTGCGGATGGCTAGATCTGGTTGCTCTTAAATATGCTTGTCAAGTAAATGGTGTTACTCAATTGAGTATGATGAAAGGTGATGTACTCTCAGGTTTTAAAACTTTAAAAGTATGTACAGCCTACAAATATAAAGGTGAAACAATCACGCACTTACCATTTAATATCGAGCAAGAGAATGTGACACCAATCTATACAGATTTCAAAGGTTGGAAAGAAGATCTAACCAAAATGAGAGACGTATCAGAGTTCCCTTCAGAATTAAACGAATACATCGCATTTTTGGAAAAAGAATTAGAAATTCCTATCACTATAGTGTCTGTTGGTCCAGATCGAACACAGACCATCAATCGCTAGGTATTAAAAATCTGTTAAGGCATACTATTCCGAAGAGATTATAGTTATTTTTGGAGCAAATCACATTGACTTGAATCTAATATTCAGATACATACTTATACTAGCAGGTTGTTTAACAACAGCATATTCCTATTCTCAAGAATCAAAGAAAATCTTTATAGAATACTCTGGTTTTACGGTTAGAGATTCACTTTCAGGTCCTAACGTTACAACATTTGTTCGTAGTGATCAAGGTCAAATTCATATTGTACATGAAGGTGTTGATATGTGGTGTGACAAAGCCATTTATTATCAAAACGAAGACTTTATTGAAGCTTTTAGTAATGTCGTTATCAAACAAGGTGATACCATTAACATGACCTCAAAATATGTGGAGTATAGCGGCATTACACAACTTGCCTTTGCTGCTGGTGATGTCGTATTAACAGAACCTCAATCGACGCTCACCACAGACACCTTATATTTTGATAGAACTAAGCAACAAGCCTATTACAAGAGCATGGGTAAGGTTGTTAGAGACTCATCGGGCACCATTACGAGTCAGATTGGTCGCTACTATCTCAATGAAAGCAAATATCGTTTTTATAAAGATGTTGTTCTTGTTAATCCAGAATATACCCTAAATACAAATCAGCTCGATTTTTATTCGGAAACTGGACACGCTTATATGTATGGACCATCAACAATCGTTGGGGAAACAAGTAAAGTATATTCTGAACGTGGATTTTACGATACCAATAACGATGTTGGTTATTTTATAAAGAATTCGAAGATCGACTATGACAATCGAAGAGTTGAAGGTGATAGTTTATATTTTGATAGGACTAACAGTTTTGCGTCTGCAACAAATAATATTACGGTTACAGATACCATTAATAAGAGTATCGTTAAAGGACATTATGCTGAAGTCTTTAGAGCCAAAGATTCCGTTTTTATAACCAAACGCGCACTAGCCATAACGGTTCAAGATCAAGATTCTATATATATACATGCCGATACCCTAATGGTGACTGGGAAACCTGAACATCGTATCACAAGAGCGTATTACAATGCTAAAATGTATAAAAGTGATATGAGTGGAAAAGCAGATTCTATTCATGCCGACCACAAAACTGGATTGACCCAATTAATAAATTTAAAACGCTATTCTACTGGTGATGAATTTTCTGTAAAACGAAGGCCTATACTCTGGAATCTCGGAAATCAAATGACAGGTGATTCCATTCATTTGATTTCAGATGTTGAAAAAGAAGAACTCGATTCTCTTAAAGTCTTCGATAATGCTTTTTTGATAAGCAAGGATACACTTGGTGATGGATTCAATCAAATAAAAGGTCAGAAATTAATAGGATTATTTAAAGATAATGAACTCTACAATGTTGATATTATAAAGAATGCTGAAATCATTTTTTATACTCGAGACGACAAAGACACCTTAATTGGTATCAATAAATCGAAATCTGGAAGTATTAATCTTCAATTTGACGGACCTTATAAGATTATCACCCTACTAAATCAAGTAGATGGTGATATATATCCGGAATCACAGTTTCCAGAGAACGCTCGAAAATTTAGAGGTTTTGATTGGAGAGGTGATGAACAACCCAAAAGCGTTGATGATTTATTTAGCGATGACCCTCCCTTGGTTTTACCAGTAATTAAAGGATTAGATCCTTATGTTGAAGATGAAGAGTTTTTTGATGATGCTCTTATGAAACGTGTAGATACAGCAAAGAAAAAAGACAAGAGCAAAGAAAATAAAGCCAATAGGCAGATTCCCAAAAAGGACAGACTTAAAAAACAGTCTAAACCCTTAAAAAACAAATTACCTGTATACTCTAAAGCAAAGAAAGATAATTGATGAAAGAAGATTTCTTCAAATATCAAGCGCAAACAACCCCTCATCCTTTGGCAATGTCCATATCACATGCCGAAGGCTCTTATATTTATGATACCAACCAAAAGGCGTATTTAGATTTTGTAGCTGGTGTTTCTGCGTGTAGTTTAGGTCATAAACATCCTAAAGTAGTTGAAGCTATAAAAGCACAACTAGATAAGTATCTACACGTGATGGTTTATGGTGAGTATATCCAAGAACCAGCAGTGGAACTCTCAAAGTTATTGGCAGCACACCTTCCGAAGAATTTAGAAAAAACCTATTTAACCAATTCTGGTACAGAAGCTATTGAAGGTGCGCTAAAATTAGCAAAACGTGTTACCGGACGCAGTGAAATTGTAGCTGCACATCATGCCTATCATGGAAATACTATGGGCTCTATGAGCGTGATGGGTTACGAAGAACGAAAACGTGTGTTCAGACCATTGGTTCCTGATGTACGTTTCATTCAATTTAATAATGAAGAGGAATTATCAAAAATTACGCATAAAACGGCTGCTGTCATTTTAGAAACGATTCAAGGTGGAGCAGGCTTTATTCTTCCTTTGGATAATTATTTAGAAAAAGTTCGTAAACGCTGTGATGATGTTGGTGCTTTATTAATATTAGATGAAATCCAACCTGGGTTTGGACGAACAGGAAAACTTTTCGGATTTGAACATTACAACTGTATACCAGATATATTAGTTACTGGAAAAGGTTTAGGAGGAGGCATGCCTATTGGTGCATTTACTTCTTCGACAACATTTATGAATGCATTACAAGATGCACCTAAACTTGGTCACATCACTACCTTTGGTGGTCATCCAGTCATAGCAGCTGCTGCACTAGCCACAGTAAAAGAGATTACAGAGAGCAATCTCATAAAAGAAACTTTGGAAAAAGAGCAATTAATTCGTGAACATTTGCAACATGAATTAATTACAGAAATACGCGGACAAGGATTAATGTTAGCTGCTATAACACCATCTGCTGATGTCACAAATGAAGTGATTTTGAAGTGCCAAGATGAAGGATTAATACTATTTTGGCTACTTTTTGAACCATGCGCCATCCGAATTACACCACCTTTAACCATTTCAAAAGCTGAAATTATTAAAGGATGTAAGATCATAACTCAAGTTTTAGATTCTATTTCGGCATAATTTATGCTACTTCTTTATTGTATTAAGTATTTGATTTTTAGAACCTAAAATCAACTAATCTTAACTACTACTCTACCTGTTAACTATTTTGTTGAAAACATTAAACCTAGATGTTAAAAATTTTAACTGATAAGAGTACTTTTATTTAACAAACAATGCTATTTGCTTATGGAGTTTGGTCTACCTCAAGACAACAACAATATTTCGCTTAATCGATTTGAATCAATGCTCAAGACTAATAATGTTTTGTTCTTTGATTCTGGAGAATTTGAAAACATTATACATCATTATCTGGAAACAGGTAAAATAGCTTTAGCAAAAAAAGCTGTAAAATTAGGCCTCGAACAACATCCCTCTTCCATAAATCTAAAATTATTTCAAACAGAACTATATGTCTTAGAGAACAAGTTTGATGAAGCAGACAAGTTACTTGATGAACTTCATATTTTAGAACCTTCTAATGAAGAAATATATATTCAAAAAGCCAATGTGCTTTCAAAACAAGATGAACACGAAAAAGCAGTTCAAACCTTATTAATTGCGCTTGACTTGTCTCAAGGTGATGAAGGCACTAGTGACCTTTACGCATTAATTGGTATGGAGTATTTATTTTTGGACCAATTTCATAATGCAAGAACATATTTCAAAAAATGTTTAGAATTAGATTTAGAGGACTACTCAGCCTTATATAATATTATTTATTGCTATGATTTTTTAGATGAAAACGAAGATGCCATTACGTTTTTGAATACCTATCTAGATAAAAACCCGTATTGCGAAGTGGCTTGGCACCAACTAGGGCGTCAGTATTTCACAATCAAAGATTATGACAAGGCATTAGCTGCTTTTGACTTTGCGATTATTTCAGATGACAGCTTTGTTGGAGCATATTTAGAAAAGGGAAAAGTCTTAGAAAAGAAAAAATTATACCATGAAGCCATTGATAATTATAAAATTACTCTGGCGCTAGATGAGCCAACTTCATTTGCTTTGCTACGAATTGGCTATTGTTATGAAAAACTTGGAAATGATGATCTTGCTGTGCAGTATTTTTATAAAACAGTTCATGAAGACCCACTACTCGACAAAGGATGGATTGCAATAACAAAGTTTTATAATAAGAAGCAGAATTATCTAAAAGCATTGTTTTACATCAATAAAGCCATAAATATAGATGGTGAAAATGTGGTATATTGGAAATTATACGCTCAAATTAACCAACGTCTTAATTTTCTTGAAGAAGCCGAGCGTGGTTATAAAAAGACACTAGATCTAGGTAATTACGAACTACAAACATGGTTATCTAGAGCAGATATCCTTATTGCTTTGGGTGAATATGAAGCGTCTATTATTAATTTGATTCAAGCTGCCGAATTCTATCCAGAGACTGCTGAACTCGAATTTAGGTTAGCTGGCTTAAATTTTACACTCAATCAAAACAGCAAAGGACATTATCATCTCAAAAATGCACTGCTGCTCAATCATGAGTATGAGTTCGTCTTAGAAGAATTATTTCCCAATGTTATGCACAGGCCTTCGGTAGTTGAAATGATTGCCAACGCCAAGAAATAAATAGCCTTATTTCTGTTAGAACAACTCAAATCATTTTAGTTTTTGTCTGAAATTACTCATAGCTATTTCATACCTTTACCCTAGCGATTAAAAACAACATGCAAAGACAATTCAAAGATTACTTTCTTATTACACTTAAAGGCATTGCAATGGGAGCAGCAGATGTTGTTCCAGGAGTTTCTGGTGGGACCATAGCTTTTATTTCTGGTATTTATGAAGAACTTATTGAAAGTATAGACAATATCAACTTGAGTGTTTTCAAAACTTGGAAACAACAAGGATTTAAGACTGCTTGGAATTCTATAAACGGAACATTTCTACTCGCCTTATTTTCTGGTGTCGCCATTAGTATTTTATCGTTGGCAAAACTCATTAAGTATTTATTACACAATGAACCCATACTATTGTGGTCATTTTTCTTTGGACTTGTTCTGGCAAGTATATTGTACATAGCAAAACAAATAAAAACATGGTCTCTACAGGTCATTATAGCTATTATTATAACATCAGTACTTTCGTATTTTATTACACTAGCCGAACCTTTTGCATCACCAGATAGTTCAATATACTTGTTGTTTTGTGGCTTTATAGCAATAATTGCCATGATCTTACCAGGAGTTTCAGGTGCGTTTATATTACTTATTCTTGGCGCTTATGAAACGGCAATAAATACAGTTAATAATCTTTTAGAAGGGTTGTCTACTGGAAATTTCGATCTGCTAAAAGATGCTTTGTTAAAATTCTTTTTACTAGGCGTTGGCGCTATTGTTGGACTAAAAGTATTTTCGAAGTTGCTCAACTGGATGTTTAAGCACAAAAAAAATCTGACCTTGGCTATCCTCACTGGATTTATGATTGGTTCGCTAAATAAAATATGGCCTTGGAAAGAAATTCTTAAAACACGTATTAATTCTGAAGGCCTAGAAGTAACTGTGTTAGATGAAAGCATTTTGCCTACCTCATACATAGGAGACAACCAAATTGTTCTTGCGTTAGTTTTAGTTATATTAGGATTTGCCTCCATTCTAATTCTTGAAAGTTTAGGACATAAAAAGCCAACTGTTTAATGGAAAGCACTAGAACGCTAAAAGATAAGATTTTCCTAGTTATTAAAGGGCTAGGTATGGGAGCAGCAAATAAAGTCCCTGGTGTTTCTGGTGGAGTTGTAGCCTTTGTCGCTGGCTTTTATGAAGAGTTTATTTATTCCCTACAACGCGTTAATAAAACAGCTTTTAAATTGTTATTTAATGGTCGATTTAATAGTTTTTATCGTTATATCAATGGAAAATTCTTAGGCTTATTGTTCTTTGGAATGATTGTTAGTTATTTCAGTGTTTCTAAAATCCTAGACTATTTCCTTCAAAATTATGAATTGTATGTCTGGAGTTTATTCTTCGGAATGATCGTAGGCTCTATATACTATATCAATAAGGATTTTAAGGATTGGAATTATAAAAGTATCCTTTCGCTTATTATTGGTATTGCACTTGGAGTCGCCATTAGCTTTTTAGATCCCGCAAAAGAAAATGATAATTTAATTTTTGTCTTTTTCTGTGGAATTATAAGTGTGTCTGGAATGACTCTTCCCGGATTTTCTGGTTCATTCATTCTTATTATATTAGGAAACTATGTCTTATTGCTTGTAGACTCTGTGAATGCACTTTACGATACCTTTGCCGAGCTAATTACTGGCGATTTTAGTTTTGTTGAAAATGCAATGCGTATTAGGTTACTCAAAGTATTAGGTATGTTTACCTTAGGATCTGTAACAGGCTTGGTCACTTTTTCTCATCTATTGAGTTATGTACTAAAACACTATAAAAGCATTACTACAGCATCTATTATTGGTTTTATAGTAGGATCACTAGGCGTGGTATGGCCATGGAAAAAAACCATATTCAAAACACAAGAAGATGGTAGTTTCTTATTAGATTCTAATGGCGGAAAGATTATTTCTAATTATGAACGCTTTTTACCAGATTTTAATACAGAAACCTATTTTGCCATTGGTTATATTATTTTAGGAATTTTAGTCGTGCTCGCTCTAGAATGGTACGGCCAACGTACAAATAAAGCGTATGTCTAGATTAGGATTATTAGGACGGCATATCTCATACTCATTTTCTCGAGAGTATTTTTCTCAGAAATTTGAAACCCTCCAATTGGCATTTACTTATGAGAATTTTGACTTAGAGCATATTTCCGAATTACCACAATTATTAAAACACAATTCTAATATTAAGGGACTCAACGTAACCATTCCTTACAAAGAAGAGGTTATTCCCTATTTAGATGCTCTAGGTAAAAAAGCAAAAAAAATAGGAGCGGTTAATACCATCACCATAAACTCCAAAGGAAAGCTAAAAGGCTATAATACAGATTGTTACGGCTTTAAAAAAACTATAAAACCTTTTCTTAAATCCCATCATAAAAAAGCACTAATACTTGGTACTGGAGGTGCTTCGAAAGCTATAGCATACACTTTCAAAAAGTTAAATATTAAGTATGATTATGTATCTCGATCAAAAAAAGATGGTGTTAAATTTACCTATGACAATTTAGATTTAGACACTATAAAAAACTACACAATCATTATTAATTGTACACCAATTGGAACACATCCAAATGTAAACTCATGTCCAGATATTCCATATGATGGGATTACCGCTAAACACCTACTCTACGATCTAATTTATAATCCTGAAGAAACCAAGTTTTTAAAAGCTGGTAAACTTCAAGGAGCACATACAGTTAATGGATATCAAATGCTAGTTTTTCAAGCTGAAAAAGCATGGAAAATATGGAAATCTACCTTTTAAAAAAAATATCATTAACAGACTTCTTTTTGTAAATCAGTCGCTTGGTTGTATATTAGCCTTCTAATACATAAAACATTGAAAAATGTCTGAGAATGATAACCTGCAAGAAGCAGATGGAAAAACTGAATTAAAAACTACTGAAGTACCTCAAACACCTGAAAAACAGCAACCTTCAGAGGAGCCTATTTCCGAAGACCAAAAAGAAGTGCCTAAAGCATCTACTGAAGAGGCTACTAAAGCAGAAGTTGGAGAAGCCGAAACGCCTTCAGAAATTAGCAAAGAATCAACTAGTGAAACTTCAAAAGAAACGACCGAAGTTGTTGTCGAAGATACGGCCAAAGCAGATGCACATGTAGAGGAAATTGAAGAGGCAAACGCTGAGGATGCTGAAGATGAAGAAAATGCTGAACGTCATGAGCTAGAATCTAAAGACTACCACTCAATGTCTATGGAGCAGCTCACTATAGAGTTTGAACATCTTATAGATAACCATAAAATTCAAAATATAAAAACCCAAGTTGATGAGATCAAATCAGAATTCAATTCTAAATTTGATGCATTGCTCGATGAGAAAAAAGAAGAGTTTATCAACGAAGGTGGAAATGAAATTGATTTCTACTACTCCTCTCCAGTAAAAAAACGTTTTAATAATGCGTTTAAAACGTATAGAAATAGTTTAAGTGCTTACTATAAAGAGCGTGAAAACAATTTAAAGGCAAATCTTGAAAGACGACTTGCTATTATAGAGGAAATTAAAGGCTTAGTAAACGCCGAGGAAAATATTAACACAACCTATAAGCATTTCAAAGATCTTCAGGAACAATGGCGCAATGCTGGACCTATTCCTAGAGATCGATATAATAATGCCTGGAACTCTTACCACCATCACGTAGAGATTTTTTATGACGTATTGCACCTCAATCGGGATTTACGCGATATGGACTTTAAGCATAATCTCGAACAAAAAACTAAAATTATTGAACGTGCTGAAGAATTAGCAAAAGACGATAATATCAACCGCTCGTTTAGAGAATTGCAAGTCCTTCATAAATTATGGAAAGAAGATTTAGGTCCTGTAGCAAGAGAACATCGTGATGAGATTTGGGAACGTTTTAGTAACGCAACCAAAACTATTCATGACAAACGTCAAGCTTATTATGCCGATTTAGATAAAGCACGAGAAAAAAATCTGGAACACAAGGAAGATATTATTTCAAAAATTGAAGAAGTTGCAGCAGATACAACTAGTTCTCATCAAGCTTGGCAGAAGAAAATAAAAGCTATCGAAGCGTTAAGAAAAGACTTTTTTAATGCAGGTAGAGTGCCTCAAAAAATGAATGAAGCCACTTGGTCAAAATTTAAAGGCGCAGTTAGAACATTTAATAGAAATAAAAATGCCTTCTACAAGAATCTTAAAAAAGATCAATACGAGAATCTAGAAAAAAAGAAAGCTTTAATTCAAATTGCGCTTGATAATAAGGACAATGAAGATTTTTCAGCCACGACACCTCTAATGAAAAAAATACAGAGCGACTGGAAAAAAATTGGACATGTACCGAGACGTGATAGCGACAAAATATGGAAAGAATTTAAAGCCGCTTGTAATTCTTATTTTGATAGATTAAATGCTGAACGTAATGAAGCTAATAAGGAATTAATGGTTGCTTATGAACAAAAATCGGCAATGCTAGAAGAACTTAAGATTCTTGAATTGTCTGGTAAACCAGAGAAAGATATACAAACGATTAAGGAGAAAATTGCGGCTTGGAAAGCTATCGGACACGTACCGTCAAACAAACGTTATATAGATGGAAAATTTAATAAAGCATTAGACGGATTATTTGGTAAACTAGATATGGACAAGGCAAAGCTGGAAATGATCAAATTTGAAAATAAATTAGAAAACCTTGCACAGCCAAACGATACACGATTACTCGATAATGAGCAGAATTTTATTAGAAAGAGAATTTCAGAAATAAAAGGAGAAATTAATCAACTGGAAAATAATATGCAGTTTTTCTCAAATGTAGATGAAACGAATCCTTTGGTAAAAGATGTGATTAAAAATATTGAAAAACATAAACAAGGGCTTTTGGTTTGGCAAGAGAAGCTAAAAAAGGTTAAGAGTATGTATTAACCTAATATAGCCTAAATTATAAGAGACCATTTGCTTAATTGTACAGATGGTCTTTTCTTTTTATAGATTTCTCCTCACTCTAACTTTTATATATACTCATCTCAATGAGTTTGGGTTTTATACATAATAATCACTAAATTTAAAACATGGACGCACTTATAGAAAAATTTTATAAAGCCTTTAACGAGTTAGATTCTGAAACCATGGTGTCATGCTATCATGACGATATTATTTTTGAAGACCCAGCATTTGGTGTTTTAAAAGGTGAACATGCAGGCAATATGTGGCGTATGCTTTGTACATCACAGCAAGGAAAGGAATTTAAAGTTACATTTTCTAATATTAATTCTGATAACGGAAAAGGTAGCGTCACATGGGAAGCTTTTTATAATTTTAGTAAAACTGGGCGTAAAGTTCACAATATTATTTTGGCAACTTTTGAGTTTAAAGACGGTAAAATTATTAAACATACCGATCAATTTAACTTGCATAGATGGGCCAAACAAGCTATGGGATTTAAAGGATTACTATTAGGCGGAACTGGTTTTTTTAGAAAAAAGCTAAACCAACAAACGAATCATTTATTAAGCAAGTTTGAGAAAAACCTATAAAAAACAAAAAAGCTATTTAAGATGGTCTTAAATAGCTTTTGTAATAATCAATATCTGTTTCTTTTTAGAGACTAATAGCTTACTTTATGTTTCAGTATTTGATTACACTTTATGAATTGCAAAATGTGTGCCAAAACTATAATATTTTTATAAATAATTAGCATGAATTCTGGATATTCAAAAACACCATTGGCAAAAAAATTGGGTATAAAATCTGGCTATTCATTTTTACTATATAATGCTCCAAATCACTACTTTAACTTATTTGAAGACTTACCTGATGACATCAACGAACTCACTGAAGCAAGCGAAAAATCTGCAGACTTCATTCATGTGTTTTGTACAACTCTTGAAGATTTAAATAAGGTCATTGACCACTACAAACCTGCATTAAAAACTAACGGCTTGTTTTGGGTAAGTTGGCCTAAAGGAAGTAGCAAAATAAAAACCGACCTAAAGCGCGAACCAATTAGAGATTTAATCTTGAATAAAGGTCTTGTCGATATAAAAGTTGCAGCGATTGATAATGATTGGAGTGGATTAAAATTTGTGTATAGATTAAAAGATAGAACCTAATATTAAATTAAACATGAGTTGGATAAAAGTTATTCCATTTGAAGATGCAACAGGCAAACTAAAATCAATTTATAATAAAATTAAAGGGCCAAACAATCAAATTGATAATGTACTAAGTATTCATAGTTTACGCCCTCATACACTCGTAGGACATATGAGTCTTTATAAAAATGTATTACATCATTCAAATAACACCTTTCCGAATTGGTTTTTAGAATTTTTAGGAACCTACACAAGTTTTATAAACAACTGTTATTATTGTTATAAACACCATTACGAAGGTATGAAGCGCTTTTTAAATGATTCTGAAAAAGCAAAGGAACTAAAGCTTCATGTTGAGAGTGATTCGCTTGATGACATTCTTAATTTAAAAGAACTATGCATCATTAATTATGCTAAAAAATTGACCTTAAAAGCGAATAGCATAACGATAAATGATATAGAGCAATTAAAGCATTATGGACTATCTGATGGTGAAATTTTAGAGATCAATCAAGTTGTTGCTTATTTCAATTATGCCAATAGGACAGTACTAGGTCTAGGGGTAAATACTGACAACGAAATTTTGGGTTTGTCACCAAAAAATAAAGACGATGAAAGTTCATGGAATCATACATAAAGACTTATGAGTATTCAGGCTTTTTTCCAACAACACCTTTATAAAAGGCTTTCATAAAGGCAAAATCTGCTTCTACATTATCTGTCGGATAAAACGGTTCTGAGATATGATTTTGCTTATTCTTAAAATCTAAGGTAAACATGATAATCGGCACTTTAGCTGCTTTAGCGATATAGTAAAACCCGGTCTTCCATTCGCTTACTTTTTTTCTTGTGCCTTCTGGAGCCAATGCTAATCTAAATTCGTCTTTATCATCAAAAAGTTTCGCTATAGCATCCACCTTGTTCTGTCCTGATGTTCGGTCTAATGCTGCGCCACCAACTGACCTAAAGTACCAACCAAACGGCCATTTAAATAATTCTTTTTTAGCTACAAAATTAGTTTTAACATTAGTTACTTTGCGAAGTAAAATACCAATAATGAAGTCGTACCAACTTGTATGTGGAACGGCTATTATCACTGCTTTTTTAATGGTATCTTTTGAAAAATTGGTATTGCCAGTGACTTTCCATCCCCAAATTTTAAAATAGATAAGTCGAGCTAGCCATCGCATATTACATTTTTTGATAAAGTGCTTTGAGTTTATTTCTGGTAATAACTTGTTTCCAATTTTTACCTATAGCGTTTTCCCAAAGTGGCTCTAAACTCAAGGCTACATCAATCATAATGTCAAATTCATCATCATGAAGGTCGGCACAAATTCCTTGAGGAATTTTTATGTTGTGCTTTTTTCTCATGGCTTTATACAAAGCGACACCTTCCGGATAATAGTCTTCTAAATGTTCAAAGACAATACAATTTCCAACACCATGTTTAATACCCAACAAATAGCCCAATCCATAACTCATTGCATGCGCTACACCAACTTGAGAATAGGCAATACTCATACCTCCATGCCATGACGCCATCATAAGCTTATCTGCAGATTCCTCTTCAGATAAGTTGTCTTCAATAAAAATTTCCTTACAGAGTTCTAAAGCTTTCTCGCCATAACTTTGACTAAATGCATTAAGATAGGTTCCATTTAAAGACTCAATACAATGCACAAAACAATCCATTCCTGTATAAAACCATTGATCTTTTGGAACATCTTTAGTTAGTTCTGGATCTAAAATAACTTGATCAAAAGGCGTATAATCACTATTAATACCAAGTTTTCGTTCAGGTCCAGTTAATATAGTGGTACGAGATACTTCTGCTCCTGTACCAGATATGGTTGGAATACCGACGTGATAGATAGCAGGATTCTTAACCAAGTCCCAACCTTGATAATTTTTAGCCTCACCTTCGTTAGTAAGCATAATTGCTACAGCTTTGGCAAGATCTAAAATCGTACCTCCACCAATACCAATAATACCTGAAGGCCTATCCTTATGAGTAAGGATGATGCTCTCAACCAATTCATCAACTTGAGATGTCTTGGGTTCCTGTTCAGCGGAAATATATAAAAGTTGGTCATCGTAGGCCAAAGGAATTCTAGACGTCAAATCGGAATTACCTTTGAATACATCATCGACCAAAAATATAAATGGTGCTTTTCTATTCAAGCGCTCAGGTGCTATAATATCACCTAACTGATTAAAACTGCCTCGTCCAAATACAACTCTGGACACCATTGGATAATTTTTATAATTCATTTATTCGTCTTCGTATAACAAAAATAAAAACATAGTTGGATTTATCTTTACTTATTTAAATAATGTTGGAATTTTTCAGAAAATAATCCAACATGATAACCATCTACTAAAGCGTGATTTACATGTATAGATACGTTCATCATAAGTTTTCCGTCCTGTTGATTCTCAATTTTACTAAAGGCTAATTTAGGAACAGACTCCATTGCACCAGACACAGGTTCTTTATGTCCTGAAAAATTCACCCAAGGCAATGCAGAACAATGTACACAGGACAAATCATTTCGCTCTGGAAATAACTCATTTGAATGCTCTATTCTTTTTTTCTCTTTATCTAAATTGATTAAAAAATCTTCTAATTTATTATCAAACTCAATATATGAGCATCCAAAGGTTTTATTGGTTCTCATAATCGTAGCAGATGCATTAATTATATCGTACTGAACAATATCATCGTTTTCAATCCTAAGTTTTAACTCGTCAACATCATTTATCGCTTTCATACAATCATGCAAATATTTTCCGAAGAAAGATATTCGATTTGATTTAGAAAACCGATAGGCTTGACTTACATCAAAAGGAATTATGACACCAAAATATGGATCCTTGAACCTACTAAAATGTTCATAATGTGCTTGGCGTTTCCAAGTATCTAGATCTATAATTTTCATTAATTTAAAATGGTTTTTAAATCTGATAAACTAGATATTGTTTTGTAGTCTTTCTGCTTTGTATCTTGATCGTTTACTTGTTCATGTAACCAAGTGGTATGAAAAGGCACATGAACAGCTTTTGCTTTTAAGTTTACGAGTGGTAAAATATCCGATTTCAATGAATTACCTACCATCAAGAATTCTGAAGGGTTTATATCCAAATGATTCAGCAATTTTGAATAATTGATTTCTTTTTTATCACTCAATACTTCAATATGGTGAAAATAAGAACTCAAATTTGATTTTTCAAGTTTACGTTCTTGATCGAGCAAATCACCTTTTGTAACTAGGATTAATCGATAGTCTAGAGACAGATTTTTTAACGTCTCTTCGACACCATCCAATAACTCTACTGGTTTGTTTAACATATCCTTACCAATAGCTAATATTTTTTCTATAGTATCATTTGACACTGAACCGTTAGATAACTCAATCGCAGATTCTACCATTGACAATACAAAGCCTTTAACACCATATCCATATAATGATAAGTTGTCCATTTCCTTTTTAAACAGTTCTTGATCAATTTTGTTAGCTGTTTCATAAGGCGCCATGAGTTTTGCAAATTCTAATTCGGCATCACGAAAATAGGTTTCATTTACCCATAATGTATCGTCTGCGTCAAATCCGATGACTTTAATATGTTGGTATTCTACGTTCAATTTTTCCAAAGTTTTTTTGCACGTTCTAAATCTTCAGGCGTATCTATTTCTACGCCTTCAACTGTGGTCTCAACCATTTTGATGCGCTTACCATACTCTAAATATCTAATACATTCAATCTTTTCAGTAGCTTCTATAAATTGCATTGGTAATGTATAGAAGTCCAATAAGGCATCTTTTCGAAATGCATAAATCCCTTTATGCTTGAAATAGCGAGCTCCCGCTTCCTTATCTCTCGGAAAAGGAATAGGGCTTCTTGAAAAGTAAAGCGCAAAATTATTTTGATCGACGATGACTTTAACTGTGTTAGGATTATTAATTTCATCCCAATCATGAATTTCAACCATAAGTGATGCTAAATCAATTTCTTTTTGGTGATCATCTTTAAATACGCCAAGCACTTTCTCTAAACTTTCACGCTCAGTAAAAGGTTCATCTCCTTGCACATTTACGACAATATCAACATCTAAATTCTCTACAGCTTCGGCAATACGATCACTACCAGATTCGTGTTCTTTTTGGCTCATGATGGCCTTTCCTCCGTTATTAACGATCTCATCATAAATAGTTTCGCTATCTGTAACCACATAAACATCATCAAATAAATCTGTAGCAACAGTGGCCTCATAAGTTCTTAAAATAACTGTCTTCCCTGCAAGATTTTGCATAAGTTTTCCTGGAAATCGAGATGCACTATAGCGTGCAGGTATCATAGATATTATCTTCATTTGACCGAAATAGGTTGAATATCAAAAATAAAACTTTTATGTGATTTTGGTCCTACTTCTTTTAATCTTTTTACAAACTAAAACAAGTTTCTCGTAAGCTCGTGATAAACTATGTCTTAACAATATTGAAATTTCTATGCCTCTTCAAAAAATTCATCTTTAAAACCAATGAGATAGAGTTTCTCTTTAGCTCTAGTCACAGCAGTATACAACCATCTCATATAATCCCTATCAATACCGTTTGGCAAATAGGGTTGCTCTACAAAAATAGTGTGCCATTGTCCTCCTTGAGATTTATGACAGGTAATCGCATACGAGAACTTAACCTGTAAGGCATTAAAGTGCTTATTGCCTTTTATCTTTAAAAATTTCTTATAGTTTGAAGTTTCATCTTCATAATCTTTTTGAACTTCTTGGTACAATCTATTACTATCTTCATAAGTGAGTGATGGTGTTTCGGCTTCAATGGTATCTAAAAGCAAAACGGTTTCAAACGGACGCATTTTTGGGTAGTCGACCATTTGTACTTTGACTTCAGCAAATCTAAAATCATAAAGTGTGGTAATTGAGAAGATCTCTAAAACTTGAATGATGTCACCATTAGCTATAAACCCAGCTTCGGTAGTCGGTTTAATCCAAAAGTAATTATTTTTAACAACCATTAAAAAATCACCAACAGTCAATTCATTTTCGTTAAACAAAATTCTATTTCTAATTTGCTGATTGTAAAGATTAGCACGCTTATTGCTTCTCACAATAATAGCAGTATCCTCATGGCCATGCTCACTATAAGAATCATTTATGGCATCCATGATTTCGTGTCCGTCAATTAACCTAACAATATCGGTAAATCCATTAAGATCAAACTTAAAAGACTCGTAAAACTCGTTTTCTAAAACCTCTCTGATACGTGTGGCGTTATTTAAGATTCCTGAATCTTGGTTTTGTCTAACTACTTCATCCAATTCAATAGAAGTTACTCTTTTGTTATAATTTAAATCGAGTTTATCTTGATTTAATGCTGGTGAAAGATCTGATTTTACTGGAGGCAATTGTGCTTTATCTCCTATCAATAAGAGTTTACACTTATGTCCAGAATACACATATTGAATAAGGTCATCTAGCAATGATGTGCTCTCAAAGTTTTTAGAATCTGCAGGTGTATCAGGAATCATTGAAGCTTCGTCAACAATAAAGATTGTATTTCGATGCTTGTTAGGCTGCATAACAAATTTCACACCTCCTCCTCTATCTTTCTTTGGGAAGTATATTTTTTTATGAATGGTGAATGCCTCTTTTTTTGAATAATTAGAGATTACTTTTGCTGCTCTACCAGTTGGAGCCATTAAAACTGCACTTTTCTTTGTTTCCCATAAATTGGAAACTAAAGCACCAATAATACTCGTTTTCCCAGTTCCAGCAAATCCTTTTAAAAGATATAAAGCATTGGGAGAATTATCAAAAACAAATTGTGATAATTGCTCTAACGCTACTGTTTGTTTCATAGTAGGCTCGAAAGGAAACTTGTGAATGAGTAATTTATAAAAATCTGATGCAGTCATCTATGTAATTGAAATCCAAATAAAAACGCAAGATATGATTTAAAACATAATAATTTTATGGGATTACATGGCAAAATTTGTTATATAATATGAAAGTAATTTTATATCTTTCACCTTTAATTGAATTTTCTCTACAATATTTTAACGAACAAAAAAAAATTGTAGATTTGCGTAACTCCTAAAAACAATATAAAAAAACTAACTATGTTAAAAGTAATTCTTGTAGTTGTAGGCCTTATTTTACTTACAATTGGTATCGTTTGGTTAATCGATAAATTTGTACCCAAAAAATTAAAACCTATATTAAATATAGTTCTTTGGGCGTTGATCGTCTTTTTAGGGTATCTTACTTTCATGTCGGTGTACGGCGAAATTAAGTTTAACAAACTCAAAGATGAGCGTTATAGATCAGTTATTGCAAAATTAATTGATATTAGAGATGCACAGTTAGCACATCGAACAGTGAATAAAAATTTTGCTGGAAACTTTGATGATTTAATTAGGTTTATTGATACTGCCAAATTTACAATTACGCAAAGACGAGATTCAACTATTATAGATGAAGAATTAACGCGTCGTTTTGGTGGTGTAGAAACAACTAGAGATATCGTAATTATTGATACATTAGATTTTGTATCAGTTAGAGATTCTCTTTTTGGTGATGATCCTCGCTATAAGACCATGATGAATCTTCCTGAAGGTGTTGGACCTGATGGCGCTAAGTTTAAGCTTGAAGCAGGAAAACTTGATGATTCTGGTATTGCGATTTTTGAGGCATCTGTATCAAAAGATGTTATTTTACATGACCAAGAAAAAAATCTAGTAGAAAAAGAAAAAGAAGTAATGTCTGTTGATGGCGTAAGAGGACCAAAATTAAAAGTAGGGTCTATGCAGGAAGATGTTACCAAAGGGAATTGGCCTAAAAACCTCATAACCAAAAAAGAGTAAATTGAAACAAATTAGTATAAAAGCACTGTCCATTCAAATTCGTTTGAGTGGACTTTCTTTTTGCATTCTAAATCGTTCAACTAATACTATTGAGTTATTAAAACATGTTCATTTAGAAAAAAAGGCTACACCTTTTGAGCTTCTTAACGATCTAAAAGTCATTATAGAATCCAACTCCGATTTTGAACAAGCTTTTGATTCTATAACTTGCATCTATCAAAATGAACTATCCTGCCTTGTGCCAGAAGCTATATTTGATGAAAAGAACTTAGCAGACTATCTGAAATTTAATGCCAAAATATTACAAACAGATTTCATAAGTTTTGATCGTTTACCAACCAATAAGAGCGTTAATATTTATGTGCCTTTAGTAAATATCAATAATTATATTTTTGATACATTTGGAAGCTTCATTTATAAGCATTCTTCTACGATACTTATAGAAACTTTACTTCAAATCGCCGAATCAAATGAAGAAAAGATGCATATCAATGTAAACCCTTCTACTTTTGAAATCATTTACATTAAAGATGGGAAGTTAGGGTTTTACAACACGTTTGAGTACCATACCAAAGAAGACTTTATTTATTATATTTTATTTAGTATTGAGCAGCTTAAACTCAACCCAGAAACGTTAAAAACAGTGATATCTGGTCAGATTGAAAATGGTGATGATTATTATAATATAGTGTATAAGTATATTAGATTCGTAGACTTTTTGAAACCACATCATAACTATATAAATGGTGTAAATATTGAGTCTGGCTCTGATCATAACAATCTAATCATTCTAAATAGTTTTAGCTAATGCGAATTATATCTGGTCAATATAAAGGACGTCGAATAACTGCTCCCAAAAAGCTGCCTGTAAGACCTACAACAGATATGGCAAAAGAATCGTTGTTCAACATCTTGAATAATCAGTTTTATTTTGATGAGATATCTGTATTGGATTTGTTTGCTGGAACAGGAAACATTAGCTACGAATTTGCGTCTCGAGGAACAGAGCGCATTACAGCCGTTGATGAGAATTATGGTTGTATCAAATTCATCAATGAGACTGCAGAAAGTTTCGAAATGAATATTTCTACAATTAAAAGTGATGTCTTCAAATTTTTAGAAAAAAGTCAGCAACAAAACACAATTATTTTTGCCGATCCTCCTTACAATTTTCCAATTGAAGCATTTGCAAATATCCCGCAGTTAGTTTTTCAAAATGACCTGTTAGAAGACGATGGTTTATTGATAGTTGAGCATTCAAAACATACCGATTTATCACACCTAGAGCATTACTCACACTCAAAAAGCTATGGAGGCAACATGTTTAGTTTTTTCGAGTAAATCTACCTGTTTTTATATTTAAGTAATTCTTCTCTAGTATATAAGTGCATTCTTACATTTCTTTGTAGTACAAATCCTAATAATATTTTTTAACTATATTATATACCTCACTTCTGAGCTAAGACTCGATTTCCTACTTACTTTATTGTCCTCCCGATTTACAGTTAAACTGCCGTGTTATGATTAATTAATGGCTATTAAGCATTCAACATATTAACTTAAATCAATTAATTATGAAAACTTTAAAAAGAGGACTAGTTATCCTAATTTCTGTAGTATTTGCAGTCAATTTTTCGCATTCACAAGATGCGCCTACCATGTTTGTAGTTCATACAGACAATGTGAAATTTGAAAAAATCCCCCAATACGAACAAGCCGCCAAAAGTCTCAAAGACAATTGTGAGAAACACGATATCAAAGGTGTGAATTGGACGACCATAAGTGTTGAGGATGGTCGCTATGTCTATGTTTCTCCTATTGAAAAGATGGCAGACTTAGATAAAAACCCAATGGAACCGCTTTTTGAAAAAATGGGAGATGCTGCAGGAAAGTTATTTGAGGCTATGGATCAATGCTATGATTCGCACAGTAATGCTATTGTGCATTATAGCCCTGAACTTTCTTATAACCCTGAGGGCTATAGTGTTGAAGGCAAAAATCATAGAGAGTATCACTTTTTATATTATCCGCCAAAAAATGCCAAAGCTATGAAAGAAGCAATGACCAAAGTAAAAGAACTGTTTAAATCTAAAGGTATCAAAAATGGTTATGATATTTATCACAGTGGTTTTGGAAGTGCTGAGAGTTACTACATGGTATCTATTGCAGGTAAAGACGATGTCGCAATAGCTTTAGGAGGCAAAGAAAATGATGAACTTTTTGGTGATGACAAAGGAGATACATTCTTTAATGTAATTAAACTTACCTCAAAGTATGATCAAGTTGAAGGTGATATTAGACCTGACCTGAGTTATAATCCTTCTAATTAATCCAAAACAATTCAATTATGAGATCTTTAAAAAATATAGCAGCTCTATTTACAGTAGCCTTATTATTTCCAATATACACTTATGCTCAAGACACTAAACCAAAGGTTACTTTAGAATTTGAAAATGCTGAAATAGCTAATAAGCTTATTCGAAATTACACAGATGCACTACAAGAAGGAAACGTTGACAAAATGAATGCTCAACTTCATGAAAAAGCCATGATATATGGACTTGGTGGTGGTCTAGATTCTTTAAATGTAGAACAGCACAAGACTTATTTTACCCAAAGTACAAACCAATTCAAACATTCTATAAGTGGTGATTTATATTTGCCTGTTAAAGTTGAAAATAACTGGAACGAAGGCGAATGGCTATTATCCTGGGGAACAAATACTGTAACCGACAAAAAAACGGGGAAAACAATTGCAATTCCGTATCACACGGTTTCGCTTATCGATAATGGTAAAATTGTTTTCATACGCTATTTTTACGACATGCTAAACATTCTAGAAAGTCAAGGCTTTACGATTACACCTCCTAAGTAGTAGTCGTTTTGAAATACATAAAAAAACCCTTTGCAACTTGTAAAGGGTTCTTTATTTAAGTTTGTAGCACATAAAGCCTCTATATAATCTTAAAAATAAACTTATTAACTATTACAACATACTATTGCTTAATAAGTTTAAGTGTCTTAGTAGCACTCTTGTTGTATAGCCTCATAAAGTATACACCTGCATTCAATTGATGCATATCTACGTTTTCAAAGCTGTTATATTTTGTAATCACTAGTCGACCATTAATATCTAATATATCTAATCTTTTTAATTCATTATTAGTTGCATTGATATTCAAAATATCTACAACTGGATTGGGATATACAGAAATAGTATTTAACTCAAAGGTGTTTGTACCTAACGTAGCAGCACAATCTTCAGAATATACAGTACCAGCATCTTTCATCCAACTTGAATAATTCCCTAAACCATTTGTAGCTGCTACTTCATTGTCAACTTCTACACACGATAAATTAGTATTGTTATCGGCTCTAAAAGTAGTCATGATACCATTATTCCCATTCTTAACATCTAAAGAGGTTAACGCATTATTGAAAGCTAATAAGCTAACTAAATCTGGATTGTTTGATACATCAAGACTTTCAATATCATTATTCTGACATTCTATTGTAATTAATTCTGGATTACTATTAACATCCAAGTTTAATATATTATTTCCACCGCAAAAGAGTCTTTCTAATAATGGAAAATTAGTTAAATCTATGGATGAAAAGTTATTCCCAGCGATTTGATAATATATTAATACGGTTGAATTTAATAAAAGTGTAGACAGATTATTTGAATCTACAATAAGAACCTCAAGACTTGTACTATTACTTAAATCTAACGTAACTAAGTTATTGCGAGTTGCTCTAAACGTAACTAAATTGATTAAATTGTCTAAATAAATGACCTCTAGGTTATTATCATTAACCTGCAAGGTTTCTAAAGCGACAAACTCGTTGATACCAATGGCATCTATAATGCCCAGGTTTCCTAGGTTAATTGAAGTTACTGTACTTATTAAACTCTTATCAACTCTATTGTCATTAGCAATTCCATTACCTAAACTGTTGGATTCTAAATACGCTTCAAAAGCATCATCTGGCACATAAGTTTCGTTTACGTCTAAAACACAATAAACAACACTAGATCCTGCCGAGTATGTTCCTGGTAAGTTTATATTATTGTTCCAATCATCTGCTATAGTTGGGTTATCTACTTCTACGCATGTTAAATTTGTATTAGAAGAGATGTTAAGATGATTGATGTTACTATTATTTCCATTGGCAATATTTAAACTCGTAAGTGAAGGACAAGCATAACTTCTTAATTCAAATAGTTGAAGATTATTAGACAGATCCAAATTAACTAGCGGATTACTATAACAGCGTAATCTTTGAAGGTTTAAATTCTGACTTAAATCTAGAGTCATAAGATTATTATCATTACATCTTAGCTGTTCTAGAGCCGTAAAATCTTGAATCCCATTGAGACTACTTATATTGTTATTTTCAACACTCAAGAATGTTAATGTATTTATATTACTGGTCGGTACTTGGCCGTCACCTGGAATATCATCATAGGGGGCTAAAGCAGTTTCAAAGTTAGCATCTGGAATAACTGTATATTGTGCGTTTGCTGCATATGTATATGCCAGTAGAACTAATAGTAAGTAAATATGTTTCATATAAAAGGGTTTGAGGTTAAATTAATTTATAGGTTTAGTTTTTAATAAATTTATGTTCAATAACTGTACTGTTTTCGGTTGTAAATTTTAATACATAAGTACCTGAAGAAAGATGAGTGACATCTATATTTTTATAGGTATTACTGGTATGTTTTTCAATAACTACCTTGCCGAGTATATCAACAACTTTATAGATTCCTGTCAATTCTCTATTAAAATTTAGAATTGTATGTGCTGGGTTTGGAAATACCTTAAAGTCCTGCTCATTTTCATCTTCTATAACTGTAAGTGTTTGTGCTGGTACAGATTTTATAATAATACTATAGTGTCTAACTGCATAATATCGAAAGTCATCAGCATAACGACCAGTGGTATCATCGAAACAATTATCTGCTAAAGACCAAATTGTAAACTCGTTAGAATTGGAAACAATAGACGAATAAATAGTCCATTGAAGACCCGATCCTACTCCAGTAGATTGTTCAAACTCAAGGTTGACTGTGTTTCCATGAGAATTAAAAACACTAAACTCTGGTTGTGTGCATTCACCTCCAAGTGAGTTACTTATTTCAAATCCATTTATTACAAAATCACCTGGCTCTTTATTTAAACTACCTAAATGCATAAATACAGGCTTTTGCCCAATGATGTTTTCAAAATCATTAAGTTTAGTATCATCTATAGTTTGCTCTACATTATTTAAAGTAAATACTGTATTTATACCTTTTGAAAAATTTAAATCTGCAACAAATTCGGTAGTGACATCACCTAAGTAGACTATGAAAACTTTAGTCTCAGAACTAGAATCATTTAAGCTATATACTGGCAAGCCATTAAAATTTTGTATATCAGAAATTTGAGCTGAGCTAGCATCGCTGATCACCATAATCAACGCCTTATTATTCCCTGTAGGTACAGTAATAGCAACTGGAGAGTCTGAAGGTACTAAACCACTTAATGCCGTATTATCTTGAGTGATTTGAGCATTAGTACTGTATGTTAGTAAACTAAAAAGTAACAGTAAGAAAGTAGGTTTCATCGATTAAGGGTTTGAAATTTCTGCTAAAATACATAGCTAAATGTTTCAAACCGACAAAAGACACGTGTCAAAACGTGTCAAAAGTCTTAATTGAGCGATTGAATAAAATCTTCTATACGTTGTGCTTTAGGAACTTGCATTTTCTTCCGAATACGACGACGCATAGATTTAACAGAGTCTTCAGAAACATTACGAATCGTCATAATTTCTTTTACACTCAAGTTTAAGCGCAATAAAGAAGCAACTTCTCGCTCCCCTTTTGTTAAGTCAGAGAAGCGTGTTTTCAAAATAGTATCGAATGATATATTCGTAGCGTCGATGGTATATTGCAAATTAGATAATTTACTTTCTGTTTCAATTTGAAGCCTTAAATCATTGGCGAGTTTTGAAATAAATTCTTTAGCATCTGCTGTCTCATTACCATTTCTAATGCGATCCAATAATTCCTTTTTAAAATCCAATCGCATCGTATTATCTGCAATAAGTTGTTTAACATTAACTTCTTTATTTTTAATTTCCTGATCTAAAGACAGTGTCTCGGCTTTATGATTTATACGTGCTAATTCAATTTTATTTCTATAATTTTTTCGTACTAATAAGGTGATCGTAATGGCCCCAATTAATGTTAGAATAAACAAAGCTAAATACAACCATTTTTTGGAGCGTTCATTTTCTGTAATCAATTTAGCTTCTTGCTGTTCTTTTTCAAAAGTATATTTCAGTTCTAATTCTTGAATTTGTGATACCGTTTCTATATTAAAAATAGAATCTGAATATTTTTTAAAACGCTTATAATCTCTATATGCTGCTCCATAATTCTCTAATTTATTCCATAATTGCGAACGCTTTTTATAGCCTTTTGCTATACGATGAATAAATTTTTCCTTCTTTGCTAATTTTATTGAGGAATCTACATATTTACCAGCCAGTTTATAGGCTTTAAGTTTTTCATAAACTAAAGCGGTATCATAGTAATTTCCGCACAAAGCCAATTGCTTTCCTTTACGCTTCGAATAATCGACGTTTTTTAAACTAAGATTCAAAGCCGCATCATAGTCTTGCTGCTTTCTATAAATCGCTACTAAATTGTCATTAACCTCTTGAAGTTGTTCGTCAGCATTAAGTGTATTAAAAATGGCTTTTGCCTTGTTATAACAAATCAATGCCGAATCTAATTGTTTAGTACTACTATAAGAGACTCCAAGCATTAGAGTCGCCTGTGCCACGCCGTGATTATTATCTAAAGCCTGATTAACTGCTATAGATTTTTTAAAATATTGAATTGATTTACGATACTCTTTTTGTGACCTGTAGACCATTGCGATGTTATGATACACATCTGCTATATTTTTATTGTCTTCGTCTACCTCAAATCGTTTTAAAGCTTGGAGGTAGCTATCTAAAGCCTCAACGTGTTTACCCAAACGTCTTTTAAGCACACCATATTGAACTAATACTAAAGCCTTTTCATGATTAGTGAATTTTGTAGGTGTTTTATTAATTAATTCAAATGCATCATTAATGATATACTTTGCTTTTGTAAAATTATGATCCAATTCAAGTTCTCCCAAAGCCAACATAGCCTTTAATTTTTGAGCATCTGAATTTGCTTCCTTTAAATTACTTTCTAAAATAACTCTAACACTATCTATTTCCTGAGATAAAACTGAAAGTGACAAGGAAAAAAATAGGATATATGATATAATACATTTCATGTTATAAAACTAATGATTATCAAAAATCAGAACAGAAGAAAACGACCATAACTAAAGTGTCAAAACGTGTCAAAAAAGAAAAAAGCAGATCTATAAGCCGAATTCTGTACATTTTCTTTTTTTGAGAAAATGAATTCTCAAAAAAAGAAAAGCCCTTATCATTTATCTACGTTTACTATTACTAGCAAACTTTAGCTGCCTACCCTCCAACAATCGCGCGTGCAGCACTCAAGCGTTGGTATACATGACATTGCACCACATAGAGTTTACCTGATTTCACTACAGCTTAACCTGTACATTCTTTCTGTTGCACTTTTCCTCACCTTACGATGGATGGCTGTTAACCACTATGATTGCACTATGGTGTTCGGACTTTCCTCAGAGACAATAAATGCCACTGCGATAAGGCGATCTGCTTGGTGCAAAAATACAATTAATTGTTAATAACTCCTCCTAAATTAAAGCGACATAATTCTTAATTTTAAACTGAATTTTTAACTTTGTTCTTCTAAGTTTTTTTCATGGAACACTTTGTAGTATCTGCACGTAAATACAGACCACAAACATTCAAGGATGTTGTTGGTCAACAAGCTATTACAAATACATTATTAAATGCCATTGAAAATAATCATTTAGCCCAAGCCTTGTTGTTTACTGGCCCAAGAGGTGTTGGAAAAACAACTTGCGCTCGTATTTTGGCCAAGATGATTAATAGTGACGGTTCAGAAACTGATGATGAAGATTTTGCTTTTAATATTTTCGAATTAGATGCCGCATCTAATAACTCGGTTGATGACATTCGAAGTCTTACAGATCAGGTTCGTATTCCGCCACAAGTTGGAAAATACAAGGTCTATATCATTGATGAGGTTCACATGCTTTCTCAAGCCGCTTTTAATGCCTTTCTAAAGACGTTAGAAGAACCACCTAAACATTGTATATTTATTTTAGCCACTACCGAAAAGCATAAGATTATTCCAACAATCTTATCGCGTTGTCAAATCTTCGATTTTAAACGTATTACAGTAAAAGATGCTAAAGAGTATTTGAAGTATATCGCCAAAGAGCAAGGTATAAATGCCGAAGATGATGCTTTGCACATCATAGCTCAAAAAGCTGATGGTGCCATGCGTGATGCCTTATCTATTTTTGATCGTGTGGTAAGCTTCTCTGGAAAAGAACTTACACGACAGGCCGTTACCGAAAATCTAAATGTTCTAGACTATGAAACATATTTCAATAGTACTAACCTCATTTTAGACAATAAAATACCAGAATTACTCATTCAGTTTAACCATACACTTTCTAAAGGTTTTGATGGCCATCACTTTATAGCTGGTCTAGCCTCGCATTTTAGAGATTTATTGGTTTGTCAAAATGAGCAGACCATCGAACTTCTTGAAGTTGGTGATGATACCAAAGCAAAATATCTAGAACAATCAAGAAAAGCGCCTCATGAGTTCCTCATAAAAGGCATAGAGCTTGCCAACGACTGTGATTTAAAATATAAAAGCAGTAAAAATCAACGCTTACTGGTTGAACTATGCTTAATGCAACTTGCCTCTATCACTTTTGATGGAGAAAAAAAAAATAGCAAACATTACATAATTCCGCCATCCTATTTTAAAGCTAAGGGCATCACTCCAATTCCGGTTAGCATTCCGAAGTCTAAGGAAACTTTAGTACCACAGGCAAAGACTGTAAAAGATGACAATCAAAATGTGATTGACAATCCTATTACAGCCGAACCTCCAAAACCAGTTTTAGAATTAAAGAAAGATCAGCGTACTTCTGGATTATCTCTAAAAAGTATTAGAGCCAAAAAAGAACATCAAATTAAGCAAATGGAGGTTGTTATTGATGTTGATGACTTACCAACTGAAGAGTTTACAGAAGAACAATTTCATGACGCCTGGAATGCCTATATTGCTCAATTGCATAAAAAAGGCGAGAAAATTATGGCTTCCATCTTAGAAATGGGCAAGCCAGGATTAAATGGAACAGATATACAGCTTGAATTTCCAAACGATACTTTGAGAGTTGAATTAGAAAGAGCACAATATCCTTTAATGGAATTTCTGCGTAAAACACTTCAGAATTTTAATTTAAAACTCGATATTAGTGTCAATGAAGAGATTTCAAAGAAATATGCTTTTACAACTCAAGAAAAATATGAGAAGTTAAAAGAGAAAAATCCGAGTATCGAGGTGCTTAGAAAAACATTTGGTTTAGACATTTAATACATATATCATGAAAAAGTTAATCCTATTAGTTCCATGTTTATTAGTGTTAGTTTTGATGTCTTGTGATAGAAGAACTAGTAAAAAAGAGCGATTAGAAAATGCTGTTTCAGATTTCAATAAAAACTTTAAAATTGAATCTTTAAAGTCCTATTATCCTGAAACATACACAGAAATAAAAACAGATTCAGTAATTTCAAATACGTTTCTTGTGAGCATAAAAAATTACACATCAATGGATAGCGAAATTCCTGTGCATTCTTTATCAAAAAACAGTACAGAACTTACAAAGTACCATCGTGTTTTTGAATCTGATATTCTAGTGGCTGTTTCTGATAAAATAATATACGAAAAGCATATTTCAGCAGAAGAATTTAGAGATTATTCAAATTCAGAATTTTGGAAAAATGCTACGCTCGAACATATTTGGATAGATCAAGACGCCTCAAATACAACTACATTAGCATTGGGTATCTCTTTTGTAAATCCGAATAACAAAGCCTATAAATTCTACGAAATGCTCATCGATAAAAATGGAAAAGAGCGTTTAACACTAATTGAAGATCACAGTTAATTATGCTTGGATTAAAACTACCAACAGATCCACGTTGGGTCAACATTGTTGAAAAGAACGTAGAAGACATCCTTACAGATCACGCGTATTGTGAGCAAAAGGCTGCCAGTACGGCTATTTCACTAATTGTAAGCTTCCCTGAATATACAGATTTGGTTAAAGAGATGACAGCGCTCGTTAAAGAAGAAATTAGTCATTTTAAAATGGTTCATGACCGAATCCTAGCAAATGGTTGGGTTCTTGGTCGTGATAGAAAAGATGAGTATGTCTTACAATTACTCAAGTTCTTTCCAAAAGGTGGCAGTAGAACGACGCAGTTAGTACATCGCTTATTGTATGCTGCTTTGATCGAAGCCAGGAGCTGTGAACGCTTCAGGTTACTTTCTGAAGAATTACAAGACAAAGACCTAGCTGAGTTTTACAGAAAACTAATGGTCAGCGAGGCCAATCACTACACCATGTTTTTAGGTTTTGCCAGACAATATGGAGATCGTACAGAAGTTGATGAGAAATGGCAACAATTGCTTGAATTTGAAGCCAATATCATGAAAGATTTAGGTAAAAGCGAGACCATTCATGGTTAAAATTCTTAACTTGTAAGAAAAATCAATCTTGCTTGTTATGAAAAAACTCTACTTTGTCCTTATATGCCTTTTTACTTCACCTATGGTAACAGCTCAAGATGAGCAATTGTTAGGCTTATGGTACTTACAGCACTTAAACATTGATGGTAATCAACTAGACAATTATTTTTTTGGATCATTTAACTTTGATTTTTCTAATATCAATACTTTATCTGACAATGATAATATGTTTGATTTTTCAGGTAGTGGCGGATGTTCAGGATTTGTGGGTCTATATACTTTACCAAACGAGAATAGTATTTCTTTTGATAATGATTATTTTGTTAATTTAGATTCTTGTGATGGAACAACAGCCCATTCTAGATATTATGATAAATTTCTCGAAATAATTGGATTCTACATTTTTCCTTATCAAGATTTAAGTTATACTATTACTGGTGATGGAGAGGACGAAATACTTACTATTACGAACAGTGATGATAATTTTTTAGTTTACAGAAGGCAAGCTCCTACAATAACTATTTTTAATAAAACATGGTATTTAGCGAATATTGAAACCGATACAGGTATCACCTATACACTACCCTCTATTTCTCCTTCAATAGAATTTTTAACTTATAGCACCTTAGGTCCGATTTTTGGGAATGACGCACCCACTTTTGATGGATGTAATGAAATAACTGGAACACATGGAATATATGGAGCAAATAATGAAGCTAATTTTAATTATGTCATATTTGATCAAACAACAAATTCATGTGACCCCGAGACTTATACTCCTTTGTATTCCTCTATCTTAAGTGATAGCGATAGTATGCCTTTAAGCTATGATCTTCAAAATAATGGAGAAACACTTGTACTAACTAATACGATTGGTGAAGTTCTAACTTTTGGCAGTTTAGAACCTCCAACTACTAATTTACTAGGAGAATGGTTTGTATATAACCTAGTAATAGACTCTAATCAAATATCTGTCCCTTTTGGAGCTGTTCCCTCCATTACTTTTGAAACAACACCAAACAGTATTGGCTATGTGGTACAAGGAAGCGGAGTATGTAATGGTTTTTACGGTGATTACTATCTTAATCCACAACAAAGCTTTAACACCGAAAATTTTTCGGTGACTTTAGCTTTTTGTGATACTGCTGAAGAAGAGCTTTTTGAAAATTATTATTTTACACAAGTATTAAGCAGTGGACCAGATAGCACGACAGAGCTACATTATGAGATTCAAGGAACAGGTGATGACGCTACTTTAGTTGTAACCAACCTTTCTAATGGAAATCAAGCTGTTTATGGAAGGGAAGCCTTGTCGGTTGATGATATTGAATTGAATTCATCTCAACTAAAGATTGATCAAAACCCAGTAACAAATACCATAGGTTTTTCGGAAGACTATACCAATGCAACATATGAAATCTATTCCATTTCTGGTAGACGCGTCATGACTGGTAACATTACATCAAACTCACTAGCTGTAACCCAATTGCAATCTGGATTGTACTTCTTAAAAGTCTATAATTCAAGTGTTCAATTTGAAATACTCAAATTTATCAAGCAATAGATATTTCAGTAAAAAACACAAAAAAAGCTTCAGTCAAACTGAAGCTTTTCTAGTATATCATTACATCCTGTTGTTAGATTCTAATTCCGAATCCAAACTGAAATGTCGTGTTTTGCGCTTCTAATCCGTTAGACGTGTCTTCATCCAAGATATTGCTTAATCCGTAGTGCACTCGAGCATCAACAAACAATTCGTCATTAATCATATATTCAATTCCACCTATACCAGAAAACGTAAAGGTCGAAAAGGCATCTTGATTTTTCCATGTTTTTAAACTTACCATTGGCCCGACACCTAAAGCAAACTTATCACCTAAAGAAAAACGCGCCATAATTGGCATTTGGATATAATCTGCTCTTATATCATCTGCTTTTCCGCCTTCTGCAGAATACTGAAGTTCTAATTGAACAGAAAAAGTCTCAGTAATCCCATAATCAACAAATCCGCCAAAGGCAAATCCGTTTCTATGCTGATTTACAAAGGTTGCATCAGGATCAAAATCTAAATTTGAAATATTAACACCTGCTCTAACACCATAGCTTACTTCTTGTGAGAAAGACAATGTAGACATGGCAACGAATACTAACGTAAGTACAATTGATTTTATTTGCATAACTATTTTATTTAGGGTTCTCGTTCTATTGAGAGGGTATCAAAATTATGCTAATACGTAGCAAAGATTTGAGTAGGCTAATATATAATGAAAATTAAACATACAAAATAAATATTGGGTGTTACGCCCAAAAAAACGCTAAACGAACTTAAATTTAAATGTTTACGCTAGAAACTGTATTGTAGTAAATACTCTTTATAATGCCATCGGACAGACCAATTTTTGGTACATAAATGTCTTTGGCTCCACTCCACTTCATAGCAGAAAGATAAATACGTGTAGCCGGAATAATAACATCAGCACGATCCTGATTTAGATCCAGTTCTGTGATGCGCTCTTCATAAGAATAGGTTTGTAACCTATTGTAATAAGACGTCAAGTAAAAATAGGTCAATGGTTTTCCCATTGACTTTCCAGAAATCTTGAATATTTTATTAATATTCCCTCCAGAACCAATGAGGTCTACCTTGTCATAGCCTTTAGTGTTTTGCTTAATCCAATCCTCTAAGTTTGACCATGTTTCTTTTTTTACAATATCATTCAGCAATCTCACTGTCCCAATCTTAAACGATTTAGATGCTACGGTGTTTCCGAGATGAATTACAGAGAACTCGGTACTTCCTCCTCCTACATCAACATACAAATAGGTTTTATCTTCTTTTATATACGAATGTAAATCTGTAGCCGCAATTATAGCCGCTTCCTCTTCACCATCAATAATATCGATGTCTATATTAGCTTGTTCTAAAATTAGTTTTGTTATCTCCCTCCCATTAGTAGCTTCTCGCATTGCTGATGTAGCGCAAGCTTTATATGTGACTACCTTATGTGATTTCATTAATAAATTAAATGCAGTCATCGTATCCAGCATACGCTTTTTATTGTCTTCGGAAATTTCGCCATTTAAAAACACATCAGAGCCAAGTCTAATAGGCACACGAACTAGCGAACTCTTCTTGAACTGTACAGGTCTTCCTTTTTGCTCAATTATATTAGAAATTAAAAGTCTTACAGCATTCGAACCTATATCTATTGCTGCATATTTTTTTATGGATAGCATATTAAGATTTCAGTTTATTTTCAAAATAATCATATAGTGCAAATTGAGCTCTAACTTTATTTTTCTCATTTCTAAGATATTTGTTGCTTTGGGTTTCATCAATCACTCTAGCTTTAACATTATCATTCCAACAAATATCAAAAACATCCAATAACTCTTGCTTAATATCGCTTTGATAAATAGGACAACTCACTTCTACTCTATTTTCTATATTACGTGTCATCCAATCTGCGGAAGAAATATAAACTTTTGGATCGCCATCATTACAAAACACATATAGTCTTGTATGCTCAAGAAACTTATCAATGATACTAATAACTTCAATATTTTCGCTCATACCTTTAACTCCAGGAATCAAACAACAAATACCTCTAACAATCATTTGAATCTTTACACCAGCACGACTAGCTTCATAGAGTTTATCTATCATTTTGTAACTCGAAATGCTGTTTAGTTTTAACTTAATAAAGGCTTGTTTACCTTGTTTCACGTTTTCAATTTCAGCATCTATAAGTGCAAATAGTTTAGATTTGGTGTAATGTGGTGAGGTAATGATGTGCTTATATCGATAAATACGGTAATTAGTTTCAAAAAAATTAAACACTTTGTTCACATCTTTAAGTACTTTTTGATTCGCTGTAAACAACGTGAAATCTGTATATATTTTTGCTGTAGACTCATTAAAGTTACCTGTGCTTATAAAACCATAACGCTTTACACCTTTTCCTTCTTCACGCTCAATAACACAAATCTTACTGTGTACTTTTAAACCAGAAACTCCAAAGAGCATATTAACGCCTTCATCCTGCATTTGCTCGGCATAATCGATATTGGCTTGTTCATCAAATCGCGCTCTTAATTCGATAACCACAGTTACTTTTTTACCATTCTTAGCCGCATTAATAAGAGAACTCGCGATATGTGAAATTTGTGCTAGTCTATATATGGTGATCTTTATCGTTTTTACTTTTGGATCTAATGCAGCTTCACGCAAAAATTTAACCACATATGAAAAGGCTTGGTAAGGTGTATGAAGCAGGTAATCCTTTTTGGTTATAGTGTTAAAAATACTTCGCTCTAGACTCAAGCCCTTGATTTGTAGCGGATTAATTTTTTGATATAACAAATCTGTTCTTCCTAAACTAGGAAAGCCCATATAATCGCGTCTGTTATGGTAGCGACCACCAGGAATTACACTATCCTTTGAGTCAATCCCCATTTTGGTCATTAAGTATTCAAGTGTTTCTTCATCAATGGTCTTATCATATACAAAACGTACAGGATCACCAATTTGTCTGTCTTTTACACTATCTGAAATTTTCTCAATAAAACTTTTACTCAAGTCACTGTCAAAGTCCAATTCACCATCACGAGTGATTTTAATCATATTCGCTGTGATATTATTATAACTGAATATGTTGAAAATATCATCTAGACAATACCTCAGCAAATCATCAAGAATCATGATATAGCATTTGTCATTTTTCTTTGGAAGAACAACAAAGCGATCCATAGACTTCGGAATTTCAATAAGAGCGAATTGCTTTTCTGTATTGGTCAATTCCATTTTAACAGCTAAATACGCAGCGCTATCCTTGAGATGCGGAAGGTCTACTGAATCGCTTAAAACAATGTTCACCAATGCTGGACTTATCTGCTGAATAAAGTAATTTTTTATAAATGAATGTTGTTCATCATCAACTTGAGTTTCATCTATAATATAGATACCTTCGTTTTCTAACTTCTTTTGGATATTACTCAAAATGTCCAAGCTCTTGCTTTGCTGTTTAATAACAACTTGAGTAATAATTTCTAATAAATCAGCCGCTTTAATTCCTAGCTCACTTTTTCCACCTTTTCCGGCTTCATCAATACGCTTAACTGTAGCATATCGCACTTTGAAGAATTCATCTAAATTATTGGAGAAAATACCTAAAAAACGAAAGCGTTCAATCAATGGAACACTTTCATCTGCTGCTTCTTGTAAAACGCGTTCATTAAACTGAAGCCAACTTAATTCTCTATTTATGTAACTGTTTTTATCTTTTGTCATTATTTTAAATCTCTGGGCAAAATCATAAATCGTGTTGTTCCATGGCTAATTTCCGACCATGAATTTACATCAAAATCTATAACAACTAAACCGCTTGTTGGAAGGTTATCAATAAATTTATCACCAAATATATTGCAAATAGATGTGAATGCATGATTATGTCCAAAAATCATAACTTTTTGATAATCTTCATCCAACTTTTTTATAAAATTAATCACATTTTCCCCTCCAAAATCATAGAGATCTGCATGAATTTTTAACAAATCCGTTTCAATTTTTAAAATTTTCATAAAAATCTTACAGGTGGATAAAGCACGATTAGCCGGACTTGAATACACAATGTCTGGAACTAACAGTCTTTCTGTGAAAGCATTAGCTACTAGGCTAGCATCATTTATTCCACGCTTTTTTAAGGGTCTTTCTTGGTCACTTACGTCGTATTCCCAAGAAGATTTTGCATGTCTGACCAGTATTATTGTTTTCATAGATATTCGATTAAGTGCATTTTTTACCGATAAAATGTTGTATATTTCCGTTTTAACGAGTATTTTGCTCCCTTTAACATTTAAATTTGTCAAAGGTACTCGTAATCAGTTCTTTTGTTTAGTTAAATTAAAGTTTAATGACCCCAAATCAAAAATATATTAATATATCCATTTACCAAACATTGGTTACCAATGTTCTTCCCTCAAAAAGAATAGAAAATTTGATTAAGGCCCGCAAAGTTCCTATCACTTCTATTTGTTTTTTTTAAACATCGCTTAGCGAAATATAACATATTGTTAATTAATTTAAACATGAAAAAAATTGTAATTACAGTTTTAATAGCATGCTTTGGCTTTCAATCATTTTTTGGTCAAGAGCAGCTGAGCTTATCCTTAAAGAAGGATTCAGACAAAACCGTCAATGAAACTGAGCATTTCTACTTAATGGAAATAACGAACAATGCAAATAAAAGCATAGAGTTTAGTATTTCCACTGAAAATGTGACATGTGAAAATGTTAGTGCTCAGAAACAAGTTGTGCTTAAGCAGAATACTTTAAACAAACAAAAAAGTAATATTGTCGAAAGCATGAGCATTGGAGCTGGTGAGACATTAGAGTTTTACGTTAAAATATCTAGACCAAAAAACACTAAACTTAACACGTGGAACTGTTCCGAAGTTAAAGCGATATCAAAAACAGGAAAATCCTTAAGCAATCCTATACTAATAAAATCATTAATTCCAGATCCCAAGAGTTTTAATTAGTACAATCTAATTAGGCCACAAATCAAAATTAGGACTTATGAAAAATGCTATTAATCATAACAAAATAAAAAACATACTTAGCGTGATTATGTTTGTATCTGGAATCTATGCGTCTGCACAGGTTTTAGATCCGTTCACTCCTCGTTTTAATGAAACGGTAAAAGGAGATGTAACCATGATCGCTAATAATATGTTATCCAGAACTGCGACTGGAAACTATAATGGTGGTGATGGAAATCACGATTTTACAAATAATGTGTATGTAGATATCGATAATGATGCCACTACATTTAACTCTAGTAGTGCTAATTTCATAAATCCTGAACCTCAACTATCATGCTTATCTGTCTACAAAGTTTATTTATACTGGGCTGCAGCAGATAGGGAACCTGATACGGATCCAAACTCAGAAAACCAACCAGATTGGAATTATAATGACATAAAACTTATGCTGCCTGGTCAAGCTTCATATACGACCTTAACGGCAGATGATATCATTTTTAGAGGTAGGAATACCCATGTTTATAATGATCCTTATATATGTGTTAAGGATATTACTAGCATGGTATCAGGCTTAAACGATCCTTTTGGAACATATCAAGTAGCAAATGTCGAAGCCAAGACTGGTAGTGTAATTGGTCATGATGGTGGAACCATTGGTACTTCTGGTGGATGGCAAATTGTATTTGTATATGAAAGTCCGAAGCTCCCATCAAAAAACATAGGTTTATTTGATGGATATGCTAATGTAACCGCAGCAACAAATAATTTTGACATCACTTTTGGTGGTTTTCAAACTGTACCTACTGGTGATGTTAATGCAAATGTTGTAATAGGTTCTTTAGAAGGTGATCAAGATTTAAGTGGTGATCAATTACAAATTAGAACACCTTTAAACACTTTTGTTCCTATTTCTGCACCGCAAAGATCAAGTAACAACTTTTTTAATAGCAGAATAACGCTTGGTAATTCAAATTTTACAGATAGAAACCCTGCTAGTTTGAATACATTGGGCTTTGATGCTGCTGTATTTGAACTTGATAATCCTTCTAATAGCATAATTACTAACAATCAAACGTCTGCAACTTTAAGATTAACATCTAATCAAGAAACTTATGGGTTATATTTGGTTGGACTTGCCGTCGATGTTTGGGCTCCGGATCTAGATCCTATTGAGGTTGTGATGGACTCAGGATCAAGTCCTTCTAATCCTGGAGACGTACTAGGTTTTAACTTTTCAGTTATAAATAAAGGAAATGACAATGCCGTAAATTTATCCATTTCGGCAACATTACCACCTCAAATAGAAAACATTACTCCAAACAATTTACCGTCTGGTATTACATATACATTTAATTCAAATACAGGAGAACTTGTGTTTGACTTTGAGAATGGAATGGTAGATGCAGGAGACCCAGAATTAACAATCGATTTTGATCTTATTATTAAGGACGAGTGCTATTTCTTAGAAGAGAACTGTGATTTATCATTTGATTTACAATTTGTTGCAAATTATAACGGTGTTCAAAATCCAAATAACCAATCAACTTTAAGTTCTTCAGCTTTAGGTGATTGTAATATAGGTAATAAGCTCCCTTTAACTATAAATATTATTCAACCTGTTGTTAATTGGGAAACCGCACCTGGTGAATTGGATAGAACTGTAGAATGTTCAGATATTGATGCCTTAGATGATGCACAAAATCTCGAACCTGAAACTGATAAATGTGATTTTACTATCACTAAAACGTCTGGTGCGTTTGTTGTAGACCCAGACTGCCCTTCTAATGGTACTTACACCAATACATGGACATTTACCGATGAATGTGGTGCAACTTTAGAATATGTGCAAAATATTATTGTAGAAGACTCTACTCCTCCTACATTAACAATACCTGATGATACAACCGTAGAATGTAACGATAGTACTGATCCTGCAAATACAGGAAATGCAACTGCTATTGATGACTGTGGAAGTGTTACTATTACATTTGCTGATACCTCAGTTGATGCTTGTGGAAACACTGAAACAATAACTAGAACTTGGACGGCTACCGACGATTGTGGAAATTCAGTTTCTGATACGCAAACTATTTCTATTGTTGATACAACAGCTCCTACTCTGACTATTCCTCAAAATAAAATTGTGGAATGTGGAGAAAGTACAGACCCTATTAATACTGGAAATGCTACGGCTACTGATACCTGTGGAAACGTAACCGTAAATTATACAGACACCACTGTTTCAGAATGTGGAAATACTGAAACAATAACTAGAACTTGGACGGCGACTGATGATTGTGGAAATACAGCTTCGGAAATACAAACTATTTCTGTAGAGGATAATACACCTCCAACATTAACAATACCAAACGACGTTTCTGTTGAATGTCCAGAAAGCATTGATCCTTCAGCTACTGGAAATGCTACAGCTACTGATACTTGCGGAAATGTTACTATAACATTTAACGATGCATCTGTAACTAGTTGTGGAAATACGCAAACGATTACTAGAACTTGGACTGCTACTGATGATTGTGGAAATGCAACATCTGATACACAAACTATTTCTGTAGTTGATACTACTGCTCCTACGCTAACGATTCCAGCAGATACTACTGTTGAATGTACTGAAAGTACAGATCCTGCTGCTACTGGAAATGCTACAGCTACTGATACTTGCGGAAATGTAACGGTTACGTTTAGCGATACATCTGTAACTGGTTGTGGAAATACGCAAACGATTACTAGAACTTGGACGGCTACTGACGATTGTGGAAATACAACATCTGATACGCAAACCATTTCTGTAGTAGACACTACTGCTCCTACGTTAACGATTCCTGCAGATACTACAGTTGAATGTACTGAAAGTACAAATCCTGCTGCTACTGGAAATGCAACTGCTACTGATTCTTGCGGAAATGTTACTATAACGTTTAACGATACATCTGTAACTGGTTGTGGAAATACGCAAACGATTACTAGAACTTGGACGGCTACTGATGACTGTGGAAATACAGCTTCAGATACACAAACAATAAACGTTCAGGATACTGTAGACCCTACGTTAACGATTCCAGCAGACACTACAGTTGAATGTACTGATAGTACAGATCCTGCTGCTACTGGAAATGCAACTGCTACTGATACTTGTGGAAATGTAACGGTTACGTTTAGCGATGCATCTGTAACTGGTTGTGGTAATACTGAAACGATTACTAGAACTTGGACTGCTACTGATGATTGTGGAAATGCAACATCTGATACACAAACTATTTCTGTAGTTGATACTACTGCTCCTACGCTAACGATTCCAGCAGATACTACTGTTGAATGTACTGAAAGTACAGATCCTGCTGCTACTGGAAATGCTACAGCTACTGATACTTGCGGAAATGTAACGGTTACGTTTAGCGATACATCTGTAACTGGTTGTGGAAATACACAAACGATTACTAGAACTTGGACAGCTACTGACGATTGTGGAAATACAACATCTGATACACAAACCATTTCTGTAGTAGATACTACAGCACCTACTTTAAATATACCAAGTGATGTCACTCAAGAATGTACTGAAAGTACTGATCCTTCAGCTACTGGGAATGCTACAGCTACCGATACTTGTGGAAATGCAACTGTAACTTTTAGCGATATTGTGATTAATGCTTGTGGTAGTACACAAACAATAACAAGAACTTGGACGGCGACTGACGATTGTGGTAATGCAACATCTGATACACAAACCATTTCTGTAGTAGATACTACTGCTCCTACGTTAACAATTCCTGCTGATATTACAGTTGAATGTACCGAAAGTACAGACCCAACTGCTACTGGAAATGCTACAGCTACTGATACTTGTGGAAATGTTACTATAACATTTAACGATACATCTGTAACTAGTTGTGGAAATACGCAAACGATTACTAGAACTTGGACGGCTACTGATGATTGTGGAAATACAACATCTGATACACAAACCATTTCTGTAGTAGATACTACTGCTCCTACGTTAACGATTCCTGCAGATACTACAGTTGAATGTACTGAAAGTACTGATCCTGCTGCTACCGGAAATGCCACAGCTACTGATACCTGTGGAAATACAACAGTAACATTTACTGATACATCTGTTGATGCTTGTGGAAACACTGAAACAATTACTAGAACTTGGACGGCTACTGATGACTGCGGTAATACTATATCTGAAACACAAACAATTACAGTGGTGGATACTATTGCGCCAGATGTTTCATCTTGTACTGTAGAAAATACCACATTAGAATGTTCAGACACTAATAACGAAACACTTGCCGATGCTTGGAATGCAGATAACATTGCTACACTTGAGGCTTGTGCTACAGATGCCTGTGATACTGATCTGACAGTAACTTCAGATTACGATTTTAATAACCTTAATACAACTTGTGGTCCTTGTGGAACACTAAATGTTACATATACTATTACTGACGATTGTGGAAATGTGTCTACTGTAATTGCTACATTAACCTTTGATGATGGAACCATTCCTGATTTGTCAAACTGTACTGTTACTGATGAGTCTATTGAGTGTTCTGGTAGTGATAACGAACAATTAGCCAACGATTGGAATGCAGCTAATATCGCTGCACTTGAAATTTGTGCCGATGATCTTGGTGTAACTGTAACATCAAACTATACGTATACCAATTTAGTATCTACTTGTGGTCAAGGCGGAACAATCGCTGTTGTCTATACCATTACTGATGACTGTGGTAACGCAACAACATTGAGTGCGACATTAACTCTTGAAGATACAACGCCTCCTAATCTTGATAACTGTTCTGTAACTGATCAGTCGATTGAGTGTTCTGGTGATGATAACGAACAATTAGCTAACGATTGGAATGCAGCCAATATCGCTGCCCTTGAAGCTTGTGCTGCTGATTCTTGTGATA
>NZ_JAHVXI010000029.1 GCF_021032705.1 Psychroserpens luteolus | reverse complement strand
TTTTTACTCATATCAGCCGTTTAGGGCCAAACCCATTCCCAGTGCAACCAAAGGCACCGCTTCATGAACGCCAAGACGATCAAACTGGGATGGGAGGAGTGGCTGTCGCTGCCCGACCTCAAGCTGCCCGCCATCAAGGCCAAGATCGACACGGGCGCGCGCACATCCGCGCTGCATGCCACCCGCATCGAGCCGTTCGGGTCGGACAAACAGCCAAAGGTGCGGTTCACTGTCCACCCCATCCCCGGCAATTACGATTTGGCCATAGCCTGCACCGCCCCCGTCAAGGACCAGCGCGAGGTCACGTCGTCCAACGGCGAGACCGAGCTGCGCTTCGTCATCGAAACCCACCTGCAATTCGGCACTCAACGCTGGCCCATCGAGGTGACGCTTACCGACCGCGACGGCATGGCCTATCACATGCTGCTGGGGCGCATGG
>NZ_JAHVXI010000028.1 GCF_021032705.1 Psychroserpens luteolus | reverse complement strand
GAAAGGATAATTCTCGTCGTCGCGACAGCGTCGGCAAAATCCTTGGCCCGATAAAGGGCGGCGACGCGGGAAAGCTTTTCGCCAGACAGGGGATGGTCGGGGCCGATGCCGGTGGTTTCCACGGCGAGGAACTTGGTGTCGGCGGGGACCTGGTTTTCCATGCCCAAAGCGACCAGCATCTTGTCGGCATCCTGCGCGATGACGGAGCGGTTGAGGTGGTCATCGGGCCAGAGCTTGGCGACGATTGGGGCCTCGTCTTTGACGTGGGCCCCGCCCGCTTTGGCGAGTTCCGCCATGAATTGATCGTGGATCGCGTCGACGGTGACGATGGCGTTTTCGGAACTGCAGGACGTGGCGTTGTCGAAGGTTTTGGACGCGGTGATCTTTTCGGCGGCGGCCTTCAGGTCGGCGGTCTCGTCCACGATGACGGTGACGTTGCCCGCGCCAACGGCAAGCGC
>NZ_JAHVXI010000027.1 GCF_021032705.1 Psychroserpens luteolus | reverse complement strand
GTCGGCGTTGGATCAAACCAAGCCGGAGCTGGAGCCGAAGCCGGTACCGCCTTCCGTGTCGAAGACGACCTTGAGGTTGAAGCGGCCCGAGGGCGAGGCCCGGATCATCGCGCAGGACGGTCGGGTGGAGATCAGGTTGCCGCGTGATTTCTCGTCGATTGACCGGGAGCGGTTGCAGCGCGGGATTGAAACCTTCCTAGAAAGCCTAGAGGATTAGTGTTGCATGTCGGCAACATAATACTCACCTTAAGATCTTGCGTGGCGCGGCCTGATGCCAAACCCCAAGCGGAGGCCGGATGCAATCGTTCAGGCATATGCGTATTTGTTCTGAGCGGGGTGTTGCGGGCATTTTGTGCGCCGGAATCGTGACACCACCAGAGGCAAAATCGCCCTTCATCTGACGCTGCTGCACATAGGTTGGCGGATAGGATCGGAAACAATAGCCCTCTGGGCGGCGGATA
>NZ_JAHVXI010000026.1 GCF_021032705.1 Psychroserpens luteolus | reverse complement strand
GATCAAACACTTAACTTAACAGTAACGCCGGAGCCTGCTCCTGTGGTGACTGATGTAACGATTTGCTCTGATGAGTCGTATACATGGACGGAGAATGGTATCACTTATAATGGTTCTGGAGGATCTACTTCGGTAACTATTGAAGGGGTAAACTGTGCTGCGGATCAAACACTTAACTTAACAGTAACACCGGAGCCTGCTCCTGTGGTGACTGATGTAACGATTTGCTCTGATGAGTCATACACATGGACAGAGAATGGTATCACTTATAATGGTTCTGGAGGATCTACTTCGGTAACTATTGAAGGTGTAAACTGTGCAGCCGATCAAACATTAAACTTAACAGTAACACCAGAGCCTGCTCCTGTGGTAACTGATGTAACGATTTGCTCTGATGAGTCGTATACGTGGGCTGAGAATGGTATCACTTATGATGGTTCTGGAGGATCAACTTCGGTAACTATTGAAGGTGTGAACTGTG
>NZ_JAHVXI010000025.1 GCF_021032705.1 Psychroserpens luteolus | reverse complement strand
CATGGACGGAGAATGGTATCACTTATGATGGTTCTGGTGGTTCGACCTCGGTAACTATTGAAGGTGTGAACTGTGCTGCGGATCAAACACTTAACTTAACAGTAACACCGGAGCCTGCTCCTGTGGTGACTGATGTAACGATTTGTTCTGATGAGTCGTATACATGGACGGAGAATGGTATCACTTATAATGGTTCTGGAGGATCGACCTCTGTAACTATTGAAGGTGTGAACTGTGCAGCGGATCAAACACTTAACTTAACAGTAACACCGGAGCCTGCTCCTGTAGTGACTGATGTAACGATTTGTTCTGATGAGTCATATACATGGACAGAGAATGGTATCACTTATAATGGTTCTGGAGGATCAACTTCGGTAACTATTGAAGGTGTAAACTGTGCAGCCGATCAAACATTAAACTTAACAGTAACACCGGAGCCTGCTCCTGTGGTAACTGATGTAACGATTTGCTCTGATGAGTCGTATACGTGGGCTGAGAATGGTATCACTTATGATGGTTCTGGAGGATC
>NZ_JAHVXI010000024.1 GCF_021032705.1 Psychroserpens luteolus | reverse complement strand
CTAATGGAGGAACTGGATTATGTGAGATATCAGGAGAAGTTCAAGGCGAAGCTACACCAGATTACGATGAGTGTGGTGGAGTAATTATTGTAAACTGGACATACACTGATAACTGTCAGAGAACAATTGAAGCAAGTAAGACTATTACAGTATTACCAGCACCAATGGCAGAGTTTGATGAAGTGGAAGACATGGAGATTTCATGTGAGGAAGCAAATTCATTCGAGCCAGGATCATTAGGATACACTAATGGCGGAACTGGAGCATGTGAGATATCAGGAGAAGTAGAAGGTGAATTGAGTGGATCATACGATGAGTGTGGTGGAACACTTTATGTTGACTGGACATACACTGATGATTGTGATAGAACAATCACAGCTAAGAAGACGATCACAGTATTACCAGCACCAATGGCTGAATTTGATGAAGTAGAAGACATGGAAGTTTCATGTGAAGAAGCAGCATCAGTAGTAGCCGGAACATTAGGATACACTAATGGTGGAACTGGAGCATGTGAGATATCAGGAGAAGTTCAAGGCGAATTAA
>NZ_JAHVXI010000023.1 GCF_021032705.1 Psychroserpens luteolus | reverse complement strand
ATACAGAAGCATTTGATATTACAGGAGCATTGATAGGTAAGTCAGGGAGTTATTATAACGATTTGGGCAAGCCAACGTTTAACTATTCTTGGGATAGAGAAGAGAATAAGGTTTGGGGAACACAGACTTTATATGACAAGCAAGGGCGTCGAGCCTTACAGACACTTTCAGCACCATCATGTGGTGGTTTTGTGGGAGGGTTTTTAAGTGGTACGTTTTCAAATTATGTTAGTGATATTACTAATTATGATGGTTTATCAGAGATAGATGTTGTAAACAATGATTTTTCAAGCTTACGCAGGTATTACAGTGATGATAATTCAAATGAAGAGCTTCAATCAACTACCACACGACCATATGTTAGGACAGTTCATGACAGGTTAAATCCAGGTAATATCATAAAAGCGATAGGTGGTAATCAAATAGGAGGTGACTGGAAGACAGGGTATTCATTTACAGTTCCAGCAACACAGGAGATGTACTATGTATTTGGGAAGGATTATTTTGAAGGTCCTATTAATGGGATTTATGGCGAACAAGTGACTACCGAGT
>NZ_JAHVXI010000022.1 GCF_021032705.1 Psychroserpens luteolus | reverse complement strand
AAGGGACAACGAATTAGTAAGCAGAGTTTTAATGGATCAGGAACACCAACGACAAAGTCGTATTATATAAGAGATACTAGTGGTAATCCACTAGCGATATATAATAATTCTACTTTGGTTGAGCATCCTATCTATGGAGCATCACGAGTAGGGATTCATTACAGGCAAGATGGGAGTGAGCGTTACCAGATGACGGATCATTTGGGTAATGTACGTGCATTGGTGAAGCAAGACTTAGGAGATGACCCAGTGATTTATGAGGAGGATTTTAATGAGACAACCAGCACATCTCCATGGACATCATCCACGTATTCGACATTAAGTATAGCAGATGGTCGTTTGAAATGTGTGATAACGCGGAACTGGCATAATGCCCGAGTAGATGTTAACTTAGAAGCGGGAAAGGAATATCAGTTTAGTTATCGATTGGATAGGAGTCAGATGCAAGGAGGATTTAGTACGTTGTTGTATGAACCAGGACAGTCTTCACCAACGGTGAGTAGTGGAATGATATCAGAGAGTGGCGATTATAGTTTTACTTTTACAGCCAATACAACAGGATCACATCGATTACTATTACGAGGATGGATATCGACTTATCCAAATAATACAGAATATTTACAGGCCAATACGTTTTATATCGACAATGTATTGAT
>NZ_JAHVXI010000021.1 GCF_021032705.1 Psychroserpens luteolus | reverse complement strand
TTAACACGATTAGGAGGTTCGGTAGTTATATCTGAGGTTTATTTTGATACGCATTACACAGAACGTATAGAGACAAAGTACCATCATATGGGAGAGTTTGTAGAGTTATTCAATTCTTCGACTACCGCTATAGATTTAAGTTTATGGAAGCTCAAGGATCATGAGAGCGAGTATATATTTCCCACCGGTACCATTATTCCCTCAGGAGAGATTTTGGTGATCACTTATGGTGGTCGACGTATAGCAGACCAGCCAGGAGGAGCAGGGACGATGCTGTATTGGAAAGAGAAGTTTGTAGAGTTATTTCCAGATGCCGAGGGTTATGAAGATAATATCATAGTTCAGAACAATTTTGTGATGTATAATGAAACGGCTACGCTTCAGTTGTATAACAATCATGGGTTTTTAATAGATCAAGTCAAGTATATTACCGATTTACAGTGTATAGGCGAGCCACAATGTATAGATCAGCCACATAGTATAACGGATTATAATTTTGCAGAGAACATCAACAATGGAGATGGCGGTGCTTTTAACGGACCTATTTATTCCACATTAGCAGAACAGTTAGAGGCTCAGGGTTGGGGGGCTAATGCGACCCAGACAGAGTACCGTTTCAAGCAAGCCATTCATATCGAGAATGCTGTAGACTATTATGATCATGAGGCTCTTAATGAGTCTTATGTTGTAGCAGATGCGACACCATTTAGTATTCCACATACAGTACCATTACAAGCAGCATCAGAGGTAATCGATGCGTATCCACCAGTAGAATCAGTGGTAAATAATTTTAGTACTTCGAT
>NZ_JAHVXI010000020.1 GCF_021032705.1 Psychroserpens luteolus | reverse complement strand
CCGGTGTTACTGTTAAGTTTAATGTTTGATCGGCCGCACAGTTCACACCTTCAATAGTTACCGAAGTAGATCCTCCAGAACCATCATAAGTGATACCATTCTCAGCCCACGTATACGACTCATCAGAACAAATCGTCACATCAGTCACTACAGGAGCAGGCTCCGGCGTTACTGTTAAGTTAAGTGTTTGATCAGCTGCACAGTTTACACCTTCAATAGTTACCGAAGTAGATCCTCCAGAACCATTATAAGTGATACCATTCTCAGCCCACGTATACGACTCATCAGAACAAATCGTTACATCAGTCACCACAGGAGCAGGCTCCGGTGTTACTGTTAAGTTTAATGTTTGGTCAGCTGCACAGTTCACACCTTCAATAGTTACAGAGGTCGATCCTCCAGAACCATCATAAGTGATACCATTCTCAGCCCACGTATACGACTCATCAGAGCAAATCGTTACATCAGTTACCACAGGAGCAGGCTCCGGCGTTACTGTTAAGTTAAGTGTTTGATCCGCAGCACAGTTCACCCCTTCAATAGTTACAGAGGTCGAACCACCAGAACCATTATAAGTGATACCATTCTCAGCCCACGTATACGACTCATCAGAGCAAATCGTTACATCAGTTACCACAGGAGCAGGCTCCGGTGTTACTGTTAAGTTAAGTGTTTGATCGGCCGCACAGTTCACACCTTCAATAGTTACCGAAGTTGATCCTCCAGAACCATCATAAGTGATACCATTCTCAGCCCACGTATACGACTCATCAGAGCAAATCGTTACATCAGTTACCACAGGAGCAGGCT
>NZ_JAHVXI010000001.1 GCF_021032705.1 Psychroserpens luteolus | reverse complement strand
TATAAGGACTATCTAAAGCATTCACATTATTATCAGCATCAGCCATTGTCTCATGGTAGCTCACCGATAGGTTAGGATCACCGCCTGTAATCTCTATGTCCTTACTCGTTAAATCAAATACCCCAAATCCATCACTGTCTGGATCACAATACGCTAATGGCGTCGGTGTATTGGCTATTGGTGCCTGCTCGACGATCAACTCTAAGGTCGTCGTATCATAACAGCCCGTGTTGATATCCTGAACGCGTACAAATACAATCTGTCCATTGACAAGATTTGTATATGGAATGCTCAGTGGGCTCACATTAGCATCTGCATCTGCCTGAGTTAAATGATAACTCACCGAATAGTTCGCGTTATTATCTGTAATCTCAGTATTCTTTAACGTTAAATCTATACTCGTTATCCCATCTGGTGTGCCATCGTCACAAACCTCTAATGGAGTTGGATTAACTAATGCTGGAAGCGGATTAACAATTAAGTCAAAACTACCAACATTAGAACATCCAGTTGATGTATTTGTAATATTAACATATATCGTTTGTGGTGTATTTGTATTACTATAGAATGAAGCATTTAATATAGGATTAGCTCCTCCTTCAGCATCTATTTGTGATTCATGATACGATATTGTAACACCTGTCTGACCATTAATAGCCTCAGCAGCTTTTGTCGTTAAATCAAAAACTTCTACTTCATCTCCTGGAAGGTTATAATCACATAGCTCATAATTAGAAATGGCACCAACATCAGGAATAGGGTTTACAAGTAATACAAGTTCAACCGTATCAAAACAACCTGAAATATCATCTTCTAATCTTACGTAAAGTGTTTGAGTATTTGGATCTATATTAGTATAAGGACTTGGTTGCGCATTTGAACCATCATCTGCCTCTGCTTGGCTTTCGTGATACGTTACAGTAACACCTGTCTGCAAACCTAAAATTTCAGCATCCTTCGTTGTTAAATCAAACATTGCAAATCCGTCATTATTATCATCGCAAACCTCAAAAGTAGTAGGAACAATAGGAACAGGAATAGGACTAACTCTTAATTCTAATGTCGTTGTATTAAAACAACCTGCATCTACATTAGCTTCAACCCTAACGTAAATAATTTGATTAGTTGGCACCAAATTCGTATAAGGAATTGGCAAAGGGTTTACGTCATTATTAGCATCATCTTGAGAAAGGTGATACGTTACAGTTACTGTTGTTTCATCTAAAGCACCAATGACTTCGTCATCTCTTTCTGTTAACGTAAACATCGCGAATCCATCATTATTATCGTCGCACTCATCAATAGGAGTAACTGCATCGTTAATAGTTAAATCTGTAAAGACTAAATCAAAAGATGTTAAATCAAAACACTCCTGAGTATTTTCAGCAATACGAACATGTATTGTTTGTGGATTTGAAATATTAGTGTACGGACTTGGAATTGGATTTACGTTATCAATTGCTTCTTGTTCGGTAAGATGGTATGTAATTACGTAATCATTTGGATCTTGGGTTCCAAGTACATCATCATCATTGTCTGTTAGCATAAAATCACCAGTACCTGAAAAACTGCAAATTGATAAGTCTGGAGGTGTATTAGCTACTGCATTTGGCTTAAATTCTACAACTACAGAATCTGTGGCTTGGCATGATCCAGAAAAGATAACATCAACTGTATAAATTCCAGGCTCTATAACATCTAAAGTAGAAGAAGTCTCCCCTGCAATTTCAACAGCATCTTTATACCATATATGAGTCGCAGTTGGCGCTTGTGTATCTAAGGTAATGGTTTCACCTCCGCATTCCGCAGTACCTGCTGCAATTGTTATATCATCTCCTAAATCTCCACCGAGGTTAAAACTTCCTGCTTCAATAAAAACACCAGAATCTAATGCCGTATCTGAAGCATCAGCAATAACTAACTTGATTGTATAATCATTTCCAGGAGTTACAGGAGACTGTGCGGTAAAAACTGCTGTTCTCCCATCAAAACTCATTGGAGGTGAATTATTTCCTGTGTAACCACCAAAAAATTGCTCATTTATAGCAGCACAACCAGGATTTGCTGGATGAATATTTGTAACAAGAATTGGTGTATTTGTTCCTGGTAATACGGCTAAATTTGTTGTTATACCAGTTGCTTGATCTGTTAATAAAAAGGCAAAAGCATCAGAAAATGTACATTCGAAAGTTCCACCTGTACTACCATTATACTCTTCCGAAGCCATTAAAAAGTCAAAACTAATACTATCAGCTAATGGTACGAAATCAAATTGTATAATACTGGCATTATTTGAATTAATTCCCACTGCGGCATCTAATTCGGCATCACCAGGCCAGCCTCCACCACCATCACTCAATGCATTATTATTAGGCCCTCTAGCTCGACTTGCATCTCCTGAGGTTAGTATAAGACCATCGGTAAAAGGAAAGATACTGCCATCATTAGCAAAATATCCAATACCATTATCATCATTAAAATTTGTACCTGTAGACCACGTAATATTACTTACTTGGGCACAAGGACTATCAATTAAAACATCTTGAACGAGTTCTTCTACTGTAAATGTTGTTTGATCAACAACAATATTCTCACCTAAAACAAAAACGTTTATATCTCTTGAGACCGAACAACCTAAAGGATTGGTATCTGTAACTGTTAATGTAACATCATAAGATCCTGGTGCGGCAAAAATATTTGACACATTTGTTCCCGTTGCTGTATTAGTATCATCAAAATCCCATTCATATGTTGCTCCGGTTCCATCATCAGAAAATGTAGCACTACCTACAAAGTCTACTTGATCTCCAGCATTAATTAGAATAACTCCTCCACCATTGGCCTCAGGCGTCGTAGAATCTATGGATGGTGTAATTGTTTGACATGGTACTGTACATATGATTTCGGCTTCCCATCCAGTAGTTGTTCCTGCTCCATCTGAAACGAACTCAAAAGTAATACAACCACTCATGTTTAGTAGACTGGCCACAATATTACCTGGTCCAGCAACTCCCGAATAAGTACCAATAACTGGTGCCGAAGTACTATCACCATCATAAACAGTTAAAACATCGACATTTAACTGCGTACTAAAATCTGTAAAATTTATAATGAGAAATTCGCCTGCATTCTCAGGACAAATTGTTGTTACTAAAGCTTCATCACTTGAATAAGGCCCTCCAGATCCTCCCGAATCGAAAAATAAATCTGGTGCACATCTATTAAATGTACCATCTTGCATGTTTAAATCTTGACCAAACGAGATATAGGATAATAAGACAAAGAGTACGTAAAGCTTTTTCATAGCGGTTTAAAATAGTTTTACCCTTATTATAAAACTTACATGCTTCAACAAAATTAAACTGTTGAACACCATAACTATGAAAGCACCACGCCTTTTTAAAAGCAAACTGTAGTCAAGTTATTTAGGTAGAGGTTTTAATAATAAGAGCGAAATTTAGTAAAAATTAAGTAATTAGTACTTCTAATTCTTTTTAAAAATAACAGTTTAACACTTAAAAACCCTAACTGTTAATTTAAAATAACTCATTATAAAGATATTTATTTTGTAAGAATTATCCCTTCTTATTCGTTATGTTGTTATTAAAACCTGTTTTTTGAATTTTTTGTTACGTATTTTTGCAAAAATTTATGCTATGAAAAATTATTCTATTTCAATAAAAGAGACCACTAACCCAACTATATTAAAATTTGAAACCGATCAATTTATAACGCAACATGAAAGTTTTGAATTCAATAATATTGATGAAGCAAAATCTTCACCTTTAGCGCAACAACTATTTTACCTTCCTTTTGTAAAGAAAGTTTACATTTCTGGCAACTTTATCGCTATAGAACGTTATAATATTGTCGAATGGAAAGATGTTCAAGACGAAGTAGCCACTCAAATTGAAGATTACTTAAATTCAGGAGGTGCGGTTGTTACCTCTTCCGAAGCTAAAAAGAAAGTTCCTGTAACAGTTTATGCTGAAAGCACACCAAACCCTAGCGTTTTAAAATTTGTTGCAAATAAAAAGTTAGTAACGAAGTATCATGAGTTTACATCAATTGATGAAACAGCATATGCGCCTTTAGCAAATAAGCTATTCCATTTTCCTTTTGTTAAAAGTGTCTTTATGGAGGAAAATTTTGTGTCGATTACCAAATTTGATGTTGCCGATTGGAATGATATCACCATGGAACTCCGTGAGTTTATAAGATCTTACATCGAAAATGGTGAGGCTATTATTAATTCTGATGCTCCTGAAGTTAAACAAAAAAGTGACCAACATCTAGATGAACAGTATGAGCAGAAGGATGATGTTTCTAAAGAGATTATTAATATTCTAGAAGAATATGTTAAACCAGCAGTGGCAAGTGATGGAGGAAATATTGAGTTTCAGTCCTATGATCCTCAAGAAAAGAAAGTAAAAGTTATCTTACAAGGAGCTTGTAGTGGATGTCCTTCATCTACATTTACTCTTAAAAATGGAATTGAAAATATGTTAAGAGAAATGATGAAAGGTAAAGTTGAGACGGTAGAGGCAATAAACGGATAGTTTCAATTATTATTTAGTATCTTTAACATTCATATTTTTTAACAAAAAAACAAAAAAATGGCAGTATTAAAAGTAATCGAAGTCTTATCAAATTCAGATAAAAGCTGGGAAGACGCAACAAGAAAAGCAGTTAAACAAGCCTCTAAAAGCATAAAAAATATTAAATCTGTTTATGTACAAGATCAAAGTGCTATTGTCAACGATGATGAAGTTACAGAGTTTAGAGTAAACGTAAAATTGACTTTTGAAGTAAAATAAATTTATACTAATACTAGTATTCACTGTGTTGCATAGCAGCATGGCATATTTATTGTTACACAATAAAAAAAACACTTATTATGATAAAATCAATTTTTTTAACGGCAATGATCGCATTAGTGTCGTTTAGTGCTACAGCGCAAGACCCAAATAGACAAAACTTGACATCTCCAGGTTTAATCTATGCATTCGACCTTAATGATAATTCAATTATTGGAACGCCTTATATCGAAAACGATTTTATGCCAGGTAAGATTTCTGCTGACAAAGACGGAAAGTTATTTAGCTTAAGATATAATGCTTTTAGTGATGTTATGGAAATCAAAAAAGACAATAATGATATTGAGGCATTAAACAAAGATTTACTTAATGTTACAATCACATTTTCTAAGGGCAATAAAGCGTATCGCGCCTACAATTATATAGATTCTGACACAAATAATGGAAAAAGAGGCTACTTTGTTGTATTAACCGACGCCTCAATTGAAAAACCTTTATTAGCAAAAGAAATAATTTCCTTTACTGAAAAGAAAAAAGCAGCAAGTAGTTATGCCAAAACTAAGCCAGCTCAATATAAAAGAAAGAGCGATGTGTATTATACATTAAACGACAAAGGTATAGCCATAGAAATTCCGAGTAAGAAAAAGGAAATAGCAAAGACTTTTCCAAAGCATTCAAAAGAGATTTTGAGTTTTATAAAATCTAATAAAATTAAAACTTCAAAAAAAGAAGATTTAATTAAACTAGTTAATTATATTAATACACTCTAATACGATTAACTATTTAAGAAAACCCGAACATTTTAGTTTAAAACGTTCGGGTTTTTTATTAATATTATAGCTATCTAATTAAAAACGACGTTATGGATTTACAAAAATGGATTGATAAGGGTTATGAACTCATAGTAGATTTTGGTCCAAAAGTATTGGCCGCAATAGCCATTTGGATTATTGGTTCAATTATTATCAAAAGTATATTGAAAGGTATACGAAAAGTTATGGAGAAACGCGCTTATGATGAGAGTCTTAAAAAGTTTCTTTTAAACCTTTTAAGCTGGACATTAAAGATTATTCTCATCGTTGTTGTTTTAGGAACTGTAGGTATAGAAACCACATCGTTTGCTGCTATTCTAGCTGCAGCAGGTTTAGCTATTGGTCTAGCCCTTCAAGGATCACTTGCAAATTTTGCTGGAGGTGTATTAATTATGATTTTTAAACCTATAAAAATAGGAGATCTTATTGAAGCTCAAGGTGAATTAGGTGTTGTAAAAGAAATTGAAATCTTTACTACAAAACTTTTATCTCCAACAAATAAAGAGATCATTATTCCAAATGGTGCTTTATCAAATGGTAATATTGTGAATTATTCTTCTGAAGGAAAACTTCGTATTGATTTGACTTTTGGAGTTGGTTATGATTCCGATATTAAGCAAACTAAAGAGATTTTAATGAGTGTGCTTACGTCTAACCCAAAAGTTTTAAAAGACCCAGCTCCTTCTGTAAATGTTTCAGAGCTTGCTGATAGTTCAGTAAATTTTGCTGTTAGACCTTGGTCTAGTGTGGCAGATTATTGGGATGTTTATTTTGAAACTCACGAAAATGCAAAAATTGCTCTTGACGCGGCCGGTATTGAAATACCTTATCCACATGCTGTCGAAATTCAAAAACAAGGCTAAGATGATTTAGGCTTTAATGCTATAAAATCTTTAAGATAAAAAGGTTCAAAATAGGCGACATCTTCGATGTCGCTTTTTTTATACTTTTCGAAAGCCAAAGCGCTCATCTCATTAGCAGATGGTAACTTATTCTCAACAAAAACAGCGTTAGAGTGTTTGATGAGTTGTCTTGTTTTTTCAACACCGTTACCTAAAAAATGGACTTTACCTTTACTTAAATACTCTTGGAATGATTGCTCATCCAATATTTGTGCTTCAATACCTCTTACTAAATCATAAGAGCTATTAAATATAGCTGAATATACTTCTAACCGTCTTGCATCTAACATCGGGATAATTATACCTTCATTGATCGTTACTTGATGAGAAAGTGCTTCAAGTGTTGACACCGATATCAAAGGTATATCAAGCGCGTAACTTAATCCTTTAGCAGCAGAAACACCTATACGTAATCCTGTATATGACCCTGGTCCTTTACTCACGGCAATAGCGCTCAAATCGTTTTTATCTATTTGTGCAGATGCCAAAACACTATCAATAAAAACATGCAAAGATTCAGCATGTGAGTAATTGACATTATTATCTTCTTTTAAAACCAAAGTCTCTCCTTGTTTTGAAAGAGAGACTGAGCAATTTGTTGTAGATGTTTCTATACTTAGTATAATGGACATTACATAATATTTATTATTGTGATTTAGGTAGCTATCAAACTATTCTTCTTTCTCGACTTCCTCTTTCTTTTGATTAGCACCTTTCTTTTCGATCTTATCTCCAGACTTTAATGTTTTTGAAACGATGTTATAAGGTCCAGTAATGATTTCATCTCCTTCTTCTAATCCAGAAACAATTTCAATATTGGTATCATCTTGAATTCCTGTTTTTACAACTCTTAATTTAGCGATGCCTTTATTATTTACAAACACGCATTCAAATTTCTCTTCATTTTCAGGTTTAATCTCTTCTGAATCTTCAATGACTTTAAAGTCATTTTTAACTGAAGACGTATCTGTTTTGATTACTATAGAACTAATTGGTACTGCAACTGTTTTATCTCTTTTATCAGTAATGATATCAACTGTTGCTGTCATTCCTGGTCTAAACGGTGAATAGCTTTCTGGTTTACCTTCAATTAGATCTTTGTATGATTCTTCTAAAATACGAACCTTAACTCTAAAGTTTGTAACTTGATCTGCTGTTAAAGTTCCTGCTGCAGAATTTGCAATTTCTGTAACAATACCCTTAAATTCTTTCTTTAAGTAGGCATCAACTTCAACAATTGTTGAGTCACCAATTTGTACTTTCACAATATCGTTTTCATTTACATCAACTTCAACTTCCATATTATTTAGGTTGGCAACTCTCAAGATTTCTGTACCTGCCATTTGTTGAGTTCCAACAACACGTTCACCTAATTCGACATTTAATAATGAGATGGTCCCACTCATGGGTGCATAGATTGTCGTTCTACTTAAGTTGTCTTTAGCTTCATTAACAGATGCCGCTGCGCTTTGTACGCTATAATATGCAGAACCTCTTGCAGCCTGAGCTGTTTCATATGCAGCTATTGATCTATCCCAATCTGCTTTTGAAATAACACCTCTATCAAAAAGTGCTTTATTTCGGTCATAATTTGCTTTTGCTTCTCTAAGTGAAGCTTCAGCTTGATCCAAACCTGATCTCACATTTTGATATGATGCTTGAGATCTGCTTACAGCTGATTGAATTAAATCTGGATTAACTCGAACTAAAAGATCTCCTTTTTTAACTTGTTGACCTTCTTTAAAAGGCAAGTCCAATATCTCTCCCGAAACTTCACTAGATATTTTCACCTCTACCTCTGGTTGAATTTTTCCCGTAGCAGAAACAGTTTCAACTATATCTAATGATGCTACTTTTTTTACAGTAACTTCTTTAAAGTTACCTTTTTTACCAAACAGTCCCATTTTTGCTCCCGCAACAAGTGCAAGAATTAGTAATCCTATAACTGTGATAATAATTTTTGTTCTTTTGGTCATGGTTTTAAAACTTTAGTTCTGTTGCAGGAATTCCGAAGTATAATTCGAGAACCTTTAACTTAAATATATAATCGTATTTAGAACGGTTTAATTCAATTCTGGCATTATCATATCTTAATTTGGATTGGCTAAAATCAAACGCATTTGTTAATCCAACATCATAGCGTTCTTTGGCATAATCATAAGCCAGTTGCTGAGATTCTAAGGCCAATTGTGCAGCTTCATAAGATTTTAAAGCGCCTTTGGCGTCTACATAGGCCTGATACACGGTAGACTCAAGATCTAATTCTGCTTGTTCTAATTGAAACTTAGAACGTTCTAAATTGATTTTATTTCTCTTAACACTAGCTTTTGTAGCAAACCCATTAAAAATAGGAATATTTAAATTAAGTCCATACCCTATACCATCATTTTGATAAAGTTGGTCTACGAAGGGATCTGCCGACACTTCTTGTACTATTGTATTTGGAAATGTACCTACAACTGTTTGTCCAGTTGCTTCGACTACACCAATTGGTTGAGTAATTGTTGGGTTATCTGGATCTACTTGTTGTGTAAATGATGTCGTATTTGCATATCTTGTATTGTATCCAAAAAATGCAGATAGCGATGGAAGGTTTGCACCACGGGCTATTTGTAAATCTTTTTCGGCCAAGGCTACATTTTGTTCTGCTATTTTTATCTCTGAACGTGTTTCTTTAGCTTGTGCTAAAATTTCGGATACATCTTTATTTGAAATTCCAGCATCTATAATGTCATAACCTTCATCTTCAATATCAAAGTTTTCGTAGTCCTTAATTAAAAGTAATTGCGCTAAACTAATAAGAGAAATTTGAACACTGTTTTCAGCATTGATAATTGACTGTTTTTCACTAGCATCTGTCGCTTGAATCTCTAGTAAATCACCTCTTGGTAATGAACCCGCTTCTACCAATTGCTCTGTTCTTTGAATTTGCTCGTTGGTCACTTCATTTTGAGACTTTAAAACTTCTAAATTTGCTTTATTGAGTATCACTTGGAGATAACCGTTAGCAACAAAAAGCGAAATATCATCTTTCATTTTATCTAGACGATACTGGCTTGCCAATTTTGATATTTCGGCACGTTGCAATGTTCTTATATTTCTAAGTCCGTCAAATATGGTATAACCAACATTAACGCTTCCACTAGCCGATAAAAATGTGGTAGTCTGTGCATTATTAGTTACTGGGTTAAAACTAAGTCCCGTGTTTTCAGAAACTCCTGCACCAGCATTCAAACTTGGTAAAAAATTACCCTTTGCTGTGAGCATTTCTATATCTGCAGATTCTAAATCTAGTTCACTTTGTTTAACCGAAATATTATTTTCTAATGCATATTGTACGCATTCTATTAAAGTCCATTTTTTATTTTGGGCTTGAAGGCTGATTGTTATTAAAACAATAAGTATACTGACTGTTTTTTTCATAATTATCTATATGTCTCTATAAATATTAAAGTGTTACATTAAATGTTAAAATTATTATTGATTGAATTCAGGAACGCTTTGAATTTGATTCCAGACCTTAATCTTATCCTCTTTTGTTATCCCATTCTTAATCTCAACAAAGATACCATCACTCACACCCAACTCCACATCTTTCCTTTCAAATTTTTGATCACCAACCTCAACTTCTACATAAGGTGCTTTTGTTTTAGGATCGAATCTTAATAATGCCTCTTTTACTGCAAGAACACTATCGACTTTGGCTAAAATTATTGATGCATTGGCACTCAATCCTGCTCTAATAAAAGTACTATCATTCTTTTTTAAGGACCCTTTTATTTCAAACTGAATGGCTCCGTTTTCATTAATTCCTTTAGGTGCAATATAATCTAAAACAGCATCAAATTTCTTATTTTCAATAGCTCCAACTGTAATTTCTAATGGTAAATTCTCTTTTATTCTTCCAACTTCAGATTCATCAACTTTTCCTTCAAAAATCATATCATCTACATTTGCCATAGACGCTATGGTGGTTCCATCATTAAAATTATTTGCTTCAATTACTTGATTTCCTGTTTTCACTGGCACGTCCAGAACCATTCCAGAAACAGTAGCTCTAATTTGGGTTTGAGCTACATTACCTAAACCAGATGTTGTTCCTGTTTTTATGATGTCATAATTTTGTCGAGACGAATTGACATTAATTTTTGCTTGTTCAACACTCTGCTTTGTTTGTAAATACGTATTTTTTATAGACTCAAAGTCATTTGCAGAAATAACACCTTTGTCAAAAAGTGCTTTCTGTCTATCGTAATTTGCTTGCTGAGTTTGTAAGTTAATTTTTGCTGTTTGCAATGCTGTTTGATTAGTAGCAATAGAGTTTTTAGCACTTGTAAGTGACGACACATTTGGCACAACTTTAATTTTAGCTATGAGGTCTCCAGCTTTAATCACATCACCTGCTTCAATGTAAATTTCTTCAATAATTCCAGAAATATTGGGCTTTATTAAAATTTCATCTTTAGGAACAATACTTCCTGTAGCTACAGTTTTCTTAACTATAGTTTTTGTAGACGCCGTTTCAGTACTGTAGACAACTGGATCTTCGGCATTTTTCTGATATAAATAATATAACGATCCTCCAAAAAGGATAGCAATAATTATTAAGATGATGATTGTAACAGATTTTTTCATTTTTTACTTCTGATTGATATTTGATGGTTAATTATTCAGTTCTTAGTGCATCTACTGGTTTTACTCTAATCGCATTTTGAGCCGGAATAAATCCAGCCAACAATCCAGATATAATAAGTATTGTTAATGCAATTAGTATTACTGTAAGATCTACACTTGGGTTAGCAAACATATCTACAGGGCCATTAGCATCTAAAAGAGCGTTAAGTCCGTATATGGTTAATGATCCAAAAATAATCCCCACCATTCCTGATAGGATCGTCAAAAAAATAGACTCTAAAAGTATTTGACCTCTTATAGACCATGGAGAAGCTCCTAGTGCTCTTCGTATTCCTATTTCTTTGGTCCGTTCTTTGACCACAATAAGCATGATATTACTAATTCCTATTATACCAGATAGCAATACAAGAATGCCTACTACATAAGCCACTAAGCGCAGTGCGGTAAACAAGCCTTCAATTTTACTGTATTCTTCATACACATCCCAATGACCGATAGCACGCTTATCGTCTGGATGAATGGTATGTCTTTGTCTAACGACATCAAAGATTTGCTCTTTCAAACCAGTTATTGGTACATTATCTTCAGCAGTAATCATCATCCAACCAACACGATCTCCCCTATTAAAAGCTTGCGAAAATGCTGTAAAAGGGACAAAAATTTGCTTTTGACCTTCTTCGGCGTCACCTCCAGTTTGCTTTGTTTTATAGACACCAATAACCGAAAAATTAACACCGCTAATTTTAACATAACTGCCTAAAATCTCTTCGCCATTATCATATAGTTCTTTAGCAACCGAAAGTCCTATAACCGCTACTTTGCGTTTTTCATTAATATCATTATAGTTTATAAATCGCCCTTGTGTAATATCCATAGGTTGCTGCTGGATAACTTCAGGATAATCTCCATATACATTATAAGCACCTGTTTTCAATCCTCTCACCACATTATTGGCACCTCCCCAACCACCAAGTTGATTTCTAGGTGATACGATTTTAAGATTAGGCACTTTGTCTTTTATTGCCGCAACATCATCAATTTTATAAGTAAATCGCCTTCCTTTAGGTAATCCTTTGTAAGGTTTAGAAATAGTTTGGGCCCACATATTCATTGTATTTGTCGCTCTGCCACTAAAATCTAACTTCACACCATTCTCCAAACCTTTACCTGCAGCCAAGAGTACGATGAGTATGAAAATCCCCCAAAACACACCAAAAGCTGTCAATATGGTTCTAAACATATTGCTAGTTAAGGCTTCTAATATTTCGTTCCAACGATCTCTACTAAACATCTTATTCGTCTCTTAATGCTTCTATTGGCTTTATTTTTACAGCTCTCCATGCAGGAAAAAAACCTGCTATTGCGCCTGCTAATATGAGGATTATTACTGTTGACAAAGCAACATTGAAATTTACTGATGGGTTAATCACGTAAGGTATCTCTAAATAGGGTCCAAAAATTTCTAGAAGTCCCATACTTACTATTAGTCCGGTAAACCCTGCAATGGCTGTCACAAAAATTGCTTCATGCAATATCATACCAATTATAGACCAAGGCTGAGCACCTATAGCTTTTCTAATTCCTATTTCTCGAGTGCGCTCTTTGACTATAATTAACATAATATTACTAACGCCAACTACACCAGCAATGATGGTACAAATACCAACAAACCAAAAGAAGAACTTAATATTACCTATTAACCCAAAGTAACGTTGTGACGCTTCTAAGGTATTGAATGTTCCAATGGCACTCATATCATCTGGAGCTATAGTATGAACTTGCTTAAGGTATTGTTGCATTTCTTCTACAAATTGTTCTGAAGCCTCAAGTGTTTCATCAAACGTCGCTTTTGGTTTTAGCGTAAATGACAAGTTTCTTATTCTATTAGCACCATTAAACACGCGTTGTGCTGTACTAATTGGTGTAAAGATTCTTGATTCTTCTCGATCGCCACCTGGATCAGTATAAACACCTATAACCTTAAAATTAATACCGTTTATTTGAATCTGTTGATCAATTGGATCTTCTTCGTTTTTAAAAATTTCTTGTTTAACCTTATTGCCAATGACAACAACTTTCTCGAAACCATCTTGATCCATATAATTAACAAATCTTCCTTGAGTAATTCCAGCATTTTCAATAAACTGAAAATCTGGTAATACACCTTCAATTCTATAACTACCTGATTCGGTTTTATAATTCACTGCGCCTTGCCAAATTCTATAAATTGCTGATTTATATTCAAGGTCGTCTTCATATTTTTTTGCGAGATATTCATAATTTTCATTCTCCATTTGAATATAACGTCCAGGGTTCAAACCTTTATATTCTTTTGAAGTCACTTCTGTCCAAACATGAATCCTGTTAGATGCATCATCTTCAAATTCTTTTTTGATACCATTAGCCATACCTTCCCCAAAGCCTAGTAGAATAACAAGAATAAAAATCCCAGAAGCTACAGAGAGTCCTGTCAAGAATGTTCGTAGTTTATTCTTGCTTAAGGTTTCAAATATTTCCTGCCAACGCTCTATATTAAACATATTCTGATGCTCTTACCTGTTGCACTTTTTTATCATCTATAATTAATCCATCTTTAAGATTAACAATACGTTTTGTCATTTGAGCAATATCATGCTCATGTGTCACTACCAAGATTGTTTTACCCTCGTCATTAATTCCTTGAATGAGCTCCATAACTTCGTATGATGTTTTTGTATCGAGAGCTCCAGTAGGTTCATCGGCCATAAGAACTTTAGGGTCACTGGCTAGAGCTCTAGCAATAGCGACACGTTGTTTCTGTCCTCCAGACAGTTCGCTTGGTAAGTGATGTGACCAATCTGCTAACCCAACTTTTTCAAGATAGTGCATGGCTGTATCATTGCGCTCTTTGCGTTTGACACCTTTATAATATAGAGGCATTGCCACATTATCTAATGCGCTTTTATAATTGATAAGATTGAATGATTGAAAAATAAATCCGAGAAATTCATTTCTGTATTTAGCTGCTATTTTCTCGTTTAGATTTTTAATAGGAACATTATCTAGGATATATTGACCTTGATCTGCTTCATCTAACATTCCTAAAATATTAAGCAGTGTAGATTTTCCCGATCCAGACGAACCCATTATAGATACAAGTTCTCCTTCTTTAACATCAAAGTTAATCCCCTTTAAAACATGAAGCGAATTGCTTCCCATGTGATAAGATTTATGCAAATCTTTGATTTGAATCATAATATGGATGGTTAATTCTAACAAAATTAAGTAAATCCCGATAGGGTTTATGCTAACTAATTGTTAAGAAATATATTTTGATTGATATTTAAATGACGACCAAATCCTAAATATGTTACAGTAAATACCTGTATTTTATTCGGTTTCTTTCTTTTTACGAAAAAAGTTCCAGTAAATTAAAAACCCAACTCCTGCTACTAATAAGTAAGGAATCGTCATTAGATACATAATTCCGTCATTAACACCTTCGGCTGTAGTTTGCCCTTCTTCACTTTCTAAGACTGCACGACACATCGCACATTGCGCATTTGACCAAAACGAAATTAGCAAAAATAAAATAGTAAAAACAACTTGTTTTTTCATGATTTAAGCATAGTATGGAGAAATCATTATATATACCACAACGCCAGTTATGGCAACATATAACCAAATTGGAAATGTAATACGTGCTATCTTTTTATGGCGTTCAAAATTGTTTGTAATAGCTCTTACATAAGTGATAAGGACAAATGGAATGACCACAATAGATAATACAATATGAGAAATCAAGATGGCATAATAAAAATATTTGATTGCACCTTCTCCTCCAAATTCGGTAGAATCACTCGTCATATGATATGCAACATACATTGCCAAAAATACTACAGACAACATAATTGCAAACTTCATTAACTTTTCATGAAGCTTTTGCTTTTTGTTTTTAATGGCCCAAAATGCAATACTTAAAACAAGAGCCGTTAGTGCATTAATTGTGGCATAGATAGGAGGCAAAAAGGTAAGTGGTTCTACATCAAAACCTAATCTGCGTAAATTAATTCCGAATAGACCTGCGACAACAAGCGGAATTGCAATAGACAAGATTACGATCCATTTATTGTACTTTTTTTCTTCGGAAGGATTTTCAAGAGTACTCATAGGGTTAATCTTCTTTTAAAAGTTTAGCAATATCTTCCTTAAGTAAACTTATTTCTTCAGTCTCTCCGTCTTCATCTACTTTCTCTTCTTCACTTATAATACCTTTGTAGTAAATTTTTGGATTCCCAAAATCATCTTTCCTCGAGCGCATAAATCCATTTTTATCAATAAGTGCAAAGTTTCCTGAGTGTTCAAAACCACCTTCAACATTTGGGTTTTCGCCTGCATAGATGTTGAAACCAATATTTGCTAATGCATAGATCGCTTCTTGATCACCTGTCATTAAGTGCCAGTTTGGATTCGTAATTCCGTAATTATCAGCATAAGATTTTAAAACTTCTTGAGTATCAAAATCTGGATTGATGGTAAATGAAGCCACGCCAAAATCCTCAAAATCAGCAAATGTATTTTGTATCTGAACCAAGTTTCTATTCATACGCGGACAAATAGTTGGGCACGTGGTAAAGAAAAATTCTACGACATATACTTTCCCTTCATAATCTTTATTAGTAATGGTTTTTCCTTCGTGATTTGTAAACGAAAATGGTGGTACTTTTTTAGCTTCTCCATTAATTTCTAAAAACAGAAGGTCTGATATATAACCTTCAGCGTCGGTTGATACATCTTTAGTTCTACTTTCTGTTCTGGTTACATCACCACCTTTTATTCTATCCACGATTCTTGGAACAAATATGATTCCGAAGACTAATAAAATAAAGGCAATGCCTATGTAAGAGTAATTTGTTTTTTTAGCACTCATATACCACTATTTTCTTTGTTTGTTTTTATATCTTCTTTTCGTCTTGTTGACGAATCAAACTTTCCTTTTCTTTTTTGGCGATATTCGGTGAATAGAATCCTGAGGTCATCACTCATTTTATTTTTCACCTCAGCCACTTCAATACAATCGTAAGAGTAAAGTGGATAAATCGCTTCTTTACGTTCTATCTCTTTATCTTCTCTATCGTCTAATCTGCCACGTTGTTTTAAATCTTTATCTACAATAAACACATGATCTGTAAATAGATTTTCATCAAGTGCCTCTTCGGTTTTCATACTACCAAATAAGGTTTTAATATCATTTGGTTGCCCAAAGACATAATGCCAAAAACGCATGTCGTCGTAATTATTAATCTCCTTATGCAATTGCTTAGCTCTTTCTTCAGACCCCTTTGGTAATACAATAACGATTTGAAATTTTTTAAATCCCTTAAATTTGTCATATACTAGTTCCTTTAGATTAGAAGCAGCAATAACGTTCTTTACAGGATCATTTCCGAGGAAACCTAAAACAGTGATATGATCTTCAAGTAAAACATCATCTTCTGTACTTGAAGAAAATAATTGCAGATCTGAAACATGTTCATCTACAATTTCTAAGGGATCATAGTTATGTGTCGAAGGGTATAACATTAACAAAAATCCTACTGGTAGAAAAAATAAAATCCCTAATACCACATTTCGTTTTACATTCTTCTTTTCCATCTGCTAATGACTACAATTTTATACGATTATAGTTCAATTTTTAATCGCTTATTTGATATTGCAAAAATAAAAAAGACGGCTTAAAAAAACCGTCTTTTACTATACTTTATATTTATCATAAGATGTTAAAAATCTCTTTTAACAAAACCACTTGAATAAATGCTTTCAATATAACCACCTTCTTGTAATAAGATGAATACTAAATAACAAATTAAGAATACAGCTGTCCAAACAACCATACGCCTCAATGCCTTAGTTTCATCTCTCATGTGCATAAAATCCCATGTGATATAATAGGCTTTTACTATAGTTAAGATGATGAAAATCCAGTTTAAGAGTTTCATCCCGATAACTTTGGTCATCAAACTTTCTGGCTTATATATACCTAATACTACTTCAACTGCAGTAATAATAGATAGTAATATCAAAACTCCCCAAATTTTTTGAGTATTTGATTTGAACTTTATTAAGCCTCTTAATATTTCTAATTTATGTGCGTGTGCCATTTTTTAACTTTTATTCTTGATTATACTAGGTAGAAGAATGTAAATACAAATACCCAAACTAAATCGACAAAGTGCCAATATAAACCAACTTTTTCAACCATTTCATAACTTCCTCTTCGTTCATAGGTTCCTAAGATGACGTTAAAGAAAATAATGATATTAATCACTACTCCAGAGAATACGTGAAATCCGTGAAATCCTGTAATAAAGAAAAAGAAATCGGCAAATAATGAGGTTCCATATTCATTGACGTGTAGATTAGCTCCTTCAACAACCAGTTTACCGTTATTCTTTATTTGCATTAGAGATTCTTCTCTGCTTAAAACAGTCTTTTCACCTTCGTCATTAATGATTTGAGTTCTAACCAATACATTTGGATGAGATTCTAATCCTTTATAAACTTCATCAACAGTATATGTTGGCAATGTGCCTTCTTGAACAAACCACAATCCATTTTTGCGATCGTGTTCTGTTCTATATTTTTCTTCTGCTACTGCAAAGTCACCTAATGCAACACGCTTAAATTTCTGCTCTCCCTCTACAGTTACATATTCACCAAATTGAAGAATATTTCCTCCTTTAGTTTGTACTGCACCATAGTCACCTTTAATAAATGTTCCCCATTCCCAGGCCTGTGAACCAACGAATATTAAACCTCCAATAATGGTTAAGAACATGTACCAAGTTACTTTGTTCTTTTTCATGTGATGACCAGCATCAACAGCTAATACCATTGTTACCGATGACATAATTAAAATAAAGGTCATGAAAGCAACATAGATCATAGGATAGTTCCCATGAAAAAACGGAACGTGAGTAAATACCTCATCTGCTATTGGCCATGAACCAATAAATTTAAATCTTGAAAATCCGTAAGCTGCTAAAAATCCAGAAAATGTTAAGGCATCAGAGACAATAAAAAACCACATCATCATTTTACCATAACTCGCTTTTAGTGGCTGATTTCCGCCACCCCAAGTTTTGCCTTCTGTTCCAGTATTTGCTACTGTATTATCCATATAAAGCATTTAGTTGTTAAAAGTTGCACAAAAATAATCATTTTATCTATCTAAAAAAACATCCGTTTCTAAAATTTAAGAACATCCGTCTTTACTAGACTAAATCATCTATTTCAGCTTATAAAAATGATTAAAAATTTAAGCTAAATATGTTAAAAATAAAAACAAGAATAACCACAGTATATCTACAAAATGCCAAAAGGTTGCAGAGAGCTCCATCCCTAACATTTTAGTAGCAGAATATTTTTGTTTAAAATGATTATAAATTACGACCAATAATGACAAGAGTCCAGCCACAACATGCAAAATGTGTACTGCGGCAATAACATAAATAAAACTCATGGTCACATTCGATGAATCTCCCGTAAGATAATATCCCGAATTCTTGATTTCTTTAAAGCCTTCAATCTGACTATAAATAAAAGCAACACCCAAGATAAAAGTTACCAATAGCATTAGAGTAGTTAAACTTCTATTGTTATTTTTTAAAGCACGTTTAGCTATAATAAATGTTAAACTGCTTACTACAATTAATCCGCAGCTTATTAAAAAAGCTTTTGGCATTGTAAAATCGTGTAACCAATCGTCTCGTTTTCTACTTACTAAAACAGCACTGGTTAATCCAGCAAATGACATGATTAAGGAGCCTATCCCAAACCAAAGCATCATGCGTTTAGCTCTGTCATTTTTTTCTTCTATTGTTCCTTCGGTTAAATCCATTTTATCTTATAAATTTATCTACAACATAAACTATCTGAAGTAATGTTATATATGACACACTAGCTAGCATTAATTGTTTTGCTGCTTTAGCTGTTCGTTTTTTAAATAATTCAAATGCATAATACAGCATTAACAACCCGAGAGCAAATACAATGATTGCTGCTACAATTGATAATTTTAAATCTCCAGTAACTCCAAATACTGGCACTATAGACACCAATATCGTCCAAATGGTGTACATAATTGTTTGTACTGCGGTACCTTTATCACGCTTACCTGTAGGAAGCATGTAAAATCCGCCCTTTTGATAATCTTCAAATAAAAACCATCCAATAGCCCAAAAATGGGGGAATTGCCAAAAAAACTGTAAAGCAAACAAGGTTCCAGGTTCTATTCCAAAATCATTTCTGGCAGCTACCCATCCTAACATAAAAGGTATGGCTCCTGGGATAGCTCCAACAAACACTGCTAAAGGTGTTCTCGTTTTTAATGGTGTATAAACACAGGTATATAAGAAAATTGAAATGGCACCATACATTGCTGTTCTCTCATTAATGACATAGAGCACTGCAATACCAAGAATTGTAAATATAGTTGCGATTATAAATGCAGAACGCACACTCATTCGTCCAGCAGGAACTGGCCTGTTTTTGGTGCGATCCATCAATGCATCTAAGTCTTTCTCGATGATTTGGTTAAATGCATTAGAAGCACCTACCATAAAGTATCCGCCAAAGGCCAATAGAACCAGCGTATAAGCGTCGACTTCAATAGCACCAAGCAAATATCCAGCAAGTGCCGAAAACACAACACTTATAGAAAGTCTCATCTTGGTGATTTCCTTAAAATCTGAAATTATTGAAGCCTGCTTAACAGAAGATTTTGTAGTACTCAATACTCGCTCTTTTATTGCGTTTGCAAAGATACTCTGAAAAAAGGTTTTGGGCAATTCTAAACTTAATAAAATAAGAATAAGATAGCAGACCGTTTATCTATATAATCATAATATTGAAGCCTATATAGGTTTCAGAAACAAGCTTAGCGCATAAATATCAATTAGAAACTGTAAGTTTCTGTATCTTTAGGAGACTTTAGCTTAAAAATAATATACCATGAAACACAATTCTACATTTTTTATTATTGCTTTTTTTCTCTTCGGAAGTCTTGTTTACGCACAACGCTTTGATAATGTTAAGATAGAAAGCGTTAAAGTTTCTGATCACGTTTACATGCTTTTAGGAGCTGGTGGAAATATTGGTGTTTCTGTTGGAGACGATGGTGTTTTTGTGATCGATGATCAATTTGCTCCACTTACCGAAAAAATAAATACAGCTATAAAAGCGTTAAGTGATAAGCCTATTACATTTTTGGTCAACACCCATTTCCATGGAGATCATACTGGCGGAAATGCGAATATGCAAAAACTGGGCGCTACTATTATTGCACATGACAATGTAAGAGAACGTTTAGAAACCACACCAAAACGCGACGGCACATCTCAACCTAAAGAAGCTTTACCTGTAATTACTTTTAATGATAAAATGAGTATTCATGTTAATGGTGAAAAAATAGGTGTATTTCATGTAGACAATGCGCATACTGATGGCGACGCTCTTTTATACTTTACCAAAAGCAATGTACTTCATACGGGTGATACGTATTTTAAAGGCCGCTATCCTTACATCGATCTAAAATCTGGTGGAAGCGTTAATGGTTATATTGAAGCCGCTAAGCTCGGGCTTCAACTTATTGATGATGAAACCAAAATTATTCCTGGTCACGGCAGCTTATCCAACAAAGCGGAATATCAATCATTTTTAACAATGCTCGAAGCATTACGAACTGCTGTTCTTGCCGAAATTAAAGCTGGAAAAACCGAAGAAGAGGTGGCGAAAAATGAAACTATTACAAAAACATACGATGATTTAAACTATGGCACAGGTTTTATAAATTCTGAACGAATACGCCGTACATTTTATTTGAGTTTGAAGAAATAAAATCTTAAAAATCATTATACCAATTAAATAAGTCGGTTCTCACACCAACAGTAAACCATAGCGTATTTGTATTTAGAGCTGCCGCTGTATTGGCTTGTGGATCGTAATTTCTAAATGTAATATTCGTAAATAGTCTTAGGTTAGTAACAGGATTGACAACGTAACCACCGCCTAGATCGGCCTGAAAGACATTAGTCGTATTGCCTTGTCCTACAGTAATTCCTGTTTCGGCATTACGATCAACTTCACTTCTGTAGATGTTACTACCATAATTAGCAAAATCATCTCCTTCGTTAAAATCGAAGCCTCGTTTTCCAATAATAAATTTAGCATCTGCAAACCAACGCTTGTAATGATAGCGACCAATAGCAATAGCTTCACTAAAATTTGCTCCCCAAAGATGTGCCATAGGTTGATTATTGTGAGCATAATTGAGTACAATGGAGTTATGAGAATACGTATAAGGTCTAACACGATTGTACTCCAATTGTAGTAATAAATTATCGACTTTAAAGGCATTAAAATATTTGACACCTAATTGGTAGCCAAACTTATTTTTCCAACTTTTTTCTCCTCCAGTAATATCATCTAAAGAAAATTCATCAAGAATAAATTGCCCATAGAGGTTTACCTTATTATTCCATTTGTATTTTGCCGAAGCTCCTAAAATAGCATTTCCAGCATCTTGACCTGTAGAAAACTCGATAGCTCTATAAAAAATGACTGGATTTAAATAATTAATATCAAAACCTCTATCGTTATCATTAGACCATAATACAGATTCAAACAAACCAATGTTCAATCGTTTTGATACATTCCAACTCAAATAGTGATTCGCCATATATTTAGTGAGAAACGCACCATCTTCGGTAACTTCTGCCCTAACATCTCTCAACCACATCCAAGTATTGGTATATTTTATTTTCCAAAAGGTCGTGTTAAGTTTTAAAAATGGGTATGGACTCGTCGCATCACTTTGTAGTAGCGAGCGATAACCATCACCTATAAAATTCTTCCCATGTCCAAACTGGATATTAATAAAGTTAGCAGGCGTGTAAGACAGGTAAGCTTCAGCTACCGGATAATCAAAACCTCTATCTTTAAATGGTTTGGCCAGGCCTCTTCCTGGTACGATTGGCTCGGCACCTTCAGCTTCAAGACTTATCGCATATTCATTGAAATATTGAGCAAAACGACCTTGACTTTCATAGATTGACGCTGTGAAATTAAATTTTTTGCCTAAGCCGCCTTGAATAAATATACCTCTGGTATTATTATAAGTCGTACTAAAATCGGCTTCTGTATCGGTCCCTAACTGTAAATCAAAAACTGGATCTGCCGTAAACCAAAAGTTTTTTCCTTGAACCGCAACAAGATGTTCATTCCATAATTTTCTACTCCACCACGCATCACTACCTTTAATTAATGCTTCTTTTTCAGCTTTAAAATCATAATACTTGGCCACATCTTCATATATAAATGGTTTTGCGGCTGTGTGACTATTAGTTCCTAGTCCATTCATTTGCTGATCAAATCGCGAATAATAATTATGTGTAAATGGAATATTTAACTGACTGCTGTACTCTAGTTTTTCATAAGTCACAATACCATCATTAACACTATCAAACTCATTGCTTACATCTGCATTAAGGTCTTCGGTATTATTTATATCTATTAATGAAGATACTTCTTTTTGCGTTTTAATTTCGGCTGGATCTTCTAAAGGTATTTTTATACTAAGGGAATATTGGTAAAATGTTGGTTTTCCGTTATAAGTTGCAGGAACAACTTTGGGTAAGCTTTCAAAAAAACGTTTAGTTTCTTCTTTCAGTTCTTCATAAACAGCATCTACATAAAGAATACTAATGTTTCCTTCCTTATCAATTTCGAAAAGCACATTAAGTTCACCTTTATAATTGTCGTCTGTAACAATTTGAGGCACTTTAAACGAACTGAATATCTCAGTGTTTATCTTGTTATTAAAGCACGTTTTTAGTTCATCGATAGGCTCTGATTCACAACCTGGATAAATAGGTGATTTTTCAAAAGTTGAAACATTTTGTGCAGATAGTATACCAAAAGAAAAAAAGATAATGAATAAGAAGCTATTCTTCATAGAGCAAGCGCATCATATTAGTTGTCGAAAGATACTATTTTTTTCAAAAAGCAAGCTATAAAAAAAGACGGCTTAAATAGCTCTTTAAACCGTCTTGAATATTTTAAAATTAAAGTACTATTAATCTACTTTAAAAACAATTGGTAAATTATAGATAACTGACACAGATTTTCCTCTTTGCTTTCCTGGTTCCATTTGAGGAATCTTTTTTGTTAATCGTTCGGCTTCTTTTTCGAGACTTGGGTGTGGAGCTCTAGTTAATACCTCTGTAATATTTCCATTTGGATCGATCTTAAACTGAACTTGGATCTTTTGTACACCTGTTAAACCATACTCACTAGCGAGATCAGTATTAAACCTTCTTTGTACAAGTCGTCCTAATTTATCCGACATACATTTAACGCGATCTGTGTTGGTTTTCTTTTTCTCACAACCTGGATAGATAGGTACAATTTCTACGCCTGTCATTGGAAACACCTTTGGAATGTCATCAACCTTTGGTGCATCTGTTAATGCATCAGGATCGATTATTGGACCTGGTTTTGGTTGAGGCTCTGTTAAAAAATCTGGTGTCTCAATTACTGGCTCACTATTATCTACCGCTTTTAGGTTATTAGAAACGACAATTTTTTTCTTTTGTTTTTTAACAGGCTCTTGTTTGGGTGCGTCTGGTTCTATTACAATGTTAGGTGTGTAATAAATTGTGTCATCAGGTTCCACATAAACGATGTCGCCTTTAGAGGCCTTCTTCTCAAATTGCATTTCAAACATGGCGTATGTACTCAGAAGGCAGAGAATTAAACCAATTTGAAAATACAGCGATGAGTTTTTTTGTAAATTTGCATCGTGCTTGTGTGATTTTTGCACTGTTGTATTGCTCTGACCAGCAATATTGTGCGATTTGTCAAAATCTTTCATAATACTTAATTTAAAATGTTAATATTATGACAAAATCACAATAAGCATACCAAAGTAAAAATCCCATCTAATTTATTTAGATGGGATTTTGAAATTTTATGATATGTTATAAATATCTAGTCTTGTACTTGGAATAAGATTGGTAAAGAGTAAGGTACAGTTACCGCTTTTCCTCTTTGCTTACCAGGTTTCATTTTTGGCAGTAATCCAATTACTCGCTTAGCCTCTTTTTCAAGACCTGGATGCGGAGCTCTCGCTTGTATACCAATAATATTTCCTGTTTTATCAATTTTGAAGATCACATTAATACGTTGTCTTCCTGATAATCCTAAATCACTAGCCAGATCTGTATTAAATTTCTTGTTTACAAACTTGCTAATTTTATCAGACATACATTGCTTTTTTGCATTGTTGCCTTTTTCTCTTTCGCAACCTGGGAAAATAGGCACGTTTTCAATTACAGCAAATGGTACTTCAATATCTTCTTCTACCTCTTCAACTTCTACTTCCTCAACTTCAACAATTTCTTCTTCTTGATCAGTTTCAGTAGACTCGATTACAGTTTCTTCAATTTCTTTTTCATCTTCCACAATCTCTATTTCCTCTGGCACAACTGGTGGTGGTGGTGGAGGTGGTGGAGGAATTATTTCCTGGTTAGTAATTGGAATTTCTTCTTCGTCAAGTGCATCCAAATCTAATTGGCCAATATCGATTGCTTCTTTTTCGTATGTCTTATAATTAATAGTCATATACGTCAAAGCTAACATCAATACCATCCCTACAGCAAAATAAAGCGAACTATTTCGGCTTACATCTGCTTTTACGTTTTTTTTAGGTTCCATGTGTTTAACAGGTTTTAAGAATGCTAAATTAACCAATTATTTGTTAAAAAAGCAAGCGATTAATTTATTTTAACTTTAGTTTATTTCTGAATTTTAATCCAAGAGTTGCAAAAACAACACCTAGCGCATTCGCCACTACATCATAAACATCTAAAGTTCTATAAGATGTTATCATGTTTTGTAATACCTCAATAATAATGCCATAAACAACAACAATACACGCTGAAATTAATATGGCATGATGGATCTGTTTTGTATTAAAATAATTAAATACCAATATCGTAAATACAAAATAGGCTAAAAAATGATAAATTTTATCATCAAACGAAAAACCTAAGCTTGGAATACTTCCAATATGAACCAAACTTCCAATAGTTAAAGCTATTGCGTAAACAATAACAATAGGAAGCGCCCATTTTTTAAGCGCCAATAAGAGCTTTGTAATCATCGGCAGATAATAAACTATCTATTTGAGACGCATCAGAAAATTTGATTTTAATCATCCAACCATCACCATAAGGATCAGAATTCACTTTTTCTGGTTCATCTTCTAAACTTTCATTGAATTCTGTAATCTCACCAGACAATGGCAAGAATAAATCTGAAACCGTTTTAACAGCTTCAACGGTACCGAAAATTTCTTCGATGTCTAACGTTTCGTCAACCGTTTCCACTTCAACATAAACAATATCTCCTAATTCGCCTTGAGCAAAATCTGTAATGCCCACTGTGGCTGTATCACCTTCTATTTTAACCCACTCGTGGTCTTTGGTGTATTTTAAATCTGATGGTATATTCATCTTATAAATTGAAATTAATGTATGCTACAAATGTAATTTTTTTAGACTTTAATTACTATTTAATTTCCAAAATTGTATCGTAATGTAAATCCGGTTCTCACCGTTGTTTGCGGAAATGCTGTAGATATTTCATATTCTGAAAATGTGTAATCAAAGTAGAAAATAGCCGTTAGGTTTTTGGTAAATGCGTAATCGGCTGTGTACTTTATTCCCCAAATTGTTTGACCTTGGGTAATTTGATTATTCTCAATATCTAAATATCTAATAATAGTTTTGTTATTTCTAACCGATACATCTGCCTTCATGTTTAGGTCACTTTTAATGACTTGTCTTGGTCCAGCAAGCTTAGAGCGAATACGAAGGTCCTTAATACGATAACCCAGGCCTAGAATGTATTCTTTACCTTGAATTTCGGTCAACAAATTATTATCAAAACTCATCGATAAGATTCTATCCTTTTTCATTTCGGCTAAGATCTTGACTGAATTTTTCATTTCGAAATCTAATCTAAATAATGGACTAAATTGCTCTTCTAAATTGATGTTACTAAATACTGTTCCATTTTTAAAGTTACCTGATTGGTCTAATACATCTGGGTTTTGGTTTTCATAAGCAACACCTGGCTGTAATAACGTTGGATCTAAATCTAGGTTTGTTCTAAACTGATTTATCGTATAGCTTGAACGGTATCCATGTGTAATTGAGAAACGTTTGAAGTTCTTTTTAAACCACTTCATTTTCATGAAGCCCGTATATTTTAATTGCCAGTTAGGGATTGGAATATCTCTAAAGGCAGACAAACTGATCTTATCAGGATTGGTTCCTTTATAAGCTGCTAAAAACGATGGTAATAATACTGCTTGACTGTTCTTACCAAACCCAAGTGGAAATCCTTCACCATCAACAGCAAAGTTATCATTTCCATAAAAGTTTCTTGCTAATCGTCTTGCGACAATTAATCTGTTATTTCTGAAATCTTCAAATGCAGCAGATTGGGTTTCGTCACTTTTACTAAACGCCGTTTTTATTAATGCGGTTGAAATATTAAAGTTTCCGAAGGAATTTGTAATTAATGCATTGTAAACATTACTAAATCCGTCACCAGTTGTATCTGTTGTATTAAAGTTTTGCGTTGTATTTTCAGAATATACACGTCCACCAGTAAGGTCAATATTTAAATCTTTGATCAATTCAACATCTGCCGATATATCTAAGATGCGATTGGTTGTTTCACTATACTGTTGGTTGAAATCAGGAAAAACAGTTAGCCATCCATTTCTTGCAGCAAGATCTCTAATGTCACGTTGACTACCAAACGTATAACCTAATGTAGGCTTAAATGTTCCTATAAATCCAGGAGTTCTCAAATAACCAGGTAAATAAGATCCATTGTTTTCAGTATAATTAATTTGTACACGTTTTACCGAAGTTAGTATATCTAAAGCGCCATTTAGGATTTTAGATCCAGCACTTTTCTTGGCTGGTTGATTAGCATTACCACGTGCAGCTGCTGTCGATTTCCCATCTTTACTCAATGCAGCTGGTGTTGCTCCTCTAGATCTTGAGCCTCTTGTCTTCTTTTTGGTTAAACCAACATATTTGTATAGCGTTTCTAAATTAAATGTAGAGTTAATGTTATGTGTGTTTGCATTTTGAATAGAATTACCCAAATTGAAAGATGTAAATGATCCATCTTCATTTTGTATTGGTAAATTACTGTTCAAGTCAGACCCTTTTTGCCATTGAAAATCTCCAGTATACGAATAAGTGGCACGCATAAAACTCAAGGTAGGAATCTTATACAACGGTATCTCATAATTAACTTGCAGCTGTTGATTTTGAATATTTGGATCTCCTAAATCAAAGAATCCATCCCAAACATCTAAACTAGGATCTTGTCTACCATTAATGACATCATCAACAAAATAGTTTCTAACAATATTAGTGTTGGAAGCTGTAAAGTTTAGACTTAAGGCTTTTGTTAAATTATAATTAATTGCATATTGCGTGTTGAAATTATAGTTTCTTCGGAATAATTCTTCCAAACCAATATTATCTCCTGTCAAATCAACCTCTCTAAATTTTTGTTTATTAAACTGACGAATAATATCTGTATTGACAGAAAAACTCGTTGGAACTGGGTTGAAATTAAAATCTTTTAAGATCTTCCAATACTTTCCAGTAAACAAAGAATCATTCTTCTTAAAAGGTTCAATACTCTTAGGTTCGAAGGTATAGTTATAATTTACACCTGCTCTAACATTTTGACTTAGCGATCGTTCAATTTCAAAATCACGTCGCTCTTCTTTATTATAAGAATAGTTAAATGTCAAGTTCTCCACATCGTAAAAGCGTGGCTTTTTATCTGTGGTTCTATTTTTTCTAACACCAATAAAATTAATACTCTTTCGTTTGGTATAATTCTCATTAACTCTTAAAATCGAATCTTGATTGGTCGTATTATCTAATTGGGTTTGTAATTTAATATCTCTATAGAATTCATCATACTCTGGTGTAATGATTTGTTCTCCTACAGCATAATTAAATGGTAATTGAATACCCCATTTTTTAGGTAATAATTGTCCGAGGTTTAAATTAGTTACTACGTCATATTGCTCAACATCTTCTCTACTTCTTTCATTTGGTCGTTGTTCTACCGAACCAAAACCTATTGTGCTTTTTCGTCCTGTTGCACTTACATTGGCAAAGTCGGCAAAGTTAGCATCTAAAGCTGCTACAGCTGCCCAACCACCTTCATTGTCTAGATCGGCAAGACGTAGTTCATTAAACCAAATTTCGCCACAGGCATTAGCGCCACTCTGTCCAGAATTCTTAACACCCACCATTAATACACGTACATCTCCAAAGTTAGGATTACCTTTAATCGCTAATCGTTGCTGACCGATAGTTTGAGGGTCAAATTCTGAAACTTCTGTTAGTTGGCCATCAACCAGATCATAAAATGTAGGATCAATATTGGCTAATGTTCCGTTGGCGATACCCAAAGATTTCATTTGTTCTAACACATCCAATTCAATATTAATCTCATTCACTTCTGGCCATATACTTTCAGGAGTAGACATACCAGAAGAAACCTGTAATGGTACTTCAATTTGATAGAAGTTTTGCGTAAAGTCATTACCCATTCTAATAAAACCGACCAAATCACCATCATTAAGTGGTCCTGTTTCACCCTCTTCAGCATGAATAAACATACGTAGTTTATTATACTGACGCATATCGACATTAATATTTTTAAAGACACCTCTAGAATCTTCAGGCTCTAGGTCACATACCTCAACTTGTAAGGATTGTTCGTTCTGTCTAATAATATTATTATTGTTGTTCAATTGTTCTAAAACAACACCTGGAGGCAATACATAGTTACCATCATTTTCTTGAAGTCCAACAACTCCTACTGTAAATTCGGTATTGTCATTATCATTGTTTGGTTCGTCATCTAAAGTTAAAGTATAACGTCTCCAATCACTACGTACTAGGTCTAATGTTGCAAAACGCAAGACCGTTGTTTGCGTAAAATCTTCTAAAAATAAACGTGCAAAACGTACAGATCGAATATCAGATATACCTCCAACAGCAGTTCTAAAAGGGCTTTCTCCAATAGGAACTCTGAATTGATACCATCTCACAGATGCTGTTTGACCGTTTGGCAAAGTCACATCTCTATCTTTAATATCATTGATTTGAGGATTATTGAGATCAAGTGTATTTTGGTTAATTTCAATTTCATATTGATAGTAACTATCAATCGTATTCATCGTATTATCTCGGTTGATATCCTCAACATCTGGCTGTGGTGTAGATCCTCTATTAGTATCGGTAAAGACATCAGGAGAGTTTCCTTCGAGACCATTATATTGCTTATAACGTTCAAAAATATTTCCAGTAGTATTTAAGTAATACGTATAATTATCTTTTGCTGGATCTGGACCAAACAATCCGCCATTAGTAAATTGAGTTGCTTCTTCGGCATCATCATAACCATCATAACCAACATCTTGATTGGTACGTTCTTGACCACCAGTAGAGAAGGTGTAAATTAGTGATTGGTTCCTCGGAACAACAGTTTCAAAAGCTGTTTGTGGTAATAAAGGTGTGATATCACCATCTTCTGGCAATCCATTTTCATATTGTTTTTTACCATCCTTTAAAACATCTTCGGAAATATTCCCAAGATTCACATATAGTTTTCCAGATAAACCACTGCCAGCGGGTTCATTCAAGAATGGATCTTGAAGCCAAAACTCAATGTACTCTACATTGGCCTGCTCAAAATCTGTTGATGTAATTTGTCTTGTAATTCCTGCCCAACTTGTTGAAGGGTCTAGGTTATCATTTGCTGCACTTGGATCAAAATTGTATGGTCCTCTTTCAGTTGGATAATAGACAAGGTCTAAAGTATTGATCACTGTTGTTTGTCCTTGTGCAATATCTATTTCAGGAAAAACCTCATCTATAAACACCCGTCTTGTGTATAAATCTGATACATCATCATCACCAATATCATCTGGTCTTTGATTGCTATAAAAAATAGGATCAATTGTATACCAATTCAAGAAGGCTCTATCATATCCATTTTCAATTCCAGGACTATTGATAGGATCATTTTCAGGAACACCATTAACCGTTCGTGGTCTACTTGATAAGAACCAAGATTGTGGTGATAGTAAATCAATAGCGCCTTGTGTGCCTTCAAAATCATCTACATAAGCTGTAGCCTCGTTATTAAAATCGGTTCCTTTTGGAGCTCCAGGAGCTAAATACGCAAATTCACCTCTTACCGAAAGATTTGAAGGTGCATCTGTATCTATATTTGGTAGCTTGTTTACTAATCGTGTAAAGAAAGGAACTTCGGTAGAATAGTTTCCATTAAATCCAAAAATGGTATTATTTATTGGTTCGGTATTGAAATTCGCTTTTTGAGTAATTGGACGCTCATTTAAGTTTAATAAAGTTGCTCCTAACACAAAGTTCTCATTGAATTGATGCTCAACATTCACACCTGTAAAACGTCTAGTTTGCTGACCAAATACAGCATTGTTTTCTACAGAAACATTAATAGGAATGTTTGAAGATTTTAAAGCTTCGTCTATGATATACACACGACCAATTTGATAGTTAACTGTATAGTCCTGACCTTCAACAAGTGTACGCCCTCCTGCAGTTACAATAACTGACCCTCTTGGTACATTAAATGCACCTAAAGGAATACCATCGCCTCCTGACGATTTAAAACGACCTTTGATTTGAAATTTATTTTTTTCAGCTTCATCTAGAGCAGCTGTCTTTGTTTGCTTATATAGAATATCATATACATACTTCTCTTGATTGAGGTTGGTATAGGTCTCTAATTCATAGTCGGCATCATTATTATTTGGATTCCCATCATCATCTAGGATATCGAAGAGGTAACGCCCAAAAGGTTCTACCTTGGTGAAGATAATTTTTCCATTTTGAGTTAATACAGTTTGTCCTTGAACAAAATCAAAGAATCCATCACCTCCAGCTTGTGGATCGTTGTTAAAATTTAATCGATCTAAATGAAATAATCGAATTAAAGGTGTATCTAAAATTTCGCCATCATCTGTATTATCAAAAGGTGTATTATTCCCAAATATTGGGAAGGCTGTACCATCTACAGGAGCAATGTAATTTAAAGGAGAGGCTTCTGTATAGAAAATATTAAGTCTGAAATCTTCTTGATCTAGCTGAAATGCGCCAGTATCATAGATATTTTTCATCATTAAGTCCCAAATAGGTTGATTGACATCAGTGATTGGACTCTTTAACATTTTAACGATTAAACTTTGAGTAGAACCTTCGGCTACAACAAAGCTGTCATTAATTCCATCGGCATTTGTATCTGGACCGTTATCTATAAGTCCGTCACCATCAACATCAGAATCTGTTTGATCGTTTATACCATCACCATCTGTATCAGTACCATTATCAGGAGTACCATCACCATCTTGATCAACATCGGCAATGTTTGGAATACCGTCACCATCATTATCATCATTTGTAGCTGTTGAATTAATACCGTCATTGGCAAACTCTCCAACCTGAAATACTTCACCACCAATCGTATATTGAAAGGCTACAGCTACGATTTCATCATTTAATAATCTTTGATTTAAGGAAATGTAACCTAATTGTGGGTTCAATGTATAATCTCTTCCTTGCTCTAATTTTTTTGCGTTCTCTAATTTTCCGAAGTCGAAACCTTCATTAGCAGTTGTTAAAATACCTTGCTCTGCTGTTGTAATATCTCTTACAGTAGGTGATAAAAATGAACCTGCGCCGCCAATATTTGTAGGGTCGAAGGCATTATTTCCATTGTCAGGAAATTGAGATCCAGAGCCACTTAAAAACCCAGCAGGAGGAACACCATCATTAAGACCTATAGTTTCAAATTCACCAATATCTTGAAGCGCAACTATATTTCTAACATTATCGGTTTGATTACTTCGATTAGTTACCCAAACTTCTATCCTAGTAATTTGAATATTGTTATTAATAAACGGATAACGCAACATCGATTCGTCGTAAGTCTCTCTAAAGTATTGGGCTAAAAAGTAGTGTCTATTTTCATCATAGTCTCTAGCAAAAAACTCAAACTCTTCAACAGTTCCTCCACCTTGAGCTACCACAGATTGTGATTGTGATTTTTGCTCAGAAAAAATGGCAGTCACTCTGGTCTTACCAAATTGCAATTCGGTTTTTACACCAAATAAGCTTTGCGCACCTGTAATCAAAGAACTGTTTATTGGCATAGCCACATTACCTACTTCAATTTTTCTAACGATATCATCTTCGGTAGGAGTGTATTCTAATTTTGTTAACTGTTGAAAGTCAAATGTAGATTCGGTATCATAATTTACAGTGACTTGTAAACGCGTACCAACCTTACCTAATAAACTCAAACTAATACGTTGATCGAAGTCAAATGTGAAATTACTTCGATTTCTTGGAGAAAATGTTGGGTTATCTTGTTTTGTAAATAAGACTCCTAAGTCAACTTCGGCAGAACCTTGAGGAATAACTTCAATCGTATTTCCTCCAAATATAGATTCAAAAAAACCAGAATTGACATACAGTTCAGGTATTAAGTTTTTTTGTTGTTCCTCAGTCCCATCTTTTTTACCTTCTTTAGCATCAATTTTTTGCTTGTAATATAAACGTTGTTGTTCCATCAAGACCAACTTTTGGAATTCTGCTGGAGTTAGGATGATAGGGTAATTGATATTAAAACTTCCAACTTTCTCGGTATAAATATATCGGTCTGTAATTGGGTCGTATGTATATTTAGAGACTATACTTTGCGGATTAGGAAACTTTAAAGTTCCTAAAGAAAAACCTGTTTTAGTTGAATCCTGTGTTGCAGGTGTAGTTTGAGCATAAGTAAAACTGCTAAACAATGCGAAAGCAAGAACAAATAATAAATGATGTAATGATTTTGATATAGTAAAGTTAGTTGTAATCAAATTTTATAAATTTTTTAAAGCTTCTTTAATAATAGTCTCAACACTTGCGTCTGGTTGCTGAGACACAATCTTATCCACAATACGTTCGGACTGCTTTTTAGCAAACCCCAAAACTTCTAAAGCTGATAACGCTTCATCTTTGTTGGTATTGTTTTTATTAACAGAAACTTCGTCAATATCGTAAACTTTTAGCACTTTGTCCTTTAAATCCAGTATAACACGTGCTGCAGTTTTAGCTCCAATGCCTTTAATGGATTGAATTAATGCCACATCTCCATGAGCAATCCCTTCTTTTACCTGCTGCGGAGATAATGACGATAGCATTGTACGAGCAGTATTTGCTCCTATACCACTAACCGATAATAAAAGTTTAAAAATTTCACGTTCAGCTACTGAAGAGAAACCATATAGCGTATGCGAATCCTCTCTTACGATTAAGTGCGTATATAATTTGAGAGCCTCTCTATCTGGAATCTGAGAAAACGTATGTAAGGATATGTTTAAAAGGTAGCCAACACCGTTACAATCTATAACAACATCTGTTGGGTTTTTTTCCACCAATTTACCTTGAATATGTGTAATCATTTACGCGCTTTCGTTAAAAACTCAAATGTAATAAAATTATTTACATTTCAAAGGTCATCAGTTGGCTAAAACGCTATGCTTATTCACTTCTCTTTTTACTTTTCTGTTGCGCATCAATTACGGCTATAGCAGCCATGTTTACAATTTCATCAACACTTGCATCTAACTGAAGTATATGAGCTGGTTTTCTCATTCCCATCATAATAGGCCCTATAGAGTCTGCTTTATTAAGTTCTTTCAACAATTTGTAGGTAATATTTGCCGACTCTAAATTTGGAAAAATAAGTGTATTTACCTTTCTACCTGCGAGTTTAGAAAACGGAAATATATCCTGTAGCATTTCACTATTGAGTGCAAAATCGGTTTGTAACTCACCATCTACGATTAAGTTTGGATGTCTTTTATGCAAATACTCCACGGCCTCTCTAACTTTAATTGCTGTTTGATTTTTTGATGAGCCAAAGTTTGAGTATGAAATCATTGCCATTACAGGCTCCATTCCAAACATTTTAACAACACCAGCTGTCATTTGAGCAATTCTTGTTAAATCATTTGCTGTTGGGTTTATATTAATAGAAGTATCACTTAAAAACATTGGTCCGCGCTGTGTCATCATTACATTAGTGGTCGCAATTCGGGTAGAACCAGGTGCTAGACCAATAAGCTCTAACATTGGTTTTACTACCGAAGGATAACTTCTTGAATATCCAGAGATCAATGCATCTGCATCACCTTCATTAACCATCATTGCTGCATAGTAATTGCGTTCACGCATTAATTTTTCAGCAGAATACAACGTGACACCTTTACGTTTACGTTGCTGCCAATATACTTTAGCATATTTATTTTTACGTTCTTCTTCTTCGTCAGATTTTGGATCGATAATTTCTAAATCGCCTTCAAATTCGATCTCTTCCATTAGAGAAAGAATCTTATCACGACGCCCTAATAATATCGGGATTGCGATACCTTCGTCATAAACAATCTGTGCAGCTTTTAAAACATCTAACTGATCTGCTTCAGCAAATACAACACGTTTTGGATTAAGTTTTGCTCGATTTAAAAGCAGTCTAACGATTTTATTATCAGAACCTAATCGTTCCAACAATATGTCTTTATACTTGTCCCAATCTTCTATTGGTTCTTGAGCAACACCGCTTTCCATAGCTGCCTTTGCAACAGCTGGAGGAACTTCGGCAATTAGCCTTGGGTCGAAAGGTTTAGGAATGATATAATCTCTACCAAAAGTTAAACGTGTTTCACCATAAGCAATGTTCACTTGCTCTGGCACTGGCTCTTTAGCTAATTTTGCTAACGCATAGACCGCAGCCATTTTCATTTCTTCATTAATCTTTGTTGCACGAACATCTAAAGCTCCTCTAAAAATAAATGGAAACCCTAGAACATTATTTACTTGATTAGGATGATCACTTCGACCTGTAGCCATAATAATGTCATCACGCGTATCTATTGCTAATTGATATTTTATTTCTGGGTCTGGATTAGCCATAGCAAAAACAATCGGGTTTTTTGCCATCACTTTTAACATCTCTTGAGATACAATATCTGCTTTTGACAGGCCAATAAACACATCGGCATCTTTCATAGCTTCATCAAGTGTATCTATTTTTCGGTGTGTTGCAAACTCGGCTTTTTCTGTTGTCAGATTTTCACGGTCATCTCTTATAACTCCCTTACTATCTAGCATCACCATATGTTCCCGTTTCGCACCACAGGCTTGATATAATCTTGAACATGAAATAGCTGCAGCACCAGCACCACTTATAACAATCCTAATATCTTCAATATTTTTCTCGGCTAATTCAAGAGCATTCAATAAAGCAGCAGCAGAAATAATGGCTGTTCCATGTTGATCGTCATGCATTACAGGAATATCCAACTCCTCTTTAAGACGACGTTCAATTTCAAAGGCTTCGGGAGCTTTAATATCTTCCAGATTAATCCCTCCAAATGTTGGAGCGATATGTTTTACCGTTTCAATAAACTCATCTATGTTTTCGGTATCAACTTCAATATCAAACACATCAATATCGGCAAAGATCTTAAACAATAAACCTTTACCTTCCATTACTGGTTTTGAAGCTTCTGGTCCTATGTTACCCAAACCTAAAACAGCAGTTCCATTTGAAATAACGGCGACCAAGTTGCCTTTGGCTGTGTATTTATAGACGTTGTTCTTATCTTTTTCAATCTCTAGACAAGGCTCTGCAACTCCTGGAGAATAGGCTAAGGATAAATCTCTTTGTGTTGCATATTTTTTAGTAGGAACGACCTGAATTTTACCAGGAGTTGGTTTAGCGTGATATACTAAAGCTTCTCTACGTTTACTTTGCTTGCTCATATATTGTACACGAATTAATCAATTTGCAATTTTTGTTTTTGTAAACAAACCGAATTGCAAATGTAAGTGTTTTATGAGAAAGAGGAATATAAATACAGGAGAGATCCTATCAACTCATTTCTGAATTATCGATTAAATACCTCTCTAAACTGATAGAAAAATCTTTGAATTAAACGTAAGTCTTCTGTTATAATTTCAGCAGACCCTAACATCTCCTGTTTAAAATCTATTTTTTTATTGTAAGATGTAATTAATTCTTTAGGCAACTCTACGTCTACAAGATACCAACCTTCTTTATCTGGAATAGCCGAAATATATCTCACTACGCCTTTTAAAACGCCAAATTCGGTATCTGGAAAGTTATCCACTTTAACATTCACTTTTTGATTGATTTTAATTTTACCTGAGTTTTGAGCAGGTGTTTTTAATTTGGCTATAAATGTTGAGCTTTCTTTAGGTATGATTGTAAATACCAAATCACCTTGGTTTACAGTTTGGTTGGTACTGTAATAATTTAAAAACGATACGCGTCCATCAATACTAGATTGAAGCACATATTTTTGTTCCCAGTTTGCTATAGCGTTTTTTAATTGGTTAAAAGATTGTATGACATTTTTAAGTAGGCTCATTTCTTCTTTAATTTTATTAATCTCTGAGCCTTTGGATGTTTTACGAGCATTACTAATACCTTCTTTTATTTGAGAAATCGACGTTTCAAAATTTTTATAATTACGTTTTGTAAGCGCGTATTCTAACTCTTTATTTTCATAATCCTGAGCAGAAATAACACCTTTATCAAATAAAGATTTATGGCGTAGCAATTCTTTATTTTTAAACTCTAGCTCTTTTTCATTAATATCTCTTTGAGATCTCAAACTTTGAAGTCTTCTGTGTAATTCTGAAATAGAATATTGATTTGCTAGAGCTTCATTTGAAAAAGGTTGAAGTTCTTTATTTAATTTATACTGAATATAACTATTCTCAAACAAGGCATATTGTGTATCAATATCACCAAGAAAAAGAACAGGAACACTATCGATTGGAAAGTTAAACGTTTTTGTATTAATTGTTATGGTATCTATGATTCGTTTTAACATAAATACATCTTCATAATTTGCCGTGTTCTTTATAATTGCCAAAGGTTGCGCATTGGTTACCTTTTCATTGTCTGAAACAAACAAGGCACTCAGTCTTCCTGTCAATTTTGCATATTCTTTTTGCGGAGGAATTTCAGTTGTAATTATAGCATTTGCATTTATTATATCTGGATATTTTACAAACCAAGATATTGCCAATAACATTAATAATAGGACAAATATTAATGAGTTTCCCCAACGTATCATCCAATTAGGGATCGCAGTAAGTATATCTTGAACCTGTTCGCTACGAAGTTCTATGTTGTTGGACGTATATGGCATATTTTTTAGTTGACTTGTTTAGTTTCCTAACTCTAATTGATTTTTCACCAAATTGTAATAATTTCCTTTTTGTGCTATTAATGTATTGTGATTTCCTATTTCAACAATTTTTCCTTTGTCTAATACCACAATTTGATGCGCGTTTTTTACTGTACTCAATCGATGCGCAATTACGACTGCTGTTTTATCTTTAAAAAAAGCATCTAGCTTTTTCATGATAACACTCTCATTATTGGCGTCTAAAGCAGAAGTCGCCTCATCAAAAAATAAGAATTTTGGATCTTTATAAATGGCTCTAGCAATAAACAAGCGTTGCTTTTGCCCTGTGCTTAACCCCGATCCTTCTGCTCCAATTTTAGTGTTGTAACCTAGGGGTAAGCCATCTATATAATCTGAAATATTAGCAACATCTATAGCGTGAGCTAACCTTTTTTCATCAATGTGATCTTGACCAACTGCAATATTATTAGCGATGGTATCATTGAACACATAACCTTCTTGCATCACCACACCACAATGTGATCTCCATGTTTTTTGAGAAATTATGTTTGAATTAAATTTGTCAATGTTAATTTCGCCTTTATCTGGCTCATAAAAACGTAATAATATTTTCATTAATGTTGTTTTACCAGAGCCGCTAACACCTACAATTGCTGTAGTTTTATTTGCTGGTATTGTAAGAGAGAGATTTTTGAGTACTGGTTTTAATGCCCCTGTATACCGAAATGAAATTTTCTTTAGTTCTATTGTTGCATTCTCTGGAATTGATGTTATCTTCTTTTCCCCTTCTACCTCTTCTTCACTCATATTGTGGATTTCTCCTAAACGATCTATAGATATTTTAGCATCTTGGACATCTCTCATAAAACTTATAAGTTGATTAATTGGTCCATTTAATTGGCCAACGATATAGCTAATAGCTAGCATCATTCCTAAAGTGATATCTCCATCAATAACTAGTTTAGCCGATAACACAGTAATAAGCATATTCTTTAGTTCATTAATAAAATTAGAACCAACACTTTGTGTTTGCTCTAAGGCTAAATTTTTAGAAGCAATTTTAAACAAACGCACTTGTACATATTCCCAGTTCCATCGCATCCGTTTTTCAGCATTATGTAATTTGATTTCTTGCATACCGCTTATAAGCTCAATAACTTTACTTTGCTCATCACTTATTTCGGCAAATCTTTTGTAGTCTAGTTCTGCTCTTTTTTTAAAGAAAAATAAAACCCATGTGAAGTAAAAAACACTTCCAATTACAAAAATTGAAAATATTTGAAGACTATAATAGCCTAAAACCAAGCTAAATATAATTAAATTAAAAAAGGAAAATAACACGGTTAATGACGATGTTGTAAGTATGCGTTCAATTCGTTTATGATCGTTAATACGTTGTAATAAATCACCTGTCATTCGTACATCAAAATAGGATATTGGTAATTTCATTAGTTTAATGAAGAAATCTGAAATCAATGAAATATTAATACGTGTGCTTAAGTGTAATAAAATCCAACTTCTAATAATTTCTAAACTAGCTTTGCCCAAAAACAATGCTATTTGAGCAAAAAGAATAAGGTAAATAAAGTTTAAATCTCTGTTATTTATACCAATATCTACAATACTTTGAGTTAGAAAAGGAAGAATTAACTGTAATAAACTTCCTGCCAATAGACCAATGATTAATTGAATGATAAATCTTTTGTATTGAAAGAGGTACTTAAAGATAAAGCTAAAACCAAATTTTTGAGCGTCATCAAATTCAGATTTATAAAATTTTGGTGTTGGCGCTATCATTAGTGCCACACCTTCTTCTGTAGTTTCATTAGCATTATTGCCAATCCAAGACTTAATAAGATCTGCCTTGCTATAGGTTAATAATCCATGTGCTGGATCAGACACATAAGCTTTACCCTTTTTAATTTTGTAGAGTACGACATAATGATTTTTATTCCAATGTAGTATACAAGGTAATGATGCTTCTTTTAATTTTTTATACGATAATTTGACGCCTAGAGAACGAAATCCAATAGATTCGACGGCTTCACTCAATCCTAATAAACTACTTCCCTCTCTTGTGGTTTCACTTAACTGTCTTAATTGTTGCGTATTTATGGTTTTACCATAATGTTTAGCAATAATCTTAATGCATGTTGGGCCACAATCTTTAGCCTCTGTTTGTTTATATGTTGGAAATTTTTTCTTCAATTATTGATTTCAGTTTAAAAAGAAGCCATCTGTAAACACAGATAGCTTCTAAAGGAGTTAATTATCTATTAACATGACAATAGATAGGACCTTGACAAACGCCACTAACACACTTACAACCTGGAAGATGTGTTGGACAACCGTAAATACAGTTATGCCCTCCGTTGATAGAGCGTTGTTCTGATTTAGTCAATTGTTGAGCTCCTTCTACATTTAATAAATTTTTCATAATGAATTTATTTAAGAATTATTACTAAAGTGAACATTTAGAGACACTCACAGTTTGTGTCTACTCTTCGCGAAAAAGTATCTTTAAATTGTATAGTTTTTTAATTGATTACACATAAAAAAACTAGGGATACGATATCATAACCCTAGTTTAATTAGCCTATCTAATGTTATAGTCTGAACAGAATCCATTTAAACAACTTGGCATTGATGGAGGACAACCTTCATCACAAGGAATTAAGAGAGCATCATACCACCATTCACCTCCACCATTAATAGATTTCTGCTCTGTTTTACTAAGCTTTTTAGAACCTTCTGTTTTTAATAAATTTTTCATAATAAATTATTTATAAAGTTTAAAATAGTCGTGAACATTTAGAGACACTCACAGTTTGTGTCTATCTCCGCGCGAGAAACTTCTTAAGATGCCATTGATGTATTGCTTTCAACTCTTGAATTAGTAGAAATAGTAGTATCAAGTTGTTCTGTGAGATCATCAATGAAATAGATGAGATCTTTTCTATCATATTCTTTCGGAAATAGTTTGTTATTTATATATAAAGCAGGCGTGAAATTAATCGCATTAGTTTGACACCAATCGCTTTGGATCTTTAAAATTGTATTATAAAAGACCGAAACTTCATATGGTTTGTGATTTATCCAATGTTCAAGATTAACATCATCACTATATACTTCATTAAGAGCTTTTAAAATTTCGTTTTTGCTTTGAGTATTATATATTTTGAGAAGTCTCGACGCAACTTGAAAGAGTTGATCATCTGGATTATTAACATTTGCATTAAACCTTATGATTAGCTTGACTTTGTCACCTATTCTATGTAAAAGCTGGTCAATATCTCTGTGGGCTTTTTTACAGTAGTAACAAAAAGGGCTTGTTACTAATACCACTTCAATCTTTGCATCTTTATTACCTAGAACTATTTCACCTGGTATTGAATTAAAAGCGCTAAAAGCATCCCCTTCATTAAGAAGTACATTAAATAATGAAAAATTACGTTTGAACTTATAATGGGCTATTTCTGTTTTTTCTAGGACTTCTTTTTTTCTTAATAATGGTTTTATAAAGCTCCATACTCCTATTGAAGTTAATGTCGCCATAGAAAACAAAACCATTGTTTGTACATCAATCCTTATCGTTTTAAAAAAAGCACCAAAGACAACTAAAGCTGTAATTTGTAGTATTAAAACTGATGCTATACTCAAGCATAATGGACACCATTTTTTTACAACGCTATATTGATAGTATAACGAATAAACTACAAAAGGAAATGCCAATAACGTAGCTATTGACAGTATTGAATAATTGGAAGTTCCACTTACAAAGAATAATAACCAACATAAACAATAGCAAGAAAAGACAATGATACTAATATCACTCAATTTTAATATGCCAAAAAATGAAGCTCCTTTAGAATTTAATACGGCATCACAACTTGTATGTTCTGATAGATTACAAAAATTATTTGTTGTATTTGATTGTAATCCCAGTTCATGATTTAATATAAACACGCTAATTATTAAACCTACAATACTTAGTAAAAAATGTGTGCTGGCAAATACACTGTTATTTGATAATATAAGATATCCAACTAGTAATATCCCAAGTCCAGATAAGATCCATTTAGCCATTTTTTTAGTTGGGCTCTCAAATGTTTCTTTTACGGTTTCATCTTTTTCTATGGCGACAACAATCCCATTCCATCGTTTTAAAAATTCCTCGTTAGTAATTATTTTATTTTCTCTAGGGTTGCTTGTTATTTTAATTCCATTTTTTTTCTTTTCAATTAATACCAAAATATCCTTTTGATCGCTCTCAATGTTTGCAATAAAGTGTTTAGGAAGCTGTTGTAACATGTCTTCATTAACAGCTAAACGCAGTGCTAGGTTTGGTATATTAAAATGGTCTAAAACACCTGTTAGAGCATGTAAGCTTGGATAGGACGGATGGCTTGAAAATTGAAGTTTAAGTTCTTCCTTATTAACTTGAATATTAGTTTTAACAATCAGTTTCTCAAGTATCTTATAGAGTTGATCTTGCATAGCTATACACTTTTGATTATGAATTATATGTCATTTGCTATGTTGAAAATCATAAAAAAAACAGCACTATGCTACTGTAAATTCATAAGTGATCGTAACCATTTCAAATTCGTTGAATGGAAATAGTTTTAAATAAAAAAGCTTCTTGACATGAATCAAAAAGCTTTAGAGTATGAGTGTTTAGAATTCTTAATACGGGAATTGTGAGAAATCAGGGATGTTTGGAAATTGAAGATAATCACATTCATGTATTTCTCTATAAGGTCTTACAACAATTAAATTGGTATACAGATTACCTACTCCATTACCATCTATAGTGACTTCATTAACCAAGCATTGATTCAAATTAAAATGCTCAAATCCAGCATTAATATTGGTCGTATTCAATGGATGAGCAGAAGACGTTATACTTTGCGATAAATCAAGACCACCACTCACATAAATCTCCAAACAATGCTCTGATATTAAATAATCTACATAGATTTCAAATATATCTTCATTTGGTAAAACACATGGAGGTGGACTACATGGTGGAGGAGTTGGGCGTAATTTTGGCTTGCCTTGATTATCACATGGATTATGTATCTCTCCAGTAAAAATATTGAACTCATTTTCAAAAGCATCCCGAAAGGATTGATTTGTTTGTTGATTGTTTAATAACTCCGATAATCTAATAATTGAGTAATCATTATTAATCATTCCAGAATTATATCTGCTCATAAATTGATTTGTAGCATTGACGTCCTTTATTAATATTTGTGCCGTCATATAGGCTACCCATTGCATGTTATTTTCTAATGCTTCTGAATCGCTTGTTTGTGTTTGTGTTTGAGCTTTTGCTCTAGAATACACATCTGTTATTTGTGTATTTTTACTATTTATTTCGTAGTCATTTACAGTCTCTTTTTCGCAAGAGTTGAAACTAATGAGTAGGCAGAATACGACTAATAATTTGTGATTTTTTTTCATGATGGATAGCTATTTTTCTTTGTAATTTAATAAATAATCACTTTTAAAAATGAAGATTTCAAATTCGACCATTACTAAATTCAAATTCGTAGGCTTTGATTTCAAATTCGTATCTCAAAAAATTTTTTCAATAACGTAATCCTTTCTTCGACTAGAAACAGGAACTTTAATCTCATTAATAATTACTAAAACGCCCTGTTTATTATATCTTAACACATGTTTTTTGTTAACTAAATATGATTGATGACATCTAATAAAAATATCTTCGGATAACAACTCTAATACTTTTTTCATAGACTTAGATACTAATATTTTCTCAGATTGTTTGGTATAGAATGTAGTATAGTTACCTTCAGATCTACAATATAAAATATCATCTTCATACACTGCATATACATTTTCTAGTGTTTTTAAAACAATCCGTTTCTTTTTTACTCCTTGAAAATATTCACTTGATATTTCAACCAGTTTTTCGATATTATTTTCCTCTTTACTATTATCGATGGCTTTCTTTACCGCTTCTTTAAACTCTTCATCATCAATAGGTTTTAAAATATAGTCTAAGGCTCCAACCTTTATTGCTTTAATAGCATGGTCATCAAAACCTGTTATAAATATGACATCAAAATTTTTATCTTTTATTGTATTTAACATATCAAAACTGGTTCCATCTCTCAGCTGAATATCTAGAAAAAGTAAATCTGGGTTCTTATCTTCAATGATTTTCACTCCAGATTCAACACTATCAGCCTCGCTAATAATTTCAATTTCATTACTGAAGTATTGTGATAATTTATCACTCACGATAGTTCTTACATAAGCTTCATCATCAATTATTATTGCTCTAATCATGTTCTGAAAATTTATATGGAATTAAAAATTTAACAATGACTCCTGAACTGGAAAGGTTTTCATTTTTCTTATCTAAAGTTATAACTTTCTGTTTAGTTGTTTTATAAATAAACGTTGAAATCAATTGTGTAGACACCGATTTTCGATAAGCTTTATTAAGAGGTTGTAAGCCAATACCATTGTCTTCTATTTCGCATAGTATATGTTTGTCTTGTAATTCTAATTTTATATGTATTTGTCCTTTGTAATTAATTCCTAAAAATCCATGTTCGATACTATTCTCAACAAAAGGTTGAAGTAGCATTGGAGGAATACAAACCCCTTCATCTTCTTCAAAATTTTCTAATGAAATTGTATACTCAAACTGATTAGGAAATCGTAATAATTGTAAATCTATATACTTCCGCAGTGATTCTAACTCACTGTCTATTTCAACATAATTATGTAATGAATTTTCTAAAATCAATCTCAATAATCTAGAAAATTTCATTAGATAATTCACTGCACCTTTTTGATTCCCTTTTATTTGATTTTGAATTGCAGACAACGTGTTAAACATAAAATGCGGACTCATTTGAGATCGTAATAAGCGCTGTTGCATTTGTAAGTCTTGCTTTTCAAATTTAAATCGTCTTTGTCTGTAAAACAAATACCCAATCAAAAGCAACAATATAGAAAACCCTAATAGAGACATTAACTTTACATTAGTAATCTCAGCTTCTTTCTTTTTCGTTAATGCATCTTGCTCTTTTTCGTTAGATAATTTTAACGCTATGAGTTCTTCTTTTATTTTTTCTTCATGCTGTTTATTATTACCTGCTATTAAACCCAAATACTCTTCGAGTATTTCATCCTCATTAGTTTTAGTTAGATAATTGAGTTTAAACCTTAATTCATGATAAAAAGTAACATAGTCAGGAAATGAATTAGGTTGAATTATAGCCCGAGTAGAATCTAAATATATTTTAGCTAATGGGTAATCTCCTTTTTCTATATAAGCCTCAGCAATATTATTATAAGATTCAATCAAATTATAATTTTTATTACCCTCTGTGGCTTTAGAAAATTCTATGGCATGTTTATATTTCTCTATAGCCTTAGTATATTCTCCATCATAAAAATACAGAGCTCCATAATTTCGAAATATCTGCCTCCTTACATCTTTAGGAACTGTTTTGATATGATCTACACTGTCAAGAAGCTTATAAGCCTGCTCTTTTTTTCCTAAACTATACAATTGGTGAGCTCTAGAAATTGATGTGATCACATACATTGCTGTATCTGAAGATTTCTTAGCAGCTTTTAAGGTTTTGGCATTAAAATATAATGCTTTATCGTAGTTGCCAAGATCTAAATTAACACGTTCAAGAAAATTATAGGCATAGGTGAGTCCTTTAGCATTTTTATCTTCATCAGAAATATCAACAAACTTTTGTGCTGTGCTAATTGCATTTGCGAGTTTGCTATTATTTTCATCTGTTTCCCAAGTATTTCTATAATATACCAAGTTTCTATATCTTGAATTTGGTGCTTCAATTAAATCTATTGTTTTATGAAAATAATAAGATGCCGAATCTATCTTATTAATACGCCTATAATAATATCCTTTTAAAAATATATTCTCAAGCCGAAGCGTATCTGGTATGTCATCATTAGCATCTATGATTCTTTTAGCTTCATTGAGATATAATAATGTTGAATCGTTAACCTCTTTACTAGATAAATCTTGTAATTTCTTTAATGTATTGATATCATTTTTAAGCCGTTCATCATGGCTTTTTTGACCACAACCAATCAATAATAGAAAAAGAATAAAATAAAATTGTCTTAGCATTTTTTATCTTTTAAGTGTTATAGAGGTCTTATCAAAATTAAAGTATTAAGTATCTAAAAAGCTAATATTACGCTTTAAACCTTCAAATTTAGTGCGTTTTACAGCAGATTTTTTAAATACTTTATTAAATGTATCCTTAGTAATTTCTTCCCAATCCTTTTTTGTCATTGATAATAACTCAGGATGCGGATTAAACAATGGTTCACTATGTGCTTTTGAAAAACGATTCCACGGACAAACATCTTGGCACACATCGCAACCAAACATCCAATCATCGAATTGTCCTTTGAATTCTGAAGGAATATTATCTTTTAATTCAATCGTAAAATAAGAGATACATTTGCTTCCATTCACAACATAAGGCTCAGTAATGGCTTGCGTAGGACAAGCATCAATACATGCTGTGCATGTACCACAATGATCTGAAACAATATGATCATATTCTAAATCCAGATCAATAATCAATTCAGCAATAAAATAAAACGATCCTACTTGCTGCGTTAATAAATTACTGTGCTTCCCAATCCACCCCAAACCTGATTTTGCTGCCCAAGCTTTATCTAGCACAGGTGCCGAATCTACAAAGGCTCGACCATGAACATCTCCTATTTCATTCTGAATACTGTGCAATAGTTGTTTTAACTTATCTTTAATCACAAAATGATAATCGGTTCCAAAGGCATACTTAGAGAGTTTATAACTTTCGGTATTTTGAATTTCCGAAGGAAAATAGTTTAATAATAAAGACACCACACTTTTAGAACCTTCAACCAATTTGGTTGGATCAAGGCGTTTATCAAAATGATTTTCCATATACCGCATCTCACCATGCGCGTTATTTTTAAGCCATGTTTCCAATCGTGGTGCTTCTTCTTCTAAAAACTCTGCTTTACTAATACCACAAGATAAAAAACCAAGACGTTTGGCTTCTGTTTTTATAAACTTGCTGTATTTAGATTTATTTGCAGTCATTTGTTTCGCTTTTCAAATTTTAAAAACGCATTTTTAGGCTTTAAGGTAATTAATGGTGTTATGTCTATTGCTTCAAAATCTGGATATATTTTAAAAGTCTTTACTAATTCAGACATGGCCATAATCATTTCAAACATAGCAAAATTATTTCCTATGCATTTTCTTGGTCCTGCGCCAAATGGGAAATATTGCGACGAAAATTTCCGTCCACCTTCCGAAAATCGCTCAGGTATAAATTCGTTTGGCTTATCCCACAAATTTGGATGGCGATGCATTTCGTAAACTGAAAACAAGATATTGGAGCCTGCTTTAAATTGCATGCCATTGAAATGGTCTTCTGCAACATTTACACGATCAATAAAATAGGCTGGAGGATATAGCCGCATTGATTCTTCAATAACTTGTTGACAAACTTTAGATTGCGTAACGATAGTCATCAAATCGTCCGCCTTTTGGTGTATGGCTATATAGTCTTCATATATTTTTTCTTGCCATTCGGGATGTAAAGCTAGAAGTTGACATGTAAATGTTAACGAATTAGATGTCGTCTCGTGCCCTGCTGTAAATAAAATTAAAATTTCATCTATAAGTTGCTCCTCACTCATTGATTTACCATCATCATATTTAGCATCAAGAAGTATATCTAATAAATCATTTTCTCGTGTATTGGATTTGCGTCTTTCATGAACAATACGCTTTAATATGTCTCTAGCTTCCCGAGTTAAGCCAATGTGTTTTTTAATTTCACCACTTGCTTTAAACCACCAACCTAGATAAGGTTGACGTAATTCTTTGACAAGCATTTTTTGAGCTGTCTCGGTAATATGCTGTAAACGGCTTATATCATCTTGATTTGCAGCACTACTAAATAAGGATTTTACGACAGCTTGAAATGCGAGATCATTTAAAATTGGAAATATATCTAAGACTTCACCAGGCTGTATTCGTTGAAACTCTGAAGTAATTGCATCATGAATAGATTCCAATAAGTTTTCTAATTGTTTTTTATGAAACGCAGGCTGAATGAGTTTTCGTTGCTTACGCCAATGATCTCCCTCTGAAGTTAATAATCCTTTACCAACATATTTTACTAAATCTTCGGTTTGAATTTTAGACTTGACATAATTGCGTTGATTCTTTTGAAGGACATACTCGGCCAAAGCAGCATCTCTACAAAAAAATACGCTAGTATTGAATCCAATTTTCAATCTAAACACATCGCCTTGTTCTATAAAGTTGCGATGATGAAATGGTAATGGGTTTTTTAAAATATCTAATGAATGCTTCAAGAAACGTTTTAAAGGAACAGTAGGTATTTCTTTTTTTGGATTCATTATGTATGATTTCCTTTGATAGTATAATACGTTTTAAAACCAATTGAAGTGTTATACTAAAACAAACCGCCTTGTATTGGACCTTTAATTTTTCCAAGATGTTTATAAGCCAGTTCTGTCACTTCCCGTCCGCGAGGTGTTCGCATTATAAACCCTTGTTGTATCAAAAAGGGCTCATATACTTCTTCTATGGTTTCGGCACTTTCACTAACAGCAGTAGCCAATGTGGTAATCCCAACTGGGCCACCTTTAAATTTATCAATGATGGTTTCTAAAATTTTGTTATCCATTTCGTCTAAACCATGTGCATCTACATTAAGCGCCTCTAAAGCAAACTTAGCGATCTTTATGTCAATATTTCCGTTTCCTTTTATTTGTGCAAAGTCACGAACTCTTCGAAGTAATGCATTAGCAATTCGAGGTGTGCCTCGGCTTCGCCCAGCAATTTCGACAGCGGCCTCCATAGAAATGGGTACATCTAAAATGGAAGCACTACGCTGTACGATGGTCGTTAACAATTCGGTGTTGTAATATTGAAGTCGGCTTTGAATTCCAAAACGTGCTCGCATAGGCGAAGTTAGTAACCCTGAGCGTGTTGTTGCTCCAACTAAGGTAAACGGGTTTAAATTAATTTGAACCGTTCTAGCATTTGGTCCAGACTCGATCATAATATCGATTTTGTAGTCTTCCATTGCCGAGTATAAATACTCTTCAACAATAGGACTTAACCTATGGATCTCATCAATAAACAATACATCACGATCGTCAAGGTTCGTCAATAGTCCCGCTAAGTCTCCTGGTTTATCCAAAACTGGTCCAGAGGTTACCTTTATACCTACATTAAGTTCACTAGCTAGGATATGGGCTAATGTTGTCTTACCAAGTCCAGGAGGTCCATGAAACAAGGTATGATCTAGAGCTTCATCTCTACCATTCGCAGCCTGAACAAAAATTTGAAGATTTTCCAACACCTGATCCTGACCAGTAAAATCATCAAAGGATAGTGGTCTTAATTTTTTTTCTACATCCAGTTCTTCTGGAGAAAAATTATCATTTGTTGGATCTAGGTTTTCGTTCATATAACACAAATATAAACAAAAAGCCTTTCGATAGTTACGAAAGGCTTTTCAATATTATATAAAGAATTTTTAATGTTGCAATTCTTCTTCTCCATCATATAATGGCACATTTTGAGGCACGAAATCTTCATCATGTCCTGGTTTACTATAATCGTAAGCCCAACGGTGTACATGAGGAATTTCTCCTGGCCAGTTACCATGCATATGCTCTATTGGAGCAGTCCATTCTAATGTATTTGATCTCCAAGGATTCTGTACTGTTCTCTTTCCGTAGAAAATAGAGTAGAAGAAATTCCATAAGAATACCAATTGGAAAATACCACCTACAATTGCAAATATTGTAATCACAACATTAGCATTTGCGGTGTCATCAAATAATGGGAAGTTAGAGTTTGTATAATAACGTCTTGGTAAACCTGCCATACCTATAAAGTGCATTGGAAAAAATACACCATAAGCACATATTGCCGTTACCCAGAAATGTAAATATCCAAGGTTTTTATTTAGCATACGACCAAACATTTTTGGGAACCAATGGTAGATTCCTGCAAACATTCCGTAAAGCGCAGATATACCCATTACTAAGTGGAAATGCGCTACAACGAAGTACGTATCATGAACGTTAATATCTAATGCACTATCACCTAAGATAATACCTGTAAGACCACCTGTGATGAACGTAGATACTAAACCAATTGAGAATAGCATTGCTGGGTTCATCTGGAGGTTACCTTTCCAGAGTGTGGTGATATAGTTAAATGCTTTTACTGCAGAAGGAATTGCAATTAATAAGGTTGTAAAAGTAAATACAGAACCTAAGAATGGATTCATTCCTGAGATAAACATATGGTGACCCCAAACTATCGTTGATAAGAAGGCAATGGCTAAAATTGACATTACCATCGCTCGATAACCAAAAATAGGTTTACGGGAGTTAGTAGCAATAATTTCGGACGTAATACCTAATGCAGGTAGTAATACAATATATACTTCAGGGTGACCTAAGAACCAGAATAAGTGTTCAAACAATACTGGAGAACCTCCTTGGTAATGCAATACTTCACCTTGAATGAAAATATCAGATAAGAAGAATGATGTTCCAAAACTTCTATCCATGATTAATAATAAAGCAGCAGATAATAATACTGGGAAAGACACCACACCAATAATAGCTGTTACAAAGAATGCCCAGATTGTTAATGGTAATCTTGTCATAGACATTCCTTTAGTACGTAAATTAATAACTGTTACGATATAATTTAACGATCCTAGTAGCGAGGATGCAATAAAGATAGCCATAGATACTAACCATAAGGTCATACCCATTCCTGAACCACCTTGTGCCATTGGTAACGCACTTAAAGGTGGGTAAATGGTCCATCCTGCTGCCGCTGGTCCAGCTTCTACGAATAGTGAAATAATCATCACTACACTAGATAAGAAGAATAACCAATACGACACCATATTAAGGAAACCAGATGCCATATCTCGTGCTCCAATTTGCAACGGAATTAATAAGTTACTAAATGTACCACTCAATCCTGCAGTTAATACAAAGAATACCATTATGGTACCATGAATGGTTACTAATGCCAAATAAATATCTGCATCCATAACACCTTCGGGAGCCCATTTTCCAAGTAATGCTTCAAACAATACATTAGGTTCCTCAGGCCATGCAATCTGCATACGGAACATTATTGACATCAAAACTCCAATAACACCCATAATAGTACCAGTTATTAGGTACTGCTTAGCAATCATTTTATGATCTTGACTAAATATATATTTAGTTACAAAAGTCTCTTTATGATGATGTCCGTGATCGTCGTGTGCGTGAGTATCTGCGTGTGCTGACATAATCTATTTTCTTTTTTAATCTTTTAGTTGTTAGTTAAAGAATTTTTGAACGTTTTTTGCTCTTTAATCCAAGCATCATACTCCTCTTGAGTTTCTACAATAATCTTCATTTGCATATTGTAGTGTGATTTTCCACAAATTTTATTACATAGTAATAAGTAATCAAACTCATATATAACTTCTTGCGTTCCCTTAGCTTCTATTTCTTTTCTATTCTTTGTTCTTATGGCGTTGATATTCTCTACTTTCTCAATAATATCAGGATTTTTACGCATATCTGCGGTAGTTACAGTTGGTGTAAACCCAAACTGAGTAATCATACCTGGTACACAGTTCATTTGCGCTCTAAAGTGCGGCATATAAGCAGAGTGTAAAACATCTTGAGAACGCATTTTAAATAATACAGGTCTTCCAACTGGTAAATGTAGTTCTGTTGTAATAACATCATCTTGAGCATTAGGATCAGACTCATCTAAACCTAAGATATTTGCTCTGTCATTATCAATCAATCTAACATTAGCCATACCCAAAACATTATCATCACCTGCGTAACGTGCTTTCCAGTTAAACTGTTGTGCATATAATTCGACTACCAATGGATCTTCACTTTCATCAATATTCATGATGCTTGTCCAAGTGAATAGACCATAAATAATTAAACCTGCTAAAACAATCACTGGAATAAACGTCCAGATCGCTTCTAATGTATTATTATCTGCATAAAATAATGCTTTACGTCCTTTTTCTCCTTTGTACTTGTAAGCAAAGTAATGCAATAAGAATTGCGTAAATGTTTGAACAATGAATATGATTACCATAGAGATAATCATTAAATTGTCAAGTTGCGGTCCGTGCTCTGAAGCAGAATTAGACATCAAAGGTAAATCTCCTAAATACCAAAAACTAGCAATAGTGATGGCATAAATGAAGACTAAGAACCCCATCATTAAATATCCATTAATCTTGTTGTCTTTATCTGTAGCTACTTGATCGTTTGAAGCGCCTACTTGAGCCAAATCAAATATCTTAACCATTTGCCAAATGGCAACAGCTATGAAAATTACTATTATAATTGTTAAAAAAGCAGTCATTGTCGTTTCTGTTCTTTATAATTTTTATTAATAATGGAAATGTTCACTTTCCTTGATGAACGGATTTCGTTTTGGTTCTAAAGGTGCTTTAGTTAATGCTGTAAATACAATAAATATGAACAATCCAGCGAATAACAATATTGAGCTAATTTCTGGTATGCCAATTGCCCATTGGTCTCCCACTGTAGCTGGCATAATCATATTAAATATATCTACATAGTGACCTACTAAAATAACGATACCAGCCATGATCACAAACCATGGAATACGTTTATAATCACTATTCATTAATATCAATAATGGGAACACAAAGTTCATAGCCACCATTCCTAAAAATGGTAGTTGATAATCGTTAAATCTAGCTATGAAATAAGTCACCTCTTCTGGAATGTTAGAGTACCATATCAACATAAACTGCGAGAACCATAGGTACGTCCAGAAAATGCTAAATCCAAACATGAATTTCGCTAAATCATGGATATGACTATCGTTTACTTTTGGTAACAATCCTTTTGATTTCAAATAAATAGTAATCATTGCAATTACAGTGATACCACAAACCATCATTCCTGCCAATACATACCATCCAAATAATGTTGAGAACCAGTGAGGATCAACACTCATAATCCAATCCCAAGACATCATAGATTCTGTATATAAAAAGAATACTAAAAATGCTGCCGAGATACGGAATGTCTTTTTAAAGTTTTTATTGTCGTCTGCATTATCTTGAGCAATCGAGAATTTACGAGAGAAGTGTCTGTATAACCACCAACCAGCAATAAATATTAATCCTCTAACTCCAAACCAAGTGATATCCAACCATCCTGATTTACCTTGAATTAATTTATCATGAGCTACTACATCTGGATCCATCCATACAAATAAGCCATAATGACCTATCAAACCAGAAGCAATTGCTATACCTAAAACGATTAAGGCTCCAGGCAGCATATATGCGGTAATACCTTCCATCACTCTTAAAAGTAATGGTGACCATCCTGCTTGAGCAGCATATTGTACAGCATAAAATGCCAATACACCAAGTGCAATCATAAAAAAGAAAAATGCAGCTACATAAATTGCAGCCCAAGGTCTTTTGTGCATAGCATGCATAACATGGTTAACGTGCTTAGTATGTTCATCTACTTCAGCATGAGCTCCATGACTTTCTGCATTATCATGACCAGCTGTTTCAGCATGAGATTCTTCTGATGCATGAGTATCGTGATCTGCTTCCTTATCATGACCGGCTTCTTCTCCATGACCTCCACCATGATGAGATTCGTTAGCCAACATCGTTTCTACTTGTTCAAATGTTTTGCCTGAAGTTACAAAGCTGTATGATACACCTAGTACTCCAACTATCATTAAAACAATAGCAGTTAATCTTAGTCTATTTGAAATTTTGTATTCCATTATATAATCTTTAACTAAATCTTATTTTTCTAAATCAGCTTTCAACTTCAACACATAATCAACAACCTGCCAACGTTCTTCTTCATTTAATTGATTAGCATATGAACCCATTGAATTCTTTCCATAGTAAATGGTATGATAAATACTTCCAACAGTAATTGCTCTCCCAGCATCATCATAACTTGGCACACCCAATATTTTCTCACGCTTAACTAAATTCCCTTGACCATCTCCTTTTTTACCATGACAAATACCACAATAAATATCGTATAATCTCCCTCCTCTAGGGTTATCAATTTGCGTAGAGTCTAAAGGATTGGTTAATGTTTCTTTAGCTAGGATATAACCTTCATTAGTATTCTCAATTTCAAATGGCATGTGACCACCTCTAGGAATACTACCTTCGGCAGGTAATTGTGCTTCCATATCCTCAATGAGCATTTGTTGACCATCAACTACAATTTCAGCCTCTTGGTAAGCTTCATAACTTACAGGCTCGTACATGTTTGGCATAAACTGATAGTTAGGTCTTGTGTCATTCTTACAGGCCACAACACTTGCAAATACCATTAATACCACTATTATTTTAAATAAGCTTTTCATCTGTATAAATTAATGCGCTTTATCAATTAAATTAATTTCTACTGCTCCCGTTTCCTTTAACAAATTAGAGAGTTCCTGTTCGTTATCATGAACTGCAATTTCCATTAAGAAATGGTCATCTGTAGTTCTTGGGTCTGGGTTTTCTGCATTTTTAAATGGCCACATTCTACTTCTTAAGTAAAATGTAATAACCATTAGGTGAGCTGCAAAAAATACAGTAAGCTCAAACATAATTGGTACAAACGCAGGCATATTCTCGATATAACTAAAACTTGGCTTTCCACCAATGTTTTGAGGCCAATCTTCGATCATGATAAAATTCATCATGACAATTGCTACTGTTAAACCAATACAACCATAGATAAATGATGCTATAGCTATTCTTGTTGGCTCTAATCCCATTGCCTTGTCTAATCCGTGAACTGGAAAAGGCGTGTAAATTTCTTCAATATGATGATGCGCAGACTTTACCTTTTTAACGGCAGCCATTAAAACATCGTCATCTGTATAAATAGCGTGAATTACTTTTGAAGCTTCCATGTACTATTTTTAGTTTATTAATTTTTTAGCTTGTCCAGACCAGTCATCACGTTCTGCTCTTCCTGGGAAAGAACCTGTAATTGAATCTAACAAGTCATATTCTCTTTTTGTCATCTTGCTAACCTGTAAAAATGTATAGATCCCAATACTATTAAGTACTTCTTCCATTTTTGGACCAATACCATTTACTTTTTTCAAGTCATCAGCAGTTTGCGTATTTGGATCAAAAGCACCAATGCTTCCTAATAAATCGTCAACTTTAGCTGAATTATCTTCATCTGAAACATCTTTAACTACTTCAGTCTTAACATCGGCTGTAGCATTTGATGTTCTTGTATCTGCACCTGTTCCAACTAAACTATCACCACGCTCTCTAATTTTCTTATAACGTTCACCTGAAGATTTCAATATTGTCTTCACTTCAGCTTGAGCAATTACTGGGAATGTTCTAGCATATAATAGGAATAATACAAAGAAGAATCCTATGGTTCCAATAAATATTCCAATATCAACAAATGTTGGTTGGAACATTGTCCAAGATGATGGTAAATAATCTCTGTGTAATGATGTTACGATAATTACGAAACGCTCAAACCACATTCCTACGTTTACTACAATAGATATAAAGAATGAGAACATAATACTCGTTCTTAATTTTTTAAACCACATAAACTGAGGTGAGAACACGTTACAAGACATCATCATCCAGTAGGCCCAAGCATAAGGACCTGTTGCTCTATTCAAGAATGCATATTGTTCATATTCTACTCCAGAATACCAAGCGATAAATAACTCAGTAATATATGCCACACCAACAATAGAACCCGTAATCATGATGACGATGTTCATTAACTCGATGTGTTGTACTGTAATATAATCTTCAAGGCTACATACTTTTCTCATGATAATAAGAAGGGTATTCACCATAGCAAATCCTGAGAAAATCGCTCCAGCAACAAAGTATGGAGGGAAAATGGTTGTATGCCAACCAGGAATTACCGATGTGGCGAAGTCAAACGATACAATAGTATGTACAGAAAGTACTAATGGTGTTGCTAAACCTGCAAGTACCAATGATACTTCTTCAAAACGTTGCCAATCTTTAGCACGACCAGACCATCCAAAACTTAATAATGAATAAATCTTCTTTTGGAATGGTTTTACAGCTCTATCACGAATCATCGCAAAATCAGGTAATAAACCAGTCCACCAGAAAACTAATGATACCGATAAATACGTAGAGATCGCAAATACATCCCAAAGTAATGGAGAGTTAAAGTTAACCCATAATGAACCAAACTGGTTTGGAATTGGTAATACCCAGTATCCTAACCATGGACGACCCATGTGAATAATTGGGAATAAACCTGCTTGAACTACCGAGAAAATTGTCATTGCTTCTGCAGAACGGTTAATCGCCATTCTCCATTTTTGACGGAAAAGTAAAAGTACAGCAGAAATTAAGGTTCCTGCGTGACCAATACCAACCCACCAAACGAAGTTAGTAATATCCCAAGCCCAACCTACGGTTTTATTTAAACCCCAAGTTCCGATACCTGTAGAAATTGTATAGATAATACACCCAATTCCCCAAAGGAAAGCGACAAGTGCTATTGAAAATACAATCCACCAAGATTTATTTGCTTTTCCTTCAACAGGTGCAGCCACATCTACCGATACATCGTGATATGATTTTTCTCCTGTAACTAAGGGTCTTCTAATAGGTGCTTCGTAATGAGACGCCATAATCTATTATAATTGTTTCTTAATTAATTTTTATGCTTCTTTAGTATTTCTCACTTTAGTCTGATACTGAACATTAGGTTTAGTACCAACACTTTCTAATAAGTGATACATACGATCATCTTTTTTAAGTTTCGCAACTTTACTGTCTTTGTTATTGATATCTCCAAACACCATAGCGCCACTACTACAAGCTGCAGAACATGCTGTTTTGAATTCACCATCTTTAACTGGACGTCCATCACGTTTCGCATCAAGAATTGTTTTCTGTGTCATTTGAATACACATAGAACATTTTTCCATAACACCACGTGAACGAACTGTTACATCTGGATTCAATACCATACGACCTAAATCGTCATTCATGTGGTAATCGAACTCATCGTTTTGAGCGTATAAGAACCAGTTGAAACGACGTACTTTATACGGACAGTTATTTGCACAGTAACGTGTACCAACACAACGGTTATATGCCATATGGTTTTGACCTTGACGACCATGTGATGTTGCAGCCACAGGACATACAGTTTCACAAGGTGCATGGTTACAATGCTGACACATTACTGGTTGGAAAGCTACTTGCGGATTATCAGCTGGATCTTCTAATCTAGCAAATGTAGATAAAGAACCATCGCCTTCACCATCGCCAAATACGAAGTTTCCTAAGCCTAATCCATCTGCACTTTCCTTTTCTTTAACATCACCTTCAAATGTATCATTAGAAGAGTAATATCTATCAATACGTAACCAGTGCATATCACGACTACGTCTAATTTCTTCTTTACCAACTACAGGGACATTGTTTTCGGCATGACATGCAATTACACATGCACCACAACCTGTACAAGAATTTAAGTCTATAGATAAGTTAAAGTGATGTCCTATTGAACGGTCAAACTCATCCCATAAATCAACTTCAGGAGATGTGACTTCAACCTCTTCATGATTTAAAGATACTGTTGGTACTTTATTCCAAACATTTCTATGTTCAGTATTGAAGATTTCTAAAGTTGTTTCCTTTATAATGTCTCCACGACCCATTAAGGTATTTTGTAATTGAACACATGCAAATTCGTGTTCTCCACCAATATCTTTTAATGAAACGTCTGTTTGAGTTGTATTAAAATCTTTATAGAAATGGTATGCATTCTTTCCAGTCTGCATTTCTGGTTTCAATCCATTTTTGCGACCATATCCTAAGGCTAAACCTATAGAACCTTGTGCTTGTCCTGGTTGAATAATAACAGGAATCGTAACAGGAATTCCATTAACAGTTAATTCTACGAAGCTAGAATTTAAGCCTCCATCTGCTACATGATAATTCTTAACCTGATACTTTTCTGCATCTTTTGCAGACATTGTTAAGTAGTTATCCCAAGATGTTCTTGTAATAGGATCTGGGAATTCTTGTAACCATGGGTTATTAGCCTGTTGACCATCACCCATTCCTGTTTTAGTGTATAGAACTAATTCTAAATCTCCAGAAGACTTAGAAGACGCTAATGCTCTTGCCGCACTTCCTGCAGAAACTGCTGTTACAGATTCACCTAATAAATCATCTATAGAAGAATCAGTATCTGATGTTGTATCTACAGTTTCAGTAGCAATGCTACCAACATAAACACCATCTTGTAAAGCCTTGTTGAAAGATGATCCAGTAAGGATACTACTTCCCCAAGCCTCTTTAATATATTCACGATAGTTCATGCCATTATCTGTCCACTTTAATAAAGCGTCTTGAAATTGACGTGTATCAAACAACGGACGAATCGTTGGTTGCATTAAACTATAATGTCCTTTTTTAAATTCAACATCTCCCCAAGACTCTAGGTAGTGAGGTGCTGCTGCAATATAATCAACGCTTTCAAGAGAAGCCGTTTCATCTGCTTTCATTGAAAATACTATTGATAAGTCTGTTTTACCAAGACCTTCAGCAAAATCTGAAGCATTAGGCAATGTGTACATTGGGTTAACACCACTCATGATGATACCACCAATACGACCAGCTTTCATATCTGCTACTAATTTAGTAACCGAAGCATTATTACCTTGTCTTGTTAAAATTGGAGTATTTGGATCGAATGCCTTGCTTCCAAGTGATTCATTAATCGCTAATGCAACTGTTTGTGCATTTACATCTTGAATACCAGTAACAAGAACACCATTGCTTCCTGCTCTTTTCAATTCTGAAGCTGCTTTTTGAACAGCTTGATCTATATGCTCTGGTAAATCTGTAGATGCAGCTCCACCAACCACTAAACTATGTAGTTTTGCTAAAGCATGTTTTTGTTGTGTTGGCGTCAATGGCACACGCTTGTCTGCGTTTGCACCAGTAAGTGACATATTTGATTCAAACTGAATGTGACGAGACATTTTTCCGTTCTTCGGAACACGTCCTTGTGCATATCCAGCATCAAATCCACCACCTTGCCAATCTCCTAAGAAATCTGCTCCAACTGAAACAATTGTCATGGCTTTAGAAAAATCGTAATTTGCCATTCCACGAGTATTATACTTCGCTTCAAAAGCATCTAACGCAGCAGATTCTGAAACAGCATCATACACAACATGACGTACATTTCCGTACTTCGCTTTAAATTCAGAAATCAACTTAGAGGTAGAAGGACTTGCATATGTTTGTGTTAACAATACAATTTCCTTACCAGCTGTCATTACATTGTTTAAGGCTTGATTTGTTTCAGCATCAAAAGTCTCCCATGAAATAGCGCTGCCGCCTTTCATTGGACCTTGAACTCTTAAGCTATCATATAATCCTAACACAGAAGCGTTAACTCTTGCATTAGCACTATTGTTTGTTTTTGCTAAGTTGTTGTTTTCAATTTTGATTGGACGACCTTCACGTGTTTTTACTAAAACACTAGCAAAATCAAAACCATTTGCAATTGTTGTTGCATAATAGTTGGCAACACCAGGAACAATAGATTCTGGCTGAACCACATAAGGAATTGATTTAATTACAGGTCCTTCACAAGCTGCTAAAGATGCAGCAGCAGTACTAAAACCTACATACTTCAAAAAGTCACGACGCGTTGTAGAAGACGATTCTAATGTTTTTTTATCTCCTAAAAATTCATCAGTAGGAATCTCTTCAACAAATTCATTTTGTTTTAGCGTCTCAACAATAGAGCTATTCTCTTTTAGCTCTTCAACACTTTTCCAGTATTTCTTGTTTGATGACATATTATATAATTGAATTACTTCTTATTAAATTTTATTAGTAGTGACACTTACCACATTCTAGTCCACCCATTTGAGCAGCTGTAAGTTTATCTACACCATATTTTTTAGATAATTGCTCATGTATTTTTGTGTAATACGCATTATCTTTTACGTTAACTTCTGTTTCTCTGTGACAGTTGATACACCATCCCATAGTTAAAGGCGCATGCTGATACATCACTTCCATTGTTTCAACAGGGCCATGACATGTTTGACACTGTACTCCAGCCACCTCAACGTGTTGAGAGTGATTGAAATAAGCGAAATCTGGAAGGTTATGTATTCTAACCCATCTTACTGGTTCAGTTTCTCCTGTATACGATTGTGTTGCTTCATCCCAACCAACAGCTTTGTATAGTTTTTGAATTTCGGCATTGTAATCTTTACCAAATTCTTCTAAACCTTGCTTTTGCGTTTCAGGAGATACTTGATAAATCGTTTTATGACAGTTCATACAGATATTTAATGAAGGAATACCTGAATGCTTACTTACTCTAGCAGAAGAGTGACAGTATTTACAGTCAATACCATTACCACCATCTTCAGCTGCTCCAGCATGAATTCTATGTGAATAATGTATTGGTTGCACAGGCTCGTAACCTTGATCTGTACCTATTTGAGATAAATAACCATATACAAAATAAGCACTTGCCAATAAGAAGAAAATTGCTGTCACCAATACTAAGAATTGGTTTTGTACAAACGCCTTCCATATTGAAATACTCTTGTCTTTTGAAGCGGCTTCGATTCCTTTTTCTTCAGCAAAACGATTTAAAGTACGTCTTACCAACACTAAAGCCATAGCCAATAATGCAAACAAAACAGCTAAAGCACCAAGAATTAATTTGTTTGAGATTCCACCTTCAACTGGCTCTTTTGGAGTATCTGGTCCATCATCTTCAGTAACAATTGGATCAGTTGCTGTCCAAGCCAAAATATCTGCAATATCTTGATCTTCTAAAGCTGCAAATGCAGTCATTGGTGTTTGATTCCATTCGTTAAATACCTGATTAGCGTATGCATCTCCAGATTTAATAAGACCTGCACTGTTTCTAATCCATTTTGTTAACCACTCTCTATCTAAACCTTGCTCTTCTTCAAGTCTCGACTCAACATATCGAAGTTTTGGTCCTGTCATATCTCTATCAAGATTATGGCAAGAAGCACAATTGGTATTGAATAAAGCTTTTCCTTTTGCAGGATCACCTTCTTGAGCGTTAAGTGAAGTAGTAAACGTGAGTAAAATAACCAGTCCTAAATAAGGAATCTTTGAGGCTAGTTGACGGTAAATCACCTGTATCATATTGTTAGTTGAATTATCTTCTAAACTTTGGTATGATTTTTTCATTATTGCTATTGAAAAAAACGTTTGTAAAATCTCATGCAAAAATAACATATAAAGTCGATTTTGAAAATGTTACAGAACTGTTAATTGATAATTTATAAGGATTCTAAATAATAATTTGGCACCCAATTTAGTTATTAATTTTGACTAAGGAAACAACAGTTAAAAAAAATCGTTTTCTTTGTACTAAATTTCAAAAAATATGAAAGCAAATATCCTTAAAATAGTAGTCTTAATTTTGGTGTTCTTGGCAGTTGGAAATCAAGCATTTGCTCAGGAAGGTACTGTTACTATTGACCAAGATAGTGATATTACTAAGCTATTAGAATATAAAAAAGATGTAAAGACGGTCGATTTATATAAGATTCAATTAGATTTTGGGTCACGTTCAAAAGCGATGGCATTAGAGCAGAAGTTTCGCAATACATTTTCTCAATGGCCAACCGATGTGGTATATGAAACACCAAATTATAAAGTTTGGGTTGGTAATTTCAGCACGCGACTAGAAGCAGATATAGCACTTTTAAAAATTAAGAAGAAGTTTTCGAAAGCTATGGTTTTTGAACCAAAAAAGGACAATTAAACGATTGATATTCAATAGATATAACAAAAAAAAGCGACTTAATTAAGTTGCTTTTTTTTGTTATAGTATAAGGTTTTATTAAATTTAACTAAACTAACTCAACGCTTATGCCTAATCCTATATATATTCTTCAATTGTCAGACTGGCATTTAAATGAAGAGATTTCTAAAAAAAAAGAATATAAAGCAACAAAAAAAAACTTAATCCAAAATTTAAAATACTTCTTAAACTCAAAAGACAGAGAACACTTGGATATATTGTCAATTACAGGTGATATGATGGACAGAAACGGTTCAGTAAATCTTAATAGTAAGCCCAATCATAACATTGCAATTGAATTAATTAAAGACTTATCGAAAGTAGTCTGCAAAGATAAGATAACAAAAATCTACTGTGCACCTGGCAATCATGATTCAGACTTTAATAATACATTCGAAGTTTTAGAAAAAAAAATAAATAAAAATTCCATATTAAAAGAGCAATGGATTCCTAATTATGAAATTGTTGATGAATTTCAAACCAAGCTTGAGTCATCCTTCAAAGCTTACAATCATTTTTGTAGTGAAATAGGCGCTATTCGAAACGGGGATTCTACTATTGGCTTCGATGAGTTCAATATTGGAAATGGTAAAGTTTTAGTAAGCTGGTTTAATACATCGTGGTTGTCTATGTCAAACAAAGATTGGAAAAATTTAAGTGATGGAAAACTTCCTATATACCCAACGGATTATGAAAACATTTCAGTTGGTAATAAAATCAATTCTGAAATCTACAAAATGCTTCCTTCTATTGAGAATAAAGAAAATAACACGACATTTTCCCTCTCACTCTTTCATCATTTTCCAAGACTTCTAAATTGGCATGATAAAAACTCTATTGAAATAGAAGTGCAAAAAAAAATCAATGAAAGTAGTTTAAAAGAGTATAATAATTATTTTAAAACTCAATTAACGACAGATTTTGTCTGTAAACAAAACACAAGTTTTTATGAACGAATTAGTAACAATGATTTAGTTTTAAATGGTCATACTCACGGTAAACTTTTTGATCCTCCATACTATACTAGCAATGGTGTTTATACCAAGCAATCGAAATCTTCGATTAGTAGCGTAAATTTAATTGAGGTAGATCTATTTAGAAAGTATTTTATTATATATGATATTCCTTTAAAAACTTTACTAAAAAATAATTTTGACAAGATTAATAAACGAATTCGAATCTTTAAAGATCAGAAATACATAGACAAAATAAATTCCAATTATACAAACATTGATCTTTATTATGATTTAAAATTAAATAACGGATTATCAAAAACTGGTTCTGAGCGTAAAAAAGAAACACTAATGAATTTAAACCAATTTGAAACAATCGATGATGAAAAAGTAAATGATATAATTGAAGGGATTTATTTAACAGAACAAGATTTATTAAAAAATCCAATGCTTACAAAACACATTAGAAAAGAGCTTCAAAGCTTGTTAAAAAAAGTGTAAAAAACTGGTAGTTAGCGATTAATATTGCTAATAAACGTTAAGATTTCAGTTAAAAAGTGTAATTTTAGTATCTTTATAGAATAGTTTAACCAAAACTTTAGTCGTGAAAGAGTTATTTGAACAATATATCACTATTTACCCCTTTTGGGGTGATTTTTATGCATCAAAAGTCGAAAGTTTGCCTCCTTTTTATGATAGGTCTCTGTATTTAGACCTTAGAAAATGGTATGGAAACCCTAGCAATAAAAAAATCATTGAAGCACTCACCAAAAAGCATTCAGACAAAATGAAAGCATTGCAAAATGAAGATCTTGCTCGCTTTAAAGAACAAAAAGAAAATTTAAAATTTAAAGTTCCTTCAGTGGAGAACTTGAGTACTTATATTGGTATGTTTGATGAGGAATAGCTTATTTTCCCTCCTTTTTATTTTTTTCTATCTCCTTTTTGTAAAACGCTATTTTATATTTATAACTTATATCTCTGGCTTCATTAATGATGTTCATCCTTAGGGATAAAAACTTTTTTCTTAAATTGGGTTCCCTGACAAAAAGACCTCCGTGAGGATCAAAAACAGCATCACTATAGTTATCTTTATAAATTCCGTGCCCAGATGCAGGCTTTCTAACGTAGGATGTTATACCTCCATCTCCTGAGCTCTCAATCATATCTTTAAACAAAACTATATTGGTTGTAATCAGCTTAGACACCTTATTAAAAAAGTCATTATCTGATAAATCACCAAGCTTCATTTTATTGGCATGATTTTTATAAACTGTTAATATCTGTAATATTTTATACTCATTATCATTTTTTAAAATGTAATTGTATAATTTATCACACTCTTCAAAAACACTGTCTTCACCATCTGTTTTATCAAAAATATAAAACAGTAAATCTGGTGAAGTAATCGTATCTTTTATCAAAGTTGTTATGACTTGATTTATATTATCCTGGTTAAGATATAAATGTCTAACAGATATATAATAAGCAGCAAAATGTTCTTTGAAGAGATCTATCCTAATTGTACCATCTATATTGTATAGATTTGAGGTTTGAATGTACACATTCCATAACCAGAATGTAAACGTTTCAATATCATCTTTCCAAATTAATTCTATAAAGGTTGAATAATATAAAAAGTAGTTGATTTTTCTATCTATTTTTTCCGGCGGCAAATACTCAAAGAGTAACTCCTTGTTTTTTAGACTCGGTTCACTATTTATACTAATAGCTAATTCTCTTTTGAGTTTTCCAAGTGCAAGTAGTTCTTCTGCTTGAATACCATCATCAGTCTTTTCCAACCAAGAAAAATCTAACAGCGCATTTATACTCTCCTTTATCATACTAAATAAGAAGAATTCGGGTTGAAATAATTGAAAATAATTTAGGTGTAGATTGTTAATAGAGGCCTTTATGCCATTTTCATAATCACCAAAAGAAGCAATAGGTAAATAATCTTTAGAATTAGAGATGTTTGCTAATCGTAGAGATTCTGATGCAATCTTAAACAGCGAATCATAAGCATGTATAACCTGATGAACCCCTCCATTAAACTCTCCTTTAGTATCTAAATTGTAACCATTTCTCTTACTATCTAAAAACCTATTTCCATAAGCCGTTTGAAAATTACGGATATACAATAGTAACATTTTTGAAATCTCGGTAACTTTTCTATATTGAAAGATACTATTTCCAGAAAACATTTGATCATGATTACTGGAGTAGTTAGATAATCTATAAATAATACCTTTTAAACTATCCAATAAGGATTTAAGATCTATATAAAAACAATATAAATTAACATCGCATATAATATCATTAAAGTTAGTATATAGCGTAAGAACTGAATTACTTATTTCTTTTGAAACCTTTAATTTTTTAAGTTGGCTTTCGATGACTCCTATCTCAACTCCACTAAATTTTAATTTCTTAAACAAGTTGGCATGCATATCAGTATTAAGCTTACAATCAACTGAACCATTGAATTTCATACTGATATTAGAATGTAATTTCCTAACATTAGAATTTATAACATTCTTAATACTTTTATCATTTATAACTAAATCCCAAAAATTGATATAGTTAATTATAGAATTTTGCTTATACCTAAATGTATAATCACTTCTACCACTAGTAATATTGAGGCCTTCTTCGATTAACGCTTTAACGCTTTCATTTTCAAAAAACTCCTTTTGAATCTGGCTAGCATGACCCGTTTTCATTTGTATTTTAGTAGAAATCTTTATCTCATCATCAATTTTTAATTTCTCATAATTTTTAAAAAACGCTGTCTTCTTCCCTAGCTGGTTTCCGAAAAATTTTGGATTAATCCCAAAAATAGATTCTGTATCAGTAAATATATTTATCCCCTCAGTATTCTCATTTGTTAAGAAACTTGCTAAACTATTTTTTAAATCTACATCCCATTGAAAAGTATCTGTAGTTTGAAATCGCATCTTCTTAACCCTTTCCATAATCGAGGTTAAGTTATCACTCATAAGTATTACCGTGATTTCGTGCCACGAAAAAGATTCTGAAATAATTAATCTACAATTTTGATCACAATAAGTAGCCTTCAATTCATTAATTATCTCTTCTATAACTTGACGACCAATTCCTATTAATAAAGAAGAATTAATTTTTAGTTTACAAACACAAATAAATGGTGACTCCTCAAGTTGCGTTGTCAGGTTTTCATTATTATACCTTAAGTTATAACCATTAACAACTTGAAATTGAAAATTTGAATTATTGACACCCTCGCCAATATGTTTATTATAAGGTCTGAAAGAAAAGTTTCCGAAGTGAAAATCATCAATGAAACTAAACGTAATTAAATTAAAGAACCCAAAAGCATAAAAATTTATGGACTTATAAAGCTCATCATCTAACTGATCTTTATCCTTAAGATTATTTTTTAACTCCTCTCTAAACTGAGCAAAGGTTTTATCTATAATGTTGTTGCTGAAATTTGATATATCAAATTTCTCATTTGAATAAATTGGTATTGACGATAAACCAACAAATAAACCTTCATGATTTTCAATTATTTCTCCCATATATTAAACTATCAATGTTGTAATAAACATAAATTGCTTGAATTTTCAAAAGCTATATTATAGGGAGAATAAAATTTGAAAATTTATAAAACTATGTAAAACTCTATTTACTTGAGTGTTTTCTTAACCTCAACTTCTTGGAAGGCTTCTAAAACGTCATCAACTTGAATATCATTATAACCTTTAAGTTGCATACCACAATCGTATCCTTTAGACACTTCTTTAACATCATCTTTAAAACGTTTCAATGATACCAATTCACCAGTATGAATTACAACTCCATCTCTAATGAGGCGAATTCCAGAGTTTCTGTAAATCTTTCCGTTGGTTACCATACAACCTGCAATAGTACCAATTTTAGAAATCTTAAATGTCTCTCTAATTTCTGCAGTACCAGTAATCTCTTCTTTAAGCTCTGGCGATAACATACCTTCCATTGCATCTTTAAGATCATTGATCGCATCATAGATAATCGAGTACATTCTGATATCGATTTCTTCTTTATCAGCAATTTGACGTGCATTACCCATTGGTCTTACATTAAACCCGATAATAATCGCATCTGAAGCGGTTGCTAATAACACATCACTTTCGGTAATAGCACCAACACCTTTATGAATGATATTTACTTGAATTTCTTCGGTAGATAATTTCTGGAATGAATCTGTCAATGCTTCAACAGAACCATCCACATCACCTTTAAGGATAATATTCAATTCTTGGAAATCACCAAGTGCAATACGACGTCCAATTTCATCAAGTGTAATATGACGTTGTGTTCTAACAGATTGCTCACGTTGTAACTGTGTACGTTTCGCAGCAATTTGCTTGGCTTCTCGCTCATCCTCAAAGACATTGAACTTATCACCTGCCTGTGGTGCTCCGTCTAATCCTAAGATCGATACTGGTGTTGATGGTCCAGCCGCTTCAACTTCATTACCACGTTCATCATGCATTGCTTTTACTTTACCACTGTTTTTACCAGCAAGTACGTAATCACCAACTTTTAATGTTCCGGCTTGTACTAAGATAGTAGACACATATCCTCGACCTTTATCTAAGAACGCTTCTACAACAGTACCATTAGCATTTTTATTAGGATTTGCTTTAAGCTCTAATAATTCGGCTTCTAGCAATACTTTTTCCAATAATTCTTTAATACCTGTTCCATTTTTAGCTGAAATATCATGGGATTGGATTTTCCCGCCCCAATCTTCAACTAATAAATTCATATTAGCTAATCCTTCTTTTACTTTATCAGGATTTGCTCCAGGTTTATCAATTTTGTTTATCGCGAATACAATTGGCACTTCTGCTGCTTGAGCATGGGCAATTGCTTCTTTTGTTTGTGGCATTATGGCATCATCTGCTGCAATAACAATAATTGCTAAATCGGTAACTTGAGCACCACGAGCACGCATGGCTGTAAAGGCCTCGTGACCAGGCGTATCAAGGAAGGCTATTTTTTGTCCATTATCTAACTGAACTCCATAAGCTCCAATATGCTGAGTAATTCCTCCAGATTCACCAGCAATTACATTTTCTTTACGTATGTAATCTAATAACGATGTCTTACCGTGATCTACGTGACCCATAACAGTCACAATAGGAGCTCGAGGTATTAAATCTTCTGGCTTATCTTCAACTTCTTCTATAGATTCTTCAATATCAGCAGTGACAAAATCAACTTCATATCCAAATTCATCTGCAACAACAGATAGGGTTTCAGCGTCTAAACGTTGGTTCATAGTCACCATCATACCCAATGACATACATGCAGAAATAATTTCGGTAACCGACACATTCATCATCGTTGCTACCTCACTTGCTGTAACAAACTCTGTTACTTTAAGAATTTTGCTTTCTGCTGCTTCAGCTTGTAGATCCTTTTCAGTTTGCTCTCTATGTTGCTCCCTTTTTTCTCTACGGTATTTTGCACCTTTTCCTTTATTGGATTTACCTTGAAGTTTTTCTAAGGTTTCACGTACTTGTTTTTGTACTTCTTCTGCACTTGGCTCTTCTTTTACAACAGATTTGCCTTGATTTTTGCCTTTGTAACCACCTCTTTGGTTTCCACCTCTGTTATTAGATCTATTATCTCCACCTCCCGATGGCCCTTTACTAATACGGCGTCTTTTCTTTTTATTATCAGAATCTGAATCAGGTTTCTTTTCTTCTTTTTTCTTTTTCGGCTTATTAAACTGAGATAAGTCAATTTTATCACCAGCAATTTTAGGTCCGGAAAGTTTCTTGTATTTTGTTTTAAGCGTTTCCTCTACAGGTTCAGATGCTGGCTCTTCTACTTCCTTTTTAGGCGCTTCTTTTGCTTTTGGCTTGTCTTCAGCTTTAGGCACTTCTTTTTTAGGCGCTTCTTCAACAGGTTTTTCTTTCTTAGGTTTTTCAACCTTTGGAGCTACTTCCTTTTTAGGTTTCTCTACTTTAGGTGCTTCCTCTGCTGGAGCGTCCTCTTTTTCTTTATTTAAGTCGATTTTTCCAACTTGCTTAGGGCCACTTAATTCTGCTTTAGCCTTAACCACTTCACGACTCTTTGCTTCTTTTTGAGCTTTTTCTTCCAATTCACGCTCACGTTGCTCACGTAGTTCTTCTTTTTCCTTTAGCTTTGCTTCGCTAACTTCTAAAGAAGCTACTTTTTTACTCGCGTCGGTTTGAAATTCGTTGGAAAGAATCGTATAAACCTCTTCTGATATTTTTGTATTAGGACTCTTCTCTATCTCGACACCTTTTGATTCTAAAAAATCAACAGCGCGATCTATAGAGATATTTAATTCCCTTAATACTTTATTTAATCTCGTTTGAGCCATAAATTGTGTAATATAACTTAAAAATCTATTCTACCAAATTAACTTTATAATACTAAGTTGGCATTAATCTTCGAATTCTTCTTTAAGAATTCTAATAACATCTAATATTGTTTCTTCTTCAAGATCGGTACGTTTTACAAGGTCGTCAACATCTTGTTCCAATACACTTTTAGCAGTATCTAAACCTACCTTACTAAATTCATCTATAATCCATCTTTCGATTTCATCTGAGAACTCAGTTAATTCTACATCTTCTTCTGCACCTTCTCTAAATACATCAATTTCATAACCGGTTAATTTACCAGCTAATCTAATATTGTGACCACCTCTACCAATAGCTTTTGACACTTCTTCTGGTTTTAGTAATACTTCAGCACGTTTGTTTTCTTCGTCTAACTTAATAGACGTTACTCGAGCTGGACTTAGTGCTCTAGTAATAAATAATTGTAAGTTATTAGTATAATTAATAACATCAATATTCTCATTACCTAATTCACGAACAATACCGTGAATTCTAGAACCTTTCATACCAACACACGCACCAACAGGGTCGATTCTATCATCATAAGAGTCTACAGCTACTTTAGCTTTCTCTCCTGGTATTCTAACCACATTTTTGATTGTAATTAAACCATCAAATACTTCTGGGATTTCCTGCTCAAATAATTTCTCTAAAAATGCTGGTGCAGTTCGAGACATAATAATGGCAGGTTTATTTCCTTTTAATTCAACACTTTCAATAATTCCTCTAACATTTTCTCCTTTTCTAAAAAAGTCGGAAGGTATTTGTTTATCCTTTGGAAGGATGATTTCATTACCTTCATCATCTAAAAGTATAATCGCTCTATGGCGAATATGATGAACCTCAGCCGAATAAATCTCACCTTCTAGCTCTTTAAATTGCTTATAGATGTTTGTATTGTCATGTTCATGAATTTTAGAGATCAAGTTTTGACGTAATGCTAAAATAGAACGACGACCAAGATCAACTAACTTCACTTCTTCGGCAACATCTTCTCCAACTTCAAAATCTGGCTCAATTTTCTGAGCTTCAGATAATGCAATTTCTTGATTAGGTTCTTCAACTTCATCATCTGCAACAACAATTCTATTTCTCCAAATTTCTAAATCACCTTTGTCAGGATTTATAATAATATCAAAATTATCGTCATCACCATATTTCTTTTTCAGTGCATTTCTCAACACATCCTCTAAAATCGCCATTAACGTTACACGATCTATTAACTTATCGTCTTTAAATTCTGAAAAAGAATCAATTAACGCAATATTTTCCATAACTATGAATTAAAATTTTATTACAACTTGAGCTTTTGAAATCGTATCATACAATATCTCAGCTTGCTTTTTTACGGTTACTTTGCCTTTACCAACGGGCTTAGGCTCTCTAGCTTTCCATTCTAAAAGGATCTTATCATCATTAGCTTCAGTAAGCGTCCCTTCGATGGTTTCATTTTCGGTGGTTTTAACACTAAGTGTTCTCCCTATATTTTTTTTGTACTGTCTTTTATTTGTAAATGGCGCTGTTGCTCCAGCGGATAATACTTCAAGAGAAAAATCGTGTTCTTCTCTATCTAAGTTGTGCTCAATAGCACGACTAATAAACATACAATCTTCTACTAAAACACCATTATCTCCATCAATTACAATTTTTATTGAGTTATCTGCTAACACATCAAAATCGATCAAAAACAGGTCTTCACGTTGTTTTAATCCTTCCTCTAATAAATTTTTTACAGTTTCTCTGAACATTTTTAGTATAAAAAGAGCGGACTTCTCGTCCGCTCATTATTCTTTTTTCTTCAAACAACGCTGCAAATATACAACAATTTTATTGATTTTTACAACTGCGCCTATGTCGATTTTTATTATTAAATTTATATACTACAAATCAACTACATCAATATGAAAAAAATACTAGTTCCAACTGATTTTTCAGAAGAGGCGGAAAATGCATTAAAAGTGGCCTCTCAAATTGCAAAAAAGCATGGTAGTGAGATTTACTTATTACACATGCTAGAAATCCCATTACAAGAGATTGATGCTGTAAGCACTCAAGCTGAAGTGCCAGAGGTCATGTTTTTTATGAAAATGGCACATCAGAAATTTGAAGACATTATGAATAGTCCTTATCTCGAAGGTTTAAATGTACACGAGATTGTGAAACCAGATGGGTCTTTTAATGGTATTTCAGAAATATGCAAAGAACACGGTATTACCATGATTACTATGGGTTCGCATGGTGCTAGTGGCTTTAAAGAAATGTTTGTTGGATCCAATGCCGAAAAAGCAGTTCGCAACTCAGACGTACCTGTATTAGTGATTAAGAATAATCATGATGATTTTAGTGTAGATGATATTGTATTTGCTTCAGATTTTAAAAATGATAATAAAGAGACCTATCGCCAAGCCACAGAATTTGCTACAGCTTTTGGTGCACAATTACATTTGCTTATGGTAAATACAGCTAGTAATTTTACAACGACCAAAAAAGCAAATGACAGAATTAACAACTTTATAGAAGACTATAGTTTTAAAAACTACACTGTTAATATCTATAATGACGAGTCTGTTGAAAAAGGCGTGTTGAATTATTCTAAACAAATCGATGCCGATTTAATAGGGATTAGCACTCATGGTAGACAAGGCATAGCACATTTCTTTAATGGAAGTATTAGCGAAGACTTAGTAAATCATGCCAATAGACCAGTAATTACCTTTAAGATTTAGTTTGAAATTTTAATAAAAAGAAAAAGTCTTCCAAAATTGGAAGACTTTTTGTTGGCCTACTAGGGCTCGAACCTAGACTCTTCTGGACCAAAACCAGACGTGTTGCCAGTTACACCATAGGCCATTCTCTAAATGAGGATGCAAATTTAGTACAAAGTTTGATTTGCGCAAAAAAATTTCTATAAAATAATTAAAAAATGGTAACGTTTACTTAAAATCTATAGCGTTTATCATATTTATTAGTAAATTCGCTCGCATTAAATAGACTATTTTTATGACACATTTCAACTTCAAGAAATGGAATACCATCTTAGGATGGCTAGCTTTTACCATAGCTTTAATTACTTATGCATTAACAATAGAGCCAACAGTTAGCTTTTGGGATGCAGGAGAATACATATTGACGTCATCAAAACTACAAGTTGGGCATCCTCCTGGAGCACCTCTATTTCAAATGTTAGGCGCATTTTTCTCAATGTTTGCTCTAGAACCTGCTCAAATTGGTATGATGCTAAATATGATGAGTGCTGTTTCAAGTGCATTTACCATACTATTCATGTTTTGGTCCATTAGTTTATTATTAAGAAAGATTGTTCTTATTGCCGATCCAAGAAAGGAAAATGAAACCAATAAAGTACTTTCAAAGCATCAATATATTGCTATTTTAGGTAGTGCCTTGGTTGGTAGTTTAGCCTTTACATTTACAGATTCCTTTTGGTTCAATGCCGTAGAAACCGAAGTGTATGCTATGGCTACTTTAATTATGGCAATCCTCTTTTATCTTGGTTTAAGATGGGAACAAGACATGCATGAACCTAGAGGTCATAGATGGTTAATATTAATTGCTTTCGTTATTGGTCTATCGTTTGGTGTTCATTTCATGGGTCTTCTTACCATTCCTGCTTTAGCTCTTATTTATTATTTTAAGAATTATAAAAATATCACTGTAGGAAACTTTATTCTGGCTAATGTTATTGCCGCCGCCATTTTATTATTTATATTTAAATTATTACTGCCTAATGCACTTAGATTATTTAGTGCTTCGGAAATTTTCTTTGTTAATACTATCGGTCTTCCTTTTAACTCAGGTTCAATAATTGCTGGAATTGTCGTTGTAGCATTGTTTTACTTCGGACTAAAATACACGAAAAATAAAGGCTACAAATATGCTAATACATTAACACTTTGCCTGATTTTTATTTTTATCGGATTTTCGTCTTGGGTAATGCTACCTATAAGAGCCAATGCTAATGTTATAATTAACGAAAACAATCCGTCAAGTGCACGTGAACTTTTGGCCTATTACAATTTAGAACAATACCCAGAAACTCATTTGTTTTATGGACCACTATTTACAGATCAATACACAGGATTAGATGAAGATAATCCTTATTTAGACGACAAACCTAAATATGAGAAAGATCATGAGAAAGGCGAGTATGTTATTGTCAACAACTGGGAAAAATCTAAACAAAATTACAACGCTACTCAAGCATCGTGGCTACCAAGAATGTGGAGTACTGAGCACGCAGAAAATTACATGATGTTTACTGGCTTGTTAGATTTCAAAATCAAACCCGAATATCAAATGGATAACGACATACGTGGTTTGGTTAATAAATTTAGAAGCGAAGTCGCACAAGGAAAGATAAATTATGAAGATTACCATAATTTCCTGAGACAATTTGGTCGAGACTTTTTGGACATAGAGAAACCATCCTTTGGTGACAATCTTTACTACATGATAGATTACCAGTTAGGTTATATGTATTGGCGTTATTTTATGTGGAATTTTTCTGGAAGACAAGATGATATCCAAGGAAAATACGATGATCTTCATGGCAATTGGATTAGTGGAATTGGTCCCTTAGATAAATGGCATTTAGGAATGTCTCAAGACAATTTACCCAGCGACGTTGCCGATAATAAAGCAAGAAATACCTATTATATGTTACCGTTAATACTTGGGATTATTGGCTTTTTGTTTGTTCTTACAAGAGATCCTAAGCGTTTTTGGGTCCTATTAGTGTTTTTCTTATTTACCGGACTAGCGATTCAATTTTATACTAATGTAAGACCTTTTGAACCTCGTGAAAGAGACTACTCTGTAGTAGGTTCATTTTATGTGTTTGCTATTTGGATTGGTTTTGGAGTCTATGCTATTTTTGATTTACTTCGGAAATATGCAAATTCAAAATTCTTAGCTCCTGCAATTACAGTAGTTTGCTTGATTTTAGTGCCTGGGATTTTAGCTGCTGAAAATTGGGACGATCATGATAGATCAGCAAAATATACAGCGCAGGCCATGGCTCGGAAATATTTAGAATCCTGCGCGCCCAATGCTATCTTATTTACCATAGGTGATAATGACAGTTTCCCGCTATGGTATTTACAAGAAATTGAAGGTGTGAGAACAGATGTACGTGTCGTGAACACAAGTTTATTTCAAACCGATTGGTACATAGATCAAATGAAGCGAAAAGCTTATGAGAGTGACCCTATACCATCACAGTTGACGCATGATCAATATAAATTTGGAACACGTGACGTTGTCATGAAATATGAGATTACTCAAGATACAATGATGATTAAAGACTTCATGAATTTCATATCCAATGATGATAAACGGTATAAAGTTAAATACGCTATGCAAAGTAGAGGTGAAAACCCAAATGCATATCCTGCGCAATTACAAAACTCAAACTATCTGCCAACATCAAATATTAGAATACCTGTCAACAAAGACAATGTTTTAGAAAATGGTGTTGTTAAAGACAAAGACAAAGATAAAATTGCACCTTACATTGATGTCAAAATCACTAGTAATGCTCTATACAAAAACCGATTGTTAATGCTAGACATCATAGCAAATAATGATTGGAAACGTCCAATATACTTTACTGGCGGAGCATTTGGTGACGAAGATTATATCTGGATGAAAGATTACTTACAACTCGATGGTTTATGCTATAAACTGGTACCAATTAAAACACCTGTTAATCGAGCAAATCCATTTGATATGGGACGAATTGATAGTGACTTAATGTATGAAAAAGTTATGTCTTGGGACTGGGGAAATAGTGGTAGTGACAAAATTTATCATGACGTAGAAACTAGAAAAAATGGAATTACCTATAGAGGCAATTTGGCAAGACTTATGGAACAGTTAATCAATGAAGATCAGCTTGATAAGGCCGAAAAAGTAGCCGACTTAGCCCTAGAGAAAATGCCAGTAGATAAGTTTGGTTTCTATACCTTACTAGAACCCTACATAACAGGATACTATGAAATAGGTAATAAAGAAAAAGCGAGACAACTCTATACAGATGTCACAGGGAAATATCAAGAAAAACTCATCTATTGGAGTGAACTCTCTATTGAAAATCAAGAACGTTATCTAGAAGAAATTGTTTCAGATATTGAATGGTATAGAAACTTAGTTGATATTCTAGTTATATATAATGATGAAGAATTTGCCATAAAAGAAACGAAAAAGTTCAACAATTATTTACAACGATTTAGTCATTTTACTGGAGAGGAAGAACCAGACGCGAAGCCTGTTAGAGAAGATCGAGACCTCCAAAAAGATACTATTGATAGTATATTAGGTGTACAACAATAGTATATTGAGATGAAAATAGCTCCGGTAAAAACACCTATTGTTGCTAAAAAAATGTTCCCTAATTATGTTTGGGATGTGGCAACAAATAATAAGGAGTTATATTTAACTTTTGATGATGGGCCAACACCAAAGATCACAGATTGGACTTTAAATACGCTTAACGATTACAATGCAAAGGCTTCCTTTTTTTGTATCGGTTCTAATGTTGAAAAATACCCTGATGTATTTAAAAATATTATAGATAATGGTCATACAGTTGGGAATCACACGCAACATCATGTTAAAGGTTGGACAACTAAGACCAAAGATTATTTAAAAGAAGTCAAAACTGCCCAAACCGCTATTAATTCTTATAAAAACTCTGAAACTCAGCTTCTTTTTCGTCCGCCTTATGGACAAATAAAGCCAAAACAAGGGAAAAAACTCATCAATCTTGGCTATCAAATAATTATGTGGGATGTACTGTCTTTCGACTGGGAAAAAGAAATTTCTGAAGAAAAGTGCCTTGAGAATGTTATGTCTAAAAGTAAAAAAGGAAGTATCATTGTGTTTCATGATAGCGTGAAAGCGTCAAGAAATTTGATGTACACGCTTCCAAAGGTGTTAGAATTGTTCAGTGATAAAGGATTTGTGTTTAAAACCTTGTAATCTTAGATATACTCTTGAACAATGCCTATTAGTGTGTTAGCGTCCTGTTCCCCACTATGTCTCCATTTCATCTCGCCATTTTTGTAAATAATAAGAGTTGGTAAACCTTTTACTCGAAGAGCTTCGGCTAACTCCTTATTCTTATCAACGTCTATTTTTATGACTTTGGCTTTATCACCTAGAGCTGCAGCCACATCTCTCATCACAGGATGCATTGCAGTAGATTGTTCATTCCATTCTGTGAAAAAATCTAACAGAACTGGAATATCCACGTCTATAAGTTCCCCAAATTTTGACATACGTTTAAACTTTTAAATCAGATATGTATATACAAACCTAAACAATTTTTTGGTAATACTTTAAATTAACCAATCTACTAGGTTCACTCTGACATATTTATAAAAATAAACAATTTCAGAGTAAAAATAACATTTCGACACTATTATGCATTATTTGTGCCTTTTTTAAGTGTGATTACCGTAACCTCAGGCCAGATACCAACGCGTCCTGGATATCCTAAATATCCAAACCCTCTATTAACATTAATGTATTGACCCAGTTCCTGATATATACCAGCCCAATACTTATAACGCCATTTCACAGGGCTCCATTTAATCCAACCTGGAATCTCAATCCCAAATTGCATACCATGTGTATGTCCGCTTAGCGTGAGATGATAATGGTAATCATCTTTTATAACTTCTTCTTCCCAATGACTTGGGTCGTGGCTCATTAAGATTTTAAAATCATCCGGACTTACATTTTGCGATGCTTTTTTTAGGTCTCCTGCTTTTTTAAAGCCGCCTTTACCCCAATTTTCAACACCAACTAAAGCTATTCGCTGTCCGTTTCTTTCTATAAACCGAGATTCATTTAGTAATAAATCATATCCCATTTCTTTCTGAAGTGCCTTAAGATCATCCAAATTTTTGGTTTTATCACTTTCAGACTGCCAACTTACATAATCACCATAATCATGATTTCCTAATACCGAAAACACACCATCTTTAGCTTTCAAAGTTCCAAAAACATCTTTCCATGGTACCATCTCAGACGCTTTATTGTTAACCATATCACCAGTAAACATGATTACATCAGACTGCTGCTGATTGATAAGATCAACACCATATTCTATTTTTTCTCGATTATCAAAACTCCCTGAATGGATATCACTTATCTGGGTAATACGATAACCATCAAAAGCATCAGGCAAATCTTCAAAGTGCAAGGTGTAATCTAAAACTCTAAACCTGTATTTACCTTTATACATTCCGTAGAGTAAAGAGGAAAAAGGAATTGCCGCCAATCCTAAAGCTATTTGGCTAATAAATTTTCTTCTTGAAGGCATGTAAAAAGATTCTTTAGTCACCACTTTATCATATAATCCAAGAACACTTCTTACAATATCCTCACCAAGAAGGATTGGTACGATTACTAAATTTAATGACATAAAAGCCAATAAAAAGCCAAAAGCATAGCTCTTTGCCGGATTAAGCACTCTACCTTCTGAACCTATTGAAAATTGATAAATAAAGTTCCCCGCAATAATAAGTGCAATAGCAATAAATAAATAATGTATCCAAGTAGCTTTTGTAACTGTCTTAACAGCTTGAAATCCGTAAAATGAAAAAAGACTATAGATTAAAATAAATATAATCCAACGCACCATATAATGAAGTTTTTGCAAAGATAAGTCATTTTAAAAAGGAACTTAGTTGTTAAAATATATTTAACGATACCTTAAGATTTAGTATCTTCCCTTTCGATTAATAAAATCTTCCATGAAATATCTTTTTTCTATCGTTTTTCTTGCACTATCTCTAACGAGTTGCGAAACCAAACCTCAAATAGAAATCGCTAAAAAAGACAAGCCACTTATTGAATATGTCAATCCGTTTATTGGCACTGGCGGTCACGGACACACCTATCCTGGAGCAACAATGCCATTTGGAATGATGCAATTAAGTCCAGACACAAGACTAGATGGATGGGATGGTTGCTCCGGTTATCATTATAGTGATAGCTACATTTACGGTTTTTCGCACACGCACTTGAGCGGAACTGGTGTTAGCGATTATGGCGATATACTACTAATGCCAACTAATGCCATTAACTTCAATAATGGTAGCGACGAAAAACCAGGTTATCGCGCACACTTTTCTCATGATAATGAAATAGCAGAACCTGCCTATTATAAGGTACATTTAGATTCTACTAACATTGATGTAGAATTAACGGTTTCAAAACGTAGTGGAATTCACAAGTATCAATTTCCATCTTCAAATGATCAAATTGTAATATTAGATTTAGATCATCGCGATGAAATCTTAGATTATAAAATTCAGAAAATAAACGATTCTACCATTTCAGGTTTTAGGCATTCTAAAGCTTGGGCAACTGACCAAAGACTGTTTTATAGTATTCAGTTTTCAAAGCCTATAAGAGACATCACCTATAATGAAAATGGAATTTTAGTCTCTAAAAATTATAAATATCAAAGTAAGCAAGCTGCCATTGAATTTGACAATCCTAATAACGACCCGGTTTATGTTAAGATAGGAATTTCGGCTGTTGATGTAAATGGCGCCGAAAATAATAGGCAAGAAGAAATAGGAAACAAGACCTTTGAGCAAATTAAAACTGAAGCACAACAAACTTGGGAAAACCAACTGGAAAAAATAGTTGTTGAGTCCCAAAATGAAGATTACAAGACTAACTTTTATTCGGCGATGTATCACACCATGATCGCACCTAATCTTTATCAGGATGTCGATGGCAGATATCGAGGTATGGATCTTGATATCCATGAAACTAATGATTTTGAATACTATACTGTGTTCTCGTTATGGGATACGTATCGTGCTGCACATCCTTTGTATACTATTATTGAGCAAGAGCGAACCAATGATTTTATAAATACGTTTTTGGCTAAATATGACGAAGGCGGTATTATGCCAATTTGGGATCTCTCGGCTTGTTATACAGGTTGCATGATTGGTTATCATGCGGTTCCAGTAATTTCTGATGCTTATTTAAAGGGCATCACTAATTATGACACTGAAAAAGCTTTAGAAGCTATGAAGCATTCGGCTACTAGAGACAAATTAGGACTCAAGAGCTATAAAGAACTTGGTTTTATTCCTGTTGAAGAGGAAAGTGAATCGGTATCAAAAACACTAGAATATGCTTATGATGATTGGACCATAGCGCAAATGGCAAAAGCCATGGGTAAGGATGATGACTATAAAACATATAGTGAACGCGCACAATACTATAAAAATATATACGATCCCGAAAGCCAGTTTATGCGTGGGCGTTTTCGCAATACGTGGTTTGCACCTTTTGATCCCTATGAAGTCAATTTCAACTATACCGAAGCCAACTCATGGCAATATAGTTTTTATGTGCCTCAGGATATTTCAGGATTTATAAAGCTTCTCGGCGGAAAAGATAAACTAGAAGCTCAGTTAGATGAATTATTCACGGCAAATGCTGAAACCTCGGGACGTAACCAAGCTGATATCACAGGGCTAATTGGACAATACGCTCATGGGAATGAACCTAGTCACCACATGGCTTACCTTTATAATTTTGTAAACAAACCTCATAAGACCCAAGAAAAAGTCCATCAAATCTTAACCGAATTATATACCAATGAACCTGATGGAATTTCAGGTAATGAAGATTGTGGACAAATGAGTGCATGGTATGTATTTTCATCGATGGGATTCTATCCAGTAACGCCTGGAAGTAATCAATACATTATTGGAACACCATTGTTCGATAAAGCAACTATTAATCTTGAAAATGGAAGACAATTTACTATTGTAGCCGATAATTTAAGTGACACAAATATCTATGTCGAATATGCTTACCTCAACGGAAAATCACTTGATAAGACATTTATTTCTCACGAAGACATCATGTCTGGTGGTGCTTTAGAATTCAAAATGACCGATAATCCGGCCGTTTGGGGAAGTCGTGATGGGAACGAGCCTACAACCGAAATTAATGACCATGTAATAGTTGCGGCACCATTTATTGCAAAAGGAGATGTGGCTTTTAAAGGTGATACCGAAGTTGTATTAGAAAATGTAGATAAAAATGCATCCATTTTATATAGCATTAATGACCAAAATTTTATTACTTATGATAAACCATTCAAAATTTCGGAACCAACAACCCTAAATGTTTACTCGGAAAAAAACGGCACAAAAAGTCCTATCATTGAAACTAAATTCTATAAAATAGACCCAAACTTGTCTATTAAATTAGAAACCAAATATGCCAACCAATATAATGCTGGAGGTAATGATGCGCTTATCGATGGCATTTTGGGAACACAGGACTTTAGAACAGGAACTTGGCAAGGTTATTTTGATGAAGATTTAATAGCAACCGTAGATTTAGGCAGTACAAAACAGGTACATTCAGTTAGTGTTAACTTCCTTCAGGATCAACGTTCTTGGATATTCTACCCAACACGTATCGAATGCCTTGGATCAAAAGACGGTGTTAACTTTACAACCATTGATGCTGTAAGAACTATCGATACAGCAAAACCTTCAGAAGACGTAGAGATTGAAACTATTATTTTTAAACAAACTCCAAAGGAATTTCAGTACATAAAGATTATTGCAAAAAAACTAGGCAAGCTCCCAGAGTGGCATTTAGGCTATCCTCATGATGGTAGAAGCTGGTTGTTTGTAGATGAAATTTCAGTTAAATAGCGTATAAATATAATTAGATAACTAATCAATTAACTTATGACAAATCAAAACAACAAATCTGCTTTAGCCACTTTAGTGACTGTCTTCTTTTTTTGGGGATTTATAGCAGCATCAAATGGCGTATTTATTCCATTTTGTAAAACCTATTTTAATATAGATCAATTTCAATCTCAATTGGTAGATTTTGCATTTTATGGTGCCTATTATATTGGTGCATTATTGCTTTTTATTATGTCTAGTACGATTAAAAAAGATATTCTCAATACCTGGGGCTATAAGGCTGGTATTGTCTATGGCCTGCTATTATCGGCTATAGGAGCATTTGTAATGTATCCGTCAACAGCAGGTGCTGAACAAGGTCAAACTAGTGTTTTCTATTTAGTCCTTATTGCACTTTTTATTGTTGGTTTAGGCTTTTCTTTACAACAAACAGCAGCTAACCCTTTTGCCATAGCTCTTGGAGATCCGAAAACAGGTTCACATCGTCTAAATTTAGCAGGTGGTATTAATTCCTTCGGAACTACTATAGGACCAATTGTTGTAAGCTTAGTCATTTTTGGATCTGCAACTTGGAGTACTGATGAATTGGCTGAGATGATTACTAACAATGAAATTACCTTAGTGACTGTTCAAGCCTTATATCTTGGTGTTGGCGCCTTATTTTTAGTAGCCGCAGCTTTATTTCATTTTTCTAAAAAACTACCATCTTTAAAGTCAGACACCGCTTTTGAGCCTGCCAACAAAGCACGAAACTTACTCGTTATTTTAACACTGGTTATCGTAGGTTGTTTTGGCTATATTTTTAGTACGTATTCTGGTGATACTCCTGTAACTGACGACTTGGAGCAGACACGATTAATGATTCTATTTGTTGCCCTTTTTGCCGTTATAATTGCTGTGTTCATAGCCAACTCTATGGCTTCAAAGCGATCATCGGGTTGGGGCGCCATGAAATACCCTCAATTGGTTTTAGGAATGTTAGCCATATTTACCTATGTAGGTGTAGAAGTAACTATTGGTAGTAATCTCGGAGAACTATTAAAACAAGGTATTGACAGTTCAAATCTCAATGCACTTGGATTACCCGTATTAAATGATTCGGAAATTGGAAAATATATTTCATTGTACTGGGGCGGACTCATGATTGGACGTTGGGTTGGAGCAATCACCGTGTTTAATCCTAGTAAAGGGTTAAAGAAAGTGTTACTTATCATTGTCCCATACATAGCTTTTGGTGTTATTCTTTTAGCAAATTCATTTAAAAGTAGTTTTACCACCAACGAAATTTTATTTTTCGCTATTTGTGTAGCCGTTCAAATAGGAGGCTTTTTCTTGGCTAAGGATAATCCGGTTAAAACGCTAAAAATATTCAGCTTTTTAGGAATTTTAGGCATGCTGATTGGTTTATTTTCTTCTGGTAATGTTGCTTTATTTGCATTTTTATCTGGAGGTTTATTCTGCTCAATTATGTGGCCTTGTATCTTTACATTAAGTATTGCTGGCTTAGGAAAATACACGTCTCAAGGTTCGGCCTTTTTAATCATGATGATTTTAGGTGGTGCTATTATTCCTCCTGTACAAGGGAAACTGGCTGATGTATTTACAATTCAATCGTCTTATTGGATAGCTGTAGCCTGTTTTGCTTACCTATTATTTTATGCATTTAGAACAAAAACTGTACTTGATAAACAAGGTGTAGAATATTAATAAACTAAATTATGAAACGAAGACACTTTATTAAAAATGCCTCATTAACAAGCGTTGGGTTGGCAGTTGGAAGTACACTTGTTGGTTGTGCTGAAAAAACTTCCGAAGAGAAAAAAGCTACTGCTGCGACGTCTTCAACGCATTCTAAAGCAACATTACCATTAGTTATTGCTACATGGCATGTCATTGATGCTACTGCAAAAGCTATGGAAGTATTACAAGCTGGAGGCAATGCTTTAGATGCCGTAGAACAAGGTTGTATGGTTGAAGAAGCAAATGAAAAAGGTCAATCTGTTGGTAAAGGTGGTTTACCTGATCGCGATGGTAATGTCACATTAGATGCTTGTATTATGGACAAACATGGTAATTGTGGTTCGGTGGTATATCTCCAAAACATTACACATGCCGTTTCTGTTGCAAGAAAAGTGATGGAAGACACACCTCATGTCATGCTTGCTGGTGAAGGTGCTAAACAATTTGCAGTATCAAAAGGTTTCGAACCAGAAGATTTACTTACTGAAGCATCTAAAGAAGCTTGGAAAAAATGGAAAGTAGAAGCCAAATACAAACCTATAATTAATATTGAAAATCATGATACCATTGGAATGTTAGCTATAGATAAAAATGGTGATATTTCTGGCGCTTGTACTACGAGTGGTTTAGCTTATAAAATGGGAGGACGTGTTGGTGATTCGCCAATTATTGGTTCGGGTCTATTTGTAGACAATGAAATTGGAGCTTGTGTAGCAACTGGTCTTGGTGAAGAAGTGGTAAAAACTGTCGGTAGTTTTTTGGTCGTAGAATTGATGCGACAAGGGAAATCACCTCAAGAAGCCTGCGAAGAAGCCATTAGTAGAATTGTGAATAAACCCAACAGCAACTATAAAGATTTTCAAGTTGGATATATTGCTGTTAATAAAAAAGGTGAGACTGGAAGTTACTCTATCCACCAGTGGTTTAGTATGACTAAATTTCAAGATGGTGTAAATGAGCAAATACAGTCAGACTATTTTAATAAAGCTTAAAACCATTTAATCGCTGCTTTCGTTATTTTCTCTTTAAACCGATTATAAGGCGGAAATAGTAAATATAAAGGTCCAGGAAAGTGTCTTTTCAAAACAGAGCGTGCATTGGTGAATTCTTGAAAACCAAAAAAACCATGCGCCTTACCTATACCACTATTGTTTGAGCCTCCAAATGGTAAATGATGATTTGAATATTGAAGTGCATTGCTATTAATACAAGTACTACCTGCTCGTGTAGACTTTAATATCCTATTGATAACTCTTTTACGTCTTGCGTAAATATAAAGTGCTAGCGGTTTTTCTTTTGAATTGATATAATCAATAACTTCATCAATTGCTTTATACGTTTTTATGGGTAGTATTGGACCAAAAATTTCTTCGGCTAACAATGTTGCTTCTTCAGGTAAGTTTGATATTAATGTTGGCGCAATGTAATTTGAAGCCTCATCATAATCGCCTCCTAACTCAATCGTAGCTTTTTGTTCTTTGGCATTTTCAATGCTAGCTACAAGTCGGTTAAAATGTTTCTCATTGACAACTCGACTATACGATTCTGAAGTTTTAGGATCTTCAGAGTAATACTCTAGAGCTTTTGCTTTGAATGCTTCAATGAATTCATCTTTAATAGATTCATGCACAAATACATAATCTGGAGCAATACAGGTTTGCCCATTATTTAAATATTTACCCCAAACTATATTCTTCATTGCGGCTTTCAAATCAACCGATTCATGAATAATCGTAGGTGACTTTCCTCCTAATTCTAAAGTTACTGAGGATAAATGCTTTGAAGCTGCAGACATGATAATCTTACCTACAGTAGGAGATCCAGTAAAAAATATATGATTAAAAGGCAATTTCAATAACTCTTGAGATACTTCGACCTCACCTTCAACCAAAGCCACTTCATTTTCACTAAATACATCTTTAACGATTTTAGCCATCACAGCAGATGTATTTGGTGTCATTTCAGACGGTTTTAAAATCACAGTGTTTCCAGCAGCTATTGCAGATACTAAAGGTCCGAATGTAAGATTCACAGGATAATTCCATGGTGAAATAATTAAACACACACCTTTAGGTTCATACCTAATATAAGATGACGTTCCTAATAAGGTCAAAGGTGTACTTACTCTTTGATCACTTAACCAAGATCTTAAATTAGAAATGGCATATTTGATTTCCTTAACAACTAAATAAATTTCTGTAAGTCCTGTTTCTACTTTAGGTTTTTTGAAATCTTGATAAAGTGCTTCTTCAATAGCATTTTTATAGGTGCGTTCAAGTGCAAATTTTAAAGCTTTCAGTTTTTTAATACGAGCTTTATAAGTTGTATTTCCTATATGATATTGATTTGCTTTTTGTGTTTCAAACAGTTCAAAATACTTGTTATCTGAATAATTTGTCATTTAATCCTTAACGTTTTTATTGGGCTGCGAGCCGTTTTTGTGCATTTCATCGATGTTTTTTACGAACAAGTTCATCTCAACTAAAAATCATCCGTTTTATCTAAAATATTCATAATCACTCAAATTGTTGCGTTTCTTTGAACTGAGTTTAAAACAAAAAACCCTCAACGATTATGAAAAAAGTATTAACCATATTAGCCTTTGCAATGTTGCCTCTACTTTCAGTAGGACAGGACACTAATGTAGATATCAAAAATAATGATACTGTAGAAACTGTAGTCGAAAATAAGAGTAAAACTCAAAAAATAAAAAAAGAAACAACATCTTCTTCTGCTGTTAAAGCTCAAGTTTTGAAAATAAACAGAAAGAAGAGTTCAGATATTATTAGTATTAGAGCTTACAGAAAGAGTTTACAGATTAAAGTAAAAACAGTAAAGCTTTGCTAATTAGTTTTAAAAATAGATTCAAAAAATCCGAAACATATGTTTCGGATTTTTTTATACCTCAATTAAAAAGTAAGCTCTAGGCAAAGTTTAATTCTCCTTTAGCCTCTTGTTCTTTAAATTGCTTTACTAATTCTAATGCATCAGGAATAACATCACTACACAATATAATCAACGATCCTTTAACTGCATTTTTTACCGCATGGGTAATCGCTTCTTTTTCTGAAGGAATGATAGTTGTTTTCTTATTTGGATCTTTCATCTTGATACCATCATTAAGCATCTTGATGAGTTCTTCTTCAGTTTTTCCTCTCAAACGTTTATCTTGACGAATAATAATTTCGTCAAACATTTCAGCTGCAATTGCTCCCATTTCATTATTATCCTCAACACGTCTATCTCCAATTCCTGCAATAATTCCAACTTTTATAGTAGCCTCTAATTCATCGGTGAATTTTTGAAGCGCTCTCATACCTGCTGGATTATGCGCATAATCTAAAAGAATTGTAAAATCATTAAATTCAAATAAATTTAAACGCCCTGGTGTTTGCGAAGCCGAAGGAATAAATGTTTCTAGAGCCGCTTTCATGTCCTCAATACTAATCCCTTGAACATGTGCTGCAAGAACGGCTCCAAGTACATTTTGAATCATAAATTTTGCTTTGCCTCCATAGGTTAATGGAATATGCTCTGCTTTCATTAAGCGCATTTTCCATTCACCTCTACATATCGTCACAAAACCATTTTCGTATACTGCTGTAATACCATTAAGACGTTGTAATGCCTTTACTCTAGGATTATTCTCATCCATTGAGAATAGCGCTACATTACAGTCTACATTACGACGCATATCATATACCAAATCATCATCGGCATTTAATATCGCATAACCGTCTGGTAATACTGTTTCTGGAACCACCGCTTTTACTTTAGCTAATTGTTCTATAGTATGAATTCCTTTTAACCCTAAATGATCTGCAGCTACATTAGTTACAACAGCGACATCACATTTTTTAAATCCTAATCCTGCACGTAACAAACCACCTCTGGCACATTCTAAAACAGCAAAGTTGACTGTAGGATCTTTGAGTACAAACTCAGCACTTGCAGGCCCTGTACAATCTCCTGTCATTAATAATCTGTTCTGGATATACACGCCGTCACTAGTTGTATAACCAACTCTATACCCTTTCATTTTTGCAATATGAGCAATGAGTCTTGTAGTGGTCGTTTTCCCATTGGTTCCTGAGGTTGCAATAATAGGAATACGTCCTGTATCTCCTTTTTGAGGAAATAATTTATCAATCACTGGTGCAGCGACATTACGTGGGAGTCCAGTTGTTGGTGCTAAGTGCATTCTAAACCCTGGTCCAGCATTTACTTCGAGAACTGCTCCTCCTGTTTCAGATAATGGTTTAGAAATATCTGTAGTCATAATATCAATTCCACAAATATCCAGATCAATAATTTTGGAAATACGTTCAGCCATAGACACGTTTGCAGGGTGTACAATATCTGTCACGTCCTCTGCTGTTCCTCCAGTACTTAAATTAGCAGTGTCTTTCAAAACAAGTTTTTCACCATCAGCAATTACAGAATCTAAAGTATAACCTGCGTCCTTAATAATCGTTTTAGTCAATTCATTAACCGAAATTTGAGTCAATACCTTTTCATGACCATAACCACGACGCGGATCTTTATTAACCTCATCAATCAATTCTTGAACTGTAGACTTTCCGTCACCTACAACATGAGCTGGAGAACGCAATGCAGCAGCAACCAATTGGTTATTAATAACTAGTAACCTATAATCTTCACCAACAATAAATTTTTCTACAATAATAGCACCACTTCTCGAACTGTCTTTTGCATGTCTAAATGCTACAAGTGCATCATCATAGTTTTGAATATCTACGGTTATTCCTCGTCCGTGATTTCCATCAATTGGTTTAATCACTAAAGGATAACCCACATAACGACAGGCTTCTTCTAAACTTCGTTCGCGACGAATAATATCACCACGAGGCACTTCTACTTCGGCTTGTTCTAATAAGTACTTTGTATCTTCTTTATCACAAGCGAGTTCAACACCTATACTGCTGGTTTCACTAGTTACTGTAGCTTGTATCCGTTTTTGATTAGCACCATATCCTAGTTGACATAGTGAGTATTTATTTAATCTAATCCAAGGAATGCCACGAGCTTCCGCTTCTTCAACTATAGATCCTGTACTTGGTCCTAAACGATCTGCCTCTCGTAATTCTCGCATTTCTTGAATGTCTTCTGATAAGTCATAGGCTTCGCCACTTATCAAAGCTTCGCATATTCTTACTGATGCTTTTGCTGCATATCGACCAACCGATTCTTCCATATAGGCAAATACAACATTGTAAACACCTTCTTCACCATAACCTCTTGTTCTTCCAAAACCAACATCCATTCCAGCAAGTGTTTGTATTTCTAGGGCAATATGTTCTATAATATGTCCCATCCAGGTTCCTTCTTCTACGCGTTGAAAAAAACCTCCAGGCTCACCTACAGAACAACGATGCTCATACATACCAGGAAACATAGCTTTAAGACGATCATAAAATCCATCAACTTTATTAGATGGTAACTCCTCCATTTCTTTAAGGTCTAAAACCATAACAATTAATTTGTGTCGTCTAATAGACCAGTAATTTGGTCCTCGCATTGCATTTATACTACGTATATCCATTTGGTTGATTTTTTAAGTGAAAGATTATAAATATAACATTTTTCAATAAAAAAATTAGCTTATTTTTGCTCAATATTCAATCTACAGGAAGATTTTTATGCAGAAGATAAAAGGAACTCTTATTCCTATTGGAGGAAATGAAGACAAAGGTCTAGAAGACAACGAAATGTACACTCTGGAATTCATAGACGAAGGTATTTTATACCATGTTGTCAAAGAAGCTGGTGGTGTTGATGCGAATATTGTAGTTATTCCTACAGCTTCAAGTATTCCTGAAGAAGTTGGTGACAATTATTTATCGGCATTCAAAACTCTTGGTTGTAAGAATGTTAGTGTTTTGGATATTAGAAGTAAGGAAGATTCTGAAAAACAAGAATCTATAGACCTTATTAAATCTGCTAACTGCATCATGTTCTCTGGTGGGAACCAATCTAAAATTACCGATAAAATTGGAGGTACAACTATTCATAATATTCTTTTAGATCGTTATATCAACGAAACTGGCTTCGTGATAGCAGGAACTAGTGCTGGAGCAATGGTCATGGCTAAAGAAATGATTGCTGGTGGAAGCGCTTCTGAAGCATTTATAAAAGGTGCAGTAAATATGTATAAAGGTCTGAGCTTGATTCCTAGTTTAATTATTGACACCCATTTTATTAAACGCGGACGTTTTGGACGACAAAGTGAAGCTATTGCTAAATTTCCAAGTTTAGTTGGTTTAGGACTTGCCGAAGACACAGGTCTTATTATAAAAAATGGAAACGATTGTACTATTATTGGTTCAGGAATGGTTATCGTTTTTGACGGAAGTCAGCTTACGCACAACAATGAAAAAGTACTACAAGAAGGCACTCCAATGACTATGGCCAATCTCACAGTTCATGTTCTTTCAAATGGTGATCAATATGATATTAAAAACAGAAAGGTAACAGTTCTTCCAATCGAAGCGCCTTTTATCTAATTTTTTAAATAGCTAGTTGAATTTTTATCTCAATAGAATCTCCAATTAAGCCATTCATTGCTCCAAAATCTAAATTAAAGTCTTTTCTGCTAATTCTAGTCGTTATATCTATTTGATTATCCAGAATTTCACAGCTCATTTCAATACTTCTTTTTTCATTTTTAATAGTCAATTCGCCTCTAATCATTTTTGAAGCTTTATCAATAGTACTGGATTGATAATGTATTATTGGATAGGTGTTTTCATCAAGATATGGTTCACTCAACAAAATCTTGTCTCTGGCATCTTCATTAGTATTTATACTCTTAACATATACACGTCCTTTTAACATAGACACCTTTCCTCCTTTAAGAACGACCTCGCCATCAAATTCAGTAAAAACACCATTTACAGTTAAGACGCCAAGATGAGATATTTTAAACTCAACTCTGGCTCTTTTAGGATCAATCTTATAGGTTTTAGTCTGAGCAAAAGATAGTTGTCCAATTAATGAAAATGCAATAATGACTAGGCTTAAGGTTTTCATACTACTCTGCTATAGCCAGAATCATAAGTGTAATCTTGATATCGTTACTCACAAGACTGGTGCCATTAGGTAACTTCCTGTCAAATGTAATTCCATAATCCTGTCTGTTGATAGTTATAGAAGCATTAAACGCTATAGATTGTTTTCGTGTTGGTAGATCAACTAATGGTCCTTTAATTGTAAAAGGCAATTCAATTGAATTAGTCACACCATGAATTGTGAGATCACCAACTAAATAATTACTGTTGTTTTTTGATATCACTTTTGTTCCCTTAAAGGAAATATCTGGGTAGGTTTCGGCATCGAGAAACGCTTTACTTTTTACAGCACTCTCTCCACCAACATTATTAGCATCATAGCTATCTACAGCAATTGTTGCATGAGCAGTTGTTTTAGAACTGTCTTCCTTATCATAGGTAATTGTGCCTTCAACTTTTTTAAATCGACCCGACACATCAACAACCCCAAATCGTTCAACATTAACTTGCACTGTGCTATGACTTGCATCAATACTATAAGTTTGAGCATGTAGTTCAGAAATAAATAAAAGTGAAATTGTAAAAAAAGTAAATACGGTTCTCATGAATTATAGGTTTTAGAATTAAAACCATAATAGTAGTATTATCGACTTATAATCACGACAACTTTTATAAAGATTGCTTCATTTTAAGAAAAAATTAATACCGTAGAGTATCCCTGTATTTTGAAGGTGTCATGCTTTCAAATTTTTTGAAGGCATTTACAAAGGACGTTTTATTGTTGAATCCTGATTCGAATGCAACTTTTAACAAGGTATATTCTGGATGATTTGAAATTAGTGTTTTAGCTTCATTGATACGATACTGATTGATAAAATCAAAAAACGACATGCCATAATGCTGATTGATGACCTGAGATAAATGATGCTTACTAATAGATAACCGTTCTGCCAAGTAGTTTAATCTTAAGGCAGGATTTAAATACACCTTTTCTTCAGTGATTAACTGGTCTAACTTGGCTGTATGTTTTGGAATTTCATCTGCATTTAAGGAACTTCCTGAGTACTTATCATTAGGTTCAACATGCTTCCATTCGGTACGCATAAATTTAAAACTGATGAAATAGAAAAGTACACCAATGGGCAACACATAAATATAATCAAGATGTCTTCTGTATATATCTGTAACCAATAAGATGTACAAGAAAATAGCTGAAAATGTAAGGATGATAAGCAAAACAAGATTGAAATATTTAAGCCATTTTGTTTTAGTATCAATAGTAGAATATTCGGCTTTCAAACCTTTAGAGTATCTACTAACAATGCTCAGATTTCTAATTAAAAAGCTTCCTAAATGAATAAACTGTAGAATAAAAACAAACGAATACATCCATTGAAACGTCGTCAGTACTTTTTTACGATGATCAAATACCGATAACATGCCGTAATTGATTTGTCTGTCATTTAAACCTTTGTAAGCGATATAAGGAATAATAATTACAAAAATTAAAAAAGGTAAAAAGTGAAGCCAATGCCACTTTGAAAATTTCCACTGTGAATCGGTTATGGATTTAAAATAAAAATAAGTTAGTGGCCCAAGTAAAAACCATGATCCGTAACGTGTTCCATAAAATAGATTGAATCCAATATCGATTTTGTTTCTTATTGTAAAAAATTCAACCAAAAACCAAATAAGGACTAAGATGGTTAGTATTAAATAGCCACTTCCTCGCTGTTGTCGCTTATCTTTCGATGTTATTAATATAGAAAATAGAAATAGTCCTTGACATACAATTATAATAATTCCAATAGACCAAATATCAAGTTGCATTAATTCTAATTTAGTTCGCGTTTTATTTGAAACATACGAACTAAAATTAAGCAATTCTGAATGACTATAAGCACCAATTATTTGTAAATGGCAATATGTTCTGTTCCGTCAGAAGTTTTGCTCGCGCGATACATGCCTTCCGTATTAAAAGGCATAGCAATATTACCCTTAGAATCAACAGCAATCAAACCACCATCACCTTTAATATCAAGAACACGTTTGTGTATCACTTCTTCCGAAGCCTCTTGTAAGCTCATGCCTTTATGCTCCATTAAACAAGAGACGTCGTAGGCCACGACACCTCGAATAAAAAACTCACCACTTCCAGTGCAAGACACCGCACATGTTTCATTATTTGCATAATTACCAGCGCCAATCATCGGACTATCGCCAACGCGTCCCCATTTTTTATTGGTCATACCACCTGTAGAAGTCGCAGCAGCAATATTTCCATCTTGATCACAGGCCACAGCACCAACTGTTCCAAATTTCCCATCCTTTTTAACGCTGTGATCTAACTGAAAATCTTCACTATCCTTAATACCTTGCCATTGCTGATAACGTACTTCATCATAAAAATAAGACGGCGTTTCAATCTCATAACCGTTCTGTTTTGCAAATTGCATTGCACCTTCACCTGCCAAAAACACATGATAACTTTTATCCATAACATCTCGTGCTAATGACACCGGATTTTTAATCCCAGTCACTAAAGACACTGCTCCTGCATTTAATGTATTTCCATCCATAATACTCGCATCCATTTCATGCGTTCCTTCGGCAGTAAACACAGACCCTTTTCCTGCATTAAACAATGGTGTATCCTCTAGAGATTTAACAGCAACTTCAACGGCATCAACGGCATTTCCTCCTTCTTTTAAAACATCATAACCTTTATTTAGAGCAATTTGTAAGGCCTTTTTGTATTGTGCTTCCAATTCTTGAGTCATGAGTCCTTTTACCAAAGTTCCAGCGCCTCCATGAATGGCTATTGAGAAATTTTTCATCGTATTATTTTTTACTGCGGAAAATTACAAATTGTAGTTCAATTTGTTCCATATAAACGCATAAGTTTTTGTAGCTTTATAAACTTCAAAATACAAACCAATGTCAGACCAAAAACGACTATTTCTAGTTGATGCTTATGCACTCATTTTCCGTGGGTATTACGCGTTTATAAAAAACCCAAGAATCAATTCAAAAGGTGAAGATACTTCAGCCATCATGGGATTTATGAATTCACTACTTGATGTGATTAAACGTGAGCGACCAGATCATCTAGCCGTTTGTTTTGATAAAGGTGGAAGCGCAGATCGTGTGGAAATGTATGAAGCTTACAAGGCCAATCGTGATGAAACGCCTGAAGGGATTAAAACGGCTGTTCCATATATCTACGAGATTCTTAAAGCCATGCATATTCCAATTATGGTTAAAGAAGGTTATGAAGCCGATGATGTGATTGGAACCTTATCTCGTCAAGCCGAAAAAGAAGGTTATAAAACATATATGGTGACTCCTGATAAAGATTTTGCGCAATTGGTTACCGATAATATTTTTATGTACAGACCTGTTTTTGGAGGTGGTTATGAAACTTGGGGTATTCCAGAAGTTCAGAAAAAATTTGAAGTCGAGAGTCCGATGCAAGTCATCGATTTTCTAGGCATGATGGGTGATGCTTCCGATAATATTCCAGGACTTCCTGGTGTTGGTGAAAAAACGGCTAAGAAATTTATCAATCAGTTTGGAAGTATGGAAGGCTTGCTTGCTAATACCGATCAGCTTAAAGGTAAGATGAAAGAGAAAGTGGAAGCTAATGGCGAACTAGGCTTACTCTCAAAAAAACTCGCTACCATTATGCTTGATGTTCCTGTAGAATTCAACGCTAAGGACTTTGAATTGGATCATCCAGATGTTGAAAAAGTAAAAGAGATATTTCAGAATCTAGAATTTAGAAGATTAACCGATAATTTCCTAAAAACATTTGCTACAGAAGCGACTGCTGCTTCAACTGAAGCTACAGCTCAAAAAGAAGCACCAAAGGCAATTCCTAAAACAAAATCTTCTGCTGGCTCTGGACAATTTTCACTGTTTGGTGGCGACGATGCTGATGCAACCGAAACTGTTTCAGAATACACAAGAAAAACAGCTGAAACGACTTCACATTTTTATCAAAGTATTGCTCCAGGTATGGCCACCAAATTGTTTGTCAAAAATTTATTGAATCAAACATCGGTATGCTTTGATACAGAAACCACTGGGCTTAATCCTTTAACAGCAGAACTCGTTGGCATCGCATTTTCTTGGGAAGCAGGGAAAGGCTTTTATGTTCCATTTCCGGAGGAAAAAGAGCAGGCACAAGAACTCATAGAAGTGTTACGTCCGTTTTTTGAAAATGAACACATTGAAAAAATCGGTCAGAATTTAAAATACGATATTAAAGTCTTGGCCAAATACAATATTGAAGTTAAAGGTAAACTTTTTGACACCATGTTAGCGCATTACCTCATCAATCCCGATATGCGACATAATATGGATGTGCTAGCCGAAACTTATCTTAATTACACACCTATTTCTATTACCGAATTGATTGGTAAAAAAGGGAAGAATCAATTGTCGATGCGAGAGGTGCCATTAGATAAGCAAACTGAATATGCGGTTGAAGATGCAGATATTACACTCCAATTAAAAGAACATTTCGAAAAAGAACTAGGCGAAGCCAACACTCAAAAACTATTTGATGAGATCGAAGTACCCTTACTACGTGTGCTTGCTGCCATGGAATTAGAAGGCATCAATCTGGATAAAGCCTTTCTCAATTCATTATCAGAAGAATTGAATAACGATATTGCGACACTCGAAAAGAAAATATACGATGCTGCTGGCGAAGAGTTCAATATTGCGTCACCAAAGCAATTGGGAGTGATTCTATTTGAAAAAATGAAACTGGTCGATAAGCCTAAAAAGACGAAGACGGGTCAATATTCTACGGCTGAAGATGTCTTGAGTTACCTTGCCAAAGATCACGAGATCATTCAGAATATTTTAGATTTTAGAGGTTTATCAAAACTGAAAAGCACCTATGTTGATGCTTTACCGCTTCAGGTTGATGAAACAACAGGTCATGTACATACCGATTATATGCAAACGGTTGCAGCCACAGGACGTTTGAGTAGTAACAATCCGAATTTACAAAACATCCCTATTCGTACCGAACGTGGTCGTCAAGTGCGAAAAGCTTTTGTACCAAGAGATGAAGATCACACCTTGCTGGCTGCCGATTATTCACAAATAGAACTACGCATTATTGCGGCTTTAAGCCAAGAAGAAACGATGATAGAAGCCTTTAAAAACGGTGAAGATATTCACGCCTCAACGGCTTCCAAGGTATTTAATGTCCCTATTTCGGAAGTGACACGTGAGCAACGTGGTAATGCAAAAACGGTTAACTTCGGAATTATTTATGGTGTGTCTGCCTTTGGATTGAGTAATCAAACCAATCTCTCACGAAGTGAATCTAAAGAGCTTATCGATACCTATTATGCGACCTATCCAAAATTGCGTGCTTATATGAGTGAGCAAGTGGATTTTGCTCGTGATAATGGTTATGTGCAAACCGTTTTAGGACGTCGTCGTTATTTAAAAGACATCAACTCACGTAATGCAGTCGTTCGCGGCGCAGCCGAGCGTAATGCCGTAAACGCTCCAATCCAAGGAAGTGCAGCCGATATCATTAAAATTGCCATGATCAAGATTCATGAGAAGCTACAAGCTAGCGATTATAAATCAAAAATGTTGTTACAAGTGCACGATGAATTGGTATTTGATGTCTATAAACCAGAATTGGAAGCCATGAAATCACTTATCAAAACGGAAATGGAAAATGCCTATAAACTGGAGGTTCCACTCGATGTCGATTTAGATATTGGTGATAATTGGTTGGAGGCGCATTAAATTAGCAATTACCTCCTCTGCTTCTTCTTCCCCTTATACTTCACCTTATTTTTCCGTTGGTTAAAAGGCACGGCATCATTAAAGGTGTTTTTAGCCTCACCTTTGGGTTTATTTTTACGCCATTTCTCGTCCTTTTTTGGCAGTAGCACATCCAATAAATCTTGACGCCCAAGTTTATTTAAGGTCTTTCTAATCCACGCTTTGTTCTCGTCCTTATACCAAAAGAAAAAACGATGCTGTTCATCTTTTTCTTGACGTGTTTTAGGTGTGCTTACCTTTTTTAAAGTATAAGGGTGATAACCACTGTAGTAGATGACAGTAGCAACCGTCATAGGTGTTGGTGTAAACCCTTGAACTTGCTCTAACTGGAAGCCCATATCTTTAGTTTCGGCAGCGAGATTAGCCATATCCTCAGCTTCACATGCTGGATGATTCGAAATAAAATAAGGGATCAACTGCAGTTTTAAACCCTTCTTAATATTGATTTTATCAAAGCGCTCTTTAAACTTATGAAAATACTTAAACGACGGTTTCCGCATTAATTTCAATACAGGATCACTGGTATGCTCTGGTGCAACTTTAAGTCGGCCAGAGACGTGCTTGGTCATCACTTCTTCGGTATAGTCATCGAGCTCTTTCGGATCGGCATTTTTATTAAACTCTGGCACTAGCATATCATGACGAATTCCTGAACCAATAAAAGACTTTTTCACTTTCGGATGACTATCAACTGCTTGATATAAATCGGTTAAGGGTTTGTGTGAGGTATCTAAATTGCTACAAATCACAGGCGAAATACAACTAGGTGCCACACACTTATCGCATATAGACTGCACCTTACCTTTCATTTTATACATGTTAGCACTTGGTCCACCAATATCACTCAAATACCCCTTAAAATCTGGCATATTAGCCACAGTATCGACTTCTCGCAAGACAGATTCCTGACTTCGGGAGGCTATAAATTTTCCTTGATGTGCCGAAATGGTACAAAAGCTGCAACCACCAAAACAACCACGATGGATATTGATGGAAAACTTAATCATTTCATATGCAGGAATTGGTCCGCGCTTATTATATTTTGGATGTGGTAATCGTGTATAAGGTAATTCAAAAGACGCATCAATTTCGTCTTCCGTCATCGTTGGATATGGCGGATTAATCATTAATGTCCTATCACCAACTTTTTGAAAAATACGTCGCGCAGCAAGCTTATTAGATTCTTGCTCTATGATTTTAAAGTTGGACGCATATTGTTTCTTATCGTTTATACACACCTCATGTGATGCGATTTCAACATCTTCCCAATTACTATTCTTCGGGATCTTTGCATCTTTATTTAAAAGTACTGCCGTTTGTTTAACTGTGGTGATACTAGAAAATGGAACACCTTTTTGCATTAAGCGCACCACTTCTCGTAGCGGTTGTTCGCCCATTCCGTACACCAATAAATCGGCCTTAGAACTCTCTAAAATGGTAGGCATTAACTTATCACTCCAATAATCGTAATGCGTCACACGACGCAACGATGCTTCAATACCTCCAATAAGTACAGGCACATCTGGCCATTTCTCTTTCAGAATATTAGAATACACGGTTGTCGCATAATCTGGTCTAAATCCGATATCGCCATTTGGTGTGTAGGCATCTTTGTCACGACGTTTTTTATTTGCATTATAATTGCTAATCATTGGATCCATACAGCCACCTGTAACGCCGAAAAACAATTTTGGCGCACCAAGCTTTGTAAAATCCTGAAGATTATCAGTTACACTAGGTTGTGGCACAATGGCAACACGCAATCCGAAACTTTCAAGTAATCGTCCAATAACAGCAGGACCAAAGGTTGGGTGGTCTACATAGGCATCTCCACTAAACAAAATAACGTCTAGCGCATCCCACCCACGTATCTTAACCTCTTTATTTGTGGTAGGCAACCAACTTGAAAGTCTTAATTCACTCATCCTTTTGCAAAAGTAATTAAAAATTACTGCGCTGATGCTAGAATTATAGATATGAGCATTTAAAATCGTATTCTAAACCATTATAATACAAATCGATATGTCGCCTTAATTAAGAAGGTGTTTTCGGGTTTCTGATTAAAAATTTGGTTGTCAATAATGGCTCCAAAATCATTATTTACATCACCAAGACCTGTAATGCCTTGAGACCATACTAAGAATATTTCTGATCCTGGAATGTATTCCCAACGCACCACAAGGTTTGATCTAAACTGTACGAAAGCAAAATCGGGATTTCCAAAACTATAATCTGATGTTCCGTTTACATCTTCATCTACAACGTACGAGCCATTTTCTTCTGAAATTTGATTAGAATCATACCAAGTGACACGGTCGTTAATGTTTTCGGCAGTAGGATTGTTTACAAAATTAAAGTTAGAATACTTCGCCTTGAATATAAAAGGCTGTCCATAATATTGAATGGTCAAATTAGGATTGATATTATAGTTGACTCTCAAGGTAGCACTCAAACTTTCGTTATCAATTTCACCTAAGATATAACGAGGTGTTCCGTTAAACTCTGATTCGGTGACATATTGAGTTCTATTTGGATTTTCTTCGTACTCAAAATTTAAAGACATGCTCAATGAATTTAAAGGCTGGTATCTAAATCTTAATTCGTAACGGTCCAATGAAAAGTTGTTTTGTTTTGCTCTAGAGTTCACATAACCGATGGTCGTACTTAGTTTTTTACGCTGATCGGTTCCTATAAACATATACCAAAAATTTTCTTCATTCCATCGCCATCTCGGACCTCCTCTCAATACCGTATTACTATATATTCTAGGTTTGTGTGCAGCTCCAAAATCGGCAAACCAGTTATTTATGAAATTGATATTTCCGCTCATTTCATACTGAATCCTATTATAATTACCTTCAAAATCATATTGCGTAAATTGTTCTAAACCAATATTTGCTCTCCTAAACCAACTTGTAGGTTTATTAAATAAGCGCCTCACGTTAGCGTATTGAGAGATAATATCTGCTTGTCTTAAAAACCCAATATCATTAAGTTCTAATTCTGGGGATTTCCAATTTCCGCCGATAGTATAGCGCCATTTATCACTACCACGTTGTCCAAACTCTAGTCGTCCTCCCGAACCAGTTAATGAGGTTTTATTAGGATCGACATCGACATGACTGGCATCAGTTCGTTGAAATAAATGTGTTAATGAGGTTTGGGTGTTGGTAATGGCTTCCTTACTTCCATTAACAGTACTCAATGTGAGATTTCCTTGAATGTAATACCTACGATTTTTCCAGTTATGTCTGAAATCAACACCACCTGTATAAGCGCTCTTTCTTAGAAAATCTAAATTCCCTTCCAATTTTCTATTTGTAGATGTTACAATGGCACCTATGTACGAATTACGATCATTAAAATCTTTCTGCGCTCTTGCTACTAAATAATTCGTAAACGGTTCAACGAGTTCTTCACGTCGTTCGCCAACTTGAGGTAAACTATTAATAACATCTTCACGCTCATCTAACTCAATTTCGGCATATTCTTTAGCTGTAATACTTTCTAAAAGTCCGATAGCCCAGCCATTTTTTGTTTTACCACTAAATTTTGCTGCACCAAGTATTGTTGTAAAATTTGGTATGTCCTCATATTCACCTAAACTTTCTTCGGCTGTTGTAAAGCCTTGCGGTGTTCGACCAATACGTCTTGAGAAGAATACATTATCTCTTCCGCCTCCCACTCTAAAGTCAAAGACATTTTTATTCTCTACAAAAAATGGTCGTCGTTCCTGAAAGAAAATCTCAAATCCATCTAATGCAATTGCTCCTGGATCGGCATCTACTTGTCCGAAATCTGGATTAATAGTCACATCAACAGTGAGGTCGTTTGTAATTCCAATTTTGGCATCCAATCCTCCAGTAAGTTTAGTATCACTTCCATCTCTAAATGGGTTCCCTGCTTCGGCTTGATAGGTATCTAATTGTGCCACAGTATAGGGTTGAATTTCTAATTGCTTTTGAGGTTTTAATCCAACAAGTCCGCGTAGCTCACCAAATTCACTTACCCATCCTGGCGGATTTGCAGGTAAAGGCTGCCATGTAGATCGTTCTTCATTATTAAAATAGCGTCGTGTCGATTGTAAGCCCCAAACCTGATCTTCGAGGTCTCCAAAACGCAACTGACTTAACGGAATTCGCATTTCGGCAGTCCAACCGTCATCATCAATTTTTGTATCAGCATACCAAATTGGATTCCAACTGCCATCAAAATTTCCATTGTCAGATATAAATTCATCGCCTTTTACTCCAGATGCTGAAATGGTAAATGAAAATCCCGTTCGGTCATCATTATAACTTCCAAGATTGATTTCAACCCAATCTCCGGGAAAATCATCACGTCTTCCCATGCGTTTTTCGATAGTTGAAGGATCTGCTTGATAACATTTGAAAGCAACATATAAGTTTTTGTCGTCATAAACTATTTTCATCTTGGTTTGCTCAGAAGGCGGTGTTCCTACATCTGGCTGAAATTCTACGTAATCGGATGTCCACTCTACAATGCCCCAAGCCGCTTCATCGAGAACACCATCAATAGTTGGTGCTTCTAAATCTTTAATAGGCACGGTAGTGTAAACTCTTTTTGGAATAGATGGCTCATTTTGTGCAAAAACAGTAAATGAACTGCATAGGAATACTGCAGTAATTAGTGAATAGATTTTCATTGATTTGATTGATTAGTCTTCGTTGTAAAGACTTCAATTTAAAGTCTTTGTTACATTAAATCATCATGTTTGAGAAAATTTTAACGAATGGCTTCGCTATCAATCTCATACAAAAGGAAAATTATTTTGGATGCAACTTAAAATATTGGCTAAATAGGATTTGGTAATCAAATATTTAATCGTAAATTTGCAAACTCTTTTTTAAGAGAGGAATGTTTAATAACAAAATTAATAAGTGTGGACACATTAAGCTACAAAACGATTTCAGCAAACAAAGCTACTGTTAATAAAGAGTGGGTTTTAGTTGATGCTGAGAATCAAACGCTAGGTCGTTTAGCTTCTAAAGTAGCAATACTTTTAAGAGGTAAACACAAGCCTAACTTCACACCACATGTTGATTGTGGAGATAACGTTATTGTTATCAATGCAGAAAAGATCAACTTATCAGGAAACAAGTGGAATGACAAAACGTACATTCGTCACACAGGGTATCCAGGTGGTCAAAGAAGTTTAACTGCGAATGAATTGTTTGGAAAAGATCCTGCAAGAATCGTAGAAAAATCAGTAAAAGGAATGCTCCCTAAAAACAAATTAGGTGCAGATTTATTCCGTAATTTAAATGTTGTTGTAGGTTCTGAGCACAAACATGAAGCTCAAAAGCCAAAAGCAATTGACTTAAACAAAGTTAACTAATGGAAGTAATTCACAAAATTGGCCGTAGAAAGACGGCTGTTGCTCGTGTGTACGTTGCCAAAGGAAAAGGTAACATCACGGTGAACAAAAAAGACATGGCGGTTTATTTTCCTACTGCAACATTGCAGTACAAGGTAAACCAACCTTTAGCTATGACTAACAATGATGGCAACTTTGATATTACAGTAAACGTTTACGGTGGAGGCATTACAGGCCAAGCCGAAGCGATCCGTTTAGCATTATCTCGCGCTATGTGTGAACTTGATGCAGAAAACAGACTAATATTAAAGCCAGAAGGATTATTAACTAGAGACCCTCGTATGGTTGAACGTAAAAAGTTCGGTCAGAAGAAAGCAAGGAAAAAATTCCAATTCTCGAAACGTTAATCCTATCCTTTTTTATTATTCTGAATTTTCTTCGGAATATAAAAAAATCAAAGCTGTTCTGATTAACCCTCAGAACAGCTTTAAATTAAAACCGCTGAATTTCCATTCGGCAACAATTAAAAAAATCCTGGAACGAGTTCAGGTACAGTTTAGCATCTAAATGGTTAAGGCGAGCAAGTTACTTTAGATTAAACTTTGAAATTGTTTGTATAAAACAACCTTAAGGTTTAAAAAAATAGAGAAGTAATTAATCCCTCGATTATCGAGAGCAACCACTCAACCATTGCTAATTTAACAGAACGTAAACTATTACAAAATGGAAAAAGTAGAAGTAAAAGACTTACTTGAGGCAGGTGTACACTTTGGTCACTTGACAAGAAAATGGGATCCAAACATGGCTCCTTACATTTATATGGAACGTAACGGTATCCATATCATTAACCTTTACAAAACCGCAGCAAAAATTCAAGAAACTTCTGAAGCGCTTCACAAGATTGCAGCTTCTGGAAAGAAAATCTTATTTGTTGCTACAAAAAAACAAGCAAAAGACATCGTTGCTGAAAAAGCAGGCGCTGTAAACATGCCTTACATCACAGAGAGATGGCCAGGTGGAATGTTAACTAACTTTGTTACGATTAGAAAAGCTGTTAAGAAAATGGCTATGATTGATCGTATGAAGAAAGATGGAACATTTAACTCTTTATCTAAGAAAGAGCGTTTACAAGTAGATCGTCAAAGAGCTAAACTAGAAAAGAACTTAGGATCTATTTCTGATATGACACGTTTACCTGGTGCACTTTTTGTAGTAGATATCAAACGTGAGCACATTGCCATTAAAGAAGCACAGAAATTAAACATTCCAATCTTCGCAATGGTAGATACAAACTCAGATCCTCGTGAAGTAGATTATTTAATTCCTGCAAACGACGATGCGTCTAAGTCAATTAACAAAATCTTATCAGTAGTAACATCGGCAGTTGCAGATGGATTAGCTGAAAGAAAATCAGAAAAAGCGGAAAGAGATGCTAAAAGTGAAAAATCACCAGCAGCAAAAAAAGAAGTGAAAACTGAAGCAAAAGCTGAGAAAAAAGCTGAAGTAGTTGCACCAGTTGCAACTAACGAAGAAGAATAAATAAACAATTACACAATATAATTAAGTCGTTTAATTGTTTTCATTACGAAATATAAATTAAACGACTTTTTTAAATTTTTATAAACAATGGAAAATACTGTAAAAATTACAGCCGCAGAAGTAAATAAATTAAGACAAGCCACAGGCGCTGGTATGATGGATTGTAAAAAAGCCTTAGTTGAAGCTGGAGGCGATTTCGACAAAGCCATTGAAGTACTTCGTAAAAAAGGACAAAAAGTTGCAGAAAAAAGAGCCGACAGAGATTCATCTGAAGGTGCTGCAATCGCAAAAATTAATGCAGACAACACATCTGGTGTTGCTATTGTATTAGGATGTGAAACTGATTTCGTTGGGAAAAATGAAAACTTCGTAGCATTAGCTAATCAATTTGCAGAAATTGCATTAAACTATAACACTAAGGAAGAATTCTTAGCTGCCGATTTTGGTGGAATGACTGTTGCTGAAAAGTTAACAGAACAAACAGGAGTTATTGGTGAAAAATTAGACATCACTGCATTTGAAAAATTAGATGCACCTTATGTTGGACAATATGTTCATATCAATAAAATTGCTGCATTAGTAGGGTTATCTGCAAACGTAGATAACGCTGAAGTGTTGGTAAAAGACCTTGCTATGCAAGTGGCTTCTATGGGAGCTACAACATTATCTTACAAAGATTTTGATCCTGCATACGTTGCTTCTGAAACTGAAGCAAGAATTGCTGTAATCGAAAAAGATAATATCGAATTAGGACGTTTAGGTAAGACCTTAAAGAATGTACCACAGTACATCTCAATGGCACAATTAACTCCTGAAGTATTAGCACAAGCTGAAGAAGCCGCTAAAGCCGAATTAAAAGCAGAAGGTAAACCAGAACAAATCTGGGATAGAATTTTACCAGGTAAAATGGAGCGTTTCATTTCTGATAACACAACTTTAGATCAAGAACAATGTTTATTAGATCAAAAGTTCATTAAAGATGAAAAGAAAACTGTTGCTCAGTATGTAGAGTCTTACGGTGACGTTACTGTTACTGGGTTTAAACGTGCTACAGTAGGATAATCTATTTTATTCTCAATATAAAACGAAGCCTCTCATTAATTTGAGAGGTTTTTTTATTTATAAGAAAGCGTCATATATCCAGAGTTTATAAATTTAGTATCAGAATAAACACTGATTTTATACTTACCCGATTTGTAAAATGAATTGGAGAAATGCGTTATAGATGAACTGCTGTTAACTTCAGTGACATTAAAGGTTTTAACTTGCTTATAATTACCATTTTCATCCATTAAATCTACATACACTTTCATTCTGTCTGTTCCTAGTTTATAAGGCTTATTTTCAACATATATCCAAATTATGCCTCCCAAAGACTTATCTATTGTAAAACTAGAGTATCGTTTGGAGGCATCTGGTATTAGATTATTGTTCTTTTTTGCAGAAACATTTGAGAAAAACACCTTAGAACTTAAATAAGACACATAATTAGCAGGTGGTTTCTTTAGGTCATTTTCCTTTTTAACTCGTAAGGCTATTGCCGCATTAATCTGTGCTTTGGTTTTTGTTAATTGCTTATCCCCTTTAATCGTATTTATTGATGATGAACGATTAGGTAATGTTAACCCATCTGCAATTAATTTTGTGTGAGCTTTATTATCAATAGCAGAAATATAGTACATTCCATTAATACCACCTACAAGTCCAATTCCTGTTTTATTCCCTTTAGCAGTTGCAATTCCAATAACTTTATTATTCTCATCAAAAACAGGTCCTCCACTATTTCCAGGGTGAATTTCAGCATCAGTTTTAATATACCCATAATCAGAATTAAACACAAAATCATTACCACTCATAATACCAACACTTAGGGTGCTTAAATCTCTTAACATGAGGTCTGCTGAGCCTTGAAATTGAGCTGGATATCCAAACACACATAATTTTTCTCCTTGTGATACCGTATCAGAATTTCCAACAGGCAACTTGGTAAAATTCATATTTACTGGATTATCATTTAGATCACTAACTATTTTTAATAGCGCGCCATCAAAAGCACCTGCTCCTATTGAAACAACCTTAGCTTTATATAATTTATAGTCATTTTCACTCTTCCCATTAAACACCTGAATTACAGGAACTGTATGTCCAACTCGATAAACTTTAACTAAATTCTTATCATTTACAATGTCTTCAGAATATACATCAATTTTAGATTTTTTGGTTTTACCAACATTATAGTCGTAGTCTAAATACCCTTTAACAGCTGTTTCCACGACATGCTTATTGGTAAAAACATAACCATCTTTAGTCACAATAAAACCAGAACCTCTGCTTAAATAGCCTTTACCAGGTTTTTCTTTTTCTAATTCTGGATCAAGCATAATTATTTTCACAACACCTTTGTAATATTCGGCAGCAATAAGTTTTGTGTCCAATCCTTTAGGTGCAGGTTCTCTACATGAAAAAATTAAAACAAAGGAGAAAAGTAAAAGAAACGTTCTATTTTTCATAATAGCTGGTATAGAATACTTTATAAAAAAACGAAAATTATTTATGTTACGAAAATTAAATTGCTCATAATCAATACAAAATTATTGTCTTTTCATAAGTACATAAAAGTAATTGTCATTTTCACAGGCATTTTTTTATATCTCAATTCTACTTTTCTAAATTACAATAATGATTATATTTGCTAAACTTTCAATATAAGAAATGAAATACAAAAGAATCCTACTTAAATTATCTGGTGAAGCTCTAATGGGTTCTCGTCAATATGGAATTGACCCAGAACGTCTGGGAGAATATGCTAAAGATATTAAAGAAATTACCGATCTTGGCGTTGAAGTAGCCATTGTAATCGGTGGAGGAAATATTTTTAGAGGTGTTGCTGGTGCTATGAATGGAATGGATCGTGTTCAAGGTGACCATATGGGAATGCTCGCAACCGTAATTAACGGTTTAGCTTTGCAAAATGCTTTAGAAGATGCTGGTGTAAAAACCCGTTTACAAACTGCGATTAAAATTAATGAAGTAGCAGAACCCTTTATTAGAAGAAAAGCGATGAGCCATCTTAATAAAGGACGTGTAGTTATTTTTGGTGGAGGAACTGGAAATCCTTATTTTACTACAGATTCTGCAGCTGTTTTAAGAGCTATTGAGATTGAAGCAGATGTTATTTTAAAAGGAACACGTGTTGATGGTATCTATAATGATGATCCGGAGAAAAATGCCGATGCTATCAAATTTGATCATATTACATTTGATGATGTGCTACGTCAAGGACTAAAAGTCATGGATACAACAGCATTCACATTGAGCCAGGAAAATAAACTTCCAATTATCGTTTTTGATATGAACAAAAAAGGAAATTTACTGAAAGTAGTATCCGGAGAAAATATAGGAACTAAAGTTAATTTATAATGTTTGGCTTATTTTTTGGTAAGCATTTTACGAATTAAAGTTTTTAAACTATGAACGAAGACATAAAATTTATATTAGATGCAGCTCAAGAAGCTATGGATGCTGCAATAAAGCACCTTGAAAAGCAATTTGTAAACATTCGAGCTGGTAAAGCTAGTCCGTCAATGTTAGGAAGTGTAATGGTAGACTATTATGGCACTCAAACACCTTTAAATCAAGTGGCCAACGTCAATACACCTGATGGTAGAACCATTACAGTTCAACCTTGGGAAAAAAGCATGCTTCAAGAGATTGAACGTGGTATAATGGTTGCAAATTTAGGGTTTAACCCAATGAGTAATGGTGAATCCATAATAATCAATGTTCCTCCTTTAACAGAAGAGCGTAGACGTGAATTATCCAAACAGGCAAAAGCAGAAGCCGAAGATGCAAAAGTTGGTGTTAGAAGTGCACGTAAAGATGCAAACAATGAAATTAAAGATCTTGATGTCTCAGAAGATCAGCAAAAAAATGCTGAAATTGACATACAACAAATGACAGACAAGTACGTTAAGAAAATAGACGATACTTTTGATGTCAAAGAGAATGAAATCATGACAGTATAATATTCAAAAAAGCGACTAACACAACGTCGCTTTTTTTATTAATCCTAAATATATTAACGATTACATGCATAAGATCTTTTGCCTAATTTTTGTTACGCTTTTTACTTGTGCATTACATTCACAAAATCCGACATCAAATAACGATTCTACAAAAGTTAAAAACGATTCCATAAACAAAAGGGAATTTCTAAAACAGTTAGGCAACGGTTTTTTTCCTACTAAATTTCTAAATATAGACTTAAAGTACTTGATAAAATTTAATCAGTATGAAGGGTTTAGAACAGGACTTGGCGGTGAGACTAACGATGGGTTTTCTGAAAAATATCGAATCAATAGCTATGTGGTTTATGGCTTTAGAGATCATCGATTTAAATATAAAATTGGTGGAGGCTTTAGGGTAAATAAAAATACAGACACATGGATAAATCTGTCCTATACTGATGATTTACAGGAGACAGGTAGCTCAACATTTTTAACAGACAAACGCTTTTTTTCGTTTTTCGAGCCACGACTATTAAATATTGACCTTTTCCATAAACACATTACAAAAGCCGTTGGTATTGAACATCAATTTTCAAATCATTTGTTATCTGAGGCCGAGTTTTCCATAAGTAAGATCAATCCAACATATAATTATTTTTATACCATTGATGACACCTCTTATGAGACCTTTGACCTAAGCACTGCAAAAGTATCTTTGCAATGGAGTCCTTTTAGTAATTTTGAACTCGATGATGGTCAAGTCAAAGAAACCAAAAGTGGTTATCCTAAATTCTCATTGCAATTGACACAAGGCTTTAGAAATGTTTTAAAAGGTGACTTTAACTTTTTCAAAACTGATTTTAGAACTGTACATCGATTTATATTTAATGACAAAGTTTTTACCGAAGCCATTTTAACTTCTGGTCTAGCCTTAGGAAATACGCCCTTAACACATCTATACCACGCTTATCCTAATAATATAACCAAAGAAACTGTTTTACAACGTTTTTCTGTAGCAGGAATCAACAGTTTTGAAACCATGTATTTTAACGAATTCTTCTCTGATCGTTTTACCACATTACAACTCAAACACTTTGTAAGACCTTTTAAAATTACGGAACGTTACAGACCACAACTCGTCCTTATTTCAAGATTTGCGATTGGTGACATGAGTAATATTGAACGTCATGAAAGTATAGAATTTAACACCCTGTCTAAGGGGTATTCTGAAGCTGGCATTGAGCTAAACAAGCTTCTTTTTGGTTTTGGATTGAGTTTTGCCTATCGTTATGGTGGTTATCACCTGCCATCATGGGCTGATAATTTTGCCGCCAAGTTCACATTCAATGTTACGCTATAAGGTCAATTAGTGCGTTCTTCTACTGTATAATTCAAGACTTGATATCCTATTTCACCTGTTTTAGAAATGGCTTCAATAATTATTTGAAATGTTCCTACATTATCAGAATGATAATAACTGAGAGTTTGTACACCTTTATCATTTATGAGCAATTGTGGTTCCCAGAAGATAGTAGACCGAAGATCAGGAACAGATAAATCATGGACATGATTAGAATCGTGCTTTGGAGCATAAAACTCCTTTTCAATAGAAAATACAGGTATGGTATTTAATTCTAATTTCTCTTCTGAAGTTCTAATAGCTCCAAATAAACCTTTGGCAGAACGTGTGTAAATGGATATAATACTGCCCTCAAAACGACCGTGTGGTGGAGGTGCAGACATAACAATACTGTATAGCTTTTTTAATTTTCTTGGATTATCAATAACCTCTACACTCGTAATCTCATCTACCAACAAATATTGAAGCAATGGCATATTGACTTCGGTCACTGGCTCTCCATCTACAACAAATAAGGTTATATGACCTCGTCCTCCTTTAGCTGTTTTCGCACTAAGACCTCCTGTAACGCCTCTAGTGACAATAATCTTATCTCTGAAACTACTACTAAAAAGCACACTGAAAAGACCTGTTGATAGTTCGCTTTCTGCTTCTCTTAAATCTTTACCATCAATTACTGCATTTGGCCTTCCATAATTGTCAGCCATCTTTTTTCTCAAGGGTGTCATCCTATAGCCATTAATGACAACTTCATCTAACTTGGTTGTACCAAACGTATTAAAGTAGTATTGCTCCTGTTTGTTTTTAAATGCTCTATTTTTTTCTACAATTTTTTGCACTAAACTATCCTTAACTCCGCTTATCGTATTTAGAACAAAATCAACCGGAAGTTCTGTTTTCTTATTTAAAGCTATATGATAATCATTCTTATCTGTTTTAGTATTATCAAGAGCTTGAATTACAATTTCCTGCTCCTGTCCGTATATATCATTTAGTTGAAACTCAAAACTTCCAGGAGCTACAACATCTGTTGTATAAACCGAGCGCTGCGTATCGAAAGTCATCAACATCAATTCAATAGGGTTGTTTTTATTTTTGGAATTTTTGGGTGTTACAATTCCAGAAACATTCAAGTTTTTTTCGAGTTTATAATTCAATTTCCTTATAGGATCATGGTATTTGTATCTGCGCCAACCCTGAGTTAACATCAAAAAATCAATATCTTCAATGTGTCCATCCTGAAAATAGAACTTTGGATTTTCTATAGGGCCTTTCAAATCAGAACTCAACAAAAAATAAGATTGTATATTTTGATGATTACTATCTAGGTTTTCTTTATTTAATACTAACACCGAAACATTAGCACTAACTGGAATTTTATCTGGCATTTGAGTTGAAATGCTTAAATCTATTTTATCTCTTTGGTATCTGTTTTTTTGGTCAAATGTCGAATTAATCATTAACCGTTTACTTACATCATGATTGAAAAATAAACGTTCTGCCACAGGCCTATTGGTATTATCAAATAATGTAAAAGCAATAATTCCTTCAGGAAATAATTGCTTTGGAAACACATAAATAAAACTGCCATTAATTAAAGTCGCCTCTTGTTTCAAATATTCAAACCCACGAGACATTCCTTTCAAGACTATTGAATTGTCGCCCTTAATATTAGTTTTAGCAGCTACATAAATTTTATCTTTTTTAGAAATAACGTTCATCAAATAACCTGATTGTATTACTTGCGGTAAATAATATATGTTCTCTGAAGTATTATAATCGGACTTGAGTTGCACCTTATATCGTGCAGAGCTATATACATCTTCCAATTTAAAACTTCCCATACCCAAAGTGTTACTCTTAAATGATGTTATGATGTCATTTGTTTCATTCAAAACATATCCTTCAACAAAAACACCTCGACCGTCTGCTCCAACTGCTTTGAAACCCACTCTATTAGACAAACCATTTATAAGATGTCCACTTTCAGGAAAAAATTGTAAATCTATATAGTCTAATTGTGGTGAAAACGACGTTGAATATGAACGCTCATTATCGGTTAAAAAACTTAATTCAACACGCTTAGATTGATTAGAAATCTCATAGTCTAAAACATAACTATCCTCTTTTCCTCTCTTCGAAATAAGCGTATCTATTTGATCATCTTGAGTTACAAAAACCATTAAACTCTTTTTATGATCTGGGTCAATTAGTTTTGGATATAAATTGGCTTTAAACCGCTGAGCGATTGCATTACTATCTACTCGTCTAATATTTTGAATTGGTTTATGGTACTTGTCGTTTTTATTTTCAGAAAATATTTGAATGTCCTTTTCAAAGATAAAATCCGAATTGAAATTTTTATTCCATTCGGTATAAGATCTAATCAAGTACATTCCTGGTTCATAACTTCTATCTAATTCAAAATGACCATTACCAATACCATCATTGATTTTAATGAGTTTAGAATTAACAATATGCTGTTTTGAATCTATTAAGTCTACGTATAAAATACCACTAGAGTAAGCCGTCTGATGGGTTCCAGCGTTAATAAGAATAGCTTTAAACCATATGGTTTTGTCAGTTGTGTAAACGGTATTATCAAGCTGTAAGTAAACCTTTTCAGCCAACGAATTATGCATGTATGATTTACTAGTTTGCGCCAACAAATTGGTTGTGAGCAACAGCAAAAACAACACTAAAACCCGCAATTTATAAACGTAAATTCTATACAATTCAATTTTTATTTCAAGTTATATATATTTCCACTATTATTCTAATATCGAAATGTTAAATCCAGAATAATATTTATAGATATTTTTTTAAAAAACAGGGGTGTTAATAAATCTTATTTTTTACACACAATCACTTGCTTTTTGCTAACTTTGCGCTTCTTTTACAAGGCACATGTTTAAATTGTTTACTAAGAATTTTTGGGAAGTTGTTGCGCGACTTATTTTGCGCAATAAAATTGGTATTCTTATTGCCATTATTTTAGCAACCCTTTTCTTTAGCTCTCAGTGGAATAACATGCGCTTCACTTACACTGAGGCTAACTTACTTCCAGACGACGACGACATTAATGTGACCTACAACAAATTTCTTGAGATCTTTGGAGAAGAGGGCAATCTCATTGTGCTTGGTGTCAAAGACTCTACATTATTTACAGTTGACAAACTAAATGCTTGGAACCAACTCTCAGAAAATTTTAAAGCCTATGATGAAGTTGAAACAGTAGTTTCAATAAACGATTTACAAAAACTAGTCAAAAATGACAATGCCGAAAAATTTGATCTGGTTCCATTTATCAAAGATTCTGTTTCATCTCAAGAGCAAATCAAAACCCTGCAAAATGAACTATTTAAGAAATATCCTTTCTATGATAATTTCTTATTCAATACCGAAACTGGTACGATTAGAACCGCAATCTATCTTAAAAAAGAGATTGTAAATACGGCAGCTAGAAAAGACTTTATCATGCTGACGCTTGATAAAAAAATTAAAGCTTTTAAAGATGCCAATGATTTAGATATCAGAATTTCTGGTATGCCATACATACGTACACTTAATTCTCAAAATATTGTTGATGAAATAGGTCTATTTATAGGTTTGGCTTTAGGTGTCACATCTCTAATTTTCTTTTTCTTCTTTAGATCATTTAGAGCCACCTTTATCTCATTAATCGTGGTTTGTGTTGGTGTGATGTGGACCTTCGGAATTTTAGGATTACTCAATTATGAAATTACGGTTCTTACCGCTTTAATTCCACCACTAATTATTGTTATTGGAATACCTAATTGTATTTTCCTTATCAATAAATATCAGCACGAAGTAAAACTTCATGGTAATAAAGTTAAGTCATTACAACGTGTAATTACCAAAATTGGAAATGCAACCTTGATGACCAATGTGACTACAGCATCTGGTTTCGCTACTTTTATTTTAACTGAAAGTAAACTTTTAAAAGAATTTGGTATTGTTGCGTCTCTTAGTATTCTTGCCATTTTCATTCTTTGTCTATTGGTTATTCCAATTATTTACACCTTTTTACCTTATCCTAAAGATCGACACTTAGAGCACTTAAACAAACGCTGGATAGGTGGTTTTGTAAATTGGATCGAGCGTATGGTGAGAGAGCAGAAGATTGCTATTTACGTAACCTCATTAGTGCTTATTATTGCAAGTATTATTGGAATTTATAAAATTGAAATCTCGGGAAGCCTTATAGAAGACATGCCAAAAGAGAAAGCCTTTTTTAAAGATATTCGATTCTTTGAAGAGGAGTTCGACGGAATTATGCCTCTCGAGATTATGATTGACACCAAACGAAAAAAAGGTGTCATGAAATTGAGTACACTCAAAAAAATGGAGAAATTGGAGGATCTTATCGATGAAATCCCTGAATTGTCTCGCCCAATTTCCGTAGTAAGTTTGGTAAAATATAGTAAGCAAGCGTATTACAATGGTAATCCTAAATATTACCAATTACCTACCAGCCAAGAAAATAGTTTCATACTGTCTTATGCAAAAAACTCATCTTCAGATGTTGATCTGTTAAAAAACTTTGTAGACAGTACTGGTCAATATGCACGCATCACTACGTTTATGAAGGACATTGGTACTGATAAAATGGAACGTATTCAAGAAGACCTTCAGAATAAAATTGATAAAACATTTCAACCAAAAGATCGTTACGATGTTATTATGACTGGGAAAGCGCTGGTCTTTCAAAAAGGGACAAAATACCTCGTAAAAAACTTAGCCATTTCATTATCGCTAGCGATTTTATTGATCTCTATATTCATGGCCTACATGTTTAGATCTGTTAGGATGATTATTGTCTCATTAATTCCCAATGTATTACCACTCGTAATTACTGCAGGACTCATGGGCTATTTAGGTGTTCCTATTAAACCATCAACAATTTTAGTATTCAGTATTGCCTTCGGAATTTCGGTAGATGACACTATTCACTTTTTGGCAAAATATAGACAAGAGCTGCAAGCGAACCATTGGAAAATACGTAAATCTGTTTATCGCGCATTACGAGAAACTGGCGTGAGTATGTTCTATACATCAATCGTTTTGTTTTTTGGATTCATTGTATTTACAACATCAAGTTTTGGAGGGACTGTTGCTTTAGGTGCTTTGGTCTCAGCAACTTTACTATTTGCTATGTTATCTAATTTGCTGCTACTTCCATCCTTACTATTGTCACTAGAACGAAGTATTGCCAATAAGGAAGTCATGCGTGAACCTTCTATAAATATTATTCCAGAGGAAGACGAAACTTCTGAAGAAAATTAAACCGATAACTTTTATATTTGCATAAAATTTCAAAATAATGAACTATACCGTTTCACAACTATTAACACAAGATATTACATTTCAGCCTATAGAAATAAAAGGCTGGGTTAGAACCTTTAGAGCCAATCGTTTTATTGCTCTAAATGATGGGTCGACGATAAATAATATACAGTGTGTTGTTGATTTTGAAAATACACATGAAGACTTATTAAAGCGTATCACAACTGGAGCCGCTGTACATATTAAAGGGGATTTGGTAGAAAGTCAAGGAAAAGGACAAACCGTAGAAATACAAGTATCGTCTATCGAAATTCTTGGTGACTCAGATCCTGAAGACTATCCTATTCAACCTAAAAAACACACCTTTGAGTTCTTACGTGAGAACGCACATTTGCGTACGAGAACAAATACCTTTAGTGCTGTAATGCGAATAAAATCAAATTTATCTTTTGCTGTCCATAAATATTTTACTGAAAATGGATTTTACAACATGCATACACCACTTATTACTGCAAGTGATGCTGAAGGTGCAGGTGAAACATTTAGAGTTAGCACATTAGACCCGAAGAATCCTCCACTAAATGAAGATGGAACGGTTAATTTTGAAGAAGATTTCTTCGGAAAAGAGACCAACTTGACCGTTTCTGGCCAGTTAGAAGCAGAAACCTATGCGATGTCTCTTGGAAAAGTATATACATTCGGTCCAACATTTAGAGCTGAAAATTCAAACACTACACGTCACTTAGCAGAGTTCTGGATGATAGAACCAGAAGTGGCCTTTATGGATTTAGCAGGAAACATGGACTTAGCCGAAGACTTTATGAAATCGGTACTAAAATACATTTTGGAACACAATCGTGAAGACTTAGAGTTTTTAGAAAAACGTTTACAAGATGAGGAAAAAACTAAGCCTCAAGCTGAGCGTTCGGAAATGAGTTTGATTGAAAAAATTAGATTTGTAGTTGATAATAATTATAAGCGAGTTAGTTACACTGAAGCCATAGATATTTTAAAGAACAGCAAGCCAAATAAGAAAAAGAAATTCAAGTATATTATTGAAGAATGGGGAGCAGATCTACAATCTGAACATGAGCGTTTCCTGGTAGAAAAACATTTCAAATGTCCTGTTATCTTATTTGACTATCCAGCAAATATTAAAGCGTTTTATATGCGTTTAAATGAAGACGGAAAGACTGTACGCGCCATGGACATCTTATTCCCGGGGATTGGAGAAATGGTAGGAGGATCGCAACGTGAGGAACGCCTGGAGGTATTAAAAGAGAAGATGAAAGCACTTGATATCCCTGAAGAAGAATTGTGGTGGTACTTAGATCTGCGTAAATATGGAACTGCCGTGCATTCTGGGTTTGGTTTAGGGTTTGAACGTTTAGTAATGTTCGCGACTGGTATGGGTAACATACGTGATGTGATTCCTTATCCAAGAACACCACAAAATGCAGAATTTTAATTTAAGACATTTCATATAGACACATATAAAGGACCTATTAGATTTAAAATCTAGTAGGTCTTTTAAATTATTATAAAAGGGCATTGTTTTTGCAAGCAGTTATCAATAGTTTTTTTAACTTTACTTTGTACCAAATTTAGATTATGCTCAAACAATATTTACAGTTTAAATTATCTCAAAAGTTGTCTCCGCAACAAATTCAACTCATGAAGTTGATACAGCTACCTACGCAAGCATTTGAGCAACGCATAAAACAAGAACTGGAAGAGAATCCTGCTTTAGATACAGGAAAAGATACTAAAGACGATGATAAATTAGATGAGTTTGATAACTCAGCTGACGAATACGATGATAATGAGACTATCAATACTGAAGACATCAATATTGATGAATACTTGAGTGATGATGATATCCCTGAATATCGCACCCAAGCCAACAATTATAGTGCTGATGACGAAGAAAAGAATGTACCGTATGCTGCTGGAACATCGTTTACGCAGCATTTAAGAAATCAGTTAAACACCTTCAGACTTAGCGATGAAGAGCGAGAAATTGCCGAATTTTTAGTTGGTAGTGTTGATGAAAGTGGTTATATCCGTCGGTCGCTAAGTGATATTATGGATGACTTGGCCTTTACTCAAAATGTGTTTACTACTGAAGAGACAATTGAAAAAGTACTTCTTAAAGTACATCAATTAGATCCAGCTGGTGTTGGTGCAAGAAATCTTCAGGAGTGTTTAAGTATTCAATTACATCGAAAGGAGAAACATCCAGATGTCGAGTTAGCCATTGATATTATTGATAAGGCTTTTGATCAATTTACAAAAAAACACTACAAAAAACTACTTCAAAAATTTGATATTACTGAGGTTCAACTCAGAGATGCTATTGAAGAAATAGAGCGTCTCAACCCAAAACCTGGAGGCTCTTATGCAGGAAACAATAAAATGGTAGAGCATGTGGTTCCAGATTTTGCTATAAAAATTGTAGACGGAGTATTAGAACTTACACTCAACGGCAGAAACGCTCCTGAACTTCATGTATCACGTGAATACAGTGATATGATGAAGGGTTACAAGGCTACCAAAGATAAGAGCAAGTCTCAAAAAGACGCCGTCATGTTTATCAAACAGAAGTTAGATGCTGCCAAATGGTTTATAGAAGCCATTAAACAGCGTCAACAGACACTTTTTGTGACTATGAGTGCCATAATGCATTATCAAAAGGAATACTTTCTTACAGGTGATGAACGTAAGTTAAAACCAATGATCTTAAAAGACATTGCAGATGAAATCGATATGGATGTGTCTACTGTGTCTCGTGTTGCCAATAGTAAATATGTAGACACGCCTTATGGTACAAAACTCATTAAAGAATTCTTTAGCGAATCGATGACCAATGATCAAGGTGAAGAAGTATCAACACGTGAAATCAAAAAAATACTGGAAACGGTTATAGAAGAAGAGGATAAAAAGAAACCACTAACTGACGAAAAACTTGCGACAATACTTAAAGAAAAAGGCTATCCTATTGCTCGTAGAACAGTAGCTAAATATCGTGAACAGCTGGATATTCCTGTAGCACGATTGAGGAAAAAAATATAATGGATCAACTCCTCAAAAGCATATCATATATTTTTCACCCATTGTTGATGCCCTTACTTGGTGTGGTCTTTTATTTTTCAAAAACACCACGTTTTGTACCAATGCCATTGATGAAAGCCAAAGTGTTTTCAATAGCAATTCTCACCATTATATTACCTATTTTATTGTTTTATCTTTTAAAAACACTCAATAAAGTAGAATCAATTCACTTAGAGAAGGTTTCAGAGCGACGACTACCTTTACTTATTAATAGTTTTATAGTCATCCTTATTTTAGCCCGTGTGTTACCTATTAGTGAGCTTCCTGAATTGTATTTCTTTTTCATTGGAATTCTTATTTCGACAATAACATGTTTTACGCTCGTACTTGCAAAGTTTAAAGCGAGTATACACATGATAGCATCATCTGGATTTTTTATGTTTGCTGTGGCTATTGCTATTCATTTCAAAATAAATATTAATGGCACTATTGCATTGATGTGCGTTATCTTAGGTGCCATTGCAACCTCGCGCTTACACTTGAAGGCACATACTCCCGCAGAATTAGCTGTAGGTTTTTTTGTAGGTCTATTGCCGCAATTAATCTTGTTAAACTACTGGATGTAATTGTTATAGAATATAAAAAATCAACCCTATTTTAACGACGTTCATATCTATAGACTGATTAGTAGTGCTTAGCTTCGCATTAGAATCGAATATAGAATTAAGTGCATAATAGAAATGGAAACTCACATTTGAATATCCAGCACTTAAGGTCAGTCCATATTGAAGTTTATTAAAATCATCAATATTAGATAACTTAATATCATTAGGACTCCCATCAAATTTTGATGAATTATACACCACATAACCCAATTTGATTCCAGTATATATTCTCCAGAAATCATAGTCGGTAGACGTTGATGTTCGCCATCTAAATTCAATTGGCATTTCTAATAAGTAGGTAGTAAACTTATTCTTACTAAATGTTGTATCATCATCTAAGATGGTGTAGCTTGTAACTCCATTGTCCTCGGAAATTAATAAGGTTTGATTATAGGAGTTCGTTGATAAACCCAATCCTACACCAACAGCAATATTACGTTTAGTATTGATAGGCATATCTCTGATAAACCCGAAATGAAAGCCACTTGAAAAACCACTTTGAGACACGCCGTCTAATTTTTTACCAAGTAGATTATAAGTTACTGAGAGATAAAACTGATCCTCTCTATAGTTTTCATCAACAATAGAATCTGATTTTTTTTCTGTTTCAAACGCATTTTGAGCTTCAATAGTTTGAACACTCATTAGTGCAATTATTACATATAAAACATATTTCATAGTACAAATATAACTCAATAGTGATTAAAAAATTTTGGGTGTATAGAATAAAAAAAGCACCCAAATTGGATGCTTTTATTTATTGTTGATTCAAGATATTAATTATCTAATGCACTACCAGAACCTGTTGCATAATTAATTTTTAAAGCATTAACTTCTCTTAGTTCTTGTTTGATATCACTAACAATACCCATGTTTGCTTCACTATCAACTTTTAACGATACAGTTAAGAAATCTCTTAACTCTTCTCGTATAGATAGTCTTTCTGAATTAATAAAAGATTCTATTTCACTAATTTCTGCAAACTTATCATTAAGTTGAAGTCGTGCTTCTTTACCATATCGATCTTCAAATGCTTTTGTAGGCTTACCTGCATAGATATAACTAATTGGGTATTTCTTCTCTAGCTTTTCTACTTGATCTGCCAATGGCAATTTGTTTTCAATAAGTAACGTATCTTCTCTCATAACCGTTACAACCATGAAGAAAAATAACAACATAAAAACAATATCTGGTAAAGATGCTGTATTTACAGCTGGTAAAGCATCGTCTTTTTTATTTTTAAATTTAGACATTTTCTTGTGTTTTTATTTAGTGTAAACTTCAGAGAGCTTTTCAGGATACTCGTTTCTTATCTGGTCAATAACTTCTTTCAATTTGTCTTTGTTACCAACAAACTTAGCATCCTTGAAGTTCTTTTCCATCTTTACAAAATCCATATCTGGAAATCCTTTTCTTGCTCCAATTAAAAGTGCTCTTCTGTTACGTAACTCATTATAAGCCGCTACCAATTCATTTTGAACTGAGATATACGTTTTATAAGAAGTTTCTCTCTCATTCTTTAATGAAATAATGGCCTTATCTGGATTATCTGATGACGCAGCATCTTTCTTTCCATTACAATAATCACAAGAACCATCACCTCCATTGTCTAAAAACTCAATAGCAGCTGCTCTTAAATCTTCAAGTTCCATTAGTTCATCTTCAACTAATAATTGATCTTTACCATTAATTAAAACAGTAAATATATTTTTTTGCTTGATAATAACGTCTTCATCGTTTTCTTCAATTGGAGGAAGTTTACGATTAATTCCAGAATCTTTAGGAATTGTAGTTGTTACCAAGAAAAATATAAGAAGTAAGAATGCAATATCTGCCATAGATCCTGCATTAACTTCTGGTGCTGATCGCTTTGCCATAATTTAATTTATTTACTTAGCATCTTTTTAACTCCGAAGAACAACATTAAACCTGCTGCTAACAAAATTAAAATATAGAATGCCTTAATTCCTGCTTCAATCATTTGAGATCCAGATGCAGATAACATTTTACCATCATTCAATGGTGTTTCTACTCCTGAAGATGCAAACCATGCAACTGCTAAAATAGCTACAAAGACACCTACTGACATTAATGACTTTTTAAGTTTATCAGGACTGCTTACTAAATTAGCTAAACTAAATACCACTGCGGATACTGTAGCAATACCTAAAACCACGTAGGCTAAGTTTGCAAACCAACCCAAAACGGCTTGGTTCTCTTCCACTGTTTCAATAGCTTCATCTCCTAACATCATAATTCTTACTAAAAAGAATACTGCAATTAGACCGATTACCAAAGCAACAATTTTGATTATTTTTTGAATATTCATGTTATGTTTGATTTAATAATTGGTTTCTTATTTCTTATGTCTTACTAATAAATCCATTAGTGAGATAGATGCATCTTCCATATCGTTAACGATGCTGTCAATTTTTGATATAATGTAATTGTAAAAGATTTGTAATATAATAGCAACAATCAGACCAAATACTGTTGTTAATAAGGCTACTTTAATACCACCTGCTACTAACGAAGGATTCATGTCTCCTGCAGCTTCAATTTTATCAAAGGCATCAATCATACCAAGTACTGTACCCATGAAACCAAGCATTGGTGCTAATGCGATAAATAATGATATCCAAGATACATTCTTTTCTAATTGTCCCATTTGAACACCACCATAAGCTACTACTGCTTTTTCAGCGGCATCAAGATCTTCATCTGCTCTATCTAATCCTTGATAAAAGATAGATGCAACAGGTCCTTTTGTGTTTCTACAAACTTCTTTTGCTGCTTCTAGTCCTCCTGAGTTAAGAGCGTCCTCAACATTAGCAGTTAATTTCTTTGAATTTGTAGTTGCAAGATTTAAATAGATAATTCTTTCAATAGCAATAGCCAATCCTAGAATTAAACATAGCAATACAATTCCCATAAAAAATGGACCACCTTCAATAAAACGTTCTTTTACTACTTGTGTAAAAGACTTTTCTTCGTCAGCTGTTGCTGGTGTTTCGTCTTCTTGAAATGATGTGGTAACTGCAGTAGTTGCAGCTTCTACTGTATAAGCATTTGTAGTTGCATTAACAGTACTGAAAGCCATGATACATGCTATGGCTAAGATAGAAAATAGTCTTTTCATCGTTCTTGTTCTTAATTTTATTAGTTAAAGTGTTAAAGATATAAAAAAATTGTAATTAAAAAATAAAAATCCCAATTGAGTAGTGAGGTTTAACGTTGTTTAACTCAATTTGAAATCTTTACGATGACGAATTTAAATAAAATGTTTTGTTTTTCTTGTTATGATCCTAAAAAAACTTGTAAAATTAACGCCTTGAAGACGTTTTAAGTCTGAAAATTCGCTCATATTAAATGTAGAATTGGTATATCTCTTCCTTATTGGTCTTGGGTACTAAACTGGAATTAGCTACGCTGATCCCTAAAGACAATGCTGGAAATACACTATAACAGCAAACTTACATTTGCTTATGAAAACACCTTAGAGAATTTACTGAAGCAAGCTTCGACAATACATCATGGATTAGCTACGCTGATCCCTAAAGGCAATGCTGGAAACACACTATAACAGCAAACTTACATTTGCTTATGAAAACACCTTAGAGAATTTACTGAAGCAAGCTTCGACAATACATCATGGATTAGCTACGCTGATCCCTAAAGGCAATGCTGGAAACACACTATAACAGCAAACTTACATTTGCTTATGAAAACACCTTAGAGAATTTACTGAAGCAAGCTTCGACAAATTCTCTAAGGTGTTTTCATGTATTCGCAGAGAGGAAGGGATTCGAACCCTCGATACCCTTTTGGAGTATACACACTTTCCAGGCGTGCGCCTTCGACCACTCGGCCACCTCTCTAGTTATTAACTCATTTCGCCACGTAAAGAGGTTTCAAAAATAGTTTTAAATGTTTTAATAGACACGTTTTCTCCTAACATAAACATTAACTTAGCTAAAGCTGCTTCGGTAGTGATATCCTTTCCAGAAATAACGCCTATAGATTTCAACTGTGTACTCGTTTCATATTGTCCCATTAAAACACTTCCTCCAGAGCATTGAGTCACATTAATAATTGGGATATCTCTCTTAATAGTTTGCTTTAATAGATCTATAAACCAAGCCTCTGTAGTTGTATTTCCAGCACCATAGGTTTCTAACACTATACCCTTAACAGCTGCACTATTAAAAAGTGGTTTTAAAATAGTTTCAGAAATTCCCGGAAATAATTTTACTAATAAAATGTTAGTTTCGAATTGTTTGTGTACGACAAGTTTTTTTCGTGTATTGGGCTTAAACAAATCATCATACTCTACGTTTAAATGTACACCCGATTCTGCTAAGTGCGGATAATTTAAAGATTCGAATGCTTCAAAATGTTCTGCATTGATTTTTGTCGTTCTATTTCCGCGATATAATTTATATTCAAAATATAAACCAACTTCTCTTATCACTGGTTTACCTGCTCTTTGCAGCGTAGCCATTTGTATAGATGTAATTAAATTCTCTTTGGCATCTGTACGTAAATCTCCAATTGGTAATTGAGATCCTGTAAAAATGATTGGCTTTGCTAAATTTTCAAACATAAAACTCAATGCCGAAGCCGAATAACTCATTGTATCACTTCCATGAAGAACAACAAATCCATCAAAATTATGATACTCTTCTTCAATGATTTCAGCAATTTGAACCCAATACTTTGGATTCATATTACTAGAATCAATAGGATCATCAAATGAAATTGTCTCAATATTACAATCTAAAAGTTTAAGCTCTGGAATACGCTCCAATAAATTCTTGAAGTCGAAAGATTTCAGTGCTCCGGTTTCAGGATCTTTGATCATACCAATGGTACCACCTGTATAGACTAACAATATGTTAGGTTGATTTACTGTCATGTTTTATATTCCAAATATATCTTTAGAGTTTGCTGTGGTAATTTCGGCAATTTTTTCTTCGGAAACCGAATATATTTCAGCTAATTTTTCTAATACCTTTATGATATACGCACTTTCGTTTCGTTTTCCCCTATACGGTTTTGGAGCCAAGTATGGAGAATCGGTCTCTAATACAATATGTTTTAAGTCAATCGCCTTAAGAAACTGATCTATCTTTCCATTTTTAAAAGTAGCTACACCGCCAATTCCTAATTTCATATTATAAGAAATTGCCCTATGTGCTTGTTCCAATGTTCCTGTAAAACAGTGAAAGATCCCAAATAGTTTGTCATCTACTACTTCATCAAGTACTTCAAAAATTTCATCAAAAGCATTTCTACAATGTATAACAATAGGTAAGCCATATTGTTTGGCCAGTTCTATCTGGTATTTAAATGCCTCTTGTTGAATGTGCAATGTGGATGCATCCCAATACAAATCAATTCCAATTTCACCTACAGCGTAAAAATGGCGCTTCGCTAATAAATCTTCTACATGTTTTAATTCCTCCATATAATTGTCCTTAACGGAAGTAGGGTGTAATCCCATCATTAAAAAAACATGATCAGGAAAATCGGCTTCCAACGCCATCATAGCCTTAGTATAAGTAGAGTCTATAGCAGGAATAAAAAAGCGTGATACATTTTGAGAAATAGCACGTTCGATCATCGCTTTTCTATCAGTATCAAATGCTTCACTATATAAATGTGTATGTGTGTCTGTAATTATCATTGTGCAAAAATAAATGAATTAATAATAAAGTCAATTGCTAATTTGTATACTATTATCTTTGCTTAAAATTGTTGTTATGGAAACTCTACAAGAGTATTTGTTGGCTAAAGGATACACTAAGGTGAAATTAAAATTGACCAAGACGAATCACTTCGAAATCAAGGCTTCAATAAACGGAGTAAAAGGGCTCTTTATATTAGACACTGGTGCATCAAGTTCCTGTGTTGGCTTTGAAGCCATAGAGACCTTTAAATTAATTGCTAAAGATTCAAAAATAAAAGCTGCAGGAGCAGGCGCTATAGACATGCAAACTCAGGTTTCTAAAAAAAATACACTTAAAATAGGTAAATGGAAAAAAGATAAAGTTGCTTTAATCTTATTCAATCTTACTCATGTTAATACAGCGCTTACAACCCATAATTCAAAACCAGTTGATGGGATTATTGGAGCAGACATTTTAAAAAAATCCAAAGCCGTCATAGACTATGATACAAAATATCTGTATTTAAAATTGTAAGAATTATTTCTTTACATTAACAAAACTCGTTATCTTTAGACTTCAATCCCTCAGATTAATAGCCCAATGTCTACGTCAATTATAATAGCAGACGATCATCCATTAATTCTTAAAGGTCTAAACGACTTCCTTTTAGAAAAACAATTTAATGTCATCGCCAGTGCAAAAAACGGTAAAGAAGCGCTAACTCTTATTAATGCACACAAGCCAGATATTGCAATTTTAGATATTCAAATGCCTATGCTTACTGGTCTAGAGGTTGCCGAAAAATGCAAGACCTTTAACCTTAACACTAAAATCATAATTATCACTTTTGAGAAGAGTCAAGACATCTATAATAAAGCAAAGTCGTTAGGTATTTATGGTTATATACTTAAAGAGTTTGCTATAGCTGAAATTGAAAATTGTATCGCATCTGTGCTTCAAGAAACCTCTTATTTTAGCCCAGAGTTAATCGAATACCTTGAAATAAAAGAAACACCTGATGAATTAAAGACATTGACCGACTCAGAAATGAAGGTTTTTAAACTCATTGCCGAAAACAAAACTGCTAAAGAAATTGCAAGTGTTTTATTTATCTCAGACCGAACAGTAGAAAAACATAAAAGTAATATCAGAACAAAGCTAAAACTTGAATCGAAAGCTAATAGTATTGTATTATATGCTAAAGAGCATGAAGAATTTTTATCAAAATATACGTAGAACTACGTATTGACTCCATGAGATTTAATACTGATATTTGTTTCAGCTATTTATTCTTGTAGGGAGAATTTAATTAACTAAAACTCTAAATCTTTATTGATTTGGAGTTTTTTATTTTATAAAAACAGGTAAATATACCTATTGTTTCTATGAAGAAAAATACAGAAATTTGTGTTAGCTATTTATTCTTATAGGGAGAATTTAATTAACTAGAAAACTCTGAATCTTCACTGATTTAGAGTTTTTTGTTTTTTTCAGAATACGTAGAACTACGTATTGACTTTATTCTTTTTATTGTTGAAATTTACTGTCGCTATTATTCTTAATGGAAGAATCAAATCATCCATAACCCTGGATTGAAATTCAATTCAGGGTTTCATTTTTAAATCCAACAAAAACCAGATTAAATAAAATATACGTAGAACTACGTATTGTTTTGCATCATAATATTACCGAAGTTTGTCATGCTATTAATCAATTTCCTTTTGGGAAAAAGGAATAAAGGCTCTGGATTTTTATTAATTCAGAGCTTTTTTTATGAAAAGTCACCAAAAAAGAAAACTTTAACATTTAAAACATGAAATATACGTAGAACTACGTATTGTTTGGTATGCGATTAATGGCGAATTTTACATCAGAGTTATTAAGATTAGAGGGATTTTTTTATAGTAACTCTATTAATTAATTAGGGTATATAAGGCTCTGAGTGTCTTCATAAGCTCAGAGCTTTATTGAAATCGAAAAGTATAATTTAAAATATATAAAAATGGAAACGATGAAAAACAAACAAAGCCTTACAAACAAGATCTTTATTGCGGGCTTAATATTTAGTGCCATTTTAATTATATCAATAAATATTCTTGTAAATTTTTTTTAGTTATTAGTTAGTTATTTTTATTAGGGAGAAAAAGCGCAATCCAAATTTTTGAATTGCGCTTTTTTGTATCATTTAATCATGTAATTAGATTACATTTCTAAGGCTTTCTTTATATCATTATCCATTAATAACTCTACCGGATTTTCTAAAGCCTCTTTTACAGCTACTAAAAATCCAACACTTTCTTTACCATCAATAATTCTATGATCATATGAAAGCGCTACATACATAATAGGTCTAATCTCAACTTTACCGTCTATTGCTACAGGACGTTCAACGATATTATGCATCCCTAGAATTCCACTTTGCGGTGGATTGATAATTGGTGTAGATAGCATACTACCAAAAACACCTCCATTAGAAATAGTAAATGTTCCTCCAGTCATTTCATCAACTGTAATTTGACCATCTCTTGCTCTAATAGCTAAGCGTTTAACCTCAGATTCAACACCTCTAAAACTTAAATTTTCAGCATTTCTTATAACAGGTACCATCAATCCTTTAGGTCCAGATACGGCAATAGAGATATCTACAAAATCATAACTTAACATTTCCTTACCGTCTATCATAGAATTTACAGCTGGATACAATTTTAATGCTCTAACAACTGCTAAACTGAAGAAACTCATAAATCCAAGACTCACGCCATGCTTTGCCTTAAAATCTTCTTTGTACTGCTTACGCAATTCAAAAATAGGAGACATGTCAACTTCATTAAAAGTCGTTAGCATCGCTGTTGTGTTTTTGGCTTCAACCAAACGCTCTGCAACCTTGCGTCTTAGCATAGACATTTTACTACGAGATGTACCACGGCTTCCTCCTGTAGGAGTTCCCATAGAAGGCACAGCATTAACCGCATCTTCTTTAGTGATACGACCATCTTTTCCTGTACCAGAAACAGACGATGCATCCATCCCTTTCTCATCTAATATTTTCTTAGCAGCAGGACTTGCTGTACCTGTAGCATATGTTTTCGTTTCGGTAGCAGCAACTTTTGGAGCTTCCTTTTTAGGTGCTTCCTCCTCTTTTTCTTCTTTAACTGGCGCAGTATCTCCACCTTCAGGTTTTGCAGCGCTTGTATCTATTAAACAGACAACAGCTCCAACCTCAACCGCATCTCCTTCTTCAGCTTTGAGCGTAATTGTTCCACTTGCTTCTGCAGGCAATTCTAATGTAGCTTTGTCACTATCAACTTCTGCAATGGCCTGATCTTTTTCAACATAGTCTCCATCTGCAACTAACCATTCTGCAATTTCTACCTCTGTGATTGATTCTCCTGGCGAAGGAACTTTCATTTCTAAAATCATCGTTCTGTAATTTTATTTTTTAGCGTTTATAACAAGTTATATTTTTATAAAAATCTTTTTTTTCTAGCGTTGGTTATTTTTGGTTTTGTCAAATACAAAGTCAATAACCTCTTGATGACGTTTTTTAGATCTCACACCACTTCCTGCCGCAGGAGCTCCATAAGGTCTACGGGTTGCCGCTCTAAATGATTTTGCTTCATCTAAATGCATTAACATATGACTATATGCTCCCATATTTCTTGGCTCTTCTTGAGCCCAAACAATATCATCTGCGTTTTTGTACTGACTTATAATGTCTTTAATCTGTTTTTCTGGAAGCGGGAATAATTGTTCAATTCTCACCAAAGCAACATCCTCTCGTTTAAGCTCTTCTTTTTGCTCTAACAGATCATAATAGAATTTCCCTGTTACAAAAACCAATGTTTTTACTTTATCTGCTTTAGCAGAAGCATCATCTATGATCATTTGAAAACTTCCATTTGCAAATTCATCTACAGAAGACACTACTAATGGGTGACGTAACAAACTCTTAGGTGTAAATACAATCAATGGTTTTCTAAACTCCGCTTTCATTTGTTTACGAAGTAAATGATACATATTTGCTGGTGTTGTACAATCCATAACAAACATATTATCTTTTGCACACAACTGTAAATAACGTTCCATTCTACCAGATGAATGTTCTGCACCTTGCCCTTCATAACCATGTGGCAACAACATAACCAAACCATTTTGTAGTTTCCATTTATCTTCAGCTGCCGAGATGTATTGGTCTAACATAATCTGAGCACCATTACTAAAATCTCCAAATTGAGCTTCCCAAATCGTCAAAGTCTTAGGGCTTGCCATAGCATATCCATAATCAAAACCTACGACACCATATTCAGAAAGTAACGAATTGTAGATATAGAAATTACCTTGGGTTTCGCTTATTTGATTGAGTAATAAAATTTCCTCTTCGCTATCTTCTACTTTAACTACTGCATGACGATGAGAGAATGTTCCACGTTCTACATCCTGACCAGAAATACGCACATCATACCCTTCTTCTAATAAAGTTCCATAGGCCAAATGCTCTGCCATTGCCCAATCTAATTTATCATCATCAAACATCTTTTGTCGTGATTGAACTAAACGCTCAATCTTGCGAATAAATTTCTTGTCTTCTGGTAAGTTAGATATAACTTTAGTAATATGTTTTAGATTTTTCTTAGGATATGAAGTATCAACTGGCTGAAGCATTTTATCTTCAACTACAGTATTAAAATCTACCCACTCATTTTCCATAAATGGCGTAATGACAGTCTTATCTATTTTTCGAGAGTCCTCAAGTTTTACTTCGAGTTTATCTTTATAATCTTTTTCTAATTGCGCTACATACCCTTTATCAATAACGCCTTCATTCATCAATTTTTCGGCATAAATATCTCTTGGGTTCTTATGCTTAGAGATAGCCTTATATAATTTTGGCTGTGTAAAACGTGGTTCATCACCTTCATTATGACCATATTTTCTATAGCCCAATAAATCGATAAAAACATCGCGTTTAAATTTCATTCTAAAATGAAGTGCAAATAACATGGCATGAACAACAGCTTCGGCGTCATCGGCATTAACATGTAACACAGGTGACAACGTCACTTTACCAACATCTGTGCAATAGGTACTAGAACGTCCATCTAAGTAATTGGTTGTAAATCCAATTTGGTTGTTCACTACAATGTGAATTGTTCCATTGGTCTTATAACCGTCCAGTTGTGCCATTTGAACAACTTCGTAAACTAAACCTTGACCAGATATAGCAGCATCTCCATGAACAACAATTGGTAACACTTGTGAAGGATTATCACTATACTTATCATCTTGTTTTGCTCGTACAATACCTTCAACAACTGCGCCTACGGTTTCAAGATGTGAAGGATTTGGAGCAATATTTAAATTGATCTGCTTTCCACTATCCGTTACACGATTACTTGTCCAACCCAAATGGTATTTTACATCGCCATCAAAAACTTCTTGTTCGTAATCTTTTCCGTCAAATTCACTAAAGATATCTTTCGCAGATTTTCCAAAGATATTGGTTAAGGTACTCAAACGACCACGATGTGCCATTCCCATAACAAATTCTTTAACTCCATGCTCTGATGCATTTTCAATAAGCGCGTCTAATGCAGGAATTAAAGATTCATTTCCTTCTAGTGAAAAACGCTTCTGACCAACATATTTTGTATGTAAGAAGCTTTCAAAAGAAACGGCTTCGTTTAATTTTTTTAAGATGTGCTTTTTTTGCTCAGCTGAAAACTGAGGCTGATTATCATTGACATTAAGTTTATTTTGAATCCATTGAATTTCTTCTGGTTTTCTAATATACATGTACTCGACACCAATAGAGTCGCAATAAATTCTTTCTAAATGATCAACTATCTGCCTTAATGTTCTTTTACCAATACCAATTATTTCTCCAGCCGAAAACACCGTGTCCATATCATTTTGTGATAGCCCAAAGTTTTCAATCTCAAGAGTAGGTGCATACTTTCGTCGTGCACGAACAGGATTAGTTCTTGTAAACAAGTGACCTCTACTTCTATAACCATCTATCAATTTTACCACCTGAAACTCCTTTTGAACTTGTTCCGGAATTTGGGTCGAAACTCCTTCAACTAGGTCACCATCCATCCCATAACTTTCACTACCAAAATCGTAACCTTGAAAAAAGGCTCTCCAACTTGGCTCAACTGAATCAGGATTTTTTTGGTATTGTTCGTATAAATCAGCAAAGTATGCTGTGTGTGCTGCGTTTAAAAAGGAATATTTATCCATTATTTGGTATAAGTCGTTTTCGCTTCAACAAAATTTAGTCAAAAATACAACATTTACTAAAAATAGATACCTTTTTGGTATATTTATAAGCCATATTTAACTCAAATTTTGCTTTATGAAATTTCCATGCCTTTTTAATTTGAAATCCTTAGTTATTCTATCGCTCATTATGAGTTTTTCATTTAGTTCATTTTCTCAAGATAGTACTAACGATTTTTGGAATCACGTTCGTTTTGGTGGTGGTTTAGGATTAAGTTTTGGTGATGGCTTTTTTAGTGGGACGCTTGCGCCTAGTGCCATTTATCAATTTAATTCAGATTTTGCCTTAGGCTTAGGGCTTAATGGCACTTATAACAGCTTAAAAAACACTTATAATTCTACAATTTTTGGAGCTAGCATTATTAGTTTATACAATCCAATTCCTGAAGTTCAATTATCTGGAGAGTTTGAAGAGCTTAATGTAAATCGGAAATTTGAAAACAACCAATTTGAAGATCAAAACTATTGGTATCCAGCATTATTTTTAGGTGTTGGTTATAGGTCCAATAATGTAACACTCGGTATCAGGTATGACGTACTTTACGATAGAGACAAAAGTATTTATGCCGATCCTTGGGCGCCTTTTGTTCGTGTGTTCTTCTAAGAAAACTTGTGGCGATACCATACTTTCTGCCATTCGCGCTGTAACACTAAAAAAGTGACTTGCTCAGAAAGTTTTAAAGTATCACTACCATCTAATTGCTTAATTTTTTCTTCGGAAACATCAACGATATACAGTAAGTTCAAATAATCGGTAAACTTCTCTTGAATAAGCTTATAAATCGTCTCATGCAGAACATACTTCAAACGTGATGGTAAAACATCGTCTTGAAAATCAAGATCAATATTAGCCAATAAAAAATCTTTATTGACCTGATTTATAAGTTTAACGTAGAGGTTTAGGTCTTCAGCTTCTGAGATTAAATGTTCAAACGTGGTAGGTAATTGCATTATACATTACGATTCATTAAATTTTCACCAAATGCCATAAGTGCATTTTTGTTAGCTTCGGAAATTTTAATGGATTCTAAAACCGAGAATGCTTTCTTTGTATAGTTTTCAATTTCTTTCTTAGTCGCTTCAGCAGAACCTGTTGCTACGAATAATTGTTTTATTGTCTCAATTTTTTCACTTGGATCTGATGGACTTACGCCATATAAATGTTCTAGTTGTAATTGATCTTCTTTATTTGAAAATTCGAGAGCCTTCAAATACAAATAGGTTTTCTTATTTTCTATAATATCACCTCCAACTTGTTTTCCAAATGTTTTTGGGTCTCCAAAAGCATCTAAGTAATCATCCTGTAGTTGAAATGCAATACCTAGGTTTCTTCCGAAGTCGTAAATAGAATTCTGACACTCTTGAGAAGCCTCGGCAACAATAGCTCCCATTTTCATAGCAGCTCCAACTAAAACTGCTGTTTTATATTCAATCATTTTAAGGTACTCAGCAATCGTCACATCATCTCGAGTTTCAAAATCAACGTCATATTGCTGACCCTCACAAACTTCAATTGCTGTTTTGCTAAATAGCTTTGCTAAATCTTGAAATACATGAGGCTCATAATTTTCAAACAATTGATAGGCCATAATAAGCATAGCATCTCCTGATAGAATCCCTGTGTTTATATCCCACTTTTCATGAACTGTTTCTTTTCCTCTTCGTAAGGGTGCATCGTCCATAATATCGTCATGAACTAAAGAGAAATTGTGAAATACCTCAACACTTAATGCCGCATCCAACGCTTTCTTATAATCATTTTCGAAAATTTCGGCAGTCATTAATGTTAAAATTGGACGTAAACGTTTACCGCCTAGTTGTAAAATATAGTTGATAGGGTTGTAAAGTGTTTCCGGTTGCTTTGATGTTACGAAAGCCTCAAGATGCTTTACAAATGCGTCGTGGTAGGATTGAATATTTTGCATTGTGCAAAAATAATGCAAATGAATAAATCAAGCACAACACTTTAACGCAATGTTAAAAAAACATTAAAACTTAGGAAACTTTTTTTGTTTTTAAAGTTTCCTGACTTATCTTTGCGCCTCATTATGAGACAAAAAATAATACATAAGTCCACTGAACTCTTTCTTACACTTGGCTTTAAAAGTGTAACAATGGACGATATAGCTAATGAAATGGGGATCTCAAAAAAAACGATCTATGTCCATTTTAGTAATAAAACCAAACTTGTAGAAACCGTAACATTTTATCTATTTGAAACTATTTGTGATGGCATAGATGACATTTGTGAGGCGTCAAAAAACCCAATTGAAGAACTATACGATATAAAAATGTTTGTGATGCATCATTTAAAAAATGAGAAATCGTCACCACAATATCAACTAAGGAAATATTATCCTCAGATCTATAGTGTGCTAAAAATCAAGCAATTTGAGAAAATGCATGAATCTGTACAAGAAAGCTTGCAAGATGGAATAGACACTGGTCTATTTAGAGATAGTATTGATGTAGATTTTATTTCTAGAATGTACTTTAATGGTATGACTGGAATTAAAGATGGCGCCATTTTTCCTAAGGAAAAGTTTCCAATGGAATACTTAATGGAAAGCTACCTAGAATACCATTTAAGGGCCATTGTTACCGATAAAGGATTCAAAATATTAAATCAATTTATAACAAAAAACCAATCATAAACTATGAGACAAACACTCATATTATTTTTAAGCATACATCTGTTTTATAACGGATTTTCTCAAGAAACTCCTCAAAGTTTCTCTTTACAGGAAGCCATAGATTATGCTTTAGAGAACAACAGAACTGCAAAAAATGCGGCCTATGATGTCGATGCAGCTATAAAGCAAAAATGGGAGACAATTGCCACTGGTTTACCGCAGTTAAGTGGTCAGGTCGATTATCAAAATGCCATAAAAAGAAACGTTTTCGTTTTCGGAGACCAAATCATTGAAGCTGGACCAAAACATTCTTTGGTTGCCACAGCCACATTAAATCAAAAGCTTTTTGATGGCTCTTACTTGGTTGGTTTACAATCGGCAAAAGTATTTTTAGAAATTTCTAAAAATGCCAAGGAAAAAACCGATTTGGAGATTAGAAAAGCCGTGATCAATGCTTATGGTAATGTTTTATTGGCTGAAGAAAGCATTAATATCTTTAACAGAAACATTGCCGTTTTAGAAAAAAACTTAGATGAAACCACTAAGATTTATGAAAATGGTCTTGAAGAAGAAGAAAGTGTAGAACAATTACAGATTACATTATCAGGTGTTAGAAGTAATTTAAACAATACAACAAGATTGAAAGATTTAGCTTACCAAATGCTAAATATTACACTTGGTATTGATGTTAACTCTAAAACGACATTAACAGACAACCTCGAAAGTCTTACAGACCAAAACACCCTTTTAGATCTTTTAACTATTGAGGACAATGTTCAAAACACCATTGATTATAAGATTTCTGAAAATGATAAACGCTCAAAAGAGCTTTTGTTAAAGTTAGAAAAAAGTAAAGCTTTACCTACCTTAGATGCTTTTATAAATGGTGCATATACTGCAAACAGAGAGGCGTTCAACTTCACAAGTAGTAGTGAACAATGGTTCGGATCGTCAATATTTGGCGTATCGATGAAAATTCCAATTTTTAGTTCAGGTATGAGAAGTGCTTCAACACAAAGAGCCGCTATTAATCTCGAAAAAGCACAAAATGATTTAACCGAAACGGCACAAAAAATTCAACTTGAGATCGCGTCATCAAAAAGCAATTATCAGTTTGCAATTGAAGATTACGAAAATAAAAAAGAAAATTTAGCACTTGCCGAACGAATCGAACAAAAAAATCAAACCAAATTTTTTGAAGGTATTGCTACAAGTTTTGAACTTCGTCAAGCGCAAACCCAATTGTACACCGCTCAACAAGAATTACTTCAAGCCATGCTTGATGTTATTAATTCAAAAGCAGAATTAGAAACTGTACTTAATTCACCAATCAACAATTAAACACTATTCAAATGAAACATATTATAACTTTATCACTAGTCGCTCTTGTATTGTTTTCCTGCGGAAATGAGAAAACACAGAGTGTAGAAGACATCATTGCCTCTAATGACCTAGAACAAATTCGTCAAAAGAAAACCGAACTCGATGCTCAACAACAAGCACTTGCCGAACAGTTGAAACAACTAAGTTCTAAGATTAAAGAATTAGATCCTCAAGAGAAAATTCCATTGATTACGACATTTCCTGCAAAAGAAAGCGTCTTTACACATTATGTAGAATTACAAGGAAATGTGGACACAAAGAAAAACTTAGTGATTTACCCAGAATACTCTGGTGTAATGACAAGTGTATTTGTAAAAGAAGGGCAAAAAGTTTCAAAAGGACAAACATTAGCCAAAATTGATGACGGCGGATTAAGTCAGCAAGTGGCACAATTGCAAATCCAAGCCGATTTAGCAAAAACCACATTCGAGCGACAAAAACGCCTATGGGATCAAAATATAGGAAGTGAAATTCAATTTTTACAAGCAAAGTCCAATTATGAAGCGCAACAAAAAGCGGTTAACCAATTACAGCAACAAGTGGCTAGAACAGTTGTTAAAGCTCCTTTTTCTGGTACTATTGATGATGTAATTACAGAACAAGGAAGTGTTGTTGCTCCTGGACAATCGCAATTGTTTAGAATAGTGAATTTGGATGAAATGTACATTGAAACTGATGTTCCTGAAAGCTACATTACCAACGTGACCGAAGGTAAAATGGTAGAAGTAGAATTTCCTGTTCTAGATACTACTATGGAAGCTAAGGTACGTCAAGCAGGAAGTTTTATCAATCCAGCTAACCGAACGTTTAAAGTAGAAGTTACGATTCCGAATACTAATAAAAATATTAAGCCAAACCTTACTGCAAAACTGAAAATTAACGATTACACAAATGAAAAAGCCATCCTTATTCCTTTGAGTATCATTTCAGAAAACGCCGAAGGCCAACAGTATGTATATACAATTACTAATAAATCTGACGATAAAGCTACGGCTAAACGTGCTTTTATTGAAACTGGAAAAACACAAGGCGATTACATTGAAGTTCTTTCTGGATTAACTAATAATGACGAAATCATACAAGAAGGTGCAAGAAGTGTAAAAAACGGTCAAGAAGTTAAGATTCTTATCCTCGAAACAAACGATTCTACTAACGACTAAACCTGAGATTGCAATGAGCAAAAAAGACAAAAAAAAGAAAAAAGTAGATAAGGAATTCGTACTATCCTCGTGGGCTATTAATAATAAAACCACGATGTATGTATTAATTACACTTATCCTAATCTTAGGCGCAAGTGCTTACTTTAGTATGCCTCGTGAAAACTTCCCAGAGATTAAAGAAACTAAAATCTACATCAGTTCTGTCTATCCTGGAAACACTGCTGAAGATATTGAAAAGTTAATCACAGATCCAATCGAAGATCAACTAAAAACTGTGAGTAATGTGGTTGAGATTACTTCAACATCACAAGAAGATTACTCTATTGTTATTGTCGAGTTTGATGAGAATATTTCTGTTGAAGCTGCTAAACAAAAAGTAAAGGACGAGGTAGATTCTGAAACAGCTAGTGAAGATTGGCCAACCTTTAATGGTGCAAAAGTAGAACCAAATGTATTTGATTTGAGTATGTCTGAGGAAATTCCAATCCTCAACATTAATATCTCTGGTGACTATCCTGTAGATGTACTTAAATCATTTGGAGAATATCTTGAAGATGAAATAGAAGGCTTACAAGAAATCAAACAAGTTGATATTAGAGGTGCTCAAGATAAAGAAGTAGAAGTCGCTGTAGATATTTACAAAATGATGGCTGCGCAAGTGAGCTTTAATGATATTATTCAAACGATTAGTAATGAGAACATGACTATGTCTGCTGGTAATTTAATTTCAAGCGGGCAACGTCGTACAATCAGAATTTTAGGTGAAATTGACAATCCAGAAGAATTGGAAAACTTTGTAGTCAAGAGTGAACGTAATAATCCTATTTACTTAAAAGATATCGCAAAGGTTACATTTAAAGATGAAGATAAAACCACCTATGCGAGAGAATTTGGAGATCCAGTTGTGATGCTCGACGTAAAAAAACGAGCAGGAAAAAATATGGTGGATGCTGCTGATAAAATTCAGGTTATGGTTGATGATGCCGTTGCCAATGTGTTTCCTCCAGATCTAAAAGTGAGCATTGCAAACGATCAATCTGAAAAAACAATCGGACAAGTAGATGACCTTGTAAACAACATCATTTTCGGTATTATTCTAGTAGTAACCGTTTTAATGTTTTTCTTAGGATTTAAAAACGCCTTGTTTGTCGGGTTTGCAATTCCAATGTCGATGTTCATGTCGTTAATGATTCTAAACCTTTTAGGATATACTATGAATACCATGATTCTATTCGGTTTAATTATGGGACTTGGTATGTTAGTTGACAACGGTATTGTGGTTGTTGAGAATGTCTATCGCTTGATGGAAAAAGAAGGCATGAGTCGTATTGAAGCCGCAAAAAAGGGTATTGGTGAAATTGCGTTTCCAATTATTATATCAACCCTAACAACAGTTGCTGCATTTGTGCCATTAGGGCTTTGGCCAGGTGTAATGGGGCAGTTTATGATTTATTTCCCTGTGACACTTTCTGTAGTTTTAGGATCATCATTGTTTGTTGCTATTTTCTTCAATTCGGTATTAGTATCTCGATACATGACCATAGAAGACAAAGAAATGCCGTTAAAACAAATTATTAAGGTTTCAGCTATTTTAGGAATCATAGGTTTAACAATTATATTCTTTGGTGGTGCCTATCGAGGATTAGGTACTGTTATGGTATTTACAGCAATCTTACTCTGGGCATATCGCTTATTTCTTAGAAAATGGGCTAATAATTTTCAGTCTAAAACATTGCCTAAATGGGAACGTTTTTATGAAAAAATACTTCGTGGTGCATTAGGAAAGAAGCGTCCAATTTTTATTACTGTAGGTACTGTAGTGTTATTATTTATAGCTTTTGCAAGTTTTGGCGGTTCTGTTTCTAGTCAACGTACAAAGGTTGAATTCTTCCCTGATAATACGCCAAACCAGATTATAGTTTACATTGAATACCCTGAAGGTACAGACATTAAAAAAACTAATGCCATTACTAAAGACATTGAACAGCGTGTATACAACATTATTAATGAAAGCACCTATGTTAATGATGGTTACAATTTCTTAACCGAAAGTGCTGTATCCCAAGTAGGTGAAGGCGCAGGAAATCCTCAAACCGATGGTGGTTCTGCTGCCGAAATGCCGCATCGTGGAAAGATCACAGCGACTATGCGCGAATATAAATTTAGAAAAGGTGCTGATAGTAATGAGCTCTTAAAAAAAGTGCAAGATGCCTTGGATGGTATTTATCCTGGTGTTGCAATTTCTGTTGAAAAAGATGCTGTTGGACCTCCAGCAGGTTATCCAATCAATATAGAGTTAGAAGGTAAAGATTATGAAGAACTCATTGCTACTGCCGAAAAAATGCGTGACTTCATTAATACTAAAAATATCCAAGGTATTGAAGAGTTAAAAATTGATGTCAATCGCTCAAAACCTTCTATGCAAGTTAATGTAGATCGTAAAAAAGCTGGTGAGTTAGGAATTACTTCAGGTCAAGTAGGGCAACAATTACGTAATGCAATTTTTGGAGCCAAAGCCGGAATTTATAAAGAAGGTGGAGATGATTATGATATCTATGTACGCTTTAATGAAGAAAACCGATACAATAAAAGTGCTATTTTCAATCAGAAAATTACGTTTAGAGATATGGCCTCTGGTCAAATAAAGGAGATTCCTGTGTCTGCCGTAGCGAGTCAAAGTAATTCTTCAGGGTTTAGTGCCATTAAGCATAAAGATGTGAAACGTGTTGTAACTGTTTACTCTGCATTAGCTGCAGGCTATACAGATGCTGGTGCTATCGTTACCGAAATTCAGAACGAAATGAAGTCTTTTAATGACAAACCCAATGATGTTAAAATTGATTACACAGGTCAAATAGAAGAACAAAACAAGCAAATGGCATTTTTGATGTCTGCATTTTTTATTGGTCTTGGTTTAATTTTCTTTCTACTTATATTTCAGTTTAACTCTGTATCAAAACCAGGAATCATTATGCTAGCTATTTTCTTGAGTCTTATTGGTGTATTTGGAGGTTTGATTATAACAGGCAAAGCCTTTGTTATTATGATGACCATGATGGGAATCATCTCACTTGCTGGTATTGTAGTTAATAATGGTGTAGTACTTCTGGATTACACACAATTACTGGTAGATAGAAAGAAACTTAAAAGAGATTTAGATGACGATGAGTATTTAGAAAAAGATGATTTATTAGATGCTATTGTTAAAGGAGGTAAAGCACGTTTACGTCCAGTATTACTTACAGCTATCACTACTATTTTAGGATTGATACCATTAGCTACTGGTTTAAATATTAATTTCTTTACACTGTTTAGTGAGTTTAACCCTAACATTTATGTAGGTGGTGACAACGTTATATTTTGGGGGCCACTAGCTTGGACTGTGATTTACGGATTGTTCATTGCAACGTTCTTAACCTTAATTGTTGTTCCTATCTTATTTTATTTAGTAACACGTTTAAAAATGTGGATGAAAGGTGTTAATACAAACACAGAAACAGAACTTGTAGAAACAGAAACGTTTAATATGGATAAAAGACTTGAAGGTCAAGTCTAACGATACACATTTGATTTTATATCAATGTGCGATAAACCTTTTAGGGAATTAGAAAAGGTTTTGATTAATAGCGAAAAAGCCTCAACATTTAGTTGAGGCTTTTGATTTAAACTACTCTATAATTACCTATTCATTTTCAGTAAATGGTGTAGGAAATGCGTCAATTATATTGTCTCCTGCTCTATCAAGAGGAACATATGTTTCATTTAGTCTATTTAATCGTCTAAGATCAATCCATCTGTGACCTTCAGCTAAAAGAGAATAACGTCGCTGTCTTAATACTTCTTCTAACAATTCTGTAGCATCAGTTGGATTGCCTGCATAATCTCCCAATCCTGCAGCATTTCTCACTCTATTTATTGCAGCTACAGTTTCTGGATTATTGGTTCCAATATTAGCTTCAGCGTACATCAAAATAAGCTCTTCATTTCTGATAAGATATACTGGATCTACATTGGTATCGTAAACGGCTATTTGATAATCTGCTGATAGGCCATCAAACATAGTTCCGCCTGGAAGTTGAAAAGATTTTTCGGTAACTCTAGTATCGCCAGCTTCGGCATCTGCAACCCAAGAGTCATGTATCATGAACTCTTGTCCAGATTGCCCTTGAACATGAAATTGAGCGTTAACGATATCATTACCTGTAAGTCCAAAAATATGTGCTGGACCATTAAATAAATCACCATTAATATCAAAAAAGGAATTTCCTAATAAAGATAACACCATAGTATTATTTCCTTGATATAATGCAACCCTAGCGGCAACCGCTCTATTAAACTGACTATAAGTTGTTGCTGTATTAAATCCAGCAAAACCAGAACTAATACTAAAATCGAAATTTCCAGACGCACTAGACAGATCGTCATTTGCTTCATTTAATAAAGCCATGATTCCGGTAAGTGCTTCAGTATAGCCTACAAAAGGTCCAAGGTTATCTGGATCTTCTACATCAAGTCGAATACCATTAGTATATTGTCGATTTGCTACCATTAATAGTGCATACGCTTTTAACGTTTTTGCGTAACCAAAATAACTATTCTTGACCTCATCGGTGAATCCAGCCGAGGAATTCTCAACTGCCTCAATTAGTATATTAGCAGATTTAACAACTTTATACCAAGCAGCAAATGCTCTCGTAGTTAAAAACCCATTATTATCTAAAGGTCCTTTTAAAAGCTCACCTGTATAACGAGGGTCAACACCAGTTAAATCATAATACTCTCTTCCGAGAATACTTACAGTATCATAATGAAAAGCTAAATCATTTCTCATTACTGCCTCAAGACCTGAGGCTAATAATTGAATATCTGCTTGACTAGCACCATTTGCAAAACTTCCTACAGAAGGCGCATTTGGATTTTGTATTTCATCTAATTGACATCCAGCAAAAGAAAAGGCCAGTGTAAAAAAGATCATTTTTATAATTCTATTTTTCATAATATTATTTTTTTAGAACGTGACATTTAAGTGAAAGTTTACAAACTTCGATGTTGGATAAGGTGTAACCTCAACGTTATTCCCTAAGACATTGTTTCCAAAATTTGAAACCTCTGGATCATAACTGTTATAATCAAAAATGTTAATTAAGTTTCTACCTGAAACGCCTACTCGAATTTGATTAGCATACTTTATTAAATCGCTAGGTAATGTGTAAAACACACCAACTTCTCTTAGTTTTAAATACCCAGCATCTTCAATTACTGGATCTGGATTAACAAAGGCCTGACTTGCACGATAATCTCCATTAGATAACTGACCACTCGGATCTAAACCTGTGTCGTTATAATCCCAAGTTGTCCCAGCTAAATCATATAATAGTGTTGTTAGGTTGATATTATCACCACCTTTTTTCCAGTGCCATAGGAATGTGAAATCAAACCTTTTATAATTGATTTCATTAAACCATGACATTTGGAAATCTGGTTCAGCATTTCCATAGACAAAGAAACCATCTCCTTCTGGGTCTCTAGCTGCAATTTCTTCAGGTGTAAATGCAGTGGCATCGAACGTACCAACAATTTGAGTTGCACTTTTCCCTTCTTGAATTAAAAATGTACCAAGAGAAGCGGCAAAACCTCCAGTTGTAAAAGAAGGAACATCTAAGCGCGTTACTTCAGATTTATTTTTCCACCATTTTATTCCTGCTTTCCATGAGAAATCATCTTTTTCCATGATATTGGCATTTAAACCAAGTTCAATACCTTTATTTTCCAACTCACCTCCGTTGACTACCTGATTTGTAAATCCTGTTGTGGTTGGCACTTGAGACTGGATTAAAAGATCATCAATCTTTTTATTGTAAAATGAAATCTCAAAATTTAAGCGACTATCTAATAATCCGAAATCAAGACCGTATTCTAATTCAGACTGTCGCTCTGGTCCTACATTAGGGTTTCCACGTAAGTTCCCTGGACTTAAACCAGACTGCCCTCCAATAAACTGAGGATTCATTGGCGTAAATCTGTCGTTGAAATTTGAAAATCGTCCAGCTTCTCCATAAGCTATTCTTGGTTTTAGATAACTAACTTCATCCAAACTCCAAAAATCAAACTTATGTATGTTTACTGCTAAATTAGCTTTAGGGTAATAATACATTTTATTGGCGTCTCCATTGTTTGTCGACTTATCACCTCTAAGACCTATAGTACCAATAATTTGATCATTATAGTTGATTTCTTCTTGAACAAAGAACCCTGTATCCTGTTGCGGTCTAATAATTTGTTGTGTTGACACATTGGTTGACTGACCTAAATTGGTTTGCGAACCATTTAAACCTGTAGCAATAGTGATTACGGTATTACGATCGAAGTCTTGATAGAAACTACCTAATTGTGTCGTAAAACTCAATCCGTTATCCAAATCAAAGTTATGAACCAAGAATGCAGATAAGTTATAATTTGTGTTGATCGTTGTTCCTGAAATCGAAACACCTCCTAAGGACGTCGGTGAAGCGAAATATGATAAGGATTTAGGGAAAATACTCGTCGTTCTTAAGGTATATTGATCGAAACCACCTTCAAGAACAAGTTTTAATCTGTGCTGATCCGTAGTTAATAATTTAATGTTTGATTTCGCACTTCCAATAAATCGATTTACTTCCTCTCTATTGGTTGTCAAAGCAACTGTCTCTAATACATTAGATCCTGCTCCACCTTGAGGATATACACCATTAACTGGAGATAAGTCTTCCCATGGATAAGTAAATGCTAATGCATAACCAACAGTTCTATTGGCATTACCATTATTGAAAAATCCTCTATCTGCTTTCGAATTGATATAATTTGACGTTACATAAATATCTAACCAATCATTAAATCGCTGTCCAACATTTAAACGAACAGAACTTTTAGTATAACCTGTGTTATCAACTAAACCAGGTTCATCTCTATGTGTTGCGCCTAAAAAATAATCGGTATCATCTTTTGCTCCAGATGTTGAAAATCTTGTTGTAGTAGACACTCTGGTATGATCAAATAATTCTGCTTCATAATCTCTAAGCACAGGATTGCTTGGTCCTCCAAGTGCCGTTATTTGTGCTTGAGTATAATCTCTTAAACCTAGAAGTTGTGTTGGGCTTCTCAAACCTACAACTTGTGAAAATTGAACGGTAGGTTTACCTTGCTTTCCTCGTTTTGTTTTAATAATAACAACTCCACCTGCAGCTCGAGATCCATAAATCGCAGCAGCCGAAGCTCCTTTTAAGATCTCAACACTTTCAATATCTTCTGGGTCAATATCTGCAATCCTGTTGGATGCATCATCTTGATTTGTTGATGGGTTACCACCTCCTGCAGCTTGACTTACAACATTGTTTCCTAAACCAATTGAAGAGTTATCTACATAAACACCATCTACAACAAATAGCGGTTGTTGATCACCAAAAATTGATGTCACACCTCTTAGTCTCATTGAAATACCACCTCCTGGAGCTCCAGAATTGGCTTTGATCTCTGCACCATTAAATTTACCGTATAATGCGCCATCTAAACCAGACTGAACAGTTACACCAGTAAGATCTGATGCAGAAATAGAAGCAACAGCATTGGCCGAGTTCGATCGTTTTGTGGAAGATGCTAAACCTGTAACAACAATTTCATTAAGTGCTGTAGCAGATTCTTTGAGTGTTATGTTTACCACTCCTGGCTCATTTACAACTTGTTCAACAGTTTCAAAACCTAATGAAGAAATCGTAAGCGTTACTGGAAAACTATCAACGTTGAGCGAAAAATTTCCATCGAAATCTGTCTGTGCTCCAGTATTAGTTCCCTTTATAATGACGTTAGCGCCAGCTAAAGGTAGATTTGTACTTCCATCCATTATCTTACCCGTAACGTTCTGACTGAAAGTCAGTAACGGAATAAAAAGAAATGAAAAAAGAAGCAACTTTAATGATAAAGTGTAGTTCATAATGTTAATTTTTTGAATTAGTCATGTTAAATATCTTAATAAAAACTTAATAATCTTATAGATATTGTTAAAAAAATGTAAAAAATATTTTGTTTAAAACGATTAAAAATTAATTTCTTTAAGCATAAATTGTAGAGAAACATGGAAATAAACATATTAACTTGTTAAATTTGCACTTCAATTTTTTACTATGTACAGAAGTCATAATTGTGGTGAATTAAGAGCATCACATATCAATACAGAAGTTACACTTGCAGGTTGGGTTCAAAAATCTCGCGACAAAGGATTTATCGTATGGGTAGACCTACGTGATCGCTATGGCATAACACAACTCGTGTTTGATGAAGAACGCACTTCTAAAGCTATAATGAAACAAGCCCAGGAACTTGGTCGTGAATTCGTTATTCAAGTTAAAGGTACTGTGATTGAACGTGCTTCTAAAAACCCTAATATCCCAACTGGAGATATTGAGATCTTAGTTTCAGAATTGAACATTTTAAATGAAGCTCAACTACCACCTTTTACCATTGAAGATGATACTGATGGTGGCGAAGAACTACGAATGAAATACCGCTATTTAGATATTCGTCGTAATCCAGTAAAAGATAGCCTCATCTTCAGACATAAAGTCACTCAAGAAGTAAGAAACTATTTATCTCAAGAAGGATTTATCGAAGTAGAAACACCATATTTGATCAAATCAACTCCTGAAGGTGCTCGTGATTTTGTAGTACCTTCTCGAATGAATCAAGGGCAATTCTACGCTTTACCACAATCGCCTCAAACATTCAAGCAGCTCTTAATGGTTGGCGGCATGGATAAATATTTTCAAATTGTAAAATGCTTTAGAGATGAAGACTTACGTGCCGATAGACAACCAGAATTCACACAAATTGATTGTGAAATGGCATTTATCGAACAAGAAGATATTTTAAATGCATTTGAAGGATTAACACGTCACCTTCTTAAAGAAGTTAATGGTGTTGACATCGAAAAATTTCCGCGATTACTTTATGATGACGCTATGCGACTTTACGGAAATGACAAGCCAGATATTCGATTTGGAATGGAATTTGGCGAACTTAATGCGGTAGCACAGCATAAAGATTTTAATGTGTTTAATTCTGCCGAATTAGTTGTTGGAATTGCTGTTCCTGGCGGAAATAGTTACACTAGAAAAGAGATAGACAAATTAATTGATTGGGTGAAACGCCCACAAGTTGGCGCCTTAGGGATGGTCTACTGCAGATGTAATGATGACGGAAGTTACAAATCGTCTGTGGATAAATTTTATGATCAAGACGATTTAGCAAAATGGGCTGAAGTTACTGGTGCTAAACCTGGAGATCTTATTTGTGTGCTTTCAGGAAATACCAATAAAGTGAGAGCTCAATTAAGTGCATTGCGTATGGAATTAGCAGAACGTTTAGGCTTACGTAAGCCAGACGAGTTTGCTCCACTATGGGTTATGGATTTCCCGCTTCTGGAATGGGATGAAGACACAGAGCGTTACCATGCAATGCATCATCCATTTACTTCACCTAAGATTGGCCAAATAGAATTACTAAAAACCGATCCAGGAGCTGTTAAGGCAAATGCCTATGATTTAGTTTTAAATGGAAACGAAATTGGTGGTGGATCTATTCGTATTCATGATAAAGAAACGCAAGCCTTAATGTTTGATTACTTAGGATTTACACCCGAAGAAGCTAAAGCGCAATTTGGATTCTTAATGGACGCTTTTCAATATGGAGCGCCTCCTCATGGCGGACTCGCATTTGGTTTAGATCGACTAGTAGCCATACTTGGCGGACAAGAAACCATTAGAGATTTTATCGCATTCCCCAAAAACAATAATGGTCGAGACGTCATGATTGACGCGCCAGCGCCAATTGATGATGAGCAATTAACAGAACTAAGTTTAAAACTCAACTTAAAATCATAAATTAAAAATCCTGCTTCATGCAGGATTTTTTAGTAGATTTAATCTATGCCAACCCAAAACGTTATAAAACGCTTGCTCATTTTGCGATACAAATACATTTCGCAAAAAAACTTTGTGTTTCTATTAGCTATTCTTATTGGTTTATTATCTGGATTGGTCTCTGTGACCATAAAAAACATCACATATGGTATTGAATGGCTTCTAGAAAAAAGCATCATTGTTTCGCAAAATAGTATTTATTTCATCTTACCAGTTATAGGTCTTTGGTTGGTGTATTTATTTGCTAAATATGTCTCCAAGCGACCTGTCGAACACGCCATTCCAAGTATATTATTTTCACTATCCAAAAAAAATGGCTTACTCAAACGAAGCAAAATATATTTACCACTAATCACTGCACCACTAACTGCTGGTTTTGGTGGTTCGGTTGGATTATTAGGGCCTGCAATTGCATCGGCTTCGGCAGTAAGCTCAAACATTGGACAATTATTTCATGTCGATAGAAAAACCAGAACATTGCTTATAGGTTGTGCCGCTGCAGGTGCTATCGCATCTATTTTTCAATCGCCTATCGCAGCTATAATTTTTGCCGTTGAAGTTTTTAGCCTCGACCTGACCTTTGCTTCATTATTACCATTATTGATTGCTTCGGTATCGTCTGTACTCACCTCATATTTTTTCCTCGGAAATGGTGTCTTATTTAATTATAATGTAGCTACTACATTTGCATTAAGAGACACTTTATTCTTTATTATTTTAGGCATTGGAACTGGTATTGCGTCCATCTATTTCTCTAAAATTTATTTTGCCGTTTATAAATTTTTTGAACGGTTTAAAACGAATGGACAAAAACTGATAGTCGGTGGTTTAGCCATTGGTGTCATGCTCTATTTTATCCCTCCACTATATGGTGAAGGTTTCGGATTTATTAATGATTTGCTCGATGGTAATCATTTACATGCCTTAGGTAAAACTCCCTTTGATGACTATTTAGATAATATTTGGGTGGTTATTGCCTTACTTATTGGTATTACTATTTTTAAGGCTGTTGCCATGACCACGACTTTTGCCGCAGGAGGAGCTGGTGGAATTATCATCCCAACTATGGTTATGGGAAGTGCATTAGGTAATGTTGTTGCCAAAATTATTAATAATATAGGTTTCGGATTTCAAGTTTCAGAATCAAATTTCACACTAATCGGTATGGCAGGATTAATTGCTGGTGTGCTCCATGCACCTTTAACTGCTATATTCCTAATTGCAGAAATTACAGGTGGTTATCAATTGTTTGTTCCTTTAATGATTACCGTTTCTATGTCATTTATTATTACTAAAAATGCGGTTGATCATACCATCTATACTAAAGAGCTTGCCGAAAAAGGAGCATTGCTTACACATAATAAAGATCAGTCGGTATTAACGCTCATGAAACTCGATAGTGTTATTGAGCAAGACTTCACTGTTTTAAATCCAGAAATGTCCCTTGGTGAAATGCTACACCAAGGTGTGGCTAAGTCGAGTCGAAATCTGTTTCCTGTAGTTGACGACAATCAATATTTGGTTGGTGTTATTTTACTTGATGACATTAGAACGGTTATGTTTGATCAATCACTTTATGAGACGACTTCGGTAGAAACTTTTATGCATAATCCGCCAGATTATATTTATTATGAAAGTGACTCCATGAAAGATGTAATGCGTAAATTTCAAGATAGTAGCGCATGGAATCTTCCTGTAATTAAAGGTGGTAGTTATTATGGGTTTGTATCAAAATCTAAATTGTTAACGGCTTACCGACGAGAATTAATTAATTTTACATCGTAAATCAGATATTGATATTTAACAAAAAACAGCCTTATGAAATATCTCATTCTTATTGCGTTTTTAGCTTCAATTGGTAGCATATGTTGTGGTTACTTCTTAGACCTTCCCTATTCACAAAAGCTTATAGGGTTTGGTGTGATAGGTCTTTTTATTGTGGTGTTTCCTCTTTTTGGATATTATCGCTGGAAAGATAAAGACATAAAAGATTATATGTTAACGCAAGAGAACTTAGATAAGATGCGTGAAAATCAGAAAAATAAAACCTATTGAAAATCAATATTTTAAAAAATTACAATTAATTAACCTTTTGCATTATTTTATAGCTTACATTTGTAGCTTAATTAATATATTTTTTTTACAATGACTGGAACAGTTAAATTTTTTAATGATTCAAAAGGATTTGGATTCATTACCAACGAAGAAACAGGAAAAGACATTTTCGTACACGTATCAAACCTTAACGGTGTTGAAATTCGTGAAGGCGATAATGTAGAGTACACTGAAGAAGAAGGAAGAAAAGGAATGGTTGCGGCTAACGTACAAGTTCTTTAAGAAGATATACTTTATATTACAGTTTCAACGTCTAACGAAAGTTAGACGTTTTTTTTGTGCGTTACCCAACGTCGTTCGGTCAGGCTCTCGGCAGTCGCTCTCTTCGAGGAGCTCCAACAAAACCTCCATCCTTAACGCGAGAGATACTGAAACATCTTCCTATAGGCAGACAGGAGTTCAGCATGACAAATCAAAGATTTGTCAATTCAAATTTCGTTTCTGAATAAAAAATCGTTTTAATAAATCTGACGCTTCATTGGCCAGAACACCACCAACTATTTTTGTTTTTGGGTGGAGTTTAGTTTTTAAATTAATACAACCGCGCTCTTCATCTCTAGCACCATATACGATTTTAGAAATTTGACTCCAATACAAAGCACCTGCACACATTTGACAAGGCTCTAAAGTCACATATAAAGTACAATTTGTGAGATACTTTCCACCTAAAAAATTAGCCGCAGCAGTAATGGCTTGCATTTCGGCGTGAGCTGTGACATCATTTAAAAGTTCAGTCAGATTATGAGCTCTGGCTATAACGCGATCATTAATGACCACCAAAGCACCTACAGGAATTTCGCCTTTCTCGAAAGCTTCCTCAGCCTCTTGCAAGGCTTTTTTCATAAAATAGGTGTCGTCAAATGGATTTTCCATAGGTATAAAAATAGGAAAGACAGTTAATTTCTTAACTGTCTTTCGAAAATTTATTTTAAGTATTAAAATATTTACTACTTAATAATGACCTTAACGGTTTCAAAATTAACACTATCATTTAGCGTCATAAAATAAACACCACTACTTAAGTAGCTTAAATCCATGTCTTGGATATGACTTTCAAGATTTAAAGATTTTATTTTAACGCCTTTTATACTATACAAAGTAATAGTCGTTTTTGTTAACTTCCATTTGTTAGAAGTATTTAAACTAAAACTTCCATTATTTGGATTTGGAATCACTTTAGTTTTTTGAATATCCTGATCTAGGTTATTAGCTTGTCTAGAAACAATGCCTCCTGATCCTCCAGAACCATAAGGTTCTAATGCACAATTATCAACTCCGTCACCATCAGGGTCATATGTTGTTATTTCAAAAGACGATGTACAGGTTGTAGCATCATGAACAATATTATATTTTCTTGTACACTGCGCACCTCCAAATCCTGCACCAATTCCACCATCATATTCATTGATCACTACAAATAGGTTAGGCGTTCCGATTGGTGCTGTAGTTAAAAATCTACGGAAATATGTTTCACTATCCTTAGGGAGCTCTGTATAGGTGTAGCTAGCTGTGTCTGAAGAAACATCTAATTGATATCCTCCGTGCGGAAATGCAATGTCTGGAATTTTAAGAATATAATTTCCGCTACATCCAGGCTCTATTTTCATTGAGACATAATCAAAGAAGATATTACAGTTTTGACAGTCATCACAAACATCTCCAACAAAATCTCCATCGGCATCGGCTTGATCTGTATTTGGAATATCAACGCAATTATCTTCAGCGTCAACAATGCCATCTCCATCAGTATCTATGCTACCAAATTCAACTAAAAACACACCAAAATTTGCAGGTGACTTTTGTGTATAATTAGTAAACCCAGTTCCTAAAGGGTTTTCCAATCCCGATAAATTCGTTGTAAGCGTAATTTCCGAACTACTACCAATTGTACCAGATGATGCAATCACATGATAGTTCTCAACATCTCTAATCGTAAAAGTTGTACCAGCAGGAATACCATAACTACTAAAATCTGCCATTGCGGTACTACCTCCTCCTATATTGATCACATCTACTTTATATAGATTGGTCTTATAGGCATTTTGAGTTATTCGCACCTGATTGTTTTCTCCAAATTCTGTATAGTTTTTTCTTACAGATCCTGTTTCAATACCATATGAACTCTGTAGCGTAGCTAAAGTTGTGTTAGTTCCTCCAACTTTGAAAGCAGTATTATATCTCGAATAATAAATATTATTGTTATTGTTCCAATTTAAAATATTACTATTACTAACATTAGTGTTTGATATGATCATATATCTTCCCCAAACTCTATTATTATCAAATGTCATTCCTGCAATATTTAAAAACTTTAAAGCATTGTTTCTACCTGAAATAATATTATCGGTTACAGTGATACTTTCTATTGCTGCATTTTCAACATTCCAACCTAATGTCATACTAGGTGCTTCGTACAAAGTACCACCAGCTGAATAGTCTGTATTATGATATAAAACGTTATTTAATACACTAACATTTTTTATGAGGTTAGCGCCATCATTATCATTAGTTCCAACAAAAATGTTATCATTCAATCCGCCAATAGAATTAGTACTACTAGGATCACTTAGATTGAAAACAGGGTTACTTGAGTTAAATACCGAATTGTCTTTTACAGTTATATTTTTAACATATTCATCTACAGTTCCTGCGCCACAACCTGTCATATCTGTTACCACATTAGGGCAAGCCGACCAAACTTCAAAACCTTTATAAAATTGATTAAATACAATATTGTTTTCAATAAGTCTAGTATTTTCACTAGCATTTTGCACATAAAAACCAGGACCATGTTCGTATCTTCCCGTGGGTTCAACCCAACCATTATTATAAATGATACAACCGTAAAATTGGGTCCCTCCTGTGAATTTTCCAGAGAAGATTCCTGTTCCTGGATTATCATGAATAACCAAATTAATAAATTTACAATCTTCACCTCCTGTATGAGTTATACCTCCACAGTTAGAAAAAGGACTTATTATACTTGATGGTAAACCTTTTTTGCTTCCGGTAAACGTAAGTGTAGCATCAGCATTTCTGGGAAAAGTACCAACATGAGTGATTTCAAAGTCCATAAAGTGAACATTCCCACCTGTCACAGTTAGTACTGCTGTCTCAACAGATGGGACATTTCCATTAAGAATTGCCCATTCATTTGGATAAGAAGCTACTATAATAGGCATTGCACTTGTACCATTTAATGCACTAACAAAGCGACCATTATATTGCCCATCTAAAAGCCAAACGGTGTCTCCTGGTTGAACTTGGTTTGAAGGGCCTCCATCTAGAGCTGTTTGAAGGTTCCAGGCGTCTGTTTGTGACGTTCCTCCTGCCGACGGACTACCTGTTGGCGAAGCAAACCACTGATTTTGAGCGTTTAAAAAAAAAGGAATAAGTAATGTAAAAAAAATAATTTTTTTCATGAGATTTGGGTTTAATGGTTAAAAAAAAATAAAAGAGGCAACTAAATATACATCAAAAAAACTTCAAAGCCATAATTTTTTGTCGTTATTTTCCTACGTTATTTTAATCTCCTATAATAGTGCTTTTCTATTATCATTTAATGAAATACAAATCGGCAAGAAATTTGATACTATTCTAGAAATCATAACACTATGAAATCACGCTACGCTATCTCAATTCCCAAACCTTGTCACGAAAACTGGTCTAAAATGACACCAAACGAAAAAGGACGCTTTTGCCAATCTTGCTCTAAAACGGTTGTCGACTTCACCAAAATGAACATGAATGAAGTTCAAGCCTTTATTCATCATAATAAAGACCAACGCATTTGTGGGCATATTAAACAAAACCAGTTAGATGCTATTAATTTACAGGTGTCGGAAACGGTATTTGAACAGCATATGAGTTTTCATAAACTGTTTTTATTAGCTTTACTTTTGGTCATGGGAACATCACTTTTTAGTTGTTCTGATGAAAATGGTCGTGTTAAAAAAATTGAAAGTGTTGAGATTATAGAACTTAAAATAGATTCTGCTGAAGTAGAATTAAAACAACAATTAGACTCTACTGCAACTTGTAAACCAAAAGTCAAAACAGATAGTGTCAATCTAAAAAAACAAATTCCTCCTCCGCCTAAACCTGTCATAAATGGCATGATTGTTACTGGTGAAATTATAGACAATACACGAGATCCCATTCCTGTAGATTTAATTATTGAACCTGAATATCCTGAGGTTGAAGGTGAAATGAGAATTCATGATGAGGTTACCGTTGGTTTATTTACCGTTCAAAGTCCACCTGAATTCAAAGACACTCCAAAAAATCTCGACATAAAAGAAAAAAGAGAATTTTTTCAACAGAAAATATCAAATATAGTAAATGACAATTTTCTAATTAATCCACAACTTTGTTTAGACCTATCTGGAAGACAAAAAATATATGTACAATTTACAATAGATAGAGATGGTTATACAAAAGACATAAAAACTAGAGGTTCAAATTTGTTATTAGAAAAAGAGGCAATCCGTGTCATTAAGTTATTACCGCAATTTGTTCCTCCAAAACATGAAGGTAAACCTATTGAAATGATTTATAGCTTACCAATAATTTTCGAAGTTAAAGACTAATTAATTCTCGTATTTTTGTGTTGTGCAAAAGCGACTATTAGACCATATCAATCTTCCTAAAGATTTAAGACAATTAAATTTTGATGACTTGCCAAAACTTGCCAAAGAGTTGCGTGCGTTTATTATCAATATTGTGGCGACTAAAGAAGGACATTTAGGCGCAAGTCTTGGTGTTGTAGAACTAACCTTAGCGTTACATTATGTGTTTAATACACCTGAAGATCTCCTTATTTGGGATGTTGGGCATCAAGCTTACGGACATAAAATACTAACTGGCAGAAAAGACATTTTCCATACCAACAGACAAGAAGGTGGAATTAGCGGATTTCCAAAACGTGCTGAAAGCGAATACGACGCCTTTGGTGTTGGACACTCTTCAACTTCCATTTCTGCTGCTTTAGGAATGGCTATTGCTTCGCAACTTAAAGGCGAAGATAAACATCACATTGCTGTGATTGGTGATGCTTCAATTGCTAGTGGAATGGCTTTTGAAGGTTTAAATCATGCTGGTGTTACTGATGCTAATTTATTGGTTATTTTAAATGATAATGCCATTGGTATCGATCCAAGTGTTGGTGCTTTAAAACAGTATTTAACCAATGTCAAAAAAGGCAAGGAAAAACAAGACAATGTTTTTGAAGCCTTAAATTTTGATTATTCAGGACCTGTAGATGGTCATGATCTTACGACTTTGATTTCAGAATTAGAGCGATTAAAATCGGTTAAAGGTCCAAAGTTTCTACATGTGATCACCACCAAAGGAAAAGGACTCAAACAAGCCGAAGACAATCAAGTACAATATCATGCACCAGGCAAATTCGACCCAGATACAGGAGAAGTGTATGCTAAATCTGCCTCTAGACAGCAAGCTCCAAAATTTCAAGATGTCTTTGGTCATTCTATTGTAGAGTTGGCCAAAAACAATAAAAAGATTGTCGGTATTACACCAGCTATGCCTACAGGAAGTTCTTTAAAGTTTATGATGGAGCAAATTCCAGATCGTGCATTCGATGTTGGAATTGCTGAGCAACATGCGGTGACCTTAGCAGCTGGAATGACCACTCAAGGTTTGATTCCGTTTTGTAATATCTATTCTACATTTTTACAACGCGCTTATGACCAAGTGATTCATGACGTTGCACTACAAAATCTTCCGGTTATTTTCTGTTTAGATCGATCAGGATTGGTAGGTGAAGATGGTGCGACACATCATGGTGTTTTTGATTTGGCGTATTTAAGATGTATTCCGAATATGATCGTTTTTGCACCTCGTAATGAAATCGAATTACGCAATATTATGTATACAGCTCAGTTAGGTTTGGATCATCCAATTGCAATAAGATATCCTAGAGGACGTGGACATATCATGGATTGGAAACAGCCATTTTCAGAACTTAAAATTGGAGAAGGTGTTCAACTTAAAAAAGGACATTATTTAGCTGTTTTAACCATTGGATCAATTTCATCCAATGTTGAAAACGCTATTATTAATTGTGAAAGTGATGACTATATTTCTCATTATGATATGCGATTTGTAAAGCCGCTTGATGAAACACTATTACATAAGATTTTCACTACGTATCAGGAAATTATAACTGTCGAGGATGGTACAGTGGTGGGCGGATTTGGAAGTGCTATTTTAGAATTTGCTTCAAAAAACAATTATAATACACCTGTAAGAACATTAGGCATCCCAGATCATTTCATTGAACATGCCTCTATAAAACAACAACATCAATCTGTAGAGATTGATGTCGAAAGTTTAAGTCTTTTGTTTAAATCTATTGCTCCTCTTCGTCAGTAGTAGCAATATCTGGCTGCTCATTTACATCGTAAACCTGAACATTAGTCTGTTGCTGTGGCTGGTGATTACCATTACTAGTAATATCATCAATCATTAACAAGAACGCTAGTGTTACGAAAAAAATCACTGCAGCTCCAAGAATATTCTTTTTCATCTGTGTAGGTTTAAAAGATTAGGTTAAACAAATATAGCTAATTATCGTTAAAATACAAATTTAATCGATGAAATGCATTAAATAAAAAGGAATTCGTGAGCTTCTTCCCTTTAAGATGCCAAATATCACACATAAATGTCAGTATTTATTTACACTAAAGAATAATTATCAACACTTCTATCAACACCATCATAAATACCAAAACAACATGTTGAATTACAGGTGATTACCCTTTAATTTTTGATATGTTAAAATTGCATTAGAGTCTGACATTTTTGAAACATAAAAGCAAACTGATAACAAACTATCATAAAGATTGTCCTTTTCGAGATCGACATGATCTTTTATTGACTTTAATATCAATTTATCAAAGTTAGATACATTATTTTGTAGATTATTAACTACCGATTTACTAAAAACAGTGAGAAGTTCATTTATGACTTTATAACCCACGATTTCTTTATCAACCACCTCTGTAGATTGATACACATTACTAATACTTAAGGTAATGATATCTTTTATTTGCGCTTCATAATCGCTGTAATCTATAAGTGCTTTCGAGAACTCTCCTGATAGGATTGCTTCTTCATGCTCCATAAAAATATCAACAGCTTCACTTATAAGTGTATTAATGGCCAATGCTCGTAAATAACTTAATCTGTCTTGAGTACTTTCTAGCGCATTATAAGTTTTGGTCTGGATCGAGTCACGCACCAAGTTGATTAAATATTCTAAGGCGTACTCTTCTTGAATTAGTCCTAAATTGATACCATCCTCAAAATCTATAATCGTATAACAAATATCATCAGCTGCCTCAACCAAATATACCAATGGATGTCTACAATAACTCACATCATTGTCGCTTCCTCTTTTTACCAAACCTAATTCTTCAGCAATATCTTGAAAGAGATCTTTTTCATTTTGAAAAAAACCATACTTCTTATCGGCTATATGTTTTGTTGGTTTTTTGGGAAGCGATTCTTTAGGGTACTTTGTAAAAGCACCAAGTGTTGCATAACTTAAACGCAAACCACCTATACGTCCTTTTCTACTTTCGGTTAAAATTTTAAATCCGTTAGCATTACCTTCAAAACTGCATAGGTCTTCATATTGTTTTGCTGTTAATTGATCTTCAAAATAACGACCCTCTCCTGTTTTAAAAAATTCTCCAATAGCTTTTTCTCCTGAATGTCCAAAAGGCGGATTTCCAATATCGTGTGCTAATGCTGCGGCCGCAACTATAGCTCCAAAATCATTAATCTGATAGCCATGAACGTCTCTTAAATGCGGATGTTTTTCTAATAATTTCTGTCCTACTTTACGGCCTAAGGATCGTCCAACAACACTCACTTCCAAACTATGGGTTAATCGCGTGTGAACAAAATCGGTTTTAGATAAAGGTACTACTTGTGTCTTATCTTGTAAGCTTCTAAATTCTGAAGAAAATATAATACGATCATAATCAACCTCAAAGCCTAATCGTGTTTCATCTTGTTCTTTTCGTAAGCGTTTATGAGTATCTCCAAATCGTTTTAAGGAGAGTAATTGTTCCCAATTCATAGTATCGTTTTAGCAGCAGCAAGATAAACTATTTCAATGTTAATTTAATGTTTCGAATTAACAAAAAATAGCAATTTCTCATAACACTTAATTAACGGTTTTATGATTTAGGTTTAATATCAACTTAACCTTGACTTTACATTATGCAATCATCTTTGCACCATTACTAAAAGAACATAAAAACTATTTAAAAAAATAATCATGAAAAAATTAGTATTATCTGCATTAATCGCTTCTTCTCTAGTATTTACGGGATGTTTTAAAGATGACGACACGCCTATTATCATTGAAGAAATTACTATTATTCAAAATGGAAATGGAAATGGTGATGACTGTCCAATAGTATCAGTAACTGGAGCTATTACGCAAAATACAACATGGACAAACGATAACATCTATCAATTAAACCAAAAAGTGGTGGTTGACAATGGTGCTATTTTGACCATTGAAGCTGGAACTATTATAAAAGGAACACCTGGAACAGGATCTTTAGCTTCTGCTTTAATTGTTGCCAGAGGTGCACAAATAAATGCGGTAGGTACAGCGTCTGAGCCAATAATCTTCACATCTACAAGTGACAATATTACTTGTGGTGAAACTGCTGGCACCAACTTAGATGAAAATGATAGAGGGCTTTGGGGAGGTTTAATCGTATTAGGTAATGCACCTTGTTCGTTCTCAGGAGATATTACAGAAGCTCAAATAGAAGGAATTCCTGCCGATGACACTTTCGGACTTTATGGAGGTGCAGATGCTGCTGATAACTCAGGAGTATTATCATATATATCTATTCGTCATGGAGGTGCTTTAATTGGTGAAGGAAATGAAATCAACGGTTTAACTTTAGGTGGTGTTGGTAATGGAACAATAATCAACAATATTGAAGTCGTTGCTAATGTTGATGATGGTATTGAATTTTTTGGAGGAACAGTAAATGCTTCTAACCTATTAGTATGGGCTCAAGGTGATGACGCTTTAGATATTGATCAAGCGTATTCTGGTACAATCGATAATGCGGTTGTTGTTTTAGGAGATTTCTCTGATCATGCTTTCGAAATCGATGGACCTGAAGGTTCGGCAACAGGATCATTTACATTACAAAATGCAACTATTATTGGTAATACTGTTACTGAAAATGGTGAATATGCCGATTACAGATCTGGTGCTACAGGATTCACAACTAATATTTATGCTTTCGGATTTAAAGATTCTTCAGATGTTGAGTTAGATAATGATGGTGTTGCAACAAACTACAATACAGGAGACCTAACCTTTGGAGCTTGGGAAATTGTATTACCTACAGGTGTTACAGATGTGACTAGCATTTTCGTAAATAAAGCTGAAACAGTTATGGTTACTGGATTTGGTGCTACTGCTACAGCTGTAACTGAAGGTGCTAATACTGTTGGTGCTACAACGTCTAGCTTAAGTTGGACTTATGCTAACAATGCTGGCAACTTAGGATTCTAAAAAAATAATCAAACCATATAGTTTGAAAACAAAGCTATTGCTCACCAATTAAGGTGAGCAATAGTTTCAATAATTAAATAATCATGCATAAAAACATTTACTCCCTTCTTTTCTTTCTATTTATAAGTGTTGGTCTTGTTAATGCTCAAAAAGGAACAGTCGCTGGAAACGTCATTGATGGTGAGTTTGTAGAACCAATGGCCTTTGCTAATATCTTAGTAAAAGGAACTACTACTGGAACCACTTCTGATTTTGATGGGAAATACGAATTAGAATTAGAACCGGGGACCTACACCTTAGTCTTTTCATTTGTTGGATATAACACTCAAGAAATAACAGACATTGTCATTAAGGCTGGAGAAGTTACTAATCTTGATGTGACTTTAGAAACAAATTCATTAGATACGGTAATTATTCAAACCTCTGTAAAGCGTAATACTGAAAACTCAGTTTTAAATTTACAAAAGAAATCTGTGGTTGTATTAGATGGATTATCGGCCCAGTCAATAAAAAGTTCTGGTGCAGGCAACCTTGCCAGTGCTGTTAAAAGCGTTCCTGGTGTTTCAATTGAAGGTGGAAAATACGTTTATGTTCGCGGTTTGGGTGACCGTTATACGAAATCTATCTTAAATGGTATTGACATTCCTGGTTTAGATCCAGATAGAAATACGATTCAAATGGATTTATTCCCAACGAACATATTAGATAATGTTATAGTACTGAAATCGGCATCTGCAGAATATCCAGCAGATTTTACTGGTGGTATTGTAGATATTGTCACTAAAGACTTCCCTACAAAACCTGAGTATACGCTTTCAGTAGGTACTTCTTATAATCCTGATATGCACTTTAATGATAAGTATCTTACTTATACTGGAAGTGATACTGATTTTTTTGGTTTTGATGATGGGACGAGAGATCTTCCAATACATAGATACCAACCTATTCCTGGTACATTTGAAAACAGATTATTGTTAACATCCTTAACTAATAGATTTCAGAAGGAATTACAAGCAAAACAAGAAACTAGCGGAATGAACTTTGATATTGGTTTCACCCTAGGAAATCAATACGATGTTGGAGATCATAAATTAGGGTATCAAGCTTCATTTTCTTATAAAAACGAAACTACGTTTTATGAAAACAGAAACGATGGTGCCTTTGTCAAGAACTTTAATGATTCTTCAGTTAACGACTTAAGTTCTGTTTTAGATTCAAGAGGATCAGAAGGAATCAATAATGTCATCCTTAATGGAATGCTTGGCTTAACTTATAAAACCGATAAATCTAAATACAAAGCCAATTTCTTACATATTCAAAATGGAGAATCAACGGCTGGTTTTTTTGAACAAGATATATCACAAGATGGTGTTGGAGGCGGAATTGAGCCTTTAGTAAAAAACTCATTAACCTATACGGAGCGTTCGATCACAAACTTATTACTTAACGGAAAGCACAGGTTAAGTGATGATGAGAATGCGTTTAATTTAGAATGGAAACTATCGCCAACATTTTCAAAAGTTATGGACAAAGCTCACAGAATTACACCATTCCAACAGTCTGGAGAAGGTCAATTCTTTGTGAGTCCGTCGGCTTCTACATTTCCAATTCAATTGTGGAGAAATCTTATTGAAGAAAACTGGGCTGGTAAAGTTGATTTAGACAAAACGATTGACATCTTTGGTAGACCTGGAAAACTAAAATTTGGAGGCGCTTACACTTATAAGTTTAGAGATTTCAGCATTGACGATTACACATTCAATATACAAGGTGACGATTCCTTTGTTGCAGATGGAAATGCCGACAACTTATTGGCATCAGAAAACGTATGGAATCCAACTACAGATTCGGGAACATTCTTAGTTTTTGGTGATCAATTTAACCCAATCGATGCTTATGAAGGTGAACAGAATATTGGTGCGACATACATTTCTGCCGAGTTTAATGTTACTGAAAAACTTAAAACAGTTGTAGGTATTAGAACCGAACTTTTTAAATCGTTTTACACTGGACAAAACAATGAAACACAATTTAATAGAGCATCAATATTAGATGAGTTTGATCTTTTTCCTTCGGCTAACTTAATCTATTCGGTTAATGATAATTCTAATGTAAGAACATCATATTCTCGCACAACTGCGCGTCCTTCTTTTAAAGAATCGTCGGTTGCTAGAATCTTCGACCCTATTACTAACCGTTTATTCATTGGTAACATCAACTTAGTACCAACGTACGTGAATAATTTTGATTTGAGATATGAGCGTTTTGGAGAGAATGGTCAAATGTTTGCTATAAGTGGTTTCTATAAAGATTTTAAAGACCCTATTGAGCAGTCATTCTTTTTACAAGCACCAACTCAGCTAACAGTAGCTAACTTAGGTAATGCTAAAGTTTATGGTGTGGAATTTGAAGTGAGACAACGTCTAGGATTTATCACTGATGGTTTAAATAAATTAAAGTTTAATGCAAATGTGTCTTTTATTACATCTGAACTAACTATGTCTGATGCAGAATTTCAAAGCAGGCAATTAGCGGCAAGAGATGGTGAAAGTGTTGATAGAGAAAGAGACTTACAAGGTCAAGCACCATTTCTTATTAATTTCGGTTTAGACTATAACGACCAAGATTCTGGTTTTCAAACGGGATTATTCTATAATGTACAAGGAGAAACACTTGAGGTTGTTGGTATTGGATTAGTTCCTGATGTATACACTAAACCTTTTAACAGTTTGAACTTCACATTAAACAAAGCTTTTGGAGAAGATAGAAGGTCTTCTATAGATTTTAAAGTGTCCAACATTTTAAATAGTAAAAGACAAAGTGACTATGTGTCTTTTGGAACCAGAGATCAGTTATTCTCAGTTAGAGAACCAGGCACTGAAATATCTCTTGGATATAGCTATAAGTTTTAAAACTTAATTTTTGAATTGGTCTTCAAACAAAAAGTTCCCAACAACGTTGTTGGGAACTTCTTTAGTTTATAAAATACCTTCTTAGTTAATTTCTGACAGCAAGCTGAACTTTATCTGTCCATTCGCTCACACTAGCAATTCTTGAGTCTACATAATCAACCTCTCTAAGTTTATCACCAGACCAAAATAACCACTTCCCAACTTTCTTTCCATTCTCATAGTTTGCTACAGTGACTTTGTTGCCGTTTAGGTCATAGCTTGTCCAAATACCATGAAGTTTTCCTTCTTTATTAAAAGTCCCAATCTGTTCAACGGCTCCATTGTCATAAAAATAGGTAGCAGTAGTTACATCACCATCCTTTTTGAGGGCAACTTTTTGTTTTTCTTGAGCAAATGTAAATGTTACACTTAGCATTAATATTATGGCTAATATCTTCTTCATTTTGAATTTGGGTTTTAATTAAACATAGCTAATCAAATTTAACTAAAAATTTACAATATTCAAACGTTTACGTAACATTAAATTAACATTGACATTTTAATTAATTGATAATCAGTTATTTAAAATTTAATCTAAATATTAATAATTAGATAATATTAGCATTACAATTATATTACGTTCCGTAGCCATATTTGTAATTGTGTTTAAATACACAATTAGTATTTCATATAAATTTATTAGTTTTTGTCGGCTAAGTAATTATGATTACTAATGAGGCTGCTTTTTAAAAAAGCAGCCTTTTTTTATTTTAATAATACACATTAAAATTAATCATTAGGAAACATTCAGTTAACATTAGAGTTGGTTATTTGCAGCGACAAAAACTAATACTTATAATGAAATCTAAACTTACAACCCTAGCACTACTATTGTGTATTGTATCCTATGTAAACGCTCAAGAAATTAGTGATACCTCATTTGGTAAAGGATTAATAAACTTTACCGCAAAAGACAGCTCATTTAGCATAAAATTTGCACCTCGTTTTCAGGTACGTTCTGTCTCATCGTGGGATCACGATGGTGATCAATATGGAAGTCCGGATCATAATTTCATAGTTAGACGTGCACGTCTAAAGTTTGACGGATATGCATACAGCCCTAAACTTAGATATAAAATAGAGTTAGGTTTATCTAACAGAGATATTTCAGGAGCAAATCAGTTCAATAGAAATACGCCACGCTACATACTAGATGCTGTTATTATGTGGAATTTTGCAGCTAATTGGGAACTATGGGCAGGACAGACAAAACTTCCTGGTAACGTTGAGCGTGTTGTATCTTCGGGTAACTTGCAATTAATTGATCGATCATTACTTAACAGTCGTTTTAACATTGACCGTGACTTAGGAATTCAAATACGACATAAAAGTAACTTAGGTGGTGATTTTTTAATGCGCGAAAAACTCTCAATCTCTCAAGGTGAAGGACGTAACGTTACCGAAGGCAATGAAGGTGGTTTACAATACACAGCACGTGTTGAATTTTTACCTTTTGGGAAATTTAAATCTAAAGGAGATTATAGTCAAGCAGACCTTAAACGTGAAGACAAGCCAAAATTAATGGTTGGTTTCACTTATAACCTTAACCAAAATGCTGTAAGAGAACGAGGTTTTGCTGGAGATTACATGTTTAAATCTGATGGTTCTTTATACGAAACAGATCAAACTACTATTTTTGCAGATGCAATGTTTAAATACAAAGGCATCTCATTTATGGGAGAATATGCAAAAAGAACTGCAGATGATCCGGTAGCAGTTGATATTGACGGAACGACACCTACTGGTGATATCGTATTAACTGGGAACGCTTTAAACCTTCAAGCGGGTTACTTATTTAAAAGCAATTACGAAGTTGTTGGTCGTTTTACTACTGTTGACTTTGAATCTGTGACTGGAACACTACCTAGAGAACAGTATACGCTAGGAGCATCTAAATATGTTTTAGGTCACAAATTAAAGGTGCAATCTGATGTTAGCTATACGACTCTAGATGGGAATGATGACAATATTACATTTAGAATAGGTTTCGACCTTCACTTTTAAACAATAAAAACATAACAATAAGGTAACATTCTAAAGAGATACTCTAAAGATATTTGCACACCTTTTTAAACTATAAAGATTATGGATAATATTTATTTATTTATGTTAATTGCAATTACGGTATTAGCTGTTGCTGATATTATAGTTGGAGTTAGTAATGATGCGATTAATTTCTTAAACTCTGCTATTGGTTCTAAAGCAATTTCAATGAGAACTATTATGATTGTAGCTAGTTTAGGTATATTCATTGGAGCCGTATATTCTAGTGGACTAATGGAAGTAGCTCGTAAAGGGATTTTTGTTCCAGGTATGTTTAGTTTTCATGAGATCATGCTCATATTCATGACGGTAATGATAACCGACATTCTTTTATTAGATTTCTTTAATACACTTGGTTTACCAACATCAACAACCGTTTCTATTGTATTTAATTTATTAGGTGCAGCCGTTGTAATGGCTTTGATTAAAATTGGCAATTCAGATACGCAAACTTTTGCTGATCTTGGTAGTTACATCAATACTAAAAAAGCCATGGAAATTATAAGTGGTATTTTATTGTCTGTCGTCATAGCCTTTAGTGTTGGTGCGTTCGTACAATGGATATCTCGACTTATTTTCACATTCCAATACGAAAAGAAAATGAAGAGCTTTGGTGCTTTATTTGGTGGGTTAGCCTTAACAGCCATCCTTTATTTTATTTTCATGAAAGGATTAAAAGGAACACCTTACTATAAAGATCTAAAAGGATATGTTGAAGGAAATGAGATTTATATCATCGCTATCGGCTTTGCCTTATTTACTTTATTCTCATATGCTTTTCAGCAAATCACAAAAAAGAGTATTCTTCTAGTCGTTATTGCTGTAGGTACATTTGGATTAGCATTAGCCTTTTCTGGAAATGATTTAGTTAACTTTATTGGTGTACCGATGGCTGCTTATCACTCCTATGAAGCATGGACTTTAGATGGTGGTGCTGCCTCAGGATTTATGATGGATGTCTTAGACAAGAAAATGCCAGCCGAGCCTTTCTTATTATTTATTGCTGGTGGTATAATGGTGGTAACATTGTGGTTTTCTAAAAAAGCAAAAACGGTTGCCGAAACCGAAATTAGCTTATCACGTCAAGGTGAAACTCATGAAAAATTCGAACCAAACGCAATATCTAGAGCTGTAGTAAAAGGAACAACTTGGTTATCTAACGCTTTAGGTTCTATAGTACCAAAAGCAACTCAAGAACGTATAGCGCATAGTTTCCATAAGCCAGATGAAAATCTAACTAAGGCACAAAGTGTTGAGGCTCCTGCATTTGATATGATTAGAGCTTCTGTTAACCTTATGGTAGCTGGTGTGTTAATTGCTATTGCTACATCTATGAAATTACCACTATCTACAACCTATGTGACGTTTATGGTAGCTATGGGTACATCTTTAGCCGATCGTGCTTGGGGAGCAGAAAGTGCTGTTTACAGAGTAGCGGGTGTTTTAAATGTTATTGGAGGATGGTTTGGTACTGCTTTTGGAGCCTTTACAGCTGCAGGTATTATCGTATTCCTAATTAACTGGAACCCAAGTGTAATGACGCCTATTTTATTATTGATTACTGCGTTTTTATTGTACAGAAATTACAAGTCTCATCAAAAGAAATCTAATAAAACTTTAGATGAAGATTCACTTACTGAAACAGGAAGTCGTTCTGTTCAAGGTGTTATTCATGAGAGTGCTTCTAATATTTCTAATGTTATAAAACGTGGAAATAGAATTTACACCAATGCTGTAAAAGGTTTAGCTAAACAAGATTTAGCATTACTAAAAAAGAATCAGAAACAAATTGATAAGCTTTCTACTGAAGTTGACAGTTTACGTGATAATATTTTCTATTTCATTAAAAACTTAGAAGAAACAAGTTTAAGAGCTAGTAGTTTTTATATCAATATTCTTGGGTACTTACAAGATATGACGCAGTCGTTAGAATACATTTCTAAAGTTAGTCATAAGCATATTAACAACAATCATAAGAAACTTAAGTTTAGTCAGATTAGAGAGCTTAAAGAGGTCGATGATACGTTAGAAGTACTGTTTAATGAAACGAAAGAAGCTTTTGATTCGCGTTCATTTGAAAAGATTGGATCAATTATAAATCGTAAGAAAGAGTTATTTGACTTAGTTACTGATAAAATTGTAAAACAAGTTGCAAGAACTAGAACAGAAGAATCTAGTCCTAAGAATACAACTTTATACTTTGGACTATTATTAGAAACTAAAGATTTACTTACGGCAACTATGAATCTTTTAGAAGAGTATTACAACTCACATGATAGCTCTATAGAACCAAAGACAATTTCTGTTGAGCCTCCTACTAATGATTCTGAAGAATAAGTTTATAATCATAGATAGTATTGAAAAACCGTTTCTTATTGAGACGGTTTTTTTGTTTACTCACCAATTCTTCCTATTTCTTCTAAGCCATCAATAGTCTCCTTTTTAGCTTCAAACTTATCTACACTAACCACATATGTTTTTGAAATAGAATCATGCCATCCTTTTCCATTTTCACCTAAAAATGATAGGGCTTCAAATGGAATAATTCGACATAATGAACGTATCAAAATCTCATTAATCGTTGGCTTAGAACCATCATAAAGCACAACTTTAGTTTTGGTGATGTACTTAGCTAAAGAACGCCCTGTTAATGTTTCAAACGTTGTATAATAAACTAGAACTATTAAAAACCCAATAACATATTCAAATATCAAACCAGTATCTTCATCTAACAGCATATCCAAAAACGTATAATTTCCTGTTAATTCTGAAAATAGACCTATTAAAATCCCTACGCCAAAGCTCAATGCGTATTTGACAATAAAATCTATAATATAATTTGCAAATCGTATTTCCTTGTTAGCTAGAACATCTTTGGTCACAGCATATTTGGTATGGTTCATAGTTGAAATTTGGTTAATGTCTTTCAAATATAGTATTCTATAATTAAAAACAAATAGCTTAATTTAGTATCTCAAAATTTCAGGTTATGAACTATCTTTCTTTACTAATCATCACTTTATTGAGTTTTCAATCTGCAATTGCGCAAGAACTTTCTGGAAAAGAACTCCTAGAAAACGCAATTAAATACCATGATCCAAACCTAAATTGGGACACTTTTAATGGCGAGCTCCATATTACTATGGAAACGCCTAATAATTCAAATCGTGATAGTAAAATTGTAATCAACCTACCTAAAGCGTATTTCTACGTCAGTGCAACTCGTGATACCACAACGACAGAATATACAGTTGACAAGAACGGATGTTCTATCAAATTGAATGGAAAAAGCGATCTTTCCGAAGCACAAAAAAAAGAAAACAACCTCTCTTGTGATAGAGCGAACCTTTATAAAAATTATTATACCTATCTCTATGGTTTACCAATGAAATTAAAAGATAAAGGAACCATTATTCATGACAAAGTGGAGCGTAAAACGTTCAAAGGAAAAGACTATCTTGTTTTAAAAGCGTCTTATGACAAAAGTGTAGGGAGCGACGTTTGGTATTTTTATTTCAACCCAAAAACGTATGCGATGGAAATTTACCAGTTTTTTAAAACTGATGATAACGGAGAACTAAAACCAGATAGCGGCGAATATATTTTACTAACTGACACAACCGTTATTAATGGGATTAAAATGCCAAAAAACAGAGCTTGGTATTATAATAAAGATGACAAGTATTTGGGAACCGATAAATTAAAATCTAACTAGGTAGTAGTCCAACAAGAACATAACCCAAGACGGCTCCAATGATGATAACCCATATCGGGCTGATTTTTTTTGTTTTAAACGTTAAAGCCACTGCAATCAAAGCAATGACAATAGCTTTCCAATCTATTAAGGTTTCCTTGGTCATAATGACCAAAACCGCTAACATTACAGCTACGGCAGCAACATTAACAGCATTTAAAAAGTATCTTAATATTTTGGACTTTTGCATTTTAGGAATGAAAGGATTCAATATCAAAACGAACAAAAAGGAAGGCAGAAAAATACCTGCCGTTGCTGCCAATGCTCCATAAAATCCCGATAATTGGTATCCAATAAACGTTGATGTTGATAATATTGGTCCAGGTGTGAACTGGCCAACTGCAATAGCATCGATTAATTCTGCTCTGGTTAGCCATCCTCTGGTGACTAATTCGGCATCTAGATATGCAAAAAGCACATAGCCACTTCCATAGAGAATGGCTCCTACTTTTAAAAACACCCAAAACACATTAAGTGTAGATACTTTTAATACCGAAGTTCCCAATCCAGATAATAGAAATAAAGGCGATATACTATTAGTGCTTTTAATGGCCTTATCCTTTAGCGAGAAGTACAACATGCCTAAAATACCAGCCGATAATAAAGCTATAATTTCATTAACGCCTAATAAACTTGCTCCCAACACCAAAGCTCCTAAAACAGCAAGTTCAAGACCTTTAACAGCTTTCTTTCCCAGTTTTATTACTGCGGAAGCGATGATTGCTAAAACTGCAGGTTTAATACCAAAAATAAACGGTTCAACTTCTGGCAGTGTTCCATAAGACACGTACAAATAAGCCAGAATTGCAGTAATTACGGTTGCCGGAAATATAAATGAAATCCCAGCCACAAAAAGTCCTATCTTTCCAGCTCTTTCATAGCCACAATGCATGGTCATTTCGGTAGAATTGGGTCCAGGAATTAAATTGGTCGTTCCAATTAAATCTAAAAAATAATCTCTGGTCATCCATTGTCGTTTGGTCACTATTTCATCTTCCATCATGGCTATATGTGCCGCTGGACCTCCAAAGGCAAAACAGCCTAGTTTAAAAAACACACTAGCAACCTCTTTGAGCTTATTTCCTTTATTTTTTTCCATGTAATAAGAGATATGTTCAACTATAAAAAAAGCACCTCTTTCGAGATGCTTTTTAGTTAACACTTAATTACTAAGAACCACACATTAAGCAGTCATCGCCTTCGCCTTCTTTAGCTTGAGCAATTAGCGCTTTCATTTCTTCTGCACTCATAGGTTCTACCTCTACTTTCTCTGCTGTTTGCTTCGCAAATTTAGCAGCAGTTTCAGCAGCTTTTTGTTGCTTTTGGGCAACATTATCAACGGCTACTACTTGTTGCGGTTGAGCAACAGGTTGCGCTTTTTCTGTTCTGGCAATGGTCACTTTCTTAGCATCTACTGCACTCTTCGTACGTAGGTAGTACATTCCTGTTTTTAATCCGCTCTTCCAAGCATAGAAATGCATCGATGTTAGTTTTGCCATTGTAGCACCTTCCATAAACAAGTTAAGTGATTGAGACTGATCGATAAAGTAACCTCTATGACGAGACATATCTATGATATCTTTCATACTCAATTCCCAAACTGTTTTGTAAAGCTCTTTTATATCTTGAGGAATATTATCTACACCTTGTATAGATCCATTCGCTCTCATGATTTCATTTTTCAATCCTTCATCCCAAAGCCCTAGTTCTACTAGATCTTCTAATAAATGTTTATTCACTACGATAAACTCTCCAGACAATACACGACGCGTATAGATATTAGATGTGTATGGTTCAAAACACTCATTATTACCAAGAATTTGTGATGTAGATGCTGTTGGCATTGGTGCCACTAATAAAGAGTTACGAACACCATTTTTAAGGACTTGCTTACGCAATTTCGCCCAATCCCAAAGTCCGCTTAATTCTTCATCTTTAATTCCCCAAAGGTTATATTGGAATTCTCCTTTACTAATTGGAGACCCTTCGTAACTTTCATAAGGACCATCGGCTTTTGCTTCTTCCATACTTGCTGTAACTGCAGCAAAGTATAGTGTTTCGAAAATATCTTGGTTTAATTTTTTAGCTTCATCACTTGTAAAAGGTAATCTCAATTTAATGAATGTGTCTGCCAATCCTTGAACGCCTAAACCAACTGGTCTATGACGGAAGTTAGAATTTTCAGCTTCTTTTACAGGATAGTAATTTCTATCTATAACTCTATTCAAGTTTTTAGTCACACGTTTTGTGATTCTAAATAGCTCTTTATGATCAAACGCTCCGTTTTTCACAAACATAGGTAAAGCAATCGATGCTAAATTACATACAGCAACTTCATCCTTTGACGTATACTCCATGATCTCTGTACATAAGTTTGATGAACGAATCGTACCTAAGTTTTTCTGGTTAGACTTACGGTTTGCTGCATCTTTGTACAACATGTAAGGTGTACCTGTTTCAATTTGAGATTCTAATATTTTCTCCCAAAGTTCACGTGCTTTTATTGATTTACGTCCTTTACCTTCAGTTTCATATTTTGTATAGAGCGCTTCAAACTCTTCACTATGAACATCACATAATCCTGGACATTCGTTAGGGCACATTAGTGTCCATTCACCATCTTCTTGAACACGTTTCATAAATAGGTCTGGCATCCACATCGCATAGAATAAATCACGTGCACGTAATTCTTCGGCACCATGATTTTTCTTTAAGTCTAAGAAACTCATGATATCGGCATGCCATGGTTCGATGTACATTGCGAAACTTCCTTTACGCTTTCCTCCTCCTTGATCAACATAACGTGCTGTATCATTAAATACTTTTAGCATTGGCACAATACCATTACTTGTTCCGTTGGTTCCAGCAATGTAACTTCCAGTTGCGCGAATATTGTGAATAGACAATCCTATTCCTCCAGCAGACTGTGAAATTTTAGCTGTCTGTTTTAGTGTATCATAAATACCATCAATACTATCATCTTTCATTGTTAATAAGAAACAAGATGACATTTGCGGTTTTGGTGTTCCAGAGTTAAATAATGTAGGTGTAGCGTGTGTAAAGTATTTTTTAGACATTAACTCATAGGTTTCAATTGCAGCATCTAGATCATCCAAATGAATTCCAATAGACACACGCATTAACATGTGTTGTGGACGTTCAGCAATTTTACCATTTAATTTTAAAAGGTAAGAACGTTCTAGTGTTTTAAACCCAAAGTAATCGTAACCAAAATCACGGTTATAGATAATAGAAGAGTCTAATTTATCTTTGTTATCCATGATAACTTTATACACCTCATCACTTAATAAAGGTGCTTTTTTACCAGTTCGTGGGTTGACATACGTGTATAAATCTGTCATCACCTCACTAAAGGTCTTTTTTGTGTTTTTATGTAAGTTAGACACAGAAATACGTGCAGCTAATCGTGCATAATCTGGGTGAGCTGTTGTCATTGTTGCGGCCTGTTCTGCTGCTAAATTATCCAGTTCACTTGTGGTTACACCGTCATATAATCCATCAATGACACGCATGGCCACTTTAATAGGATCAACAAGTTCGTTAAGTCCGTAACATAATTTACGAACTCTTGCCGTAATTTTGTCGAACATGATTGGCTCTTTTCTTCCGTCTCTTTTTACTACATACATACTTTACACGTTTTTTTAGTTCTTTTCTGAAGCTACGATTCAGAAAAAGGGTTAGTTGGAACTACAAATCGACAGGGAGTTGATTTATAGTATGTTAATTAATTAGGTTTTTATATTGAAATTTAAAACTGGCAGTAACCATGTGTTCTGAAGTTGATTAGCTTCGGAAATGATATGCCAATTAAAACAATTCTGTCTTTGATTAACTTTTAGTTCTAGAAATCGAAATTATCTGAACCAAAGTCATATTTATTCTCTTCTTCTTCCTTATTCAAAACACCAGCTTTTTGATATTCAGACACACGTTTTTCGAAGAAGTTAGTTTTTCCTTGTAACGAAATCATATCCATGAAATCGAAAGGGTTTGCTGTATTGTACACTTTTTCACAACCTAGATCGGCAAGTAATCCATCGGTTACAAACTCTAGGTATTGCGACATAAGTTTAGCGTTCATTCCTATTAAACTTACTGGAAGAGATTCTGTGATAAACTCTCTCTCAATATTTAAGGCGTCAACAATGATTTCTTTGATACGCTCTTTAGGCACTTTATTTACGAGGTGGTGTTCGTGTAAGTGAACTGCAAAGTCACAGTGCATACCTTCATCACGAGAAATCAGTTCATTAGAAAACGTTAAACCTGGCATTAAACCACGCTTTTTCAACCAAAAAATTGAGCAAAACGATCCAGAAAAGAAAATACCTTCTACAGCAGCAAAAGCGATTAATCGTTCTGCAAAACTTGGAGATTCAATCCACTTTAATGCCCAATCTGCTTTCTTTTTGATCGCAGGAAATGTTTCAATAGCATTAAAAAGCATTGCTTTTTCTTTTTCGTCTTTTACATAGGTATCAATTAACAATGAATAGGTTTCACTGTGAATGTTTTCCATCATAATTTGAAAGCCATAGAAAAATTTGGCTTCACTATATTGAACTTCATTCACGAAATTTTCAGCTAAATTTTCGTTAACTATACCATCACTTGCAGCAAAAAATGCTAAAACATGCTTAATAAAGTAACGCTCATCGTCTGTTAATTTATCTGTCCAATCTGTAATGTCTTGGTGTAAATCGATTTCTTCAGCAGTCCACATACTTGCTTCAGATTTTTTATACCATTCCCACAAATCATGGTGCTGAATTGGAAAAATCACGAATCGATCTTTATTTTCTTGTAAAATTGGTTCTACAACTTGAGACATACTAATTGGTTTTTTAAATTAAAAAAAAGCTGAAAATTTTAGTGTGATTTGGGACTAACAAAGATTCAAAAATGTATGAGATATTCTAGGGTTTTTTCAGAAACCTTTTCAACAAGTTTTTAACAATTAGAGAATTAGCAAAAAAATCAAAGAATTGTTAAAAATATTTTTAATTACTTGATAGTCAATCATTTATAAAAATTTTGTTGAACTAAAAAACGTAAGTATTATCCTATTAAATTGTCAGTCGCAAGTGATGTTTACTGCAAATTTCTATTCTGCAAAACCGAATAAAAAGTGAACAAAAAAAGAGAGCAACGAACTGCTCTCTTTTATCCCTAATAATTAACTAAACTAACTAAAACTATTTACTAATATGAAGTCGTGTTAATTGAAATTAAGATTAAAAAAAGTCAGGTGTGAGCCTGACTTTTTAATGATTAATAGCATTTAATCAAAAAGTGAATCCCCACGATCACTCTATATTTTTCGATTAAGTTGATTGACCATCTTAATTTCATTTCAAATATGATAAATATTTTTAGACTCAAAGTTCCCATATGTATGGTTGGTTACAAAAAGTGTATAATTGGTAACGCATGTGGCAAACACAATCTTTAAAACACATTACACAGGAAATAGTGCTAACTATACATAATACGAACATAGTATTGGATTATAGTTTATCTTTGATACTATGATTAAAGCAGTTATCGTCGACGACGAACCAAAAGCAATTCAAGGATTGTCATGGGAACTCACAAATTTTAGCGACGACATAGAGATTATAGAAACGTTTTCTAACCCTGATGAAGCGATACGATATTTAAATAACAATACTCCCGATTGTTTGTTTTTAGATATCCAGATGCCAACGATGGATGGTTTTCAATTTCTTGAAAAGCTATCCAACAAGGATTTTGCAGTCGTTATTACAACGGCTTACGATGAGTATGCTATTAAAGCCTTGAAACATGAAGCCATTGACTATTTATTAAAACCTATAGATTCTGACGACTTACAGGATACCATTCAAAAAATAAAGAAATTTAACTCTAGATTAGTGAACTCCTCAAAAATTGAAGAGGTTTTAGTGAGTTTTAATGAACGGTTTGACAAGAAGAAAATCACTATCAATACTGACGGAAAGTTAATATTTTTAGACATAGACGACATTTTATTTGTAGAGTCTGATGGAAATTACAGCACCATCGTCACAACAAAAAAGCAAAATATTGTCATTACAAAAAAGTTAAAAGAAGTGAATGCTATTTTACCAGAGCATTACTTCTTCAGAATTCATAACTCTTTTATTATTAACTTGAATAAAATAAAAGAGTTCATCAAAAACGAAGGTTATGTTGTTATGGAGTCTAACCATAAAATCCCCGTTGCAAGGCAGCGTAAATCAGACTTTTTAGAAAAGCTATAATTTATAATCCCTAAATGAAATCCCTAAAATTAAATAAGAAACATAGACTATTCCATTTACTGTTCCCTATGGTGCTATGCTTTTATTTTAATTCTAGTGCATCTTTTGGCCAAGACCAACAATCAAAATTCGATCAGGACATTATCAACTTATTGGCTTCAAAAACCAAGCGTTACACTAGCATTGATTCTATATTCAAGAGGTATTCCAATGATAGTATAAAAACAAAAATTCTTATTGAAAAAGCCAATAGCATTAATTATCCAGAAGCAGAGAGTTACGCCTTAAATGCTTTAGGTGTTATTTATAGAAATGTCTCGTATTATGAACAATCCATCGAAGCGCATAAAAAAGCAAAAGCGTTAGCGGATGTTGCTGAAAATACAGAATTAAAAGTTATAAGCCTTAATAATATAGGTGTGGCTTATCGAAGAATGGATTTGGTAAAACCTGCTTTAGACTTTCATACCAAAGCCTTAGATATTTCAAGATCAATAGAAAACCCATCTCCAACACTATCTTATAATATTGCGGTATCACAAAATAGCATAGGTAATATCTATCTTATTCTAGAGCAGTATGATTTGGCTCTAAAGCAATTTGAGAAATCTCTAGAAATAGAAAAAAAGGCAGGCAATCGATTAGGACTAGCAATCAACTATCAAAATATTGGATATGCCTATGAAGCCGAAGGTGAGCTTGAAAATGCACTTCGTAATTATAAATTGTCTTTAGAATTCAATGAACAGATTAATTCTAATTTAGGACGCGTTATCTGTTATAATAGCATTGGACAAGTCTATATAAAACAACGTAAATATTTAGATGCTAAAGTGATTATTGAAAGAGCACTTGCTAAAGCAATAACGATTAATGATCAATTCTATATTGCAGCATCTTATATTAATTTGGGATGGGTTCAAAAAGAATTGGGTGATCTTTCTGCTTCGGAAGACAATCTCAAGAAAGGACTCCAAGTCGCAAAAACATACAATCTTAACCTCTCCATTGTTGAAGCAGATAAACATCTTTCAGATTTATATAATATGACGAAAGAGTACCAATTAGCTTTAGATCATTATAAGGAATCTGTTGAAGTTGAGAAAACCATAAATAACGATCGCAACTTACGTTATGTTAATGATGTCATCATTCAATATGAGAACGAAGCAAAAAACAAAGAGATAAAAGCGCTCGCAGATGAGAATTTAATTGTACGATCTAAGTTAGAACGCAATAAAAAGATTTTTTGGTATTCTATGCTCGCATTAGGGGTAATCGTTGGACTTTTAGTTTCACTTTACAGACACCGACAGTTACAGCAAGAAAAGCAAATCTTAACGCTTGAGCAAGACATGCTTCGTAGTCAGATGAATCCACATTTTATTTTTAACTCTCTTAATTCGATCAAGCTTTACATTATCAATAATGAAAAAGAGAATGCCGTCTATTATTTAAATAAATTCTCTAAGCTCATTAGAAAAATTCTCGTCGCCTCCTCAGAAAAAGAGATTTCCTTAGAAGATGAATTAGACACGATGCAGCTTTATATGAATATTGAAAATATTAGGTTTTCTAACGAGATAGATTTTCAGATTAAGATCGATGACAATATTAATACGGCCAATGTAAAAGTACCTTCACTTGTACTGCAACCGTTTTTAGAGAATGCGCTGTGGCATGGTCTATCATCAAAAGCAAATGATAAAAAGATAACTTTACATGTCTATCGCATCGAAGAAGATTATGTAAGTATCTCTATAACCGATAATGGTATTGGCAGAATAGAAGCCGAAAAAATTAACCGAGACAAGCTTCTCAAACGAAAATCTGTTGGTATCGCAATCACAAAAGCGCGTCTTGCTAATTTCTCTAAAGGCTATACTAACGACTACAGAATTGTGATAGAAGATTTATACGATTCAAATCAAAACCCTATAGGCACTAAAGTTATTGTAGATATTCCAACACGCTCAAGCGTTTTACGTACTGCTTAACGATAATTCTCTGCGACTTTCTCCAATTCTGAATACCAATCTTCTCCAAATTTTCTAATTAATGCTTCTTTCACAAATTTATAGATTGGAACTTGTAATTCTTTTCCTAAAGCACACGCATCATCACAAATTTCCCATTTATCATAGTTTACTGCAGAAAACTCAGAATATGCTTTAACACGAATAGGATACAAATGACAAGACACTGGTTTTTTCCATGAGATAACCCCTTGATTGTAAGCTTCTTCAATGCCACAAAGTGCTGTTTTTTTATCATCAAAAATAACATACGCACAATCGGCTCCATTTATTAATGGTGTTTCCAAATCACCAAAATCGGTTGTGATATATTCACCTTGCTTCTCAATGGCTTCAATACCTTCCTTACGTAAAAAAGGTTTCACTTTAGGGTAAATGTCTTTCAAAATTTTTGACTCTTCATCATCTAAAGGCGCACCAGCATCACCATCAATACAGCAAGCTCCTTTACAAGCAGATAAATTACACACAAAATCTTTTTCGATAATGTCTTCTGAAACTATTGTTTTTCCTAACTGAAACATGCTGTTATAATAAAAATATTGCAGACAAAAATAGTCAAACTTTACGATTATTTAATGTTATATATCTCTGTTAAAGAACTACTTTTGCGGAAAATATACGAATCATGGATATTCAATTAAGTTTCAAGGAAATCTTTACAGCATTTATGATCTTATTTGCTGTAATTGACATTATTGGAAATATTCCAATAATTATAGATTTAAGAAAAAAAGCTGGGCATATTGAAAGTGAAAAAGCATCAATTATTGCTGGTATCATTATGGTATTCTTTTTGTTTCTAGGAAAAACAATTCTTTCGTTTTTAGGTGTTGGTGTCAACTCTTTTGCCGTTGCTGGTGCTTTCATTTTATTTTTTATCGCTTTAGAAATGATTTTGGGTATTACCTTATATAAACAGGAAGAAGGCACCGAAATGACAGCCTCTGTCTTTCCGTTGGCATTCCCATTAATTGCTGGACCAGGAAGTTTAACAACATTGTTATCATTAAGAGCCGAATACAGAATTGAGAATATCATTATTGCCGTAATACTAAATGTTATCATTATCTTTATCGTACTAAAAACCTCTGCTAGAATTGAGCGTTTAATTGGACAAAACGGAATTAACATCATCCGTAAAATTTTTGGTGTTATTCTTTTAGCTATCGCAGTAAAATTATTTGCTCACAACATTAAAGCGCTTTTTGAACTAGCATAATTTATAGTTTTAACAGATGAAATATTTTACCATTTTAGCGACCATAATTGCTTTTGGTCTCATTATTTACAATGCAACAAGACTTGACTTTGATAATTTATTTGAAGGACAAAGTATTGTAGCTCTCATAACAATTCTTGCCTCACTTTGTGCTGTTGCACTCTTACAAATCTTACGATTATCTAAACGTGTAGATCAAAAATTAAAAGGACGCGACTAATGTTTGATGCTTTTATTATTGGTGGTGGAGCAGCAGGTATGTCTTGTGCTTTGGTTTTAGGTTCTGCCAAATCCAAGCCCTTTGCTGAACATAAACGTATTGGTATTGTCATGCATCAACGCACATCGCATCTTCAAAATGCCTTGTTTAATAATGTTTTAGGATTAACTCCTGGAACTTTAGGAGCCGATATTCTACAACATGGAAAAGCACAACTGCAAAACCTATATCCTCATGTTGAACAGATTGACAAAGAAAAAGTAAAATCGGTCGCAAAGTCTTCAGAAGGATTTATAATTGCTACCAATAAAAACACCTATACCTCCAAAATTGTTGTGATTTCAGTAGGTTATACCAATCTTATTACGATTAAAGGATTGGAAGACTATATCGAACCTCATCCAAGAGCCAATCTGGAAAAAAATCGTATTTGGTTAAAGAATGACAATCATTTGATTGATGACGGTTTGTATGTAGCCGGAACTTTGGCAGGTTGGAGAAGTCAGTTTGCTATAGCCTCAGGAAGTGGTGCTCAAGTAGCCACAGATATTTTAACGCTTTGGAATTATGGGAAACATACTAAAATACATGATAAAGTATAATGGGGAAGAAGAAAAAGAAGAAGAACAAAAAAACAGGTCAAAAAGAAACACTTATCCTAATCGCGCTAAGCGCGCTTATATCGTTAGCAGGTTTATATGCGTATTTTTCTGAAAACCTTGAAGAAACAGCAAAAGTAAGCGGTGTTTTTGTGAAATACGAAGAAAAAAAACGAAAAACCAATAAAACCAGAAAGACGTATTACGCTGTTTATTTAGATGATCAAAAGTACACCATTCCAAGAATTTATATTAGTGCTTTAAATAAAGAGAAATTCTTAGCTGAAGTTACCAGAGGAGATCATATTACCTTGGCAATAAACGATAGCAAATCCATATATCAAATCACAAAAGCAGATACTAATTATATCGACCCCAATAAGCTAAAAGAGGAAGTTGAATCTAATGATTTTGTTGGCTTAATTGTAGGTTGTTTCTTTTTAGTGTGTATGGGCTACCTCGTGTACGTTTACACAAAACTATAATCAACTAATTGATCTTAGTGATCTTCTAAGGCTTCATCTCTTTGACTTAGCAAGATCACCTCTTCGATCACATCATCATTTTCATTCAAGATTTTTTCGGCAACATTACTTCCAAATAACTGATCGGCCAATTCAGATTTTATAAGTCGTCGCATTTGATCATGATAAGCCACAAATGTAATATTGGTGCGTTCTTTCAGATTAACAAAATCCTGAAATTTAACTACGATATCATCACTAACTTCAAAGTTATTTATGAAATCATTAGCTTCAACACCTTCATAAATACTTCGGTCTTTGTCCAATTCGGTAAACACAAAATTACTAATGTACTCGCGACGCTTTAAATAGTTTAATGTTTCATTTTGAACGGTCGTATTAAGCGGTACGAAAATATCTGGAATAATTCCTCCGCCACCATAAACGATTTTGCCCTCTGGCGTCTTGAACTTTAGAGAATCTGCAATTTTAATGCTTTCGGCATCTTCAAATTCACCGCTACTTAGCCGTTTGTAATAGTCATTATAGTAATCACTGTTCTTTCCATTATCATACGGACGCTGAATTGAGCGTCCTGTTGGCGTATAATATCTTGATACTGTTAATCGTACAGCACTACCATCACCTAATGACATTTCTCGCTGCACCAGTCCTTTCCCATAGCTTCGACGACCTACAATAGTACCTTTATCATTATCTTGTAAAGCACCTGCCACAATCTCACTTGCAGAAGCCGAACTTTCGTTGATTAGAATATAAATGTCGCCTTCTTCAAAATCACCACGACGTGTTGCATAGCTGTACTCCTTTTTTCCTTTTTTGTTTTTAGTAAATAGAATAAGCTTATCATCTTCCAAAAATTCGTCAACAATTTGTTCTGCTATAGCCAAAAAACCTCCTGGATTATCTCTCAAATCTAAAGCCAGCTGTGTAGCCCCTTGATCCTGTAATTTATCAAGAGCCTTTTTAAATTCTTTATAGGTAGATTCGGCAAAACGGTTAATTTTTATATAGCCCAATTTATCCGTTAGCATATAAGCTGCATCGACACTTTTTATAGGTACTACATCTCGTTTTACTTTAAATTCGAGTAGCTTGTCTTCACCTTTTCTATAGACCGAAAGTTTCACTTTAGACCCTTTTTCGCCTTTTAACTTTTGAATGATATCGGCATTACTCCATTCTTTTCCAAAGATAGAATCACCATCAGCCATTAAAATTCGGTCACCAGCTTTAATGCCAGCTTTCTCACTTGGCCCTCCATCTACAGTTCTAATTACGGTAATGGTATCATTATAGGTATAAAAATTAACGCCTAAACCAACAAAATCACCTTTCATATTATTAGTGACACGTTCTAATTCGCTTTTTGGAATGTAGGTAGAATGCGGATCTAGGTTATCTAGAATACCATTCACAGTGACATCAACAATGCTGTCGGTATTGATATCATCAACATACTCGTAGTCGATATAATCTATGAGTCGGTTAAGTTTATCTTTTTTACTGTTTGATGTAAATAAGCGATCGGATGTATCGGTGAAATTTAATTTACCACCAATAAATACACCAGCTGCAATTGCAACTCCTACAACAAACGGTATGTATTTTTTATCGAATGTCATTTATACTTTGACGTCTTCTATTAATTTTAATTCTATTCCTGCTTTTTCTAAAAATGCTATTCCAGAGCAATCTTTATAGGCTTTATTATATACGACTCTTACAATTCCTGCTTGATGTATAAGTTTACTACATTCTTTGCAAGGAGACAACGTAATATATAGTGTAGCGCCTTTGCAAGACTGCGTAGAGGATGCTACTTTTAAAATGGCATTAGCTTCGGCATGCAATACATACCATTTTGTATAACCCTCATCATCTTCGCAATAATTCTCAAAACCTGTAGGTGTCCCATTATATCCATCAGATATTATCATTCTATCTTTAACAATTAATGCACCTACTTGCTTGCGCTTACAATGTGATAATTTTCCCCATTCTTTGGCAATTCTAAGATAAGCTTTATCGTAACGTAATTGTTTCTCTTTCGGCATTTATTTTGAACACTTTTATTAATTATAGATTTCTTTAAAATAGTCCTCCACATAATTTTCATCGAACTCTTTTAATTGTCCAACATAAATATAGGATGAATTTTTTGCAACTAAAAGCTTAGCTCTTTCGTTTGTTTTTAAAACTGCATCTATAAAAAGTGTATCAGACCTTGACTTTACAAGATACGCCATATAACTAGTGCTTGGTTTTACGTTAACACCTACAAAAGCATTTGCTTTATTATTTTTTATAGCAATGTTTATAGACAAATCATCAAAATTAGTATTGTACCGTTTTAATAATCTACTAAAGATATTTAATACAACTACACTATCATTTAACCTAGATGCCAACATTTTGGCTCTATAACTTGACATTCCAGACAAATCACATCCTATTGATGACAATAAGTTATACCTTTCAAAGTTTATATTTTTTAACTTTCTTAAAAGCTTGTACTTTTCAGATCGTCTTGTTAATGGTTGTAAATCTAACTCCTCATTTAACATGCTGAACTCTTTCAAATTGAGTGTCGATATATTTTCTTTGAAGAATTTTAATTTTACATTAATAGCATCAACAGTTTCTGATTTCAGAATAAAACTTTCAAATTCAGAAACAAGAACATTAATGTTCTTAGCTTCTTCATACATTAACTCAAACTCTTCTGGTCTTTCTTCTGCCAAACTTTCCAGAGATGACACTTCATATTCCTTTCTGTTTTTATTGTGTCTAACATCTTCATCTACATACTCTTCAAGCACCATTTTGTATTCATTTTCCTGAAAACAGGACACTAAAAAAAGAGGCAATAATAAGAATAATCTCCTCAGACTATTGAACTTGTACAATAAAAAAAATTTCATTTATGTTTAACGAATATAAAAGGATAGAATTGCATAAACTGTTTACTTTTCGTTAAAGTTTTATCAAAACCGTTATCAACAATACTTTTTAGGACAACATTTCACTTGAAATAATCATTGGTAAGACAAATCCAACCACTATTGCCGAAATAACCATCACCCAATCTCGTTTTGAAAATCTAAAGATTGTTTGGCATAAAAAACTCAAAAAGACTACAATAAATGCAACGATAAGTTGACCAACTTCAATCCCTAAACCTATTTCTAAGAGGGCGAGTAATTTGCTTTCAGAACTTGAAATAAGACGTTCAAAAGTTCCAACAAATCCTAAACCGTGAATTAACCCCAGAAACAACGTTGCAAAAAACAGCAACCCTATGGTCTTACCATGGGATTTCTTTCCTGAAGTAAAAACATTGAAAAGGGCTACAATTAAAATTGTAATAGGGATTAAAAACTCAACTAACTTCACGTTGACTGTTATAATATCGTAGGTCGTTAAGGCCAAGGACACACAATGTCCAAGTGTAAACATGGTAATTAATAATAATACACGCTTCCAATCTTTAAATAGATATGGAACTGCGAGCACGATTAAAAATAAAATGTGGTCGTAGGCTGTTAAATGGAGTACGTGAAAAACACCATCTTGAAAATTTGACACAAAATTGTCAATCATAATGTATTTTTATTTGGGTTGAACCAAATTTACGGTTTATAATTGATATTGAAAAAGGCTTTAACGATATGGTTAAAGCCTTTTGTACTCAAGGTGGGAATCGAACCCACACGACCGAAGTCACTGGATTTTGAATCCAGCGCGTCTACCAATTCCGCCACTTGAGCAATTTTGGACTGCAAAACTATAAAATATTTTATTACAATCAATTAAAAATAGTAGGTTTTATGCTTTTTCAGTCCAAATAAATTCCTAAATTTGCACCTCGTTAAAATAAAGCGTAGTAAGTATTACAAATAATTCATTACCAATGCCAAACGTAACAACAGAAGCAAAAATTTTTGCATGTGGACAAAGTAGAGAACTCGCAGAGAAGATCGCGGTGACTTTTGGTGTGCCTTTGGGTAATGTAATTACATCAACGTATAGTGATGGTGAATTTCAACCATCATACGAAGAATCTATCAGAGGAACACGAATTTTTATTATTGGCTCTACGCATCCTGGTCCAGAAAATTTAATGGAAATGCTATTAATGATCGATGCTGCAAAACGTGCATCGGCCAGACATATTACAGCTGTACTTCCTTATTTTGGATGGGCAAGACAAGATCGTAAAGACAAGCCTAGAGTTCCTATTGCTGCTAAACTAGTAGCTAAGATGCTAGAGGCTGCAGGTACAACACGTATCATTACTATGGACTTACATGCCGATCAAATTCAAGGATTCTTTGAAAAACCAGTTGACCACTTATTTGCTTCAACCATATTTTTACCTTACTTAAAATCATTGGCTTTAGACAATTTAACTATTGCTTCTCCTGATATGGGAGGATCTAAAAGAGCTTATGCGTATTCTAAGGCTTTAGAAAGCGATGTAGTTATTTGTTACAAACAACGTGCAAAAGCAAATGTGATTTCTCATATGGAACTCATTGGTGATGTTACAGGTAAAAATGTAGTCTTGGTAGATGATATGGTAGATACCGCTGGAACATTAACGAAAGCGGCAGATCTAATGATGGAAAAAGGAGCACTTAGTGTAAGAGCTATTTGTACACACCCTATTTTATCTGGTGATGCTTATAACAGAATTGAAAACTCTAAATTACAAGAATTGATTATCACAGATTCAATTCCTTTAAAACAAAAAAGTGACAAAATTAGAGTATTAAGCTGTGCTGATTTATTTGCTGAAGTGATGCAAAATGTACATTACAACAAATCGATTAGCTCTAAATTTTTAATGTAATTTAATATTAATATAAACACAAACAATGAAATCAATTACAATCAATGGATCTCAAAGAGAAAGCGTGGGCAAGAAGGCAACGAAAGCCCTACGTAATGCTGGTCAGGTTCCTTGCGTATTATACGGAGGAGACCAAAACGTGCATTTCTCTGCACCAGAATTGGCTTTCTCTAAACTTGTATACACGCCAAATGCGCATACAGTTGTGATTGCCTTAGACAATGGCGAAACTTATGATGCTGTTTTACAGGACATCCAGTTTCACCCAGTAACAGATAGAATCTTACACGTAGATTTCTATCGTTTATTCGAAGACAAAGAAATTGCTATGGATATTCCAGTACACGTTATCGGAACATCTAAAGGTGTTTTAAATGGAGGTGTTCTTCGTAGAAACAGACGTAAATTGAGAGTAAAAGCTCTACCTAAAAATTTACCTGATTTCTTAGAAGCAGATATCACACCACTTAAAATTGGTAACAAGCTATATGTTACAGCATTAGCAGGTGAAGGATATTCTTTATTACACTCTGACAATACAGTTGTTGTTCAAATTAAGACAGCTAGAACTGCTATTGTTGAAGATGAAGATGAAGATGAAGAATTAGAAGAAGGAGCAGAAGGAACTGCAGCAGCAACTGAAGGAGGAGACGCTCCAGCAGCTGAAGCACCAGCTCAAGAATAGAACAACTATTATTCTATAATTATATAAAGCATTCTATTTATTTAGAATGCTTTTTTATTTTTACAAAAAACACACGTCAATTATCTGGAAGTTTATACGTAATTTATTTAAATGGAATTCGACAACCAAAGATGTTGAAGATACAGATCCTATGAAAAAATTTCTCATCGCTGGACTAGGCAATATTGGAGATAAATATGCCAATACTCGACACAATATAGGTTTTAAAATTTTAGATGCTCTTGCTAAGAAAGAAGGACTCAAGTTTGAAACTCAAAAATTAGGAGATTTAACCACCTATAAGTTTAAAGGCAGAACCTTCATTTTGCTTAAACCTAGTACCTATATGAATCTAAGCGGTAAAGCTGTTAAATACTGGTTAACCAAAGAAAAAGTACCATTAGAAAACTTGTTAGTTGTAACCGATGATCTTAATCTTCCCTTCGGAAATCTGAGATTAAAAACAAAAGGAAGTGATGGTGGTCATAATGGCCTAAAAGACATACAAAATGTGTTACAAACCAGTAAATATAATAGATTCAGATTCGGTATTAGTGACGAATTTAGTAAAGGCAGACAAGTTGATTATGTATTAGGTGAATGGACTGACGAAGAATCTGAAAAACTTCCTGAACGACTCGAAAAATCAATCGAACTTATCAAATCATTTGGTACTGCAGGTGTTAACAATACGATGAATACCTTTAATGGCAAATAAAAAAGCGAGGTTAATACCTCGCTTTTTTATGTATAGCAATTTATACTAATTATTCAATAACTATCTTTTTTGTAGCTTTTCTATCACCATCATTCACAGTGACAAGATATATTCCAGACTGCACATTATTAAGTGTTACCACTTGATTAAAGTCTGAATTATTTTCATAAGCATTGTTAAAAATCAGTCTTCCTCTAATATCTACAACATTCACATTGATATCTTTATTAGACGATGAGTTTAATTTAATCGTAAACTCTCCATCATTCGGATTAGGGTAGATCGCAAAGTCGTTAACACCAAACTCATCAACACTTAAAGGAGTTTCTGTAGTAGAGCAAATTTCAATATACCAATCATTTAGCGTACCAGTATCAGCATTGAAAAAGTCTTGAATTTCAATAGTCCAATCACCTGCACTATCCAATCCAGAGAAAACACTTAATGGTGATGAAGGACTAAAGGTTCCTGTTGTTGGAGAGGCACATGCCACACCTGGTGCTCCATCTTCAAAAATTACATCAAAATCTGTTTGTCTTGACCCATTACATGTTCTGTTCCAAACCGTATTTACAGCAGTTCCATTAGGATGAATGACATCAACAACTAAATCACCAATCCAAGTATGAGAAGCATCTACATTTACTTTAACTTCTCCAATAGAACCTGCATCAGGAATATTTATAGTATTAGTTATGGCAGCTCCAGGTTGGTTAGCTCCTGTACCATCAGGAATTGCTAAAGCCACATTACCCGACGCGTATTGTGTACAGGTCGTAGTCACTTCATAATCTATTGGAAATTCTGAACTGTTTACCGCATAGTAAATATTGCCTACAGCTTCAATCATAATTCTACAATAAGGTGCAGGTACATTTGGAACTGTAATCATTTCAGAACCATCATTAGGCGTATTAGAAGCAAGAACTGTATCGAAATTTTGTCCTCCATCGGTTGACAATAAGATATTCACATTTGACGTACTAATTCCATTAGCAGTTGTACCTGCGACGTCCCAAGTAATCATTTCGGCTGTACCACTAGTCCAAAGTGCCCCATTATCTTGAGAGGTTACTGCAAATGGTCCAGAAGTACCACTCACAGTTACAGTCATGGTATCAAAGTCACTTTGCGGCATTTGGTTAACACCTCCCGCTTCAGAGCGATCCCTTACTATTAAAGCAAAATTTAAACTTCTTCCAACAGTAGACACCGTTTCCCATGTTGTATTATTTGCTGATAATAATGGATTAGATTCTGTTAGCTGTCCGTTTAACACACGCTCAAGTACAGGCATATACCTATCAGGAGAAGTGCTAGGCGGTCTAGATCTCCACAATGGCCCATTGGTTAAGGTAGGTGTAAAATCATTTCTGGTTGTGTAACCATCATCTATTTGTTCCCACGTGTAGGTTAATGCATCACTGCCATCTGGATCGGTAGCATCTCCTTTTAAAATAAATGCTGTACCATTAGGAATCGTGAAATTTGCTCCTGCATCTGCTACTGGTGGATTATTAGTAATACCTGTAGTCACAGCACAATTATTAGGCGCAGTAGCCACATTATTTAAAATTTGACTGATACTTCCATAATGAAAATAAGGATCACTATGGTTTTGTACGTTATTATCTCCAGTAATTCCTGCATAACCCATAATGGTAGTTCCACTTCCAGGTTCAAAATTCACCGAATTATTATCCGCTTGAGAATGTGTATGAAAAGCACCCATTTGATGTCCTATTTCATGAGGCACATAATCAATATCAAAGAAATCTGCCATATATGGTCCTCCGTCATTATCTAAAAAGGTATGAGAAGAAAAACCACTTCCTTTTCCTTCTGAAATAGGAGGGTTTACTGTGTTATCACAAACACAACCTATGCATCCAGCATTTCCATTATTTCCGCCAAAAACAAATAAATGTCCAATATCATAATCTGCTGGCCCTACAACTGCTGTCAAATTCGTTTGTAATTGGCTATTAAAGGCTCCTCCATATGGATCTGGAAATGTCGGTGAATAAATGAGGTCAATAGCAGGATCATCAGCAGTATCAACAAGTACAAAAGTAATGGCCATATCCACCTCAAACACCTCATTAGTTCTATTAAGTGTGGATACTACTTGCGCTAAGGCATCAGCTCGATTGTTTCCGTTGGCATTATTTCCATCATCCCAAAAATTGGTATACTCTTGAGTCACCGAAATTGCTATTCTAAAGGTTCTTAATAGCTGGTCGTTTGCATCCCTATTAATTGTATTGTTGGTTGCTCTGTTAGAAATTTCAGCATTCTCTGTTAAACATTCAAAGGTTTCAGAAGAGTTTTGTCTAGCACTTTTACTATATAAGAGATACTGACCGTTTGAAACTTTTGTGGCTGGTTGAATAAAAAACGTGTCCTCGTCCGGCTGAGAAATCATTGCATTTAAACCTAATTGAGTTACACTAAATCTTACTCTTGTTCTAGGATCATCAACTCTCGACCCTAAATAGGTCTTAATATTCTCATGTTGAGACGCATTATCGTTTGAAGAGAAAATAGATGTTTCAACAATACGATACCGTTGTAATTTTCCGTCTAAACTTGGAAAATCAATAATCACATTTGAGATGCCATTTGATTGGCTTCTTAATGGTGCATTAACTAATTTAGATTTAAAGGATTCGATGTCTAATTGAAATAGGCTAAAATGCCTTTCATCTAAAATTTCCAATTCACTTTTATTAATTGCCCTATCAGGTGAAATGGATTGCCAATCACTTTTTTGTCCAAATGAGGAATTAACAATTAATAAAAAGAAAATCATAAAAAATTGAGTTGCTGTTTTTTTCATGAGACTATGATTTAAGGTTAGTTCTAATTAAATTGGTTGATTATTTATATGTTTATACTCTTATAAACATTTAACAATGGCTTTACCCTAAAAAAAACTAGATATTCGAGCATATTGACAATAAAAATGTTAAAACATTACTATACCAACTTGTATCAAAATAGATGATTTACCGTTTTAATACGCATTGTCCACATAAACATCTAAGTATTAGGATAAAAAAAGAGAGACCGTTTGGTCTCTCCTTCTTAAATTTAATATAGCCTTTATTACTCTATAATTATCTTCTTTGTAGTTTTCTTATCGCCATCATTTATAGACACTAGATAAACTCCAGAGTGCACATCATTTAGCTTTATAACTTGGTTAAAGTCGGAATTACTTGAGTAAGAATTATCAAAAATTCTACGTCCTCTAATATCAAATATATCAACAGATATATCATTTCCAGAATAAGAGCTTAGCTTAATCGTAAACTCACCTTTATTCGGATTAGGGAAAATTGCAAAATTCTCAAATTGATTTTCTCCTACAGATAATGAAGCCATTACATTAAGTGTATAATCTTCAGTTTCTCCATCATAATTTGTTAAACAAGATTCTGGAAGCCCTGGATCGTCAGTATTTACATACTTAGTTGCAACTCGCATTGTTGTTGCTCCAGTCGTAGCACTATTTGGAATAGTAATCGATAATGGAGATCCTCCAGATGGCCCATTAGCAACATTAGCTGTAAAACCTAAATCATATTCTTCTCCTGGGTCATCAAAACTACAGTTTTGGTTCCAGTCGATCCATACTCTAGTCTCTACAGGGAAGTTTCCATCTGTATTGACATTAACAGTAAGATCGTAAGACTCTTCTTTATTAACATCAGTACTATATGTCGCAGTATAATCACTATAACCTGATGGTTTTCCTGTGTTTAAATTACTAATCGTTCCAAAAACAACGCCTTCATTACTTGTTTGAAAGGTTGTATTTCCTGAAGAAGGACATAAATCATCAACAATAGATAATGTAACATCCGCTGTTTTAGTCTGAGTTGCGGATGTTCCAGTAACAGTCATTGTATAATCACCTAAAGCAGCCCCTCCTAAATTCTCAACAGTCATTGTAAAAACACCATCTGTAGACATTGATGTCGGATTGAATACGACATTAGAACCTGCTGGATTTCCAGAAACTGAAAAGGTTGTAGTTTCAGAGAAATCTTGAATTGTATTATAATTCATCATAAATACAACATCTTCACCAGAACAATCACTTATTGGACTATTAGCTCCTACGATACTAAACCCTGGAGCTGCCGGTGTACAAACGCCTGGTTTAAGTTGACTTAATAAGACACTATTCACATATGTATTTACTGTAGTTGTTTGACCTGCACTAAACATGTACATACAGGCATCATCAACATAATCCATATAATTCATGGTAAGTGATGGTGTCGCCGTACAACCAGCTTCACTTCCGTTAGCTGGACAACCATAAGTTGGGCCTGTTATATTAGGTGTATCTGCTATACCATCATCATTAGCACAACCGCCTGCACCACCCCAAGTGTGATCTAAATTATAAAAATGACCTAATTCATGCGTTACAGTTCTTCCAAGGCCAAAAGTAGTATCAGGAACAACTCCAGAACCAGGACAACCCGCTCCAGATCCAAATGCAAAAGTATTCATTGTTACGGCTTGACCAGCAGCAATACTTCCTGGATATGGAGAAAACCCTAAAGTTCCTCCTCCAATTGGTCTTACCACAAAATTCATATATCCTGCCCAGTTGGTATCGGCATTATTACCACCTCCAAAATTGTAACCAATGGTCACCGCTGGATTACCTTCCAGTAATTCTGGATCTAAACCTATAGGATGATTGGATACTGCAATACAAAATGAAATATTAGCATTACCTGTACTTACACCTGGATAAAATGCACTGGCTGCAGTCCAGTTTGAAATATCTGCATTAGTACCAGCATAATCTGCATTTAAAATATCTATTTGATTTTGTGCCAATGCTTCTAAACAAGCTCTATCTGCTTCATTGGCATTAGGAAAATGTACCGCAACAGGAATGACAACATTAGTACCGCGTTGACTAAATTCTCCTTGCGCCATAACTTCGGCCAATCGCGCTTTAAATATGGCCTGATTTTTTTCATACTCTTTGACAAACTCGGGATCCTGCATTTGCTCTTCCATGTACTCAACCATCCCACAAGTTCGTTCTTGGGCATAACTATGAATAGTACATAAAAGTATGAGTATTGCAAAAATTGATTTTAAAGTAAAATTCTTTTCCATTAGATGATTTTTTAGTTAAAAGTAAATTTTTGAATAATGACATCAAATCTAGTGAAAATCAACCATAAAACTACCCTGTTTGTTAACAAAATTTTAGGATTTTAACAAAAAGAGCTAGGCTAATTAACAAATATTCAGAAAAATCATATAAAAAAATGAATATCTTATTCCTTCTTTTTTTATTCATTTTAGGTTTATAGTTATTTTTATCAAAAAATTGATATTGAAATCTCTAGATAAAAATCATATAAAAACTAATACGCCTTCTGTTATAACAATTGGCACTTTTGACGGCGTTCATGTTGGTCATCAAAAAATAATCGAACGATTAGTAAAAACTGGACATGATAAACATTTAAAATCTGTTGTGCTTACATTTTTTCCTCACCCTCGTATGGTATTACAACCTGATTTTAAAATTCAACTATTACATACTATTGATGAACGGCAAAAGACACTTAAAGAATTAGGGTTAGATCATTTGGTTATTAAAGAGTTTACTCATGATTTCGCTAATCTTTCAGCCCGAGATTACGTAAAAAAAATCCTTGTTGATGAGCTAAACGCTAAACATATTATTATTGGATATGACCATCATTTTGGAAAAAACAGAACGGCCAATATTAATGACCTCAAAGCTTTTGGAAAAGAATTTGATTTTATTGTAGAAGAAATTTCGGCTCAAGATATAAAAGATGTTGCCGTAAGCTCAACTAAAATAAGACATGCTTTAGTAGAAGGTGATATTAAGACTGCTAATGCTTATTTAGGATATCCATACTTTATAACTGGAAACGTCATTAAAGGAAAAGGAATTGGTAAAACCTTAAAATTTCCCACAGCAAATATTGATGTAGAGAAAGACTATAAACTCATTCCTAAAAATGGTGTTTACGTTGTGAGTTCTAGAATTGAAAAACAAACTGTTTATGGAATGATGAATATTGGAACAAACCCAACATTTAATGAAAAGAAACAATCTATAGAGGTTCACTTTTTTAATATTGATGAAGATCTATACAATACCGCCTTGAAAATAAATATATTACATCGCCTTAGAAATGAGCAAAAATTTGAATCTATAAAAGAACTTACTAATCAGCTTAACTTAGATAAAAAACACGCTCAAGAATTTATCCAAAAACATGAATAAGTTTCTGTTTAAACATATAGACAACACTTCGCTTATTGTCTTTAGGATGATGTTTGGTGCTTTGATTTTTCTTGAAAGTATAGGTGCAATCTTCACAGGTTGGCTTAAAAGAACACTTATAGAGCCAGAATTTACATTTAACTTTATAGGTTTTGATTGGTTACAACCACTTCCTGGACAATGGATGTATGTCTACTACATTATTATGGGACTTTGTGGCATAGGTGTAATGATAGGCTACAAATACAGGGTAAGTATGTTAGGGTTTGCAGTGCTATGGACTGGAACCTATTTAATGCAAAAATCATCCTATAATAATCACTATTATTTTTTAATGCTTTTGAGTGCTATCATGGTATTTTTACCTGCACATAAGTATGCATCAATCGATGCTAAACAAAACCCAAATATCAAAAGTATTTCAATGCCCAATTGGTGTCGATGGGTTTTTATCATTCAACTATTTATTTTATACACTTATGCTTCAATAGCAAAAATGTATCCCGATTGGTTAGATTTAAGTGTTCCTAAATTATTAATGGAAAGTAAAAAACATTATGTACTTGTAGGTGACCTTCTGCAATATAAATTTGTGCATTATGGTATTGCTTATGGAGGCATTTTGTTTGACGGACTCATCATTCCTTTGCTCTTGTGGAAACGAACACGTAAAATAGCATTCTTTGCTTCAATCTTTTTTCACCTGTTCAATTCATTTATATTCCAAGTTGGTATTTTCCCTTATTTATCATTGGCCTTTGCGGTATTCTTTTTTGAACCTAAGCATATTCAAAAGTTATTTTTAAAGCGAAAAGTTATTTATAAGGATGAAAAAATAGACGTTCCAAACTACGCACCTCTCTTTAAAACTGTATTTGTGCTCTATTTTATTGTTCAAATCGCATTGCCTCTAAGACATCATTTTATACAGGACAATGTACTTTGGACTGAGGAAGGTCATAGATTATCATGGCGAATGATGCTAAGGTCAAAAAGAGCAAACACAAGTTTTAGAGTGGTTAATAAAGCCACAAATGCTGTTATTCCAATTAAACTCAAAGATTATCTTTCTATAAAACAGATTAGATCGGTAAGTTCAAAACCGGATGTTATGTGGCAATTTGCACAGCGCTTAAAACGTCTTTATGCCGAAAAAGGTATCGATATAGAAGTCTACGTAAGAGCATTTGTTAGTGTTAATGGAAAACCTACAAAGCAACTTATTGATCCAGAAATTGACTTAGCTAACGTGAAATGGAATCATTTTAAGCACCACGATTGGATTTTACCATCAAATCAAGACGAGAATAACTGACAATTCATTAAATTTGGCGTTTCAAAAAACAGAATAACACCATGTTGCAAGTAGCATTTATTAGAGAAAACAGAGCCGATGTCATCAAACGTTTGGAAAAACGAAACTTAGATGCGTCTCAAATGATTGATGATGTAATTACCTTAGACGAAGAACGTAGAGAATTACAAACAAAACTAGATAATACACTTGCAGAATCTAATAGTATTTCAAAAGAAATAGGTAACCTCTTTAAATCTGGTAAAGCTGACGAGGCCAATGCGCTAAAAGAAAAAACCACACAACTTAAAGAAGATTCTAAAGTTTTGGGAGAACAGCTTAACGCAAAAGCTGAAACCTTAAATAATTTACTTTATAAAATTCCTAATGTTCCTCATGAGAGCGTTCCTAATGGAAATTCTGATGAAGACAACGAAGAGATATTTATTGAAGGTGATATTCCTAAACTTCATGATGGGGCTCTTCCGCATTGGGAACTTGCAAAAAAGTATGATATTATCGACTTTGAATTAGGCAATAAGATCACTGGTGCTGGTTTCCCAGTTTACAAAGGAAAAGGTGCTAGATTACAACGTGCTTTAATCGCTTATTTTTTAGATAAAAATACAGCCGCTGGTTATACCGAATATCAATTACCTCATTTGGTAAATGAAGCCTCTGGTTTTGGAACAGGACAATTACCAGATAAGGAAGGTCAAATGTATCATGTTGGCGAAGATAATCTGTATTTAATCCCAACAGCTGAAGTACCTGGAACTAATATTTTTAGAGATGAACTGCTTTCTGAAAAAGATCTACCTATTGGAATTACGGGCTATACACCTTGCTTCCGCAGAGAAGCAGGAAGCTATGGCGCTCATGTAAGAGGACTCAATAGATTGCATCAATTTGATAAAGTTGAAATTATACGTGTTGAACATCCTGATAATTCATATAAGGCGTTTGAAGGAATGATAGATCACGTCAAGGACATTTTAAAAGAACTCAAATTACCTTACCGAATTTTAAGACTCTGTGGTGGAGATGTAACATTCGCTTCTGCTCTAACTTACGATTTTGAAGTCTTTTCTACAGCACAAGACCGATGGTTAGAAATTTCTAGTGTCTCAAATTTTGAAACATTTCAAGCCAATCGTTTAAAATTACGTTTTAAAAATAAAGACGGAAAAACACAATTATGCCATACACTTAATGGAAGCTCTTTAGCTTTACCAAGAGTTTTAGCTGGCATTTTAGAAAACTATCAAACCGAAGACGGTATCAAAATTCCTGAAGTTCTAATCCCTTATACAGGATTCAATAAAATCTAATTTGTAGGAATTTTACTATTATTTATCGTTTAAATGCTAAAAAAAGACGTTGTTTAACGATTTTTTCGCATTTTTCTTTGTTTTTCAATTAATAATTATGATGTTAGTAATCCAAATAAGAACTAACCTACTTATTATGAAAAACATTAAACGCATCGTACTGCTAGTGACTCTTATTGTCATGGCTAGCAAAGTCTTTTTCTAAAATAAAGACCACCAACTTGACCTACAAAAGCCATAGCAGAATATCTGAATCATTTTGTAAAGAATAGATTAATAGCACATTTATTTTGTTGTGAATGCCTGAACTTGCGTTTGGGCATTTTTTTTGCACTTTAACGAATTAATTATAAAAACATTCACAATATCTCGTAATTGCATTTGTTATATTTACATAAATTAATATATATGCGTCATCTCTTAATCATTCTAACTTTTTGTAGTTGCGGACTCCTATTCTCTCAAAGCGAGCAATTGGCCAACGACTATTTTAAACGTGGTGAGTTTGAAAAAGCGCTTTTATCCTACGAAAAGCTAAACGCCAAGAAAAAGAGTTCTAAGTACATCTACAAAATTGTGGCCACACTTCAACAGCTCGAACGTTATGAAGAGGCAAGAGATATGATCTTACAACGCATGAAAGAGATTAATTATCCTGCACTTCTCGTAGAACTGGGTTACAATTATCAACTTATGGATAGCACAGATCTTGCCGACAAATATTACAAAGAAGCCATTCTTAAAGTCGAAGAGAAGCCAAGCTACACTTATGGTATTGCCAAAAAATTTGAAGACCATTCGCTATTAGAACAAGCGCTTCAAGCCTATAAAAAAGGTATGGAAACCAATCCAGACTTTAACTTTAATATGCAAATGGCTCGTATCTATGGAGAGCAAGGTAATATTGAACTGCTCTTTTCAAATTATATCGACTATATCGAAATTAAACCCAACTTCTTAAGTAATGCTAAACGGGCGTTTAGTGATTTTGTTTCAGAGAACAAAGACAATGAGAATAATCTCATTTTAAGAAAATTATTGCTCAAAAAACTCCAGTCCAGTCCAGAACCATACTGGTATGACATGTTGAGTTGGTTATACATTCAGCAAAAGGAATACAATAAAGCCTTTACGCAAGAAAAAGCGCTTTACCGTCGCAATCAGGAAAGTCTAAGTCGTATTCTCGATCTGGCTTTAGCAACAGTCAAGGAAAAAGAAAATGAAGTCGCCAATTCTATATTTCAGTTTATATTAGATAATTCTCAAGATATAGAGACTAGACTTACGGCTCACCAATATATGTTGGATATAGAAATTGAAAAAGCCAATAAAGAGCAACTCGATGCAATCGATGACAAGTTTAACCAACTATTTGATCAATATGGTAAATACGAGCAAACCATCGCCTTACAGATTGCCTACGGAAATTTTATCGCCTTCCATAAACATCAACCAAAGGACGCTAGTGATTTCTTGAAAAAAAGTTTAGAGCTGCAACTATCTGTATTTCAAGAAGCAAAAGTCAAACTGAAATTAGGTGATATTCTTGTATTTCAAGAACGGTTTAATGAAGCCTTAATTTACTATACACAAATTCAAGCCAACCTTAAAAATAGTACCATTTCCCAAGAGGCCAGATTTAAAGTGGCAAAGACCAGCTATTATAAAGGAGATTTTCAATGGGCCGAATCACAATTAAAAATATTAAAGGCATCTACATCTCAGTTAATCGCTAATGACGCTTTAGATCTTAAGTTATTGATTTCAGACAATAAAGATGAAGACTCATTACAAACGTCATTAAAACTCTACTCGAAAGCAGATTTAATGTCTTTTCAAAATAAAAATGAAGAAGCTATTGCTCTTTTAGATAAAATACTAACCGAGCACAAAGGCGAAACTATAGAAGATCAAGCGCTGTTTATGCAAGCCAAATTATTTGAAAAAACCAATCAAATTAGTAAGGCTGTTGATAATTATGAATACATTATCACCAATTACAGGGATGAAATTCTAGCAGATGATGCACATTACTACTTAGCCGAGCTTTACCAGACCAAATTGGACCAACCCGAAAAAGCCAAAGAGCTTTATGAGAAAATTATTTTTAATCATGAAGATAGCATCTACTTTATTGAAGCCAGAAAACGCTTTAGACGATTACGTGGTGATGCTATTAATTAGAAACCAATGCAAATAGCCGAAACCAATCGCCTCATCCTCTCAAAAATCACAATAGGTGATGCACCATTTATTTTAGAATTAATGAATACGCCTGGTTGGATCAAATACATTGGTGATCGCAATGTAAAAACAGTAGAACAAGCGGCAACATATATTCAGAATAACCAACTTAAGTGTTATGAAGATTTTGAATTTGGGTACTATATTGCTAGAATTAAATCTAAAAGCATGACACCTATAGGCTCGTTTGGCTTATTAAAACGTGATACATTGGATCATGTTGACATTGGCTTTTCATTACTTCCAGATTATGAAGGTCTAGGCTATGGTTTCGAAGGTGCCAACGCAGTAATGAGGCTCGCCAAAAACACGTTCAATATAAAAACAATAAGCGCCATTACGCTTGCAGAAAATCAACCATCCATACATCTTTTGGAAAAATTAGGCTTATCTTACCAAAAAAGAGTAAAACCCTTTGACAACGACGAAGAACTTCTGTTATTTGTAAAAGATTTATAAAACTCATGATCTGCTTGTGATGCAGAACACATAAATACATACAAATGATTATATACAACGTCACAATCAATATAGACGATAGTGTTCATGACGAATGGTTACTTTGGATAAAAGAACACATTCCTCAAGTATTAGGAACTGGAAAATTTGATAAAGCCACCTTGACCAAAGTGTTGGTAGAAGAAGAAATGGGCGGACAAACCTATTCTGTTCAATATCGTTCTTACTCTCGTGAAGCACTAGACGCCTACTATAGAGAAGATGCTGAAAGACTTAGATCCGACGGATTAAAAAAGTTCGCCGATAAAATGCTGGCCTTTAGAACAGAACTTCAAATAGTAGATGAATACACTGTAAATTTTAAATAACGTGGCAAATAACCATCAGGTCAAAGCAAAAAAACACTTAGGTCAACACTTCTTGACTGACGAATCTGTAGCTCAAGATATCGCCAACACCTTATCTTTAGAAGGCTATAAGCATGTGCTTGAAATTGGACCAGGAATGGGTGTTCTCACTAAGTACTTACTGGACAAACCTATCAAAACACATGTTATTGAAATCGATTCCGAATCGGTAGATTACTTAAAAGCCAATTACTTAAATTTAGCCAATCGCGTATATGAGCAAGACTTTTTAAAGTATGACCTTACTGAAATTTTCGGTAATGAGCCGTTTGCCATCATAGGAAACTTTCCTTATAATATTTCAACACAAATCGTTTTTAAAACATTAGAGATGCGCAACCAAATTCCCGAGTTTTCTGGGATGTTCCAAAAAGAAGTTGCTCAGCGTATTTGCTCTAAAGAAGGTTCTAAAGTCTACGGAATTCTCTCAGTACTCACACAAGCATTCTACGATGCCGAATATCTATTTACAGTGCCACCAACTGTTTTTAATCCACCACCAAAAGTAGACTCTGGTGTACTACTACTTAAACGAAAAGAAAACGTCACCTTGCCAGTCAATGAAAAGCTATTTTTTAGAGTGGTAAAAACAGCGTTTCAGCAACGTAGAAAAACATTACGTAACAGTTTAAAAACATTCAATCTTTCCAATAATTTAAAAGCAAATGTTATATTTGGCAAACGTCCAGAGCAGTTGAGTGTAGATTCATTTTTGGATCTCACACAGCTCATTGAAAACGATAGTACAAATTAGCAAAACCATCTCGTTTGATCGAAGAGAAAGAAAATATCCAATTTGAGCTTACTCATGAACTCATTGAGCAGGTAGAAATGCTTGTCGCTAATAGCGATGATAAAGCGTTAAAACTGCTATTGAATGATTTTCATTATGCTGATGTTGCCGAAATTCTAGATGAACTAGACCTCGATGATTCTATCTATGTCATTAAACTATTAGATTCTGAAACCACTTCAGATATTCTTACAGAACTTGATGAAGATACCAGAGAAAAAGTTCTTGAAAATCTATCGGCCAAAGAAATTGCTGAAGAAGTAGAAGAATTAGATACCGATGATGCCGCAGATATTATTGCCGAATTACCCGAAGAACGTCAAGCCGAAGTTATTTCAAGAATTGAAGATGATGAACATAGGGATGAAATTACAGAACTACTTACCTATGACGATGACACTGCAGGTAGTTTAATGGCAAAAGAACTTGTTAAGGTTTACGAAACTTGGACAGTAGCAGGATGCTTGCGTCGTATTAGAGGGCAAGCTAAAGAAGTGACTAGAGTACATTCTATTTATGTCGTTGATAAAGAAGAAAAACTCATTGGGCGCTTATCATTAAAAGATCTAATCGTTGCAAAGAGTGAACAAAAAATAGCCGACATAGCAAAAGAAAATGTAGATTTCGTCAATGTTGCAGATGATGTAGAGGATGTTGCAAAAGTGATGGCTAAATATGATTTAGAAGCCATACCTGTAGTAGATAATTTGCAAACTTTACTTGGCAGAATTACCATTGATGATATTGTCGATGTCTTAAAAGAGGAAGCCGATAAAGATTATCAATTAGCAGCAGGTATTACCCAAGGCGTTGAAGCCGATGATAGTATTATAGAGCTTACCCGAGCGCGTTTACCATGGTTGTTCTTAGGTTTAGTTGGTGGTGTTGGTGCCTTTTTGATTATGGAAGGTTTTCAAAATACATTTGAAAAATATGCTGTACTATTCTTTTTTACACCATTAATTGCGGCGATGGCTGGAAATGTTGGTGTACAGTCTAGTGCAATTATCGTACAAGGTCTGGCTAATGACGATGTTAAAGGTAGCATCAATAGTCGTCTAATAAAAGAAATGTTACTCGCTGCACTAAACGGGACCATTTTAGCGCTCTTCTTGTTTTTATTTGTTTGGGCTACTAAAGGCGAATTCTATACAGCGCTTGCCATTTCAGTATCTTTAATTGCTGTTATTATTGTTGCAGGTTTAATTGGCACGTTTGTCCCTTTGTTTTTAGACAAAAGAGGTATTGATCCAGCTATTGCAACGGGTCCATTTATTACTACAAGCAATGATATCTTTGGTATACTTATCTATTTTTGGATTGCCAAATTGATCCTTAACATCTAGGGCGTTACCTTTCAGGTCGTGCTCTCACAAGTCGCTCTCATTGAGGAGCTCCAACAATTGCTCCATCACTAACGCAAAACTTTGTAACTTTAAAGCATAAAACATCTATACCTAATGAAACCCATAAACATCAAAGAAAAACATACGCTTTTCTCAAAACAATGGCATCCACATCGTATTGCAACTGTAGACAATATGCAAGTCATACTAGCCAAAATAAAAGGCGAGTTTGTATGGCATAGTCACGATAATGAAGATGAATTATTTCAAGTCATCAAAGGCACGCTATACATGCAATTTAGAGATCGAACAGAAGTCGTGAAAGAAGGAGAAATGATTGTTGTACCTAAAGGTGTAGAGCATAATCCATCTACTAAAAATGGTGAAGAAGTACATTTACTCTTGTTCGAAAAACTAGACACGGCACATACAGGAAATGTGCAAGATGAAAAAACACAAACAGAGTATCCTTGGATATAATTACACATGAAAGTACTCCACCTAGACACCAATCATCTATTACTTATAGAGCAACTTAATGCTTTAGGTTTTACTAACGATGAAAATTATACAGATTCAAAAAGTACTATCGAACAAATTATCCATCACTATGACGGTTTAATTATTCGCAGTCGTTTTAAAATTGATGCTCAATTTTTAAATGCAGCAAAAAACTTAAAATTTATTGGTCGTGTTGGTGCAGGGCTAGAAAATATTGATACGGATTACGCACAACAAAAAGGGATCAAACTTATTGCTGCTCCCGAAGGTAATCGTAATGCTGTTGGTGAGCATAGTCTGGCCATGCTATTATCCCTTTTTAATAAACTAAATATTGCAGATAAAGAAGTTCGTGATGGTAAATGGAGGCGAGAAAACAATCGCGGTTTAGAACTCGATGGGAAAACAGTTGGTCTTATTGGCTATGGCAATATGGGAAAAGCCTTTGCCAAAAAACTTAGAGGTTTTGAGGTTAAAGTACTCTGTTATGACATTAAGCACAATGTTGGTGATGATAACGCTACTCAAGTCTCTCTAGAAGAATTGCAGAACCATGCCGATGTATTAAGTCTTCATACACCAGAAACATCTCAAACCATCAATATGGTGAATTCTAAATTCATCGATGCCTTTAAAAAACCTTTCTGGCTCATCAATACAGCACGTGGGAAAAGCGTTGTCACCAAAGATTTGGTAAATGCTTTAAAATTAGGTAAAATTTTAGGTGCTGGATTGGACGTATTAGAATATGAGAAGTCCTCTTTTGAAAACTTATTTACGACTGAAATGCCAGAACCCTTCAAGTATCTCATTTCTGCAGAAAATGTTATTCTCACACCACATGTTGCTGGATGGACTGTTGAAAGTAAAAAAAAGCTAGCACAAACGATTGTTGATAAGATAAAAGCAGAATTTTGCTAAATTTAAAACATAAAACCAACACTAATAATTACCAAAATTCAAAGGTGTGAAACGAACCATTCTTGTATTTGGATTGCTCATTCTTGGATTGTTACTGCTGTTTCAGTTTAGTAAATATGCCATTATTTCTGGTGATCTAAAGTCAGAATTCACTATTGCTTTGATTGCTGTGGTTTTCTTTTTTGTTGGTGTATACCTCAACAAAAAAAGCCTCCACAAGTCTACTAAAGTTTTAAAAGAAATTGATCATAAAAAAATCGAAGCCTTGGATATTAGTAAACGTGAATATGAAGTGCTCATTGGCATTTCCGAAGGCTTATCTAATAAAGAAATTGGAGATAAACTTTTTGTTTCAGAAAGCACTGTAAAGACACATGTTTCGAATCTGCTATCAAAGTTAAATGCCAAACGTCGTACACAAGCGCTTCAAATAGCAAAAGACATCAACATTATATAAAAACATAGTATTTTATACTTAAGTATGACCGCTTTGGTACTTTAGTATGAGCCTTTAATGGCATCATTAATCTACTTTTGGACTATTAATTTAAATCAACACATTATGAAAAACACAGTTATTAGATTTGGACTTTATGGTCTTGCAGTTGCCGTTATTTTATTCTTATTGGCATTAGTATTTGGAAAAGGTTTAAGTTATTCCACTCAGGAAATTATAGGTTATACTACTATGGTGGCTTCGCTTTCTTTCGTTTTCTTTGGAATAAAACATTACCGTGATCATGTTAATGATGGTATGATAAGTTTTGGTAAAGCCTTATTAATCGGTGTTCTTATTTCTGCAATGGTTGGTATTGGTATCGGAATTGCAGATTACCTATACACTACAGTTATAAATCCAGATTTCTCTCAAGAGTTTTTAGACACTTCTATTAAAGGTTTAGAGGAAACTTATTCTGGAGCAGAATTAGAAGCCAAAAAAAATGAACTTACACAGCAAATGAATGATTATGGAGGTTCTGGTTTTCTAGCATTTATCATGTTCGCTAGTGTCGTAATTATAGGATTTATTATATCTTTAATTTCTGCATTAATCCTCCAACGTAAATAAAATTAATATTATGCAATACAAAGCAACATCACCTGAAGACTATATTAGTCAATTACCAGAAGAAAGAAAAGCCCCTATTACGAAATTAGACAATCTTATAAAAAAACACATGCCCAAAGGACTTGAAGCTGGAATGGGATATGGTATGTTAGCATATTACGTACCAAAATCCATTTATCCGGCGGGTTATCATTGTAAGCCATTCCCGCCATTACCATTTATTAATTTGGCGTCACAAAAAAACTTTATCGCATTGTACCATTCTGGGATGTATGCAAAGAAAGAATTGTACGACTGGTTTGTATCAGAATATCCAAAACATTCAAAATATAAATTGGATATGGGAAAAAGTTGTATTCGTTTTAAAAAGATAGATGATATTCCTTATGATCTCATTGAAGAGCTTTTAGGAAAAATGACTGTTGAAGAGTGGATAGATATTTATGAAACAGCACTAAACAAAAAATAGATGAAAAATAGAGTAACAGGAATAGGAGGCTTATTTTTTAAGTCGGAAGATCCTAAAGCGTCAAAAGATTGGTACAAAAAGCATTTAGGTTTTAATACTGATGACTATGGCTGCACCTTTTGGTGGAAAGATAAAGAAGGTAATGATTGCTCCACACAATGGAGTGCTTTTAAAGACGATACTAAATACTTTGAGCCATCTAAAAAAGAGTTTATGTTTAATTATCGTGTTGAAAATTTAAAGGAACTTTTAGTGACTTTAAAAGAAGAAGGGGTCACAATAGTAGGAGAGATGGAAGAATATGACTATGGAAAGTTTGGTTGGGTATTAGATAACGAGGGTAATAAAATTGAACTTTGGGAACCAGTAGATCAAGCGTTTAAGTAGAGGTGTAACAAATTGTAATTTTAAACTACTCATAAATAAACAAGTAACAACAATGACCGAAGACAACAACAAAAATCTAGAAGACGACTTAAATAGTGAAATTGAATCTACAGAAGATACGGTAAACGAAATAACAGGTGCCGCTTCAGATAAAACAAGTGATTTAAAAGATAATGCTGCTGACGCTTTTAATAGCGCTAAAGAAAAAGCATCAGAATTAGCAGAAGACGCTAAAGAAGTTTTAGGAAATGTAAAGGATAAAGCTACCGAGTTTATTAAGGGAGATGGTAAAGAAATGTTCGATAATGCAAAAGAAAAAGCATCAGAATTAGCAAGCGAAACTGGTGAAAAACTTAGTGCTTTTGCAGATGTTGCCAAAGAAAAAGCGTCTCACCTTGCCGAGGATGCCAAAGAATTTGCTGGAGAGGCAAAAGAAAAGGCAGCTGAATTTATTGATGAAGCTGGTGAAAAATTAGGTGAATTTGCAGATGTTGCCGAAGATAAATTAGAAGATTTGGCAGAAGATGCTAAAGAAACCTATACAGAAGCTAAGAAAAAAACAAAAGGCTTTTTTCAAAGGTTGTTTGGTAAAAAATAAATCCATCTAGTGCTTTTTTGTTAACTTTATATCATAACCATAAACCAATTATATTATGTCTGACGATAATAAAAGTTTAAGTGACGACCTTAATGACATGTTAGGCGATGCTAAAGAAGGTGCAAAAAAAGCAGCCGATAAAGTAAGTGAAAAAGCAAGCGAATTTGCCGAAGAAGCTAAAGAGAAAGCTAGTGAGTTCGCCGAAGAAGCTAAAGCATCTGCTAAAGAATTTGCTAGTGACGCTAAAGAGGTTCTTAGCGATGGAAAGAATGTCGCTATAATAGCTCATATTACAATCATAGGTTTTATTATAGCAATAGTTATGAATGGAAGCAATAGGACCGAATATGGCTCATTTTATATTAGACAAATGCTAGGCATATGTATTCTTAGTCTAGGAATTTGGGTATTGAGTTTTGTTATGCCTCTTTTAGGATTTCTATCATTAATTACAATTATCCTATGGGTAATGAGTATAATTGGTGCTTTGAGTGGAGAAAAAAAGCCTGTTTTTTTATTAGGCGAACAATTTCAAGACTGGTTTAAAACATTATAAAAATAGAGGCCGGAATTATTTATTCTGGCTTTTTATTAATTTTTATTATCGTAATATTGCAATATTACGATAATTTGCTATCTTTGTACTTTAATAGAATACTATGGGTGTTACAAAACGGTTTATTTATACCGAAAATATTAATGAAATTGCCAATATTGCAAAAGTATTTGCACATCCTGCTCGCATCGCTATATTAAAATACATTAGTGAGCAAGAGGGTTGTATTTGCAATGATTTGGTCGATGAAATTGGTTTATCTCAGGCCACCATCTCTCAGCATCTATCTGTTATTGGTGATGCTGGTTTATTAAAAGGTCGATTTGAAGGTAAGAAGAAATGCTACTGTCTTAACTTAGAACGCTTTGAAGAATTTCAAATACTATTAAATTCATTTTTTAACAAAACAACATCTAACTGCTGCTAGTCGGTAATCAGCTTTAATTAGTACACTCGTGCAAAAAACTAAACATTAAATTAAGATGAAAACACAAGAATTATTCTCAATCCTGGAACAAAACCAAGACAAGTCTTTACTTTTTGAATACATACCTAATGCTTTCGTTGGTGCAAATTATCATATTACCGAAGTCAAACATATTACAATCAACTCTGTAGATTGTGGTGCTCAAACTGATAATTGGAACGAAACGATTATTCAGCTATGGGAAAGTCCAAGTGAAATAGGCAAAACCGATTTCATGTCTGTATATAAAGCTTTAGGAATTCTTAATAAGGTTGGAAAGATGAAGCCATATGATTTAAATGCTGAAGTCAAATTTGAATACAGTAATAAGACATTTCATACAGCTCAATTATTTGTTAATGACTTTACAATAGAAAGTAATAAGCTTATCATCAAGTTATCTGTAGAACAAACAGATTGTAAGGCTAAAGAAGCTTGTGGAGTTACTGATCAAAAGAAAGAATTAGTAACCAATGATGAACCTTGCTGCACACCTAATGGCAATTGCTGCTAAGCTCAACTATGTGTATTATTCTAAGGACATTCAGAAAAGATGATTTTCAACAGGTTTTGAATATCTATGAAGATGGTATACGCACTGGAATTGCTACTTTCGAAACCAAATTACCAGATTGGTCATTATGGAATAAAAAATATATTGATCATCCAAGAATTGTAGCTACCATTAATCAAGACATTATCGGATTTGCTGTGTTGTCTAAAGTTTCTCAGAGAGATGTTTATAAAGGTGTCGCTGAAGTAAGTGTATATGTTGCCAAACAAATGCAAGGTAAGCACATTGGAAAACAACTGCTTTTACGACTTATAAAAGAAAGTGAATCTAGAGGATTTTGGACATTGCAAGCAAGTATTTTTAAAGACAATAAAATTAGCATACATTTACATAAATCTTGCGGATTCAGAGTGATTGGCATACGCGAGAAAATAGGAAAACTTAATAATAAATGGTTTGACAACGTCCTTTTAGAAAGACGAAGTGGCCACGTAGGAATTTAATGAAAAACATACTTGTTCTCTGCACAGGTAATTCATGTCGAAGCCAAATGGCTCATGGTTACCTCAATACATTTACTCAAGGAAAAGCAAACATCTATAGCGCTGGAATAGAAACTCATGGCTTAAATCCAGGAGCAGTGTCTATTATGAAAGAAGATCATATTGATATTTCAAATCACACGTCTAATCACGTCGATGACTATGAAAATATTGATTTTGATTATATCATCACTGTTTGTGATCATGCTAATGAAAACTGTCCATATATTCCAAGTAAAAATGCTGTAAGATTGCATCATAACTTTTTTGATCCATCAAAAGTTGTTGGAAGTGATTCTGAAAAACATGATGCGTTTCTAAAAGCCAGAAATGAAATTCGATCTTATTTCCAAGCCTTTGTCAACGAGAATTTCTAATTGCTTTCTAATCCGTAATTAGTGGGTAATAAATCGCCTATTCGATGACTTCCCATAACTCCTCCAAAAAGGAGCTCTGTAATAGGTGAATAATTGCCATAGGCATCAATATAGAAATAAGAGACCCTAGGCTCTAAAACAGATTGGTCTTTAAGGTCAAAAAGAATATTAACTTTGGTATTGAGCGTTACCTTCTTGAATGAAGAATCTTTTACATCTTCTATTTTAAAAAATTCCCATTCATTTACTTGAAATTTTTTATGAAAAATATCAAAGCCTTCTTTTCTTAAATTCTTATCATATAATGAGCGCATAAAATGCTGGACAGACCCCTTAAAGGCTTTCTCCCTATTCTTCTTTGTTTTTCGCTTTTTCCCATTGCTTACATCTTTATAAAATGATGTACCTGTGTACAATACTGAATGTGTGGAATATTGATCAAGCTTAGAATCTACATAACGAAACGCGATTTCAAAATCTTGAATATCATAAGCAATTTCATATTGTAAGCTTTTATTTTTCACCAAAACAGGCCTTTTAGCACTAACAGTGAGTATTTTATCTGTCTTATTAAATCGTAATATCAAATCATCTTCATTGAGGATTTTACAGGATTTTGAAAACTCAGAAAAGCCCAAAAACTCTTTTCGAAACAGTTTCAATTTTTGTTTTCGTGTTAAACCGTCATCTGCATTGACAACCACTTCGTTTAATTGGTTTAACGTTTCCTTCAGCTCAACTGAAATAGTAGATGTCGTTCTATAATCTGAAATAATAATAGTCTCATATCCCAAATAAGAAATAATGAGATTGGATTGGATTGCATCAGAAAAATCGATTGAAAAAACACCTTGGTCATCGGTTGTTGTTCCTATGGTTGTATTATCAAAATAGATAGAAACAGCCATCAACGGTTCCTTGGTTTTAAAATCAATAACCTTTCCTGATAATGTTTGTGAATGAAGTAATGAGGTAACAATAAAAAAGCAAATAAAACCTAGCGCTCTATTCATCATTATTGTTTGAGAATTTGCGTTCCAATTCAGCTTGAAACTCTTCCATAACAGGCTTTACAGTACTTTCAGGAAGATCGGCTATTTTTATGTACATCAAACCATCCACCGAATTATTAAACAAGGGATCCACATTAAAGGCGACAAGTTTTGCATTTTGCTTAATATATTTTTTAAGTAAGACTGGTAATCGTAATGCGCCTGGTTCTACCTCATCAATAATTTTATCAAACTTATTTAAATCGGCTTCTGCCTCATCAAAAACAAAATCTTTATCTGCGTCTTTCAGCTTTACTTTAAATTCTTTCTTAGGATGTACATATTGCGCTACATAAGGATCGTAGTAATGCGATTTCATAAATTCAATCATTAGCGATTTTGAGAAATTAGAGAATTGATTACTAATACTTACACCTCCAATTAAATACTTATGCTCTGGGTATCTTAACGTGGTGTGCACAATCCCTTTCCACAGTAAAAATAATGGCATTGGTTTTTGTTGGTATTGCTTTATAATGAAAGCTCTGCCCATTTCAATAGATTCGCTCATCATTTTATATAATTCAGGCTCAAATCTAAAGAGATCTTGAAGATAAAATCCATCAATACCATAACGTGCATAAATTTTAGACCCTAAGCCCATCCTGTAAGCTCCTGCTAATTGTTTGGCTTCTGTATCCCATAAAAACATATGGTGATAGTAGGTATCAAAACTATCTAAATCAATTGCTTCGTTAGTCCCTTCTCCAATAGCTCTAAAGGTAATCTCACGTAATCGACCTATTTCGTGAAGTATATTAGGAATTCGTTCTGCATCTGTTAGGTATACCTCGTAATTTTTACTCACCAACAACCTACAATCTTCTTCACGTAAGGCATCAACTTCGGTCGCCATTTTTTCTGTACTTACAGATCCAACGATTCGTTTTGGTGGTTTTGCAGGTGGTTTGAGTGTGTTAGATAAATTATCTAAAATTTTTGGTTTCTTATCAAAAGCATTTGATAACATGTATGTCTTTCGTCTTATAAATTCTGAAAAATCCGAGAGTGTCTCATGTTCTTCTTGATCTTTGACCGAAATAGGTTTCCCTATTCTAACTTTTATAATTCGGTTTTTCTGTGTTAATAATTCCGAAGGTAATTTTGCCGTTCTAAACGTATCACTAACCTTTGATAACTTATAAAATAGCTTACTGTTTTTGGCATGGAAATAAATTGGAACTACAGGTACTTCAGCCTTTTTTATGAGTTTCATAGCCGCTTCTTCCCAAGGCTTATCAACAACTAATTTCCCGTCTTTATAGGTTGAAACTTCTCCCGCTGGAAACACGCCTAAGGGATGACCTTCCCTTAAATGCAGAATCGCATTCTTAAAACCAGCAATACTTGACTTCACATCCTTGCGGTCTTCAAAAGGATTCACAGGCATGATATAAGGTTTTAAAGGTTCTATACGATGTAATAAAAAGTTAGCTATGATCTTAAAATCTTGACGCTGTTCGATCATGAGTTTAAGCAACAAAATACCATCTATACCTCCAAGTGGATGATTAGACACCGTGATATAAGCGCCATCTTTGGGAAGTCGTTTTAAATCTTCTTCTGGGATTTCAAATTTAATCTGAAAATCATCTAAAATAGCATCTAAAAATTCACCATCACTCAAATGTTTATTTCTCTTGTAAATTTTATTAAGCGTCGATATCTTTAAGACCTTCATCAACAACCACCCAAAGAACGTACCTACAAATCCGTACTTATCTACTTTAATTGCTTTCGCAACTTCTTTGGCGGTTACCAATCCTATATCTTGTTGTTTAGTCATGAGTGTAAATGTACTAAATTGTTTATTTAGTTACGATTTGAATGGTTTCTTGTGTTAACTGTTTTAGGAGCAATTCTTTACCTTCTTCTATAGAGGAAATGGCCTGCTCATTATAATGTCTTACAGTATATAGACTCACATTATTATGAGATGTTACTTTGAATTTTGCTTTTAAATGCTGAAGCAAACGTTCGAGGTTGTTATAATTGTTATCAAAACACACCGAAAAACTAATGGCCGAATTTTGAATCACATCAACTTTCATCTTATACAAATGCAACAATTTGAAAATCTCACTGATATTCTCTTCAACGATATAACTAAAATCTAATGATGATAAAGACACTAACACCTGATTTTTCTTTACAATATAACACGGAATGTTAGGTTCAATTCCAAATCCTTTTCCAACGCGTGTTCCTTCCTCTTTCGGATTTAAAAATGATTTCACAAACAACGGTATTTCCTTTTGCTGTAAAGGTTGTAATGTTTTTGGATGAATGACCGAAGCTCCATAAAATGCAAGTTCTATCGCTTCTCTATAGGATATACTATTCAATAATTGTGCATTTTCAAAATAACGAGGATCGGCATTTAAAACACCTGGTACATCTTTCCAAATGGTGACGCTTTCCGCATTTAAACAATAGGCAAAAATAGCTGCTGTATAATCACTCCCTTCACGACCTAAAGTCGTTGTAAAATTGTTGGCATCACTTGCTAAAAACCCTTGAGTAATATTAAGAACCTTAGTATCAAGCTTTGCTTTTATTTTCCATTGCGTATGTTCCCAGTCCACATTTGCTCTACGATAATAGTCGTCAGTTTTAATCAACTCACGTACGTCAAGCCAATTATTTGTCAAGCCAATTTCATTTAGATACGCACTGATAATTGTTGTAGAGGCAAGTTCACCAAAACCAATCACTTGATCATATACAAAGTTATAATCGGGCGATTTATTGCGGCTTAAAAAGTAATCTAACTCCTCAAAAATGGAAGCTATTTTTTTAAATATAGGGTGTTGTATATGTTCAAAAAGATCTACTAAAATCTTATGATGAAAGGTTTTCACCTCTTCGATTGAACCTGCTAATTCTGATGGCTGATCAAAATAGTTTTTGATAACCACTTCGAGTGCATTGGTCATTTTCCCCATGGCCGACACCACCACAAGTGTATTCTCATAACCGACCTGTTGTAATACCGACGCCAAGTTTTTGACACCTTCAGCATTTTTTACTGAGGCACCTCCAAATTTGAATACTTGCATGCTAAATATTTGCTATATAATTTTTTATTTCCTCTTCATTAAGCTGAACCACAAACCAGTCACGCTTAACTAGAGCTCCCTTTTTTTCGTAAAAAGCAATCGCTGGTTCATTCCATTCTATCACTTCCCAACTCACACGCTTTACACCTAAGCTATACGCATATTTTACAACTTCATCCAATAGAGCTGTTCCTAATCCTGTACCACGTTTACACTGACTTACAACCAGATCTTCTAAATGTAGTACTTGACCTTTCCATGTTGAAAACCGATTGTAGACCAAAGCAATACCTTCTATTTTTCCTTCACACTCAGCAACAAAGCATACAAACTGTTTTGGATCTTCAAATCCACCTTGTTCTAAATCTTCTACAGTGACTTTCACCGCATCTGGTTCCTTTTCAAAAACAGCAAGCTCTACAATGAGTTCTAGAACTCTAGGCATGTCTTCTTTTGTCGCTTTACGTATGGAAAATGTCATCATTTTTTCTTTACCTCAAATATAGTTTAAAACTTGAGAATTTAATCATGTAATTATAATACGAAAACGTTGTAGTTGATTAAAAAAATGAGATATTTGCATAAACAATCACACTACATGTCTCGAAAAAATCAAACTCTAGGTGAATTTATAATAGAAAATCAATCCTCTTTTAAATACACGTCTGGAGAATTATCACGTCTTATTAATTCTATTAGATTAGCCGCAAAAGTCGTTAATCACGAAGTCAACAAAGCTGGTTTAGTAGATATTATTGGCGCAGCAGGCGATACTAATGTTCAAGGTGAAGATCAACAAAAATTGGATGTTTACGCTAATACGAAGTTTATCCAAACCATGACTAAACGTAATATCGTTTGCGGTATTGCTAGTGAAGAGGAAGACGATTTCATTTCTATTAATAGTCAGGATGAAAACCATCAAAACAAATACGTAGTGCTTATCGATCCTTTGGATGGTTCATCTAATATTGATGTGAATGTTTCGGTAGGAACCATTTTTTCTATTTACAGGCGTGTAACTCCTGTAGGTACACCTGTTACTATTGATGATTTTCTTCAAAAAGGAAATCAGCAAGTGGCAGCTGGATATATTATCTACGGTACCTCAACTATGATTGTTTATACCACTGGAGATGGTGTGAACGGGTTTACTTTAAATCCTGCTATAGGTACCTTTTACTTATCACATCCCGATATGCAATTTCCTAAAGATGGTAAAATCTATTCAGTAAATGAGGGAAATTATATCCACTTCCCGCAAGGCATAAAAAACTACATTAAATATTGCCAGATGGAAGAAGGTGATCGACCTTATACAAGTCGTTATATTGGTTCATTGGTATCCGATTTTCATAGAAACATGATCAAAGGTGGTATCTATATGTATCCTAAAAGTTCTAAAAATTCTAATGGTAAATTACGTTTACTATACGAGTGTAATCCCATGGCCTTTATAGCAGAACAAGCTAATGGTAAAGCAAGTGATGGGTTTAATAGGATTATGGATATTGAACCAACCGAACTCCACCAACGTGTGCCATTTATCTGTGGTAGCAAAAACATGGTAGAAAAAGCAGAAGAGTTTATGCGAAATGCATAACTAGACATTATAAAAAAAGCAACCTCAGAGGTTGCTTTTAAATTAATTTGTAAATCGTTTATTGATTCATCTTTTTCATTTTTTCAATAAAGTCGTCTAAGTCTACTTCATAATGTACTAAACTTAAGGCCTTATCTGTAATGTATTTTACATTGTCTGGATTAAATCCTAAACCTATACATAACTTCTCTAATAACCGTACTTGACTTTCACCTTCTATATGATCTGCCCACACCATACGTGCTAAATCGTATAAACGCTCTAAACGTTTATCATAAGATACAGGTGGATTAATTGGATGACTTTGATAATCTTTTAATATCGTTTTATAATCAGCCTCTGTAATATCTAAACGCGTCGCTAAACGGTCTAAAAAAGCTCTTTCTGCTTCGTTAATAAATCCATCACTCATTGCAACTCTAACAATCGCTGCAAAGTGGTCTTCGTTACGCTTTTTAAATCCGCTTTCGAATAATTCTGAAAATGACATATATTTTGTTATTTAAGTGGCACAAAGATAGTTTTATTAATACATTTTAACAATAAGAAATTGGACAAAAAAATTATATTTGCACAAAATAAAATGCCTTGAGTAAAACCATTCTCTCGCAAACGTATGTTCAGGCTTTGCAAATGCAAAATCTGCAAACTGCTATTGCCCAATCTCAAAGTAAACTTCATTTAAAAGGTCTTGTTGGATCTTCATTATCGCTCATTATTAGTGAAGCATTTAAAGCGGCCGAACTCCCTTTTTTACTCATATTCAACGATAAAGAAGAAGCTGCGTTTTATCTCAACGACCTTGAAGTCTTACGCAATGATAAAGATGTTCTTTTTTACCCTGGAAGTTATCGTAGACCATATCAAATTGAAGAAACTGATAATGCCAATGTGCTGCTAAGAGCCGAAGTACTTAATCGCATCAACTCGCGAAAAAAACCCGCCCTTATTGTCACCTATCCCGATGCGCTTTTTGAAAAAGTGGTCACACGTCGTGAACTGGAAAAAAACACATTGAAGATTGCTGTTAATGACGAACTCTCTATTGATTTTGTTAACGAAGTCTTGTTTGAATATCAATTTAAACGCGTCGATTTTGTAACCGAACCTGGTGAATTCTCGGTACGTGGTGGTATTGTAGATGTTTTTTCATTTTCTCATGACGAACCTTATCGTATTGAATTTTTTGGTGATGAAGTGGATAGCATTAGAACCTTTGATGTAGAAACGCAACTCTCTACCGAACAAATCAAAAAGATTGGAATCATCCCAAATGTTGCTAATAAATTTTTAGAAGAAAGCAGACAGAGCTTCTTAAAATATATCGCTCAAAAAACAGTTGTTTTTGCTAAAAATACCGACCTCCTTTTTTCTCGTATTGATGATAACTTCGGAAAAGCTGTAGAGACTTTCAAGACCTTATCTTCAGAATTAAAACATTCTGAGCCTGAAGAACTATTCTGTAATTCAGACATACTGAAACGTCAATTACTCGATTTTAGTTTGGTCGAATTTGGAACATCCAGCTTATTTTCAACAGAGCAAATCGAATTTAATACCACGCCTCAACCGTCGTTCAATAAACAATTTAACTTGTTAATTGAAGATCTCAATACTAATCATAATAAAGGCTACACCAATTATATCGTTTGTGCAAGTGAGCAGCAAGCCAAACGTTTTCATGATATTTTTGAAGATGTTGATCAAGAGGTGCATTATAAAACCATCGTACTGTCTTTATACCAAGGATTTATAGATCACGACCAGAAAATCACCTGTTATACAGATCATCAAATCTTTGAACGTTATCATAAATTCCATCTCAAAAATGGCTACGCTAAAAAGCAGGCCATTACACTAAAAGAATTGACCAATCTTGATGTAGGAGATTATGTGACACATATCGATCATGGTATTGGGAAGTTTGGCGGACTTCAAAAAATTAATGTTGAAGGCAAAAAGCAAGAAGCCATTAAATTAGTATATGGTGAACGTGATGTGCTGTATTTGAGTATTCACTCCCTACACAAGATCACCAAGTTTAATGGTAAAGATGGAAAGCCTCCAAAAATTTATAAACTAGGAAGCAAAGCTTGGAAAACACTCAAGCAAAAAACAAAATCACGTGTTAAGGAAATTGCCTTTAACCTTATTCAGGTCTATGCGAAACGTAAACTAGAAAAAGGCCATCAGTATAAACCTGATAGCTACCTTCAGCATGAACTAGAAGCGTCATTCATTTATGAAGACACACCAGACCAAATCACCTCTACAGCAGATATCAAAGCCGATATGGAAAGTGACAGACCAATGGATCGTCTCGTTTGTGGTGATGTAGGTTTTGGTAAAACTGAAGTCGCTATTAGAGCTGCCTTTAAAGCTGTAGATAATGGAAAGCAAGTGGCCGTTTTAGTGCCTACAACAATTTTGGCTTATCAACATAACAAAACATTTACAGAGCGCCTTAAAGATTTTCCGGTAACTGTAGATTACCTCAACCGCTTTAGAACTGCTAAAGAAAAACGTATCACACTCGAAAAACTTGAAAAAGGTCATGTCGATATTATTATTGGTACCCATCAGCTAGTCAATAAAAATGTAAAGTTTAAAGATCTTGGTTTACTCATTGTCGATGAGGAACAAAAGTTTGGTGTTGCCGTAAAGGAAAAACTGAAAACACTTAAAGATAATGTTGATGTATTGACACTCACAGCGACGCCAATCCCAAGGACCTTACAGTTTAGCTTAATGGCTGCTCGTGACTTGTCGGTAATTACAACACCTCCTCCAAACCGCTATCCTATAGAAAGTCATGTGATTCGATTTAATGAGGAAACCATTAGAGATGCGGTGACTTATGAAATCCAACGTGGCGGACAAATATTCTTCATACATAACCGTATTGAGAATATTAAAGAAGTGGCTGGTATGATTCAACGCTTGGTTCCAGATGCGAAAATTGGAATAGGTCACGGACAAATGGAAGGCAAAAAACTTGAGCAACTCATGTTGGCCTTTATGAATGGAGAGTTTGATGTTTTAGTGAGTACAACTATTGTAGAAAGTGGCTTAGACGTGCCCAATGCAAATACAATTTTCATCAATAATGCAAATAATTTTGGACTCAGCGACCTACATCAAATGCGTGGTCGTGTTGGAAGAAGTAACAAAAAAGCCTTTTGTTATTTTATTACTCCAGAATATTCGGCAATGACCAATGATGCCAGAAAACGAATTACAGCACTCGAACAGTTTACCGAATTAGGAAGTGGTTTCAATATTGCCATGAAGGATTTAGAAATTCGTGGCGCTGGAGATTTATTAGGTGGCGAACAAAGTGGTTTTATAAATGACATCGGGTTTGATACCTATCAAAAAATCCTGAATGAAGCTATTGAGGAACTCAAGGAAAATGAATTCAAAGATTTGTATCAAGATGACGGAAAAGAGAAAGATTATGTCAAGGATATTACTATCGATTCTGATTTCGAACTCCTATTTCCTGATGATTATGTAAACAATATTACTGAGCGACTAAATCTATATACGAAACTGAATACACTTAAAACCGAAGACGAATTACAAACCTTCGAAACAGAGATTATTGACCGTTTTGGAGAATTGCCTATTCAAGTCACCGATTTATTAAATAGTGTTCGTGTAAAATGGATTGCAACCAAAATAGGACTTGAAAAAATCATCATGAAACAAGGGCGCTTTGTGGGTTATTTTATCAATGATCAACAGAGTCCGTTCTATCAGAGTGATAATTTTACGAAAGTGTTAAGCTACATTCAAAGTCGTCCGAAAGATTGTAAAATGAAAGAGAAACAAACCAGAAACGGTTTACGTTTATTACTCACATTTGAGCATGTTAAATCAGTTAAACAAGCATTGAGCAGGCTTCAAGAAATATGAAAGACACGCATGTAAAGCACGTACTTTGGCTTACAGTTGCTACCGTATTTATAAGTACGTCTGGTGCTTTAGGCAAATTTATAGATATGCCTATTCCTGTTATTGTGTGGTGGCGATCTGCTTTAGCAGCAGGTTTCCTATTCCTGTTTTGTAAATACAAAAAGATCAACCTCAAGATTCATTCTAGTCAGGACCGAATGACGTTTTTTATTTCTGCACTGTTTTTGGGAGCGCATTGGATTACCTATTTCTATGCCCTAAAATTGTCTAATGTTGCCATTGGAATGCTCTCTTTATTTACATTTCCAATCATAACTGCCGTTTTAGAACCGTTCTTCTCAAAAGTAAAGTTTGATCCTATTCATCTTGTTCTCGGCGGACTTGTATTAATAGGTATCTATTTTTTAGCACCAGAGTTTGATCTGGAAAGTTCGCAACTCAAAGGTGTTTTGTTTGGGTTGTTGTCGGCTTTATGTTATGCGATTAGAACACTCATGCTAAAACAGCATGTCGCTTCTTATAATGGAAGTATGCTCATGTTTTATCAGGTGCTCATCTTAGCGGCTGTTTTAATTCCGTCGCTATTTATTTTAGGAACGTCGGCTATTGAAACGCAATTCCCATATGTGATCTTATTAGCATTACTTACTACTGCTATTGGCCACACCATGTTTATTAATAGCCTTAAGTATTTTAAAGTAAGTACAGCAAGTATCATAGCGAGTACACAGCCCATTTTTGGAATTATCATTGCCTTTTTCTTCTTAAATGAAATCCCAACATGGAATACCTATTTAGGTGGCGCACTCATTATTTCTACAGTCGTTATTGAAAGTATGCGATCAAAAAGAAAAAATTCCTGATATTTGGCTTGATATTTGAAACTGATAACGTGTTTAAAATAAATAAAACACCAATGAAAAGACTTTTACTACTTCTAACGTTAATCCCCTCATTAATTTGTGCTCAACAAAGCATAAGTGGCACATTTTCACCTGCCGAACAATTCACCTATGCCTTTTTATATCGTGCTACGCCAACGGGTTCAGACTATATCGATAGAGCACAACTAGCTGATGATGGTAACTTTAGTATTGCTTTTGACGCAGAAGCCAAACCTGGTATTTATAAAATCGTCTATGCTTTGCCTCCTGAAGAAAATAATTTCGATTTCATATATAACGGAAAGGAATCGGTTGCATTTACATTTGACCTCGATAAAGGTTTAGAGTTTACCAATAGTAACGAAAACAAGTTATGGGCAAGCTATATGAAAAGCATGGACATGATAAACCAAACGTTAAGTAACTTTTACACCCAAGAAAGCACAGATAAAAAAGCGTATTTAGATATTATAAAAACATTGAGCGATACACAAACGGCTTATGAAGACTCTTCAAAAGAGACCTTAGCATCGCAATTTATAAAAGCGAATTCACCATACATCCCTCAAGAATTTGAGGATCTATCAACTTACTCCAAAAATCTAAAGCGCACCTATTTAGATCATATCGACTTTGGAAGTCCGTTATTACAAAGCTCCGATTTCCTTATAGATCGTGTTTTAGCCTATATCTTCGGAATGACTGCTAATACTAGTAATGCTATTTACAAAAAAGATGTGGATCACTTAATGGCGACTATGGGTGATGGACACTTAGAGATTAAAACGATTTTATATGAAATGATTTGGCGTCGTTTTAAGGATATGGACAATCCAGAACTGGCTAATTATGTCGCAGATAATCACCTATTAGAACTCACTAAGATTGTTAATTACGAAGCTCTTACCGAACAACTCATCGTGTATAAAAATAATACGGTTGGAAATAAAGCCGCAAATTTCGACCTAGCCATTACCAAAGATGGTGAAACCATAACCACAACGCTTCATGACTTGAATATTTCTAAACAGTATCTAGTGGTATTTTGGAGCAGTACTTGTGGACATTGCTTAGATGAGTTACCAAAATTAAAAACTATGCTTGCCAATAAAAAAGACTTAAAAGTGATTGCTTTCGGACTTGAAGATGACGCTGAGAATTGGCAAAAGAAGATTGCTGAGTTTCCAGACTTTATTCACGTGCTAGGCTTAGGAAAATGGAATAACCCAACATCTGATGCTTATGGGATAGAATCGACACCGTCTTATTTCCTATTAGACACAAACAAAACCATTGTGGCAAAACCCTATGATGTGGAGGCTTTAAAAGTCATTTTAAAATAACAAGTATAGCTAAACTAAAAAAGGCGCAACAAAATGTTGCGCCTTTTTTATATCATCAAATTATACCTTAATCTAAATGTGGTATACGTAATACCTGTCCTGGATAGATCTTATCAGGATCGGTTAACATAGGTTTATTAGCTTCAAAAATTTCAGGGTATTTCATGGCATTACCATAATAATGCTTTGCAATTTTCCCTAAAGTATCGCCACTCACAACCGTGTGAAATTGTGCTTCTGGTTCGACGTGCTCCACAGTCATTTGATCATCAACTGTAGATATGCCTGCTGTATTTCCAATCACCAATACCACCTTTTCTTTTGTAGCTTGATCATAAGCCATACCAGATACTCTAGCCATGTCGTCATCAACAAAAATGCTAAGTCCTTCTACTTGTAATTGTAAATCGGTAATGGTTTCTTCCAAATTACGTGCTGCTGCTTCCTCTAATTTTAGCTCGGCTGCATCTGCTTCTCTCCTCGCCTTTGCTCTGGCTGCTGCCGCTTCTTCTTCTGTTGTTTTTCCTATTCCGAAAACTCTTGCGCCTGCGTTTTTAATAAATGAAAATAATCCCATAGTTGTATATTGTTTTAAGGTTAATACTGTTATTGTAAAGTTGACAAAATATTGATTCTATTCCAATAATGTAATCAGCTTCCAATAGTTAGGACACAAGATATATGCTCAGGTCACTTCACCTTATAAAAGAAGAAACGCCCATCCCAAAATAATTTGAGATGGACGCCTTATGGAGTCTAAATAACCAACCAAAATCTAGCTCCTTGTACTTACCCTAGGGTTATCTTTTTTAGCAGTTTTCTGCTTACGTTTTTTCAATTGTTTCGTACCTGTGATACGCTTTCCTGAAGCATCTGCTTCTCTTAAGAACTGAATGTATCCTCGTCCTGTAAATTCATACACCGTTTCAGATGCTGGATGGAATAATTCTATCCTTTGATCATTAATAACGCTCAATTCGAAGAATTCATTGTCAAAGAAATCATAATCTAGTGTTAATGTTTTCAAATACATGTTTCCATTTACGTCTCCAACACCATAAACTCCTGTATAATCCCAATAGATATTATCTGGGTTTGAGATATTTACATCTTGAGAACTTCTAAATTCTGAATCATTTCCACCAGCTAAAAACTGAAGGTAGTTTTCATTATCAAATTCATTTAACACACCCATTTCACTCGTATAGGTCTTTTCCCATGCCTCATATTCCTGCAAGAAATAGTGAATGTTATCATAGAATACAAAATCATAATCAAAGGTGTTTCTTTGGTATCCATTTAAAAAATAAGAGGTATCATTAAATGGGTTATATAATTCTATAGTATTGTTATCAATTTGATACACATCAAAGGTTTCAAAGCCATCAATATCGTGATTGATATCTAAAATCATATTGTATGCATCGTAAGTTCCAACGTCTATGCCATAACCATTACCTTGGCTACCAAAACCAACCAAATTGTTATTAGCATACAATACCCCATTTCTAAATGAAACCGTAAATGCAATTTGTAAAAACGGTGTCTCACCAGGTCCTAAAGTTTGATTGATATCTACATACCATAACTCATAGGAGTTTAACAACTGGTTTAATGAAATTCCAGGATTGTTATCTGTGATAATAACTTCCTCTGTATAACAAGAGGTAAATAATGTTGCGGTTAAAGCAAAGCTTAAAAGTAGTTTCATCGTTTTCATTTGTCCATGTTTTATAAAAAAATGCCGTCAAATGGAATTCACAAAACTTTAAAAAATCTTGGTTACAAAATTCAGATCTTAAAGTTTATGTTCATTTCATAATTGTCCCTTTTTTGATTTCTAATAACTAACTTTCAAAACGCGTGCCAAAAATTGAAAGTCTGCTGGTTTCCCTTCGGAAAAGCGCATAAATTCCTTATTTTTGAATAACTGAAATTGATAATCCATTTATGAGTCAACCATTAAAATATGCTGTATTTGGCGCAGGAAGTTGGGCTACTGCTATCGTTAAGATGCTTTCTGAAAATCTCGATGAGATTGGTTGGTATATGCGAAGTGTATATACTAAAGAGCATTTATTGAAAGAACAACACAACCCTAGTTATCTCAGTTCTGTAGAATTTAAAACCGAACAACTCAACATAAGTAATGATATTAATGATATCGCCGAGTGGGCAGATGTCTTGATTTTCGTGATTCCATCGGCATTTATTCATGGTGAACTCGAAAAATTAAATGTAGATATCTCAAAAAAGATTGTGGTCTCTGCTGTAAAAGGAATCATGCCTGAGTCTGGATTATTAGTGGGAGAACATTTTCATGATATTTACCATATCCCATTTGAAAATATTGCTGTTATCGCTGGACCTTGCCATGCAGAAGAAGTAGCGTTAGAGCGATTGTCATATCTTACCATTTCTTGTGCAGATGCTAATAAAGCTCAAGCCATTGCCGACGCATTGTCAAGTAATTATATCAAGACGAAAATTAGTGACGACATTATTGGTACCGAATATGCCGTTATGCTCAAAAACATCTATGCTATTGCTGCTGGAATTGCTCACGGATTAGGTTATGGTGATAATTTCCAGAGTGTATTGATGAGTAATGCGATTCGTGAAATGAAGCGTTTTATCAAGAAAATGCATAAAATGAAACGCAATATCAATAACTCAGCATATCTAGGTGACTTATTAGTAACAGGCTATTCTACCTTTTCTCGTAATCGTATGTTTGGTAACATGATTGGAAAAGGCTATACCGTAAAATCTGCGCAAATGGAAATGAATATGGTTGCCGAAGGTTATTATGCTACAAAAAGTGCTCATGAGCTTAATAAGAAGAATACAAAAAAAACACGCTTACCAATCATAAATGCGGTTTACGATATTTTGTATGAAAACAAGAACCCTAAGAAGGTCTTTAAGAAACTGACGGAGAAGTTGGATTAGATTCCTCCGCTTTGGTCGGAATGACAATACATCATATGTGAATAGAAATCATTTGTCATTTCGAGCTTGTCGAGAAATCTTAGTTAATTTAATTCATGACGAAATTAATCGCTAATCATAATTATTACATCTACATTTTAACTAATAAGCGTCGAACGGTTTTATATATTGGAATGACCAATAATCTTCGTAATAGACTCCATTATCATAATACTCCTTCCTCTAATTCTAAATCATTTACACATCGGTATAAATGCAAATATCTTATTTACTTCGAGCATTTTTTCAAGGTTGAAGATGCCATAAAAAGAGAGAAGCAATTAAAAAAGTGGAATAGAAACAAAAAAGAAGCTCTAATAAAATTAAACAATCCGAAATGGTTATTTTTAAATGATACTATCTAAATGATAGATTCCTCCGCTTTGGTCGGAATGACAATACATCATATGTGAATAGCAATCATTTGTCATTTCGAGCTTGTCGAGAGATCTTAGTTAATTTAGAATCAAGAAAATAAAACTAATGTTTCTATCGCAATGACAAACCATTACTTAACCAAAACTCCTTTTAATTGCATTAACGGAATGGTTTGTAAAGCCTTAACATTAATCGTATTCTTTCTAAACACATAGGTTTTGTCTAACATCGCATTACCTTCAAAAAATGTCACTTTAAACTCATTGTTTAACTGTAACACATCATTTTGCATAAATTCTATTTTGGCATAGCTTCTGGCAGGAAGTAGCTTTATAGTATGACGCATTACCGGTGTCATCTTATCTTCGGAATAGCCTTTAGATACGATTAAAACGGTATCGAGATCGACATCTTTATTGTTGATGATATAGGCGTTCCAATCATCAGTTTTGTACTCAGGATGTTGTTCTTGAACAACAGCAACAAATACGTCTTTAACCTCTGGGATTTGGATATCTTTTTTCACAACTTATAAGGCACTCTTAAATTGCTCTAAGAAACGCACATCATTTTCACTTAATAATCGAATATCGCTAATTTGATGAAGCAGTAAAGCAATACGATCGATTCCCATACCAAAAGCAAAACCTGAGTATTCTTTAGAATCAATACCACAGTTTTCCAATACATTAGGATCTACCATACCGCAACCCATAATTTCTAACCAACCGGTTCCTTTGGTCATTTTATAATCGGTTTCGGTTTCTAATCCCCAATACACATCGACCTCAGCACTAGGCTCAGTAAAAGGGAAATACGATGGACGTAAACGAATTTTTGACTTCCCGAACATTTCTGTAGTGAAATATTGAAGTGTTTGTTTGAGATCGGCAAAGCTCACATCTTTATCAATGTATAAACCTTCTACCTGATGGAAAAAGCAGTGTGAACGTGCCGAAATGGCTTCGTTACGAAATACACGACCAGGAGAAATGGTACGAATAGGTGGCTTGTTATTCTCCATATAACGTACTTGCACCGAACTGGTGTGTGTACGTAGTAATACATCTGGATTGGTTTGCACAAAAAAGGTGTCCTGCATATCACGAGCTGGGTGATACTCTGGTAAGTTTAATGCGGTAAAGTTATGCCAATCATCTTCAATTTCTGGACCTTCACTTACATTAAAACCTATGCGAGAAAAGATATCGATAATCTGGTTTTTTACTATTGAAATTGGATGACGTGCACCAATCTCTATAGGTTCACCTGGACGAGACAAATCACCATAAACACCAGCTGTTTCCTCCTTGCTCTCCAATTCCTCTTTTAGAGCATTAACCTTTTCTTCAGCAGTCTTTTTGAGTTGATTAATGGTTTGACCAAACTCTTTTTTCTGCTCATTTGCTACATTTTTAAACTCGGCAAAATACTGCTTTAGGAGCCCTTTAGACCCTAAATACTTGATACGGAAGCTTTCAACCTCTTCTTTAGATTGGGTTGTAAATGCTTCGGCTTCAGCGATGAGTTCTTTTATCTTATCTATCATAATACCTGAAAATGAAACGCAAATTTAATCATTTTATCGAGATTTGCGTTAGCGATGGAGGCATTTGTTGGAGCTCTCCAGACACTTTTTATCTGGAAGCGACTGACGAGAGCGCGACCCTTGCGGTAACGCCCAACTAACTAATTACTCTATAAATTCGGTTTCAATGAAATAGTTAACAATAGCGTCTTTCATCAAGACACTTTGTTCACCTGCTTTTAAAGGCGGTAATTGCTCTTTTACCTTGTAATGCGGCCAGCCTTCTTCATCTACAAAATCGAATTCGTAATAACCGTAAGGCGATAAAAGTTTACAAATGGCAATGTGCATCAGATCCAGCTTGTGGTCTTTTTTAAAACGCCTATCCAGTTGCCCTAATTCTTGAACGCCTATTAAATAAATAATAGCGTCTAGATCTAAGGGATCTCCATCTGAAAATCGTGCAGATAATTTCTCTACAACTAATTCCCAACGTTGTTTTAATTGCTCATCTCTTGCCATAAGTTCTTACCGAAGCTATTTAATTTGCAAAGTTAATAAACTATAAGCTCAACTTTAGCGTTATTATTTTAAAATGAGAAAAATTATGTAGGTTTGTTAAAACTGACTAAACTATGGCTATAATTGATATCATATTAGGAGCGCTTTTATTATTTGGATTGATACGAGGTTTTATGAAAGGACTTTTTGTAGAAGTGGCGTCTCTTGTTGCTTTAATTGCAGGTGTATATGGTGCTATTCACTTTAGTAATTTTGCGGCTGAATTCTTAGATAGCAGGCTGGATTGGGATGAAAAATACATCAATATTGTTGCGTTTGCTATTACATTTGTCATTATAGTTTTAGTTATTGCCTTGGCAGGAAAAGCCCTAACCAAGTTAGCCGATTTTGCGGCATTGGGTGTATTGAACAAACTTTTGGGAGGTGTATTTGGTGCATTAAAAATTGGTTTAATTTTAAGTGTACTACTTATCGTTTTTGATAATATGAATAATTCGATTCCATTTGCTGATAAGGAAGACTTAGAAGATTCTATTCTTTATGAACCTGTAAAGTCATTAGCGCCAATGATTTTCCCAAGTATCTTGAATAAAGGAAAAGATGATCCAAATGAAGACACTTCAGAAGACACTACTGAAGCCTAATACACCATTACTAATGTATTCGTTATAACACTTTTATATCTGTTAAATTTTGATAAAAAAAAGCCGCTCAATGAGCGGCTTTTTAAGATTGATATTTTTACAACATATCTACTTTTCCGGTATGTAAATTATACACGCCACCAACAATCTTGATTTCTCCATTGTCTTCCATTTCCTGTAGAATTTTACTTTTCTCGCGAATACGGTCAATCGTCAATCGCACATTATTTTCAACTGTTTTAGCTACAAACTCTTTATTAGATGAATTTGCTTCACCATCAACCTCATCGGCAGATTTTCTAACTGCTGGCATAATATTATCCAACATTGCTGTTATGTTTCCTAATTCGACACCATCACAAGCTGCTTTTACTGCACCACAACTTTCGTGACCCAATACAAGAATGAGTTTGCTTCCTGCAACATTGCATGAGTATTCTAGACTTCCTAGAATATCTACATTTTCGAAATTACCAGCAACTCTAGCCACAAATATATCTCCAATGGCTTGATCTAATACAGTTTCGACTGGTACTCGAGAATCAATACAAGATAGTACAACTGCTTTAGGATATTGTCCTCCTGTAGTTTGGTTTATCAGAGCAGAGTTATCTGTTGCTTGGGAACTCCCGCTAACAAAACGGTTATTTCCTTGTAATAAATCTTGTAAAACACTATCAGGTGTTAATGCGCTTTGAACGTCTTTGGTTATTGCTATATTTTTCATTTGTTGTTGTAATTAAATATTAATATTCGTCTTTTATGTTTGTTTTTATCCAGTTTATACACTCATCAAATGACTGGAAGATGTGTTCTTCAGAAATAAAATCGGGTATGATATCAATTCGCTCCATCATATAACGTGGTTGTCTTAGCAGTCCTACAAATAGCACATCGACACCTTTGACTTTTAAATCTTGAAGCATATCTTCCATCGCATATAATCCTGATTGATCCATATATTGCATTCGGTCTAATCGCATAATAACGGAAGACGCTGTCCCTGGAATTTGCTGAGCCAAGGCTTGAAAATCACTAGTGGATCCAAAAAATAAAGGTCCTTTAATGTGCTTAACAAAAACTTCTTCTTTTAAATTAGTAGGAAAACTCCCTTCATCTGCCCAGGCTTCTTCATTTAACGATTTTACATCGGATCGTTCTGCGGTAAGATCTCCAATCTTTTTCATAAACATTAGAGACGCTATGACCAAACCAATACCTACGGCGTAAACTAAATCCCAAAAAGAAGAAAGTATAAGTACTACAAGCATTATCAATACTTCTGAACTCAGTTTTAATGGTCCCAATTTAATATCTTTTGGCATCGCAGGAATTGCTTTTAAGCCCTTATAATCCATCACTCCAATACCAACAGTAATTAATATACCTGCTAACACAGCTGCAGGAATTTGAGAGGCCAAATTTGGCAAGCCAGGAATCATTAAGATGCTAAACAATAATATTCCAGCAATCATACCAGATAGTTTTGTTTTTCCACCTGAATTAATGTTCACTACAGTACGAATAGTGGCACCTGCTCCAGGAATACCTCCAAATAAAGCTGCAATACTATTACCAATACCTTGACCCACTAATTCTTTATTAGGCTTATGTTTCGTTTTGGTCATATTATCTGCCACGATGCTCGTTAATAATGAATCTATTGCCCCTAAAAGCGCCAATGCTAATGCCGTAAAAAAGTAAGGTGTTATTGAACTTAATTCAAAGCTTGTGATAATTGCTAAATTTGGCACTGGTAACCCTTCTGGAATTTCTGGAATAGGTTTATAATTTAAGTTTCCTAGAATAGCAATAGTAGACATGACGACCAGAGCTACCAGAGTACTCGGGATTTTAGTCGTTATTCGTTTAAATCCATAAATTATAAATATAGTCCCTAAAGCTAGTATGACTTCAAGCCAGCTGATATTCTTTAAAGCCCTTGGTAATACCTTGAGTGCTCCTAAAACACCAGAAGCATTTTTAGCAGCTAATGTTTGTGACTCTTTTAAAATATCGTCTTGGGTAATCTTTTCGGCTCGAGAAATAGTTTCCCTAAAGTCTTCTAACACTAAAATATCTTCAGCAGCTTCTTCTTTCAAAATGTTTTCTAGAATAACCTCTTCTGCCTGAGGTTTAAACTCATTGACATAATCCATATCCTCTTTAGGGTAATACCCAAGAGACGGCAAGATTTGTGTGATTAAAATAATAACACCAATAGCTGTCATGAACCCAGAAACAACAGGATAAGGAATATATCGAATGTACTTACCTAACCCAATGGCTCCTAATCCTACTTGCATTAAACCAGCTAATAAAAACACCGATAAAATTGCAGGTAAGGCCTTTTCAACACTTCCGTCATTGGCCGCAATAATGCCTGCTATAATTACCATACTTACAGCAGTCATTGGTGCAGTAGGACCAGAGATTTGTGTACTGGTTCCTCCAAAAAGTGCTGCGAAGAAGCTAATAAAGATAGCCCCATATAATCCAGCGCTAGGACCAAGCCCAGAAGAAACTCCAAAAGCTAAGGCTAAAGGTAAGGCTACAATACCAGCAGTGATACCACCAAAGGCATCACCCTTGATATTAGAAAACAAATTTTTCATATTTGAGATGTTAGGTTAACCCTAAATTTAGCACTTTTTAAACAAATAAAAGCTAAACCCTCCCTTACCTGTTCCAATTAACATGAATTTATGATTATTGCTTTTGTTCTTCTGAAATAAACAATGACACATTCACATTACTAATCAAATCCTTTATCTTAGACCTTTGATTTGTGTTATTATTGTTAGCTCTATTTAAGTATAATAAATTAACATCACTCTTTGCTAAATAGTTAGATAAACTCTTAATAGAATTATCTCCATAATCGAAAACCAACTCTACAGTATCTTTATTGGCAAACGTCTTTTCTTCACCACTATGACTTTCTTTTTTCGCCGTTCTAAATGATTTTAGAGGTTTCTGAGTGTGATTAAATAACGCATCAACAAATTCTAAATTATAGGTGGTGTTTGAATCGTCAAGCAGTCCAATTGACAATTCTGTCTCAGGCTCTAATAATCCTTGTTCTGATGCAATCATTATAGCACCATTGTGGTTTTTGATTATAAAATCTGTAATATTATCACCAAGCAGATTAATCGACTTTGATTTGCGTTTTCCTAGCACTATAATATCGGGCTTATGCGTTTCAATGCAATTCAAAATTTCGTTCTTTACATTACCAAAAGTATGGTTATAAGTAATATCTGTGTTATAATCTTTAGCTATGGGTTCTATTATATTTTTTATCTCACTTGAAATAGAGACATAAGCCTTGTTAATAGTTCTCATAGCTGACAACTGACTTTCCTTTTCAATGATTTCAGTTGGTTTTCTAACGTGAAAAAAATGGATGTTTCCATCTATCATTTTAGAGAGACTAACACTACTTTTAAGTGTTCTAGAAGTTGTGTCTTTCATATCTGAAAGCACAAGTATTTTATATTTATTGTTATTGGTTTTCATAATATTAATTTTTTAAGCAGATTTTGGTCTTAATTTGAAAAATTCTAAAAAGCTATCTGGGTTTTCTACAACACCACGCTCTGAAATAAGTTGTATATCAATATTCCTCTCTTTTGCTTTAAATGCAAAATCATCAAGAATTTCGATAATATCATTATCTAAGTATCTTGTTTTTCTTACATCCAATTCTAAGTAGGTATCTCTTGGTAAACTATCTAGTTCTTTTAAGATTGCACCTTTGTTAAAGAACGTCACCTCTTCGGCAAGCGTCATTTTTATTTTATGCTTCCCATTACTTTTATCTTCAATGTGCAAAAAGTGAGAATTCTGGTAGCTTTTAATTAAAATCACTACGATTCCAACCGCTAATCCCATACCGATTCCTACTAATAAATCGGTGAAAACGATACCTAAAACTGTGACAAAAAATGGAATAGATTGTTTCCATCCTAGGTTATACATCTTTTTAAATAATGAAGGCTTTGCCAACTTGAATCCTACAATAAATAAAACTGCAGCTAAAACTGACAATGGAATCATATTTAATAGTCTCGGAATTAGAATCACCGATATCAGTAAAAAGAAACCATGAATAATTGCAGATGCCTTGCTACGTCCTCCAGATTGGATATTGGCAGAACTTCTTACAATTACTTGCGTAATTGGTAGCCCTCCAATCATTCCTGAAACAATGTTTCCTGTACCTTGTGCTAATAATTCGCGATTAGTAGGTGTCACATTTTTATGAGGATCTAATTTATCTGTAGCTTCAACACAAAGCAATGTTTCTAAACTTGCAACGAGTGCTATTGTAAAGGCGACAATCCATATTTCAGGATTTGTAATTGCCGAAAAATTAGGGAAACTAAATTGTCCAAAAAACGATGATGCATCTTCTGGAATAGGCACACTTACTAAGTGCGATGTCTCTAAAGCTAATGTATCGTTAGATTTGGTTATTACAAAGAATATAATTCCTACAACAACAGCAACTAAAGGTCCTTGTACAACTTCAAAGAATTTGCCTTTTTTACTCAACACTTTGCTCCAAAGTAGCAATATTCCTAAAGCAACAAATGCTATAAGTGTTGCTCCTTTATCAAAGTTTCCACTTATTAATGCATTTATTGATTTTAGCAATTCTGTGAAGGTGTTTTCACCATCCAATTGCAAAAAGGCGAAGTCACCTTCTGGGTTTTTATCTAATCCGAAGAAATAAGGTATTTGTTTTAAAATAATTATAATACCAATTCCTGTTAGCATTCCCTTTATGACAGACGACGGGAAATAATACCCGATAATTCCTGCTTTGAGAAATCCAAAAATCAACTGGATAATACCTCCTAAGACCACAGCTAAAAGGAAGTTTTGATAACCTCCTAAAGTACCTATGGCAGTTAATACGATAGCAGCTAATCCTGCAGCAGGTCCACTAACTCCAATTTTAGATCCACTTAATCCTCCAACAACAATTCCTCCTACGATACCAGCAATAAGTCCTGAAAAAAGAGGTGCTCCACTGGCTAATGCAATACCTAAACATAAAGGTAGTGCGACAAAAAATACGACTATACTCGCTGGCAAGTCATTCTTAATAGTTTTAAACATATATAAATTCATTTAGGCTAAAGAGAAACTCAATAGCTTATTTCAATAATTTTTTTGGATGATTACATCCGAAGTACTCTAAAAATTATGAAATGAATTCGGGAGGTGGGAAAATTAAATTGAGATGTGGTTTGGGGTATGTTTTATAGGCGTAATCAAGATTATTTGCCTTTTTAAGGGCTGGAAAATCATCTAAATCCTTATCTGAATCGATAAGAAATTTTTCAAATTCTTTGTTCTTGTCTTTGCCTTTTTTTTCTTCTTCTTCTTCTGATATATCATAAAGAAATGATACATCCATAGAATCATCAACAACCATCACAATAGTTGGCGCTGTTGTAAGCGACAAAAAAAATATTGAAAAGAAAATGGCTAGTTGGTTTTTGCTCATATTACAAATGAAAGTTACAAATATAAACTTTGATTTTGATAATTTTGTTAAAGAACATCTAAAAAATCTTCAACATTTTAACATCTTCGTTTAAAATCCAGCCTGTTTTCCCATCAGATAGTTGAATTTTCTTCCAACTAGACACGGTATCCAGAACTTGAACTTTAGTGCCTTCATGAAGTTTAAAGGCCTCTGTACTTCTTAAATTAGGTTCGCTCTTAACTTGAGCCTCTTTTGCAAAAACAATAGCTGGTTGATCCTTTTCCACCAAGTCATACTTATGAAATGCAAAGGCAACAGCTACACATGCTAGAAGTAAACAGGACAAACTCGTCACAAAAGCAACTCTCTTTTTTGCAGTACTATTGGAAAAGTAATATCCTAAAAATAAGATGACAAACAGAACGACTAAAGCTACAGATAACTTAGCCCAGTTATTAAAGCTAAAGGTATTTGTAATAGTTTGTATGAGTTTGGAAAAGCCAACTTCGGGAATAACCTCTATAGCATCGATTGTCATATTTCTCGCATAAGCAATATTGTTCTGAATATCTTTATCACGAGGTTTTAACAGCAGTGCTTTTTCATAATAATAAATGCTAGGCGCAATATGATTGAGTTTATAATGTGCATTGGCCATATTGAAATACAATTCGGCAGAATGCTCTTTAGTGTCTAAGATAGACTCATACTTGTCTATGGCTTCAGCATAATTTCCTTCATTATAATGTGCATTAGCGTCGTTAAATAGTGCTTCATTCTGAGCAAAAGACGCACTTGTACTTATAAACACTATTAATATGTAAAATAACTGCTTCATTCTTACCTGATTTCCTTATCAATAATTGAAATAGTTGACGCTGCCTTGTCATAATCTTGTTGCATCTCCACGTTAGTGATAGGTGTATATCGCGCCAATTCGCAATGCTCTAAAATGCTAATAAACTCTTTAACTGTGATATCATTTACTTGACGCTCTATTAATATGGTCTCGATTTTTTCTTTGCTAAAATCACTTGTTTCAATATGCAACTTGGCTTTCAAATAATTATGCAATGCCTTTTCTAAAGCAATATAAAATGCTTCTTTATGCCCTAATGATTTTTTAGCTTCTCCTAAATAGCGTCTTGCTAATTTATCTGCTTTTCTAATTTTATTTCCGAAGACATCAGCATTACGCTCTTCTTTTTTCTTACGATATACAAGTGCTAATGGAATGGCTAATAATGGGAGTAATAATGAGCTCCAAAACTCAGCAGACTTGAAGAAATTTTCTCGTTTAGTTGGTTTTAAATTAGCTTTTGTTTTTATAAATGCAAATTGCGCACTATTTAAGGTAACTTCTTTTTTATTGCTATCAGATTCAGCAATATTATCATCACTAGAACTGTTATTAACTGGGCCTTCGATAACATCAATAACTATTTCACCAGATGATACGGTTTTATAGGTTTCGGTCTCTAAATCAAAGTAAGAGAAGGAAAGGCTTGGTATCGGGTATTTCCCTTTATATTGTGGGATAATAGTGTAGCTATCTGAGATAGAACCATACATTCCGTCTAATCTCGTTCTTATGTTTTCATTATGCTCTGGTTCGTAAACCTCTAAAGAACTCGGCACAGTTAATTTTGGCAACTGAAACAAATTCAAATTACCTTTTCCAGTCACTTCAACTCTAGCTTGTAGAGATTCTGATGCATTTAACTCAGATTTTGACGTAATGACATTAAATTTAAAATCACCAACAGCTCCTGTAAAATTCTCTGGTTTTCCTTCGTCTGGTAAAGGTTTTACGTTAATGGTTCTACTTCCAGCAGAAACCGTTCTATTGGTTTGAGCCATATGTCTTCCTCCAAAAATGTCTCGCCTCTTAGTTGGCACTTCTACTGTGATATCCAGTGTTAAAGGCTCTATTTCTAGCTTTCCTGTTTTCTGAGGGTAAAGTACAGTCTTACGAAGAACGACATATCTATAATCTTGACCTTTATATTTTCCATTTTGAATGCGATATCCTTTCGTATCAATTTTCTGACTCCAAAAATCGTTATACCTTGGATTATCAACTTCTCTCCAATTGCTTACACCTGTATTTGCCGAAACGTATAGTTTATAAACCACAGTAATAGCTTCATTAAGGTAAGGATCTGACTTAGAAACTTCGGCAACTAAATGTATGTTTTCGGCTGCAACACCGTCAACATTATAAGGATCATTTGGTCGTTTTACAGCATTAGTCACATTTACCGTTACGGCTTTTGTTTTATAAACTACACCTTCAATTTCGATACTGGCTTCACTAATTTTTAGTTTACCTTTCTTTGTAGGTGCTAAGAAATAACTGTAGGTTTTATTATAAGAATGCTGTCCATTAAGCCAGGAATTACTCACTGAAGTGTTAGGGCCTCCAACCACATTAAAATTTGCAAAATCTGGCGGATTGAAATTATCACCATCCTTATTCATTACAAAATCGATACGTAACCGTTCATTGACACCTAATTTTTGCTTACTTAATTTTGCTTCAAATTTAACTTGCGTAGAAGCCATACTCGAAGTCAGTACAATAAGTAATAATGTTATGTGTTTTACGATTTTCATCTCAATAGATTCGTTTCTATTTTTTATTTAACTGTAACTGTAATAACGTTGGTCGTTAATGTTTTATTTATAGTTTGCATTACAGGGCTACCAAAAATATCATTCTTATCTGTTGGCATTTCTACTGTGACGTTGAGTTTTAAAGGTTCTAATTGAAACTGCCCTTTTTCTTTAGACGTTAATTTTGTTTTGCTCAACACTACATAGCGCTGTTTTTCACCTTTATACGTTCCGTCTTCAACTTTCAGTGGTTTTACATCAATGTCTTCAGATTCAAAATCTTCATATTCTGGTTTAGTCAATGCTTTCCAATTTGAAATTCCAACTTCTGGAGACACATACAGTGTATAGGTAACTTCAATAGAGCTTCCTACTGAAACCGTTTTCTTAGATACCTCAGCAACCAAGTGAACCGTATTATTAAATTTTAAAAGTTGAGGATTATCTTCCTTACTTTTATACATATCATTAACTTTAACAGACATTGGTTTTGTTAGGTAAGTTTCATCATCAACAGTCATTCGAGCTTGATCAATTGTTAAATCGCCTTGCTTTTGAGGCACAACATAATAAGTTATGGTTTTTTTATAACTCTCTTCGCCTTTAATCCAACTTCTACTCACATTTTTTTGTGGACCACTTACCACTTCAAAATCACTGAAACTTGGTGGTGTAAACTCCTCTTCCTCTGCATCCATCTCAAAATCTACTCGAATAGATTCATTAGGAGCCACTTTATCTTTACTAACTTTAACTTCAAAATTCACTTGTGCGAATACTATTCCAACTGAAAAAATACTCAGCAGCAATAGCGTTTGTTTAATAGATTTCATAGTGTTCGGATTTTGGTTGTATGTTTAAAAGGGTACTACCAATCCTTTTCAGGTTTGACTTTTACTCCTTTCTGTTTATCAGCATTTATTTTTTCCTGAACTTTCTGTTCTTGATTGTTCATAGCTTCTAGCAAGTTTTTAATTTGCTGTGGTGATAGCTGCCCAGGTTTTGGTTTTGGCTTTCCTTTTTGCTTATTATCCTCTTTTTCTTTTCCTTCTCCCTTATCTTTTTCATCTTTTGGCTTTCCTTCTTCATCTTTCTCATCGTCTCCTTCCTTTTTATCTTGATCGCCTTCATCTTTAGGGTCCTGCTTTTTCTCGTCCTCTTTCTTTTCTTCGTCTTTCTTTTCGTCTTCTTTATCCTCGTCTTTTTTCTCTTCTTCCTTGTCTTGATCTTTCTTTTGCTGCTCAGCACATTGTTTAGCTATAGCCAAATTGTAACGCGTTTCATCATCAGTTGGATTGTTTCTTAATGCATTTTTAAAAGACTCCACAGCCATTTCGCATAAGTCTTGTTTCATTAAGATATTTCCAATATTGTGAAATATCTTATGTTTTTCTTCTTTAGATTCTGAATTATCAGCAGCAAGTTTTAAACGATACAAAGCTTCATCGTAATTCTCTTTTTCGTAATATGTACTTCCCAAATTATACGAGCCAGCAACCACTGAAGGTGCTTTAGAAATTGCCTTTCTGTATTCCATCTCAGCAGAGATATAATTATCGGCATCTACCAATTCGTTGCCTTCATATACATAATTAGTAGCTTTCTCTAGTTTTAATTTTTCTTCACGCTCTTTGTCTTTATCTTGAGCAAAACTCAAGGTCGTCATTAAGACCGTACAAATTATAAGTAGTTTCCTCATTTTACTTCTGTTCTTTAAAAACGGTATTCAAGTAAACTTGTTCCCATGTTCCGTTGTAGTAACTTCCTACTTTAAAATTATAAGTAGAATCATCTACATATTCCCACATATCAGTAATTATTGATTCTCCATATTGATACTGATAAATGATATTTTTACCTTCGGCTAACACTTTTCCTTTAGTTACATTTCCGAAAACATCAAACTCCCAAAACTTGATCGTATTGGTCGTTTTATCATAGTGTCTAACGCCATGGTTTCTGTCTCCAAACTCGGTTTGTTCTTTATTCACAAAGCCTTTTGACTTTGCTATTACAACCGAACGCTCTAGATCAAAACTGAAATGCACATCTTGTTTAAACTTTGGGCCGTTGTTTTCCCATTGTCCTTCTGCACTCCAAGTTTTGTCAACTAGATTTTCGAATATAGACAAATCTTTATCCTGACCAAAACTTAGTAATGGTAACACTAAGACTAAAATTATAATTTTTATGTGGTTCATTCTCATATTTAGTAAATAGCAAGATAAAAAACTGTAGGGCTTGATATAGTTAAAGAATTTATAAAATATATAATACCGAAACGATTACATATTCTCATTAAAAAGATTGAGTCGTTTTAACCATCCTGTTTTTCGTTCGAGGAAGAAAATATCTATAAACAAAAAGAAGATCCCAAAACCTAAAAACCATTGAAATTGATCTTTAAAATCGGCAAATTCTTTGGCTTCAAATTCGGTTTTCTCCATCCGATTCAAAATATCTTTGATCTCATCGATTACCTCAGAAGTGTTATTTCCTCTAATATATGCGCCATTGGCTTCATCTGCTATATCCTTAAGTGTTTCTTCGTTGAGTTTGGTAATTACAGTCTCACCTTGATTGTCTTTTTTGTAATTTAAAAGCACGCCATTTCGTTTGATAGGAATTGGACCACCTTTCTCATCTCCTACACCTATAGTAAAAATTCGAATGCCTTCGTCTCCAGCTTCTTCAGCAACATTACTGGCAATATCGCTGTGATCTTCACCATCGGAAATAATAATTAATACGCGATTGGTTTGTTCTTCGTCATTAAAATAAGTCTTTGCCAATTCAATCGCTTCATTAATCGCTGTTCCTTGAGACGACAACATATCGGTATTTAAATTTTGGAGAAACATTTTTGCCGATCCATAATCTGTGGTAATTGGCAACTGCGGAAATGCTTTGCCAGCGTAGGCGATAATCCCAATACGATCACTAGCCAAATTGTTTATAATCTGCGTTACTAACTGTTTTGATTTTTCTAGGCGATTAGGTGCTATATCTTCGGCAAGCATACTTTTTGAAACATCTACAGCAAACACAATATCAACTCCTAATCGCTTTACAGTCTCTAATTTCGTCCCTATTTTAGGATTTACCAAGGCAATCGCTAGACAAGCAAATGCGAGACTTAGCACTACTATTTTTAAAATAGACTTGAATAGGGATTGGTTGGGGCTCAATCGTTTTAACAATTGCGAATTTGCAAATCGCTTTTGAGTTCTATATTTCCAAAACTGTAGTATAGCAAACAGGAAGATAATCACCGGAATTACCAGTAATATCCAAAACCAAACTTTTTCTTCTAATTGAAAATCAAACATAATCGCTATACAAAACTTCTAAAAACGGTTAATCGTAATAAGGCTTCAATAATTAAAAAGCCAAGAGCTATCAAAATCAACGGACGATATTTCTCATCGTAGCTTGTGTATTTGATCTCTTCGATTTCAGTTTTTTCCAGTTTATTTATTTCGTTGTAAATCTCTTTTAATTTCTTGTTATTAGTCGCTCTAAAATATTTACCTCCTGTAACATCTGCAATTTCATTTAGTAAGTCTTCATCGATCTCTACTTGTACTCTTCGGTATTGAAATGTACCATTTCTATTCATTGAATAAGGTGACAAAGCCATACCATTGGTTCCAAGTCCAACTGTATAAACTTTAATACCGTATTCTACCGCTAACTCACTTGCGATTTTAGGATCTATAAACCCCGAATTATTGACACCATCTGTCAATAAAATAATAATCTTGCTCTTGGCCTTACTATCTTTTAATCGGTTTACTGAGGTTGCCAACCCCATACCTATAGCTGTTCCCGTTTCTATGATATCATTGTATTTCACATCTCTAAGTGAACGTAGAACTATTGCTTTATCACTAGTAATTGGTGTTTTTGTATAACTTTCTCCTGCATATTCAACCAAACCTATTCTATCATTTGGTCGTCCTTGAATAAATTCTGCAGCTACTTTCTTTAAGGCCTCAAGACGATTAGGTAATAGGTCTTTTGCCAACATACTTGCCGATACATCAATAGCCATAACGATATCAATACCTTTAGTCGTTTTCGTTTTGGTAGTTTCATCTGAAGTTCTTGGTCTTGCAAGTGCCGTAATCAAAAATGCTAAAGCCAATAAACGACAAACAAATAACGTTGGACGTAGTTTAGGCAAAATAGACTGTCCTACTTGAAATCCTTTAATACTAGATATTTTGAGCTCTGCGGTTTGACGTTTTCTCTTAAACACATACCAAACTATAGCTATAGGCAGCAATAAAAACAACCAGAAAAACTCTTTATTTAAGAACTCTACACCTTCAAACATCACTCTTCTACTTTTTTAAGTTCTACAGAATTTAAAATACGATCCATAATTTGATTCGTATATTCATCTTCATTATTCCAAATCAATGCCACTTTTTGCATTACAGATTTATCATCAGCAACAAAGATTAGAATCAAATATTCTCCAGATCTATATTGATCTTTAACATCAGTTGGAAACTCTCCTGTACCAAACACTTTTAATCCTTCAGCAGCATTTGGTGTAATAAATTGTTCTTGCTTTACTATAAGATTTCTTGCACCATTATTTTCTAAGGATTTTATAGTTTCTTCAACAGCTCCATTTATATCAATTTCTTCACCTTCTGGGAGATTATATTGAGTGGTTCCAACACCAATATTAAACGCGCTATCTAGATCTCCATAACCAAATGCCGTTCGTTTAACTTGCTGAATTGTGTCAATAGCCTGTAATTCTATTCGTTCTAAAACAACTGGTGTTGATATCATAATTGGTGGTACACCATAATCACTTTTAACCCAATCTCCTTCTAAGAGTTCCTTAGTTTCATTCCCAATGATTGTATCTGCAACGTACTTGAATCCGTATTTGAGTCCGAAACCAACATAAGTCGCTACCAAAATTAAAATACTAGCGCAAACGGTAAGTACGATTTTCTCTCGTTTCTTCTTGCGATCTTGTTCTTCTTTATATTGTTTATTTAGTAGTTTTTCTTCTTCAGTAGGTTCTGGTAATGCTTCTTTCACTTGATCAATTTCGACATCAATGGTATCTCTATCAATTCTCGCCAATTCGATATCTGGAGCAGACTTAGCAAATTTCACCAAATCGGCACGTTTCAATATCGTTTCAATATTATCAATATCTGTTTGACTCAATTCTATTTGATTGGCATCTTTAAGCATATTTAGTCGATCTACCAACTCATCTGTCGTACTTTCTAGGGCACGATCATATACTTTTTCGTCAAGATATTTTCTAATGATAAAGGTTAACTCAGAATAGTAATCTTTTAATTCTGATCGTTGCAAATAGTTACTTTCGTCAAGTTTTTTTAGTGCGAGTTTTGCCCTGTCATAAGGTGGGAGCATTGCAATCTCCTCTTCTTCGGTTAATGGTTTTTTTCGCCAAATAAACCAATACAGTAAAAATCCGATCAAACCTAAAGCCATCAAAGTAATTAAAAGGTAAATCCACCAATTACTTGCTCCTTTTTCAACTTTAATAAGCGGTTTGATATCGTATAAATTTTGCTTGGTCGTATCTACAGCTACAGAAAAGACCTCAACATTTAGCGAATCTGTAAATACCGTTTTGGTCCCAATGACAACCTTTTGTTTTGGAATCATGTAAGACCCAGAGTCAAATTGTGTTAGCCCGTATTTTTTTATTAGTTTGAATCTCGCATTATTTTTTGTGGTATCCACCTTGTAAGACTCAATCATTTCTAGAGGCGTGAAGGTTTGACCTTCAGGGAAAACAACAAGATCGGTAGTATCTGCTTCAACTTGAATCTTATAGGTAATTTGCTCTCCTATTTTAATTTTGGTGGTATCAATTGATGATGTTACCTGAGCATTGGAAGCTATTGTAAAGAAAAAACAACAAACCGTGAGTACGGTAAGTTGCTTACTCAAGACATTTATTATATGTTTAATTTTTGATCCTGTCACTGCTTATCCTCTTCTTTTAAAATAGCCTAATAACTTTTTTACATAACTTTCGTCCACACGACAATTAATTGTACCCGAACCTGATTTTGTAAAGGTGTCTTTATAGTACTCTACTTTTTCATTATAGTATTTACTGTAGTTGTTTCTTACAGTCTTTGATGCTGTATTCACCAACACCAACTCTCCAGATTCTTCATCTTCCATTTGCACCATTCCTAAATTTGGAATGGCTTCTTCTCTCTTGTCATAAACACGTATCCCTGTAATATCATGACGTCCTGCAGCAATTTTCAAATTCTGTTTGTAATCATCTGCAATAAAATCGCTAAGCACAAATACAATGGCTTTCTTTTTCATGACATTAGATAAAAACTTAAATGCCTCGGCGATGTTAGTCAGTTTACTCTTTGGTTTAAATTCAATGAGTTCTCTAATAATTCTTAGTACGTGCGAACGTCCTTTTTTTGGAGGGATATAAAGTTCAATATCATCTGAAAACAAGATAAGTCCAATTTTATCATTATTCTGTGTTGCCGAAAAGGCTAAGGTTGCTGCAATTTCGGTTACAATTTCATTTTTAAATTGAACATCAGTACCAAACAATTCTGATCCCGAAATATCAACCATAAGCATCATGGTCAATTCTCGTTCTTCTTCAAACACTTTAACAAAAGGTTCATTGTAGCGTGCAGTAACATTCCAATCGATATTACGAACGTCATCTCCAAATTGATATTGGCGTACTTCGGAAAAAGTCATACCACGACCTTTAAACGTCGAGTGGTATTCGCCTCCAAATATATGATCAGACAATCGACGTGTCTTAATCTCAATTTTTCGTACTTTTTTTAATAATTCCTTAGTATCCATTATTTTCAACTATCGTTTTGACATAAAATTTTATTGATGCTTATGATGCGCATCCTGAACTTTGTCTAAATGTTTTTTTGAAAAATTTTGAAGTCGAAATTCTTCAGATCCATTTCTTAAGGCACCTCGATTTCATTTACAATTTTGTTGATAATGTCTTCCGAAGTCACATTTTCAGCTTCTGCTTCATAGGTAATTCCTATTCTATGACGAAGTACATCATGAACAACAGCTCTAACGTCTTCTGGAATCACATAACCTCTTCTTTTTATAAACGCATAGCATTTAGCAGCAGTTGCTAAATTGATACTACCACGAGGTGAAGCTCCAAATGATATGAGTGGTTTTAAATCGGCTAGTCGGTATTGTTCTGGATAACGTGTTGCGAAGATGATGTCGAGAATATATTTTTCAATTTTTTCATCCATATAAACCTCTCGAACAACACTTTGCGCTTTTATAATTTGGGCAACAGATACTACTGGATTTACTTTATCCCAGTCTCCTTTGAGGTTAGCTCTCATAATAAGTTGCTCTTCGGCTTGCTTTGGGTAATCTATAACCGTTTTTAACATGAAACGGTCTACCTGTGCTTCAGGTAAAGGATAAGTTCCTTCCTGCTCAACCGGGTTTTGCGTAGCCATTACTAAAAAAGGTTTGTCTAGGATAAATGTTTCGTCACCAATGGTCACTTGTTTTTCTTGCATCGCTTCCAGTAAAGCCGATTGTACTTTGGCTGGTGCTCTGTTAATCTCATCTGCTAAAACAAAATTGGCGAAGATTGGTCCTTTTTTGATAGAAAAATCATTTAGTTTCATATTGTAGATTAATGTACCTACAACATCGGCTGGTAACAAATCTGGAGTAAACTGAATTCTACTAAAACTTCCATCTACAGCTTGAGATAATGTGTTAATCGCTAGCGTTTTTGCTAGTCCAGGCACACCTTCCAGCAAAATATGACCTCTACCAAGAAGCCCTATTAGCAATCGTTCTACCATATGTTTTTGTCCAACGATGACTTTGTTCATTTCCATCATTAACAAATCAACAAAAGCACTTTCTTTTTCTATTTTTTCATTGATGCTCTTAATGTCAATTGTTCCAGTTTCTTCCATTATCTGTATGTTTTAAACGCTGTGATTATCTCTTTTTAATTTAGTTATGCAAATTGTTAAAATTTTTTCTGTGATGCTGTTAATAATTGGTTAAAAGTTAAAGAGCAGCACCATTGGTACTGCTCTTACATATTTTATTTGAAATTATAGGGACTTAAAATAATTCAAAACGTCTTAAATGTGTACTAATTTGAGGATTGAGATTGACTTCACCTTGAGAAGAAAATTCTATAGATCGGTCAACATCAAATTCAATTAAAAATTCATATAACTTATTAGCATTCAATTCTTTTCCGATCATGTTTATCGATTCATTTTCATATTCTGGAGCCATGCTCACCACATACTCTACACCGTTTTTCACAACAGAGTTTCGATCACCTAAGATTAATTTTATGTTGTAAACAAATCCTGTTGGTATCACATCAAAATCAACCAAAGTCACAACTTCATTATCTGTTATATCGGTTAAATCATGAATTCCAGTATTAATTGTATTGAGGCTCATCCAGGCATTTGGACTTGATTCATCTTCTAAAACTCTAAGTTGTACATCCAATACTTCAATATTTGCGCGATTAAGGAGGCTTTTTGTTCCTTGAAGTTTAACAGTTATCAGGCTATTATTGTCAAAAGTTTCTGTTTCGATTTCTTTAGAACAGCTACTTAAAAAAAATAAGAATATGATACTGTAAATAGCAGTTTTGTAATGACTTAAAAATTTCATGATTTGGGTGACTTAATTATTACATGGCAATAATACTTTCTTCTTACAGATTTGACTATTTTTATACGTGAATTGCAAAAAAAACGGCATAAACAGAAAAAAAAGTGAAATATTCTCGATTAATTGCAGGTACTATGACTTGGGGTACTTGGGGAAAACAACTCCCAAAGAAAGACATGATTAACCTTATACATCATTGTATAACTCATAATATTTCAACATTTGATCATGCTGATATTTACGGTGGCTATACTACCGAAGCCGAATTTGGTAATGCGTTTGCTGAAAGTGGTATACAAAGAGACACTATTGAATTGATTAGCAAATGTGGTATTCAATATTTAAGTGACAACAGACCTAATAATACAGTAAAACATTATGATTACAGTAAGTCTTATATTATTTGGTCTGCCGAATCATCTCTTAAACATTTAAAAACGGAATACCTAGATGTGTTACTCCTTCATAGACCAAGTCCCTTAATGCAACCAGATGACATTGCAGAAGCAGTTTCTAATTTAAAAGAAAGAGGATTAATACGATCATTTGGCGTGTCTAATTTCTCGCCTTCCCAAGTAGAATTATTGTCCACATCGGTTGATATTTCAGTCAATCAAATTGAATTTTCTCTAACCCAACATGAGGCTATGCATGATGGTACGCTTGACCATATGATGACCAATCAAATAACATCTATGGCTTGGTCTCCTTTAGGTAGTGTTTTTAGGGAAGACAATGAGCAAACAAGACGCATTCATAGACAGCTTGGTGAATTATTGGAAAAATACGACGCAACTGAAGACCAATTACTTTTAGCATGGATTTTAAAACATCCATCTCGAATTCATCCTGTAATTGGCACAACAAATGCAAAACGTATTTCAAATGCAATTAAAGCAGTAGACATTAATTTGGAACTCGAAGATTGGTTTAAAATATTGGTGGCATGCCAAGGTCATAAGGTACCATAAACAAAAAAATAAGCATGAAAAAAACAGCATTGATTACTGGGGCAACAAGCGGAATAGGAAGAGCCACAGCTCACGAATTTGCAAAACACGGTATTCATTTAATTCTCTGCGGAAGACGACAAGAACGGCTAGACACCATACAAAAAGCCTTGAGCAAACAAACAGAGGTTTATACACTCAACTTTGATGTAAGAGATAAAAAAGCAACTTCTAATGCCATCGCTTCTCTTCCCGATAGTTTTAAAACGATTGACATTTTAATTAATAATGCTGGAAATGCTTATGGGAAAGATCCGATACACACTGGTAATTTAGAAGACTGGGATGCTATGATTGATATTAATGTGAAGGGTTTACTTTATGTAAGCAAAGCAATCATTCCTCAAATGACCGAACGCAAAAGTGGTCATATTATTAATATTGGGTCTTCGGCTGGTCGGGAAGTCTATCCAAAAGGTAATGTTTATTGTGGTAGCAAGCATGCTGTATTAGCTATTACCGAAGGGATGCGTCTTGATTTGAATCCCTTTGGAATAAAAGTCACAGCCATTAATCCTGGTCTAGTAGAAACCGAGTTTTCTCAAGTTCGTTTTAAAGGCGATCCTATTGCAGATAATGTCTACAAAGGCTATAAAGCACTTCAAGCAGAAGATATCGCTGAAGTCATTCAGTTTGCCATTTCTCGCCCTGCACATGTTAATATTGCCGATGTACTTATGTTTTGTACAGCACAAGCCAATAATACCATATTAAACAAAGATCTATGATAGATTGGTTGCTAAGTGAATGGACACAGTTGTCTTCAAAATATACTGAAGACGAACTTTTGATAGCTCACTATTGGAACGCTATTAAAAAACACTACTCATCCAAAAACAGGCATTATCATAATTTAACTCATATTTATCATATGCTTGTTCAAGCTAAAGATATTACACATGAGATTATAGATTATGATGTCTTTAGATTTGCCATTTGGTATCATGATATTATTTACAAAGCCACAAAAAAGAACAACGAAACAAAAAGTGCAGAATTTGCTCAAAAAAGCCTAAAATCATTCAATTTTGATGAAAAACGCATCAAAAACGTCGTTATTTTAATTAAATCGACACAAAATCACGATATTGTTTTACAAGAAAACAATGACAATGCTTATCTTTTGGATATCGATTTATCTATTTTAGGAACAGATTGGGATATTTACCAGACTTATATTAAAAACATTAGAAAAGAATATGCAATCTATCCCGATTTTATGTACAAAAGAGGTCGAAAAGAAGCAATGCAACATTTTTTAAAACGTAAATCAATTTATTTTACCCAATTATATCGAGACAAATTTGAACCGCAAGCCCGACAAAATATTGAAAAAGAAATTAGTTTATTATAACATTTATTATAGTATTAGAACTTTCAATAATACATTTCTAATAGTAGCAAGTACACTTTTGATGTTATGTATATCTTGTACCTCTGTCGCACAAGATATAGATGATGATAGATTTGTAGGCCATGTGGTAGATCTAAAGTCACAAGCCTTGAAGTTTTATTTAAAAGATTCCTCTGGAGTTAATTATGGTAGTCTCCAAAAACTCAAAACCAGATTAGAAAAAAAGGGTCAAAAGTTACGTTTTGCCATGAATGGCGGTATGTATTTAAAAGATGGTTCTCCTCAAGGTTTATATATTGAAAATGGAATTGTTAAAACACAAATAGACACCACAAAAGAAGCGTATGGTAATTTTTATTTACAACCTAATGGCATTTTCTACATCACAAAAAACAAGCAAGGTGTCGTTTGTAAAACCACCGATTTTAAAATAAACCCAAGCATTAGCTATGCAACACAATCTGGCCCTATGTTAGTTATAGATGGTCATATTCATTCTAAATTTGTAAAAGGATCTAAGAACTTACACATTAGAAATGGCGTTGGAATTTTACCAAATGGTCAAGTCTTATTTGCTATGTCAAAAGATCTCATCAACTTATATGACTTCGCCGAATTTTTTAAAAACCTTGGTTGTAAAAATGCATTGTATCTTGATGGTTTTGTCTCAAGAACTTATATTCCGAAGAAAAAATGGGAGCAATTGGATGGGAATTTTGGAGTTATTATTGCTGAAACTGAACAATGATTAATAAACGACTACTTATTAAAAATCTATTAGCTCATAACGATGAGAATAGTTTTTATGATAAAAAACGAAAAGTCGATATTACACACAAAGAAGGAAAAGCTAAATTTTTAAAACACATTTGTGCACTTTCTAATAGCAACCCAAAAAACAACTCTTATATTGTTATTGGTGTTGAAGACGAAGACAATAAGATCATTGGTGTTAATTTTTTTGACGATAGTAAAATTCAAAATCTTATAAATGCGTATCTATCTAATCCACCTATAGTACAATATGAAAATATCCCATTTCCGCATTTACCAGATGATAAAGTTGTTGGCTTAGTTACGATTAGAGCTATTGACAATCTCACATCCTTACGTAAAAACATCTGGAAATATTATGGAGGTACCGTATTTTTTAGAGATGGCAGTATGAGTATGCCCAAGGTTTTTGACATTGAGATTAAAGATGTCAACTCTAAAATTGTAAGTGCCATCGAGTCCCATGCGCAAAACAACATTGAATATACTTTAGATGGTGTTTTTGATTTTATGAATAAACGAAAAGATTACAATCCGCAATACAAGGTATTTAAAGAATACTTTGTGCTGTGTTGGTCTGGGCAAAAAAAAGCAGTTAAAGACGAAGTTTTTTATTCTCGTGTAGATATAGAACTCATTAATGAGCAAGTTCGTTTGTTCTTTTCTACGTTAGATGAAGTGTCAATTACTTATGATAGTGATACATTTAAAATTATAGAATATGTGAGTTTAGGGCTTCAAAATCAAAACAAGTATTATCAACTAGAAGAAACCATTATTCATTTTGAAGATAATGCTAATTATACTATTGAAACCAATTTGTTATTTAAGCCACCACAATTTGAAAAAAAATTACTCCATCATATTAATAATTCAAATAATACCATTTTAGAAAAATTAAAGAAAGGTTTCGTTTTGAATAAACACGAAGAACTCGATCTAAAAAATCTTCCAGCAACTTACCTCATCTGTTACCTCAATGATTTTCCTGATGCTATTAACAAATTAAATGAAGCCAAGCCTTACTTAAAAAAACACAGTAAAGCGGTTTATAATTCTTATCAAGAAGCTACCAGAATTTTAAGAAAAGTAAAATACAGTTAACCATAAATTGTCACTTTACAGTTAACTGTATTTAGAAGTTGGCGTTAGTTTTTTTCGTCTTTTTTAAAAGGACAAACAACAGCATGTGCTATAATATAGATGCCGCCTTCGACATCATCGATTTTATAACTATCATCTGAAGCTCCATCAGGAATATCATTACTGTAAGGGTATTGCCCTGGAGCTACGGTATATTGGCCATTTCTTTTTGTTGGATACTTCGTGGCACCTACATACAAATGTGTTTCAAAAAATCCATAGCCTTCATTGGCAACAAAATCGACTAATACGTAGTCATCTTCATAAACAACATTCAAAGTTCCTATGACTTCTCCATTATTTAAATTACATCCACCTGCAGCTTGATAAATAAGATACGACTCATAATGATCTGGTGTAAGAGGTCCAATTGACCATCCCCATCTATTCGAATTTAAATCATCATCATCTAAAAAACATATGGCTTCATCTTCTTTGCCATAAGCAAAAGCCGTTTCACATTCCTTTTCATTAATTGGTTCTCGATTACTGTTATTTTCTGTAATCACATCTTCTGTCTCGCACGAGGCAAAAGAAACAAAAAAAGTCAACAGAATTAACTTAAAAAAAGTTTTCATAATTGGTTATGTATTGATTAATAGCAGGTTTAATTTAAGAATTATTTTAACACGAAATCAATTTAATTCGCTGAAAATCTTATAATTAGACATTAATAGCTAATTTCTAAACTATTTATATGAAAACTCTTACGGTGTTGATGATTATACTTGATTATTACACCAATCAGAATACAGTTAATCTGATAAATTTTCCAAAAAACACCATTCATACAGGTTTTTTAACCACTCATAGTTTTTTTCACCGACCACCCTTGTTTTTTACGATTTTAGCACTGCTATTAATCAATTACATATAACCTTATTTCAATGTTGACTTGTCAATAACGAAATAAGGTTTTTGTTTTTTTCTGCAATTTATGTAAGTGATTTTTCATCAAAAAAAACAGATGTGATTTTTAAAATTGATCATATTTACCATTCATACAGTTTTTTTGACCACTTATAGTTTTTTTTAGAAATCAATCTTAATTTTTAGCATTTTTGTAGTGCTATTAATCAATTACATATAACCTTGTTTCAATGCCGATTCGTCGAATGTGAAACAGGGTTTTTGTTTTCTAATACTATATGAACTTTAATTTTTGAAACGATGCATTTAATATTGTTTCATCGTCTACAGCTAGCCACTTATCTAGGATTGTAGCATAAATTGATCTGAAATCTATCGTGTATTTTAAGTCTCCATTATCATCTAAATCACTTAAGCTTGCCAGATTATTATAAAACCCTGGCGTTTTTAGTTGATTGCCTATAATAAACACATTACTTGCAGCACCATGATCCGTCCCGTTTGCCGCATTTTGTTTTACTCGTCTTCCAAATTCGGAAAAAGTGACAATAAGTGTATCGTTAAAAGTACCTTGTTGTTTTAAGTCCTTAACAAAAGTTTCCATGGATTCGGCATATGTTTTTAACAATCGAGCCTGACTATTTAATTGACCAGCATGTGTATCAAATCCACCAAGTGATGAATAGAATACTTTAGTTTCAATATTAGAGGCTATTAGTTTTGCCGTTGTTTTCAATTGTCTTGCAAACTCATTATTTGGATAATCTTGTTTTGATACTGCCGTTTTATGTTTTTCGAAAATATATTTTGCAGAGGATTCTGCAGTAATCATTGTTTTATATAAGTAACCAAGATTATGCTCACTCAAATGTTCATCTTGATAATGGTTTAGTACATTTTTAAAATAGGGATCTTGGGATGTTTTAAACAACACATAAGGATTCTTAACTGCAATACCAGTAGTGTTTTGTCCTTTTAACGCGAGCGATAAACTATCATCAATCTCAAGAGCATTAAATGGTTTATTGCCATACTCATCCAAATAACGGCCAATCCAACCTGTTTGCCAGTATTGATTAGAACTACTGGCCGTTTGCCAAATGTCTGTCGCTCTAAAATGTGAACGATTGGGGTTTGGGTAGCCAACATTATTGATAATTGTTAGATGTCCTTGATCAAATAATTTCTTAAGAGGTAGTAGACTCTTATGAAATCCCAAATCATCACTTGCTCTTAACACATCACTCTTAGAAATGCTAATAGTTGGTCGATTTCGATAATAGTTATCATTATTGAAAGGGATAATTGTGTTAAGACCATCATTTCCCCCTGAAAGTTGAATAACAACTAAGCGTTTAAAACCTAAAGTATGCGAAGGTAAACTTTCAAAGGCCTTTATAAAATTAGGTACAAAAAAGAGACTACTCGCTAATGTGGATTGTTTTAAAAAATGTCTTCTGTCCATAACTAACACATTTGATATTCGGGTAATGACATTAACTGAACACAATACTCTTGTTTTGACGATTTGCTCAATGTCTTTAAATAGGTTTTCGTTCCTTCACTTAGCTTAGGTAATAAGAGTAACTCTTGTAATTCGTTAATGCTATAATCTGCAAATTGCTTCTCAAATGTTTCCCAATCTACGGTCACATTGACAAACTTATTTTTTCGTTTTTTCGTAATATACGTTTCAAAAGCGTCTTCAAATTCACCTTTTTCTTTTGTTGATATTCGCGCATTAGCTAAAAGTATTGATGGCAACTTCAATCTAATCATAATGGTATTACTATCGATCCAATTTTTACCACCTTTCCAACCTGCAACATTTGGTGGATTGAGGAGCATTTGACCTAATAACTTTTGAATTTTCAATACATCCATAGCACTTTCGAATGTCACAGGTACTGTTCGACAAATCCCTACCAAAAACTCAATTGGCGATTTTATCTTAGCACCTATATGTTCTTGTTGGTAAAACCAATCCGACATAAAAATATGTCGCATGAGCTTTTCAATATTATAATCTTTATAGAATATAGATGTTAGTTCTTCAACTTTGGCATCGTCAATAGTTTCATTTACAAAATAGCTGTATATCTTCTTACAGATAAAACGAGCACATTGTTTTTGTTCAAGTATAATATCAATAATGTCATCACCATTGTAACGTCCTGTACTTCCAAAAAACGTTTTAAAACCATAATCATGATGCATTCTCCGGAATATAAATTCGCCTTCAAAATTATTATTATAGCCTGTAAAAGCTCTAGCGCTCTCCTTTATGTCTTCTTCGGAATAATGACTTTCTCCTAACATAAATAACTCCATAAGTTCGCGAGCAAAGTTTTCGTTAGGTTTTTGCTTTCTATTTTGTTTATTGTTTAAATATTTGAGCATCGATGGTTCTTTTGAAATAGCTTTGACAAAATCTCCAAAATTGCCTAGTGCATTCGCTCTAAGTATATTATTGTATTGCACCATATGAAAAATATTTTCATCTCGACAAACAAAATGATTCGCCCAAAACAAAGTCATTCGTTCTCTTAAAGCTTCACTGGTGTTAATGAGTCGTTCTATCCAAGCCAAATTGTACGCTTTAAGTTTCTCCTTGCTCTTATCTCTAAATTCGAACAATTTTTTCTTATTTCCAATAACCGTTTCCGAAGTATAATGATCTAAATCTGTCGTATCAATACTTAAGTTTGTCATAGACGATGACATATAAAACAGTTCCTCAACAACTTGATGCCTGTCTTTATTAGCGAGTTGAACCAATTGATTTGGAACAATACCAAAACCAAGCCTCTGATATAAATGTTGTATGTATTGAACTTTCATATAACTTATAAGACTTAAAAAATTATTTTAAGTTTAATTATACCGCTCACAAATGATTCCAAAGCAAGAGAGTAGTAACAAAATCAACTCATTAGATTAAATTTTATTATATTATGAAGTAAAATATAGTCGTAAATTATGAAAACAATTTCAAGAATTATTAGTGTTGTGTTCATCTTGTGCTTAGTGTCCTGCTCTGCTGAAGATGGTGATGATGGAATGGATGGAAATGCTAATGTAATTTCCTCAGATTGGATTACTATTAACTTTTCTCCTACACCAAATACTTTTAAAATTCAAATCATAGATGATTCCAACATTTCAGAGGCAAATGTAAATTCGGCAGCATTTCAAGTTTATGCTAGGACTGCTTCAGGAGACGTCTATACTATTCCTCATGAATTTGGAAATAGAAGTTACTTTTATTCTTTGTCTGCTGCAGATAATCAACTTACGTTTAGAGCAGAATCAATTAATAACTCAATGGAAGTATTTTCAGATTTTACTGAAATACGATACACTATAATTCCGTCAAATTAAAAAGCCACATCAAATGACGCGGCTTTTTATATGTATTCAATTTAATTGAATTAAAGATCAAACTTAATTCCTTGTGCTAAAGGTAATTCGTCTGAATAATTTATCGTATTGGTTTGTCTTCTCATGTAGATTTTCCATGCATCAGATCCAGACTCGCGTCCACCTCCAGTTTCTTTTTCACCACCAAAAGCACCTCCAATTTCAGCACCAGAAGTTCCAATATTCACATTAGCTATTCCACAATCAGAACCAGCATAAGATAAAAACTTCTCAGCTTCTTTCATTTCGTTTGTCATGATTGCAGATGATAATCCTTGAGCGACACCATTTTGCTTATCAATAGCATTTTCTACATCACCAGAATATTTCATAAGATATAAAATTGGAGCAAACGTTTCATGCTGTACAATTTCAAAATGATTTTCGGCTTCAATAATAGCTGGTTTAACATAACAACCACTTTCAAAACCTTCTCCTTCTAATACACCACCTTCAACCAATACATTTCCACCTTCTGCTTTTGCTTTTTCAATGGCGGCTAAATATGTATTTACGGCATCTTTATCAATTAACGGTCCTATATGGTTCTTTTCATCTAATGGATTCCCTATAGTTAATTGATCATAGGCACCAACAATTGCATCTCTTACTTTATCATATACAGAATCGTGAATAATTAATCGCCTTGTAGAAGTACAACGTTGACCACAGGTACCTACAGCACCAAATACTGCACCAGGAACCACCACTTTTAAATCTGCAGAAGGCGTAATAATAATTGCATTGTTACCACCTAATTCTAATAAAGATTTCCCAAAACGTTTGGCAACCGTTGCACCAACAATTCTTCCCATTCTTGTAGACCCAGTTGCTGAAACTAAAGGAATTCTAGAATCAGTAGTCATCATTTCTCCAACTTTGTAATCTCCATTTATGATACAAGAAATACCCTCTGGCAAATTATTTTCTTTCAAAATATCTGCAATAATATTTTGACAAGCAACAGAACATAAAGGTGCTTTTTCAGAAGCTTTCCAAACACATACATCGCCACATATCCAAGCTAAAGCTGTATTCCAAGCCCAAACAGCAACAGGAAAGTTAAATGCTGAGATAATTCCAACAACACCTATTGGATGCCATTGTTCTCTCATCACATGTCCTGGCCGTTCAGAAGGAATTGTTTGTCCGTTTAATTGTCGTGATAAACCTACGGCGAAATCACAGATGTCAATCATTTCTTGAACTTCACCATAACCTTCTTGCAAAGATTTTCCCATTTCGTATGACACTAATTTACCAAGTGGTTCTTTCAGGTCTCTTAATTTGTTTCCAAATTGACGAACAATTTCTCCACGTTGCGGAGCCGGTACATCTCTCCAAGATTTAAATGCTTTTGTAGCAGCATCCATTACTCTATCATAATCTTCTCTTGTAGTTGTTTTTACTTTTCCTATTAATTGACCATCAACAGGAGAATACGATTCAATAATCTCTCCATTAGAAAAATTATTTGAACCTGTAGATGTTCCTTCGTTTACCTCATGAACACCTAACTGCTTTAAGGCTTCTTTTATTCCGAAATCGGTAGCAATAGCTTCCATATTTGTATGTTTTTTATGATTTATTAGATTTTGACGCGAAGTTACTAATAAAAAGTCATTTTTACTTGAAGCATTTTGTTTAATAATGTAACTTTAAAGCACTTATAAATTTGATATCACCATGAGACATTATATCCTTCGTTTTTTTGTTTTTATTATCTGTTTTAGTTGCGCAAAAGAAGTTAAAAAAGCCGATGAAAACTCCGAAACAGGTTTTCCAGAATACACTAGTGATCCCAGAGCCGATTTTGCCATTATTATCCACGGTGGTGCTGGAACGATTCTGAAAAAAAATATGACTCCTGAACGTGAAGCCGCTTATAAAGCTAAATTAGAGGAAGCCATTAAAGTGGGATATGAGATTTTAAAAAACGGCGGAACAAGTTTAGACGCTGTTCAAAAAACGATTAATGTTATGGAAGATTCTCCATTATTTAACGCTGGAAAGGGATCTGTATTTACCAATGCCGAAACCAATGAATTGGATGCGTCAATTATGGATGGAAAAACACTAAATGCTGGAGCGTCGGCAGGCACAACCACTGTTAGAAATCCCATAAATTTAGCGCGAGTGATCATGGATAAATCGCCTCATGTGATGATGGCTGGTTCTGGAGCCGAAACCTACGCCAAAGAACAAGGTTTAGTCATAGTTGAGCCTAGTTATTTTCATACTGAAAGACGTTTAAACTCGGTAAAAAGAGCAAAGGAAAGAGAACAGGTAGAGTTAGACCATGATGATAAAACAGCATTTTATGATGCCGAAATTCAAAACTATAAATTTGGAACTGTTGGCTGTGCAGCCTTAGATAAAAATGGTAATCTTGCTGCTGGAACATCGACAGGAGGTATGACCAATAAACGTTATGGTAGAGTTGGTGATGCACCAATTATTGGAGCTGGCACATATGCCAACAACAACTCTTGCGCTGTTTCAAGTACAGGTTGGGGAGAGTATTTTATACGTGCTATGGTTGCTCATGATATTTCTGCCTTAATGCAATACAAAGGATTATCACTTAAGGAAGCTGCCCAAGAAGTCATTCAAAATAAAGTACCTGAACTTGGTGGTGATGGTGGTATTGTTGCCGTTGATAAAAATGGTAATATGGTTGCCGAATTCAATACTGCTGGTATGTATAGAGCAACAATGAATGACAAAGGCGAATTAGTCATTGGAATTTATAAAGAATAACACTAATCGTATCTCTTTATTTTTTCTAAAAAAACGAATTCTTTTCTATTTGTAACGAATTCTATTTTATTAATTACGCATAACAAAACGTATGCGCGAATCCCTCACAATTACTATAATTTTATGGTATTCAACTATCAAATTGATGGTTTGAAACGATCATATAAACCAATAAAACATTTCTGTAGCCATGAAACTAAAACATCTTTCTGCACTCATTCTATGTCTAGCTATCATTCTTTCTTGTAAAAAGAAAGACCCAATTACTCAGGAGACTGACAATCTTTTTAAGTTTAGGGACTATATTAGTTATACAACTTCTGGTTTACAATCGGTTGCCAATCCAATTACTATTAACCTATCTAATGATGTGGAAAATTGGGATATGGATCAAGAGATTAATGGCGAACTTATTCGCATATCACCTCATGTCGAAGGTAAACTTAAAGCAGCCAACAAACACACCTTGATCTTCACACCAGATGAGTATTTGGATCCAGCAACAGAATATACTGTGGTCGTAAAGCTTGATAAGATCTACAAAGATATGCCTAAAGATTATGAAGACTATACATTTCAGTTTAAAACTATAACACCAAACTTCAACATTGTTACTAATGCTCTACAATCCTACAGTAAAAAATGGCAACACTTAGAAGCCGTTATTAAATCGGCAGATATTATTTCGTTGGAAGATGCTAAGACATTGGTAAAAGCGACACAAAATGGGAAGCAACTCAAATTACATTTTAATGAGACTGAAAAAAACTCAAAATATTTCGAATTTAAAATCGATAGCATTAATCGCTTGGTTGAAGATTCTGAAATTGTTATAAAATGGGATGGGAAAATTATAAAAGCAGAAAACAAAGGCGAAAACACCATTCAAATTCCAGGCATAAATAACTTTAAAATTGTAAATATTGAAGCCTATAAATCCCCTGAACAGTATCTATACATCAACTTTTCTGACCCAATTAAAAACCAACAAAACTTTGATGGATTGGTTACTATTCAAAATGTAAAGAATCCAAAATTTGTAGTTGTTGGCAATGTTTTAAAGGTGTATCCAGACACGAAGCTTATTGGAAATATTCAAGTAGATGTATTTCAAGGCATAAAAAATACCGATGGTTACAAACTAAAAAGTCCATTTTCAGAAGCGATCTCATTTGAAGAAATGAAACCACAGGTTCGCTTAGTGAGTAACGGAACTATATTACCAAATTCTAATGATCTCAAATTTAATTTCGAAGCTGTAAACCTGAGTGCAGTAGATGTAAGGGTTATTAAAATCTTTGAAGATAATATACTTCAATTTCTTCAAGATAATGTGATGAGCAGTAACAACCAAAACGAAATTAAACGTGTAGGTCGTCGTATTGTTAAACAAACTATTCAATTACAATCTGCTGCTGAAAATTCTGGAAAATGGAAAGCCTACAGTATCGATCTTTCTAAATACTTTAAAGCCGATCCTGGTGCCATTTACAGAGTCGAATTGAGTTATTCAAGGCAATATTCTCTTTATGATTGTGAAGCTAATCCTAACAGCTCACTCAATGAAAATGACGAATATGATGATTATTATTATGAAGAAGATTACTACTACGATGAATATGCCGATACCAACACTGAAGATGACGAATTAAGAGAACAAGAGTATTGGGATAATCGTACGTATCGATACAGAAACTATACTTATAATTGGAGACAGCGCGATAACCCTTGCCACGATGCGTATTATGGCGACAATAAAATCATTGCTCAAAATTTACTAGCTTCTAATTTAGGCGTTATTGTGAAACAAGGTGCTGGTAACAAATACTATTTTGCAGTCACTGATATTTTGAGTACCAATCCAGAGGCTAATGCCACAATTAAGTTGTATAATTTTCAACAACAAGAAATTGGTACTGTCACCACAAATGGTGAAGGTTTGGCAACACATAGCGCTAATAAATTTGCATCATTTGCCATTATATCTAAAGGAAATAACACAAGCTATTTAAGACTTACCGATGGAAATTCACTATCACTGAGCAAATTTGATGTTTCTGGAAATAGATTGCAACGCGGACTTAAGGGCTACATCTATGGAGAGCGAGGTGTATGGAGACCAGGAGATTCGCTATTCTTAACTTTTATGCTTAACGACAAAGCCAATGAACTTCCTAAAAGACACCCTGTAAAAATGGAAGTGACCGATCCAAACGGAAAGCTCATTTATAAGAACGTAACTTCCGATCATGTTAATAATTTCTACAAATTTATAGTCCCTACTGTTTCCGAAGGAAAAACAGGGAATTATAATGCCAAAGTTTCTGTTGGTGGTGCACAATTCTACAAATCATTAAAAGTTGAAACCGTTAAACCTAACCGACTTAAAATTAAAGTTGATTTTGAAGACGAGATACTTTCTAGTAATGAACCCATTAACGGAACACTAGACGTAAAGTGGCTACATGGTGCACCAGCTAAAAATATAAAAACCGAAATTAAAGCCAAGTTTAGCAATTCATATACTAGCTTCAAAAACTTTAAAGGCTATGTATTTAATGATCCTTCACGTCAATTCAATACTGAAGAACTTAATATTTTCGAAGGTAATCTTGATGCAGATGGAAAGGCAACCGTTGAGACCAATCTTGATATTGGAAAAAATGCCCCAGGAATGCTCAACGCACAATTTTTAGTGAGAGCCTTTGAAAATGGTGGTGATTTTTCTCTCGATGCTTTTACCAAAACCTACTCTCCTTATGACTCTTATGTTGGATTAAAATCACCTAAAGGGAATTATTATGGGTCCTACTTTACAGATACCAATCAAACATTTGACTTAGCAGTTGTTGATAAAGATGGAAAACCTGTAAAACGCGATAGCTTAGAAATTAAAGTCTACAAAATTGAATGGCGTTGGTGGTGGAACTCTTCTTACGATAACCTTTCAAATTATGTGTCGAGTCGTTACCACAGACCTGTATTAAATCAAAAAGTATCTACCGGAGCCAATGGAAGGACCTCGTTCTCAATTAAAATCCCCGAAAATGATAGAGGACGTTATCTCATTAGAGTTTATGACCCTGTAAGTGGTCATGCTACTGGGCGCACTGCATATTTCTACAGAAATTGGTCTGGTATGTCAACAGGAAACGATAAGGAAGCTGCTAAAATGTTAGTGTTTGCATCTGATAAAGACAAATATATTGTTGGTGAAACGGCTAAAATTAAATTCCCATCAGGACATGAAGGTCGTGCATTGGTAAGTATCGAAAACGGTTCAGATGTTATTGAACATAAATGGGTAAAAACTAAAAAGGGAGAAACTACAGTTGATATTCCTATTACTTCGGAAATGGCGCCTAATGTATTTGTAAACATCTCTTTATTACAACCTCATGCTATTACTAGTAATGATTTGCCTATACGATTATATGGTGTCATTCCAATCCTAGTTGAAGATCCAAAAACCATTCTGGAACCCGAATTACGAATGGCAAGTGTATTAAGACCAGAACAAGAGTTTGAAGTTTATGTTACGGAAAAAAATAAAAAACCAATGACATATACCATAGCCATGGTAGAAGAAGGACTGTTAGATTTAACGCGATTCAAAACGCCTAATGCCTGGAATACCTTCTATTCTCGTGAAGCACTTGGTGTAAAAACTTGGGACATTTTCGATGATGTGATTGGAGCTTACTCTGGAAGTATAGACCAAGTATTTGCCATTGGTGGTGATGGAAGCGCAGCAAAAGGCAAGAACAAAAAAGCAAATCGCTTTAAACCTGTAGTCACCTATTTAGGACCTTTTAAACTTGAAGCTGGCGGACGACAATCACATAAAATTAAAATGCCAAACTATGTTGGAGCTGTGAGAACAATGGTTGTAGCTGGAAATAATCAAACAGAGGCTTACGGAAGCACAGATAAATCGGTTGAAGTTAAAAAGCCGTTGATGGTCTTGGCAACATTACCAAGAAAACTGAGTCCTGGAGAAAAAGTAACACTTCCTGTGACCGTATTTGCTATGGAACCTAAAGTGAAAAACGTTAATCTAAGCTTGAAGTTAAGCGATGGTATCTCTGTAGTTGGTAATGGCTCGAAAAAATTGTCTTTTGCAAAACCTGATGAACAAATGGCTTATTTTGAACTAGACGTAAGCAAAGCAAAAGGTATCAATACTGTTGAAGTGATTGCAACAGGAAATGGTGAAAAATCAACATACAAGGTCGAGTTAGATGTTGTAAATCCAAACCCAATAACCTCTAGGTATGAAAATGCCCAATTAGAAGCAAATGCATCACAAAGTCTTCAGTTTTCAACCTTTGGTGTTGCTGGTACCAATACAGCTATTGTAGAATTCTCAACACTCCCTCCAATGGATTTCTCGAAACGATTAGAATACCTTATTCAGTATCCACATGGCTGCGTTGAGCAAACCACGTCAAGTGTATTTCCACAATTGTACTTAAGCGATATTTTCGATTTGAAATATGAAAAACGACAACAAATCCAGTCAAACATTGAAAATGGAATTAAGCGTTTGGGAAATTTCCAACGTCCTAGTGGAGGTATGAGCTATTGGATTGGAGAAAGTGCAGCTAATGATTGGGGAACAAGTTATGCTGGACATTTTATGATAGAAGCAGAAAAAAAAGGATTTGTTTTACCGTTAACATTTAAAAGTAATTGGTTACGTTACCAAAAAGAAGCTGCGAGAAACTGGAGACCAAGTTATAGACGTTATAACTCAGATCTCGCACAAGCGTATCGCTTGTATACCTTGGCATTAGCTGGAAGTCCAGATCTTTCTTCCATGAATAGATTACGTGAGTTTAGCGAAATTTCAAATGAAGCCAAATGGCGTTTAGCAGCAGCGTATGCCTTAGCAGGTCAAAATGAAGCAAGTGCTCAATTATCAAAAACGGCAAATATCGATTTCAAACCACCAAAACATAATTACTATACTTATGGTTCGGTAGATAGAAACAGAGCTATGGCGCTAGAAACCATGATTATTACTAAAAATCAAAAAGCACGAGAGTTATCAGAATATATCGCGAAAGATTTATCTAGCAATCAATGGATGAGTACACAAACAACAGCTTACAGCTTATTGGCTATGGCTAAAATGGTGGAAGCCAATGGAGGCAAGAATATGAATTTCAGTTATACCTTTAATGGTAAAACCGAAACGATAGATACCAAAAGTACCATAGCACAACGAGAACTGGCAGTTAACGATGGTTCAAATACATTAAAGTTAGACAATGCGGTAAGTAATTTGGTGTATGTACGTGTTTTAAATTCTGGTAAACTACCATTAGGTCAAGAGTTAGCCGAGAAACGCGGCTTAAGTGTTTCGGTAATATATCAGGATCTAAAAGGAAATCGACTAGATATTTCTAAGCTACAACAAGGTCAAGATATTGTCGCAAGAATTAGCGTGAGCAACTTAAAAAGTCAGTCATTACACGATGTTGCGCTTACGCAAATCTTTCCTTCAGGATGGGAAATTGTAAACACACGCTTTACAGATTATGGTGATACAACAACAAGTAGTGCAAGATATACAGACATTAGAGATGATCGTGTGAATTTCTATTTTGATTTACCATCAAAAGGAAAACATGGTACTAAAGTATTTACAGTCATGCTTAACGCAGCTTATCTTGGCACCTATTATTTACCGGGTACTCAAGTAGAAGCCATGTATGATAATGACTTCTTTGTGAGAAATAAAGGGCGTTGGATTGAAGTAAGAAAATAAACTCAAGACCATGAAAACATATATTGCGTTACTGTTTACTTTTCAACTTCTCTATTCTTGCGGAATAGATCGCTCTAAAGCCGAACCCTTGAATTGGAACTATGAAAATGGGAGCTTGAGAATTGAAAATGATACAATTTATAACGACAGAATCCCTGTTGCGATTAAAGTATCAGAAATTCAACGATTTGATAACAGTCGAGTATTGATTATAAAAAAAATTGACAATAATGACACAGATAAAGACTATGCAAAATAACAATCCATACTATGCTGTGATTTTCACCTCAACGCATTCTGAAAATACAGAAGGTTATACAGAAATGGCCGATCTAATGGAAACCTTAGCCAAACAACAACAAGGTTTTATAGGCATTGAAAGTGCAAGAAATGAATTGGGAATTACAGTAAGTTACTGGGACAGTTTAGACGCCATCAAAAGTTGGAAACTGCAAACCGATCATTTGGTGGCGCAACAAAAAGGACGACAAGATTGGTACAGTTGGTACAAAGTAAGAATCTGTAAAGTTGAACGCGAATACGAATTTGAAAATAAATGAAACTAGTTAATTATATAAAGCAACGTAAAAAGAGATTTGTCATTTTGGCAATACTCCTAATTATATATGCTTTTTGTTTACCTAGTGATTTGTTTAAAGACCCAACTGCTACAGTCATCACGAGTAGAAACAACGAACTTCTGGGCGCGCAAATAGCAGCAGACGGACAATGGCGTTTCCCTCATAATGATAGTATTCCTGAGAAGTTTAAAACCTGTATTATTCAATTTGAAGATGAGTATTTCTATAAACATCCGGGTTTTAACCCCATTTCTATTTTCAAAGCACTAAAAGATAATTTAAGTGCTGGTGAAGTGAAACGTGGTGGAAGTACGTTAACACAACAGGTGATTCGCTTGTCTAGAAAAGGGCAAGCCAGAACCTATCTCGAAAAAATTAAAGAAATCATTTTAGCAACACGATTAGAACTTCGTGATTCTAAAGATGAGATTCTGGGCTACTATAGCAGCAATGCGCCTTTTGGAGGTAATGTAGTAGGTCTAGATGCGGCGTCGTGGCGTTACTTTAATCGAGATGCGCATCAACTGTCTTGGGCTGAGAGCGCGACACTTGCTGTACTACCAAATGCCCCAAGCTTAATTTATCCTGGGAAAAATCAACAACGTCTACTAGATAAACGCAATAGGTTACTTCATAAATTATTAGAAAATGCTATCATAGATTCCTTGACTTATGAACTATCAATTGCCGAAGAGTTGCCGCAAAAACCTTATGCACTACCACAAATTTCACCGCATCTTCTTCAAAAAGTCGCAAAATCAAATCGAGGTGAGCACATCCAAACGACTATTGACACGAAACTTCAAGAACGTATTAATCTTATCGTTAAAAACCAATATAATCTCCTAAAGCAAAATGAAATTCATAATGCGTCGGTTTTGGTTTTAGATGTACATACGAGAGAAGTTTTGGCTTATGTAGGGAATACACCAACAGATCGAGCACATCAAAAAGATGTTGACATTATAGATAAACCAAGAAGCACAGGTAGTATATTGAAACCATTTTTATATGCTGCCATGCTAGATGCTGGTGACCTACTACCACATACTTTAGTTGCTGATATTCCTTCTCAATTTGGAAGTTATAATCCAGAAAATTTCAATAAAGAATTTGATGGTGTCGTGCCAGCAAGTCGTGCCTTATCTCGATCGCTAAATGTTCCTGCTGTACGAATGCTTCAAGATTTTGGATTGGATCGCTTTCATCAATACCTAAAACAATTGCATCTCAAAGATTTAAAATACAATGCAAATCACTATGGTTTATCACTCATTTTAGGAGGTGCCGAAAGCAATCTATGGGATCTATGTAAAAGTTATGCAGCGCTATCATCAACGTTAAATCATTTTTCTGAAACCTCAAGTGAATACTATACTAATGAATTTGTAGAACCTACATTTATGGCTTCGGAAACAGTAGACTTTGGAACAACATCTTCTGATAAAACCTTATTTGATGCTGCTTCTATTTATCTCACTTATGAAAGTTTAAAAAAGGTAAACAGACCTGAAGGTGATGAAAGTTGGGAGTTTTTTGATGACTCTAAACAAATCGCATGGAAAACAGGAACAAGTTTTGGGTTTCGTGATGCATGGGCTATTGGTACCACCAAAGATTATGTGGTTGGCGTCTGGGTTGGAAATGCAGATGGCGAAGGTCGACCAGGTTTAGTAGGTGTACAAACAGCAGCTCCAATACTATTTGATGTCTTTGACCTATTACCAAATAGTAATTGGTTTGCAACACCTTATGATGAGATGCAGAATGTGCGTATCTGTTCTAAAAGTGGTCATCGCGCTTCTCCAGTTTGTGATGTAACCGAAGATTATTTTATTCAAGTTAGTGGGTTAAAGACAGCGCCTTGTCCTTATCATATTTTAGCACATGTCGATGCAACCGAAACCTATCAAGTAAATTCTTCTTGTGAAAACTTAAGCGATATCAAACATAAACCTTGGTTTGTATTATCTCCATTAAAATCACACTATTACAAAACGAAAAATCCGTTTTACAAACCGCTTCCTAAATTGCGAATGGATTGTATGGGAGACGTACAATTAACCATGGACTTTATTTATCCGAAGAAAAACAACTCTGTATTTCTTCCTAAAGATTTTGATGGTGAAACCAATGATCTCATTTTAAAAATTGCACATTCAAAACCTGAAGCTACTATTTATTGGTATCTCGACCAGACTTATGTTGGTACAACGAAGGATATTCATGAGTTAGCTATTCTTCCTAAAAAAGGGAAACACCTTATTACAGTTGTTGATGAATTTGGTAATGAGGCAAAGCGACAGATATCTATTTCAGAATAAGATCTAGTAAGGTATTATATTAAAGTTGCGCTATATATAATACTCTTAATTAAGAGTTTAGAGAGCCTAGAGTGTCTTTCCGCTTCTAGTTGTATTAAATTCTTACCTTTGTTTTCGTAATTTTTAAACTATAAAAGATGTACGATATTGTTAAAATGCTTCACTCTTATTGGGCTTACCTCGTAGTAGTAATGGTAGTATTAGCGACCTTTAATGCCTTGATAAAGTTTTTTGGAAATAAAGAATTTCAAGCTGTCGATTTTAGAATTTCATTGTTTACTTTGATTGTGACTCACATTCAATTACTGATTGGATTGGTGTTATATTTTACATCTCCATTTGGATTTAAGAATATTCAGAATAATGGTATGGGAGGATTAGATTCTTTTTCTCGACTATTAGCGGTAGAACATCCATTTGTTGGGATTTTAGCCGTTGTATTTATTACCATAGGTTACTCAAAACACAAAAAGAAATTAACATCGAAACCAAAGTTTAAGATGCTATCCATATTTTACACCATAGGCTTACTTTTAATTTTATCTAGAATTCCCTGGAATAATTGGTTTAACTTTTAATAAAAAAATGCGCTATTAAAGTTTAATAGCGCATTTTTTTATTGTGATCTGTGTTTTAGTCTTCAACTTGTTTAATTAAGTAAACATAAACAGGGAAGTGGTCACTAAAACCTCCTGTAAATCCACCATCGGCAAAACTTCTAAACGGATAGCCTTTGTAACGTCCTCTTTTATTAGCAAGATATAATTTATTGTAAATGCCTGCTTTATAAAATCTAAATGACGAATAGTCATCTTTCTTAATGATAGGTTGTGTCATCATAATTTGATCGAACAAACTCCAAGCATCTCTATATGCTGTTGTACCATAGCCTTTTTCAGTAAACATTTTTTCAAAAGGATTATAAATCCCTTTTAAATCTACTTCATCTTTGTCTGCCTTAGCCTTCAAGACGTCTTTTACACTTGAATTTGTAGGATCATCGTTCAAATCTCCCATTGTAAATATTTTAGCATAAGGATCTTTAGATTGTATAGAATCGATAATGCGCTTATTTAACTTTGCGGCACCAACACGTTTTGATCGACTTCTAGCTTCTCCACCACTTCTAGATGGCCAGTGATTAACTAAGACATGTATAGGGTCTCCATCTAGCTCACCACTAACTAGTAACTGATCTCTAGTAATGACACGCTTTCTACTAACATCATCATAAATTAATAATTCAAAAGAATCATGACTTGTTGGTTTAAACAATTGCTTTTGATATAATAATGCCACATCAATTCCTCTAACATCTGGAGATTCATAATGTATAATCCCATAATTTTTAGCTAATAATAATGGGTGGTTAACAAGATCAACTAACACTTGTCTGTTTTCGATTTCGCAAACACCAATTATAGCAGGAGAATTCCCTGTGATATCGGCTCCAATATCTGCAATAACTCTAGCCATATTATTGACTTTCTTCTTGTAAATACCTTCTCTATCAGCCTTGATTTCCATTATAGGACTTCTCTCATCAAACTTGGTCGTATCATTGATAGTGTCAAATAAATTTTCTAAATTGTAGAATGCTACAGTGTGAATTTTAAAGCGTTTTTCTTTTTTCTCATCTTGAGAAAAGCCATTAAATGTCATTAAAAAACAAATAATTGCTAAAGAAAAATGTAGTGGTTTCATAGTTTAAATATTATGTTATCGTTATGATGATTACAAATGTCGAGCCAAAAGTATGTATTTATTATAAATAATGTAAATTTGCACGCTTTAAATAAATTAAAAAACACTGTTATTTAGAGCAAAAGAATTATTAATCTAATATAAGGCATGAAAAAAAGTTTCTTTATTTTTTTATTCGGAATATTCTCCGTGTTGACATCCTTCGCTCAAGATACTATCGTAAAGGGTAGTGTTTTAGATGGAACTACAGGAGAACCTATTCCTGATGTAACAATTACTATTGAAGAAACCTCGCAATCTGTTAAAACTGATGCGAATGGTGAATTTCAATTTAAAACTATTGTTCCTCTTGGAGAACAAGTACTTAGAGTTGAAAAAGTAGGTTATGTTACAAAACGTTATCCTATTGTTGTTAATGAAGGTCAAACCGTTGATATAAGCGGTATGACACTTGATTATGATTCTAGTGACAAGACAGATTTATTCATTATTTCAATTTCTGATGATAATTTAAATAGTGAAGATGATGGTTTAACAGATAATATCTCAGGATTACTACAAGCATCCAGAGATCAGTTCTTAAGTGCAGCAGCATTTGATTTTAGTGCAACATTCTTTAGACCAAGAGGTTTAGACAACGCCAATGGTAAAGTTCTTATTAATGGTATTGAAATGAACAAGCAATTTACTGGTAGACCACAATGGGGAAATTGGGGTGGATTAAATGATGTTCAGAGAAATCAAGAATTTTCAATGGGAATGTCTGCTAATGATTACACCTTTGGAGACCTTGCAGGAACTAACAATATTGTGATGAGAGCATCTAGATACCGACAAGGTGGTCGTGTGTCTTATGCATCGGCAAACAGAAGTTACACAGGTCGTATCATGGCCAGTTATAATTCTGGAATAGTTAAAGGCGGATGGTCATATTCTGTATTAGCCTCTAGACGTTTTGGAGATGAAGGTTATGTAGATGGAACACTCTACGATTCGAATTCGTTCTTTGCTGCTGTTGAGAAAAAAATCAACGATAAGCATAGTATAAACTTTACTGGAATATACGCACAGAATAGACGTGGTCGTTCTACGGCTATTACAGATGAAGTGCTTGCTTTAAAAGGAAGACAATACAACCCATTTTGGGGAGAGCAAGATGGAGATATTAGAAATTCAAGAGTAAGAGAAATAGAAGAACCTATTTTAATGCTAAACCACTTTTGGGATATTTCATCTAAAACAAAATTAAATACAAACGTTGCTTACCAATTTGGTAAAATAGGTAATACTAGAATTGATAATGGAGGAACACGTTTAGTAAACTTCAATGGTCAAGCTAGTTATCTAGGTGGTGCTAGAAATCCTGATCCAGCATACTATCAAAACTTACCAAGTTATCACTTAAGATTTCCAAATCCTACTGCAGCAGATTTTGAACAAGCATATTTAGCTGAGCAAGATTTTAGAAATGATGGTCAATTAGATTGGAATGCATTATACAGTGCCAATGCTACTGTAAGAGCTCAAGGTGGAAATTCTATTTATGCGATTCAAGAAGATAGAAATGACGATTCACAATTTACAATCAACTCTATTTTAGACTCTGAACTATCAGAACGTGTTAGATTAAACGCTGCGATTAGCTACAGGCGCTTAAAGAGTGAGAACTTTGCCAACCTAAAAGATCTTTTAGGAGGAACAGGATACTTAGATGTAGATTTCTTTGCTGAAGAAGATTCAAATGTTATCGAATCATTAGAAGATGTAGCGCAAAGTGACTTAAATAATCCTAATAGAATTGTTCAGGAAGGTGATCGTTACAAATACAACTATGAAATTGACGCTAATGTCATCACTGGATTTGCACAAGCTCAATTTAAATACAACAAAATAGATTTCTATTTAGGTGCTAATATTTCCCAAACAACATACCAAAGAAATGGTTTGTTTAATAACGGAAACTTTGCAGGTGCACGTTCTTTTGGAAAAAGCGAAAAATTAGACTTCTCTAATTATGGCGTTAAAGCTGGTGGAACTTATAAAGTTACAGGTCGTCATCTTATCGATTTCAATGCCAGTTACTTTACTAAAGCACCAAATATTAGAAACTCATTCAGTAATGCCAGACAAAACAATGATGTTGTTATTGGTTTAGATAGTGAGAAAATTCAGTCTGTAGATGCAAGTTACATTTTCAGATCTCCAATTATTAAAGCGAGACTTACTGGTTTTTATACTGGATTCCAAGACGGAACAGATATCGGCTTCTACTTCACTGAAGATTTAGCTGGACTAGGTTTAGATACTGGAGATGCCTTTGTACAAGAAGTACTTACCAATGTAGAAAAAAGACATATTGGAGTAGAGATGGGTATTGAAGCTCAAGTAACACCAACAATCAAATTAAAAGCAGCAGCTTCTTTTGGTCAATACACATTCAACAACAATCCAAACTTATATTTAACAAGTGATGATTTTGATGGTCCATTAACTTTTGGAGATGGCACAACAAATATCAAAGATTACCATGTTGCTGGAGGACCAGAACGTGCATATCAAATTGGATTTGAATATCGTGATCCAGATTTTTGGAATGTTGGTTTAACAACAAACTATTTCTCAAATGCTTATATAGATGTAAGTAACCTAGCAAGATCTGCAAACTTTACTACAGATTTTGATGGTCAAGCGGCTGTTGGTTATGATGAAGACATTGCTAGAGGTTTGTTAAAACAAGAAGAGTTTGATGACTATGTACTTGTTAATGTTGTAGGTGGAAAGTCATGGAGAGTAGGCGATTATTTTGTTGGATTCTTTGCAACAATTAATAACATCTTCGATCAAGAATACAAAACAGGTGGATTTGAACAATCAAGACTAGCGACTTATGATCGTGTGTTAGAAGATAAATCAAGAGCTAATGGTCCAGTGTTTGGTTCTCGTTATTTCAACGGAAATGGAACAACATACTATTTAAACGTATACCTTAGATTTTAAAAAAAAGCTAAAAAAGTAAATTTCAAAAATAATATCCTCTAATGAGGATGAGATAAAAAAGAAAAAAATGAAAACAATTAATTTAAACAAAATCGTACTATTTGCTTTAAGCTTATTAGTATTTAATGCTTGTGTTCAGGACGATGATTTTGACACACCTAATGTTGACGTTACAGATCCTGTAATCAATGGAAACATTATAGATATAGATGCTGTTATTGGTAACCTAGTCCAATCTGGTGAAGATATTATCACTTTTGAAGATACAAATAACTTTATGGAAGGTTATGTGATCTCTAGTGATGAAGGAGGAAACTTTTTCGAAGAATTGGTATTACAAGATAAAGCTGAAAACCCAACAGCTGGTATTGTTGTACAAGTTGATGTAAATCCTTTATTTACAATTTATGACTTCGGAAGAAAAGTATATATTAAACTAGATGGTTTATCTGTTGCTGTTGATAATGGTGTTGTTCAAATAGGAAGAAGAGACGGCAACGAATTGGCTAAAATTGCCGCTTCGGAAATGTCTGAGACTATTCTACGTACACCAGAAGTTGCTACAATTGTACCTTTAGAAGTGAGCATTAGTGATTTTTCTAATGATCTTGAAAGCTTATATATTCGTTTAACTGATGTTCAATTTAATAGAAATGATGTGTTAGGTGATGATTTGAAAACATTTGCTGCAGAAGATACAGATCAATTTGATGGAGAACGTGTTTTAGAAAGCTGTGCTACAAGTTCATCTGTAATATTAAGTACAAGTACCTTTTCAGATTTTAAATCGCTTCTATTACCTGCAAATAGAGGATCAATTGACGGAGTTTTAACAAGAGATTTCTTTGATGAGTTCTATACCTTAGTTATTAATTCTCCTGAAGATATCAACTTTACCAATGAGGTACGTTGTGACCCAATCGAATTATCTTGTGGATTAGCTTCAACAACAGGAATGACTAATTTATTTGCAGATGATTTTGAAAGCCAGTCTACAAACTCATTAATTTCAGGAAACGGATGGACAAACTTTATAGAAGCTGGATCTGAAGGATGGGAAGCTTATACACAAGGAGGAACTAATTCTTCTCAAGGTGTTTCTGCAAGAGTAGGTTCTTTTAACTCAGGCGATGCTAGTACAGTAGCTTGGTTGATTACTCCTGAAATTGATCTTGATGCTAACTCAGGTGTGACTTTAAACTTCGAAACATCAAATAGTTTCTCTGATGGTAGTACTCTAGAGATATTATTCTCAAATGATTGGGATGGAACTGAAGCTGGAATTACAACTGCCACTTGGGGAATCATTACAGATGCTTATGTGACTCAAGACAGTGATTTCTTTGGTGAGTGGTTTGAATCTGGAAACGTAGATTTAACATGTGGATCTGGCCAAATTTATATCGCATTTAAATATGTTGGTAGTGGCCAATCTGATTTTGATGGAACTTATGAATTAGATTTCGTAAGTATTGATGCGCAATAAAAATTAAGCTTACATAAATAAAGCCACATCAATATTGATGTGGCTTTTCTTTTATCAATACATTTGTATATGACCATTTTTGAAACGTTTTTCTTTAATGTATTTCAGCATTATAAGCCTACACATAAAAAGAAAGCAAACTCTATTGCCTTATTTTATATTTCAACACTGCAATGCAGTTTATTATTACTTTCTGGTGTATTGTTATCGGCATTCTTAAATGAGATGAATTCAATTACACTATCATCAGGTAAAGCATGGGTGCTTTTCGTTATAGGAAGTATTTTTATCTACTTCAAGAACTGGATTCAGTATAGCGGTAAAAAAAGAAAGGTTTTAAATGCAAAAAGAAATAGTAAAAATGCACCTCAACACTATAACATTTGGTTATTATGGTTTTTACTCCTCGGCAGCATAAGCTTATCAATTATTTTATTAAGTACTGTATTTTAATTAAAACATATAGTTATAAAAAAAAACCTCCAGTAATAATTACTAGAGGCTTTTTAATTATTTAGTGATTGATTAATTCAAACGTTGAATGTAAACCCATGCACTTCTTTGCTTAGTTCCATCTTCATATTCCATGGTGTAGAAGTATGTTCCTACTGGTAATTCTTCACCGTCATTGGTTTGTCCATGCCATTCATCAACATAATTTGTTTTAGAATACACAAGTGTTCCTAATCTATTAAATATCTCTAATTTAGTGACACGATAGCTACTCAAATCAAAAGTATCATTCATACCATCTCCATTTGGAGATATACCTTGAGGAATAACACAACTTTCTAATTCAATAACCGTTTGGCTTGTAATACTAGAACATCCTGTGTCATTAAAAATCACTTCAATTTCATAATCTCCAGCAATTAATACTGGGAATGTCAATCCATTTTCTCCTGATTGCAACACACCATCTAAATACCAGTTAATAGTCACTTCAGATGTATTATAATTTACAGGTGTTGCTTCGATAATGATTGGTACAGTTGCATTAGGGCATACCTCATAATCGAAATCTTGGGTGAATGTGGTCTCAGGCTCTGTACCTAATACTAAGTTAAAGCTAGTTGTATTTGTACAACCAGTAGCATTATTAGTTACTTGAGCATAAACCGTTTGAGGGTTAGACAAACTTGTATAAGGACTCACCAATGGGTTAACACCATCAATAGCATCTTGTTCTGTTAAATGAATTGTTACAGTAAAGTCATCTGGACTTTGAGTCTCACCCAATATAGCAAGATCATTATCTGACAAGTTAAATACTGCTGTGTCATTCCCAATTGAACATCCTACTAAATCTGGTGGAGTATTTGCAATTGGTAATGGTAAGAACTCTACTAAAATCTCATCAGATATAATACATGATGGTGAAAAAATAATTTGAGTTGTATAAGTTCCATCTTCAGTAACAATAAGTGTGTTAGACGTTTCATTTTCAATAACAAAACCATCTTTAAACCAAACGTGATCTACAGATAGCGCTTGAGTTTCTAAAACAATTTGCTCGCCTACACATGCTGCTGTTCCTGATGCGATAGTAATATCCTCACCTAACTCTACTTCACCAATATCAAAACTTCCTGCTTTTAAGAATACACCCGAATCTAATGCCGAATCTGTTGCATCTGCAATCACTAATTTGATATGATATGTTTCTCCAATATTTACTTCTGAAAATGCTGTAAATACTTCCGTTCTACCATCAAAAGAAATTGGAGGGAGGTTTTGTGGAATATAACCTCCAAAATATTCCTCATTTATTGCAGGGCAACCTGGGTTTTCAGGGTGAATATTAGTGACTAAGATAGGTGTATCTGTTCCAGGCAGTACTGCCAGATTAGTTGTATCACCATCTTCATCAGTTAATAAGAATGCAAATGCATCAGAGAACGTACATTCAAATGTACCTCCTGTATTTCCATTATATTCTTCAGAAGCCATTATAAAATCAAAACTTATTTCATCTGATAGCGGCACAAAATCAAATTCTATGATAGATGCATTATTAGAAATCGCAATGCCTACTGCAGCTTCTAAATCGGCATCTCCTGGCCATGCACCATCACTCATGGCGTTAATATTTGGACCTCCAGCTAAGCTAGCATCTCCAGATGTTAAAATGATTCCATCTTCAAATGGGAAACTCCCTTCATCAGAAGTAAAATATCCTATACCATTAACATCTCCAAAGTCTGTACCTGTTGAAAATTCAATATTTGTAATTTGCGCACAAGGGCTATCAATTAAAATATCCACAACTAATTCTTCTATGGTATAGGTGTCTTGATCAATAGATACATTTCCAGTTCCTGGTCTGATACATAAATCAAATGTATAATCAACACCTTCATCTCCAGCAGAAAATACTCTTACATAGTAAGTGTTTCCAACGGTTAATGCTGGTGTAATACTTGCATCAGCAGGAGAACAGTATAACTCTACTGGTGCATCACATGTGCCTTCATATACCGCGTGATCTAAATCTTGGAAGAAACCTCCTCCAGTTATATTGATTAACTGTATAACTTGGAATTCATCTACTGCTGTAAATTCAAACCAAACATCATCATCTGGATCACCACCACAGGTTCCGTTTGGAATACCTGAAGGTGTAGCCTCCAATAATGTTCCTGGCGTAATAATATCACAACTGTCATCCGTATTAACTCCTGCAACTATGGCATCACAAGGATTGTCGTTCTCAGGTGGACATGCTAATAATTGAATAGCATCACTATTGATAACACAATTTGCATCTTGATCGTTGTTTATTGTAACAACAACATCAACACCAAATGGGAATGGTCCAACTTGATAAACACCAGCTGCAGTTGCAGCTACTGTATTAGCATCAATATTGTTTGAGATTGTTAAAGACGTTGCATCACCTAAAGATGTCACATTTACATCAATTAAGAATTGATCACCATTATCACAATCATCTATCACTTGATAAGTTGCTGTCGGATTAACACAAGTTGCACAAGTTACAGTATAATCTATTCCAGCCGAACAACAGAAACTTCCAGATGAGCAACTTACAGAGCCGTCTGAAGTGACTTGGAAGAAAATAGTATCTCCAGTTGATTGGAATACTAATCCATCTAAAACACCATCATTACCTTCATCATTATATAATTCTGTGACACCATCAGAATCTAAGACAACTAAGAAATCGAAAGGAGCACCTTCTATTTCTCCAGAGTTAATCGTAATTCTTATAGGCGAACCGTCTGTACTTGTATATGAGAACTGGTTAGAATCATTGTTTTCATAACAGTAAAAAGCGTTTAATGGTCCTGCAGAGCAATCAACAATATTGTCAATACAGAATTCTTGAGTTAACACGTCACTTGTTAAAACACAATTAGCATCATCATCGTTTGTTACTGTAATTTCAACTGGTGTATTATTAGCATAAGGTCCAAAAGTAACCACTCCTGTAGCACTTACTGTTTGATCTGCACTTCCTTGGTTATCACTAAGAGTAATAGACGTCGCAGAACCTAAATTTGTTAAGTCAACATCAACAAAGAATTCTGGTGCAACCGTACAGTTAGATACAACAGCATATGTAGCTTCTGGTTGTACACAAGTTGCACAAGCCACAGTAAAATCCCATTGTGTAGTACAACAGAAACTTCCTGATGCACAACTTACAGATCCATCTGCGTCAATTTCCATATACATCGTATCTCCAGTAGAATCAAATTGTAATCCTGAAAGGTCTCCACCATTATTTCCTTGGAAAATTAAAGGTGCAGTATTGTCTGGCCCATCGTATACTAAAATATCATCACAACAGCTTTCAATTCCTCCAGCATTAAATGTTAATCTAATCGGACTTCCATCTGTTGAAGTGAAGGTCCAGTTAGTTGTATCGTTATTATCGTAGCAATATGTTATTTGAGTTGGTGGTTGCGTACAATCTATTGAGTAATCCGACTGCACAGTTGTTGTAAAGGTTACTGGTCCAACCCAACTACTAAAACCATTTGCATCACAGTTAGCTCTAACCCAAACTTCATAGTCTGTTTGAAATGTTAAGCCTGTTTCGTTAACGGTCGTTGCGGTTACTGTAGTTCCTGATCCTGTTGGCATACCTGTTCCTAAAGGTTGAACAACATACTCCCAACTCGTTTCAGCACCTCCAGCAGTCCAGCTTATATCTGCTGCTGTTCCTCCAACATTAGAAACAGTTAATCCACTTGGCTCTTGGCAAGATGGAATTAAACGTACTCTAAAATTATCTACAAAAATATCATTGTCTTCAGGATCATCAACAGTTCCCTCAGATCCTAGAATACCAAATTGAACTGTTTGTCCAGAATACGCTGTTAAATCGGCAACAACTTGAGTTCCTGTTACAGGAATAACGCTTGTGTTATCAAACGTTAATAAGTTGACCCAACTTGTTCCATTATCTGTACTTATAAATAATTGAACTGTATCATCAGAACCTAAAGTTCCAGCATTTGTACTACTTCCAAATTGCATAATACCAAAATCAAAATCCACTTGAAATGGACCTCCCGTTAAATCAAATTGAGGTGATAAGATCCAATCACTTTTAGCAGCTTGCCATAAGTTTATTTTATAAGCACCATCAAAACCATTATTTAAGAATCCATCTGGTCCCCAATCTCCTCCTCCGAGATTCGTAGGTCCTGTGGTTGCATCTCCATCAGCTGCTTCGTCCCAACAGTCTGGAATTATGGTAGTAAAGTCTTCTAAGTATTCAGGTACGAATACATCACAAGCAGATTCAAAAGTCCCAACGCTTGACCAAATACTAAAGCCATCTGGACCACAATCTGCTCTTACAAATATTTCATATTGTGTGATTGGAGATAAACCAGTAACTGTATAAGGATTTGTTGCTGTTGGAGTACCAGCACCTGTTGGTTCTCCAGTACCTAATGGCTGAACAACAATTTCCCAGTTAGTTTCTGTACCTCCAGCTGTCCAACTAATATCTGCAGTAGTAGACGTGATATTTGTTACAGTAATCCCTGACGGAAAGTTACATGTAGAGTTATAAACTTGTACATTATCAACTAACCAGTACCATGCCCATACGTTACCATCATTATAGATAAACCGTACTTGCATCGCTGCATTAGAATAGGCTGTGATATCTATATGCTGTTCATCTGGAGCATCAAAACCTCCAGCATCAGCTGTTTGATTTAGAACCTCAATCCAGTTTGTTCCATCAAATACTTCAACAACTGCAGTATCATTGCCAATATTGTTATAGAATTGATCGAAATCTAAGAATAATGCTGTTGCTCCTGTGGTATCAAATACAGGAGACGTTAATGTTTCGATGAGTTCGGTTCCATTTCCGTTAGAGTCACTATCTACAATGGCACAGTTAGTACCATTTAGGCTGTTTCCTCCTCCTTGTTGACCTGAAATCCATGAATCTCCAGTAGCACCACCTTCGTCTGTTACAGTCCATGTAGCAGGGATTTCAGTATCAAAATTTTCTTGTAAATACGTTTGCGCATTTACCAACGAACAGGTAAATATAAACGCAATAAGTAAGATTATTTTTTTCATTTGTGTCGGTTGTTTTTTTTACTTTTTCTTTTCTTTTACATGATCATCATGTAGCAACTTTTAGATATAAACCATAAAAGCCCTGGTTGATTAATTCAGGGCTTTATATTGGTTAGTTATTCATTATTTAAAATTTTATATTTTTTATTGTGCTTGTGGTCCTCCACTCACAATGATAAATTCTGATCTTCTATTCATTTGATGATCTTCATCAGAACAGTTAGAGCCACAATCTACTTTTAATTCACTCTCTCCTTTACCTGTTGCTGAAATTCTAGCTTTATCAATTCCTTTAGAAATCACATATTGAACAGTTGACTTCGCTCTTCTTTGAGATAATCCTTCATTATAAGATCCAGGCCCTCTACTATCAGTATGAGATGTCGCATTAATAACTAAGTCAGGATATTTGTTCATAACTTGAACTAATTTATCTAATTCAAAAGCAGCTTGGGCAGTAATATTAGACTTATCAAAATCAAAATAAATTGCATTTAAAACAATAGCTTCTGGAGTAATAATCACTTCAATAGGATCTAAAGCAATATTAACTTCTACTTCTTCCTCTTCTGAAGCGCTTACAGTAACTTTTCTACTTTCATAACCGTCCATGGTTACTTCTAATTCAGACCCTTTTCCACATTCAACTATAAATTCAACAGTACCATCAGAGTTCGTTACTTTTGACAATACACTATTTCCTTGATCATCATACATAGTTACTGATGCAGCATTAATTGGATTTCTAGTTTTAGAATCGGTAACAATACCTGTTATTAAAACATCACATAAAGGTTGTAATTTTTTGATAGCATATATATCATCGCCACCTAATCCACCGTCTCTATTAGAAGACACATATCCTTCTTCTGTTTCTTCATCTAAATGAAATGCAAAATCGTCTGCGCTACTGTTAATTGGCAAACCAATGTTACGAATTGGAGACATTTTACCATCTATTTCTTTAGTATGAAATACATCTAAGTTTCCTAAACCTAAATGACCATTAGAAGAAAAGTAAAGTGTATTATTACTACTTATGTAAGGGAACATTTCTTGTCCTTGAGTATTTACTTTCTGACCCAAATTTTCTGGATCACCTAGAGAACCATCATCATTTATACTTGCTTTATAGATATCAAATAGACCATAACCTCCTGGCATATCCGATGCAAAGTATAATGTCTTTCCGTCTGGGCTAACTGAAGGGTTTTTTACTGAATAATTTTGGCTATTGATTGGAAACCCTTCAACATTGCTCCATTTGCCACCAGATTTAGTAGCCTTAAACAGGTGAAGTAAGCTATATCTATATTTTGTTATAGAATCTTTCTCATATTCTTTTTCATAGAAACTTTCTCTAGAAAAATACATGGTATTTCCATCTGGTGAAAAAGAAACAACTCCTTCATGAAACTTTGTATTTACCTCATCTTCTACTAAAGCTCCTGGTTGGTATGTCCCATCCTCATTTTTAGCCATTTCATAAATATCTAAAAATGGTTCTTCATTCCATGAGTATGTTTTACGAGATGTATTTCTAGCAGATGTAATGTAAAGCTTTCCATCTTGAAGCGTTCCTCCAAAATCAGAATATTGCGTATTGAATCCTAAATTTTGAATATTGAATTTTTTACCTTTTTCTAAGATTTTAGGTAAGTAGTCTGGATTTTTATTAAAAGCAATCGCTCTATCATCACTTGGTCGCATTGAAGCAAATTTTGCCATTTGAGTATTTGATTCTTCATACTTTCCATTAGCTTTTAACATTTGAGAATATTTAAAAACCATTTCTGGACTATCAGATGTTTCTAAAGCTTTTGCATACCAACGCTCAGCTTCTTGAGTGTTAAATACATTGTAATATGATTCTGCAAGCTGACTGTAAACGTAAGGACTTCCCTTTCCGTCTTCAATTAGTTTGGCATAGTCTTCAGCAGCTTCAACAAATTCAAATCTATTGAAATGTTTGTCTGCTCTTTTTGTGGATTTATCTTGAGCTATTAAGCTGAAACTACTTAATGCTGCTATTGTAAAAAGTGTCAATAATTTTTTCATGATTGTTTAGCTTAATTGATTAGAAATATCTTGGTGAACGTGAAACTTTCTTCGGAAAGTTTAGATCAAATAATAACATAAATTCGTGAGATGCAGGTGCATATCTTCTAATATCAGAAGTTACATTGTCATATGCATATCCAATTCTCAAAGATGGCGTAATTGCAAAATTAACTAAGCCTGAGAAAGAGTCATCCAATCTATACGAAGCGCCTATTTCAAATTTTTCATAAAACAATGCATTAAGATTCACGTCAAACGAAGTTGGTGCACTAAATGCAGATTTCACTAAAAACGAAGGCTTTAACTTAGCGTTTGGTGATAATTGAAAAACATATCCACCTGTAAGAAAGTAATGCGCTTCTTCAGAACCTAATTTATTTCCGTTAGCATCTAAATGAACAGAATTTAAAATATTAGGAACAGAAAGTGCTAAATAGTAATTATCTGTATAATAAAAAGCACCTGCTCCAATATTTGGTGTCGTTGTATTTATATTTTGAAAAAAGGGATCATTTGGATCAATTAAATCTATTCCTGCTAATCCAATATCGTGAAACGTTGCTCCAGCTTTAACTCCGAAAGCTAATCTGTGCGCTCCACCTAATTGCAATGTGTATGAGAAGTCTGCATACACATTTGTTTCTTTAATTGGCCCGACTTCATCAGAAATAACAGATAGACCTAAACCTACTTTATCTCCTACTGGAAGATGTCCGAAAAATGTTCCTGTTTTTGGAGCGCCATCAATACCAGTCCATTGTGTACGGTAAAGTAATCCAAATGACAAATTCTCCTTAGAACCTGCATATGCTGGATTGATGACATTCATATTATACATGTACTGTGTGTATTGTGGATCTTGCTGTCCATACACCTGTGTTGCGATGAGCAATACAATAATGATATAAAATTTTTTCATTTGTTAGTTTGTTTGATTTTAGTTTGTTTGGTTGAATTCTTAGAATTCTATTTAAGATTTTAATTGGTTACTTAGTTGAGTCGTTGTATGTAAACCCATGCACTTCTCTGCTTACCACCTTCGTACTCCATCGTATAGAAATAGGTTCCAACAGGCAGCTCATCACCATCGTTGGTTTGACCATGCCATTCGTTTGTATAGTTCTCTTTAGAGTAAACTAAAGTTCCATTACGATTAAAGATTTCAAGCTTGCTTACATCATAACTACTTAAATCAAAAGTATCATTCATCCCATCTCCATTTGGAGAAATCCCTTGAGGAATTACACAGCTTTCTAATTCAATTACATTTTGTGCGGTAATACTAGAACATTGTGTTGCATCGTTAAAAGTCACTTCTATTTCATAAAGTCCTGCTTCTAATACTGGAAGGGTTAAACCGTTTTCTCCAGCAATAACACCTCCATCTTGATACCATACAATTGTTACTTCAGACACTGAATAGTTATTGGCTGTTGCAGTAATTAAAATTGGTACTGTTGCATTAGGGCATACCTCGTAATCAAAATCTGTAGTGAATGATGTACTAGGCAATGGCTTAACTATGAGATCAAATGGTGTTGTAGAGAAGCAATCAAAAGCAATATTACTTTCCACTCTAGCATAGATAGTTTGAGAGGCACTACTGTATAGTACAGACGTATCAATGGCATTCGTTCCTGCCTCTGCATCTGCCTCAGTTTCATAATAAGACACCGAAAAGTCTGTAGCACTTTGACCATTAAGTATATTCGCGTCATGCGCTGCTAAGTCAAATAGCGTAACCCCGTCTGTGTCATCATCACATTCTTCAATTGGCACACTAGTTGCATCTGGAGTTGGTCCAGATATGATTAACTGGAACGATGTTGTAGCAGAACAAAATGTTGCATTAGCATCTTCAACTCTAACATAGATTGTTTGTGGGTTAGATGTATTGGTGTAGTTTAATGGTAACGGATTTGCACCTGATTGAGCATCTGCTAAAGTTAAGTGGTAAGTTACATTAAACTCTGTTTCTGATTGTGTTCCTAAAACCCCTGCTGTTTGAATCCCTAAGTCAAAGTCTTCAATTTCATCTGCTGAAATGTCATCACATGTGACAATATCTGCTACTGCATTTGCAACTGGTTCATCTCCAAAAGTTATGGTCACCGAATCTTGAGCCTGAGCATCACATTGTTCATCATAAACTATAACTGTATAAGTACATGATTCTGTAACAATCAATGAAGACGATGTTTCGCCATCAATAATAAAACCATCACAATACCATTCCCATGTGTCAGCGAAAGGTGAATCCGCAATTATTTCATAAGAATCAAATCCACAAAACTCTTGATCTGGTCCTAAATCTACTTCAATCTCGGCGGTAATATCACCATCGTTTTCACCTCCTGTATTGGTTTGACTAATTGAAATAGTTCCTGGATCATCAGAGAAATTAGTTACTAATAAAAGATAGATTTCTCCAGACTGCGCATTATCTATAGTAAGTGTTTCTGTTGAAATAAATGAATAACTACAATCTACAATATTTCCAAAAGGATAGAAATCAGGATCTGCAGTATTATTAGGGCAATCTCCACCAGGATTAGGACATCCTAAGTCTAAATTACCACAAGCATTTTCTACAGAATCAAAAGGTCCCCATAGAACGAAATCAACATCTAATCCGTTTCCTGCATCATCCACTTGAGAAATTTCTATTTCAATCAAACCAGGATCTCCAATTTGAATAATATTCCATGTTGGGTTAGGCGCAGAAAACAAACATGCAATATCCGAAGGATCTGGAATCCCAATAATATTAGGTGTTGTTAAAGCTCCTCCTGGTTCAGCACAGAAGTTTTCAGCATTTTCACAAATGATATTTGTAGGTGCTTCTTTTATACAAAGATCGAAGGTTGATGTTTCTGAATCATTTCCTCCTGAGAATACTCTAATAAAGTAAGTATTACCTACAATTAATTGAGGTGTTACACTTGCTGTACCATCTGTACAATCGATTTCTACTAGACCATCACAAGTTCCTTCATATAGTGCATGATCTAAATTGAAAGTTCCTCCAGCTATATTTACTAAGGAAATCAATTGAACTTCACTTAATGCTGTAAACTCAAACCATACATCGTCGTCTGGATTACCAGTACATGTTCCATCTGGCACTCCCGACGGTGTTGCTTCAATTATTGTACCTGGAGTTGTTAAATCACAAGAATCATCGTCGTTAACTACTGCAACAGTAGCGTCACACGGATTGTCATTTTCAGGTGGACATGCCAATAATTGAATTGGGCTACTATTAATAATACAGTTAACATCCTGATCATTACTTACAGATACAACAACATCAACCAAGAATGGGAATGGTCCAATTTGATATGTTCCAACCGCAGTCACTGGCACTGTTGTAGCATCTATATTATTTGAAATTGTAAGTGATGTAGCATCTCCTAAGCTTGTAACATTAACGTCAATTAAGAACTGATCGCCATTATCACAATCGTCAATAACTTGATAAGTGGCTACTGGGTTTACACACGTAGCACAAGCTACAGTAAAGTCAATCCCATCTAAACAGCATCCACTACCTGACTGACAACTCACAGAACCATCAGATAAAATCTGGATTGTAATTGTATCGGTTATAGATTGAAACGTTAATCCATCAAGCACACCATCATTACCTTCATCATTATATAGTACTGTACCATTTCCATCGGTTACAAGTAAAAAGTCAAAAGGAGCCCCTTCAATTTCTCCTACATTGATGGTAAGATTAAGGAGTGAACCATCTGAGCTTGTGTATGTAAATATTTCAGAATCATTATTTCCATAACAAAGGAAACTGTTTACTGGACCAACAGCACAATCCACATCAAAATTGGTTTGTATTGTTGTCGTAAAAATTACTGGTCCAGACCATATACTAAATTCGCTACCACAATCAGCTCTTACCCATACTTCATATTCGGTTTCAAAATCTAAACCAGAAATACTTGCTGATGGTGTTCCTACGGTAGTCCCAGGACCTGTTGGTTCACCTGTTCCAGAAGGAACAACTACATATTCCCAAGATGTTTCTCCATTGTTAGGTGTCCAACTTATATCTGCAGTAGTTCCCGTAATATTAGCTACTGTAATCCCACTTGGAGGAATACAGAAGTTTCCACAAGATTCTACTCTTACAAAATCTATAGACATATCGCCTTCAAAACCTGTTCCGGCTCCACCATAGCTAAATTCTAAGTAAATCACTTGGCCTAGATAAGCATCAAGATTAATTCCTACAGGTACCCAAGCTTCGTCATCTGAGATTTGTAAGTCTCCTACCCATGTAAATACATTAGTAAACGGACCTGCTGCATCTGTACCTACACCAACATTTAATGTTCCCATATCATCTCCAAAAGCATGGAAGAAGAATGACAATTCAGCACCATCAACAGCTGTTGACATATCAATTGCTGGACTTATCGCTGATGCAATATCTGTAGCATCGCCAGTTGCTTCATATTCTAAATGGTTTCCACCGCCGCCATCAAAAGCATTTGCAGGACCAGTACCAAAAGAATTGGCTCCAGCCGCTGTAATATCCCAGTTACCATTAGAACCATCAAAGCCTGTTCCTGTCCAACCTGATGGTGGATCTTGTTCGAAGTTTTCAGTAAAAATAAATGAAGATGAACCTGTTACACAAGTTACTCCAACTGGTGGTGGAGGTGGTGTATTTAATGTTGTAAAATTAATTGGTCCAACCCAACTACTTAAACCATCAACGCCACAATCACTTCTTACCCATACTTCATAAGCTGTACTTGGGTTTAATGGTGTTGCTGTATAAGGGTTATCTGTTGTTGCTGTTCCTGCTCCTGCCGGAACTCCAGTTCCTTGAGGCTGTATTGCTACTTCCCAAGACGTCTCAGTTCCACCTGGTGTCCAACTTATATCAGCCGATGTATCGGTAACATTATCTACGACTACACCTGTTAATTCCTGACATGAAGGAATAGCACGTACTCTAAAGTTATCTACAAAAACATCATTGTCTTCTGCATCATCAACAGTTCCTTCAGATCCTAAAATCCCAAACTGTACTATCTGACCTGAATATGCTGTTAAATCAAATACAACTTGAGTCCCAGTAACAGGAACCACAGTAGTATTATCAAAAGTTAATAAACTCGTCCATGTTGCACCATTATCTGTACTAATTAATAATTGTACAGTATCATCAGAACCTAAAGTTCCTGCTGTAGTGCTACTTGCGAATTGCATGATTCCAAAATCAAAATCGACTTGAAAAGGACCTCCTGTTAAATCAAACTGAGGGGATAAAATCCAATCGCTTTTGGCAGCTTGCCATAAATTTATTTTGTAAGCGCCATCAAAACCATTATTTAAAAATCCATCTGGTCCCCAATCACCAGCGCCAAGTCCTGTTGGACCTGTAGTTGCATCTCCATCAGAAGCTTCATCCCAACAATTCGGTATTATTGTGGCGAAGCCTTCTAAATAATCAGGAACGAATACATCGCATCCAGATAAAAAGTTTACTGGACCTACCCAGTTACTAAAACCGCTACCTCCACAATCTGCTCTTACATAAACTTCATAATCTGTTACGGCTGTTAACCCATTTTCAGTGTAAGGATTGTTTGTAGTTGCTGTTCCTGCACCTGTTGGCACACCAGTTCCTATTGGTTGAACTGCTATTTCCCAGTCCGCTTCAGTTCCACCAGCTGTCCAGCTAATATCTACTGATGTTGCCGTAATATTAGCAACAGCAATTCCTGAAGGCTCAGGACAACTTACGTCAAAAATTGATACGGTATCGAAAGCAACACCTTCATCTTGAACAGATCCATCAGAACCAAAAGCGACTCTTAAAATCACATTTGCTTCTCCTGCAAGTCCGTTTAAGGCATGTCGAGCAACTACCCAACCACCAGAACCTGTAGTTCCTCTACCAGTCCATCCTACTTGTTGACCTCCTGGGTTTCCGGCTATAGTTCCATCATTATACCAGTTATTTGGATCGCCTTGAGCACCTACATTTTGCCATGAAGCACCATCATCAATTGATGATTGTAAAACCATTCCGTCCCAACTAAACTCAGAATTCCACCAAATACTCATCTCAATAGATGGTGCATTTAGTGATGATAAATCAAAAACAGGACTTACAACAAATGAGTTTTCATTTGTATTATAATTTCCTGTTAAATTAGTCACCCATGCATTAGTTCCAGAATCTGCACTATTAATGACAGCTGCTGTTGGAGCTCCTAGAGCCCATGTTCCTGCTGTAGTATTATCTGCAACCCAACCTCCATCACCAGACTCAAAATCTTCTAGATAAGGATATGATGTTACCTGTGCAGAGGCACACCAAATTGAAAAAGCAAATAAAAATGATAACGAGAGTAAAACTTTTTTCATATCAATGAATGCTATTAAATTATTTTAATTAATTGATAGTTAGCGTCTTAGTTTTAATCCAAAGGGGCAGGACCGAATAATTAAGACATTACTAAGTCTCTCTATAAGACCTAAATAAGTATCCGAAGATAAAAAAAATGGTAGTTAACGAACTGTTAACATTGTTATAATAGATAAAAAGCAGTTATTATCGACAAAAAGAAAAAGACGTTAAGAACTTATGTTTCAGAGACATTTAATTGTACAAAAACTGGAAAGTGATCACTGTAACCGCCTTTGTATTTTTTACCTACAAAAGTTCTAAAAGGTTGTCCTTTAAATTTACCTTTATATTGAGTGAGAAACTTTTCATCAAAAATATCGGCTTCATCAAACTTTAATTTATTCTTTTGAGTTTCGAAAAAATTAGTTGAAAATAATATTTGATCAAATAAGTTCCATTTAAAATTATGGTTCAAACTTCCCCTACTATAAGACAACATGGTTTCCATTGGATTATAAAGATCACCATTTGAAGAAAGAAACTTTATACTCTCATTACTTGGGTTATCATTAAAATCTCCCATTACCAATAGTTTAGCATTGGGATCTTTTGTTTTGATAGCATCAATTATTTCTACAACCTTTTGAGCCGCTTTTAAGCGCTTAGGCATCGATTCTTGCTCACCCTCTCTCCGCGATGGCCAGTGATTAATTATACAATGTACTTTTTCGGAGTGAAGAATTCCTGATACTAATAAAATATCTCGAGTGTAATCTTGCTCGCCAATTTCGTCTTCAAGATATATAGAATAGGTTTTAGAATGTTGGACAGTAAAAACTGTTTTATCATAAATCATGGCAACATCAATACCTCTTTCGTCCTGTGAATTATAATGAACAATACCATAGTTATATGATTCCAAATGCTTACTCTCAATAAGGTCTCGGAGTACATTTTTATTTTCAACTTCAGCCAAGCCTACAATAGAAGGTGGTTTTTGAGTGTTTTCAAAACCTATTTTAGAAATCACCTGTGCTAATTTAAAAAGCTTTCGGTCATAACGCTTTTGAGTCCAACGTTTTTCAGAATTTGGTAAAAAGTCGTCATCATGTTTTGACGCATCATTATATATATCGAAGAGATTTTCGAGATTATAGAACGCAACGGTATAAGTAATTGTTTTTTCGTCTTGGGAATTCACATCACAAATTTAGGTTTTAAAATGCAATAGACGAAGATTCAATTATGTAACTTTGTCTTTTATTTGAATATATGATTGAAAAAAAGAATATAGCACTAGAAAAAACAGTACTTATAGGCGTGGTCACAAGAGATCAAAATGAAGAGCAATCTAAAGAATACTTAGATGAGCTAGAATTTTTGACCTACACAGCTGGAGGTGAAGTTTTAAAACGTTTTACCCAGAAAATGGATATGCCAAATCCAAAGACATTTATTGGTTCTGGTAAAATGAATGAAGTGCAACACTATATTGAAGACCATAATGTTGGTACAGCAATTTTTGATGATGAATTGTCTGCTGCTCAAGAACGAAACATCAGTAAGATTTTAGGATGTAAAGTATTAGATAGAACAAATCTTATTCTTGATATTTTTGCTCAACGCGCTCAAACAAGTTATGCACGAACTCAAGTTGAATTGGCTCAGTGTGAATATTTATTACCACGATTAAAAGGAATGTGGACTCACCTTGAACGTCAAAAAGGTGGTATTGGTATGCGTGGTCCTGGTGAAACAGAAATTGAAACCGATAGGCGTATTGTGCGTGATAAGATTGCTTTACTCAAAGCAAAGATTAAAACGATTGACAAACAAATGGCTGTTCAACGCGGTAATCGTGGAAAAATGGTTCGCATAGCTTTGGTTGGTTATACCAATGTTGGTAAATCAACATTAATGAATGTCGTTAGTAAAAGTGATGTGTTTGCTGAAAACAAATTATTTGCAACTTTAGATACCACTGTAAGAAAAGTGGTGATTCAAAATCTTCCTTTTTTACTTACTGACACTGTTGGATTTATTAGAAAATTACCTACACAACTAGTCGAATCTTTTAAAAGTACACTTGATGAAGTTCGAGAAGCAGATTTGTTGCTTCATGTTGTTGATATCTCACACCGAAATTTTGAAGAGCATATTGAATCTGTAAATAAGATTCTTGGTGAGATTGACAGTTCAGACAAACCAACAATAATGGTATTTAATAAAATTGATGCTTACGAAGCTGAACCTTTTGATGATGATGACCTCATCACCGAGAGAACATCATCACATTATTCATTAGACGAATGGAAAAACACGTGGATGAATCGAGTAGGCAATAATGCCTTGTTTATTTCAGCATTAAATAAAAAGAACCTCGATACATTTAAAAAACGAGTCTATGATGAAGTAAGAGAAATTCATATCACACGATTTCCATACAATCATTTTTTGTATCCTGATTATACCGAAGAAGCATAAGACAAGTTTTATACAAACAAAAAAGCATCCTGAAATTAACAGGATGCTTTTTTATAGTATCTATTGTTAGAATTAGAACTTATAAGTTAATCCTAATGTATAATAGCTTTGTAAGTCGTTATCAACAGTATCAAATGTTGGAGCATCTTCTGGTGCGCCTACAAAATTTGCCAAGGCAAAATTTAAAGCTTCTTGCTTGTTATTTCTTAAACCAAAATCAAATCCTACACCAATACTTTTCCATAGTGTATAGCTAAATGAGTTGGTCCATGTCCAGTTAGACAAATCACCACTTTCATAACTCTGAAACATTGATAGGTTTGATTTAAATGCTATTGCACCAATTTGACGCGTATAATCTGCAACAATTTTTGCACCTAAAGATGATTCGAAAACGGTATCATTATCAGCAAAAACAAAATTGTAGTTTAATGGGTGGATCACAACTATCAAGTTCTCAAGTGGCGTCCAAGTTGCACCAACACCAACATCTAAATATCCAGGATCATTGAAGTTATTTAAAATTGTTGTTCTGTATTCCATCAATCCAGAAATGGCAAATTTTTCGCTCAACTTTCTTCCGTATAAAGACGAAATATTAAACACGTCTGTTGTTGGTTCAAAATCATCACTGTCATCAGGATTATCTTTGTCATCTAACTTCGTCCAATTTAAATTAGTTGTTAAGGCATTTCTCCAGAAAAATTTCTCTTGAATTAAGTTAGCATATCCATTTACGGTGAACCCAATATTTCCCGATGAATTATTTGGAGTACCTTGTGCATACCAGTTATTAAAGTTAGACAAACTTCCTCCAATTACACCAAAGGCTCCAACTCTCCAACCAGGTAATGCATCTATTTGCGCCTGTAATGCATTTGCTTCAGCTTGAGCTGCATCAGCTTCTGCTTGTTTTTCTGCTTTTTGAGCTTGTAATTCCTCTTTAGTTTGCGAGAAACCGAAAGACATTGATAACATTAATACTGCTGTAAAAAGTAATTTTTTTGTCATAGTTCTTGTTTTAGTTTTAATAGTTTTCAAATTGTTAATTAGAATGCAAATATAAATCATTAGCTATTTGAATGCCAACAATTTAGCTGAAAATGAAAATTTAGTAATTCGTATCTGTAGTATTTGACTCTATTTTTTCATTAAAGTCACTTGAACGATGATATTATTTTTTTCTTTTGAAAAGTGGTACAGATGAGCACGCTTCACCATACATTATAGATTTAGCAACAGGTTTTAATTTGCTAGACAACATGAGGTAAGCATTGGTTGGAACGGGTTTATTAGCACAACCTTTAATAATGATTGGTTTGTCCTTGTAAGATTCGACATCCAATGTATTGATAACATCTTGAAAGAGTGATGTCTCAAGCATTTCGAGATTTCCTACACACACTTTTTTAGCATAGGGTTGTAATTCTAAAGTGAGCAACATAAAGGACCAAGCAGGAATTATGGCATCTGTAGAACAGGTTAAAGCCACATATTGATTTTGATGTTGAGACCAATCATAATCTTTTACATATTGTCTAAACTCTTTTTCTCTCAACACAAAACCTTCATAGAGCCAATCTTTGATATCAAAAACATGGCGCTCTCCATCTGGATAGTAGTCTTCTAAGTCGACTACCATCAATTTACTTTGCGCAACTCTATTTACAATTTCCTCGGCCATATTAAAGCATTCCTAATTCTAATTTGGCTTCTTCACTCATAAGATCTTGACTCCATGGTGGATCGAATGTAATTTCAACCTCAGCTGTTTTTACATCATTCAATGACTTTACTTTTTCTTCAACTTCTAATGGAAGCGTTTCTGCAACTGGACAATTAGGCGTGGTTAGGGTCATTAAGATCTTAACATCATAATCTTCATTTACAAAAACATCATAAATAAGTCCCAATTCATATATATCTACAGGAATTTCTGGATCATAAATGGTTTTTAGAACTCTTACTATTTTTTCACCTAAAAGGTTTGTATCAATTGTTGTATCGCTCATTTTGAACTAGTTTAACTGTGTTTGATATGCAATTGCATACATTTTAATTTGTTTAATCATACTTACCAATCCGTTAGCACGTGTTGGGGACAAGTGTTCTTTCAGACCAATTTTGTCGATAAAATCTGTATTACTTTCAATGATATCTTTAGGATGTTGATTTGAGAATGCTCTTATCAATATGGCAATAATGCCTTTGGTAATAATGGCATCACTATCTGCAGTAAACTTTACCTTATCATTAATCATTTCGGCGTGAACCCAAACTTTGCTTTGACATCCTTTAATAATATGGTCATCGGTTTTATATTGCTCATCTATTAAAGGTAAGGTCTTGCCTAAATCTATCATATATTGGTAGCGTTCTTCCCAATCTTCAAACATCGAAAATTCATCAATAATCTCGTCTTGTATCTCAGCAATTGTCATCTAAAATTCGTTTTCGTTTTAGCATTCATTTTTATAATGCAAAGATACGCATCTCTATTGTTTCTCAAACAATGTTTTAATCGATAAGATTTTCTCAACAACGCTTTTAATAGCTTCTGGAGGTGTTCCGTGATCAAAGTTTTCAGTCTTATAGGTATCTTCGCCTTTTGAGATCTCTAAATGTGCCATAGGAGCGCCATCATATCGAAATGCTCTTGAAGGTGGTTCTAGTCCTGGAAGTGATTTTTCATCGGTTTCACTAATGAGTGCCATTAATGCATCTTTTTCTTCTTTCGGAATTTGATATTTACGAATGTCTTTGAGATTATAGTCATTAGTTACAGACATAGAATCGCCTTCAATCCATATTTGCAGAAAAAAGCCTCTGGTATGTGCTTTGTAATTAATTTTCATCGTCTCTTCTTGCAATCGTGCTTCGGTCATTTCGGTAGTGACTTGTGAAGATGTATCACTGGTCATTTGTGCTTTATTTTTATCGCATTCTTTAGCTGAAATCAGCATAAATACTAAACATATAAGTAGTTTCATAATTGTGTGCTTTTGTTGTTAGTAGTAATATTACAAAAAAGAAGCCAAAGTTTATGGTTACTGTTACTTTTCAGAATTATTTAAAAACTAATTCTTTAGAACTAAGAAAAAAATAATACTTTTAGTACCATACATTAATCTTAAACACTAACAATGAAAACATTACTATCTCTTTTTCTGCTTATTTCTTTTACTGCATCTGCGCAAAAACTTGACCGAAAACAAATGTATGCGTATTCTGACACTGTCGAATTTAGAATTTATAGCATTCAAAAAAGCAGAACTGCTGATAGAAATCAAGAAATTTTCGTCGCTGAAAAAGGACAACGGTTTTTTACTATTGTATTTGAGTTTAAAAATAAGAGCTCTGAAGCGCAGATTATAGATTTCGAAAAGATATTCATTAAAGATAAAAATGGAAATCTACATCAAGTGGATTTGGTGGTTATGTCAATGAAGCTAACCTCTTCAATAAAGAAGTTTCAACAAAAATTAAAAGCCAATAAAAAACGAAAGATTATAGCTCAGTTTATTCCACCACTTCCAAAAAAAGAGCTTATAAAAACACTGGTCATTGATGGTAATGAGGTAGAATTAAAATACAATGAATAAAAAAAGGATGCCGAAAAGGCATCCTTCATATCATAGTATAAAACTGAAAAATTAGTTAGCCATTGCTGCTCTTGGTCCTCCAGCTGCGAACACAGTTCTCATGCGTGTTTTTTGTCCTTCAGAGAACATATACATGCATGCATCATCAACATAATCCATATAGTTCATTGTCATATCATTTGATCTACAGTTCACTGTTGGATATGATGGGCAACCATAGTTTGGTGCATCAGACTTAGGCGTATCAGAAACAAAATCATCTCTGTTACATCTTCCATCTCCCCAAATATGGCGTAAGTTTAAGTAATGTCCAACCTCGTGAGTTGTTGTTCTTCCGCCGTTAAAAGGTGCAGATACAAATCCAGTGTTTCCAAAATATTGAGGTGACACCACAACACCATCAGTAGATGAAGGTCCTCCAGGGAATTGTGCATAGCCTAAAATTCCACCTCCAATATTACATACCCAAATGTTTAAATGCGTTTCTGGTGTTACTGGTGGATACGCTGCTTTCATAGCATCATTAGTTCCCCAAGAGCTTCTTGAGTCTGCATGTCTAAATGTTCCAGCTAAAGTAAATTCAATTTCACTATCTGCTACTAAACCAGTAAATTCTCCTGGCACTTGACTCGCATCACCATTAGTTGCTCTAAAGTCTTCGTTTAACACATCTATTTGAGATTGAATTTGTCCAGCGCTAATGTTTTGTTGTGAATTGCTATAAATAACATGAACATATACAGGAATATTGATAACACCTAAGTTATCTCCACCGCCATCGCCACCGTCACCGCCGTTGTTGCCATTTCCATTTCCGTTCCCATTTCCAGGTCTGAGTAAAATGTTAGCTCTTGTTTGATACTCGATGTCATACATTTTTTTGTACAGTTGTGGATCTTCTTCTAAAAGTCTGTTCAAGTTGGTCATCGAATAACATTGAGTTACTCCATTTCGTTGTCTTTCATCATTTTCATCAGTTTCGGTGTGTACAAAGAAGTCACTCATGTCTACTTTTGTTTGCTCCTGAGAAATTTCATTTTTGTCATTTTCACATGATGTAAAAATTAGGGCTAGAGCTGCAAGGCTCAAAAACATTTTTTTCATTTTTTATATATTTTGGTTAAAATTTTGCTGAATATATAATTTTTTACGAATAAATTTTAAAAAACCATTAACAAAATATTAAGATTTTGAAAAAAGCTGTTTATAAGTAAAAAAAGTACGGAAAAGCCGTAATTGCAAGACAGAAAAATCTGTCTTTAAAAAACAAGTAATTAAAAAAAGAGAGTTGGAAATAAAATTTAGCTCAACATTAGTTTCGCTTTCTTAACACCTTCGACTAAAGTATCAATTTCAGTTTTTGTGTTGTAAAATGCGAATGATGCGCGAACAGTTCCAGGAATTTTAAAAAAATCCATGATAGGTTGCGCACAATGATGACCTGTTCGAACTGCAATTCCCATTTTGTCAAGTATTGTTCCAATATCATAAGGGTGAATCCCTTCAATATTAAATGAGATTACTGAGGTTTTTTCTTTAGCAGTTCCGTAGATTTTTAAGCCTTCTATTTGAGTTAACTTATTCGTGGCGTAGTTTAATAGCTCATATTCATATGCTGCAATCGCATCAAAGCCAATAGTATTCATATAATCTACAGCAGCACCAAAAGCAATGCCACCACAAATATTAGGTGTTCCAGCTTCAAACTTATGAGGTAGTTCGGCATAAGTCGTTTTTTCGAAAGTCACCTCATCGATCATTTCGCCACCACCTTGGTAAGGCGGTAATTTATTAAGCCATTCTTCTTTACCGTAGAGCATTCCAATACCAGTTGGCCCACACATTTTATGAGCTGAAGTCACGTAAAAGTCAACATCTAATGCTTGCACATCTGGTTTGATATGCGGACAAGATTGTGCACCATCAACGAGTACTGCTGCACCAACATCATGTGCTTTTTTGATAATCTGCTCAATAGGGTTAATAGTTCCTAAAGCATTTGAAATATGATTAACAAACACAAGTTTTGTGCGTTCTGATAACAAGGTTTCATATTCGCTCATGATCAATTCACCATGTTCATTCATAGGAATAACCTTTAAGCTTGCACCTGTGCGCTCACATAGCATTTGCCATGGCACAATATTACTGTGGTGCTCTAAGGCTGATACTAAAACCTCGTCATTCTTTTTAAGTAATGTTGAAAATCCATTAGCCACCAAGTTAATCCCATGTGTTGTTCCTGAAGTTAGGATGACTTCATAACTATGCTTCGTATTGAAATGTTTTTGGATCTTTAATCGTGCAGCTTCATATAAGTCGGTTGCTTCCTGACTTAAAGTATGTACACCTCTATGAATATTAGCGTTGTAATTTGAGTAATAATCAACAATCACATCAATCACTTGTTTAGGTGTTTGTGAGGTCGCAGCGTTATCAAAATATATCAAAGGTTTTCCGTTAATCTCACGATTTAATATTGGAAAATCTTTTCTGATTTCATCGACATCAAGATTGATATGACTTACTGTGTTACTCATTACAAATCAAATCCGATACTAACGCCTAATTTATTGGCAATAAGTTTTGTAATACGTTGTTTGATTTCAGGAATTTTAACAGAATCCAATACGTTGTTGCTAAAAGCAAACATTAATAAGGCTTTTGCTTCTTTTTCTGGAATTCCACGAGAGCGCATATAGAACATAGCGCTGTCATCTAGTTGACCAATGGTACATCCATGAGAACATTTCACATCATCAGCAAAAATCTCTAATTGAGGTTTAGTATTTATAGACGCTTTATCACTTAATAAGATATTATTGTTTGCCTGAAATGCATTCGTCTTTTGAGCTATCTTATCTACAACAACCTTTCCGTTGAACACACCTGTTGATTTATCACCAAAAATACCTTTATAATCTTGATGGCTTTCACAATTTGGTTCGATATGATGTACTAATGTATTATGATCTACATGTTGTTTATCACCAATAATTGTAACACCTTTTAATGTAGAATCAATACGTTCCCCGTTTTGATAAAAATTAAGATTATTACGCGTTAATTGTCCTCCAAAAGAAAATGTATGAACAGAGGCATGACTTTCACGTTTTTGTTTGATAAACGTATTATCAATTAAAGAGGCGCTTTGTTTATCATTTTGAATTTTATAATAATCAACAATAGCTCTTTTATTGGTAAATATTTCAGTAACACTATTCGTTAATACTGGGTTTTCAGTAAGACTTTGATGACGCTCAATAATTTGAACATGAGAATTTTCATCTACAACAATCAAATTACGTGGCTGCAGCATTAATGCAGACTCATTTCCTGTTGAAAAATGTATGATTTGAATTGGTTTCTCTACCAATTTGTTCTTCGGAATATGAATGTAAGCACCTTCTTGAGAAAAGGCTGTATTTAAAGATGACAAACCATCTTTAGTAGCCGCTTTATTGAAGTAGTTCTCAATAATAAGTCGATACTTTGGTTTTGATAGTGCAGCAGACATCAAGCATACATCTATACCATCATGAGTGGTTTGAGACAAATGAGATGAATACTTACCATCAATAAACACAATCTTATAGGTGTCTATATCATGAATAAAATACTTCTTAACATCACTATATTCTATAGCATTTTCTTGCTTTGGAAATACGCTATAATCATGTTTTAAAACACTGTTTAAAGAGGTGTATTTCCAAGCTTCATCGCGCTTAGAAGGAAAGCCTTCATCTTCAAACGTTTTAATTGCTTCACTTCGAACATCATGAACAGGAGCATCTATATCTACCGTGTTCTCAAATGCCATAAATGACGATACTAATTTATCTTTTAAATCCATGTGTTGTGTCTTCGGTTATTTGTAAAATTTACCAATAACTTCAATTAAGCATTTACTTCCTCTTTTATCCAATCGTAACCTTTTTCTTCTAACTCATGCGCTAGTTCTTTTGTTCCCGATTTTACAATTCTACCATCATACAATACATGTACATAATCTGGAACAATATAATCTAGCAAGCGTTGGTAATGTGTAATTACGATTACAGCATTATCTTTACTTTTTAATTTATTGACACCATTGGCAACAATACGTAATGCATCGATATCCAAACCAGAATCTGTTTCATCTAATATGGCTAACTTAGGTTCAAGCATGGCCATTTGGAAAATCTCATTTCGTTTTTTCTCACCTCCAGAAAATCCTTCATTAAGAGAGCGTGATAAAAACTTTCTATCAATTTCTAAAAGCTCTGATTTTTCGCGAATCATTTTCAGCATTTCATTTGCTGGCATATCGTCTAAACCTTTGGCTTTTCTAGTTTCATTAATAGCCGTTTTCATGAAATTAGTCACACTAACACCAGGGATTTCCACTGGATATTGAAATGACATGAACACACCTTTATGTGCACGTTCTTCAGCTGATAACTCTTCAATATCTTCACCATCAAGACTAATTTCTCCTTTATCAACTTCATATTCTTCTTTTCCAGCAACAACCGAGGCCAAAGTACTTTTTCCTGAACCATTAGGTCCCATGATAGCGTGTACTTCTCCAGGTTTTACCTCTAAATCGATACCTCTTAAAATGGCTTTATCTTCAACACTTGCGTGTAAATTTTTTATCTTTAACATATTACTTACTTCCTAATTTTATAACGTCGTTTTCTTCAGGACTTGGTTTTGATACCTTTAGAATTTCTTTAATCTCAATTTTTTGTTTCCATTGATTCTCAACATTATTTTCAATCATGCGGACTCTCAGGGTTACAGGCACCATAGTGTATTGATCTGCTTTATATTGCTTAACCTGTTCATTTAACTCATTCATCTTGTCGTCTATGACAACACCATACATTTGTGTTGGTGTTTTGAAGACTGCCGCCTTATCTGCATCTACATATAAAAAATCACCTTGTATAGCGATTAAGCCATCACTTTGTTTTAAGGTTTTGCCTGGTTCGGCAACCGTTGTTTTCTCTTCTGAAGACATCTCTGCTTCTGATGTCTTGTCATCTTTACAACTAACAAATACTACTAGCGTTATGAGTAATACAAATACTTTTTTCATGACTTTAATTCTTGGTTTTATTATCCAACCGATCCTTCTAAACTAATTTCTAATAATTTTTGTGCTTCAACAGCAAATTCCATTGGTAACTTATTAAGTACTTCTTTACTAAATCCGTTCACAATTAATGCAATAGCTTTTTCAGTATCAATTCCACGTTGATTACAGTAAAAAATTTGATCTTCTCCAATTTTACTGGTTGTAGCTTCATGCTCTATTTGAGCCGATTTATTTTTGACTTCTATATATGGAAATGTGTGCGCACCACAATCATTACCCATTAACAAACTATCACATTGTGAAAAGTTACGCGCATTTTCTGCTCTAGAGCTAATTTGAACCAATCCTCTATAAGAATTTTGAGACTTCCCTGCAGAAATTCCTTTAGAGATAATAGTTGACTTGGTATTTTTACCAAGATGGATCATCTTAGTTCCTGTATCGGCTTGTTGATAATTATTAGTCACTGCAATAGAATAAAATTCACCTACAGAATTATCTCCTTTTAAAACACATGATGGATACTTCCATGTGACAGCACTACCCGTTTCAACTTGCGTCCAAGATATTTTAGCATTGGTTTCACACAAGCCTCTTTTAGTCACGAAATTATAGACACCACCTTTTCCTTCTGCATTTCCTGGATACCAATTTTGAACGGTAGAATATTTTATTTCGGCATCATCTAAGGCGATTAATTCTACTACAGCAGCGTGCAGTTGATTTTCGTCACGACTAGGTGCCGTACAACCTTCTAAATAACTTACATAACTACCTTCATCTGCGATGACCAAAGTACGTTCGAATTGACCTGTTCCTGCCTGATTAATTCTAAAGTAAGTTGATAATTCCATTGGACAGCGAACACCTTTTGGTATGTAACAAAAGCTACCATCACTAAAAACTGCACTATTTAATGCCGCATAAAAATTATCTTTTTGAGGTACTACAGTTCCAATATATTTCTTTACCAGTTCTGGATGTTCTTGTATCGCTTCAGAAATACTCATGAAGATGATTCCTTTTTCGGCCAATGTCTTTTTAAATGTCGTTGCTACCGAAACAGAATCGACTACAACATCCATTGCAACTCCAGCTAGCTTCTTTTGTTCGTCCAATGAAATTCCTAATTTCTCAAACGTCGCTAAAAGCTCTGGATCAACCTCATCTATACTATCGTATTTTGGTTTGCTATTTGGAGCAGAGTAGTACGAAATTGCCTGAAAATCTGGCTTCTCGTAATGCACATTTGCCCACTCAGGCTCAATCATTTCTTTCCAGATCTTAAAGGCTTCAAGACGCCATTGGGTCATCCATTCTGGCTCTTCTTTCTTTTTAGAAATTGCTCTAACTATGTCTTCATTTAAACCAACAGGAAATGTTTCCGATTCAATATCTGTGTAGAAACCGTATTCGTATTCCTTAGTCTTCAGTTCTTCGCGAAGATCATCTTCTGTATATTTATTGCTCATACATCTTTTTTAAAGTGAGAATGACTCTCCACAACCACAAGTTCTATTGGCATTTGGATTATTAAATACAAATCCAGCACCATTTAAACCTCCCGAATATTCTAGGGTTGTTCCTATTAAATATAAAAAGCTCTTTTTATCAACGATGATTTTTACTCCATTGTCTTCAAAGACCTTATCATCTTCTTTTTGTTCTTTATCAAATTTTAAGTCATATGATAAACCTGAGCATCCTCCACTTTTTACACCAACGCGTATATAATCGGTAGCAGAGTTAAAGCCATCATCATTCATTAACTGAATGACTTTCTTTTTTGCTGTTTCAGATACTTTAATCATGTCTTATTTATAGATTTAATCTGTTCTTAATATCCTTTTTCAAATATTAGATTGAACATCTATATAAATACCAAACACCTTTAACAAAAAAACTTTGCTTGAATGTTTTATCTAAATAGATTGCAAATATACGACATAAGTCTATTTTTTCAATAGAACCTAACATTATATTAGCAAATGATTACATAAGTATAATTAATGCAAAGACCTGAGATCTAGAACCTAATTCCAATGAGAAAAGTAGTTATTGTTCTAAGCCGAAATTGGATGATGAAAACGTCTATTTTTCAACAGAAAAAGTTGTCTCATGGTCGTATTGATATCTCTATTTTTGTAGGGAAGCGCATTAAATTCACCATGATCACCTATCATTACTTTTGAATGGCATGTTTTACAAGTGAGTTCATGATTATCTTTAGATATCAATGACGAACGCTCTAAATTGTGTCCAAATACCGAACACGACAATTCGTTGTTAGAAGTGGTTTGCATAGTAGGTTAATAAGATTTGGGGAAGCTAACATAACAGTTTTTATTCATTTAACCGATGAAATACTGGTTTTTTCGTTGAAATGCATATTTTCTTATTCTCGAAAGTCATAAAAATACCTTTAGCGGTCATGTTCTTCTGAAAAAGCTACTTATTTTTGCATTATGATAGAAGATAAAAATCCACAACGCACATCATTAGAACAACTTGGAGAATTTGGTCTTATAGAACATTTGACCAAAAATTTTGATGTAAAACATACTTCAACCTTAAAAAGTATAGGAGATGATGCTGCAGTTCTAGATCATAAATCAAACCAAATCGTTGTCACTACAGATTTACTAGTTGAGAATGTTCATTTTGATCTTAGCTATGTTCCTCTTAAGCATTTGGGTTACAAAGCTGTAATTGTTAATTTAAGTGACGTGTACGCAATGAATGCTCATGCTTCTCAAATTACTGTATCCATAGCTGTTTCCAACCGTTTTCCTTTAGAAGCTCTTGAAGAATTATATGCAGGTATTGAAACTGCAACAAAAATTTATAATATTGATGTGGTTGGTGGTGATACGACGTCTTCTACAACTGGACTTATTATCTCAGTTACTGCCATAGGTAATGTAAATAAGGAAGATGTTGTATTAAGAAATGGTGCACAACCAAATGACTTAGTTGTTGTTACAGGAGATATTGGTGCGGCATATATGGGACTTCAAGTTTTAGAGCGTGAAAAAGAAGTGTTTAAAGTGAATCCACAAAATCAACCAGATTTAGATCCATATACTTACATTATTGAGCGTCAATTAAAGCCAGAAGCTAGAAAAGACATTATTGAACTCCTTAAACAGTTAGATGTAAAACCGACAGCAATGATCGATATTAGTGACGGACTATCTTCGGAAATAATGCATATCTGCAAACAAAGTGATGTTGGTGTAGAAATCTATGAAAATAAAATTCCGCTAGATCCACAAGTTATCTCAACTTGTGAAGAATTTAAAATAGACAGTACAACTATAGCATTAAATGGAGGTGAGGACTATGAATTACTAATGACTGTAGCTCAAGAGGATTTCCCCAAGATAAAAGGCAATCCAAATTTAACTGTTATTGGTTATATTACTGAAAAGGCAAGAGGCATGCACTTAATCACCAGAGGTGAGCAAGCAATACCAATTATCGCAAAAGGTTGGAATGCTATGAAAAATGAGGCGTAAAATCCAAAACTGAATTCTCTTCAATTGTATTGGACGCTTTCTGTTTTATTCGAGAAATTCTTCTGTTATGAATACGCTCTAACACCGAATTGATTTCTTTATACTTAGGCGTTAGTAATGTTAGACCACCTTTCCCATTTGTAGTGACTTGGGTATTACAATGGCAACATTTATATTCTTTAACGTGATACGTGATATTTTTAGAGACTTCGTATTGATGTCCAAATAACGAGCAGTAGAGACTTTTCACCTTATTGTGATATTTAGTTATTAATTTTAGAGGATTACTAAATATATGAAAACCACACAATAACGTGAGATTTTACACTAATATATCGATGAACTGAGTGTTTTCTTCTTTAAACGCATCATTCTGCGTGTATATATCTGCTCTAGAATAGCATTTATTTCTTTGTACTTAGGTGTAAGTTCTGTTAACTTTCCATTGCCATTGGTCGTCAATTGACGCTTACAGCATTTGCACGTATATTCTTTAACATGAGAGGTTACTTTTTTTGTCATCTCATAGTTATGACCAAATATGTCACAGTAGATTTTTAACGGACTTGAAGTCTTAGTAGGTGTTGTTTTTTTCATGGCTGTTAGATTTGGGGACAGTAAACTTAGAAAAAAAAGTTATTAAAAACGTCTAAAAGTATTTTTATTCGATAAAATGTTTTATTATGTAAGATAATTCTGATTTATTTTCTATGTGACTCATGTGCCCATCTGGTAATTGCTTACAAACTATATTAGTTCCTATGGTCTCTTTCAATATACGATTGGCATCAACAACTGGATCTTTTTTACCAACAATAATTATTTTTTTTGCATCTAAAGCCTTTAAAAGCTCATATTTATCTGTTCGAACCATCATTCCCTCTTGAGCTGCTATATAGCCTTGAAGTGGTGTTTTTAATGCTTGAAATAATGCCTTTTCAAGTTCACTAGCGTGTGTTTTTCTACTTTCTGAAGAAAATAAATTTATAAATGACATTTTAACAACAGCTTCATAATTTGACTGTACCATCTTATTGGCTCTTTGCCTTACCATTCTACGCTCTTCATCATCTGCTTTATATGTCGAATTAATTAAACACAATCGATTGACAGCTTTAGGATAGCGTTCAGCCATATCTAAGGAGACATAACCTCCCATAGAATGACCAATTAAGTTGTACTCTTTAACATCTAAATGCTCTAAGACCGATAATACGGCATTGGCCATATCTGACATCTTGTGAATGTATCCAATACATCCCGTTTTACCATGACCTAATAAATCAACACTTATAACTCTATTGGTTTGTATAAGATCCTTTTTAATATCATGCCACATTGCTGCATTCTCAAGAAAACCATGAAGCAGGACAATTGGTTCTCCCTCACCTACATCCTCATAAAAAACAGGAATATTTTTATACTTTAAAATCATAGAAAACAAAGATACTATTTGAACGGATTTTGCATACTAAGTATTTACTATATTTGACAGCAACCTTAAAAATAATTTCATTGAATTCTAGAAAAGAACTTTTCATTACTAGCTTTGCCTTATTCTCACTTTTTTTCGGTGCTGCTAACTTATTGCTTCCTCCTCTTTTAGGTTATAATGCAGGAGAAAATTGGATTTGGGTGGCTATTGGTTTTATGATCACAGGTGTCGTTATTCCTATAATTGGGATTTTGGCTCATGCAAAGCTACAAGGAACACTATACGATTTTGGGAAGAAGGTCTCACCACAATTTAGTCTCATTTATTGCATACTTATTTATGTTATATCTATTGCTATTCCGTCGCCAAGAACAGCTTCAGCTACACATGAAATTGCTATTCATCCAGCATTTGGAACGAGTCCATTATTAACAAGTTCTATCTATTTTATACTCGTTCTAGTTTTTGTTCTTAATAGATCTAAAATATTAAGTTTTGTAGGTAAGTTTTTAACACCATTAATTGTAATCATGCTATTAATGGTAATTGGTATAGGTTTATTTTCTTCTGAAATGACCACAAACGTATCTCAATTTAAAACACCTATTGTAACTGGAGTTCTAGAAGGCTATCAAACTTTTGACGCTATTGGTGCCGCAGTTGTTGGAGCTTTTATAATTATATCTGTTAATATTAGACATAAAGGAAGTTTTGAAGAGAAGAGGGCACTCATTGCTAAATCAGGTTGGGTTGCTGGATTTGGATTGTTTATGATTTATGCTGGTTTAATTTCGGTTGGCGCCTATTATGGTTCTGAGATCATTATAAATTCAGAATTAAGTGATGATATGCAACGTGCTAACCTACTAAGAGGAGTTAGTATTGCTGCTTTAGGCACTTTTGGAAATACCGTTTTAAGTATTTTAATTTCTTTAGCTTGTTTTACAACGGCTGTAGGTATTATTGCCGGAACTGCAGATTATTTTAAAGGTTTACTTGGTAATTCACATTCTGTTTATGTCGCAACATCAATTATTAGCTGCGTCCTTGGTGTCGTTATTGGTCAATTAGATTTTCACTCTATTATCGTTATTGCTTTTCCAATATTACTTTTTGTTTATCCTATTACTATTGTTCTTATTATTCTTAATGTGCTTTCAAAACGATGGTCGTCGCCTTTAATGTTTAGAGCTGTTGTAATTGTCACGTTCTTATTTAGCATTCCAGATGCTGTTGGATTTATACGTAACGCTATGGGTTATGAAAGCCCTTCAGAAATTTTGAATACGCTTATTGATTATATTCCGTTAGCTAAACATCAATTAGGATGGGTATTACCTGCTTTGTTAACTTGTTTGAGCGTAGGTTTGTTGTCTTATAAAACTAATTCAATCGAATCATGAATAGACTTTTCATAATTGGTAATGGTTTTGACTTAGCCCATGGGCTTCCAACTTCTTATAACAACTTTATAGATGATTTTTGGACAAATCTAAAGCTAAATTATAAGAAAGAGTTTATTAAAAACTTCGTAACAATAAATGAATTACATAATGGTTTTTTGAGTCTCAATAAAATAAACTCTTTTGAAGATTTAATTTCGAATATTGAAATGCATGCTTCAGATCGAGGCAATTATTATGATGCAAGAAATTACAAATATTACTATGACAAAACAAGAAGTAATATTCTCTTCAACATTAAAAACGACTTCTTCAAAACAATAAATATTAAGAAATCAATTCAAAATTGGGTTGACATTGAGAACGAGTATTATAAAGAGCTTAAAAAAATTGCAAAATCTTCTGAAAGGAGATTGGAAAATGATAAAAAACTTGTAGAAAAGTTAAACATAGAGTTTAATGAAGTTAAAACTTTACTGGAAAAATATTTAACAGAAAAGGTGCAAAAAAAATTTGACCTTAACAAGACACCAAGCAATAGAAAATGGATTGAGATTTATAATGTTTTTAAACCTATTAATCATATGGAAACTAATTTAAATGAAGAATTTACAGATCCAAGTGATAAGACATCATTAAACAGGTTACTTAGAACTCAAAAGAGAGGCTCAATAGAAACCTTTTCTCTTTTACTGAATTTCAATTATACCACCTCTATTGGACCATATTTTGGTTTCTTAAGGCAAGAAGGTTTTAACGCGTCAACATGTTATATTCATGGCAGATTAAATAGTGAAGAAAATTTGATGAATTTTGGCTTTGGAGATGAAATGGATGAAGATTATAAATCAATTGAAAACATTGATGATAATGAATACTTAAAATATTTTAAGTCTTTCCAATATTTACAAAATAAAAATTACAACTCATTACTAAATTACATAAATGGTGAAAAATTTCAAGTATGTATTTTAGGCCATTCTTGTGGTTTATCGGACAGAACGCTTTTAAACACTATTTTTGAACATAAAAACTGTCGCTCTATAAAGGTTTTTTATCACCAAAATGGCGATTGGGATAATTATACAGATATTGTTCAAAATATTTCAAGACATTTTAATGATAAAAAAATAATGCGAGAAAAGATAGTTCCAAAATCTTTATGCAAACCTTTACCTCAAGAGGCTAGTTTCGATTTAAAAACTAAAGAAGCCTAAAACAATTGTTCTAAGCTTCTCAATTTATTTATATCAATTTAGCTATTCATAATCTCTTCAATCTCATCAGCTTCAATTGGGATATTTCGCATAAGGTTAAATGGTTCACCTTGCTCTTGAATCACAACATCATCTTCTAAACGAATACCAAAGCCTTCATCTGGAATATAGATACCTGGCTCTACTGTAAACACCATATTAGCTTGCATTGGCTCTGTTAAAATACCATAGTCATGTGTGTCTAATCCCATATGATGAGACGTGCCATGCATAAAATACTTTTTGTATGCTGGCCAATCTTTATTTTCATTTTGAACATCGGCTTTATCAAGTAATCCAAGCCCTAGTAATTCTGAAGTCATTAATTTTCCAACCTCAACATGATATTCAGCCCAAAGCGTTCCAGGTACTAATAATTTTGTGGCATCGTTCTTAACACGATTCACAGCGTTATAAACAGCTTTTTGTCTTTCGGTAAAACGACCAGATACTGGAATTGTACGTGACATGTCACTACTGTAGTTTGCGTATTCTGCTCCAACATCCATTAAAATTAAGTCACCTGCTTTACATTGCTGATTGTTTTCAATATAATGTAACACATTAGCGTTGTTACCTGAAGCAATAATTGGTGTATATGCGAATTTTTTTGAGCGATTTCTTAGAAATTCATGCATAAATTCAGCTTCAATGTCGAACTCCCAAACATCAGGTTTTACAAAATTCAACACACGACGAAATCCCTTTTCAGTAATATCACAGGCTTGCTGCAACAAGTCTAATTCAATTTGATCCTTTACCGAACGTAATCGCTGTAATATTGGGTTGCTCTTAGCTACAGTATGTGCCGGATATTTATCCTTTAACCATTTTGTGTAGCGATCTTCGCGCGTTTCAGTTTCAACAGATGCTCTATAATGCTCATTGGTATTAATATAAACCGTATCACATTGAGTCATGAGCTCAAACATGATTTTCTCCATATCTTGAAGCCAATATACAGTCTTAATTCCGCTAGTTTTAAAAGCAGCATCCTTTGTTAGTTTTTCGCCTTCCCAAACAGCTATATGCTCGTTAGTTTCCTTTAAAAATAAAATTTCTCTATGCTTTTCTTTTGGGCAATCTGGAAATAGCACTAAAACACTTTCTTCTTGATCTACGCCACTTAAATAGAAAATATCGCGATGCTGTTCAAAAGGCATTGTACTGTCGGCACTTATAGGGTAAATATCATTTGAATTAAAAACCGCTAGACTACTAGGCTTCATTTTTGACATGAAATTTTTTCGATTTTTGATAAAGAGTTGACTATCTATTTTATGATATTTCATAAGATTGTATGTTTTGTATTCCTAAGCTTTAGGAACAATGAATACTTGTTTTTCCAAAAATAATTAAACAAAAATGTATTTACCCAGCCAAATGGCGTTAATTTATATTTTTACGTATTCTGCTCATGTGTCTAGAAGATATACCTAAGAATGAAGCAAGATAATGCAGTGGCACCTGTAACAACAATTCGGGATCATTACTCAGTAATTTTTTATAGCGTTCTTCAGGAGAAAGTGTTAGTAGGTCAATACGATAATCATCTATAAGATAAATTTGATTCTCAATAAGATTATAATAAAACCTATTAAAGGCGTCATTGTTTCTAAGTAAATATTTGAAGGTTTCAACTTTAATTACCCAAAGATCACAATCACTAATAGCCTTAATATTTTTTCTAGACGGGATTGCATCTATAAAACTTTTTAGAGCCGAAGTACATGAATTCTTCATGGCTAAATACGTTGTTTTATCTTCGCCTTCAACATCAATTGAATGTTGCAAAACACCTGCTTCTACAAAACAGAAATAATCACAAACCTCACCTTCCTTGACAAAAAATTCGTTCTTAGCTAATCTGAGCTTTTGAAAAGATGTCAAAATTTCTGAAATAGACGCATCAAAAATATCATTGTTTATGATAGATCTTAAATAAGCTTCAAAATTTGTTTTAGACACGTACATCTAATGTATTGATATAATAAATCTTAAGAATTGTAAAAGTAAATAGATTAAATAATATTTTGGGTTTATCGACAAATTGCTATATTTGTCCGTTGAAATACATATTTCACTCTAATAAACCTAAATCTACAACATGAAAAAAACTACACTATCTACTGTGTTATTAACAGTATGTTTATCATTAATGATGGTAAACACCTCTATTGCCCAAGAACTTTTATATGAAGTTCCGCTAAATACACAGGTGCAATCGTCTTCAGATATTATTGAAGGAAAAGTTATCTCAAAAACATCATTTTGGGATGATAATCAAAAAAATATTTTTACAGTTAATACTGTTGAAGTCTACAAAATATTTAAAGGACAAACGATTACTCAAATCATAGAAGTTATTACTCCTGGTGGAACTGTTGGTTCAGAATCTGAGGTCGTGACACCTAGTTTAAGTCTTGAGGTTGGTGATATTGGTGTTTTTATGCTTCATAATAATGATATTGCAATAACCAACGGAACTGCTCAAAATAAATTTAAGCCTTTTGCCTCATCTCAAGGATTTTACAAATACAATCTTAAAGAAAATACGGTACACAATCCTTTTCAAGCAAAAGAAGGTATTACGGATATCTTTTATAATCAAATTAGAAGTTTGACTAATAATACTGCAATTGTTGAAGTTTCAGATTTTAATGTTGATACTATTCTCGAGAATAATACCGCTAACAGAAATGTAAATGGTGCGACATCAATAACAAGCTTTTCTCCTACAACTTTAAATGGAGGTGTAAAAGATCAATTAACAATTACTGGTGCTGGCTTTGGAGCTACAGAAGGTACTGTAGAATTTAGAGATGCAAATGCTGGTGGTGAAGATAATATGGGAACACCTGTTTATTTTGCCGCTCTTTCTACTCAAATTATAAGCTGGTCAAATACTGAAATTGTAGTAGAGGTTCCTTCTAGAGCAGGAACTGGAGATATTAGAGTAACTACTAATGGTGGTGGCTCATCTGACGTGTCTAGCCAAACATTAACAGTATTTTATTCGCAAATAAACCCATCTAATGGAACCAATGCCTTTTCGTCTCAGCATTTTGACACGAATGGAAATGGTGGATATACTTGGCAAATGTTCACAGATTTTGATGCCGATGCCGATGCCAAAGCGTCATTCTTAAGAGCTTTTGATACTTGGGTTTGTACAACTGGTGTGAATTGGGAAATTGGAGCAGTTACAACAACAGATGAGGTTGCAGCCGATGGTATAAACATCATTCGTTTTGACAATGGGACCGAATTGCCAGAAGGTGTTTTAGGTCGTTGTACATCTCGATTTGGAACATGTGGTGGATTTGATGCTGTTGTTACAGAACTTGATATCGTTTTTAACGATGTGTTTACAGGAAGTTTATCTGTACTCTCTTGGGAATTTGGCCCAGATACTGCTACAGGTTTTGAAGTAGATTTTGAAAGTGTTGCTGTGCACGAATTGGGACATGGTCATCAATTAGCTCATATTATCGATGCAGGAGAAGTGATGCATTACTCCATAGCAAATGGACAGAACAGTAGAGACCTTGGTGCTAGTGATCTTGCTGGTGGAACAGATGTTATGGACCGAAATGTTGCAATACCTGTATGCTCTCAAACTTTAATGACCTATTCTGCATGTTCAACTTTAGGTGTTGACGACAATGAACTGGCAGAAAATATTTCAATTTATCCAAATCCAGTAAAGCATAATTTGAATATTCGCAATGCTCCTAGTATTGAATTAGAGCATGCAACGATATATGATGTTAGAGGAAGACGTGTTCTTTCTAAAAGTTTAAGTACTTCAAACACTTTAAGTACTATAAATGTAAGTGAACTACAATCAGGTGTTTACTTTATTAAATTAAAAGTAGACAATACTACTATTAGTAAAAAGTTTATTGTTGAATAAAACAATTTCATAAAATAAAAAAGGCGTTCAATAATTTATTGAACGCCTTTTTTATTATGCTCACAAAGTTATTTACTACCCATAGCACTCTTTATCATTCCCACTATTGCCATGAGAACACCTCCACCAACACCACCACCAGCAACGCTACCAAGTATACTAGGTAAATCCATACTAGCTGAGGCTTCTGCAGCTTCTGCGCCTCCTAGTCCTAACATTCCTAAAAGTTGACCGCCAAGTCCTCCTCCAAGAAGTCCTAAAATTGAGTTACCAAGCGTTCCTAAAGAAAACTTTTTCATTAGCGATCCTGCAAGGTTTCCACCAACTGCACCACTGACGAGTTGGATAATTAAGGGTAAATACTCTTCCATTTTAAATAAAGTTATTAGTTAATATTTTGAAAAATAACGATTTTTTTAGTTAAAAAATTGAATTATAATTTATTTAATTAACATTTTTATTGGAAATCAAGCAATTTAAAATGGTTTTTAGCAGGGTGCTTTTAAATATTATTTTGATCTATTTGGTATAGGATCTTCATCTGCAGGCAATAAAAGCTGATAATCATAACCATAGATTAAATTTTTTAATTTGTGATACTCTCCTGTTTTTGGTAATTGGATTTCATTATTATCTATGGCTTTTCTTATCGCTTTCAAATCAACAATGGCCCAAGTATCTTGTTTAGCTAATGGAAAAAATACTTGATAGCGTTTAAACCCTCTTTTATATCTTTCAAAGTTATTGACAAGCTTTCCATCTTTACCTTTTTCATAAGGTCTCCATGAATTAATAACAGTTGCAACCGTTCCATTTTTTTGTGCTAATGATTCTACTAATTCACCTATATCATAAGCGCCATTAGAGAATGTCTTTTTAGCATGGAGACTACCTATCTTTGTAAAAACTTTTGGTCGTTTTTCTGTTTTTGATACTTCGTTATAATGAGTCATGAAATTATTACGCATATAACTTATACGGTCAACATGAGAATCATTTCTCCAATTTATATATATATCCCAGCTAATTTTTAAATCTTTAATAAGTGCTTGCGCTTTTTCATTTGACTTATCAAATGCATTAAAATAGTTTACAACTGCTGTTTCTTTTTTAATTACATCATAAGCGTTATCAATTTCGTTTTTAAATTCAGCTAGAAAATGTTTATACATAATAGCTTTTGCTTGATTTTCTAGAGATTGTATATCATCATATTTTGAGCTCCCTCTCGCTGTTTTAGTTAACTCGTCCATTAAGAAAAAAGCTGAAAAATAGAACTCCTGATCTAAACCCCAAAGTTGCATATTGCGACTACGTGCTTCTTTTAAAAATTCAGCATCAGAAGTACTTGTAAAAAAAGGAATTGGTTCGGCAACTTCTTCGCCTTGCACCACAGTATATTTAGAATAAAATGCCTTTAGGTTTTCAACAGTTTTGGATGCTGGACTAGACAACTCGGTAAGCTTAGCCGCTGAATGAGGGCCAACTTCAATAGCAAAATATTTAAATCCAGAATCAAATAGTAAAGGAATAAATGCCTTATTAAATATTGATGTTTGCTCTGAACCATGCATTTCGCCATAAACTACAAACTGAGATTGACTTGCAATATCTTTCAATACAGATTTACCTTCACCAGAAATTGTATTGTTTTTAATTGTAAAATAAGAAGTATGCAAGCTTAAAAACTCGGTATCTAGTGTAGGTGTTTCTTTTTGCGCTTTTGCAGTATGACCTATGCATACAATAAGTAAGAGTATGATTATTTTTTTCATGAGATAAAATTTTAAGTTAAACTTTACCGTAATATTATTACTATATGCTTTCAGGAAATTTATAATCTGACATCCTAAGGTATAGATTATGCCAATGCCTTGTTTTATTCTATTTTTGAAAATGTCTTGTAAAAACATATGTAGATATAAGAAAATGCGCCGTTCATATAATTATACAAACTACTGTACAGAATGGTCTTAAATTCGTAGTATGCGATTATCTAAAGAACTTAAATACAACATCATTTTTGGGTTTTTACTCATCTTAATAGGACAAACTTGGGAATATTCTAATGATTTAATTTTTAACCAAGGTAGGACGTCTTGGTTTAAACCTGGGGCTGTTATACTATTCTTTACTTATAATATTGCTTACTTTTCAGTTTATCTTTTAAACTATTTGGTCTTTGCACCTCGTTTTTTAAAACCTAACAAAATAGTACAGTACTTATTTTCATTTGTCATAATGACTTTATGTTTTGCTATTGTTAGATTTTTTTTAGAAGAAATTTTAATTTTAGAACTCTTCAATTTTCATAATTACAATCTAAACAGACCAAACATTGTAGCCATTTACCTGACAGACAGTGCGTTATACGCCTCAAGACCATGCTTATTTAGCAGTCTTATGTTTTTGTTTTTTAGATTCACAGAAAACAAATCCAGAATACATCAATTAGAACTACAACATCAAGAAGCACAAATGGCAATGCTAAAATCTCAAATAAGTCCACATTTCTTATTCAATACCTTAAATGGATTTTATTCAGAGTTATATGATAAACAACCAGAAACAGCCAATGACATTCTAAAACTTTCTAAATTATTAAGATATGTTACTTATGATGCTAAAGACAATTATATGCCTTTGTCTAAAGAAATCTCTTTCATTGAAGATTATCTTTATTTTTTTAAAAGGAGATATGAGGACGAGTTTTTTGTAGATTTATCAATAGAAGGAAAAGTAAGTAACCAAAAAGTTCCATCACTAATGCTCATCCATTTTATCGAAAATTTATGTAAGCATGGTATTATTAACGATTCAAAGCAACGAGCGACTATTAAAATTAATGTTAGCGATGAGTATTTGGAAATTCAAACAAAAAATGAAGTAAACCCTTCTGAAAACTATATGGATAAAGGCATTGGTTCAAACAATATTAAAAAACGTTTAAAGCTATTATTTGATAACAACTACATATTGAATACCAAACACAAGAACAACACTTATCTAGCTTATCTAAAAATTCCCATTTGATGCAACAGTTAAAATGTATTATTATAGATGATGAACCTGCAGCTGTAAGATTGCTCGAACGGTATGTGCTTGATGTGGCCTTTTTAAAATTACAAAAGACCTTTACTAAACCACTAGAAGCTCTAGCATTTCTAGAGTCCACCACCATAGACTTAGTATTCCTAGACGTACAGATGCCTCAAATTACAGGTATTCAACTATCAAAAATTATTGCATCTCATACTCAAATCATATTCACAACAGCTTATTCTGAATTTGCACTAGATAGTTATGAAGTAGCAACAGCTGATTACCTACTGAAACCATTTTCTTTTGAACGCTTTTATAAAGCTGTTTTAAAAGCGCAAAAACAATATGCAAAACCTTTCAAAACAGAAGAAAATGAGGATGCTTTTATTTTTATTAAAACCGATGGGAAACATAATTTCAATCGTGTCTTTATTGAAGAAATACTATTTATAGAAGGTTTAAAAAACTATGTTTCAGTACAACTAAAGAATGAACAAATTATAACATACAGCACGCTCAAACACTTATCTGAAAGATTACCTAATGCACAGTTCATCCAAATTCATAAGTCCTATATTATTGCCTTATCACATATAAATAAGATCGACAATGACACTGTTTGGATACAGGAAAAGCAATTGCCTATTGGTAATACTTATCGTAAAAAATTCTTTGATGCCATTAATAAAAGACAGCTCTAAAATTCTTTAAACATACACCGTATTAAAGCGTTAAATACAATTGAAAACTATCATTGTTATTTAAAAAAATGGTAATTTCATGCCAATAAAATTCTAACCAATATGTTTTATTCACGATTTCTTTCGCTTACACTTATTTTAAGTGCAATTACAGTAGCTGCACAACAACCTTCAACTTCATCTCAAATTGTAGATAAAGCACTCGCTCAAAAAGAACAACTCACTAAAACATCATTAGTAAAAAACGTTGTTTTTGACAATATAGGTCCTACAGTAATGAGTGGTCGAGTAACAGATCTAGATGTTAACCCAGACAACCCAACCGAATTTTATGTGGGCTATGCTTCTGGAGGTGTATGGCATACAAACAATAACGGAACAACATTTCATCCAATACTAGACACATCAAATACTCAAAATGTTGGAGATATTGCCGTTGATTGGAAAAATGGAACAATTTGGGTTGGTACAGGAGAAAACAATTCATCCCGATCAAGTTATGCTGGAATTGGAATTTTAAAATCTACAGATAATGGAAAGACATGGCAGAATATGGGTCTCAAAGATTCTCATCATATCGGTCGTATTTTAATAAACCCAAACAATCCAGACCATGTCGTTGTTGGTGTAACTGGTCACTTATATTCTCCTAACCAAGAACGTGGTATTTACAAAACCACTGATGGCGGAAAGACATGGTCTCAAAAATTATTTGTTGATGATATGAGTGGGATTATAGACGTACAACGTGATCCAAATAATTTTAATTTGATGTTTGCTTCTTCGTGGACCAAAGATCGAAAAGCTTGGAATTTTGATGGTAGTGGAAATAATTCTGCCATCTATAAAAGTACAGATGCAGGGAATACATGGACAAAAGTCTCTACCGAAAAAAGTGGTTTCCCAACGGGTCAAGGTGTTGGGCGAATTGGCCTAGCAGTTTTTGATGATACTATTATTTATGCTATTCATGACAGTCAGTTTCGTAGACCTTCTGAAACAAAAAAAGAAGCTTCTAAAATGTTGTCTAAAGACGATTTTAAAACCATGTCAACCGAAACATTTTTAGCTCTAGATAATAAAAAGCTTAATACTTATTTAAAAATGAATGGGTTTCAAGAAAAATATCGAGCAGATAATGTCAAACAAATGGTACGTAGTGGAAATGTTAAACCTATCGACCTCGCTAAATACTTAGAAAATGCAAACTCACTGCTGTTTGACACTCCAGTAATTGGCACCGAAGTTTACAAAAGTACGGATGGCGGAATAACTTGGAAAAAGACACATGACAACTATTTGGATGGCATCTATTATAGTTATGGCTACTATTTTGGACATATTTATGTGGCTCCAAATAATTCTGATAACATTTACATCTATGGTGTGCCTATCGTAAAATCTAAAGATGGTGGAAAAACGTTCAAATCTATAAGTGCCGAAAATGTTCATGCCGATCATCATGCGCTTTGGATTAATCCTAAAAACCCTAATCATCTTATCAATGGTAATGATGGTGGTGTTAATATTACCTATGATGACGGTGAGAACTGGATTAAAAATAATTCACCTTCAGTTGGTCAATTTTATGCTATAAATGTTGACAATGCTCAACCTTATAATGTCTATGGAGGTTTGCAAGATAACGGCGTTTGGGTTGGTGCCTATGGTTCAAGAGAAAACAAAAGGTGGCATCAAAGTGGTCAATATCCGTGGAAAAGTATTATGGGTGGTGATGGTATGCAAATTCAAATTGATAGTAGAGATCACAATGTTGTTTATACTGGGTTTCAATTTGGAAACTATTTCAGACTTAATTTAGAAACTGATGAGCAAACCTATATTCAGCCAAAGCATGAATTAGGCGAAAATCCATACCGCTTTAATTGGCAAACTCCTATCTTATTGTCACCACACAATCAAGACATTTTATATCTAGGCGGTAATAAACTTATGCGCTCAATGAATCAAGGAACTAATTGGACAGCCATTAGTGACGATCTTACTAATGGTGGGAAAAAAGGCAATGTGGCCTACGGAACCTTAACTTCAATAAGTGAATCGCCATTTCAGTTTGGATTAATCTATACAGGAAGTGATGACGGATTAGTTCATATCACTAAAGATGCTGGTGGAAGCTGGGGAAATATTTCCAATACATTCCCTAAAGATCTTTGGGTAAGCCGAATCGTCGCTTCTCAGCATAAAAAAGAACGTGTTTATGTGACACTTAATGGGTATCGCTGGGACGATTTTAAAGTCTATGCGTATATGAGTAATGACTATGGAAACACATGGAAAGATATAAGTTCTAATATTCCTGCTTCTCCAGTAAATGTGATTAGAGAAGATTCTGAAAACGAAAATGTGTTATATCTAGGAACCGATAATGGTGCTTATGTTTCATTTAATCAAGGTGTGAGCTGGGAAGCCTTTAGTAAGGGATTTCCAAATGTGGCCATTCATGATATTGTAGTGCAACCAGATGCTAAGCATTTACTTTTAGGAACGCATGGAAGAAGTATTTATAAAACTGATATTTCTCCTCTACAACAAATGAATGATCAGATGATGTCTAAAGCTGAGACCTTATTTAAGGTTAACGACATCAGATTTTCATCACGTTGGGGAAGTTCTTTTAGCCAGTGGTCTGATCCATATGAACCATCAATCGACATAAGCTTCTTCTCTAATAGTACAGAAGGAAAAACAATTAAAGTACTTTCAGAAAATGGTACTTTGCTGAACGAGATGACAATTAATGCCGATAAAGGTTTTAATTATACAACTTATGATTTGACACTTACCGAAAAAGGGAGAAAAGCATTACTAAAAGAAAACTCTAGCATCGATATTAACAAAGCACAAAATGGTAAATACTATATCCCAAAAGGGAAGTATACCATTCAAATTGGCAAAGAAAAAAGAATGTTCGAAGTAAAATAAATTATTGGGTTAGGAGTTATACTAAAAACTCTTAACTAATGAAATCATTCAAATGTATTTGTGTTTTGACATTATGCTTGATCTTGTCTTGTGGTAATGATCAAGACAACATAAGCCAACCTACAACGCCGAATTTAGTCATCAAATTAAAATTTGATCCAACACAAGAGCGTTTAGGTAATCTTGGACAACCTGTATCTGTGGCTAATGGTAATGCAGCACAATCGCCAACAATAAACCAAATGAGTGCCAATTATATTGAGTTTGCTCAAACGGCTACAACAGCTTTAGGCACTGGCGAAATCATTTTTGAAGGTTTCGAAACTTCAGCAGGAGGTTCTCAGGCCATCGATTTCCAAAATGCCCTTTTTGCTGGTGACAACGAGGTCTTTTTATCTGTTCCATTAAACAGTATTTCAGCAGGAAACTACGAATGGGTTAGAGTGTCTCTAGCCTATCAAGAAGGGACTATAGACGTATTTGTAAATGGTCAAGATATTTCAGGAACCTTAGCCAGTTTTGTTGGTTACAATTCATACATCACCTCTTTTGACCTTAATGGTTCAGCGATTGACGTTAACGGAAATCGAGCACAAGGGTTTTGGGCATTTGAAGCCTTAGGTTTTACTTCTCAAGGTCAAGCTCCTGAAGGTGCAACGACAGTTCCAAACCCATTATTTAGTTCGTCTCCAATTCCACAAGGTTCATGTGTAGTTACAGGTGAATTTGAAAATGGATTAACCATTTCTGGAAATGAAACTGAAGATGTTGTAGTTACATTATCCTTCTCAATTAATAATAGTTTTGAGTGGACCGAAGTAAATGTAGATGGAAAGTACGAACCAGAAGCAGGAGAACAAGTTGTCGATATGGGATTAAGAGGATTAATTCCTAATGTAGAGAATTAAATAAAGAACCGGTCTTCAATATGACCTAAAAAACTAAGTATTTTAGAAAGACTTGACATTTCTTTTGCAATTTTTTGACATTATTTAATTAAAACCTGTCTAGTTTTACATTCAAAATATAACAATCATAAAAAAAACTTAAAATCGCAACGCGACCACACTATTAAATTTTAATATTCAATATTTGCAACCTAACTATCACAAATTATGCTAAAGTCCGCCTTTTTACTACTAGCATTGTTTATCTCTTCTATTGCCTTTTCGCAAGATGAGCCGAGCGATGACCTAAAAATATTTCTCGATTGTAATGTTTGTGATAACACCTACATGAGACAAAACCTAGGTAACGTACAATTTGTTAGAGATCAAGACCTTAGTGATGTACACTTATTTTTTGTCACTCAAAGAAATGGAAGTGGAGGACGTTTATACGAAATTGACTTTATTGGGAAAAATGAGTTCGAAAACATCAATTATAAATTAGAGTTCTCTACAGATTCTAATATGACACGTGATGATGTTAGACGACGTACTTTAGAATACATAAAATTAGGGTTAGTCCGATTCTGGATTGCTAATGATAATATATCAAGCGTTAGCGTTTCTGTTCCTGGCCCTGAAACCGAAACCGAAGATAAGCCTGAGGTAGATCCATGGAATTATTGGGTATTTAGAGTTGGAGCTAATGGCTTTTTTGATGGTCAAGAATCTAATAAGTTCAGCCGATTAAATTTTAACCTTTCGGCAAGACGAGTAACAGAAAAAAACAAGTTCTCATTTCGTGCAAATTTTGGTGAAAACAAATCAACATTCACATTTGATGGTGAAGACATTGTCGCAATAAACAATAACAAATCTTTAAATGTTAGTGATGTCATAAGTATTAATGATCATTGGTCTTATGGAATCTTCGGAAATATTGGAACCTCAACATTTAGTAACTATGACCTATTTTGGCGATTAAGACCAGCTTTGGAGTATAACTTTTTTAGATATGCTGAATCTGCAAAAAAGCAACTGATTTTATCGTATAGAAACGGACTAGTATTCAATAATTATATTGAAAGATCCATATTTGCAGAAGACAAAGAACTCTTGTTTCAACATTCTTTTTTATTAGGAGGAAGTTTTCGTCAAGAATGGGGAAATATAAATGGAGAAGCCTCATTTAATCAATATCTACACGATACAGAATTACATTCATTCGGATTCTTTTTAGGCGCTAACATTCGTGTATTTAAAGGGTTTAATTTTAATGTAAGTGGTAGTTACAGAATTACAAGAGACCAAATCAATCTTCCTGCAGGCGATGTATCGCTTGAAGAATTATTACTTCAACAACAACAACTACAATCCGGTTATAACTACTTTGTAAGTCTAGGCTTTAGTTATCAATTTGGATCGATTTACAATTCTATTGTCAATCCGAGATTCAACTTTTAATTAAACCCATTCTAAATAACTAAAATAGAAGCTAAAATTTGTAGCACATACCTGTGAACCTTATCTTTGTAGTACAAATAATTAACTACAATTATAATGAGCGGAATTTTAAATTCGTCGATAGGAAGAAAGTTTGCCATGGCGCTTTCGGCACTCTTCCTCATGTTTTTCATTTTACAACACTTTGCAATAAATATCCTTTCGGTATTCAATCCAGATACATTTAACGAGGTATCACATTTCATGGGTACTAATCCGTTAGTACAATATGCCTTGCAACCTGTTTTGATTATTGGTGTCATCTTCCATTTTGTTATGGGGTTTGTATTAGAGATCAAAAATAGAAATGCAAGACAGATTAGCTATGCTAAAAATAATGGTGCTGCTAATTCATCATGGATGAGTAGAAACATGATTTGGAGTGGAGGGTTTATCCTTGTATTCTTGATAATTCACTTTATCGACTTTTGGTTTCCAGAAATTAATACAAAGTATATTCTTGGAGACATGTCTGGTAGAATAAATCCAGAAGACGTCACAAGTGCGTTTAGATATCATGAAGAGTTAGTTCACAAGTTCGAGCCTATCTGGCGCGTCGCTTTATACTGTCTAGGTTTTGTATTCTTAGCACTTCATTTATTACATGGTTTTGACTCTGCATTTCAATCGGTCGGAGCAAATAATAAATACACAAAAGGTTTAAAAGGGTTTGGAAAATTCTATGCAATCGTTGTTCCATTAGGATTTATTTTCATTGCGTTATTTCATCACTTTTCTTTTTCTCATTAAAAAACACATCTAAATATGGCTTTAGATTCTAAAATACCAAAGGGACCACTAGCAGACAAGTGGACCAATCATAAAAACACAATAGACCTCGTTAATCCTGCAAACAAACGTAACATTGATGTTATTGTTGTTGGAACAGGTTTAGCAGGAGGTTCTGCTGCCGCAACGCTTGCCGAGCTCGGTTATAATGTAAAAGCATTTTGTTTTCAAGATTCTCCAAGACGTGCGCATTCTATTGCAGCTCAAGGAGGAATTAATGCAGCAAAAAACTATCAAGGCGATGGTGATTCTACCTATCGTTTATTTTACGACACTGTGAAAGGTGGTGATTACCGCTCGCGTGAAGCCAATGTCTATCGTTTAGCTGAAGTATCTGCAAATATTATTGACCAGTGTGTGGCACAAGGTGTTCCATTTGCTCGTGAATATGGTGGTTTATTAGACAACCGCTCATTTGGTGGTGTATTAGTATCAAGAACGTTTTATGCTGCTGGTCAAACAGGGCAACAATTATTACTAGGTGCTTATTCGGCTATGAACCGTCAAATTGGTCGTGGTAAAATAAAAATGTACAATCGCCATGAGATGTTAGATGTGGTCATTGTAGATGGAAAAGCAAGAGGTATTATTGCTCGTAATCTAGTCACTGGAGAAATTGAAAGGTATTCTGCTCATGCTGTTGTATTAGGTACTGGAGGTTATGGTAATGTATTTTTCTTATCTACCAATGCTATGGGAAGTAATGTGACTGCAGCATGGAAAGCACACAAACGTGGTGCTTATTTTGCTAATCCATGTTACACTCAAATTCACCCAACATGTATCCCTGTTTCTGGAGATCACCAATCAAAATTAACCTTGATGTCTGAATCATTACGTAATGATGGACGTATCTGGGTTCCTAAACATAAAAAAGATGTAGAAGCAATTCGTGAAGGAACATTAAAACCGACACAATTAGCTGAAGAGGATAGAGATTATTACTTAGAACGTCGTTATCCTGCCTTCGGAAATTTAGTGCCTCGTGATGTTGCCTCAAGAGCTGCTAAAGAGCGATGCGATGCTGGTTATGGTGTAAATGCCACTGGTGAAGCTGTTTACTTAGATTTTGCTTCGGCATTTATGCGCTACGGAAAAGAGCAAGCCCATGTTAAAGGTCTAGACGAAAATGATGAGGCGCTTGTTAAAAAATTAGGACAGGAAATCGTAAAGAACAAGTATGGAAACTTATTCCAGATGTACGAAAAAATTGTAGATCAAAATCCTTACGAAACGCCAATGATGATTTATCCTGCTGTACATTATACTATGGGAGGTGTTTGGGTAGATTATAATTTACAAACTACAGTTCCAGGATTGTACTGCATAGGAGAAGCTAATTTCTCAGATCATGGTGCTAACCGTCTTGGTGCCTCGGCATTAATGCAAGGTCTAGCCGATGGTTATTTTGTATTGCCTTACACTATTGGTGATTATCTTGCTGATGATATTCGTACTGGAAAAATTTCTACAGATACCAAAGAATTTGATGAAGCCGAAAAGAGCGTCATTGATAATATTAACCATTTGATCAATAATAGCGGAACGCATTCTGTTGATCATTTCCACAAACGTTTAGGAAAGATCATGTGGAATAAATGTGGAATGGCTCGTAATGCCGAAGATCTAAAATCTGCTATTACAGAGATCGCCGAGTTAAGAGTTGAATTCTGGAAAAATGTTAAAGTACCAGGTACAGATCAAGAATATAACGAAGAATTGGCAAAAGCATTACGCGTTGCAGATTTCTTAGAATTAGGTGAATTATTTGCTAAAGATGCGTTATTAAGAGAAGAGTCTGCTGGAGGGCACTTTAGAGAAGAATATCAAACAGGTGAAGGTGAAGCCATGCGTCGTAAAGAATTTCAATATGTGTCTGCTTGGGAATATAAAGGAGAACCAAAAGATGCTGTACTCCACAAAGAGGACCTTATATACGAAAATATTGAAGTAAAAGAAAGAAGCTACAAATAAAACGTAATCAAACACTAACCAGCTAAATTATAAACAATGAATACTAATATTAATACCTTAAAATTAAAATTAAAAAGAATTGATCCAGTAAAGTATGCAGTAGTAGTCACATTAGTATATCTACTGATTCTGTTAATAATATATGTTCCTTTTCTTTTATTAGGGTCATTAATAGGTGGCTCAAATGATTTAGCGGCTGGTGCGGCAATGTTAGGCGGCGGAATATTAGGTATTATTTTTATGTTAGTTATTGCGGGAATATTTGTTTTTATAATCACTATAATAGCGTGTTCTCTTTTAAATTTTATCTTAAAGAAAACTGGTGGTATAGATATCGATTTTGAGAAAACGGGTTTAGAGATTTCTCAAATAGGTAAAGACCATAGAATAGAACAATAAAAAACACTTGTTATGAATTTAACATTAAAAATATGGCGTCAAAAAAACGCCAACGACAAAGGGAAAATGGTAGACTATCAAATTAGTGATGTCTCTCCAGATATGTCTTTTTTGGAAATGCTGGACGTTTTAAATGAAAGTCTGGTTGCCAAAGACGATGAACCTGTGGCTTTTGACCACGATTGTCGTGAAGGAATTTGTGGTATGTGCTCTCTATACATCAATGGAGAAGCTCACGGGCCAGATAGAGGCATTACAACATGTCAATTGCACATGAGGAAATTTAAAGATGGTGATACTATTTACATCGAGCCATTTAGAGCAAAAGCCTTTCCTGTAATAAAAGATTTAATTGTTGATAGAAGTTCTTTTGATCGCATCCAACATGCAGGAGGATTCATTTCTGTAAATACCTCTGGAAATACAATTGATGCCAATGCAATTCCTATAAACAAACATGATGCAGACGATGCCTTTAGTGCAGCAACTTGCATTGGTTGTGGTGCATGTGTAGCAACCTGTAAAAACTCGAGTGCCATGCTATTTGTTGGTGCAAAAGTGTCTCAATTTGCCTTATTACCACAAGGTCAAGTTGAAGCTACAGATCGTGTATTAAATATGGTAAAACAAATGGATGAAGAAGGTTTTGGTAACTGTACCAATACTGGAGCTTGCGAAGTAGAGTGTCCTAAAGGAATTTCTTTAGAAAATATTGCACGTATGAACCAAGAATATTTAAAAGCATCACTTAAAGGTTAAACTAACCAACCACATTCTAAATATATTTTAGCCCAAGTTGTAACGACTTGGGTTTTTTTGTTTCTTTATACCTCAAATTAAACTATGAATAGTCCAACATCATTTTATACCTCTCAATTAGAAAAGCATAAGGCCGAAGCTGCTTTACTTCAAAAGCGACTCATCGTATTGAGCACCTTACGTTTATTAACATTTATAGCATCTGCAAGTGCCGTGTATATCGCGTTTCCTAATTGGCAGATGGCTACTGTTTTAGGTCTTATCGGACTAGGCATTTTTATCTTTTTCTTGTCTAGATATACCGATACAAAAGCAAAGCGCCAACTCCATAGAGCATTAGTTTCAATAAACGAAGAGGAGTTAAAAATTGCATCAGGAGATTTTTACCATAGGGATACAGGATCTACGTTTCAAGAGCCAAAGCATTTTTATAGTTTAGATATTGATCTCTTCGGAAAAGGCTCTTTTTTCCAATATCTTAATAGAACGAGTTCTTCAGAAGGCGAACAACAACTGGCCAAAAGCTTAAAAGCCAATACTATTACCCAGATTGAAAAACGCCAAGACGCCATAAAAGAACTGTCTCAAAATCCCGAATGGATTCAACTATATGCAGCCACTTCAAGTTTAATTACCACCGAAACGCCTGCACCAAAAATTATTGATTGGTTAAAAACGCATAAAACTTATATCCCAAAGCAAATGAAATGGATTCCATGGGTGTTTGCGTCTATTTCCATAGGACTATTGACTCTAGCTATATTAAAAATCTTAGATATTAGTGTGTTTGGCTATTGGATTTTTGTTGGTTTAGTAATAACCGGACGCTATTTAAAAAACATCAATAACCTTGCTTCTAATTCTGATAAAACAAAAGATACATTTAAACAATATGCTTCATTGTTACTTCAGATAGAAAACAAAACGTTTACCTCCGAGTTACTTCAGAAGAAACAAAAGAAGATTCAATCTGAAAATAAAAAAGCTTCTGTCATTTTCTCAGAATTCTCAAAACACTTAGATGCACTTGATAACAGAAACAACCTCATTTCGGCAATTTTTGGAAATGGCTACCTCCTATCTGATATTAAAAATGCCTATAAGGTCGAACAATGGATTTCAACTTATGCGCATAAAGTAGAAGATTGGTTTGAGGTCGTTTCATTTTTTGATGCCTATAACAGCTTAGGAACATATACGTTTAATCACCCAGAACATGTGTTTCCAAAAATAACTCAAAATCAATCTGTGATTAAAGCGACTCAACTTGGTCATCCTTTATTAAATAGATCCAAGCGTGTTAGCAGCGATGTCACTATTAACGATCAAGAGTTTTTTATTGTGACTGGCGCCAATATGGCTGGTAAAAGTACCTTTTTGCGAACGGTGTCCTTGCATATTGTCATGGCAAATGTAGGTTTACCAGTATGTGCTGCGTCTAGTGAATACTCGCCTGTAAAACTCATTACCAGTATGCGAACGAGTGATTCTCTAACCGACGATAGTAGTTATTTCTTTTCAGAATTAACACGCTTAAAGTTTATTGTAGATGCTATTGATAAAGAACCGTACTTTATCATTCTAGATGAAATTTTAAAAGGAACAAACAGTACCGATAAAGCTATTGGTTCCAGAAAATTTGTTGAGAAACTCGTTGCTGGAAATGCGACTGGTATCATTGCCACTCACGATTTAAGTCTTTGTGAAATTTCCGAAGAATTAGATGACGTCAAGAACTATTACTTTGATGCTGAAATCGTCGATGACGAATTGTATTTTGACTACAAATTCAAAAAGGGGATTTGCCAAAATATGAATGCGAGTTTCCTCTTGAAGAAAATGGAGATTGTGGATTAGTCTTCAATAATAATTGGTGAAACTTTACAGACCAGTTGAGAGATTTCATATAACCATAATAGCATCTTAATATTGCAAAAACAAAAAACCCATTCTCAATGAGAATGGGTTTTTATATTATTGTATAAAATTCAAATTAAGCTTCAAACGGCTCAATAGACACAAAAGACTTACCATCTTTTTTCTTCGTGAATTTTACAACACCATCAACTTTAGCGTGTAAAGTATGATCTTTTCCGCCATACACATTTTCACCTGGGTGATGTGTATTACCTCTTTGTCTTACGATAATGTTTCCAGCTATTGCAGCTTGTCCACCAAAAATCTTAACACCTAAGCGTTTCGATTCTGATTCTCTACCGTTTTTAGAACTACCTACTCCTTTTTTATGAGCCATTGTCTTAAGGTTTTATATTGTTATACTTAAGTGGTTTGCTTACGCTTTACCACCATCTAATTCGTCTTGTAATTTCTTTAACTCATCCCACTTACCATCTGCAGCTAATTTAGCTTGCTTTGGCCAAGTATCAGTCACGTGATTTCCACGAACACCTGCGATGATTTCAGAAATTTGAGCTGGTTTAGCTTTTGCTAAATCTGCGAAAGTTACAATTCCTCCTTCAACTAAAGTTGAGGCGATTTTTGGTCCAATACCTTCGATTTTCTTTAAATCGTCAGCTTTTCCTGTTGCTTTTTTAGCAGCTGCCTTTGGTGCAGCTTTCTTAGCTTCAGTTTTTGGAGCAGCAGCTTTTGCTTCTACTTTTTTCGGTTCAGCTTTTTTAGTTTCTTTCTTTGGAGCGGCCTTTTTTGCTCCAGAAGCTACGATGCTTTCGATTACGATTTCAGATAAAGATTGTCTGTGTCCATTTTTTACACGGTAACCTTTTCTTCTTTTCTTTTTGAAAACTATCACTTTATCACCTTTAAGGTGCTTTAAGACTTTTGCACTTACTTGTGCTCCGTCTATAGCTGGGGCGCCTAAAGTTACATTGTTACCATCTCCTATTAAAAGAACGTTATCGAAAGAAACTTTCTTACCTTCTTCTGTTGCTAAACGGTTAACAAAAACTTTTTGGTCTTTTTCAACTTTAAATTGATGCCCTGCTATCTCTACAATTGCGTACATAGCGTAACGTTTTTATTAATTAATTTGTTCAAAAAATGAGTGCAAATATACGTCTAAATTCTTAATCTACAAACGTTTTATAGATTTTGAGAGATATTATAGCTTTTTTTGAAGAGTTGCATAAATCCTAAAGATAATACAACAGTCGAGGCTAAACCTTCAATAAAGATAATAAAGAGTAAAATATTAGCGCCTACTTCATAATCATTAAACCAGTCGCCAAGCAATTTTTCAGTAAAAGGCAAATCTAAATGAAACATGTATATCGCCATAAAAACAGTAAATATTACTGTAGCTACAAACCCTGTTACCAGACCAGTTTTTGCCCCATTAATATAAGAGAATTCATCTTTAGAAATTAACTTATAATGCTTTATGGCATAGTAAATACCTAAAGACATAACGACACCATTAAATAATCTTAGCCATGGGTTTTCATGGAGGTTAAACAACTTTAAAATTAAAAAATAAGCGATCAAACTTATGGTAACAAATATGCCATACCGTAAAGCTACTTTGAATGAAGTATTCATAACTATCTGGTTTTTAAATCGTAGGATTACTAAAGTTCGGAAAAAAAATGATCAAAAAGGGTGTTTTTATGATTTTTTTTGCATCAAAAACTACTAAAAAAGCATTGCTATTCGCTATTTTTGTGGAAACTGTGTAACATTTTTTTTAAATGAGACACTTATCACACATATAAAAAAAATTAAAACAAACTCACAATGAAAAAATGCCTATTATTTTTAGCTTCTTTGATGCTTGTTGGTTTTTATGCCAATGCTCAAAAAGTTGAATTTGAAGAATTTGATTTAGATAACGGACTTCATGTTATCTTACACCAAGATAATACCGCTCCAGTAGTTACTGTTGGTGTAATGTATGATGTTGGAGGAAAAGACTTAGGAGGAAAGCCCGAAGCGCCACGTACAGGATTTGCTCACTTTTTTGAGCACCTTTTATTTGAAGGAACAAAGAATATTGACAGAGGCGAATGGTTTACTATTGTGTCTTCTAATGGAGGAAGTAATAATGCGAATACCTCTCTTGATAGAACGTATTACTATGAAGTATTCCCATCAAATAATCTAGAACTAGGACTTTGGATGGAATCTGAACGTATGCTTCATCCTGTGATTGACCAAGTAGGTGTAGACACACAAAACGAAGTTGTAAAAGAAGAAAAGCGTTTACGCTATGATAATTCGCCTTATGGGCAATTTTTATTCGCCGTAAGCGAAAACTTATTTAAAGTACATCCATATAAGAATAAGAATATTGGTGAAATGGCAGATTTAGATGCCTCTACTTTAGAAGAGTTTCAAAACTATTTCAAAAAATGGTATGGTCCTAACAATGCTGCTTTAGTTATTGCAGGTGACATTGATAGCAAAGAAGCTAAGAAATTAGTAAACAAATACTTCAAGGATATTCCTAAAGGAACAGATCCAGTAAGAGCCTTCCCTAAAGAAGAACCAATTACAGAAACGATCAAAGCAAAGTTCTATGATCCAAATATTCAAATTCCAGGTATTATTACTGCTTACAGAACTCCTGGGTATGGTACAAGAGATTCTTATGTTTTAAATATGGTTTCGGCATATTTAAGTGATGGTAAAACGTCTAAGCTTTATAAAAAATTAGTTGATGAACAAAAAATGGCGCTTCAAGCCGGAGCTATCAACGTCGAGCAAATGGATTACAGTATCTATGCTATTTATGGACTTCCATTAGGAGATACATCTTTAGATACTTTGCTTGCCGAAATTGACGAAGAAATCGTTAAAATGCAAAATGAATTGATTTCAGAAAAAGACTATCAAAAACTTCAGAATAAATTTGAAAATAGATTTGTAAACTCTAATTCTAGTGTTCAAGGAATTGCTAATTCTTTGGTAAGATATTATATGTTATATGGAGACATTAACTTAATCAATAACGAAATTGATATCTACAGATCAATTACTAGACAGGAAATTCAAGATGTTGTAAAAAAATACTTGAATCCTAACCAACGTGTTGAGTTAGAATACTTACCAAAAGAAAAAACTGACAACTAAAAAATAAGATGAAAATGAAATTTAAAATATCAATATTTATAGTAGCATTTTTAATGTCTGTTGGTGTATTTGCACAAGTTGACAGATCTAAAATGCCAGAACCAGGACCTGCTCCAAAAATCTCTTTGGATAAACCTGAAGAATTCAAATTAAAAAATGGATTAACAGTTTTAGTGGTTGAAAATCATAAACTGCCTAGAGTATCTTACTCATTAACTATAGACAATAAACCAATGACTGTTGGAGACAAAGCAGGTGTTGAAAGTTTAATTGGTGCAATGATGGGGAATGGAACTACCAATATCACTAAAGACGAATTTAACGAAGAGGTAGATTTCTTAGGAGCTAACATTAACTTTGGATTTAGTGGTGCTTTTGCAAGTTCTCTATCTAAATATTCAGATCGTATCTTAGAATTAATGGCAGATGCTGCTATTAATCCACTATTGACTAAAGAAGAGTTCGAGAAAGAAAAAGAAAAACTTATCGAAGGTTTAAAAACTAATGAGAAAAGTGTGGATGCTGTTGCTAGTCGAGTTGGAGGTGCATTATCTTATGGTAAAAATCATCCTTATGGAGAATTCACAACAAAAGAAACTGCAGGTAATGTTGTTTTTGGTGATGTCGTTTCGTTCTATGAGCAATATTTCAATCCTAACAACGCCTATTTAGTTGTTGTTGGAGATGTAGATTTTAAAACTGTTAAAAAACAAATTACTGAACATTTTGGTAAGTGGGATAAATCAGTTGCTGTAGATTATACGGTTCCTGAAGAAGCGCCTAATGCACAATACACTCAAATCAACTTTGTTGATATGCCTAATGCTGTTCAATCTAACATTTCATTGACAAATAATGTTGATTTAGAAATGAAAGATGATGATTACCACTCGGTATTAATTGCCAATAAGATTTTAGGAGGTGGATTTAATAGTTACCTAAACATGAATCTTCGTGAAGAGCATGGTTATACGTATGGTGCTCGTTCTAGAATTGGAGTAGATGAGTATGCTTCTCGCTTTAGCGCAGGAGCTGCTGTGAGAAACATGGTGACCGATAGTGCTGTTGTTCAAACCTTAAAGGAGATCAATCGTATTAAAAAAGAACCTGTAGCTCAAGACATGCTTAAAAATGCAAAAGCTAAATATGTTGGCGATTTTGTATTGGCTTTAGAAAGTCCGCAAACCATAGCACGTTATGCTTTAAATATTAAGCTTAATGATCTTCCAGATGATTTTTACACAACATACTTACAAAAAATCAACGCTGTTACTGCAGATGATGTTAATCGTGTGGCAAATAAATATTTCAAAACTGAAAACGCTCGTTTTATAGTTGTTGGAAAAGGAAGTGAAGTTTTAGAAAATCTTGAAAAAACTGGAATTCCTATTAAGTATTATGACGCTTATGCTAATCCTACTGAAAAGCCTAACTATGACGTTGAGATGCCAGAAGGTATGGATGCTAACACAGTACTAGCTAACTATATTGAAGCTATTGGTGGTAAAGATAAAGTGAGTAGAATAACATCTGTTGTGCTAAAATATGAAGCTTCTGCAATGGGAGCTACCGTATTGGTTGAAGAAAAGAGAACAGCTGATAAATTTGCTAACGTGACTTCAATGAATGGATCTCCAATGATGTCTGTCGTTGCAAAAGATTCTGAAATGTATATGAAGCAAGGTGGACAAAAAATACCAATGCCTCAAGCCATGTTAGATGATCTTAAACCATCTATAGGTGTGTTTCCTGAGTTAGGATTTATGGCTTCTGGAAAAGCTAAACTTTCAGGTATTGAAAAAGTAAATGGGAAAGACGCATACAAAATAGAAATCCCAGGAAGTACTGTTGCTATTACATCTTTTTATGATGTAGAATCCGGTTTAAAAGTTAAAGAAGTATCTGTGATTAATTTCCAAGGTCAAACTCAAAACCAAGAATCTGAATTTTCTAATTACAAAGCAGTAGAAGGAATCATGTTCCCTCATACTAAAGTTGGTGCTTTAGGCCCACAAACTGTAGAATCAAAATTAGTAGAAGCAATTCTTAATACAGGAGTTACTGACGCAGATTTTGAAGATTAGAGTATAAATATCAAATCAAAAAAACCTGGAGAACATAAGTGCTTCGGGTTTTTTTTATGTCTTTTTCTTATTAGCTAAATACACTCCTAAAAGAATAATTGCACTAGCAATAACTTGAATAACACCAAACTCCTCACCATCCAACAAGCCCCAAACTAAAGCAACAACTGGCATTAAATACGTTACAGAAGAAGCAAATACTGGTGTCGAAATTTGTACTAAGGTATTGAACAGAACTTTCGCTAAAGCTGTTCCAAATAAAGATAAAATAACCACATACACCATCGCCATCTTAAAATCTGGATGCTTATACGTGTTTTGAGAAAAGAAATCTGTAAACATCAAAATAATTAGTGCTGGTATCATAATCGCAACATAATTTCCTGTAGCAATACTCAAGGGTTTTACATTTTGAAGGTATTTTTTAATAATATTTACATTGAGTGCATACATTACGGTTGAAATAATAACAAACCCAGCATATAAATAATTCTGATTCGGATTTAAATCTGCACCTCTTAAAATCAAAATACTTGTACCTATAAAACCAATAATCACTCCAAGAAATTGGCGCCTAGTAAATCCTATTTTAAAAATTGCAAAACCCAATAAGATGGCATTTAATGGCACAAGCGAATTTAAAATTGACGTAATCGCACTATCAATTTCGGTTTCAGCTATGGCAAACAAAAATGCTGGAATAAACGACCCAAGAAAACCAGAAATAATAACCCATTTCCATTCTTGTTTTTTGATCGATTTAATACTTTTCAACCCAACTGCAAATAAAAAAACACCTGTGATAAGTGTTCGCAATGCACCCAATTGAAATGGTGTTAGACCAAGAAGAGATTTTTTTATTAAAATGAAAGAACTTCCCCAAATTAATGATAAAACCAGTAAATACAGCCATTTAATGTTCGTGTTTTGCATAGGTTTTCTTAAGTAATTCACAAAATTCGTTAATTTTCATGCAAGGAACATCAATATTTATTAAGTTTGTTCGAATTACTATTAAATTTAACTATGAAAACATTAAGAAATATTTTAGCTATCGCATTCATTTCAGCATCAATGATTGCTTGTAAGAGTGAAACATCACCTGAAGTAAAGACGGTAGAATCTAAAACAGAAATTAATACGAATGCGGCTAAGAAGTTAGATCCTAATGCTACTTATGCAAAAGCAGAATTCGGAATTGAAGGTATGACTTGTGCAATGGGTTGTGCTAAAACTATCGAAAAGAAAATTGCAAAAATGGATGGTGTGAAATCTGCAAAAGTAGATTTTGAAAAAGAAATCGCAATGGTTGAGTATGATGAAGCGATGGTAACACCAAACTCTCTAGAAGAAGCTGTTGCAAAAGCAGGAGACACATACAAAGTAAAAGACATGAAAACTGTCGATTCGTTCTCTTCAGAAAAAAAGCATGAATGTACTGCTGCAGAAAAAGCCGCTTGTGCTAATAAAAGCGCTAAAGAAAAAATGGCTTGTGCAGAAGATTGCAAAAAAGATTGTTGTGCAGAGAAGAAAGCATAATCAAAACTCTTAAGATATTTAAAAACCCACTCGAACGAGTGGGTTTTTTGTTATCGTAAAGGAAGTCCTTTTCCTGCCCACCAAGGGTGAATTTCAATCTCCAAGCGTCCAGATTTTACCATAGGATCGGCATTAGCCAAACTATCTGCCATAGCTAGTGTTGGTACATTATAAATTGTAATACCTCTTATATCACCATCATCTCCAAACGGACCAGAAATATCGGCATAGCCCATCTCATACATTTTACCTAAATGTGCCAAATGCAATTTTTGAAGACTATCGGCCTCTACTTTTGACTGCGACCTATTGTTTCCCCGTTTTAAAAACGCAATGAAATACTGTTGCATCACAATAGTATCTTGCGTTTTTTCATCTATATAATCAAATGTTTGATAGCCCTTTGCCTTGAGTTCTTCTTTAAGGGCTTTAATAGATGGCTTTTTTTCTTTTGCAATATCACTTGCTGTATTATCGCCAGTAATCTCAGTATGTTTTGCATCTTTATTGCACGACAATACTAGCAAAGCTGTGAAAAAATATAAAATTTTTATGTTCATAATATTAAAATTTATAATGTCCAATTCTTAAATGGATCCTTACTTAATTGAGAGTTGTAATAGCGAATATCTCCTGTCACCTCTCGTCCTAACCATGTAGGTTTTTCAAAAGCTTCATCTTCGTGGCTCAATTCTACCTCAGCAATAATAAGACCTTCATTGTCTTTATAGAATTCGTCAATTTCATAGGTGTGATGTCCAACATCTACCTCATATCTCAGCTTATCGATAACATCTTTCTCGCATAACTCTAAAAGTGCTTTTGCATCGGTTTTTGAAATTTCCTTTTCCCATTCAAAACGTGATAACCCATCATTAGTAGATTTTCCTTTAACGGTTAAAACCCCTTTATCACCTTTTAGCCGTACTCTAACTGTTCGCTCAGGATCTGTGTTTAAAAAACCCTGAATAATTCGAATTTGTTTATGAGCTTCGCCTTTAAAAGCTTTAGAAGTCACTAAAAATTTACGTTCTATTTCTATCATGAAAAAAGACTTTTAATGTCTAAATTTACATGATGTCAAACGATTTACCAATACGAAAGATCATTCATGTCGATATGGACGCCTTTTATGCCTCTGTAGCACAAATGGATAATCCAGAACTTAAAGGTAAACCTATTGCTGTAGGTGGTGGTGGTACGCGTGGCGTTATAAGCGCTGCAAGTTATGAAGCACGTCAATTTGGCGTTAAAAGCGCCATGTCTGGTCGACTGGCAATCAAGTTATGCCCTGAACTGATATTTGTACGAACCGATTTTGCGCGTTACACCGAAATCTCTAAAAAAGTACGTCATATCTTTTATGATTACACAGATCTCGTTGAACCCTTATCGCTTGACGAAGCCTATCTTGATGTCACTGAAAATAAAAAAGGGAATCCTAGTGCTTCCTTAATTGCTCAAGAGATTAGAGCACGTATTTTTAATGAAGTAGGATTAACAGCTTCTGCTGGCATATCCATCAACAAGTTTATTGCTAAAGTAGCCAGCGATTATAATAAACCTAACGGACAAAAAACTGTAAACCCAGAAGAGGTGCTTCAATTTTTGGAAGACTTAGACATCAGAAAGTTTTATGGTGTTGGAAAAGTTACTGCAGAAAAAATGTACCAGAAAGGGATTTTCACTGGTAAGGATTTAAAAGCGAAATCACTGGAATATCTCGATGAGAACTTTGGAAAATCGGGACGTTATTATTACTACATTGTTCGTGGTATCCAAAACAGTGAAGTAAAACCAAACCGCATTCGAAAATCGCTCGCTGCCGAACGCACCTTTAGCGAGAATTTATCTTCGGAAATCTTCATGCTCGAAAAACTAGATCATATTGCTGAAGAGGTAGCTAAACGTCTTGCCAAAAGTAACGTTGCCGGAAAGACAGTCACTTTAAAAATAAAGTATAGTGACTTTACATTGCAAACTCGAAGTAAAACCTTACCTTATTTTATTAGTGATAAAAGTATCATTCTGGAAACTGCTAAAGATTTATTATATCAAGATAAATTAAATAACTCGGTGCGATTATTAGGAATTTCCTTATCTAATTTAAATACCGAAACTTCAAAAGCCAAAACGCCTAAGGCCAAAGAAAAACCTGTTAGTGTACAATTGAAATTTGATTTTTAATAGATCTCAAATGCTAAATACTGTTAATATTTTACGCATTAGATCAGATAGTTTCTAAATTGTAATATAAAACCAATCCTTATGAAATCAATAAGCTTATTAGTACTGTGTGTATTACTATTTAATTGTAATGAAAGACAGACCTCCGAAACGACTGAAGCAGACCAAGAGAAACCATCACAAATCACATACAAAGAAGGTGCTGTAACTCCGTTTGCTCCAAGCATATTTTCTCAGTTTATTAATGTTAGAGATTTTACAATAGATTCTGAAGAAAATGAAGCTTATTTTACATTATTAAGTCCAGCCAGAGAACTGTCTGTTATAATGCATATAGAAAAGGAAAATGATTCATGGAGCGACCCAAAAATTGCTAGTTTCTCTGGTCAGTATACAGACTTAGAGCCTTTTCTATCTCCTGATGGTTTAAAGCTTTACTTTGCGTCTAACAGACCTATTTCAAAAGATAGCACTAGCGTTAAGGATTTTGATATCTGGTATGTGCAGCGAGATCAATTGGATTTGGAATGGTCGCAGCCCATCAATCTTGGTGCTCCAGTAAACTCAGCGTTGGATGAATTTTACCCATCGGTAACCTCATCAAACAACATTTATTTTACAACGGTTAAAAAGGAGTTAGAATCTCAGGATGATATTTTTATGTGCGAATGGAAAAATGGTGCCTATTCTGAGCCTGTTGTATTGGGCGAAGGTGTAAATACTAAAGGTGCCGAATACAATGCCTTTGTAGCGCCTGACGAATCGTTTATCCTATTTGGTGGTTGGCGTAGACCAGACGGTCTTGGAAGTGGCGATATCTATATGAGCAAACGTGAAAATGGCATATGGCAAACAGCGACCAACTTAGGAGAAACCATTAATTCTAAAGATATGGAGTATTGTCCGTTTGTGAACACCAAAACAGGAACATTGTATTTAACTAGCCGCAGAAGTAATATCGAAAAAAAAGAATCTGGATATACTGATACAGAAGAACTCCTAGACCAGATTAATAGATATGATAATGGTGCAAGCCGGATTTATAAAGTTGATTTTAAAGCTATAATTGAAAATAAATAAAAGCATTACAACTTAGATGTATTATCTATATGCCGATGTGTATATTTTGAAGGTGATTCTTGTATGTTTCGAACGCTTTGAACAATATATGACTCTCCATGAGTTATAAACTTTTGAATTTCCTCTGGATTAAGTGCTATTTTAATTTCATAAATACCAATACTTCCACAAACTACCGTTAATATATACGATTCAGATTTCGTTTTTTCTAAGGTATAGGACCAATCTTCTTTTAAAATAATCATTGGTGTGATAAGGCTTCTGCGTTAGCGATTAAACGACATGTTTGAGCTCCTCAAAGAGAGCGAGTAGTGAAATGTTCATATTCATGAATTCCATAATATAAAATAGAAACCAACGAATAAAGCGCGACCCTTGGGTAACCCTGCCTGCGGCAGGCAGGCGCCCAAATATTAAAAACTACAACTCGTAATTTCGGTTACTCTTAAGGTATTTACCATTCCTTTCTCTTGAATTGGCATTGCGGCCAAACTAATAAGCATGTCTCCTACGTCGAGATACCCTTTTTTACAGGCTATGGCATTTACATCTTCAATAGTTTCGTCTGTACTCACAAACTTATCGTAATAAAATGCTTCAACTCCCCAAAGTAAACTGAGTTGTGTTAAAATACGCTTGTTAGATGTAAATACTAAAATATGCGCACTTGGTCGCCAAGCCGAAATTTGAAACGCTGTATACCCACTATTAGTTAATGTTGAGATGGCTTTGGCACTAATCTCATTGGCCATATTGGCCGCATGGAAACAAATAGATTTTGTAATATAACGCTTGGTTTTAATGTGTGGTGGCGATTGTGGTACTTGAATTAAATCGGAATCTTCTACACTCCTAATAATACCAGCCATTTGTTTGATGACTTGTATTGGATAGTTTCCTACAGACGTTTCTCCAGAGAGCATTACAGCATCTGCACCATCCATCACAGAATTGGCCACGTCATTAACTTCCGCACGTGTTGGTGTTAAACTTGTAATCATGGTTTCCATCATTTGAGTCGCAATAATTACAGGAATTCTAGCACGTTTTGCTCGTAATACTAATTTTTTCTGAATGAGCGGCACTTCTTCAGCAGGAATTTCAACACCTAAATCTCCTCGGGCTACCATCAATCCATCGCAATAGGCTACAATTTTATCAATATTGTCTACCGCTTCGGGTTTTTCAATTTTTGCGATAATTGGAATTTTATGATCGCTATGTTCTTTGATCAACTCTTCTAACTGCATAAGATCTTCTGCATGTCGCACAAAGGATAATGCCATCCAATCCACTTTTAATCCACAAGCAAATATGGCATCTTTCACATCTTTTTCGGTTAGAGCTGGTTGTGAAATATTGGTGTTAGGAAGGTTGACCCCTTTTTTAGAGCGAAGTGGTCCACCTTGAATAACTTTTGCCTTGACTTCAGATTTCTTATCTGTAGATACGACCTCAAAAATTAGTTTTCCATCATCTAAAAGAATACGTTCTCCTGGTTTAGCATCTTGAGGAAACTTGTCATAAGTCATATAAACACGTTCTTTAGTTCCTTCAAAACGTTCACCCGTTGCAAAAACAATCTCATCGCCTTCATTAACAATAACCTCGCCTTTCATGACACCAACTCGCAATTTTGGCCCTTGAAGATCTGCTAAAATAGCAGCATTGTAACCAAATTCTTTATTGAGGTCTCTAATCATTTTTACACGCTCTTCTACATCTTTGTAATCGGCGTGAGAAAAATTAATTCTAAATACATTTGCGCCTTCTTCAAGCATTCCTTTTAGAACATCTTTACTGCTTGTCGCTGGACCTAATGTAGCTACTATTTTGGTTTTTTTAGTTCTTAACATTAATCAAAAATTAAGTGGTCTTTAGATTTTATTTGGTCGACATCTACACTGTAAGTGGTAATCACTTGTGGTATCGTTTGAATTGTATTTAGAATATGCTTCTCATTAAAATTTCTGTGTTCATTAGATACTTTAATAAGATAATCTACTGATTTCAATTCTGGTAACAGGTTAAAGGTTCTAGTGACTGTTGTTGGACTTTCAAACAACGAACCTGAGCTTTGGAGCGCCGCTTCTTCTTTTTTACAAATATTAGATACAAGGTTCCAAACGGTATCAAACCTTTTGTTTTCCCACTCGTAAATAGAAAAGGAAGCTGCAAAATAATTATAGTCTAAATCTTGTGGTTTTCGCTCTAAATTAAGTCCCAAATGTTTATTGAGGAGATAAGCTAATCTATAATCTTCTAATCTACAATGAATAGCTAGAAGCGAAAAAGAAGCATCATAAAAATCGTCAACTAATAATTTGTGTAATGCCATAATTTATCAACTACAAGTTGTAAATATAACACATAAAAGCTATACAATTGTGAAGTTTTGGTTAATCTTATGTCAAGTATAGCAACGAAAACGTTATAGTTGCGAGGTTTTAAAAACGAAATCAAAAATCAAATCTAAAAGGCCTTGCTTATTTCTTTTTGAAAAGCAAAAAAGGCACGTTTCGACGCTTTTTCTTCAGCTTTCTTTTTTGAAGTTGCTCTGGCTTTTGATATAACTTTTTCGTCTATGGACAACTTTACAGAGAAATGTTTTAAGTCGTCATTACCTGTATCTTCATAGACATTATAATCGAAGGTTTTCTTTTCTTTCTGGCACCATTCAATCAATAAACTCTTATAACTAATCACTCGACCTTCTAATGTTTCAATATCAACATGAGGCTTGATCACGCGTTTATGAATGAATTTTTCACAATATTTATACCCTTTATCAAGGTAAATAGCGCCTACTATAGCTTCGAAAAGGTTACCATGAATATTGTTTCCAAAGTTTGATTTAGGGATTTTACTTTCCACCAAATCAATTAGGTTGAGTTCTTTTCCCAATTCATTGAGGTGTTCTCTACTTACAATCTTAGAACGCATTTTAGTGAGGTATCCTTCATCTCCATGAGGCACTTCCTCAAATAAATAAGATGCAATAACAGCGCCCAGCATTGCATCTCCAACAAATTCGAGTCGTTCGTAATTAATAGCATTGCCGTCTTTGTCCTTTATATTCATAGAACGATGCGTAAATGCTTTGATGTATAACGATTTTTTCTTGACCTTATAACCAACAATATCGTTGAGTTGTAAAAAAAAATTCCCGTCCTTATGGAAACGGGAATTTTTTAGTATGTTACGAATGAAGCTCATTCGGGATTTAGTCTATTTTTTTGAATAATACGCAAGCGTTATGACCGCCAAATCCAAAGGTATTACTCATTGCAACTTTAATATCTCTTTTCTGAGCTTTATTGAGTGTTAAATTTAATTCTGGATCTATGTTTTCGTCAACCGTTTCATGATTGATTGTAGGAGGTATTGTACCATGCTCGATAGCCATTATTGAAGCAATAGCTTCAATAGCACCAGCAGCACCTAACAAATGTCCTGTCATAGATTTGGTAGAATTAATATTAATGCTTTTAGCGTGGCTACCAAATACTTCAGATATAGCTTTTAATTCGGCAACATCTCCTAAAGGTGTTGATGTTCCGTGTGTATTAATATGATCTACATCTTCGGGATTTAAACCAGCATTCTGCAAACAATTTCTCATTACTGCAACAACACCTATACCATCAGGATGTGGTGCTGTCATGTGGTAAGCATCAGAAGATAATCCTCCGCCTACTACTTCAGCATAGATTTTAGCACCTCTAGCTTTTGCATGTTCATACTCTTCTAAAACAATAGCACCTGCTCCTTCTCCTAACACAAAACCGTCACGGTTAGCATCAAAAGGTCTAGAAGCTGATTCTGGATTGTCATTACGAGTAGACATAGCATGCATAGCATTAAAACCTCCCATACCAGCAATGGTTACTGCTGCTTCACTTCCTCCAGTAATTACAACATCACAATGACCTAAACGAATATTGTTTAAAGCATCAATCATTGAATTGGCAGAAGACGCACAAGCAGAAACCGTGGTATAATTAGGACCCATAAAACCATATTTTATAGATATGTTTCCTGGTGCTATATCAGCAATCATTTTTGGAATAAAGAATGGGTTGAAACGTGGAGTACCATCTCCAGCAGCGTAGTTTAACACTTCTTCTTGAAATGTTTCTAAACCACCAATACCAGCTCCCCAAATAACACCAACTCTTAATTTGTTTACAGCATCTAGATCAAGTTTTGAGTCTGCAATTGCTTCATCTGAAGCAACCATTGCATACTGCGAAAACTTATCCATTCGCTTTGCTAATTTTCTATCAATAAAGTCAGTAACTTCAAAGTTTTTTACTTCACAAGCGAACTGCGTTTTGAACTTTTCAGCATCAAAATGCGTTATAGGTGCAGCACCACTTTTTCCACTAACTAGCGCATCCCAATATTCATCTTTGGTATTGCCAATTGGTGTAAGTGCTCCTAAACCGGTAACTACTACTCGCTTTAATTCCATAAAAATAAAGTTCTTATTTTGCTTCTTCTATATAAGATACAGCTTGACCAACTGTTGCGATATTTTCAGCTTGATCGTCTGGGATTTGAATATCGAATTCTTTTTCGAATTCCATGATTAACTCAACAGTGTCTAATGAATCTGCTCCTAAATCGTTAGTGAAGCTTGCTTCAGTTACAACTTCGTTTTCATCAACTCCTAATTTGTCTACGATAATCGCTTTTACTCTTGATGCAATGTCTGACATAATTTTTTAATTTTAAGTTTTAATTAGGTCGCAAAAATAAAAAAACTTTATTTTAATACACACCTTTACATTAAAAATGTGTTTGTAATTTACTAAAATTACTTTGAAGAATTTATCTTTTACGGTCTAATTGTTAATTATTATTCTTTTTTTTGTTTTGAATAACACTAACTGTTTGTCTGTAAATGAAACGTATTGTAATCTTTGCGTCCGGAAGTGGCACTAATGCTGAAAATTTAATTAAGTTTTTTCACAACAGAGAAAATGCTTCTGTCATTCAGGTACTCACTAACAATCCTCATGCCAAAGTTTTGGATCGTGCTAAAAAATTGAAAATTAGCGCTTTATCATTCAATAAAACGGCTTTCACTGGAACTAATGACGTGCTTCATATTTTGAAATCGGCACAACCAGACTTAATTATTCTAGCTGGTTTTCTGTGGAAATTTCCTGAGCATATCCTTAAAGAATTTCCTAATAAAGTTATTAATATTCATCCTGCTTTACTGCCAAAATATGGCGGAAAAGGCATGTATGGAATGTACGTTCATGAAGCCATAGTTGCTAATAAAGAAAAAGAAACTGGCATCACCATTCATTACGTTAATGAACATTATGATGAAGGCGCAATCATTTTTCAAGCGAAATGTGACGTCGAGGCTTCCGATTCGGCTCAAGATGTTGCACATAAAATCCATGAATTGGAGATGGAACACTTTCCGAAAGTGGTAGAAAAACTTCTTAATGAGTAAAAAGAAGAAAAAATATTATACGGTTTGGAAAGGACATCATACAGGTGTTTTTGAATCTTGGGATGATTGTAAAGCACAAATTAAAGACTTTCAAGGCGCGCAATACAAATCCTTTGCAACGTTTGATGCTGCAAAAAAAGCGTTAAAAGGCAACTATAAAGATTATATAGGAAAAAGTAAAAAGTTTACTAGTGAACTTTCTGAAGCACAACTCAAAAAAATTGGGCAACCTAATTATAAATCCATATCAGTTGATGCCGCCTCATCTGGTAATCCTGGAAAAATGGAATATCGAGGTGTAGACACTAAATCCAAAAAGCAATTATTTATACAAGGCCCTTTTGAAGAAGGCACCAACAATATTGGTGAGTTTTTGGCTATTGTTCACGGACTAGCATTATTGAAAAAGAAAAATAGTGACCTAGTTATATATACAGACTCAAAAACAGCAATGAGCTGGGTGAGAAAAAAAACCTGTAACACTAAATTAAAGCGAAATAAAAAAAATGAAGCTTTATTTGAATTAGTAGATCGTGCTGTGAATTGGTTAAAAAACAACACCTACACTACTACCATTGTAAAATGGGAAACCAAAGCTTGGGGAGAAATTCCTGCAGATTTTGGTAGAAAATAATCTTAAATTTTTATTGCTTTTGTAATGCATTACACAATTTACCTACTAAGGTTTAAATTAATAGTGTTATGCAAAAGAATATAATCATACTCCTTTTCTGTTTACCTATTTTAGGCTTTTCTCAAAATGAATGGCATCTCAAAAAAGAGGATAATGATATTAAAATATATACACGAGATGCTTCCAATTCTGATTTAAAAGAGTTTAAAGCAGTTACTACTATAAACACAGCTTCAAAACATATTTTGGAAGAATTGCTAACAGCTCCAGAATATTATGAGAATTGTAAACCTAATACAAGTTATTATGTAAAGGAGCTCGATAAAAATCAGCATGTGTTTTACGCTCATAAAGATTTGCCATGGCCAATTAAAGATCGAGATATAGTCACTTTACTTACAGTTAAGACAATAGATTCAACCACAGTCAAATTAACATTAGAAAGCCTTCCTGATGAACTTCCAAAAAAAGACAAGACCATACGTGTAAAAAAGTTGATGGGTCATTGGCTATTAGAAGAAATCGATGGGAAAACCAGAGTCACTCAACAACTTTTTTTAAACCCTGAAGGTAACTTACCTCCTTTTGTTGTAAATAGCTTGCTCATTAAAGGACCTTACAAAACCTTTAAAGATCTTCATAAAACAGTCACTCAAAGTAAATAGATGTATTCCTCATAAAAAAAATTGAGTTTGAAATTAATCGCTGTATATTTGCAGCAAATTTTAAAACGCTTTATGAGCAAATTAGTTATAGTTGGTACAGTAGCTTTTGATGCTATTGAAACACCTTTCGGTAAAACAGATAAAATTCTTGGTGGTGCTGCAACCTTTATTGGCTTAGCTGCATCTCACTTTAATGTTGATTCTGCAGCAGTATCTGTTGTTGGTGGTGACTTTCCACAGAAATATTTAGACCTCTTGTCAAATAGAAATATTAATATAGACGGTGTTGAAATTGTAAAAGAGGGAAAGACATTCTTCTGGAGTGGGAGGTATCATAATGATATGAATTCTCGTGATACTCTAGCCACAGAGCTTAATGTATTAGCAGATTTTAACCCTGTTGTACCTGAAGCTTATAAAAATGCTGAAGTTGTCATGTTAGGAAACTTACATCCAATTGTACAAATGGGTGTTTTAGATCAAATGACGACCAAACCAAAATTGACCATTTTAGATACGATGAATTTTTGGATGGATTGCGCTCTTGACGATTTGCATAATGTGATGAAAAAGATTGATGTTATTACTATTAATGATGAGGAAGCTAGACAATTAACAGGAGAATATTCTTTAGTTGTAGCTGCACGTAAAATTCATGAGATGGGACCAAAATACGTAGTCATTAAAAAAGGAGAACATGGTGCTTTATTATTTCATGATGATCATATGTTCTACGCACCAGCCTTACCTTTAGAAGAAGTATTTGACCCTACAGGAGCAGGTGATACATTTGCAGGTGGTTTTGCTGGTTATCTAGCAAAAACAGAAGATTATTCGTTCGAGAACATGAAAAATGCTGTGATCTATGGGTCTACATTAGCCTCGTTTTGTGTTGAAAAATTTGGAACCGAACGTATGGTTGATTTAGAAAACAGCGAAGTGCATAAGCGCATGCAGCAGTTTAAACAACTCACACAATTTAATATTGAATTATCATAAACCAACGCGCTCAAATTTGAGCGCGTTTTTTATTTAAAACTAAATCCAAAATTTATAATTTTGGTGTACTCAAAAACAACAACACAACAATGAGCGATGCTTTAAAACATGAATGCGGAATTGCACTCATTAGACTTAAAAAACCATTAGAGTATTACAAAGAAAAATATGGAAGTGCATTTTATGGTGTAAACAAAATGTACCTCATGATGGAAAAGCAACATAATCGTGGACAAGATGGTGCAGGCTTTGCAAGTATCAAATTAGACACTCAACCTGGAGAACGATATATAAGTCGCGTACGTTCTATTGCTCAACAACCCATACAAGATATTTTTGCTCAAATTAACGAACGTATCAACGAAGAATTAACTGAACATCCAGAATATCAAAATGATGTTGCACTTCAAAAAAGACATATTCCCTATGTTGGCGAATTACTTTTAGGTCATGTACGTTATGGTACTTTTGGTAAAAATAGCGTAGAGAGCGTCCATCCTTTTTTAAGACAGAATAACTGGATGCATAGAAACCTTATCGTAGCAGGTAATTTTAATATGACAAATGTTAATCAGTTATTTGACGGATTGGTAAAACTTGGTCAACACCCAAAAGAGAAAGCAGATACGATTACCATTATGGAAAAAATCGGTCATTTCTTGGACGACGCTGTTGCAAAAATTTATAAGAAACTTAAAAAGGAAGGCTATAATAAAAATGAATGTTCTCCTTTGATCGCTGAGCGCCTCAACGTGGCAAAAATCTTAAAGAAAGCATCTAAAAACTGGGATGGCGGCTATGCTATGGCCGGACTATTAGGTCATGGAGATTCATTTGTATTAAGAGATCCTGCAGGTATTCGCCCGACCTATTATTATCAAGATGATGAGATTGTGGTTGTTGCTTCTGAACGTCCTGTAATTCAAACAGTTTTTAATGTTGATTTCGACGATGTTAAAGAATTAGCGCCTGGTCATGCTATTATCACCAAAAAATCTGGTGATGTTTTTATTGAGCAAATCATAGAACCACTAGAACGTAAAGCTTGTTCATTTGAGCGTATTTATTTTTCTCGAGGAAGTGACGCCGAAATTTATCAAGAACGTAAAAATCTAGGAAAGCTATTAATGCCAAAAGTTCTTGAAGCTATTGAAAACGATACTAAAAATTCTGTATTCTCTTATATCCCAAATACTGCAGAAACATCTTTCTTCGGAATGATAGAAACTGTTGAAGAATACCTCAACGAACGAAAAACTAAAGCCATATTAGATGGTAATGGAAAACTTTCAGCAGAAAGTGTTATCGATATTCTTTCTGAAAGACCTCGAATTGAAAAAATTGCTATTAAAGATGTAAAGCTTAGAACCTTTATTACTGAAGACAGTAGTCGTGATGATTTGGTAGCGCATGTCTATGACGTGACTTATGGTGTGATTCAACCAACAGATAATTTAGTTATTATCGACGACAGTATTGTTAGAGGAACAACACTTAAAAAGAGTATTATCAAAATGATGGACCGATTAAGTCCAAAGCAAATTATTGTTGTGTCATCTGCGCCACAAATTAGATACCCAGACTGTTATGGAATTGATATGGCCAACCTTGAGAGCCTCATCGCCTTTAGAGCAATGTTGGAATTATTAAAAGAGGCGAATAAGTATCATATGGTCGAAGAGGTTTATCATAAGTGTAAAGCTCAACTCGAATTAAAAGATACAGAAGTTAAAAATTTCGTTAAGGACTTATATGATGAGTTTACTGCTGATGAGATTTCAGATAAAATTGCTGAGCTCATTTCTGATGATACTGTAAAAGCTAAAGTGAAAACCATTTTCCAACCTATAGAGAATTTACATAAGGCATGTCCGAAAAATTTAGGCGATTGGTACTTTACAGGTAACTATCCAACAGCTGGAGGTAATCGTGTGGTTAACAGAGCTTTTGTGAATTTTTATGAAGGAAATAAAGAAAGAGCTTACTAGATAAACAGTTAGTTTTTTTGCACTTTATCCTAAAAAAAGTGCTTTTTACCCGAAAAAAACGCATTTCGTCTAATATTTAATCATCCTTACCCAATAAACACATACATTGGTATCACCATAACATAAGTAGGTTAAGTTCATGGTAGATTTGGGGCAAAAAAAGGTGAACTTCTGTTCACCTTTTTTTATTAATATAACTTATAGACCTTCAGTAAGTTAAGCCTTAAAAACACATTTTTTCAAAGTTTTCATTAAACCATTGTTAATCAATTTGTTCGTTTCATCACTTAAAGTTCAACTTTATTCAAGGTTCTAAAACCATCAGAAACAGTGATTTTTCCGTTTAAGCCAATTTATTCGTCGTTGGTCTAAAAAATTAAAATATTAAATAAAAGTGCTGTTATATTTGTTTCACCATAACATAAGTAGGTTAAGTTTATGGTAGATTTGGGGCAAAAAAGGTGAACTCTCGTTCACCTTTTTTCATTTTCAGTCGTACTCAAATTAAATCAGTTTTCATTTCCGAAGCATAAAAAAAGCAAACCCAAATGAGTCTGCTTTATTTCTATATTATATGACGTTAATTATTTTGCTTCTGCATAGCGTCTCTCAACTTCGTTCCAGTTGATTACTTTAAAAAATGCGTCAATATAATCTGGTCTTCTGTTTTGATAGTTCAAATAATACGCATGTTCCCATACATCTAATCCTAAAATTGGTGTGCCTCCACATGATACTCCAGGCATTAACGGATTATCTTGATTTGGTGTAGAACACACCTCAACTTTTCCGCCTTTATGAACACATAACCAAGCCCATCCAGATCCAAATTGCGTTGCTGCTGCTTTACTAAATGCTTCAACAAAAGCATCTTTTGAACCAAATTCAGCGTCAATAGCATCTTTCAACTCTCCAGAAAGATAACCTCTATCTTCTGGATTCATCACATCCCAAAATAATGAATGATTATAAAATCCACCTCCATTATTTCTAACACCTTTATTGTTCATATCAAGATTACCTAAGATATTCTCTATAGACTTCCCTTCTAAATCTGTACCCTCAATAGCAGCATTTAATTTAGTAGTATATCCGTTATGATGCTTTGAGTGATGTATTTCCATGGTGCGCGCATCAATATGTGGTTCTAATGCGTCATATGCATATTTTAATTTCGGTAATTCGAAAGCCATAATATTATTGGTTTTATTGTTAATATTTAATTCCTCCAAATTTACGCATAAAACAGCGCAATTAAAAATATTAAATACCTATGAACTCATAGATAGTTTTTATAATTTTAAGCGTGCAAAATCAATCACCTTTTACTATATACAATGCCTCAGCTGGAAGCGGAAAAACCTTCACGTTAGTAAAAGATTATCTCAAAATTTTATTTCAATCTAAAAGTAAATTAGCATTTAGAAACATTCTAGCACTCACCTTTACAAACAAAGCTGTTAGTGAAATGAAAGAGCGTGTTATAGATATGCTCAAACTATTTTCCGAAGACAACATTCTAGAATCGCCAAATAGTATGTCTAAAGTGTTGGTAGAAGAACTTGATATTGATTTACAAGAACTTCACAATAGATCAAAAATAGTATTGCATCGTATTGTACATAATTATGCTGCTTTTGATATCTCTACTATAGACAAGTTTAATCATAAGCTCATTAGAACCTTTGCTTACGACCTTAAACTTCCAATAAATTTTGAAGTAGAATTAGACGCTGCAACACTGCTTGGAAAAGCAGTAGATAAACTTATTGATAAAGCCGGAAGCGATCAAGCACTAACTAAGGTATTGGTTGATTTTGCTTTTGAAAAAATGGATGACGATAAAAGTTGGGATATCTCTTATGACTTAAATGCCATAGCACCACTATTAGTTAATGAAAATGAAATCCCATATCTAGACGAGTTAAAAGATAAAAGTTTAGATGATTTTAAAGCCTTAAAATCCAAACTGCAAAAACAGAAAATCGAAGTTGAACACCAAATTATAAATCTAGCTCAAGCCACATTAAATCTTATAGAATCTAATGGTTTGGATGTTGAAGACTTCACCAGAAAAACATTACCAAATCATTTTAAAAAAGCTCAAAGTCTAAGTTTCTCTGGACTTTACAGTAATAAGCTGCAAGACAATTTAGCATCTAATACTTCAATCTACAATAAAACACTTGATGCAGAAAAGGCAACGTCAATTGATCGTTTACTTCCAGAAATAGAAACCAACTATTTAACTATTAAAAGACTTGTTTATACGTCTAAATTTTTAAACAATGCATTAAAAAACATTACGCCATTATCGGTTTTAAGTGCAATAGGAAAGACACTTCAAGAGATTAAAGATGAAGACGATTTATTACTTATTTCAGAATTTAATAATCTTATTAATAATGAAATCAAAGAACAACCTGCCCCTTTTATTTATGAGCGAATAGGCGAAAAATTTAAACACTATTTTATTGATGAGTTTCAAGATACCTCTGGCTTACAATGGCGTAATTTAATTCCTCTAGTCAATAATGCTGTATCTGGAGAAAACCTTAAAGGGGAAACAGGAACAGCAATGTTGGTTGGCGATGCTAAACAGGCAATTTACAGATGGCGAGGAGGACGAGCAGAACAATTTATTGATCTGTATTCTGAAAAAGAGAAGCCGTTGGCTACTGATCAAGATGTTAGAGATTTAACATTCAATTACAGAAGCTATAAAACAATAGTGGAGTTCAATAATGCTTTTTTTGATCACATTTCAAATTTTGCGTTCTCTGATACAGACCACCAATTCATCTACAAAAATGCACAACAAGATGTATTCTTAGGAGCAATTGGCTATGTTGAATTATCGTTTTTAGATACTAAAGGCGAAGACAAAAATGAACTACATTGCGAAGCCGTTTTAAACACCATTAAAAAAGTAGAAAACCAAGGTTTTAAAAGAAAGGATATATGTATCATAGTTAGAAAAACTAAAGAAGGAATCGCCATCGCCGAGTATCTTAGCGATTTAGATATTGACATTATTTCTTCTGAAACTTTGTTACTCAAAAATGCTCCTGAAGTTCAATTTATAAATCACCTCATCACCTTAAGCTTACAGGCTCAAAATGATGAAATCAAAATTAAACTCCTCAATTTTATAGCAGAAGAAAAACTTGAATCGATTAATAAACATGAGTTCTTTAGTCGTCTCATTCATTTAAAACCGATGGCTTTATTTGAAGCGTTACATGGTTTTGGCTTTCAGTTTAATTATAGCGAGTTTTTACAATTACCTATATATGAAGCGGTAGAAAGTATTATTAGAGGATTCCATTTAAATGAAACCTCTAATGCTTACATTCAATTTTATTTAGATGAAGTATTTGATTACTCTCAAAAATACAACGCGAGTTTTTCAGGTTTTTTAGACTATTGGGATCGTAAAAAAGACAAATTAAGTATTGTCTCTCCTGAAAGTGAAAATGCTATTCAAATTATGACCATCCATAAGTCTAAAGGTTTAGAGTTTCCTGTAGTGATTTTTCCTTATGCCAATCAAGATATTTATTTTGATATGAGTCCTAAAGTATGGTTCCCTGTGGACAAAACTCTTTTTGAAGGCTTTTCAAATTTATATATCAATTTAAATAAAGACCTTGAAGAATTTAATGATTTAGGTGCTCAAATTTATAGAGATTATCGTGCACAATTAGAATTAGACAGTCTTAATTTGCTCTATGTAGTCTTAACTAGAGCTATTGGTCAACTCTATATCATATCAGAATATGATGTAGATAAAAATCAATTAGAAAAGCTAACTCATTATTCTGGATTATTTATTAATTATTTAAAAACGATTGGGATATGGAATGAAGAGCAAATGCAGTATACTTTTGGTGAAGCTAAAAAAGTTTTAGAAGCCGAAGGCTCTAATCTGGATACTATAGAACAGCGTCAATTTATTTCAACCAAAAAAGAAGAGCTGAACCTTAATATTATTACAAGCTCTGGTTATTTATGGGATACCGCTCAAGAACAAGCTATAGAACGCGGTAATTTGGTTCATCAAATCATGGCACTTATTAAAACAGAACATGATGTTGATTTTGCTATAGATCATTTTTTAAGTTCTGGGTTTATTAATTCGGAGCAATCCAAAACCTTACAACACATTATACATAACCTTGTAAATCACAAGGATCTAAAAGCACTTTTTGAAGACAATCTAATCGTGTATAATGAGAAAGATATTATTTCAAAAAAAGGAAAACTATTACGACCAGATAGAGTAGTTATTAACTCTAGCAATCAAGCCATCATTATAGATTACAAAACAGGTTTGCAAGATTCTAGTCACAAAGAACAACTCTACGATTATCAATATGTTTTAGAAGAAATGGGCTTTGAAGTCATAAAAAAAATTCTAATTTATATTAATGATGATATTACCATAAAAGAATTCTAAATTTGTAAAAAATCAATCAATCATGTACGGAAAAATACAAGAACACTTACAAAATGAAATCGCAACAATAAAAAATGATGGGCTTTTCAAAGAAGAACGCATTATTACTTCGCCTCAAGGTGCAGAAATTACCCTGAGTACTGGTCAAACTGTTTTAAATTTTTGTGCTAACAACTATTTAGGATTGTCATCACATCCAGAAGTGATTCAAGCGGCAAAAGACACTATGGATTCTCATGGTTTTGGAATGTCTTCTGTACGTTTTATCTGCGGAACGCAAGACATCCATAAAGAGCTTGAACAAAAGATTGCCAATTTCTACGGAACCGAAGATACAATCTTGTATGCAGCGGCCTTTGATGCTAATGGTGGCGTTTTTGAACCGTTATTAGGAAAAGAAGATGCTATTATTTCAGATTCGTTGAATCATGCATCTATTATTGACGGCGTACGTTTATGTAAAGCAGCCAGATACCGTTACGCAAATAATAATATGGCAGACTTAGAGCAACAGCTCATTGCAGCTAATGAGAATGGTGCGCGTTTTAAAATCATTGTTACCGATGGTGTGTTTTCTATGGACGGATTAGTTGCTCCATTAGACAAAATATGCGATTTAGCTGATAAATATGATGCGCTTGTCATGATTGACGAATGTCATGCTACTGGCTTTATTGGTGAAACTGGACGAGGAACTTTAGAGGAAAAAGGTGTTTTAGGACGAATAGATATTATTACAGGAACACTTGGTAAGGCTATGGGTGGCGCTATGGGTGGTTATACAACTGCAAAAAAAGAGGTGATTGAGATTTTACGACAACGCTCTAGACCTTATTTATTCTCTAATTCTTTAGCTCCAGCAATAGTAGGCGCTTCAATTAAGGTTTTTGATATGCTTGCCAACGATACAACATTAAGAGATACCCTAGAAAGTAATACTACTTACTTTAAAAAAGGAATGAAGGAAGCTGGCTTTGATATTATTGATGGAGACTCGGCAATTGTACCTGTGATGCTGTATGACGCTAAACTATCACAAACTATGGCAAAAATGCTGTTGGACGAAGGTATTTATGTAATTGGGTTCTTTTTCCCAGTAGTACCGCGAGAGAAAGCAAGAATCCGCGTACAACTCTCAGCGGCTCATACAAAAGCACATTTGGATAAGGCTATTGAGGCATTTATTAAGGTTGGAGAAAAACTTGAAATTATTTAAAATCAGTCCAAACTCCTTATTTTTAGTACCAATAATCAATATTTTTATATATTTGTCTTTGTTAATAAAATTTAACAACTTACTTTTGCCTTTAATTAACACTTAAAATTAAAATTATTTAGAATATGAAAAATCTTAGCAGATTATTATTCGTTTTGTTATTATCATTAAGCTTCAGTGCTAATGCGCAAGATCAAAACAACCCGTGGAAATTTGATATCGGTGTCAATGCTGTTGACCTTTATCCAGTTGGAGAAGAAGCGCCATTAGGTGACTACTTTGACGAATTTTTTAACGCAAACGATCACTACAACTTTTTACCTTCTTTATCTAGATTCTCTGTATCGAGATATTTAAGTGATGGGTTTAGTATTTCTGTTGCAGGTTCTCTTAACCAAATTAAGAAAATTGGAGATTCTAGAGCAGACGACTTATCTTACTACGCTGCTGATGGAACTATTTCTTACAGCTTTGCTGATATCATCAACTCTTCAACTGTTGACCCTTATTTAGGTGTTGGTGGTGGTTACACTTGGGTAGATGAAATTGGTGCTGGTACATTAAATGGTACTTTAGGTCTTAATGTTTGGTTAAACGATAACTTAGGTTTTAACGTTCAAACTTCATATAAGCACGCTTTCGAAGATTACCTTCCTAAGCACTGGCAACATTCTGCTGGTATCTCTATCAGATTTGGTGGAAAAGATACTGATGGTGATGGTATATACGACAAAGATGATGCTTGTCCAGACGTTCCTGGTTTAGAAGCATTCAACGGTTGTCCAGATTCTGATAACGATGGTATCGAAGATTCTAAAGATGATTGTCCTAACGAAGCTGGTTTAGCTGAGTTTAATGGATGTCCAGATTCTGACTCTGATGGCGTTGCTGATAAAGATGATGACTGTCCTACAGTTGCTGGTTTAAAAGCTTTAAATGGTTGTCCAGATGCTGATTCTGATGGTGTTGCTGATAAAGATGATAACTGTCCTAACGAAAAAGGTCCTTCTGCTAACAAAGGATGTCCTTGGCCTGATACTGATGGTGACGGAATCTTAGATAAAGATGATCAATGTCCTAACGAAGCTGGTACTGTTGCTAACAACGGTTGTCCAGAAGTTAAGCCAACTGAGCCTGTATTAAAGCAATTAAATGACTACGCAAGATCTATCTTGTTTGATTCAGGAAAAGCGTCTTTCAAAAAAGAAACTGATGCTGTATTACAAGCAATGGTAGCTATCTTTAAAGAATACCCAAGAGCAGATTTCTCTATCGACGGTCATACTGATAGTGTAGGTTCTAAATCAACTAACCAGGCTTTATCTGAAAGAAGAGCTAACGCTGTTAGAGATTACTTAATCGCAAACGGAATTAGTGCAGACAGATTAACTGCTAACGGTTACGGTGAAGATTATCCTATCGCTACTAACAAAACTAGAGCTGGTAGAAAAGAAAACAGACGTGTAGAAGTAAAACTTAAGTAATAAGTTTCACTACAAACATAAATAAGTAAAAAAACGCTCCGAATATCGGAGCGTTTTTTATTTTTATATAATGAGAACATTCATAGACGACGTCATTGTAAATTTATTAGAAACCGATCATGACATTTCTCAATTGACCTTTGTTTTGCCTAGTAAGCGTGCTGGAACATTTCTAAAGCAAGCCATATCAAATCACGTCAACAAAACTATCTTTTCACCTGAAATACTATCTATTGAAGAGTTTATAGAAACGCTTTCAGATTTTCAATATGCGACTAATGCAGAGCTCTTATTTGAATTTTATGATGTCTACCTCAAACACACTCCAAAGCAAAATATAGAGCCTTTTGATCAATTTTCTAAATGGGCTCAATTGTTACTTCAAGACTTCAATGAAATTGATCGTTATCTAATACCTCCTAATCATGTCTTTGACTATTTATCTGCCATAAAAGAAATAGAACACAAGCATTGGTCTTTAGATGAGCAGCCTACACAATACATTAAAAACTACTTACTTTTTTGGAATCGCTTAAAAGTCTATTACGCAAAATTTCAGAAGCAACTTAAACATAAGAAAAAAGCCTATCAAGGCCTCGTTTATAGGGAAGCTGTAAATAATATTGAACAATATATAGCATTACATGAAAATAAAACATTTGTGTTTGTTGGCTTTAATGCACTCAATAAAGCTGAAGAGATCATAATTCAGGAGTTATTACAACAGGAAATGGCATTGATCTATTGGGATATAGATAAAACCTTTATAAACGACCCTATTCATGATGCAGGCTTGTTTACGAGACACCACAAACAAAACTGGAAATATTTTAATAAACATAATTTTAATTGGGTTGGAGAATCTTATGCCGAAAAAAAAGATATTCATGTTATTGGAGCTCCAAAAAATATTAGTCAAGTCAAATATGTTGGAGAGCTTCTAGAAGGTATTTATAATGAGAAAGGTCATCTTCAAAACACAGCTGTTGTTTTAGGTGATGAAACTTTACTATTACCCTTACTCAACTCCATTCCAAAATCAATAACCACAATAAACGTCACGATGGGATTACCTTTAAAAGTTATTCCATTAGCTTCATTATTTGAGGCACTATTCGGTTTACATAAATCACCTTCACAGGTTTTGTATTATAAGAATGTGGTCGATGTCTTATCCAATCAATTTGTTTCTCCTTTGTTTCAAACTGAAACCACTAATGCCACTGAACACATCATAAGCCAAATACAGCTCAATAATAAAGTATCGCTTACTGTAGAAGATTTATGCGAAATAGCTCCTACTCACAAAGCACTTTTAAAGCTGCTGTTCGATTCTTGGAATGACAACCCTAAAACTGCTATAAACCATTGCATTAAGCTTATTGCTAAGATTAAAATCAACCTTGATCAAGACAAATCAAACAATTTATTAGCTCTAGAATATCTGTATCGTTTTCATCAGGTATTTAATAGTCTAGATACTTTAAATAGCTCTTTTTCTCATATTAAAGTCATAACTACACTTTTTAGTTTATATCGAGAACTTATTAAGAGTGAAACATTAGACTTTAAAGGTGAACCTCTAAAAGGTTTACAAATTATGGGAATGCTGGAATCTCGTGTGCTAGACTTCGAAACTGTTATTATAACATCGGTTAATGAAGGCATTTTACCAGCAGGAAAAAGCTATAATTCGTTTATCCCCTTTGATGTTAAAATAGAAAACGAGTTGCCTACCTACAAAGAAAAAGATGCGGTTTACACCTATCATTTTTATCGCTTATTACAACGTGCAAAAACAGCTTATATATTGTACAATACAGAACCTGATGTTCTTAATGGTGGTGAAAAAAGTAGGTTTATTACACAATTGGAAGTTGATAAAACACATGACATACAACAGTATTTAATTTCGGCTCAAGTACCTTCTATCGAACAACAGTTACAGCAAATTCAAAAGACTTCAGACGTTATAGAAAAATTAGACAAGGTGGCTCAAAAAGGATTTTCTCCGTCATCATTGACCAATTATATTCGTAATCCCATTGACTTCTATTATGACAAGGTGCTAGGTATTAAGCAGTATGAAGAGGTCGAAGAAAGCGTTGCTTACAATACATTAGGAACTGTAATTCATAATACACTTGAAGATTTTTATAAGCCTTTTGAAAACCAGATTTTAACAGTAGAGATCATCAAAACAATGAAATCTAAGATTAGCTCTACAGTACTCCACCATTTTAAAGCTGAATTTAAAGAAGGAGATATCACGTCTGGAAAAAACCTTATCATTTTTGAAATTGCGCAACGTTACATTTCCAATTTTTTGAATATGGAGATTGAGGATATCAAACAAGGCAATGAGATCAAAATTGTTGCTATTGAAACCGAAAACAAAGTGCCCTTACACCTAGAAAGCCTTTCAAAAACAGTGATGTTAATAGGTAAAGTAGATCGTGTAGATGCCTATAACGGAACCATAAGAATAATAGATTACAAAACTGGACGAGTAGAATCTAGTAAAGTAGAAATAGTCGATTGGGACGCAATTTCAACAGATTACAACAAGTATAGCAAAAGCTTCCAAATACTGATGTACGCCTATATGATGCAAAAATCATCAAAGATTAATCTTCCCGTAGAAGCTGGTATTATTTCATTTAAAAATTTAAGTTCTGGTTTATTAAAGTTTGCTACAAAACCTTCTTCAAATAGCAGAACTAAAGTATATGCTATTACTGAAGAAACATTGAACGCCTTCGAAATTGAGCTTAAAAAATTAATTGCCGAAATTTATAATTTAGATATAGATTTTGTAGAAAAAGAGGTGTAATATGATAGTTAAAAATCAAGTTTTATATAGAAATGAGAAAAAACCAATGGTTTGGGATGCTTTTTTTAAGTCTAACGGAAAGAAAAAACCAGTCGTGATTTTTTGTCATGGGTATAAAGGATTTAAAGATTGGGGTGCATGGGATCTAGTTGCACAACAGTTTAGTGATCATGGTCTGTTTTTTATAAAATTCAACTTTTCTCATAATGGCGGAACCGTTGAGAACCCTATTGATTTTCCAGACTTGGAAGCCTTCGCCGAAAATAATTACACAAAAGAACTTGATGATCTAAACGATCTTTTAAATTTTACCACTTCTGAAGCGTTTGAATACAAAAACGAAATTAATAAAAGAGAGATTATTTTAATTGGACATTCAAGAGGTGGAGGGATTTCTATCATCAAAACGTCTGAAGATAATCGCATCTCCAAATTGGTTACTTGGGCAAGTGTAAGTAGTTTTGGTAAGAGAACCTCCACTACAGGTGATTTGGAACAATGGCGAAAAGATGGCGTGAAGTATGTGTTAAACGGAAGAACCAAACAACAAATGCCTCATAACTACCAATTCTATGAAGATTTTAAAGCCAATGAAGAGCGCTTTCATATAGAATCTGCGATACAACGAATTACTAGTCCTATTTTGATCGTTCATGCTCAAGATGATCCATCGGTGAAATTTGAGGAAGCCGAAGCTTTAGATTCTTGGTGTTCCATCAATCAGCTCATTTCTATTGAAAATTCTAACCATGTCTTTGGAGCAAGCCATCCTTGGAGTGCAAATCATTTACCTAAAGCATTAGACGTTGTAGTTAAAGAAACCATTGCTTTTATAACTTCGGAAAGTTAATACGTTAAAAGAATAACTTAAATGAAATATTAGGTGTAAACCCTAATGAAAATCGTTGAATCACCTGTTCTAATATAATTTCTCGTTCTTCAGGAGTTGCACCAGTCGTACCTTCAACAGCAATACCACCATCATCTAGAGGTTTACGTTCGGCCTTGTAAATTAAATTTAATGGTTTTATTCTATTGTAAATATTTAAGAATGATATCCCTAATTGCGCATCTGTTTTTTTAATCTTGAAATCATATAAGACTGAAGCATCTAATCGATGAAAACTCGGTAATCTATCACTATTTATAGCTCCAAAATTTACAACTCCAGCGTTTTCACCATCAGCATCAATTTCTATAGTGTAACTATTTACTGGTGTAATTGGCTTTCCAGTTCTAATTTGCCATCCTAAAGCAAATTGCCAATTGTTTAATTTAAATGAGTTGGAAATTCTAAATTGATGTGTAATGTCATTATTACCGTTAAATTTAGATGGTGTGTCTTCTAAATTTGGAAACTGAAAAGTTATATCATTAAAGGTATATCCTAGCCAAACTTTATAATTGTTTCGTTTATATTTTAATAAAACATCAATACCCTTTATTGTACTTTCACCTTGTTCTAAATTTTCTAAAGGGTTACTAAAGCCATTTGTAAACGTCGTTAGCCCTTTTAATTCTTTGTAATAAAAATCAATATCGATATTTAAGCTTTTATGGGAATATAACAACCCTCCTGAAATTTGATTACTCGAGAGTAATGGATATTGTTCATCATCCGACAAGCGCCATAAGTTGTTCTCTAAGCGTAATTCGGTATGGTTGAATTCTATTAATTGCGAAATAGGTTGGTTTCTTCTTTCAATTGCAATTTTTGATCTTAGACGTTTACTTAAAGCATATTCAAAGTTAATGCGAGGCTCAATTAAAAATTCATTCAAGCTGCTATAATGTGAAAAACGTACACCAGCATTAATTAAACCCTTATTGTTTAGATCTATAGTATATTCTCCAAATAATGCATTTTTTAGATTATTATCATCTTGTACTAGGACTTCTTTTTCAGATTCAACCGGTTCTTCTTTGCTAATGGTGACATCCAAATCGGTATATGACAACTGATAGCCTAGTGTTAGCTTTTGAGACGCTGCAATTTGAGTAACAGACGTAAAATTGACGCCAATATCCGTAATATTATTTTCTCTAATATTGACTTCGCTAAGATCTAAAATACCGTCTCCTGTTTCATCTTTTATCTCATCGTTCTGATAGTAAGAATTATACTCAGAAAAATAAACTGTAAGTTCCTCTTGCTGTTTTTCACTAGTGTTATGTTTCCAATTAAAACTTAGTCCTTTATTTTGAGTAATTAGCGAGTCTACAATCACCTCATCTCCTCCTTTAAAATCAAAATCTAAACGGTTTCTAGTATATAGTGCACTAAATTCAATATCATTCTTATCATTTGGTTTTATAATTAACTTGGTGCTAACGTCGGCAAAATTAAATGTATTATTACTAGTTTCTGGGCTAAAATCATCATCAGTTTCTAATTCTAAAATAGTCCCATTAACATCTCTAGCAATTCCAAAATTTGTGAAAATTTTATCGACATAACTAGTATATGTAGGTGTTTCTAATAAATCTGAATAAGATCGTCTGGCAAACAGATATAATCCTATCTTACTTGACAACGCGGTTTTTAAATAACCATTAATAGATAGACCATCGACTTCAAGTCCTCCTTTGGTGTTTTCATAAATTTTATGACCACTAGATATATCTATAATCCCAGAAATACGATCGCCATAGCTAGCGCTTGTTCCAGATCTATAAATAGTTGCTTTTTGAGTGGCAAAAGGATTAAATAACGAAAACATCCCATAAAAATAACCCGTATTAAATAGTTTGATATTGTCGTACAGTATTAAGTTTTGATCCGGAGAACCACCTCTAACCTGTATTCCAGTTGCCGATTCGTCTAAAGTTGAAATCCCAGGAATTAATTGAATACTTTGCGCAATATCAGTATTTACCATTCCTGGTAAAATTCCTAGTCTCTCAGTATCTACAGCTATAGAACCGTCTTTGTTTTTATCGATCCCATTTGTAACATATCCTAAAATAATCACATCATCTAAAGCTTCAATAGGGATTAGTGTATTGCTATCTGAATTAGGTGTGACTATAATTTGACTATCAGATATTTTTTCAAAAATCAAACCTGTTTCACTTTCTAAAACTGATAAAAATTCAATCCAAGTCACCTGCCTTATATCAACAGTAACAAGAATGTCTTCTATAACATCGGACGCAAAAGAAATCGACACGTCATTTTTCTCTTGAATTTCTTTTAATACTTGGGATAAAGGAGTTTGAGAATACTTGAAATCCTGTTTTTGCTGGGCAACAATCGTCATAGAAAAAAAGAACACTAAAACGAAAAAATAATGCTTCATACGGGTTTGATTTGGGAATGCAAATTTAGACTTTTCGGTTTATTCTGAAAGGATAATAGTTTGTTGTTCGACTTTATAATTTATTCCCATTGGAACCAATGTCGCTTTTAATGCAAGATCTAAATTGTTATGATCGAAACTTCCTGAAAACAATCTGTTGGTGTTAATGTTTTGAGCATCAAAATTGATATCAAAATATTGGGTTAATTCCTCTAATACTAGATGTAACGGTTGCTCCTCAAATTTAGAAATACCTTTTTGCCACAAAGGTGATTCTTCTTTAAAATGTAAATCATCAACACGATCGTTATCAATTATTATTTGCATTCCCTGAGTCAAGATCTTCGAAGAAGATGAATCGTTCAATTGAGAAAACTCTACCTTCCCTTCGTAACATTTCAACTCAAAGTTAGATCTGTCTTTTATATTAAATTTTGTCCCTAATACCTTTACCAAACCTTTTGAAGTCTTTACTTTAAAATCATTGTTTTTTGTAATCACAAAATAAGCCTCACCATTCAAGTTTACAGTTTTATTACTCGACCAAAAAAAGCGTTTTAACGATAGACTAGAATTTGCATTCAAATATACTTTTGAACCATCTTCTAAGAGAATAGTTTGGGTTTGGCCAATTGCAGTCGTGTAGGTTTTAGATGAATTGAAAAAGAAACTTAAGGCTAGAATTAATATTGCAGCGACACTAATTGTTTGCCAAAGGCGAACTGTTTTTGTCTTAGATTTGTTTTGCTTTAATCTTTGTTTTACATCACGAAGTGCCTTCTCAACATCAATATCTGGACCGCTTAATAATTGAGACTCCATATTAATGAGTTTAAACTGCTTATAGGTTTTGGTGTTTTTAAAAGCAATAAGTTCCTCTTCAGACAGTTCTCCAGCTATCCAACGTCCTAAAAAAGTATCATCTGTATCGTAAGTATTCATCCTCTGTTATAAGCTTCTAACTATAAGACATTTAAATTAGCCTTTACCCTATTTTATACTTTTATATGTGCGCCGAGCATCTCACGTAATTCTCTTAAGGCTTTACTCATTCGGCGTTCTATAGCCTTAACTGTTAACCCTGTTATTTCAGCAATTTCTTTATAGGTTTTATCTTCTACTCTACTCAATAAAAAAACTTCCTTTTCTTTTGGATTTAAAGTATTTATAGCTTCTTTTAACTTCATTCTAAATTCATCTATTTCAATTAAAAAATCTGGACTTTCATAATCTGTGCTTTCCTCAATGGTCTTTTTGTGTTTTAAAACCACTTTTTCGTGTGCAACTTCATTTAAAAAGGAATGTTTTGAGGCAGAATATATGTACGATTTTGCTTTCGAATACATAATAGTAGCACACAGTTTCCAGATTTTAATAAATACATTCTGAACAATGTCTTCGGCCTGATGCAAATTTCCGCATTTATAATAAATGTACTTTGTTACGGGTTCGTAATATTTCCGAAACAATTCGTTATACACGTTTTCTTCACAAATAGAAGGTTCTTTGTCTTGCATCATTTTCTAATGAGAGTTCAAAAATACTCAAAGCACTAAAATATATCACAAAAAAACAAGATGAAGTTCTTATCTCATGTCATAAGCGATAATAACCAACTCAGTTTTAGCATTCTTAAACATTAAAGTTAAAAAGTTGAAAAAAAAAAATAGGGTAGGTTAAGAGTTACATGTCATAGGAGTAACAAACACTATTTAACCTATTTAATTATGAAAAAACAACTACTTTTTTTACTTACCTCGGTATTTCTATGCCAAATTTTAACAGCACAAACTGCCACAGGGTTAGACTTTGATGGGCAAGTTGCTTCATGGGATTATGTAGAAATCCCTGATAATAATTCATTAGATTTCACCACGAGCTTTACGTTTGAGGCTTGGGTAAATTTTGATCAAGTCAATAGAACAACTGACGGATGGGATTGGGAATGCATCTTTGCTAAATCTAGATATAACGAGTCTTATGGGCTTATGCTGTTAACAGATGGAGGTAATAAGATTTTTCGTTTTTATCACTCTGGATTTGGAGGTAATTTCACCGATTATATATGGAACTCGGTAACTACAAATCAATGGTATCACATAGCTGTAACTTTAAGCAGTACCGAAGTAAAGTTTTACATTGATGGTATAAATGTTCGAACTCAAGCCGGCTCAGGAAGTTTAACACCTAACAGTAACCCTCTCAGAATTGGTGCAGGTGCCACTGCAGGAGGTGACCCATATCCGTTGCAAGGTATGATGGATGAAGTTCGTTTATGGAATTATGCAAGGACTGAGGTCGAAATTAATGCATCAATGGATTGTCAGTTAATTGGAGATGAAACAGGGTTGATCCTAAACTTTGATCTAAATCAAGGTACGGTAAATACAGATAATACAACGATTACTACTGTTACCGACAAATCCTCAAATAACTTAGACGGTAATTTAGTTGGGTTTGAACTCATGAGTGTAGAAGGTAATTTTAGAGATACCTCAGCTAATGGTGTTTCAGGATCTTGCGATACCTTATCTGTTAATGAATCAGACTTTACAGAAAACAATATTGCTCTAGTGCCTAACCCTACAACTAATGGGGCATTTAGAATTGAGCATTCAGGCAATTCTAAAATAGAAAAAGTATCTATTTATAATATTTCAGGAAAATTGATAAAGGAAGACACAAATATAGTTGAGGGGCTACGTTTTGATATTTCAGAATTTGCATCAGGATTGTACTTAATAGAAGTCAAATACGCTGAAGGTACACTTACCAAAAAGCTTATTAAAGATTAATTTAAAGCAATCTTAAACGTTTAAATAAGGGAGAACTAGATTCGATTTAGTTCAAAACTAAACCCAGAACGAAAGTTTTGGGTTTTTTTATCATGTGTTATATCTCTTTATATCATTTATCTCTAAAGAAGCTTATAAGTGCCAGTACTCATATATTGCGCGCTGGTGCTTATTTCAGGTTTGCATAAAAACCAATACTTTTCGTTTATCAAATCATCATTGATAATGAGTATTAAGAAATGAAAAAGAATAAACATATAATAACCTCTTTTAAATTATTGTATTAGTAGCATAATATTTGGTTAATAGTAGAATCTTAGATTAATAACAATAATCTCTGATTTGAGACAAGAGGTTTTTCAGAGCCCATAGTTGTAGTGCTATACTATGGGTTCTTTTTCTCTTAGATTAAAATAACATATTAATTTATTTCTATGATGGTGAAAAGAACAGTTTCAGAACAAAGAAAAATAATACTATTCTTGATTTTATTTTACACATTTATAGTAATAGGAATATTTATGTCGAATTAAATAGATATGCTATACGATGTAGTTAGTTAGAACCTTGAACCTCTTGTTTAAGGTTTTAAGCAATAAAGCCCTACATTTTACAGTCGGGCTTTTTGTTTTTAAATTACGCTTAATTGTGGAGAAGACGGGATTAGCCCGGCAGTTCCTCTATGATCCACTACTGCAAATGCAACGTCGTTTCCGATAAGAAATAATAAATCAAAACTAAAAATCTGATCAAGTAAACTTGTCAGATTTTTAGTTTTGATTTATTACAAGCTGCGCTTGATGTGGAGAAGACGGGATTCGAACCCGTGACCTCTTGACTGCCAGTCAAGCACTCTAGCCAACTGAGCTACATCCCCAAAAATTATTTTAAACCTCTTAAAACTAAGACAGGTAAAGCGCTACTGAAGTCTTTCTTTAAAATGGTACTCTTTTCCCATTTCTTCACAAAAAACCCACGCTTACGTCTCACAACACATAATAAGTCTGGATTATTATTTTTATAGTGCTCTAAAACACCTTGATAGGTCGTAGCGTTTTCACTGGTTGTTGTGTTTGTAATCAAACTAGCTAAATCTTCATCAACATTTAAATCGCCTTCATTGTAAAATGGTGTTTTCACCAAAAGCAAATTAACCACTGCTTTAAATTGATTTTTTATAGCTTTTAACGGATCTAAAGCATCCTCTTTTCTAATTACAGCAGATTTAACCGCAAGCAAAATCTTTACAATTGGTTTATAAACATAGCCTTCAGGAACAATTAGCGCTGGAATATTCGTTTGCTTTACAATTTTTCCAGATGTTTTTCCCAAATACACCTCATCTTTAATCGAGTTTGTTCGCGGCTCTAATAAAATGAGATCAACGTTTAATGCTTCACAAGCCAACTCTATAGTATCTACAAGTTTTCCTTTAAATGTCTTCACCACTACATCAACCCCTTTAGTGTCTATTTTAGATACATGTCCTTTTAAGAACTCTAAACTTTCACGCTCTAAAATATGATCAACCTTAATCATCGTCCCAGCTTTTGTATAAACATTATAAATTTGTACCACGTACAATTTAGCGCCAAAAGCTCTAGCAAAATCTACAGCATACTGTAAATGACTTTCTGCATTTTTAGAGGACCCGACTGGAACAAGAATAGACTTCATAATCAAATAATTAAAAGTAACTTTGTTTAAATTTTTGCAAAGGTAACTATTAATATGATACGTAAAGCAACTCGAGCCGATATAGATGCAATCATGGACATAACAAAAGCATGTGCCATACATATGATTAATCAAAACATATTTCAATGGAATGAGCATTATCCTAATAGAGCTGCTTTTGAAAATGACGTTCGTCGTGATGAGCTTTACGTATTAGATATCGACAACAGTATTAGTGGCTGTATCGTCATATCTACAGTAATGGATAAAGAATATGAGCCAATAAAGTGGTTAACGCCAAATGAAAACAACATTTATATCCATCGCTTAGCGGTTGATCCAAAATACCAAGGGCAAGGCTATGCACAACAATTAATGGACTTTGCCGAAAACTACGCCATAGAAAATAACTATACCTCTATTCGATTAGACACCTTCTCTCAGAACAAAAGAAACCAAAAATTTTACGAACTTCGTGGCTATCAACGCTTGGGAAATATTTATTTTCCGAAGCAAAGTGAGTTCCCTTTTTATTGTTACGAACGTATTATTTGAAAACAGCTATCACATTAAAAAACATCAACAAACTTGCTATTCCAGCTTTAATCTCTGGAGTGGCTGAGCCTATCTTATCACTTACAGACACCGCTATTATTGGTAATGTTGATTATAATGCTGCTGAAGCCTTAGCAGCTGTTGGAATTGTTGGTGCATTTATCTCCATGCTTATTTGGGTATTTGGACAAACCAGAAGTGCTATTTCATCAATTGTATCGCAACATTTAGGTGCAAATCAGTTGGATCAGGTTAAAAACCTCCCGGCTCAAGCCATTTTTTTAATCACCTCGATCAGTATTGTAATTATAGCCATAACCTTACCGTTCTCATCTCAAATTTTTAATTTCTACAATGCGTCTGGTCAAATACTAGATTATAGTGTTGAGTATTATAATATTCGTGTTTTCGGATTTCCGTTTACGCTTTTTACCATTGCTGTTTTTGGCACGTTTAGAGGGTTGCAAAACACATTCTATCCCATGATCATTGCTATTGTTGGAACTATAGTCAATATCGTTTTAGACGTTGTTTTTGTATATGGTATTGATGGGTTTATCAGTCCAATGCATATCAAAGGTGCTGCTTATGCAAGCGTTATCGCTCAAATTATCATGGCATTATGTTCTGCTTATTTCCTTCTGAAAAAGACTGATATTTCTTTACGAGTTACATTTCCGTTTAATAAACAAATTAAGACCTTCACCATCATGGTTCTCAATTTGTTTGTGAGAACTTTAGCTTTAAATGCTACGCTATACTTTGCAACGAGCTATTCTACTTTATACGGAACGCAATATATTGCCGCCTATACGATTGCTATTAACTTGTGGTTTTTAGGCGCTTTTATCATAGATGGCTATGCAAGCGCTGGAAATATCCTTTCGGGAAAACTATTAGGTGCAAAAGACTACAAAAAACTGGTGGAATTAAGTCGGTTCTTAATCAAATGTGGTATAGGCGTTGGTTTTATTTTAGCCGTAATTGGATTAGCCAGTTATAGTTTTGTTGGCTCTGTTTTCACCAAAGATCTAGAGGTTCTTAATGAGTTTTACAAAATCTATTGGATCGTTTTAGCCATGCAGCCCTTATGTGCTTTAGCCTTTATTTTTGATGGAATGTTTAAAGGTATGGGGAAAATGAAATTCCTAAGAAATCTATTACTATTATCTACTGGTTTGGTGTTCATACCTGTTCTATTAATATTGGATAGTTATGACCTTAAATTATATGCAGTGTTTATTGCATTAACGGTTTGGATTATTGCCAGAGGTGTGCCTCTAATCATAAAATTCAGACAACTATTTTTATCGCTTTCCCAAAAGACGTAACTTTGGCGCATAATACATATTAAACTTAGTTTAATAGTTCAAAATATAGTCTATGGATATCATGTCATTTGTAAGCGGAAACGGTTTATTCCTTATTTTAGGGATAGTTTTGGTTATTGTTTATTTCTATAACCGTAACAAAAGACGATAATGAGTAACATTCGAATCACAAAGCAATTTTCTTTTGAAACTGGTCATGCCCTTTATGGTTATGATGGAAAGTGTAAAAATGTTCACGGTCACAGTTACCGCTTGGATGTAACCGTTATAGGGCAACCTATTTCAGATAATACCAATGTAAAATATGGGATGGTTATCGACTTTGGTGACCTAAAAAAGATTGTTAAAGAAGAAATTGTAGATGTTTTTGACCATGCCACTGTGTTTAATAAAAACACACCTCATGTCGAATTAGCAAAAGAACTGAAAGATCGTGGTCATAACGTATTGCTCGTAAATTACCAGCCTACCAGTGAGATGATGGTTATTGATTTTGCTGAAAAGATCACACAACGTTTGCCTAGTACTATAAAATTACACTCCTTAAAACTTCAAGAAACAGCAACCTCTTACGCCGAGTGGTATGCTACTGATAATGACTAAGTCAACGCACATAAAAATTCCTGAAGGCAAGAAAATTTATTTTTCATCAGATAACCATTTGGGTGCTCCCAACAAGAAAGCGTCTTTACCGCGTGAAAAAAAATTCGTGGCTTGGCTCGACGAAGTTAAAAAAGATGCCGCTGCAATTTTCTTATTAGGTGATCTATTTGATTTTTGGATGGAATACCGTCGTGTGGTTCCTAAAGGGTTTACAAGAACCTTAGGAAAACTTGCTGAAATTAGTGACTCTGGAATTCCTATTTATTACTTTGTTGGTAATCACGATCTATGGATGAATGGTTATTTTGAAGAAGAACTTAATATTCCTGTTTTTCACAAACCCAAAGAATTTGTATTTAACGACAAACATTTTTTTATTGGGCATGGTGACGGTTTAGGCCCTGGAGATAAGGGTTACAAACGCATGAAAAAAGTATTTACAAACCCTATTTGTAAATGGTTATTTAAACGTTTATTGCATCCAGATTTTGGAATGCGTATAGGACATTATATGTCTGTAAAGAATAAAATGATCTCTGGCGATGAAGATGCTAAGTTCTTAGGTGAGGATAACGAATGGCTGGTTCAATACTGTAAGCGAAAATTAGAAAATAAACATCGTGATTTTTTCGTGTTTGGGCATAGACATCTACCTCTTGACATTGAACTCAATGAGAAATCAAAATATATCAACCTTGGCGATTGGATTAGTTATTATACTTATGGTGTTTTTGATGGTCAACATATGGAACTAAAGACCTTTAAATAAGTTCTTCTTCCTTTTCATGCGCTTCAATATCTTTTGTTAAATCGAGATTACGTAGTGGTTTATTTTTAACACCTATTATAGCAACGATAATTAATGTTACGGTTCCTCCCAACATAACTGCTAAAGGTGCTCCAAAAATCCTAGCGGCTATACCACTCTCAACAGCTCCGAGTTCGTTAGAAGATCCTACAAACATAGAATTTACTGCGCCTACACGACCTCTCATGTGATCTGGTGTTTTAAGCTGAAGTATGGTTTGACGCACGACCATTGAAACTCCATCAAAAACTCCTGAAAAAAATAAGGCTAAAACACTCAGCCATAGAAGTTTTGAAGCACCAAAAATAATCATGCAAAACCCAAACCCAAAAACTGAAACGAGCAATTTCTTTCCTGTATTTTTTGTAATAGGTATATATGTTGTCGCTAACATAGTGATAATACTACCTGAAGAAAGCGCTGCATTTAATATCCCGAATCCTTTTGGTCCTGCATCTAAAATATCCTTTGCAAATACAGCAAAAATTGCAACTGCGCCTCCAAATAAAACAGCAATCATATCTAAAGTTAGTGCGCCTAAAATAACTTTATCGTTAAACACAAAACTAAGTCCAGCCTTTAAGCTTTCTTTGATTGACTCATTATTTCCTTTATTTAAAATTGGCTTTTTAGTGATTTGAAATACCAATACTAAAGCTATCATTACTAATAAAAATATGATGCCTAATGTATGATTTACTCCTATCCAAGCAATTAAAAAACCGCCACATAAAGCTCCAAAAACATTAGCGCCTTTCCATGTGCTACTGCTCCACGTCGCTGCATTAGGATATATTTTCTTAGGAACCAGCAATGCAATAAGTGAAAATATCGTGGGACCAAAAAAAGCTCTCAATACACCACCAAAAAATACTAATCCATAAATTCCGTATAAAATGGTATGTGTTTCCCATGACGATTCAATCATATCTGAAGTTAGCCAAAACAGCCCAAAGCTTATTAAAGAAAATAATGCTATGCATAGTGTAAATAAGTTTCGCTTTTCTTTTTTATCAACAATATGTCCTGCAAAAGGTGCAAGAAAAAAAGCTGGTAAAAATTCACAAAGACCAATAATTGCTAATGATAATGGATCTTCAGTTAAAGCATAGACTTGCCATTCTATAACTACAAATTGCATTGACCATGCAAAAACTAAAGCAAAACGAAGAATTAAAAAAATGTTGAATTCTCTATATCGTAATGCTGCGTATGGATCGTTTTTAGGCAAAAGTTAGTTTTGAATTATTTTAAACTCTACTCGTCTATTTTGTTGTCGCCCTTCTTCTGTATCGTTTGTTAAAATTGGCTTGGAACTGCCAAACCCAAAAGATAGTATCTTAGACTCATCTAGACCTTGCGAAATTAAATAATCTGCGACAGCTTTGGCACGTTGTTTTGATAATTCTTTGTTTCTACTATCTAAACCAACATTATCAGTGTGTCCATAAATTTCGATACTTAAGTCTAAGTTTTTGCTCAGATGCTTATATAATTGATTTAATTCTTCTATCGAAGCTTCTAATAATTCAGACTTATCAAAATCAAACAATACGTTTTTGAAGATATAAATTTCATTGGTTTTTATACTTGATTCATCCGAGATCTGAATATCTTTTTTTAATGCTTTTTTTTCTAACGACTCTATCGAAACTTCATCAATATAATAATAAGAAAAGTAAAACTCGCTAGACGATAACACCTCCTGCTTTAGAGTTTTAGAGTTTCTATAAAAATTACCAATTGAAAAGTAGTTTTCATAACCTTCGGCAATAAACTCAAATGAATATTCCATCCAAGATTCTTTGTTAGAAAAATAAATCCCTTCTGTATTAGAATACAATTTAAATTTCTTCTTCGTGACTTTTGATGGTTTGATCACTTTCTCACAACTGTTTGAGTGATAGCACGGTTTTAACTGTTCTTCAGTCATTAAAATTTGAATATCTTTTAATGCATAAGATGATTGATCGGCAAGGCTTAAATAAAACATAAGCTTATACTTCTCTCCTTTTTTTAAAGTCTCAGATAGCTCACCTTGAACATACTCTCTATAGTTTTTATCTGTATAAAAATACATTCCTGCGTAGGCGTCACCCGTTTTAGGTTTTTGATATCCATTATAATTTTTAAGGCCTGCATTGCTACTACATTTGTCAAAAAAATCAGTCGATGCCATATTTGGTGTTGACCAATTAGAAACCTTACTATTAAATCCGCCTATATAAAAAACACATTTATCTGTTTTTTGAGATTCGAAACTAGGGTTTAACACAAGGTTTTGAGCCATTGAAAATTTCAGAAATAGTAAAAAAGAAAAGATGATGGTTAATTTCATAATGGAGTAACGCAAAACCAAGTTTTATATTACGATTTAATATCACGTAATTTCAGTTGTAAACTCACTTGACCTTGCCAATGGTTTTCATCGATAGAATACACTGCATTAAAAGGTTTTTGATTTTTAATCAAGGTGATTTTGTCACCTAAGTTAAATCCAATTCCCACAACTTTGTTATGGTCTTGAGTCGCTGTTAATCGTAAATGCTTGTCATCGTCTCCAACACATTTACCATAACCAGTATCTTTTAAATTTTCGGTCATGAAAATAGGGGTCATATTTCCTGGTCCGAAAGGTGCAAACTGACTAATAATTCGATAGAATTTTGGCGTAATCTCACGTAACTCTATTTGTCTATCGATTTTAATTTCTGGAGTGAGTAGACTTCTATCAATAGTTTTGGTGACCTCATCTTCAAACGCTTGCTTAAACGCTTCATAGTTTTCTTCTTTCAGCGTTAATCCAGCAGCATATTTATGTCCACCAAATTGTTCAATATGTTCACTACAAGCCTGTAACGCATTATACACATCAAAACCAGAAACCGATCGCGCCGAAGCCGCTAACTTATCACCACTTTTGGTAAAAACTAGCGTTGGTCTGTAGTAGGTTTCGGTGAGTCTAGAAGCAACAATTCCTATAACACCTTTATGCCATGTTTGGTCATAAACAACAGTTGTAAATCGTTCCTCTTCTTTATGTTCTTTAATTTGAAGCAACGCTTCTTCTGTAATACGTTTGTCGGCTTCTCTCCGATCTTGATTAAAGGTATTGATCTCTTGAGCATACTCTTGAGCAAGGGTTTCATTTGTTTCTGTTAACAAGCTAACAGCATAATTTCCATGCTTCATACGTCCGGCAGCATTAATTCTAGGAGCCACAATAAATACGACATCCGTAATTGTGAGTTGGTCTTTTTTTACTTGTTCTATGATGGCTTTTATTCCTGGTCTTGGTTGTGTGTTAATCACTTGCAATCCGAAATAGGCCAAAGCTCGATTTTCATCTACAATTGGAACAATATCAGCTCCAATTGCAGTTGCAACGAGGTCTAAATATTCAACAAGATCTTCTGTTGTTTTTCCCTCTTTTGAAGCTAATGCTTGAATAAGTTTAAACCCAACACCGCAGCCACATAATTCTTTAAAAGGGTACGAGCAGTTGTCTCGTTTAGGATCTAAAACAGCAATAGCTTTTGGCAATTTATCTCCTGGTCTGTGGTGATCACAAATAATAAAATCGATGCCTTTTTCCGAAGCATAATCAATCTTGTCAATAGCTTTAACACCACAATCCAAAGCAATGATAAGCGAAAACCCATTATCATGAGCAAAGTCAATTCCTTTGTAAGAAATCCCATAGCCTTCATCATATCGATCTGGTATGTAGGTTGCGATTTGATCTGATTTAGTTTTCAAATACGACGACATTAACGCAACCGAAGTCGTGCCATCAACATCATAATCACCATACACTAAGATATTTTCATTATCTGCTAACGCTATTTCGATACGTGCTACAGCCTTATCCATATCTTTCATAAGAAAAGGGTCATGCAAATCATCAAAACTTGGGCGAAAAAATGCTTTGGCATCTTCATAGGTCTCTATACCTCTTTGTGCTAATAAAGACGCAATAGACATATCTACCTGTAATGCTTTTTGTAAAGTATCTACCGTTTGAGGGTTAGGTTTTGGTTTTAAAGTCCAACGCATATACTAATATAGAAAATTTTCGCTATACGTTATGATAATGAATAGATGTTTTTACATCTGCAAATTTTCGGAACATTTCCATAACACCACAATACTTATCTATTGAAAGATCTACCGCTTTTTTAATCTTCTCTTCATCAAGATCTTTACCATACATATGGTATTCTACTGAAACGGTATGATAGTATTTTGGATGTTCATCGGTAAGCTCACCATAGGTGTCGATTCTAAAATCTGAAAAAGGCACTTTCATTTTCTTAAGAATAGAAACAACATCTAATCCAGAGCAGCCTGCCAATGACGACAGCATCATTGCTTTTGGACCTAATCCAGAATTGTGACCACCGTGTTCTGGCGTCGTATCCATAGTCACTAATTTACCATTAGGATTATCAGATTCAAATTGTAAATTTCCTTTCCAATGTGTGATAACTTTATGAGACATATCTGAAGAATTTTTCGTTTATTGTTATCTCAAAAATACCACTAAAAAAAACAAAAATATGCCATTAGTTACACCTTTATCTGCAGAACACGATCTAGAAACAAAACAACTTGCTGAATTTTTTAACGAGACCCTTGGGTTTTGCCCAAATTCGGTATTAACTATGCAACGTCGTCCTGCTATTAGTAAAGCATTTATCAATTTAAATAAAGCAGTTATGGCCAATGAAGGTCGCGTAACCTCAGCCTTAAAGCGTATGATTGCTTGGGTAAGTAGTAATTCTACTGGCTGTCGCTATTGCCAAGCTCATGCTATTCGTGCCGCAGAACGTTATGGCGCCGAACAAGAACAACTTGATAATATTTGGGAATACAGAACCCATCCTGCGTTTTCGGATGCCGAGCGCGCTGCCTTAGATTTTAGTTTGGCCGCTTCTCTTGTGCCTAATGCTGTAAACGCTGATATCAAAAAACGCTTGTATGAACACTGGGATGAAGGTGAAATTGTTGAAATGCTTGGTGTGATATCTCTGTTTGGTTACCTCAACCGATGGAATGACTCCATGGGAACATCTATTGAAGAAGGCGCTGTAGAAAGCGGAGATCAATACCTAGGTAAACACGGCTGGGAAAGCGGTAAACATGATGGTTCTCAATATTAGATTATGACTGTCTAATCCCTACAAAAAACTTTAAAATAATACATCCTCTTCTATTTGAAGGGGATTTTTTATTGAAGTACTTCACTCATTGAAACGTAGCTTTCACTCATTTCTGGTTTCTAAATCTCTAATACTGAAATAGATTTGAACCATTAAACCGTCAGTATTATGAAAAATCAATTACTTAAAAAACTATGTATGGGGTTGGTCATGTTTGTTTCGGCAAACTTGTTTGCTCAAGAAGGCATTGTGAGTGGCACCATAAATTCTGAAGTAGATGGTCTTCCGCTTCCAGGTGTTAGCGTTATAGTGAAAGGCACAACTAGAGGCGTTCAAACCGATTTTGATGGTAATTATAGTATTAAATGCAAAGTTGGAGAAACTTTAGTGTTTAAGTATATCGCTATGACAACCAAAGAGGTAAGGGTCACGTCAAAAATGCTAGGATTAGATTCTAACGATTTTTTTGTTGATCAAATTCCTATAAAACCTATTGAAAATGATGCATACAAGAATGCCATAAAAACTAAAGACCTTACTCAATTTAACGTACCCAGTTTAGACATTTCTAACAGAACTTATAACAAAGTCAATAATTACCAATATGATCGTATCAAGGAAATTCAAGTAAAGGACAACAAAGTAGATTTGACTTACTTTAATTCGGATATCTATTTTGAAATCAAATTCAATAGCAAGTTCGGAACTCAATTTTTTAAAGACGAGAACTTGCCTAAGTTACAATCTGTTTATGCTCAAGGTGCCTCTCTTAATGGTGAACTTGCTTTTTTAGGTGCCGAAACAGGTAATCCATTTTCTTATGGCCCAAAACTAAATAATCTAGAATTTGATGGTAGCATCTATGATTATGATGTTAACGGACAATTAGTTGCCCTTGGTAATGGCAATGGGATAGCTTCTAACCTATATGACAATGCCGTATTACAAACAACATACAAAACAGATAACACCCTTTCGTTTAGCGCATCTACAGATGGAAGTATTCTCGAACTTAACTATACAAACACCCAATTTAAAGATGTCTTCAACAGAGAGAAAAGCGTTAGCGATTTTATGAAAATCTCTTTTAATCAAAGCTACCGCAACTCTAAAAAATTGTCATGGGAATCTTATCTAAAGTTTGGAAAAAACAGAGACAATCAACCCAATGTAAATGGGTTTTTAAATAACACTTTATTAAATGCTTGGGCAACTCCAGCTAGTTTTAGTAATGCTCAAAATTCCATTTTAGCCAATAGCATGCAACGTCGTTTTAATACAAGCTTCAATAACCCTAATTGGTTATTAGACAATAATCGTAACTCCGAAAAAAACAAATTCTTTGTCGCTTATCTTAAAAATGGAATTGACCTATCTGAAACCGTTAATATTCATAACAGTTTAAGTTATACTAGAAATAAGGACACTCAAAATTTCGGGCTGGTAAATAATTCAGCTGGATTTGAAGATGGGTATTCTAGTGATAAAACTATTGAAAAGAACGTCTTCAATGCCATACTCGATTTTGAATATGAAAGTCACGATCGTAAAAATGAAATTCAAATCATCTCTAAACTCGACTTTTCTGCTGAAAACTTAATATATAACCTCAATGAAGGTATTGGTTTTAATTCATTTAGCTTTGAAAACCCGCAAACAATTAATACCATTAATAATCGCTTGAACAGAAATACATTGCGGATTCTAAACAAATTCACTTATGGCTTAAACTATTCTGATGTTGAGTTTACTATAGGTAATAATTCGTATATCTCATCTGTTCAAAACAATAAGTTGGCGCTTCCATTTTTACAATTTAATGCGGATCTCGAAAGGATATTCGACATTTATAATTTTAGCAATTTCAATATTTATGCTTCAACGTCTTTCGATGTTAATAACCCATCGTTGTTTTACAACAATCAAAGTCATAACAGCCTGACCTTATTACCATCACAAAGTTTAAACTACACGGCCAACAACGATTTGTTTTTGAGTGATGCTTTAGATCTAGAGGAAAAACAAAGCTATGCGTTTGGTGTAGATCTTGGATTTTATATCGGTAATACTTATTTCAATTTTGATCTGGATTATTTCAATACGCAAACTAAAGGTTCTGTGTTTCCAGTTTTTGAAAACAGCAATTACGTACTAAAGAACATTGCAGATATAACAAACAAAGGATTAGAAATGAGTCTCCATTCAAGACTTAGAATATCAGAAGATTTTTATTACAGTCCTACTTTTGTTTTTTCCACTAATAGGGCAAAAGTCACTAGCATAAATAGTGACGAAGAACGTGTTCCAATTGCCGGATTTTCATCGGTGTCTAAAAATCTTATTGTAGGAGAATCTGCCGGAGCCATTGTAGGATCTGCTTATGCTAGAGATAGTCAAAACAACATTATCATTGATAACGAAGGATTTCCCTTAGTGGCTAGTCAACCGCAAATTATTGGTGACCCAATTCCTGATTTTAATCTTGGAGTTAAGCAGTCATTTGCATGGAAAGATTTAAAACTAAAAGTTGTTTTAGATATCCAAAAAGGAGGAGATGTTTGGAATGGCACTCAAAATGTACTCAATTATTTAGGGAGATCTCAACAGTCTGCTAATGAAAGAACAATTACCAACTTTATATTCTCAGGCGTCAATCAGCAAGGACAACAAAATACAATTCCTGTTGATTTTTATAATCCGCAAAATGATATTTCACAAAACAGATTTGTACGCTATGGGTTTTCAGGCGTTGATGAAACAGCTATTCAAGATGCGAGTTATGTTAATATAAAATCAATCGACCTCTCTTATAACTTCGATTTTGACGACGACCGTTCTACTTTTATAAGAGAATTAACTCTTGGTTTGTACGCTAATAATCTTATCACATGGACCAAGTTTGATGGTGCCTCTCCTTATCGTAACCTCTACGACACATCATCTAGTCTTGGATTAAACTTCTTTAATATGCCAATTACAAGTGAGGTTGGTTTTATGCTCAACATTAAAATATAATCGTTATGAAAACTATAAAAAACACAGGTGTTTATTGTCTTTTAGCTTTTATTGTCATGACATCATTGACGGCTTTTAAAGCATATCAAAATACAATAGCTCCAGTAGAAAAAATATATACACAAACTGATAGACCATTTTACTTCCCTGGTGAGACACTGTGGTTTAAATCTTATATCGTTACCGAAAATAATACGGTTTCCAACCTTAGTGATGTCGCACATGCAGAACTTATTTCACCTAAAGGCGCTATAGTTAAATCTCTAAAGTTATCTATCAAAGATGGTTATGCCTATGGCGATTTTGATATTAACGCTAATTGGGTAGGCGGTATTTACACATTAAAAATCTATACGAATTGGATGCGTAATTTTGGTGAACACGCCTTTTTTACAAAACAAATAACAGTTCAAAAAGTGGTAAAACCTAACTTGCTTTTAACATTGGACTTTCAAAAAGAAGGCTACGGAAAAAACAGCGAAGTCATTGCCAATTTTGAAGTTAAAGACTTAAAGAACAAACCGCTTGCTAGTACAGAAATCACATATGAAGTCTCAGTAAAAGGACAAAAAATAATCACTCAAAAAGCAGTGACAGACATCAAAGGAAAAACAAATCCATCATTTACGCTTCCTAAAGAGTTGAGCTCTACAGATGTGGTTCTCAATATTCTTATTCCATACAAAGGATCAACAGAATCTATTTCTCGAAGTGTTCCTGTGGTCTTAGACAATCTTGATCTTCAGTTTTTTCCTGAAAGTGGACAAATCATAGCAGGAACTACAAATACTATTGCATTCAAGGCCCTTAATGAATTTGCAAAACCCGTTGATGTAAGCGGTGATATTATTGACAGCAAAGGTAACACTGTAGCCACATTTTCAAGTTTTCATGACGGTATGGGACGTGTTGCGATTTCCGCAGAACAAGGTGAAACCTATGTAGCAAAATTAAAATCGCCTTTTGCTTCTGAACGCGAAATTGTGCTTCCAAAAGTTCAAAACGAAGGAACTCGGTTTTCAGTAGAAACGGAAGAATCTAGAGCTAAAATCATACTGTTTTCTACTGAAAAAAAGTCATTACGCTTAGAGGTTTCAAGTGCTTCCAAAGTATTACTTGAGAAAAAAATATCTAACAACGAGAATTTTATTAGTATAAATACTGAAGACTTTCCAATGGGAATTACCAAATTCAGTATAAAAAATAAGGGAAATCAAATTGTGGCTGAACGTTTGGTGTTTGTCAATGCACATAAACAGTTAAATATTGCTATAGACTTAGAAAAAACCGTTTACGAAACTCGTGAAAAAGTAAAATTAAAGATCAATACTACAGATGCCAAAGGTCAGCCTTTGCCTTCCAACGTATCTATTGCTGTTGCAGACAACAAGTTGTTATCGTTTGCAGATGACAAGCAAGATCATATCCTGTCGTACTTATTAGTGTCTTCAGAATTAAAAGGAAAAATTCATAAACCAAGTTTTTACCTCAATCCTAAAGAAGAAAAATCTGCCGAAGCTTTAGACTATTTAATGCTTACGCATGGGTGGAGGAACTATATTGTGGATCCAAAAGTAACATTAGAAAATGCTGAGTTTTTACCAGAACAACATGCTATACAGACCGGAACCGTCGTTGATAAAAACGGAAAGCCAATTACAGCACATTTACTCCTTATGGATAGATCTGGTCATAAAATACTTGTATTTGATACCGAAGACGATGGGACATTTACATTTAAATTCACAGATAGTCAGCATCTGGTTCTATTGGCTTACAGAGATGATAGAAAATCTGTATTTATTAAAAAAACGAACTTTATTAATGGTCGCTATCAATATCATAAAGACGCTCCTTATAAAGAAAATACCGAAGACATCAAAGCTTTTGATAAAGAAGAAAAGCCTTTAAAAAAGAAGATTCTAAAAAAAGCAGAAGCAACAAAAATTGCGCTTACCGAAGATTCTAGCCAACTTGATGAAGTAGTTGTTGTAGGATATCGAACAACAAGTAAGAGCGCATCAACCACTTCTGTAGTAATAGTCTCAGAAGAAACCCTCTCAAACACATCTTCGGTAGCACAATTATTACAAGGGCAAGTGGCAGGACTTCATATCACAACAGCCAATGGTGCGCCTGGTGCAAACTCAACTGTCCAATTGAGAGGTGTTGGAAGTATCTCTGGAAATACCGAACCTTTGTTTATAGTCGACGGCGTCCCTGTAGACGAAAGTGTTTTTAGAAACCTTAATCCTTCAGACCTCTACAGTGTTGGCGTGATAAAAGATGCTGGAGCTACAGCAATTTATGGTTGTAGAGGTGCTAATGGTGTTATTGTTATTCAAACCAATAGTGGTGGTTATATTAATAATAGTTCAAAGAAAAAATTAAATAATGCCAAGTTCAATAACTATGGTATCGCCTATTTTCAAAACTCGAAACCAGCGCGACTCTCTCGCTCAAAAGAATTTTACGTTCCTGTTTATGTAGGTGGAAATGCTACAAGCGAAAGAACCGATTTTAGACAAACTATTTATTGGAATCCAGTGGTTCAAACAGATGCTAATGGACAAGCAGAAGTTGAGTTTTACAATAATGATGCCATCACCTCTTTTAAAATTACTACTGAAGGGGTTGGCTTTAATGGTATGATTGGAAGACAAGAAGAAACCTATGCCACAAAAAAATTATTGAATGTCGATTTTAAGTCACCTAACTATATGGCGCTTAAAGATGTCGTGATTTTACCATTGACCATAACAAACGAGACCGATAAAGACATTACTGCTGATATCGAAATTATACTACCTAAACAGTTAAAGTTTATCGAAAGTTATGACGGTCAAGTCACTGTTAATGCCAACAGCTCGGTGTTGAGAAACGTTCGTGTAGTTCCTATTGAAAAAGTGGAAAAAGCAACGATTGAAGTTCATATAAACTCTGAAACTCTAAGTGACGTGGTTAAAAAGAAGGTGACGATTTTAAGTCCGTACTTCCCAACAGAAACCTCGATTTCTGGTTCTAAATCTGGAGTCTACCAATTTGATATTAATAGTGTTGTTGACGGAAGTCTAAGCGCCGAATTCAATATTTACACAGATGTTATTGGTGACGTAATGAACGGAATAGAATCTTTAATAAGAGCTCCTTACGGTTGTTTTGAACAGACCTCATCATCAACATATCCAAACATTATGGTGCTTCAGTATCTTAAAGAATCTGGTAAAAGCAATCCTGAAATAGAAGCCAAAGCTTTAGATTTTATTGATAAAGGTTATAAGCGTCTCATTGGGTTTGAAACCAGAAAAGGTGGTTTTGAGTGGTTTGGAAAAACACCTCCTCATGAAACCTTAACGGCTTACGGTATTTTAGAGTTTACTGAGATGAAACAGGTCTATGATAATGTAGATCAAGCCATGATCGATAGAACTGTACAATGGCTCATGAGCAGAAAAGACGGGAAAGGTGGCTTTAAAAAAAGTACTAAAGGTTATGATAGTTTTGCGAGCTCTCCAGCCGATGTTGCCAATGCTTATATCGTCTATGCGATTAGCGAAGCAGGAATTGATGTAGACCTCAGCTTAGAGTACGAAGCAGCATTTAAAGATGCTCTAAAAAGTAAAGATGCTTATAAAATGGCAATGATGGCCTTAGCGAGCTATAATCTTAATAAGCCAGAAAATGCAAGTATACTTATTGGTAAACTTAAAGATCAAATCTTTAAGGGTGATTTTAAAGGTTTACCTGTGAAAAACACCATTACAAGGTCCTACGGAAATGCAAAACATATAGAAACTACCGCTTTTACCTTATTAGCTTTAATGAGAGAAGTTCAGGCAGATAAAGTTTTGATTGCTAAAGGTGTTGAGTACTTAGTAGGTCTAAGAAAGTACGATAGATTTGGTTCTACGCAATCTACAGCTATGGCATTAAAAGCATTGATCAATTATACTAAAATGCAAAAACAGCATATTATCAAAGCTAATGATACCGTAGAATTAACAATTAATGGTCAGTCTCTAAAAAGACGATTGAATATTAACTCTCAAGGAAAGATCGTCATTGATAGTTTAGAAACTTATTTCAAAAAAGGGCAACAAAAGATTCAAGTGCAATTTGCTAATGATGACGTCACTTTTCCATATTGTTTAACTATAAACTGGGATAGTTATGTTCCAGATTCCTCTTCTGAAAATCCGCTAAAATTAGACACTAAACTTCTTGAAAGTAAGTATAAAGTTGGTGACAATGTGAGTATGACTATACACGTATCTAATGCTAAAGCAGAACCTTTAGGAATGGTGACATCTATTATTGGTATTCCATCTGGAACTACAGCACAACCTTGGCAATTGAAAGAACTATTAGAAGAAGAAAAAGTAGCCTATTATGAAGTGTTTGATAACTATCTGGTGTTTTACTGGAGGTCGCTCAAACCTTCTGAAACAAAAACCATCAGGCTTGACCTCAAAGCCGATATTGCAGGTGACTATCAAGCACCTGCCAGTACTGCCTACTTATATTATGGTGATGAATTCAAAACTTGGATTGAAGGAAATACAATTAAGATTTTGAATTGATGGTTGTCATATTTTAGTTGTTGAATGAGGCCTCTTCAGAAATGGAGAGGCTTTTAATATTTAAACACCTCCAAGTATTTTGTTTCTTCAGATGCCATACACTTAACTTTAAACTTTAAGTCTGTCGATAGATAATAAGTACTTTCAAACCAAATATTGTCAAATGTAAAATATAAAGCTTTATTTTTTCCTATATCTAGTATCGTTAAATCAGTCCCTCCATTATAATGCCCATAGCTATATACTAATGTATCTGTAATAAAATAGGGTTTATCTGGAAGCAAATAAACCGCATTGGTTTTGGTGTCGATTAATATAGAACTTGAACCTTCATAATAGTTTTGAAAAATAATAACATAGTTTTTATACAGAGCTTTAAATGTGTATGTCATGTATGTTTTATCTTGAACTAAATTATTATGAACCGTAATATTTTTCCCATCAAAAGTCTCAAAAACAAATTTGTTGTTTTTCTTTTTAAAAAGCTTAGGGTATTTACTCTTTAGTACATTTTCTATTGAATCACTATTAGAAATTAAGCTAAACTTTTCAGCAATTGATATTTTGTTAGAATTATAGTTTTTAGCAGTTATTTCTCTTAAATTAAACTTAAGCGCTGAAGTAGCAACACTAGTTGTTGACAACAAGTCGCATTCATCTCTCTCTTGAGAATAACTCATATTGCAAATAACTATAACTAATAATAAAAGAACTTTTCTTCTCATAATAGAGGTTCAATACGTTTCTTCAACTCTGGCAACACTTCGGTTTCAAACCAAGGGTTTTTAGCTAGCCAAAAGCGATTTCTGGGGCTAGGATGTGGCAAGGTGAAATATTGAGGCAAGTAGTCTTTATAATTAGCAACGGTTTCGGTTAAAGTGCGCTTAGCCTGATCTTTCAAATAATATTTTTGCGCATACATGCCAATTAAAATCACCAACTCCACATGTTTCATATGATCAAATAAGGGTTGGTGCCATTGTGGTGCACATTCAGTTCTTGGCGGCAAATCTCCACTTTTTCCTTTTCCAGGATAACAAAACCCCATAGGTATTATGGCAAATTTACGTTCATCGTAAAAGTCGTCATCAGAAACACCAAGCCATTTACGTAATTGCTTTCCGCTAGCATCATCCCATGGGATTCCTGAGGCATGTACTTTTGTTCCTGGTGCCTGACCTATAATAACGATTTTAGAATCTGGATGTCCACTCGCAATTGGACGCGGACCAAGCGGTAAATGCTTTTCGCAGATGCTACATTGTCTAATATTGTTAAGTAAAACTTCCATTATTTTTTCCCGCCTACTATAATCACTATTTCGCCTTTTGGCGGCTTATTGGTATAATGCTCCAAAACCTCTTTTGCACTACCTCTTATGGTTTCTTCATAAAGCTTGGTTAATTCTCTTGATACCGAAACCAATCGATCGTCTCCAAAATATTCACAAAAATTAGTGAGCGTTTTTATCAGTTTGTGCGGACTCTCATAAAACACCATAGTTCGGGTTTCTTCAGCCAATAATTTTAACCGTGTTTGTCTTCCTTTTTTTACCGGAAGAAAGCCTTCAAATACAAATTTGTCGTTTGGTAATCCTGAGTTGACCAATGCAGGAACAAAAGCCGTTGCGCCTGGTAAACAATCGACTTCAATGTTGTTTTCAATACAAGCTCTAGTTAATAAAAACCCAGGGTCTGAAATTGCTGGAGTTCCAGCATCACTAATGAGTGCGATAGACATTCCGCTTTTTAATTTTTGTACGAGTTGATCCACCATTTTATGCTCATTATGCATATGATGACTTTGCATTGGTGTTCCAATCTCAAAATGTTTCAAAAGCTTTCCAGATGTACGTGTATCTTCAGCTAAAATCAAATCAACATCATTTAGAACTTCAATAGCTCTAAATGTCATGTCTTTTAAATTTCCGATAGGTGTTGGTACAATATAGAGTTTGCTCATTTGTAAGAGATTTCTTTTCAAATTTACAATGTTTTAGACTATATTAACGCAACCTTTCGCAATAATTAGCGTCTTGTATTAAACCATCCTTTATGATTGGAAAATTTTTCCGCTTAATTTTCTTTCTATGTGCTTACAGTCAAATTTATGGGCAAACTACAGATTTGTCTATTGTTGCTCAAGCTCAAAATACAAGTGGTAGTGCCGTATCGCAAGTAGAAATTTTTCAAGATTTTCAATACATCATAACCATAATCAACTCTGGTAATACTGTAAACGATGCGACATTTGAAATTACAATGGACAATGATTTGGCAAATTTAGATATTGATGCCATTAGTTCTCAAAATAATTCTGGAGGTGCCTCTGATGCATCAAACCTTAATCTAAACGGAAGTATTCTTACTGGAACCGTTGCTAATTTACCGAGTGACTCTAGTGTGGAATTAAAAATTGAAGTCACAGCTCCTCCTCAAGTTGGAGGTATTGCTATTAATGCGATAATCACGCCGCCTAATGGAACAACAGATACAAACAACTCTAATAACCAGTCGCTAATCTCTATTGATGTGATTGATGTGCTTATAGATTTTACTGTAGAACATTCTCAAATTTCTCCTACTCAAGGCACACCTATTCCTTCATGGAATACTTTTGTGACCTATCAATTTACCATTACCAATAATAGTGATATTGACTTCCCTTTAACTGAGATCATAGGTGAGCTTAATTTACTTTCAGATCTAGACTATGGTCGACCAAATGTAAAATTAGAATCTATTGAATGTATTGGCACCACTAATGGAACAGAATGTCCAGATGTTTCAGGACTTGCTCCTGGAGCGCCTAATTTGATTAGTGCCACTACAGATATGTTTTCTATTGGAGCTCCGCTTATATTTACCGCAGGAGGTTCGGCTACTTTTGAAATAGTATATGAATATCTTGATCCGTCTTGTGCTGTAGAGCAAATGCCTATTTCGGTGTCGAGTATTATACGGATAGAATTAGATCACGCTAATGTGTCACCAAGCGAATCAGATCCGGTCATTACACCATTACTAGAAGCTGAACTATGTCAGTTAACAGATCTTTGTATTGACACTATCCAAATCGATCCAGATCCTGCAACTGTAGCCGATTGGAATGAGGAAGTGACTTTTGAAACTACCATTTGCAACAATGGTCCATTGGATGCTAATGCTGCATTCTTTCTTCAAAATTTATCACCAGCAATTGAATGGCAGATCATTTCAGTAAACTGTACACAAACCACAGGAAATATAAGTTGTGATGATATCAATATAAATGTCGACGATCTATTTTGGGTTAGTGACCCCTTTCTAATGCCTGTTGGTGCTACAATCACGATTACGACAGTCGTTATATTTTTAGAGCCCGAATGTTCTTTCAGTACCGATATAAGTATGGCCAATATTAGAAGTGGGACAAATGTGCTTGAAGCCGATATATTAGATTCTAACGTTCAAAATAGTTCGCAAACCGATTTTGTTATGTTGCCTGCAACAGAGGCTTGCCCTACAATAAATTTAGAAGTCACAAAAACGCAAATCGATCCTGTATTACCTATTGGTGAGTCACCTGATAATACCATACAAGCCGGAAATGTGACCTATGAAATTACAGCTTCAAACCTCAGTGATTTAGATACAGAAATTGAATTGATAGACTTTACCGAAAATTTAGGAAATATAGGTTACACTGGTGAACTGGTCTCGGTAGACTGTATTTCAACAACAGGTAACGCACAATGTTTTACTATAAATACCGCCAATATTGGTGTGCCTTTAGATGGTATCTCTCTTAATGGTGAACCTGATATCTTTTGGGAAATTACCGAAGCCGATAATTGGACTTTACCAGCCAATAGCTCGGTGACGTTTCATGTTACAGTTGCCTGGGAAACCGATTGTGATGTCAATGCTATACCTGTTTTTAATTCTGTAGAAATCAATCATGCCAATAGTTCTTTTGATAATAATCCAGCAAATAATGAAGACACTGTCACAACATTTATTGCGCCTTGTGTTGATTTAGTGGTTCAAACATTTCCAGAATTTACTCAAGTAAATATCAATCAAAATTTTAACTGGATTATCGATATCACAAATAGTGAAAACAGCTCAAATGCTATTAATATCGACTTTGAAGATACTATTAATGACGTATTTATAACCAACGGCACGCCTACTTGTGTCGTTACTAACGGAAATGCAACATGCAGTACAGACCTTACTATAACTAATAATAGTGTCACAGGAACTATTGCTAATATGGATGCAGGTTCTACGATAAGAATTACAATACCGGTTACAGCTCCTAGTTTTGGAGGTGCTTATAATAATATTGCCGTAGCTACACCAAATGAAAATGATAATTCTGAAATTTCACCAGAAACCAATACTTCTATTAGTAATGTTCAAATTGTGGCTCCAGTTCTTGACAAAAACTACAATCCGGATACTATAATCATTGGAGAACAAAGCACTCTAACATTTACCATTACTAATTTACCGTCAAACCCATCTCAGAGTGACATTTCATTTACTGATGTGTTTCCTCAAGAGATTACTTTAGTTTCGGCACCAGATTGGGTGATGAGTAATGGTTGTACAGCAACATTTGTTGGGAATACTGGAGATAATTTTGCAGGTGTTACTAATTTGGTTTTTCCTGAAGGCGTAGCCTCTTGTACTTTTGATGTTGTGGTCACTTCCAATACGCCTGGAGTCTATCTTAATGACACTAATAATTTTGAATCTCAAAACAATATAGATACGTCTCAAACGAATGCAACATTAACGGTGTTAGATGATAATTCTGATGTAGATATTCAAGTTTTGAAAACTGTTTCTCCGCAAGAAGCTTCAATTGGAGATCAAGTCACTTTTCAAATTACTGCTACTAACTTGGGAACGTCTCAAGGTACTACAATAGAAATACTCGATGTATTTCCAAATGGAATGAGTTTCATATCGACATCCACTTCAGCAGGAACATTTGATAGCTCAACATTTATTTGGTCTATTAGTGCATTAGATAGTAATCAATCTGAAATATTAACTATTGTTGCTCAAGTTACTTCAAGTTCTGATTTACTAAACGTGGCCTTACTCAATAGTTTAGAACAACCTGATCGAGATGAGACCAACAACATGGACGATGCTGAAGTTACTGTTGGCTTTTGCCTATATATCCCTGAAGGGTTGTCGCCAAATGATGATGGCTTAAATGATGTGTTTTCTATAGAATGTATCGAAGAATATCCTAATAACCTTATTAAGATCTACAATAGATTGGGTGTACAAGTTTATGAAAGCAAGAATTACGAAAATAATTGGAATGGAACACCAAATATGGGTATACCAACAACTTCAGGATTACTTCCTGTTGGTACTTATTTTTATATTTTAGACCTAAATAACGGAGAAAAACCTATCCTAGGCTGGGTGTATTTAAATTATTAGAGCGTACACGTTTTCCGAGAAAATACGACACTAATAACATAGGGATTCCTGCTACCGAAAGTCCTATTGCATGTCCTGCATTTTGATGCGCTGCAGTTGCTAAAATCAAATCAAAGAAAAAACCTGCATAAGCCCATTCTGTAAGCCAATTGCTTTTTCTCCATAATATCATAATAACACCTAAGACTTTAATGATCGCTAACGGAATCACAATATAAGAGGGGTAACTAAGTGCTTCAAAATACCCTTTTACCATTTCAGTATTGAAAAAATACATCTGTGCAGAATATAAAAATATAAGCGATAAGAGGATTGTAGAAATCCAATATACAATTTTGGTTGTTCTCATTTGGTGATAGTCGAAAAGCCTTAATCGAACTTACGCTCTACAATCGATAAAAAGCGTTCTTCAAACTCTTCTTTACCTTCCCAATTATTATAATCGGGTTTAACGATGTTCTTTATAAGGTGAGACGCTTCTTTAAAGGAGTTTGTTGTTTTCAATTGAGATAATACACGCTCATAATCTTCGACTTGGTCGTTGAAAAGGTGTTTTATAAACGCTAACTTGTCATTAAGACCAATATTTAGTCCACCATTTTTAAGTTTATCATTTAATGACTTTCTTAGATTTTCGTTAGACTCCGATACAGGCTCAAAAACAGGAATGTCTTCAAAACCTGCTGTAATATCTTCCAGATGTGTTTCATGTTTAGGTTGCTCTGCAACTGCCGTTTCAACCATTTCATCAACTTGTTGTGATTCTTGAGGCATTTGGGCCACCATATCTTTAATTTTTTCCATGACTGGTTCATAGATATGGTCGTCTTCCTTTTCATCTAGATTAACATAAATCTTATCCTCAATTTCTATATTGTCACTCACCTTATTATTGAAAGCTGTATCTAACATTCCGAAGAATGAAGAGTTGCTTCCTATTGTTGGTAAGTCCCCTTCAAAATTCTCATTTGCAAACTTGAGAACACTTAATTTTTCATACAACGCAGTAACCTCAGCATGCAATTTCACAACATCTTCCTTTCCTTTAAGCTTTAAAATTCTATGTGCAATACTAATTAAATCTGCTTCCAGCTTCTTCTTCATAACTTTTATTTTTTATTCCCAAATAGGTTTTTGTTTTTTAATAAATTTACGCCACCTTTATACAAAACGAACTTTAGGTGAGTTTTAGTGTTAAAATTACAAAATGTTTCTCGAAAATACAGTAAATCATAAAGAACAATTTGGATGGATTGAAGTCATTTGCGGTTCAATGTTCTCTGGTAAAACCGAAGAATTGATTCGCAGACTCAAACGTGCGCAATTTGCAAGACAAAAGGTTGAAATCTTTAAACCTGCTGTTGATGTTCGTTACGATGAAGATATGGTGGTCTCTCATGATTCTAACGAAATTAGATCCACACCTGTTCCTGCAGCTGCAAATATTCCCATTTTAGCAGATGGTTGTGATGTCGTTGGAATTGATGAAGCTCAATTTTTTGATGATGAAATTGTAAGAGTTTGTAATGACCTTGCCAACAAAGGGATACGTGTAATTGTAGCTGGTTTAGATATGGATTTTAAAGGCAACCCATTTGGTCCTATGCCTAATTTAATGGCTACTGCAGAATACGTTACTAAAGTACATGCTATTTGTACTAGAACAGGAAACTTAGCGCAATATAGTTATCGTAAAGCCACTAGTGATGCTCTCGTCTTACTAGGAGAAGTTGATGAATATGAGCCTTTAAGTCGTGCTGCTTTTTACAAAGCTATGTTACGCGATAAAATTCGACATATGAAGGTTAACGATGCTGAAGAAGTTTCTAATAAAGACAGTAAAACCAATGCCCAAAGCTAAAGAAACTGTTTTAGAAATAGACCTAAAAGCACTCAAACATAACTTCGAGTACCTCAAGTCTAAACTTAAAAGTAACACCAAAATTTTAGCTGTTGTTAAAGCCTTTGCTTATGGTAGTGATGCCAATGTTATTGCAAAGTATCTTCAGGATTTAGAAGTCGATTATTTTGCTGTTGCCTATGTTAATGAAGGCGTTGCATTGCGTGATGCTGGAATTACAACACCTATTTTAGTACTACACCCTCAAGCAGTAAATTTTAAAACCTTAATTGCGCGCTGTTTAGAACCAAGTCTCTACAATGCAAAGGTTTTAAATGAGTTTATTGCAATTGCTTCAGAAGAACACCAAACCAATTACCCTGTACACATTAAATTCAATACAGGTTTGAATCGGCTTGGATTTTGGGAAAATGATGTCGATTATATCGTTTCAAAACTTGAAAACACCTCATCAATAAAAGTAAAATCGTTATTTTCTCATTTGGCTGCCAGTGAGGATTTAAACGAAAAAGAATTCACAGAAACGCAGATTAAAAGCTTTAAAAGTATAGCGAAGGATTTTTCAAAAACTATAGGATATCAACCTATGCTCCATTTAACAAATACCTCTGGAATTATTAATTATCCCGAAGCACATCTCGATATGGTGAGAACTGGAATTGGTCTATATGGTTTTGGGAATTCTGAAAAAGAGAATAAACATCTTAAACCCGTTGCAACTTTAAAATCTATTATTTCTCAAATTCATAAGATTGAAAAAGGAGAAAGTGTAGGCTATAATAGATCTTATATTAGTAGTGGTTTTGAAAAAACAGCCACAATACCTATTGGTCATGCAGATGGTATTGGGAGACACTACGGACATGAAAAAGGATTTGTAATTATTAATGGCAAAAAAGCACCAATAATAGGTAATGTTTGTATGGATATGATTATGGTTAATATTAGCCATATAGAATGCCAAGAAGGTGATGAAGTAATTATCTTCGGAAAACAATCTGACGCCTCAAAATTTGCACAAACAGCGAATACCATTTCATACGAAATAATTACAGCCATTTCTCAACGTGTTAAGCGTATTATCTTAAAATAAAACATTAGGTTTTTTTTAACATATTGTTTTTTTAGTTATTTTAGGGTTCTAATAACTAACTTAATATAGAAATTATGTTGAAAGAATTTAAGAATTTTATCATGACAGGAAATGTCATCGATTTTGCAGTTGCTGTAATTATGGCTGGCGCAGTAGGGCTTGTTGTTAACGGCTTTGTAAATGACATTGTAATGCCAATTGTTGGTAATTTTGCTGGAGGAATGGACTTTGCAAGTATGAAACATGTACTTTCACCAGCTGTAATGGATGCCGATGGAAATGTAACTACACCTGAGAACGCTATACGCTATGGTGCATGGATTAACACAATCATCAACTTATTAATTGTTGGACTTGTAATGTTTATGATTGTTAAGGCTTATAATAAGACTAAAAAACCAGCTGAACCAGAAGCTCCAGCAGGACCATCTGAAATTGATTTATTAACTGAAATCAGAGATTCATTGAAAAAATAATATGTAACTAATCGCTACACTATATATTTTAACTTTAACCGCTTCAAAATTGAAGCGGTTTTTTTATGCTTTTTTTTAGAACTCAAATTGATTTAATAACTACATTTGCCTCTATAAAACATGTAATTTTTTTCTTATGAAAGTAGCTGTTGTTGGTGCCACAGGTCTTGTTGGCGAAGTCATGCTCAAAGTTCTAGAAGAACGCAATTTTCCTGTTTCAGAATTAATTCCTGTTGCTTCAGAGCGATCAATTGGTAAATTAATTTCATATAAAGGGAACGACTATAAAGTGGTTGGGATGCAAGATGCTATTAATATGAAACCTAATCTGGCTTTATTTTCGGCTGGCGGAAGCACCTCTTTAGAATGGGCTCCAAAGTTTGCAGAAGCAGGTATTACTGTAATTGATAATTCTTCGGCATGGCGAATGGACCATTCCAAACGATTAGTCGTACCAGAAATTAATGCTCACAAATTAACAACAACAGATAAGATTATTGCCAACCCTAATTGCTCTACAATACAAATGGTTGTGGCTTTAGCACCGCTTCACAAAAAATATAAGATCAAACGCATAGTGGTGTCTACATATCAATCCATAACTGGTACAGGTGTAAAAGCAGTGAGACAATTAGAAAACGAACTTGCAGGAGTTAAGGGCGAGATGGCTTATCCATATCCTATTCACCAGAATGCAATTCCGCATTGTGATGTATTTGAAGAAAATGGGTATACTAAAGAAGAAATGAAATTGGTTCGTGAAACTCAAAAAATATTAGACGATCGCACCATCGCTGTAACTGCTACAGCTGTAAGAATTCCAACTGCTGGTGGTCATAGTGAGGCTGTAAATGTTGAGTTTGAAAACGACTTTAATGTTCAAGAAATAAGACAACTACTTAATGAAACACCAGGTGTTATTGTTCAAGATAATGTAGATGTTAATACATATCCAATGCCTATTTATGCCAATGGAAAAGACGATGTATTTGTTGGAAGAATTCGTCGTGACTCTTCACAACCTAATTCTTTAAACCTATGGATAGTAAGTGACAACCTTAGAAAAGGAGCCGCAACCAACACCATCCAAATTGCCGAACATTTAGTTGAAAACAACTTGGTTTAAGTAATTATGTTGTAACTTTAGTAAGTAAAATACTGCTAAAGAGACAATTATGATTCCTAAAATTATTCACTTTTGCTGGTTAAGTAATGACGAGTATCCAAAGTCAATTAAAAAATATATTGATTCTTGGAAAAAGAAACTTCCAGATTACGAATTGAGATTATGGAATACCGAACGTTTTGATGTTAATTCAACAACATGGACCCAACAAGCTTTTGAGGCTAAACAATATGCTTTTGCCGCAGACTATATTAGGCTACATGCTGTTTATACGCATGGTGGTATCTATTTAGATATGGATGTTGAAGTTTTAAAAAAGTTTGACGATCTTCTTGATCTACCATACTTCATTGGTGTTCAGTTTGACAATGATGTTGAAGCCGCTATTTTTGGTGCTGAAAAAGGAGCCGATTGGCTTCAAACCTGTTTGAATTATTATGATGGTAGATCTTTTATAAAAGAAGATGGTAGTTTTGACCAAGAGACTTTGCCGATTATCATGCAAACTCAAATTGAGAAAAAGAGAAAAATTATACATCTTAAATCTGATGAAGTAGGTAACATTCGTAACCTGATTAAAAATGAAGACTCCTTATTCTTATTCCCTTACGAATACTTCAGTCCTAAAAACCATCAAACGCGTAAAATTTCAAAATCAAAAAAGACCTATACTATTCATTATTACAACCATTCATGGTTCTCACTCACTAATGTTCTTCGGTTAGAAATTATAAAGCTTATTGGACTCAACACTACCGAAAAAATCATTGGTTTTTTCAATTTAAGAAAACTGCGTTCAATGCTCAAAAAAAGTAAGTAGCTTGAGCAGTTAAATTATTATGTGTAATTCTAAAATTAAAGTAGGGTTTTTTGCATTTAAGTTGTTTAATTAGTATAAACTTTGCAAAGTTCCTAACTAGCTAATAATATTTGCAGATTTTTTTAGCATTTGGACTCTTGTTGTCTGATAAAAAGTGTATTACAACTAATTAATTGTAAGGATTGATGGCTTTGTAACTATATTTACTATCCAAATTTTACTATAAATGTTAAAAAATTACCTGAAATTACTTAACATATGTATACTTATTACAATAACCTACTCTTGTAGTGAGGATGATAATTATGTGCCTATAGTTATTGAAACCAATACAGATTCTGCAGAGGTATCTCAAAATAATTCAATCATAATTGACGTATTATTAAACGACACTAATGTTCCAGAACTTGGAACACTTTCTGCTCAGAATTCTCAAAATGGGACAACTCAAATTCTAGATCCCAATGCAACGCCCAACAACCCGTCTGATGATGTTGTTATGTACACTCCAACTGCAGACTTTGTAGGAAATGATACGTTTCAATACACCATTTGTAATGACAATAACAATTGTGCAACAGGAACAGTTACAGTTACTGTAACACCTACTTCTCCAGTTAATTTCGATTTAGGAGAGATTCCTTATGCGACCCTTTCAGAATACAATTTCTTTGACGGTGAAATGAAAGATTTAGACCCAGTATATGGTGTTTTACCTTATAATTTAAATTCTACATTATTTACAGATTACGCTCACAAAAAACGTTTTGTGTGGATGCCTGACGGAACAAAAGCAAATTATAATAGTGATTTTACACCTTTAGATTTTCCTCTGGGCGCTGTGCTTATAAAGAACTTCTATTATGATAATGTACAACCAAGCAATACTACAAGAATCATTGAAACACGATTGATGTATATGACTGAAGAAGGGTGGGATTTTGCAAAGTATGTTTGGAATGATGATCAAACTGAAGCAACATTTACCAACGCTGGAAGTTTTACAGATGTTGAATGGATAGAAAATGGAGTGCCTTATAATACAACATACCGAATTCCATCAAGAAATGAATGTTTTACATGTCATAACAAATTTGGAACACCATTACCTATTGGACCAAAACCACAAAACCTAAATAGAGACCTAACCTATACTGATGGTGTTTCTAATCAATTACAAAAATGGATTAATGTTGGATATCTAGAAGATAACCTTCCAACATCTATCGTCTCTACAGTAAAATGGGATGACGAATCTTTAGACCTAGAATTAAGAGTACGCTCTTACTTAGATATTAATTGTGCACATTGTCACTCTGAAGAAAGCTATTGCGAATATAGACCTATGCGTTTTGCTTTTAATGAAAATGATGATGATATAAATAAAGGATTATGTGTTACCCCAGATACTCAAATTACTGGAACAACACATATAGTAGTTCCTGGAGACATAAACGCTTCTGTGCTTCGATTTAGAATCAACTCTACCGAAGAACAAAACAGAATGCCACTTTTAGGAAGAACATTAAAACACGATGAAGGTGTTAGACTAATCGAAGAATGGATTAATTCTCTTAACGGAGAATGTGAATAAATTAAATAAAGAGTTATGAAATCAAAATTACTAGTATTAACAATTTTTGCATGTTGCAGCCTATCTTTTGGTCAGCCTGCAAATGATAATTTCGCTGGAGCAATTCCAATCACTCCTTCGGCTGAAGGCACAGGATGTGGCTCTCCTACTTTTAACCTGCCTTTTTCTACAGATGGCACCACAGATAGTGGTGTTCAAGGATCTTGCAGAACCTCTGGTAGAGATCAATTTTTTACATGGACAGCAACAACTAATGGGCTGTTTTTTTCTTCTGAGAACCCAGGAAACCCTGGGATCGTAGTATGGAGTTCTGATGGATTGACCGAAATTGCATGTACAGATACATTTGCTGTAGAAAGTATTAATGGTTGGACTATTGGAGACGATCTAGTAATTCAAATCTATGATTTCCAAGGAACAGGACTTTCTGATGTAGCTTTCTGTCTAGAAGCTATCAATTACGTCCCTCCTCCACCAATGCCAGTAACATTTACGTCTCAAGCTTCTGGATCTTCTGGAACTTATAGAATCGCTGTTGTTGATATGAATGGTGACTTTTTAGACGATATGGTTTCTATTTCACAAACTAATGTCAATATTAGAGAACAAAATTCTGATGGTAGTTTTACCACAAAAAATATAACAACACCAAGTGCTGATTTCCTTCCTACTTGGAGTTTAGCAGCAGCAGATTATGACGAAAATGGTTATACCGATTTATTATATGGTGCTGGTAGTGGTGTTACATTTATGAGAGCAAATTCTACAGGAACAGGTTTTACTGAAATTTCTGGTCCGGAAGATGTCTTCTCTCAGCGTTCTAATTTTGTTGATATAAACAATGATGGAAATTTAGATGCTTTTGTTTGTCATGATGTTGCTCCTAATGTGTATTATATGAATGATGGTAGTGGAAACTTAACATTTAACCAAGGTGGATTAGGAGATTATGCCTCTGGTGGAAATTATGGATCTATTTGGATTGATTATGATAATGATAGAGATTTAGATATGTTTATTGCTAAGTGTGGTGGCGAAACTGCACGTAGAACAAATCAAATGCATACCAATGATGGAAATGAAAACTACACAGAAAATGCCGCAGCGATTGGTTTAGCAGATCCAATGCAAACATGGTCTGCCGCTTGGGGAGATTTTGATAGTGATGGTGACATGGATGTATTTGTTGGAGCCAGCTCTGGAGCGCATAAGCTTATGAGAAATGATAATGGTATGTTTACCGATATCACTGCTGGTTCAGGTGTAACTGTACTTACAAGCAACTCTACAGAGACTGTTACTTTTGACTTCGATAATGATGGTAACTTAGATCTAGTTTCTGGTGGTAATATTTTATTTGGAAATGGTAATATGACCTTCGATGTTTATACAACTGTTTTCCCTGGTTCGGGTGCGTATGGTGATTTAAATGATGATGGTTATATAGATGCTTTCAATTCAGGAAACTTATACATCAATAATGCTGAAAGCAATAACAACTGGATTAAAATTCATACTGTAGGAACGGTAAGTAATGTAGATGGTATTGGAGCTCGTGTAGAAGTTCACACAGCATCAGGGATAAGAATAAGAGATGTGAAAAGTGGTGATGGTTTTAGATATATGAATTCTTTAAATACTCATATTGGTATTGGTTCTGATACAACCATTAACAGTGTTGTTATTTACTGGCCATCTGGAATTATCGATACGGTTACCAACCCATCAATAAACACACCTTTAGAAGTTGAAGAAGGAGCGACATTAGGCTTAGAAAACTCACTTACTGATGAGCTAATAATCTATCCTAGCCCAGCTAAAGATGTTATAAATATTGAATCCCTAGAGCTAAATGACTCTACGATTTACTCAATTTTTGATATTACTGGTAAAAGAATTATGAATTCTAAATTAGAGTCTCCTATAATAGATGTTTCCAAATTAAGTCCAGGAAATTATATTCTAAGAATTGTATCAGGCACTTCAATAAAGAGTCAAAAATTCATCAAAAGCTAAACAAAAAGCCTCTAAACTAACAGTTTAGGGGCTTTTTTCTTACTTTTATAATCCTTTTTATTAATTAATCTTGAAAATCTATGAGAAAAATTACCCTAACACTTTTTGTATTAAGTGCCTTTTTTAGTTTTTCCCAAACCTTGAATCAACCAGCTAACTGGCCTAACCCTAATTGGTCTATTACTGGCAACTACTTATTTGATTCTGAGGTTTTTGAAGCAAATCCTACACAAGTTAATACGTTTGCATATGATGATGACGATGCACAAAATGGTCATGATGATGACATCGCAGCTGAATCACCAGTTATAAATTTAACTGCAGCTAATGCTGCAGGAGAAAATTGGATTTCAGTTGGATCAAGCTATGTGTTTAATAACATTGGAGAATTACTAACTATACAATACTGGGATGCAGATGCAGGCGTTTGGGTTGTTTGGGGTGACCCTCTTACAGGGACTTCTAACCCTCCTAACAATAACTTTTGCTCTGGATCTTATCAAAGCTTTACTTCTGCTCCACTAAATATATCAGGCTTTAGTGCAAACCAGTTAAGCAATTTTAGATATAGAGTTTCATATGATGATAATGGCGTATGGGGATGGGGGTTTTGTTTTCAATCACCTACGATAAGCTCTCAAACACCTCCTACTTGTCCAAATATTACGGGTCTTACATCTACAAATATCACCACAGATTCTGCCGATATAACTTGGCAAGCTGGAAGTACTGAGTCAAGCTGGGAAATAGTAGTACAAACACCAGGCTCTGGTATTCCTACTGGATCTGGAACCGCAACATCATCAAATAACCCGTATCCTTTAACCAGTTTAAATTCTGGAACTAGTTACGAAATATATGTAAGAGGGTATTGTGGTGGTTCAGATTATAGCAATTGGGTTGGACCAGTTGTTTTTAATACATTAACACCTGCAAGAGTTAACTTCATAACCGAATCATTTCCAATTGGAGGCTATGATTTAACTGTTGTAGATATGAATGGCGATCACTTAGATGATATCGTATCGGCATCAAGCACTAATGTAAATATTTTCTACCAATTAAGCACTGGTGGCTTTAATGAGGTTGACATTCCAACGCCTAACGCTAATTTTCTTCCTACGTGGAGTATGGCAGCAGCTGATTTTGATGGAAACGGACACACAGACTTACTTTACGGTAATGGATCTGGTGTAACATTCATGAAAGCCAATAACGATGGAACAGCCTTCTCTGAAATTTCAGGCTCAGAATATGTATTCTCTCAACGATCAAATTTTGCCGACATCAACAATGATGGTCATTTAGATGCTTTTGTTTGTCATGATGTTGCTCCCAATGTATATTATATCAATGATGGTAATGGTAATTTAACATTCTATCAGTCAAATGTCACTCCAAACGCTCCAGTTAACTTAGGAGATTATTCTTCAGGAGGTAATTATGGATCTATTTGGATAGATTATGATAACGATAGAGATTTAGACATGTTTATCGCTAAATGTGGAGGAGAAACAGATAGAAGAAGAAATAATATGCTAACCAACAATGGTGATGGCACTTATACAGAAAATGCTGCCTCACTTGGTTTAGATGATCCAATGCAAACATGGTCTTCGTCTTGGGGTGATTATGATAACGATGGAGATATGGATCTTTTTGTTGGTGCAAGTTCTGGTAATCATAAATTAATGAGAAATGATGGTAACGGTGTATTCGTAGATGTTACGACTGCTGCCAATGTGAGTTCTGCGCCTACTGGTCATGAAAATGTTAGCCATGACTTCGATAATGATGGATTTTTAGACATTGCTTGTAATGGTACAATCATGTACGGTAAAGGTGATATGACCTTTGAAGATTTAGACTCTAACCAAATCAACTATAAAAATGGATCTTTTGGTGATTTAAATAACGATGGATTTATAGATACTTATTATAATGATGTGATCTATTGGAATGGTACTACATCTAATAATTGGATTAAAATTAACACCATAGGAACAGTTAGTAATATTGATGGAATTGGAGCGAGAGTAGAGTTATACACAAGCGCTGGAGTTCAAATTAGAGATGTAAGAAGTGGTGAAGGCTTTGAATACATGAGTACGATTAACACGCACTTTGGAATTGGATCTCAAACAACTATAGATAGCGTTGTGATCTATTGGCCTTCTGGTATTATTGATACAGTTACTAACCCTGCAATAAATACACCTTTAGAAGTTGTAGAAGGAGCTACACTTACCATTGAAGATTCTTTTGTAAACGATTTAGTTATCTATCCAAACCCTACAAATGATGTATTAAACATTTCAACTAGTGATAACTTACAAAATGCCATTTATACCATTTTTGATATTACTAGCAAACGTGTTATGAATGCAAAGCTAGACCAAAACAAAATTGATGTTTCTGCCCTAAATACTGGGAACTACATCTTAAGAATTGTGTCTGGAAACACTATTAAAAGTCAAAAGTTTATCAAACAATAGATAACTCTTAATGATATCTTAAAAAAGCCTTTACATTAAGTTGTAGAGGCTTTTTTGTTTATTTTTGAGATACTAATCAAGACATGATACATCATGAAAAAAATTTCAATATTATTAATTGCTATAATTGCATTTAGCTCCTGTAAAGAAGAAGCCGAATCAAAAAAAAGAGATATTGTGGTAAACTATCCTGAAACCAAAAAAGTAGATACAGTAACCAATTATTTCGGTACAAATGTAAAAGACCCTTACCGTTGGTTGGAAGATGATAGAAGTGAAGAAACAGAATCTTGGGTAAAATCACAAAATGAAGCAACATTTGGGTACTTAGACAATATACCATATCGCGAAGAATTAAAAGATCGTTTAACTAAACTTTGGAATTACGAAAAAGTAGGTGCTCCCTTCAAAGAAGGTGACTATACGTATTTCTACAAAAATGATGGGCTGCAGAATCAATATGTAATTTACAGACATAAAACTGGAGCAGACCCAAGCACTGCAAGTGTGTTTTTAGACCCAAATACATTTAAAGAAGACGGAACCATTTCGCTAGGAGGACTAAGCTTTTCTAAAGATGGTAAAACTTTAGCTTACTCTATTTCCGAAGGCGGAAGTGACTGGAGAAAAATTCTAATAATGAATGTTGAAACTAAAGAAATTATAGAAGATACTTTAGTCGATATTAAATTTAGTGGTATGTCATGGTATAAAAACGAAGGTTTTTACTACTCAAGTTATGACAAGCCAAAAGGAAGTGAATTATCTGCAAAAACCGATCAACATAAAGTGTACTATCATAAATTAGGAACGTCGCAAAAAGATGACGAATTAATTTTTGGAGGTACTCCTGCTGAAAAACATAGATACATTGGTGGAAACGTTACCGAAAATGACGACTATTTAGTTATTTCTGCAAGTGTTTCAACTTCTGGAAATAAATTATTTATTAAAGATTTGACTAAGCCTAATAGTCCATTAGTAACTATTTTAGATAATACCGATAGTGATACTTATATTATAGAAAATGAAGGAAGCAAGTTATATTTAGTAACAAACCTCAACGCTCCCAATCAAAAAATTGTGACTGCAGATGTCTCTAATCCAACTCCTGAGAATTGGGTGGATTTTATTCCTGAAACTGAATATGTATTAAGCCCTTCAACTGGTGGTGGTTATTTCTTTGCCGAGTACATGGTTGATGCCGTATCAAAAGTGAAGCAGTATGATTACAATGGAAAATTCATTAGAGACATAGAACTTCCAGGAGTTGGTAATGCTGGTGGCTTTGGTGGCAAAAAAGAAGAAAAAACAGATTACTTCTCATTCACAAATTATAATACACCAAGCAGTATTTATACCTATAATGTAGACACTGGAGAATCTGAATTGTATTGGAAACCGTCTATCGAATTCAATAGTGACGATTACGAGAGTAAACAAGTATTTTACACCTCAAAAGACGGTACAAAAGTACCCATGATTATTACACACAAAAAAGGTATCGAACTCAATGGCAAAAATCCAACAATTCTTTATGGTTATGGAGGATTCAATATTAGCCTAAACCCTGGTTTTAGTGTCACCAATGCTGTTTGGATGGAGCAAGGCGGCATCTATGCTGTAGCAAATTTACGTGGTGGTGGAGAATATGGAAAAGAATGGCATAAAGCAGGAACCAAAATGCAAAAACAAAACGTGTTTGATGACTTTATTGCTGCTGGAGAATACCTCATCGCGAATAAATATACTTCGAGTGATTATCTTGCAATTAGAGGAGGTTCTAATGGTGGTTTATTAGTTGGTGCAACAATGACCCAACGTCCAGATTTAATGAAAGTAGCACTCCCTGCCGTTGGTGTTCTTGATATGCTACGTTATCATACATTCACCGCAGGAGCTGGATGGGCTTACGATTATGGTACTGCAGATGACAATAAAGAAATGTTCGAATACCTTAAAGGCTATTCACCTGTTCACAATGTGAAAGAAGGAGTTCAATATCCAGCAACCTTAGTCACCACAGGAGACCATGACGATCGTGTGGTTCCAGCGCATAGCTTTAAATTTGCCTCAGAACTTCAAGATAAGCAAACAGGTAATAACCCTACATTAATTCGTATTGAAACCGATGCTGGTCATGGTGCAGGAACACCTATTAGTAAAACAATTGAACAATATGCAGATATTTTTGGTTTTACATTATATAATATGGGCTTTGATGTCCTGCCTAGCAAAACAAAAGAAGAAGTAAAAGGATAATCCTTTTTCTCAATATATGTAAAAGTCGCTCTAAATTAGAGCGACTTTTTTGTAGTATTTTTGCAATCGTATGTTAAGCGTTAAACACCTTTCATTTTCTTATCATAAAACACCAGTATTAAAAGACTTGTCTTTTAATATCAATCAAGGTGAACATCTTGCTGTTATTGGCGAAAGTGGCTCGGGTAAAAGCACGCTTTTGAAACTATTATATGGTGAATATGATTTAGACCTAGGTAGTATTCATTGGAAAAACAATGAGATTCTTGGCCCAAAATACAACTTGGTTGTTGGCTACGATTTTATGAAATATGTTGCTCAAGAATTTGATCTAATGCCTTTTATTTCAGTAGAAGAAAATATAGGGAAGTTTCTTTCCAATTTCTTTCCAGAGGAAAAAAAAGAGCGTACTGCCGAATTACTTGATGTCGTAGAGCTTTCAGCTTTTGCTAAAACCAAAGTCAAAACGCTTTCTGGTGGACAAAAACAACGGGTTGCTCTCGCTAGAGCCTTAGCTAAACAACCCGAAATTATTCTCCTAGATGAGCCTTTTAGTCATATTGATAATTTTAAAAAACAATCTCTAAGAAGACGTGTTTTTAGATACCTGAAAGAAAAAAATATTACCTGTGTTGTCGCGACGCACGACAAAGACGATGTGCTTGGTTTTGCAGATACTATGATCATTTTGCACAACAACAAAATTGAAACCATTAATACACCTGAACACCTTTTTAAAAACCCAAAAACACCATTAATTGCTTCATTTTTTGGCGAATTTAATGTCATTAATAACAAGATTGTTTATGCACATCAATTACAACCCGCTAAAACATCTCAACTAAAGGCTACTGTCGTCCATAGTTATTTTAAAGGCAATTATTATTTAATCGAAGCAAAAGTAAATGAGGATACTGTTTTTTTCGAAAACGACACTAAACTCAAAGCTGGAGATCTCGTGTTTTTAAAATCACTTAAATAATTTCCTATATATTTGTGCAAGTTCATTGAAAGTTCTTTTGTAAAATCTTGAAGGATATGTAAGTCAATAATGACTTATATAACTTTTAAAATTTAAAATTATGAATTGGAAAATTCAAAAACTTCAAAATGGTCAAACCATCATTTCAAAAGAACCCGGTAATTCAATGTTACCTCTATTAAAATCTAAACAACCTGTTAAACTTGCTCCTATTAATTGGGAACACTGTGAAACTGGAGATATTGTGTATTGTAAAGTTAGAGGAAATTGTTTTACGCACCTTGTAAAGGGCAAAAACAACCGACGTGGCTTATTAATTGGTAATAATCACGGTAGAATTAACGGATGGACAAAAAATGTTTATGGAAAAGTAATAGAGATATTACCAATGTCATAGACATTACCTATTTAAAATATTTACAACAATTCTTTTTCAGCATATTCTAATCCATTTGGTAATTCTATAGACGTAAACTCCAAATGTAATACACGCCGTCTACGCTGAATTTTAGATTCAGAAGACGCATGAAGTAATAAGGGTTTTAACAATTGTACGCCTCCAGAACCAACTTCACTTACAAACGGAATAGAATTCATAGTTATTAACTTAATTTCTTCGGTGTTTAATCGTTTTTGATGCGATCCAGGAATAACTTTGAGCGCTCCATTTTTGATGGTGGTATCGTCTAAATGAATGCGCATAGAAAATGTGTTTTTAGAAATCTCTTCCGGCGGAATGACACTAATAACCCCTTTTTTATTGGTCCATGCACTAAACCCTTCGGTTTCCACCTTTTTTAAAACGTTAATAGGTATATCTTGATGCCAAGTCACATACCAATTATCTTTAGGGGACTTATCAAAATAAATAGCTTTTGTTAAGAAAACATCTTTATCAATAGACTTTATGAGTTTTTTAAAATTTTTATTGAATATAATAGGTTTAAGTTCAGGTAGTTTTAAAAGAACTTCTCGCATCCCAAAAACCTGTTCGTTGTTAAGCTTAATATAGGCATCAAGTTTTGTCTTTAACTTTCTAATATCACGCTTAGAATATACATGATTCAAAATCCCAAAACCTTTATATTCCAATCGTTTCGAAATAGTTCTCAGATTTTTGTCGTTAATTTCAGTTTCATAAGCATCTACAGCATCATATAAACGTTCTTTAATATTTCGTTTTAAACGCTCTGGTGCTATTACTTTTATACCTTCTCCTAAACCTAGAATTTCTTTTTCCAACTCAAAATTCAATTGCACATCCAATGAAATGGTCACACCATAATTATCTCGCGCTACTTCTTTTTGAGAATAATGAAATGGTTTTGTAAGTACATAAGGGGCTTGCTTATGGTTAACATAAAGCAATACGTTCTCTGGTTTCATGTTTGGACTCACAGAAACACCAATCGCCTGTTTATAATATGTTTCCGAATTAAAGCTTTTATCTGCAACAAATGTTTTATTACTTTTTTCTACTGAAATAATGCGATCTAGAGCCAGATTCATAATCCCTTCTGAAGATTTTCGTTTGCCTATAACGAACCACCTATTCCTAAATTCTTTTAACAGATAGGGATGAAAACTAAAAGTACTTTCTTGTCTAGCTTTAAATGATTTATACGTCATCTCAATAGCTTGTCTTTTCAAAATAAACTGATAGAGTTCATCCAGAAATTCCAGACCCTTTAAGTTATCGTTTTTTTCAAAATCTATGAGTGATTTTTCATGTGTTTGTTGCGTGTAAACATGATCTTCAAGTTTTTGAACCATACTACCCAATTCAGCAAAATGCGAGAACCCTTGAAATTGTTTTAAAAACGAAACCGCTTCAGATAATTTACTTAAATCTTGATTTGAAATGGGACTATTGGTAATGCTGTAATTCGCATCTTCATATTTATAAAATTTTCGATCATAAACCACAATTGGTGCATTGTAACCTAACTTATCGCTTCGCATCATTTGAATATCTAATTGAACCGTTCGCTTACTTACATCAACACCTTTTCCTTCATATTCATACAACGCATCAGAACAAGCTTCAATTAAGTCGTTAAGCGTCCATTGCCTAAAGTTATTTTGAAGACATTTATCAATGGTTTTATATCTAATTAATGCGTTTTTGTTAACTGCCATATCTTAGTCATTACACGTTTTACAAAACAAATTTTTAACACCATCATCTCTTAAATTTTGAAAGTCTCTATCAATCCATCTACACCATCTGTCCTTGTTAAATGAGATGGCTTTCTTATGAATATCTAACAGCACTTCAGCATCATAATCCTTATTATTTGCAACAAAAGTTTTTATTAAAACAAAAGAGGATTCTTCATCTAATTTACCATCTTCAAACCGTTCTAATAATCTTTCTACAGTCATAGTGTACATACTCCAACTATTAAAAAACAAACTTAAATCGGTATCATCTTTTATGTTTTTTGAAACACTTTTAAAGTAATTTGTTATAAAATCAAACGATTCACCAATTTTAGGACTGTAATTTATTTGTCCGAAATATTCAATACTCGACATATGAAAATTGAGAAACAAAGGGTTGACCTTATTTTGATTTTTATAATTTTCAAAAAGAGGCTCCACCTTTTCCGGATGCATGACTTTAGAGAAGTCTTCTATACTACTATCCCAGTTCCTAAGCAGTTTTCTCGACGTAATTGTATACAGATTTAGTAAATTTTTTTGAGCTTCTTCTGAGAGTAAATGAGACTTCGATAACCAGTTTCTAACAAAAAACACGACATTATCAGTAGCATAGAAATTGATGTTTTTTAACAGTAAAGCCGATACATTTTGAACCAATTCCTGCTTATTAAACAGCTTATCATGAATAAACTCTTCGTTTAAAAAAAGATCACTATTAACTTCAAAATACATATCTGCTAACACCTGATTTGCCAAATCATAGTTTTGATTTAAAAGGGCGTCAATCAAATTATTGTTTAAATGAAGATCATCATGCTTATTCCAGGTCCCCTTTGTATAAATTATCGCTTTCGATTGCCGTTGTAAACTAAGAGACTCTTCCCATTTATCATCCAAATTATTCTGAATATAGGTTTTAATCGCTTCCTTATTTTGCCCTAACGTATGTTCTAATCCTAAAAGCTCTAGATGATAAAAACACAGTTCCCAATTTTCTTTAGCATTAATATCTATAGGAACCTTACTCAAATCTAAATTCTTATTTAAGAAATCATGAATGTAGTTCGCGCGTTTAGTGTGTAATAGGTGATTCGCTTTTGAATTTCCATCAACTGAAGTGAAACTTTTGATATCAATAGAATGAATACTACTCCTATCAATATCAATCTTAGGATTGGATAAAGGTTTTGTTTTACCACTTTCAAAATCAAAACGAACCTCATAAATCCCATGAACTCCTTCTGTTTTTAATGCTACTCCTGGTATAAAAACTTCTGGGTCAATAGGTCTAAGGTTATATCTTCTGCTCGGAATATTTGAAGGGACAGCATAGCTACACTTTTTTCCGTCTTTAATTAAAATCAAATTGGGGCTTAACGTCTCATTTTTAAGATGCTCTGGTACTTTCCCTAAAACTACCACAAGCCGTTTGGGGTTTTGAGCAGTATTACCTGCAAAAATTTCATCTCGGTATTTAGGTTTAAGCAAAACACCTTCATAAATGCTAGATGCATCCAACTTATTCTCTTGGCCACAAACCAGTTGATCTCTAGTTACCAAATCAATTGCCAAGCCATCTTTTGCGCTTTCAAAGATCTCTTGTATACTCTCAAGATTATGATATGAAAAGACAACTTCATCATTAACAATTGATAAGGCATTGCCCATATTAACAATAATATTTCCTTTATTACCTATTAAATCATGACATGATAAATCACTTGCTAGAATCCCAAATGCATTTTTAGACAATTGACCACCAACAATATGTCCTTTTTTACCAAAAACTTGAACAGCAAACACACGCTTCGATTTTGAATTATAGGTAAATCCAAAATCGCCATAGCTAAAACTATCAGAAATCATATTAGCATAATGACCAGGAGAGTTTTTCCAAGAACGGTACATATCAATTGCCAACTTTTTTAAATTGCCCATAGATAAAGGCGTTCTTATAATTTTTGAATACAGAATATTCTCTCCAATATTTGTAAATGATACATTAAATTTTTCAACTCTATCCCTTGGTTGTGGTAGTGCCGTTTTAATTTGAATGTGCGTGAGCTTATTTCGCTTTGATATATAACCTGAATGTAACTTTGCTGCCTTCGCTAAATCTTCATGTCTTTTAAGAGGTTGTTTCCCTTTTTCAACTCTAAGGTTATTGATTTTTTCGGTCAATAGAACCGCTAATTTCTCTTCATCTGCAATGCTAAGTTGTGCATACAAACTCTGAAAACTAATAACAAAAAAACAGAAAATAAAACACTTCAATTTCATATAAATATAGAGGGCTTTTTATACTAAAATTAAATATACGCAATTTAATTGCGTAGAAAGGAAATTAGATCAAAAAATGAAAAATCCGCATTAAATCTTTGATTTTTCAAAAAAAGTTAATACTACGTATTAAGGCATATAATTTTCTGAAAATGAAAAAATAAATTTTGATAATTGAAAAATAAATCCAAATATTTGTAGCGAAGAATTAAACAATTCAGGTAAAAAAATTAGTATTAACAAAAACACGAAGCTATGTATTTATTCATACCTATTTCAGGAAATCCAGTGGGAAAAGCCCATTCTGTGATGCTTCGAGCGTATAGCTAATATACTTTTCAAAACACAATGAAAAATCCGAAGCATTTGTTTAACTGTTTCGGATTTTTTGTTTTCAGTCATTAGCAAGTCTGCTAAACCTCCTCCAAAACAGTTAAAATATCAAGCCATTAAATGGCTTTAGCGAACTTATGTGTCGCAAAAAATGAATTATAAAAATAGTAAAAAACAATGGACACGAATTTGTTAAATAATTACGTGCTTAAAGCCATAGATGCTTATCCATACGATTTAGAAGAAACTGTAGAAAATCTAAATTATGCGTTGTCTTACGAGAACACTAATGCATATGCATTATATCTCATGGGACGATTACAATCGGAACAGCTTGGCGATTACGAAAAAGCCAAATATTATTTTGCTGAAGCCTTAGCTAGTAAGATGGATTTTGTAAAAGTTTATCCAAAGTACATCTTGGTTTTGATTTGGAATCATGATTATGATGAAGCGCAAAAATTAATCGATTTTGCACTTACAGTAAAGTCAATTCAAAAAGGCGAGCTTATGGTATTACAGGCACAGCTTTTAGAATGTCAAGACGCGTATAAAAAAGCATTGAAAACTTTTAAAAAAGCAAAGTTGTACGTATACAACAACAGTTTTATGGCGTTTATCGATTCTGAAATAACAAGAGTTAAAAACAAGATAAAACCAAAGAAAAAGAAAGCTTCCAAAAAGAAAAAAACAAAAAAAGGGAAGCAAAAAAAGAAGAAGGATTAAGCAATCCTTTTCATAAAAACATATTAGAAAACATGAATAAAACTAGAAATATATATTTCACTTCAGACCATCATTTTGGTCATGAGAATATTATAAAATTCACCAATCGTCCATTTGGTAGTGTAGAAGACATGGACCAAGAACTCATAAAACGCTGGAATAGTCGAGTCAATAAACATGATAAGGTCTATCACTTAGGTGATTTCGGACTCTGTAAAGCCGAGCGAATGCGAGACATACTTGAGCAATTAAACGGACATATCTTTTTAATTCGAGGCAATCACGAAGGTGCTGCCTTGGCAAACCCAAACCGATTTGAATGGATAAAAGATTATTTCGAACTCAATGTTAATGATGAAGAGGCGCCAAATGGTAAGCAGAAAATCATACTCTTACATTATGCAATGCGTGTATGGCGATCAAGCTTTAGAGGAACATGGCACCTTTACGGCCATTCACATGGAAGTTTAACAGACGACCCAACAATGAACAGTTTTGATGTTGGTGTAGATTGTCACGATTTCTATCCGATAACCTACGAAGAAGTCAAAGCCATTATGAGTAAAAAAATATGGGAACCTCCATTTTAAAAATGAATAAAAAAGAAGAAAAATAATTATACTACGCAAAAACAGTGCATATTAATGGAATTATATTTGCAGTATAAATAAAAAAGTATATTTACAATATAAAATGGTAAAACAACAGATACATAAACAACCGATGTCGCGCTTTAGTGAATGCGATTATAAATGGGCAGTCATTTTACTGAATTCCCTACAAGGACGTTTTGTATCTATTTTTAAGAGTTGAATATAATTTAAATACTATTAAAACCATAATATGAAGCGTCCAACCTAAAAGTTGGACGTTTTTTTTTAATTTTTTTTAAAAAATGATTCTGAAGCAATAAAACGTAAAATAGAGATCTAATAAACAGTGAAACAATTGGGAGACAGACTATTGTATAACATGTACATTATCCGTTAAAAAACGGACAGGAATTCTATTGTTTATATTTAGTCTAACTGTTTGATTATCAATAAATTAAATTAAAATTTTCTTGCGTAATTAAAAAATTGGCTTCATATTTGCACCATCAAAACAAACAACATAATAATGCAAAATTATTTACAACATATAATTCAATACATGATCTGGTCGCTCGAACCGAAGCGAATTGAAGTCATATTTAGTTGTGATGCCGGATTAAACATATACTATAGGAAGGTTATAGATACATGAGTTGATGTATTTATAAAATTAAGAAAAGCACCTTCCGTAAAACGAGGTGCTTTTTTTATGGTGTGTATTAAAACAATAAGATGACGTGTAGCTTAACTGGCTAGAGCACTCGACTTTTAATCGAGGTGATGTGAGTTCGACTCTCACTGCGTCAACAACATAGGAAGGACAAGCCAATTGGCGGTGGCCACAGTTTTGAAATGAGGGTTCGAATTCAACGAATCCTATTTATAGAAATAGTATTCTTTGAGTTAAAAGTGTTCGGAGATTATGACTCGTGTGGGTTCGAAATGCAAAGCATTCACGAATTCCTATTTAATAAAATAAAAATCACATGAGCTAACCCCACTCCTTCCGCAAAACTGAGAGGAGAACGATGGCTAGTTTACTCGCTTTGGAAGCGAGAGGTTGCAGGTTCGAATCCTGTCTCTCAGACGAAACAATCAAATCAAGCTTGCTTGAATTTGATTAGCAAGGAGATACAACAGGAGAGACGACGTCAATCCTGCCTCTCAGAATAGAATAATTATTGGAGAGTAGACAAATAATGGTTTGTTGTGCTTGCCTGCTAAGCAAGTCTGCTTAAATGCAGTAAGAGTTCGATTCTCTTACTCTCCGCAAAAATGGGGTTATAGTTTAACAAGCCAAAACAGTGGGTTTGCAACTCGCAGAATGGAGTGCAAGTCTCCGTAGCTCCACAATATGATATCGTAGCTCAATGGTAGAGCAGTCGGTTGTTAACCGACAGGCTATAGGTTCGAATCCTATCGGTATCGCTAAAGACAAGGTGGCCGAATTGGTTAAGGCGTCAGTCTGCAAAACTGGTTTTTATGAGTTCAAATCTCATCCTTGTCTCAACATAAGGGAATACGTCAACGTTGGAGAGTTGAGCCAGTCTGTAAAACTGGTGCGATTGCTAAATAGGTTCGAATCCTATAATTCCCACATCAGGCATCTATGGTGTAATGGATAGCACAGGAGATTTCTAATCTCCATGTCTAAGTTCGATTCTTAGTAGATGTACAAAACTGGTTCATTGGGGTAATGGCTATCCTTCCCGACTGTCTCTTGGGAGATACGAGTTCGAATCTCGTATGAACCGCAATTTGCGTTAAGGATTGAGGTACTGTTGAAGCTCCTCGCAGAGAGCGACTACCGAAAGCCTGACCCAATAGGGTAACGCCATAAAAATAGACTCTATTAGCATAGTGGTTAGTGCATCCGACTTTAACTCACTCATGCAAATTAAAGAAATAGGTTTCGTTGAATTCGTAAACTCATTTCTATCGGAAGACAAGGGTTCGACTCCCTTATAGAGTACAAATTGAGGTATAGCTCAGTGGTAAGAGCGTCACGCTTACATCGTGAGAGTCATAGGTTCGAAATGCAACGCATTCACGAACTCAAACAAAAAGAAATAGGGTCATGTGATCTAATCCTATTACCTCAACATATTGAGATGTAGCTTAATCTGGTAGAGCATCGCTCTCATAAGGCGAAGGATTCAGGTTCGACTCCTGGCATCTCAACTAATGCAGGAATGGCGGAATTGGCATACGCTCTTGTCTTAGAAACAAGATTTTGAGAGTTCGAATCTCTCTTCCTGTACAGGGCGTTGCGTGAAAAAAATGTCTAGTAGACATTTTAAGCAAACGTGCCAGGTGGCGCGTAGGCAACATATGCTCCACTAGCCCAACTGGAAGAGGCAAAGGTTTTAAGCGCCTTTAAGTCCAAATTCGAATCTTGGGTGGAGTACAATATAAGCTTATGGTGTAATTGGATAACATGCTAGAATACGAATCTAGTGATATGGGTTCAAGTCCTATTAAGCTTACAAAATAACTTGTGGTGTAACGGCAGCATGGAAGACTTTGAATCTTTCGGTACAGGTTCGAATCCTGTCAGGTTAACAATATTCTGACATAGCTTAACTGGTAAAGTGCAAACCTGATACGTTTGTGGATAAAGGTTCGATTCCTTTTGTCAGAACTAAAATATGGTGGTTTTAGCTTATATGGTAAAGTACCTCACTGTGAATGAGGAGAACAGAGTTCGAATCTCGGAATCACCCAATAGGAACAATAGCAAAGTTGGTCTATGCGTCGGATTGAAGCTCCGAAAATACTGGTTCGATCCCAGTTTGTTCCACAACATAATTATTAAATAGAAACTAAATAGAGATGAAAATTGTACAACAAAAATGGAGAAACTTTAGTGGGAAGGTTTTTGACCAACCCATCACCGAAGTAATTGAAAATGCTATTGTAAAAGAACAAAAAAACGGACATCGTTTAAAGATTTGTGTTGGTTCAGACTCTCAAGCCTATAAATCTCATGTTGAATATGCAACAGTTATTGTGATACTGCGTGAAGGAAAAGGTGGTTTTATGTTTATGAGAAATTACAAAGGGACAAAATATATTGGCATTAAAGAACGTATGCTTAAGGAAGTAACGATGTCTGTAGAGGTCGCATATTCGATTTGTGACATTTTAGATACGTACAATGTAGAACTTGAGGTTCATGCCGATATTAATACAGATCCTAAATTTAAATCTAATGTAGCTCTAAAAGATGCAATGGGCTACATTCTTGGAATGGGGTTTGTTTTTAAGGCCAAGCCTTATGCTTTTGCGAGTTCATCATGTGCAGATAAGGTTGTATAAATTACTTCACTGAGGAATAGGCTCCTATTCTTAATTATTAAATTCTGCTGGGTTTTTATAAGTCTAAAATCTGGCGGAATTTTTAAACGAAGTGATTAAAATTTAATGAAATTATGGAAGGAATAACTTACAGAGAAAGCTTTTTAAATAATCACAGATTGTTATTTGAAAATTTAAGGCGTAATACGATTTGGGACGAGAGCATGGTAAATAGAAAAACTGCAAGTTTTGGAAGACCTTATAATTACTCTCAGATGGAATATCCTTTTCAGCAGTTCACACAAGAAATGAAAGAAATCATAGCTTCTATTGAAAAATTTCTATGCTTCAGACCAAACAACTGTTTGATCAATTATTATGAAAATGGAAATTCAAGAATGGGATTCCATTCTGACCGAACAGACATACTGATAGAAAACACAGGAGTGGTAATTGTCTCTGTTGGTGAAACAAGGACACTTCGTTTTAGAAATATTGAAAATCGAGAGACAATTGTTGACTTTAATCTTATTTCTGGTTCATTAATTTACATGAATAATGAGTTTCAAAAATGTATGGCAGCATGCCATAATTAGATCAAATACAGACAATGAAAGAATGAGTTTAACATTTAGAAAATTAAAATAATTATACTACGCAAAAAGATTGCGCAATAGGGTTAAATATTTGCAACGTAATCATAAAGAAGTCTTATTAGTTAGACTTTGGTAGTAGTGCTCCATCAGTCGAGGGAACTGGTGGAGCTTAATAAAAAATAAAAACATGAACACAAAAATCACAGGTCACGATTTAATCGCCTTAGGATACAGACAAGGTAAATGGATGAAAGACGCCATAATTTATATTAATGAAAACAGATTAGAAGGTGATGCTTTAGAAACTTACTTAGAGCAGTTTAAATCACAAGACCCAATAGCGTTACATAAAACGTCAATTGAGTTTTCTATTAATATAAAAGCTGAAAATGAGCTGGAAGAAGACAATGTTTCTAAAGTGATCAACTCTATGCAAACTTTGATGAAAACACCAACATTAGTTGATGGTGCTATCATGCCTGATGCTTGTCCAGCAGGTCCAGATGGAACTATTCCTGTTGGAGGTGTGGCTGTTGCAAAAAATGCGATTCATCCAGGAATGCATAGTGCCGATATTTGTTGTTCAGTAATGTTAACCGATTTTGGTAATGCTAATCCAAAAGACATCCTTGATGCAGCTCATGTCAACACCCATTTTGGTCCTGGAGGACGTGATAGACATACGCAATTTAGATTTCCGAAGGAATTATTAGATGCTTTTAAGGGTAATTTTTTATTGAATGATAATCAAATGATTCAAATCGCAAGATCACATTTAGGAACACAAGGCGATGGTAATCATTTCTTATTTGTAGGAACGTCTAAAAAAACAGGAAATACCATGATGGTCACACACCATGGATCAAGAGGCCCTGGGGCACGATTATACACGAAAGGAATGAAAATTGCCGAACGTTTTAGAAAGGAATTATCGCCTGAAACGAAGAAGCAAAATGCATGGATTCCTTTTGATACCGATGAAGGACAATCGTATTGGGAGGCTTTACAAACTATAAGAGATTGGACAAAGACCAATCATGAAGTGATTCATAATTCGGTAGCAGAGTCTTTAGAGATTGCTATCGAAAACAGATACTGGAATGAGCATAATTTTGTCTTTAAAGATGGTGATTTATTTTACCACGCTAAAGGTGCTACACCTTTGGATGCTAAGTTTATGCCAGATATTACTGGTCCGAGATTGATCCCATTAAATATGAGCGAACCTGTATTAATCGTTGAAGGATCTACGACAACAACCAATTTAGGTTTTGCGCCTCATGGTGCAGGTCGAAATGTGAGCAGAACACAACATAGAAAAAGTAAAACAGGAACCATCATGCAAATCTTTAAAGAAGAAACTAAAGGTTTGGATGTTCGTTTTTTCTCAAAGGAAATTGACATTACTGAGTTACCTAGTGCTTATAAAAACGCAAAAACCGTTAGAGATCAAATGGATGAATTTGATTTGGGTAACGTCATTGACGAAGTGATGCCTTATGGTTGTATTATGGCAGGTGACTGGCAGAAAAATGCACCTTGGAAGATTCGCAGGGAAAAACGTAAAAACTCTAGAAATAATAATTCTTAAAAGGAAAAGCAGACTAACTTTGGTTGGTCTGCTTTTTAAAATCTCTTTAAATTCATACAGAAAGCACTAAAATAGCTGCCAACGAAGTCCTATTCCAACATAAAAGTTTTGATAAGAACGAAAAGTCGTTGTGTTTTGATTGTCGTTGTTTGATGCTCTATTTACTAAATATGCTTCTGAGATAAGAGATAGCTTATCATTTAATTTATAGTCTGCATTATATCTTACCCTTAAATAATCATACTTCAAATTGTCTATCGATGCTCCCGAATTATTTTCAGCTTGAAGCATATCAAAACGCCTATTGTTATAGGAGAAATTAATACTGTTTTTAAATTTTTCAGATTTAAAATTAAGATTTAAACCTGCACGAATTTGATTATACCCAAATCGATCATTTGTAGCATCTATTCGCTTTTGATAGTCAATAGACGGTTTAATGGTCCATTTCTTATTTAAAGATATAGTATAATATAATTCAAAGTTGATATACTGCCAAGTTCTAGAAATTTCGGAAGCTTCCTCCTCATTCAATGTCACATAATCCCTATGAAAGAACTTGGCAGCAATGCCATATGAGTATAATAAATGGTTTTTCCAATAAATGGTTTTAAAATCTACACTTACACCATATTTGTTATAGGAGGTTGTTCTGTTTTCAGATGCATTAAAGTTCTTCTTTCCATAGTGCAAATGGAACTGTGTCCTGTTATTTTTATATAGTCTTAAATGCAATCCAGATTTCACATTAAGTAAATTATAGCCTAAGGGAACACTTAATTCATTTTCATCTAAATCTAAACCTTCGCGATCTTTAATGGTATAATTAATACCGCTTTCCCATTTTAATTTCTTCTTAAAGGTATGGGTGTATTTTAACCCAGACCTTAGCAGTAATAGGTTAAGTTCTGGCTCTGCAATAAAAAATCGTCTCTTAGGTGTTAAATAGGCTTTAAAAACACCCGATTTTAGCTCTTTACTATATCTTAATCTAACACCTATTTCTTGATAAAAACCACTAAATATTAAATCTTCTTTATCAACAAGTTCTGAGTCTTCAAAAAGCGTTTCTGGAGATCTATTGATATTATACTCATAGCCTGAAAGTGTGTTTACACTTAGATCAACTTGAGCGCTAGACAACCCAATAGCAAAAAGGAATAGGAAAAAAAAAGAGTGCTTCATAATATATTTTTTAATTATAAAAGATTAGAGATTGTTGAAAGTAAGATTGAATTACAGCCTATTTAGTGTCTTTAGTTACGGCAGCAGAAATAGAAATCAACGAAGGTGGTGCTAGATTTGTTAACTCGCTTTTTGATGAGTTTTCAATTTTGTGCAATGAATATGTAAGTGGTTCATTCATTTTTTTATCCCAAGTTCTATTGGCATAAAATGCGATACTTAAAATAGAGGATAAAAGTAAAATGTATGGGAATGGGGATTTTTTAAATTCCATAATTTAAAGTTTTGGGTGTTTAAAAGGAAAACAGGGAGTTTTTAAAAAACCCTAGGTTGTCTTTAAAAAAAATTTCAAGCCAGTTTTATTAGCTAGTTGAATTCCTAGACCTGGTCTCACATTGACTTCCATTATCAATGGTCCGTGAATCTTATCTATAACAATATCTACCCCTAAGTAGTTAAGAGGAAAATGCTTTGCTGTTTGTATAGATATCTGTACAATAGACTCCCAATATGGTATGCGCTTGCCAACTATTTGATTTCCATTATCTGGATGCGTATCAAAATAAGATACACCATCATAAGCCTGTGTCAGTATTCCTTTTTTCATGTCTATCCCAATACCTAATCCGCCTTGATGTAAATTTGCTTTGCCATCAGATTTATCTGTAGGCACCCTTAGCATAGCCATCAGTGGTTTTTTTTTGAGCAATATTATTCTAAAATCTGGAACACCTTGAGGATAAATTTCACTGAAGAATGAGTGCGGCTCTATACATTCTTCAATAAGTACTCGATCGGTAGACCCAAAAGAGTAGCGTCCCATTATGATATTAGATAAATGAAGAAAAATCTCTTCTTTTAAAATCCTATGTCCTCCCGAGGTCCAATGTCCTTCTTTATCTTTTTTTATAATTTTAATACCGCCACCTCCACTACCATTAGCTGGTTTAATCGCTATTTTGGTTTGGCGCTGTACATCGTTCCATTTTTCTTGAATGCTACCAATATTCTCTATAACAGTATAGGTTTTTGAACAAGGAATATGGTATGCTTCTAAAATATTTTTAGTTAATACTTTATCATCTGCTAACTTATAATCTTTGCGTTTATTATTCGGATAAATTAGAGATGCATTTCTCTCGTTTATTCCTAAGACATCAAAATCGTTTTGTAAGCTTTTTTTTAGAATATTTAAGATTTTCATAGTTATTTATGTTTTTAATATTTATCTAATAATAAAACTGAAACGTCTATATTCTGAAACTCGCAACCCTATCCATTTACCTAATAGTAAAGTGACTATCACTAGAAGTAATATAATCTCTGGAAATATCAATAACGCCATTTTTATGGTTGTTGAAGCAAATACCAAATAACAAACCGATGTTGCAACCAGTGTTTGCAAAATATTGTTTAAGGCCTTTTTCGTACCATCTTCTTCTATAGCTCGTGCAAAACGTTCTGCCATTATTGATAATATGATAATAGGGAAAAATGAAATTGCCGTTAACCAATCTAGTTTATAGGATAGACCTACATTAAGGAATATAAAAATCATAATGACCGTAAAGGTTAAGATGATAACAATCTTAGGTGTATATAGTAATCCCCAATTATTTAAGGGAACAGATATAAGTGCCACTAAGCCCGTTATTATCAAAAACAAGAACATGCCAGTAATGTATCCTGTAGATGTAAAAGTATAAGCGATAAGTATAGGTAAGAACACTCCATAGGTTTTTAACCCTAGTACATTTTTCAATAATGCTATAATGAGCCCACCAAGAGGTAATAGCAATAAAAAGTGAAGTGTGTGTTTTGGAACAATACCGCTTCTAGATAGCTTTAATAAAGATATAGGATGGTCCATTAAGGCATCATCTGTAGTAACATTCATAAATGGAATGTGTTGATTTTCCTCCATGGTATAATTATAATCGAATAGAATATTTGGCGTATGTGTTATTAAAAAATGATCGCCAGTATATAATTCTAAATAATGGGCTGGCAAATAAGCAAAATGCCCATTAAGAACATCAAAAGGCACCCAATGGTCTGTAATGTAAACTTCTGCCCATAGGTGAGACGTTCTCTTTTTTGTGTCCTCTAGTATCAATCCGCCTTTTAATCTGGCAGGAATGCCACGGTTTCTACAAAGCGCAACAAACAAACGGGCTTTCCCATTACATGACGCTTGATTTTGTTCGTAAGCCTTTAAAGCACTTGTAAGGTCTCGAATAGGAGCAGAAGGTATGTTGTGAACATAATCATAGATACTCTTAATTAGTGATTTTAAATCACTCTTGTTTTTAGCTAAATCAGATGCTAATACATCTATTTTATTATGATTTACTTCAATATAAGTTTCTGGTTTAAGATAACGGTATAATATAGTGTCGCTCTGTTTTCGGAGAGAGAGATTATCATCGATCAAATACTTTACAGCTTTTCCTTTATAAGTGAAAGCATAGTTTATGGTATAAAACTTATCTTTACTTTGAGCTCTCCAAATAGCTCTCAGGTTTTCATTTTGTTCTTCGGTTCTAAACTTCATGTCATTCGCCTTTTGCTTGACATTTGATATTTTTTGCCGATTATTACTTTCAGGAAGAAATGTCTTAACAAAGACTTTGCGGTCAATACCTTTTGTATAAAAATTATAACTTACATCGTAAACGACTTTGGGAAGAAAATCTTCATAGGCATTAATCATAGGCTTAACCTTAAAGCCCAATGAAATAAAAGCTATTAAAGCAATAATTAGTAAAGTTACTGTGAGGCTTTTGTTTCTACGCATAGGTTTTTCATTTGAGGTGTTTTTACTAGAACAGGCTCAAAAAAATTTACCCTAGGTTGATAAAAAAATAACTAAATTTGACTTTAATAAAAGTGATAAATGAGTCAAAGCTTAGCCTCAATTTGTGAAAAATATATTTTTGAAAAAGTTTATAGAAACTATTCAAAAATGGTAAATAACTTTATCTACTCGAAATGTGGCAATAGAAAACAAGCTGAAGACTTAACTCAAGACGCCTTTATAAAACTTTGGAATAATTGTGCGAAAGTTCCAATAGAAAAAGCAAAGTCTTATTTGCTTACTCTTGTTAAAAATGCCTTTTTCAACGAATTAGATCACCAAAAAGTGGTTTTAAAGTATCAAAAAACAAAATCCGATTCAAGAGTTAACCATGAAGATCCTGAATTCGTTTTAAGAGAAAAAGAATTTCGAAAAGAATTAACAGCAGCAATAAATAATTTGTCTCCCAAACAGCGAGAGGTGTTTTTATTAAATCGCATTGAAAAAAAGAAATATAGGGAAATAGCAGAAATGTTGGATATTTCGGTAAAAGCAGTAGAGCAACGAATGCACTCTGCATTACTTAACTTAAAGAAAAGCATAAAAAACTATAAGCTTTAACTAGGGTTTTTTTAAGCTTAGCTGTTTACAAGTTATACTACCCAAAAATTAAACATATGGAACAGCTTTACGATGACACTTTTTTAGCAAAGTGGCTTGATGGAACTCTATCAAAAGAAGAGTTGCGCAAGTTCGAAGCTGATCCAGACTACAAAAAATATTTGGATATAGTTGAAACCACTAACTTGGCTGAGTTCCCTGAGTTTGATATTGATGCTAATTTTAAGGCAACTTGGGAGAAGATTGAGTTAGAAAACACTAAAAACCTAGTATCAAAGCCAAAATTTAAAATCTCAAACTGGATCTATGCTATTGCAGCATCCTTATTTTTGTTTTTAGGTTACTCTTTATTTTTTAAAACAACTACCTATAGAAGCCAACTAGCTCAGCAAATAGAGTTCTCTTTACCAGACAATTCTAAAGTGTATTTAAATGCCGACTCTAATATCAAATATAAACCCTACAATTGGAATAAAAAGCGAGGATTAACTCTAGAAGGAGAAGCTTATTTCGAGGTAGAAAAAGGATCAACTTTTACTGTAAATACAGTTAATGGTGATGTTAGAGTATTAGGAACACGATTTACTGTAAACTCCAGAGATAATTTTTACAACGTGGTGTGTTATGAAGGAAAAGTAAAGGTTATGGTTGAAGGATATGAATCAATTGTATTAACAAAAGGACAAGGCTTTTCGATACAAAACAGTATTGAACAAAACAATTATATAAATAACGATAATTCTCCTAGGTGGCTACAACACGAAAGTAGCTTTAACACTGTTAATATTCTCGAAGTCATAGAAGAATTAGAACGACAATATTCTATAGAAGTTGAAGGTAAAGAGCATTTAAAACCTATTAATTTCACTGGTCGATTTGCACATGGTGATCTTAATGTAGCATTAAGAACCATTTTTGAAACTTTAGATATTCCATATATATTAAAGATAGATGGCAACGTTATAATTAAAAAATATTAATGAGGCGTTACATATTATTTCTGTTTTTTCTTGTACTCTCAACTAAACTATACGCTCAAGAGCATACATTTAACTATAACAATACCCCTCTTATACAAGTAGTAAAGGATATTGAAACACGTTACAATATTCGCTTTTCATTTAATAGTAGTTTGTTTGACGGCAAACGTTTTTCTTTTTCTGGCAATGCAGATTTAAAAACAATAATAGCAATGATCTCTCAACAAAGTGCGTTGGAATTTCAGTATATAAATACAACTAATATTATCGTCAAACCTCTTTATAAAGAACCAGAAGAACTAATATATATTAACACCTTGGATGAAGTTCTTTTGGTTGCCGAGTATTTAACCTCAGGTTTTTATCAAAAAAAGAAAGATGGTTCAGTTACTATGCGACCCGATAAATTAGGTATTCTGCCTGGTTTAACCGAACCAGATGTACTACAAAGCCTTCAGTTATTACCAGGTATTTCAAGTCCTACAGAATCGGCATCCAATTTACATATCAGAGGCGGAACACCAGATCAAAATCTTATTTTATTAGATGGCATTAAAATGTATCATGAAGGACATCTATTTGGCATGATCTCTCCATTAAACCCATACATTATAGAGCAAGTTGATGTATATCGTAGTGGTGCAAGCGTTAAATATGGCGAACGTATTGCTGGAGTTATAGATATGCATATGACTGAAACTGTTCCAGAAAAAACAACTATTGGATTGGGTAGTAATTTATTGCAAGCAGATGCATTAGTTAAAACATCATTACTCGATGAAAAAATAGGCATTATAGTCTCTGCAAGAAGAGCTACTACAGACCTTTTTGATTCCCCTCCATTTACAGCATTAAGTAATAAAGTTTATCAAAACACAAGAGTGGAAGAAATCAATGATATTGTTGAAGAAGAAGAATTAACTATTTTAGAAAATGATTTTTATTTCACAGATCTTAGTACAAAAGTAATTTTTCAACCTAATACAAATCACACTTTCAGTGTTAGTGCCTTAAAAATAAGTAACAGACTTGATTATAAAAACGAAGACATTGATAATGAAGTATCATCTGATATGTTAGAACTTAATAATAATGGTCTCAGTTTTCATTGGAATGGCCTATTAACATCAGATTGGAAAATCGATGCTGAACTACGGTTATCTGATTATACTTCTAAATATGATTTTATACAATCGACAAACAATGTATTGGAGGAGAACTTTTCCAAAGAAAACAATATTAAAGACAGAGGTGCTTTATTGCAATTAAGATATAAAATTAATGAACAACAAAACATCTCTTTGGGTTATGATGTAACCACAGCAGATGTAAGTTATAATCTGCGTTTCTTAAATGAAGATGATGAAAGTTTTAATGAAAGTAATAATCAGAGTTTTCATAGCATATTTGGAGAATACAATTTTCAGTCAAAAGGTTGGTATGTAAGAATGGGGCTTAGAAATAGTTTGTTTACCGATAATCAAAAATGGTATATAGAACCTAGGCTATATACAGATTATGCTTTTAATAATGTATGGAAGGTAAAGGCCTCTGCAGAAATAAAAAATCAAGCAATAAGCAAACTAGTGTCTTTTGAATTTAATGAACTTGGTTTGGACAATGTCTTATGGGTATTGTCAGATGAAGATGAAACTCCTGTATTAAACAACAAGCAAATAGCGGCTGGTGTATTGTTCTCTAAAAATGGATGGACCGCAGATATTGAAGGTTATTTTAAAGAAATTAAAGGATTAACCTCTTTAACTAAAGGATTTAACGAGGTGAGTGTTGATGAAGAACGCTATGTTTTTGGTAGCAGTAAAATCTATGGATTAGATGTATTATTAAAAAAACGAATTAAACATTTTCGAACATGGGTAGCTTATTCATTAAGCAAAACCGATTTTAAATTTAAAGGCATCCAAGACGGTTCCTTTCCTGGTAATTTTGACCAACGTCATATAATTTCTTGGTCCAACACTTATAAGTATAAACAATTTCAACTATCCTTAGGCTGGTCTTTGGCCTCGGGAAAACCGTATTCAAATCCATCTGGAATAGAGACTTTTACAAATGATATAGGTGAAACAGAATACAGAGTAACTTTTTCAGATCAAAATAATAAACGTCTTAATACGTATCACAAACTAGATGCAAGCATCACTTATGATTTTTTTATCGGTGAGAAAAAATCTGTCAAAGCTCGTCTGGGTGCCTCGGTATTAAATATCTATAACCAGAAAAACCAAATAGATAAAACATTTGAAATAGAGCATAATCAAGATGACGACCCAAGGTTAGTAGAACAAACCACCATTGGACTTGGTATTACGCCAAATATTGTATTTAGAGTAAATTTTTAAAGTATAGGTTTTAGAAATAGATCTTAAATCCTGTTGTTTTTAATATTGTACTTTGATGCCTAGGTCTTAGATCGTGCAGAGCGATAGTTAAACCTCGCTGCATATATTATCGAACACTATAACTTTGAATACAACACTATTTCTAGTTGATTATCTTTAAGATTGATCCTGAATTAATTTCAGTATAGCATCTGGATCTCCTGGCCGAGGGGCAGTATTTGTAATTATTTTCCCATTGCTGTCAATTAATAGGTATTGCGGAATGGCAATACCATTTTTCACCGCTGAATGATTCTTTTCAAAATCAATAAAAAATTCTCGATTTGCCAAATGATGATAGCCCGATAAGTCATAATATTTTATTAACTCTATCCACTTATCCTTTGCTTCTGGTTGATCAAGTGAAATAAATAATTTTTTATAACCATTGTCTTCAAGAATATCTACTATCATATGGTTATTGGCGAATTCACGTTTACAAGGACCACACCATGTTGCCCAAACGTCAATATAAAGCTTCTCTCCTTCAAACTCTTTAAGAAGCTCCTGTAATGTATTGATTTGTTCGCCCTCTACAAACGTCACCGATTTTGGTAACTCTCCCTGAATTTTCTGATAGTATGTTCTAATTTTTGAAATATCTTTTTCAAGATATGAACTGTAAACACTCTCAGGATAATTCATATTGAACTCATCAAAAATTTGGATTAAGCTCTTTTCATATTGGTTTTGCCTAGAAGCATTCAGTATATAATTAGCAAGTAACTGTTCTCTAAATGGTTCTTCTAGTTGCTGTTTGATAATGCTTTTATATATATGATGAATCGTATCCAATTTGAAAAATTGTATTCGATCCTCTTTATTATAACGTTCTACAATGGCTGGTCGAATTTCTGCTTCCATGACATAGTCTACCCAGTTTATTGGTTTTTGTTCAGCTGTAAAAGGAAAAGCAACCTTTGTTGCTTCTATTAAATCTTTAAGATCTCTAAGTGTCTTACCTTCTGCTCGCTCACTCTTATAATTGGCAATGTTAACTAAACCATCAGCATAATAATAATCAATCTCTGTTTTTAAAACCTCATAGAAATCGGCATCTATAGCTTCTGTTTTCAATAGGTCATCTATAATTGAGATGTCTTTAGTTTTGAGGTCTGAAATATGATTGGATAATAAAGTAGCTGTGGTATCTTGCGTGAAGATATTTAAAAATGTAAAACTCGATGCATATGTTCTATCAAATGCATTCAAAGCCTCTTGTCCTTTGGCATTATCTCCAGTAAAAACTCTCGAGTCATCTTGAAACCCAACTCCGTAATTTTGGTTAGGAAATAAAATCATTCTGAATCGTTTTCCGCCAACTAATACCCTTACTATTTCAGAGCCCTCTATATTTAAATCTCCCGAAAGTGAATCGCCTTCATTTTTGATGAATTCGTCCAAGATATTATCCCATAATATAGTACCATTAACAGGTCTAAATACTTTTGCAACACTAACCGTGTCTACATTGGTCTTGATGGTTAGTGTTGTAGGTTTGATCGTTTTTGTGTCTTGGCAACTAAAAAGAGTGAGAGCTATTGCTAAAGCAATATAAAGATATTTCATAATATGATTGATGGTTTTAATTGTAATAAAGATACTACAAATCAAACATAACACACTCAATTTTTAATCTTTAAAACGCAAAGCTTGAAAAGCGCCCACAATGAGTTAAAGTCAAATCAATAGGCGTTTTTTGAGAAGCATAGTAAACTTCAGGGGCTCCAATTTTGGTTTTTCTAATTTCTAACATATCAAGATCTAAGTGTTTAACTTCAGCAATAGATTCTAGAGCGTATCGTTTTAATAGGACACTTTGTGTTGCCAGTTTAGGAGCTTTAGTTTCAATAATAGAAGTCTCAACAGGTTGGTCATCGGTTTGCTTAGCAATGGTATAAACATAATCTTTAGTTACTATTGTTGCTGTATAATATTGGATAGCGTCAATATTGACTTGTCCTTTATCTTCGGAAATGAGCTCACACACTAATCGTTTCGGATTAAAAAAACGCCTTCCATATTGCTGAACATGACATTTATAAGCCGCTTCTTTCATGCTCCATAGTAACCAAACCATTTGATGTTGGTTTTCCGAAGACAAAATAAGATGCTGCTCTTTTGTCGTAAACACCTTATCTAAAAAACGAGGACGTTTCCAATTAGAGGTCTCTTTAATATACTTTAAATCGACAATGTCGTTGCCTATCATTTTTCGGCTAATTTTTCATTGACGATGCCCATAGCTGCTTTAACCGAAATCATTTTTTCCATATCGTCGTTTTCGATTCTAATATCAAACTCATCTTCCACATCTAGAATAACATCAACAAGATTCGCAGAGTTAATCTTGAGATCATTGATAAAATCTGTGTCTTCAGACAGGTTGTCAAAGGCTGCTTCGTCTTGAATATAGGGTTGAACAATAGTTTTTAATTTGGCAATTAATTCGTCTTTGGTCATAGCTTAATTATATCTCTTAAAGATAATACAAGCATTCACATCACCAAAACCAAAACTGGCTTTTGCTGCAATATTTAATTCAGTTTTTAGTGCACGTTTTACAATCTTTTCTTCGGAAATTAAATTGGAAATTTCTGGATGAACATCATCACAATTAATATTTGGAAACACAAATTGTTCTTTTAACTGCAATACTGTTGCTACAGATTCGATACTTCCTGCTGCAGCCAAACAATGACCCACCATAGATTTTAAAGAATTGATATATGGAAAATCATTACCCTGTCTATCTAGAGCCTTGGTCCAGTTCTCAACCTCTAAAGCGTCTTTTGACGTTGCTGTTAAATGCCCATTAATCGTATCAATGTCTATAGCTGAAATATTGGCATTGACAACAGCCTCTTTGATACAGTGCTGAACAGCTTCGGGATTTGGCGCAGTCATAGTACCACCTTGCCGTTGACCTCCAGAATTTATATGTCCGCCTAAAACCTCAGCATAGATCTTTGCGTTTCGCTCCAAAGCACTCTCCAAAGACTCCAATACCAAAGCTCCTGCACCAGATCCTGGCACAAATCCAGAAGCACTAGCACTCATAGGACGTGAGCCTTGCTCAGGTGTATCGTTGTGCTTATAGGTCATTACTCGCATGGCATCAAATCCACCCCAAATGTATGGGCCATCATCACTACAACTCCCAACCAGCATACATTTGGCTTGACCATTTTTAATACGCTCATAACCCATTAAAATGGCTTCGGTTCCTGTGGTACATGCCGAAGAATTTGTTGTTACTTGATTTCCTAAACCTAAGATACCTCCCAAAAATGCACTAATACCACTAGCCATAGTTTGTACTACAACGGTACTCCCTAAGCGTTTGACTTGTTTGTCATCGAGTTTATAGATCGCTTCTCTGAACTTCTCAACACCAGATGTTCCTGTACCGAAAACAGTTCCACTATCGAAGTCCAATTTACTTTTAGGATCAATTGATAGTCCTGCATCTCTCCATGCATCCATTCCCGCGATACATCCATATAAAATCCCAGAACTATTAAAACCTCTTAGTTGTAAAGGCGTGAGGTATTCGAGTTTTTTTTCTTCGGAAATTAGAGGCACTCCTCCTATACAGCAAGAAAATTGTAAGTCGGCTAATTGCTGGTGGAAGGTAATTCCTGGCTGTCCTTTTTTGATAGCTGTAGTAAATGCATCAAGGCCAACACCATTTGGTGATACAACTCCTAAACCCGTTATGACGACTCTGTTTTTCATGCTTTGATCATTCCTGAAATTCTTCCGCGACATACCAAATCACCGTTCTCATTAAATAATTTAACCTTGCATTTTAGTTTATTAAATCGAAACAGCTCCTTTTCTGAAACTACTGTCACTTTCTCGCCTGGATATACTGGTAAAAAGAAATCTACCTGACTTGAAGTCAATGCAATTTGAGGATTCGTATGATCTGAAAGCTCGTCTTTCAACATATAAATGCCTAAGCATACCAGTCCGATTTGCGCCATACACTCTGTTAGAATAACACCTGGTGTAATTGGGTTGTTTTTAAAATGTCCTTTATAGAAATAAGCATTTTTTTGAAAAGTATAGTGCCCTGTAATCCCTTCAGCAGAAAACGCACTAAGCCCATCAACAAACAAAAAAGGTTCTTGATAAGGTAATAATGCTATAATCTGTTGTTCTGTCATTTTAACTTATATGCTCACCTCCATCGACAGGAATTACACAACCATTTATCCAACGCGCTTCATCTTTACTTAATAGATAGACGGCATTGGCGACGTCTTCAGGTTGGGTTAGCCGTTTAAATGGGTTGCGTTTTAAACTGTGTACTTTTATTTGATCACTACCAGGAATCATTCGCAATGAAGCTGTATCTGTAACACCTGCTTGAATACAATTGGCCCTAATACCATATGGTGCAAATTCTAAAGCAATATTTCTTGTAATGGCTTCTAGCGTCACCTTTGCGGCTGAAACTGCTGCATAATTCTTCCATGCTTTCGTATTACCTTCGCTAGTGAAGCTTATGATTCGTGCGTCTTCTGAAAATAATTTTGCCTCAAAAAGAGACTTGGTCCAATCGTATAAGCTAATTGCCATTGCATTGATAGTTAAATTGAAATCATCATTTTGAAGTGTTGGTTTTTCATCATCTAACATAGGTTTTAAATTTCCTTTGGCAACACTATGCACTAAACTTCTTATTTTTCCTCCTTCTAATATTGCATCTAATTCGCTAATAATTTGTTCGCGTTTTTCTGGCTTAAATGCATCTACATTATACGATTTAAACGTTACTCCTTCGGCTTTGATTTTATCAAACTCAGCATTAATTTCCGTCTCTTGAGATCTGGAATTTCGATGAATAACACATATATTCATCCCGTGTTTAGCGAGTTTTTTTGCTGTAGCTAAACCTAATCCGCTAGAACCTCCCAAAATGAGTGCCCAATAGTTTTTGTGTTCAAATTCTTTTACCATTCTAATAAAATTCGTTGTGCTGAAAACCCTGGCCCAAAGCTTAACATTAAACCTTTATCACCTTTTGGTAATTGCTTATCCATAAACCGCTCTAGTACATATAATACTGTTGCGCTACTCATATTTCCATAACGTTTCAATACCTCTTTGGTGTCTTCTATGTTTTTTCCTAATGAGCCAAATAAATCTTCAACTGTTTGCACGATTTTCTTTCCTCCTGGATGAAAAATAAGATGGTCAACATCTTCAATGGTTATACCATTCTGCTTTAAAAAAGGATGTACAATTTTAGGAAAATGAGTAGCAATCGTTTCAGGAACTGCTTTATCTAAAATCATTTGTAACCCCGTATTTACCAATTTAAAACCCATCATAGTTTCAGCATCATAAAAGTGGTACATGGCTTCATCAATAATCTTAGGCCCTTCTTCGTTTTCATAAGATGATAAGATCACGCTTGAAGCTCCATCTCCAAAAATAGCAGCACTTACAATATTTACCATCGAAAAATCATCTAACTGAAAGGTTGCCGTTGGTGATTCTACAGCAATGACGGCAGCGCGTTTATTAGGATTAGCTTTTAAAAAATTCTTTGCATAGATAATCCCTGAAACACCAGCAGCACAGCCCATTTCGGTTACAGGAAGCCTTACAATGTCTTGTTTCATCTTAAGATTATTTATTAGATAAGCATCCATAGATGGAATCATGATTCCTGTACAACTTACCGTTATGATATAATCAATATCTGTAGGTTTTAGGCTGACTTTTTCAAGGGCTTTACTCAAAGATTGTTCGGCTAGCTTCACGACTTCTTTTGAATAAATGTCATTTTTTTCTTCGAAAGAGGTTTTCATAAAGACATCTTCAGCATCCATAATAGAGTAACGCCTATCGACTCCAGCATTTTCAAAAAGCTTAACTACTTTACGTTGAAAGCGCTCTTCCTGACCAGTTAGCCAAAGGTTTAAATACGGAATAATATCTTTAGTCTCTCTAGTATATTTAGGCAATTGTTTAGCTACAGCTGTTATTTTTACACTCATATTATTTTTGCTTCAATAGCCACTGGAAACGAAATGCCCATTTCCATTCTATTTGATAATTGGCATGCAATTGTTGTGATATATGTATTAATTCTTGTCGTTTAAACCCTCTTAGTACAGACGTTAACCCATCTTCAATTATTGTTTTGTTCTTTATCGTTAAACACAATAGTTTAAAAAGATAATAGGCTAGTTTATGCCTGTGTAAATCGTTAACTACAATGCCTAACTTCGCTTTTACTAAAACAGGTTTTAAAAACGACACTAATTCGTCTTCCTTAAAATGGTGTAAAAATAATGTCGTCAATACCAAGTCATAGTTGAGTTGTTTAAAATCTTCCGAGAAAATATCTATGGCTTTAAACTCAATGTTTTTATACGCTTTTGATGATGCCTTAGCATAATCGATTGTATGGTGATTAGCATCAATGCCTAGCAATTGAAAATTATAGCCATTACGTTTTCCAAATTGTGAAACGGTTCTCAACATATCTCCACTTCCGCATCCAAGATCAATAATGGTAATAGGTTTCCCTTTTGGTTGATTCTTTAGTACTTTTTTAAGTCCGCTAAGCGTCACTTTATTTCCTCCTAACCATTGGTTGATCTTTGCTAATTTATCGAGCGCATCATGAAGTATTGGACCATTATAGTCCAAATCATCCATGATTTCTTCTGCATCACTTCTATATTTTGTATTGACGAGTAAGCTCATTCAATCTGCATTAATTTACCATGCGTTCGTTTAATGATATATGGCAAAACACCTGGAAACCATTGCAATCCTTTCATCAAAATTTCTGACAATTTTGGTCGATCAAACAAATTAGCCATCATATGTCCCGTTTTTAAACGTGACTTAAAGGCTGTATTCCATTCTCTAAGATACTGCTTTTCTAGTGCTTCTCTTGTTGAAATTTCAGAATTAAAAAATTTAATAATCAATGCTGATGCTATTTGTGCGCTTCTAATTGCCATACTCATTCCGTTGCCACACAATGGATGAATAAGTGCGGCTGTATCACCACACATTAAGATGTGGTTCTCTAATGGTTTTTTGTCTTCAAAAGAAATCTGACTTATCGTTAAGGGGTGTTCAAAAACTGGTGTTGTGGCACTAAAAATATGTTTTAAATAGGTGTTTTTAAATACCACTTTGCGTTGAAACTCCTCAATATTTTTATACGTTTTGAATACTTTGAAATTTGCAATATAACAGAGATTGATACTATCATTCTCAACTTTGGAAACACCACAATAACCACCTTCAAAATTATGAAGAGCCACTAAGTCATCAGGAAAATCTCCTTTAACGTGCATTTTAACAGCTAGATAAGGAGACTTGTTTTTTATAAACTGACGCTTAAGCTTTACATCAATATTAGATCGTTTACCATAGGCGCCAATTACCATCTTAGATTTAAAGTGTTTTTGGTCTTTGGTAATTACAGTAAATTGATCATTATCAAATTGAACATCTTCAACGGTATCTTGAATAATTTCAACATTATTATCCATTGCTTTTCGAGCAAGCGCCTCATCCAAACAAAAGCGACTAATTCCAAAACCACCTAAGGGTAGAATAGTAGAAATGAGTTTACTTTTTGTGGTAGACAGTTGAAATTTATCAATCTTTTTGGCGCCTAATTTAAAAACATCAATGTCTAAATAATTGAGATAAGGGAGTACTTCATTTGAAATATATTCGCCGCAAACCTTATGCTTAGGATACCTATTTTTCTCTATAACCAAAGCACTAATATTGTGCTTTGCTAAGTGGATTGCACAAGATAAACCAGCCAATCCACCTCCAATAATAAGCACATCTATTTTGGAACTCTTTTGATTCAAGTTATTCCTTTTTTAAGGTATAGTTTACATTTATTCTTGCTGTATTTGATAGCGTTAGGCTACTTCCTCCAACACCAAAATCACGTCTGTTTATTTCAAAATAAGCACTCAGCTTCAAGCTATTGTCGTCGTCACTAATTTGCATTGGAATTGTTATCCGTTTGGTCACGTCTTTAATGGTAAGATTCACCTCAACTTTATACTTATTTTCAGATATCTTTTTAAAACCTGTTGCTTTTAGAGTTATATCTGGATAGGTCTTAACATCAAAATAGTCTTCTCTTAATAAGTGCTCATCACGTTTTTTGATACCTGTAGCAATGGAGTTGGCTTTTACACTTCCAGATAAGGTCCATTGTGCACTATTGTTACTGTTAAAGTTTGTGGTAATAGAGGCGCTTGAAAAGTAACCATCAACATTAAATCCAAGGTTTCTAATTTTAAAATCTACTGAAATTTGAGTTTTAGTGTCTTGAGCAAAACTCATCAATGAGAATACCATACTTGTAAGCAATACAAGTGTAATTTTAATCTTTTTCATAAACTAAAGATACACTGAAATTGAATGAGATAAAAATTAGTAGACTTCAATAATTTTAAAATCCTGATTTCTAAATTGAATGTTATCTCCTATAGATTTCCCTAATAACAATTGGGCAATAGGTGTGTGAGCTGAAATCGCATAAAATACTTGACTGCTAACTTTCAATTCTCCAGCACTAATGGCAATGAAGTAATTGGCATTGGTTGTTATTACTACACTTCCCAAGCCAATAACTTTTGATGTGTTTGAAACATCAATCTTAGATAATAATTGATTAATTCTTTGAATTTCTGCCAATTGCTGTCCGGCTTTTTCTCGCTCTAATTGCAACATGGCTCGACCTGTTTCGTGTTTATCTCCTGCCGAACTTTTCGTTTCAGAGGTTAATGATTCTTGAATCTCATGTATGGTTTTTTGAATCGCTTGTAAGCGATTGTCAATAAATTGTTGGCATTGGTAATACAGTTTTTTTTTGGTATCCATTACAATAAATCGGCTAATTCTTTTCCAACCAAACTCCCAATAGCGACTCCCATACCTCCTAAACGCACACCACAAAACACATTATTGCTAAGCTGTTTTACAATGGGTTTTTTTTGTTGTCCAACACCCATAATGCCTGTCCAACGATAATCAATGTCAAAAGCTGTATGAGGTAATATAGTCGTTTTTAATAAGTCTTCTAACTTATCTTGAATACGTTGGGTTTGGGTCAATTCAGTAGTTTCTTCTCCTTTAAAATCTAGATTTCGCCCACCTCCAAATAGTAAGCGGTTATCAATATTTCTAAAATAATAATACCCTTGATCTAAATGAAATGTGCCTTTAATATGAAGGTTTTCTATAGGTTTTGTAATAAGGACTTGTGCTCTAGCTGGTTTTACTTCGGAAATATCTAACGCTGAAGCAAAGCCATTGGTGGCAATTAAAAGTTTTGAGGTAGAAAATTCAAATTGATCTGTTTTAATGTTAACCGAATTGTCGTTTTCAGAGAACTGTTCGACAGTACTATTATTCAATATTTTTACCCCAGAACCTAATACTAATTGCGTTAATGAAGCCATCATTTTTCCCGTGTCTATTTGGCCTTCAAATTGATTATAACCTAAGGTATCGTGACAGTTTTTAAAATTAAACTCATTGGGTTTAAAGCTAAATACTTCTTGATTAAATAGTGGTTTTAGAAGTAAATTTATACTGTCTTTTTTAGACTGGCTTTCTTCATATAAATCATCTGTTTTTGAAAACAATTCATAACCACCTAACTCTTGGTAGTCTATAATATCATCTCCCAATCTTTGTCGCAATAACTGCAAGCCATCAATACGTTTTTTTACCAACTGAAACACTTCATCTTCAGAATGAGTTTTAAGGTCATTGATGATTTCACTCAGGCTCCCAAAACATGCAAAACCTGCATTTTTAGTGCTGGCACCTTGTGGCAATGTACCACGCTCAAGAATTAAAATGCTAGCTGTTGGAAATCGTTGTTTTAATTGTAATGCACAATTGAGACCTACAATACCACTACCTACGATTGTATAATCGACATTAGTGAGCCATGATTTTATTTCCCAGTAGGATAGATTCATAGAGTTTATATTGGCAAAATTGCTGGTCCGATGTAACCTAACCAAAGATAAGCACTTATAAAAGATGCTGGTATCACTAGGATAAAAACTTGTAATTTTTCTTTTTTACTGAAATTTTTAAAAAATAGAATTGCAGCTAATAGAGCAACAATTAGACTAAATATTAGTATCAAAGAAAGCACTTCTGAAAATTCAACATCTGCCTTAATCATATAAGAAAACGTGTAATATAAAAACTCAAGCCCTGTAAACAGAAATACCGAAAACACAAAAATTAGGCACCATTTAGCATGATAGTTCTTGGATTCTTTCTTTTTGAGAATCATTAAAAAAGCAACGACTGAAACTAAAAAAGTTAGCATTAAGGCGCCATTTTTTTGAAAAAAATTAAATGAGCTTGACAACTCTATATATTTCGCCATTCCTAAACAGCCGAGTAGGTTTCCCGTATAGTTGTATGTGAAAATTTTTGAGACTTCACCACCTGTAAATGCTTGATCAAACAAAAATAAAATAGCATTGTTAAACATGGCGTAAGCAGGAAAAAAGAGTAAAAATAAGAGACAGATGAAAACAGATTCTTTGGTCTTAATCATTAACCTTGGTTATTAGTTCTCTTAAATATAACAAGAAATATTGGTTCGTGTTAAGGATGGAGCTATTGTTGGAGCTCCTCACCGAGAGCGACTTGCGAGAGCCTGCCTTTTGTCCCGACACTTCGGGATAAAAGAACACCCTAAGAAAAAGGTAAAAAAAACTCCGAAACGTAAATTTCGGAGTTATAGTATTAATCTTCTGGAGTTGTCTCAATAACAAAATCTTCCATAAACTTAGTGGTATAGTTACCCGCTAAATAATCTGGATGCTCCATGAGTTGTCTGTGGAATGGAATGGTTGTTTTGATACCTTCAATAACGAACTCTTCTAAAGCACGTTTCATTTTATTGATGGCTTCCTCACGTGTTTGTGCAGTAGTTATCAACTTAGCAATCATAGAATCGTAGTTAGGCGGAATCACATAACCAGCATACACATGTGTATCTAAACGAACTCCGTGTCCTCCAGGTGCATGCAACGTTGTAATGCGTCCTGGCGATGGTCTAAAATCATTAAATGGATCTTCGGCATTAATACGACATTCGATAGAGTGTAGATTAGGTGTATAGTTCTTACCAGAAATTGGCACACCAGCAGCCACAAGAATTTGCTCACGAATTAAATCGAAATCGATCACTTGTTCTGTAATTGGGTGCTCCACTTGAATACGCGTATTCATTTCCATGAAGTAGAAATTACGATGCTTATCTACCAAGAACTCTACTGTTCCTGCGCCTTCATATTTGATATATTCTGCAGCTTTCACAGCCGCTTTCCCCATTTTATCACGTAAAGCCTTAGTCATAAATGGAGATGGCACTTCTTCGGTTAACTTTTGGTGACGTCTTTGCACCGAACAATCACGTTCTGAAAGATGACATGCGCGACCTGTTGAATCTCCTACGACTTGGATTTCAATATGACGTGGCTCTTCAATAAGTTTTTCCATGTACATATCATCATTTCCAAAAGCTGCTTTAGATTCTGTTCTAGCAGATTCCCAAGCATCTTCAAGGTCTTCAGGTTTCCAAACAGCACGCATTCCTTTTCCTCCACCTCCAGCAGATGCTTTAAGCATAACTGGATAGCCGGTTTCTTTAGCTAGTTTTTTACACTCTTCAAAGTCTTCAATTATACCTTCACTTCCTGGAACACATGGCACACCTGCAGCAAGCATTGTTGCTTTTGCATTGGCTTTGTCTCCCATTCTATCAATCATTTCTGGAGACGCTCCAATAAATTTGATATCGTGCTCTTCACAGATTTTTGAGAATTTAGCGTTTTCAGATAAAAACCCATAACCTGGATGTATGGCATCAGCATTTGTGATTTCTGCTGCTGCTATAATATTGGATATTTTAAGGTAAGAGTCACTACTTGATGGTGGGCCAATACAGACAGCTTCGTCTGCAAACTTCACATGTAAGCTTTCAGCATCTGCTGTAGAATACACTGCTACCGTTTTGATACCCATTTCTTTACAGGTTCTAATAACACGTAGTGCTATTTCTCCTCTATTAGCTATTAATATTTTTTTAAACATAACTTCTTGAATTAAAAATTTCAAATTCCAAGTACAAAACCAAACATTAGGTTTTGGGTCTCATGACATGAGATGTGAATTGGAATTTTTAAACGGTTATGATGGATCTACCAAGAATAATGGTTGATCAAACTCTACTGGAGAAGAATCATCTACTAAAATCTTAACGATTTTTCCTGATACTTCAGATTCGATTTCGTTGAATAATTTCATCGCTTCAATGACACATAATACATCACCTTCACCAATAGTGCTACCTACTTCAACAAACACAGGTTTGTCTGGAGATGGCTTACGATAAAATGTACCTATAATTGGTGACTTAACTGTTATATATTTCGAATCGTCTGATGCTGGTTCAGCTGCAGGAGCGGCTGGTGCAGCAGGAGCGGCTGGTGCTGCTGCAGGTATAGCTTGCGCTACAGGTTGGCTCACTGGTATTTGTTGAACATAAGTGGTTGAGTCCCCTTTGTCATCAGCACCTGTTTTGATGGTGATCTTAACATCATCCATTTCTAATTTAACCTCACTTGCTCCTGATTTGGCTACAAATTTGATTAAGTTTTGAATTTCCTTAATATCCATAATTATTAGTCTTTTTAATTAGTTAGTTAAAAGTCGGTTAAGAATTATAAGCCCATTTTAAATAAATTGAGCCCCAAGTAAATCCGCCACCAAAGGCTGCGAATATAATTTTATCGTCTTTTTTTAATTGCGATTCGTAATCGTGTAATAGCAATGGTAATGTTGCCGAAGTTGTATTTCCATATTTATGGATATTCATCATCACCTTTGCTGGGTCTAGAGACACTCTATTTGCTGTAGCCTCTATAATTCTCTTATTAGCTTGGTGTGCTGCAAGCCATGAGATATCGTCATTAGTTAAATTGTTTCTTTCTAAAATACGCTCTGTGACATCTGCCATATTAAATACGGCGTTTTTAAATACCGTTTTTCCTTCTTGGAACACAAAATGCTTTCCTTCAGCGATTGCTTCAGGTGTAGACGGATAAGAAGAGCCTCCATATTGTGCATGTAGAAACTCACGCCCTTCTCCATTACTTCTCAATAGCTCGTCTTGTAGACCAAGTCCTTCATGATTAGGTTCAAATAACACAGCTCCAGCGCCATCTCCAAAGATGATACAAGTAGCTCTGTCTTTATAATTAATCATTGAAGAGTTCTTATCTGCTCCAATGAGCAGTACATTCTTATATTTTCCAGATTCTATGTAACGTGCAGCAACAGACATTCCGAAAAGAAAGCTAGAGCACGCTGCTTCTAAATCGAAAGAAAAGGCATTAGTTGCTCCTATATTAGTTGCAGTAAAAGCTGCGGTTGAGGCAGCTTTCATATCTGGAGTTGCAGTGGCAACGATAACAAGTTCTATATCTTTTGGGTCAATTCCCTTTTTGTCAATTAGGTCTTGAGCGGCTTTAATGGCTAAATAGGAAGTTCCTTTACCATCTTCTTTAAGAATTCTACGTTCCTTTATACCTGTTCGAGTGGTAATCCACTCATCATTTGTATCGACCATGGTTTCTAAAATCTGATTGGTCAATTTATATTCAGGTAAATAAGCGCCTACTCCTGTAATTGCAGCTGTGATTTTACTCATACTAAATTTTTAAAAAATCGTCCTAAAAAGACAAAAATCGTCAAAAAACGGTAAAATTTTAATGAATTTACTAAATTTTGAACGAATATGACGCAAAATAAGTCGTTTTTAAGACTTAGAGAAATTAAACATAAAAAAAACGCTCAAGTATGAGCGTTTTATTATATGCATGCATAATACTTATGCTAAGTTTTCTTCTTTTTCAGAGTTGTCAATCAATACTTGACCTCTGTAATATAACTTTCCTTCGTGCCAATGAGCTCTATGGTAAAGGTGTGCTTCTCCTGTTGTAGGACAAGTAGCTATAGTAGGAACAGATGCTTTATAATGTGTTCTTCTTTTATCCCTTCTTGTTTTAGAAATCTTTCTTTTAGGATGTGCCATTTTATATGTTATTTATCCGTTAATAGTTTTTTTAATGTATTCCAACGAGGATCAATGTCCTCTGATGTCTCTTCTTTATCGTCTAAGCCTTTCGGACTTAATTCTTCTAGTTTTTTAAGTATTTCTGAATCTAATGTACCATCTTCAACTCCTGGATGAATTCGTTTTGCTGGCATCGACAATATGATTAATTCATATATGTACTGTGCAACATTGATTTCATATTCTCCATGAGGTATGATTAGTATGTCTTCAAATTCATCATTATAATCGTCACCAAACTTGACTACCAATTTAAATTTACCTTCAACACTTTGGTCATAAGGTTCATTTGTAAGGTCGCAATTGACATTTACAATGCCTGAAATTTCAAAATGTAACTCCAACAAGGTCGTCTTTTTTTCAAACAACAACTCTGTTTTTACATTTACATCATTAAAATCATCATACTCAAAATGTTCAAAGAACTTTTTATCAATCTGATAATCAAAATGGTGCTTTCCAACCTTGAGACCAATAAATGGTATCGTAAATTCCTTTAAGGGCTTCATCATCGCATTCATTTTGAGCCTGCAAATATATAAATTTTAATTAATTAAACAGCGCTTATCAACAAAAAATGTTTATATCTTTTTTGGTGCCTTTTTTAGAGGGTTTTTTGAGTATTCATTATACTCTTTTCTATTCTTAAAAACTTCTATTGCAGTAAATACAGCTTCTTTAAATGAACCATTGTCTGCTTTTCCTGTTCCGGCAATTTCAAAAGCAGTTCCATGATCTGGAGACGTTCTTACTCTATTAAGTCCTGCTGTATAATTTACACCATGTCCGAAAGCAATAGTTTTAAATGGTATTAGTCCTTGATCATGATATGATGCAACAATGGCGTCAAAGTTTTTATAATTTCCAGACCCAAAGAAGCTATCGGCAGAATAAGGGCCATATACCATCTTACCTTTTTCTTTAATGTCCTGCAATGTTGGTCGTAACACCTTGTCATCTTCTTCTCCAATAACACCGTTGTCTCCTGCATGTGGATTGATTCCCAAGACCGCAATTCTCGGTTTACTGATTCTAAAATCTTGTTTTAGTGACATGTAAACTGTATTAATTTTTTCATTAATGAGTTCGGCAGTGATATGATTAGGAACATCTTTTACTGGAACATGATCGGTAAGTAATCCTACTTTTAATGTGTTTGTCACCATGAACATCAAACTTTTTCCTCCCAATTTTTCAGCAAGATAATTAGTATGACCAGGGAATTTGAAGTCATCAGACTGAATATTATGTTTATGTATAGGAGCTGTAACTAATACATCTATAGCTTCATTTTTTAAAGCAGCTGTAGCTGCTTCGAGCGATTTCACCGAATATTCACCAATTTTAACATCTTCTTCTCCAAAATTAATAGTGACATTCTCTTTCCAAACATTCAATACGTTAATCTTTCCATGAATAATTTGGTCTGTATGATTGATTGCGTGAAAATTGATGCTGCTTTTAAAATGCTTTTTAAAAAAAGACATCGTTTTTATAGAGGCAAAAATTACTGGTGTGCAAAACTCCAACATGCGATTGTCTTCAAAAGTTTTGATGATAATTTCAGATCCTATTCCATTAAGATCACCAATTGAAATTCCTAGTTTTATTTTTTTATCTTTTTCCATTAAGATGTTATCTATAGTCCGTAATTTTACAATTGCAAATTTAACCAATTATTCGACACTATGTTTACAGGAATTATCGAAGATCTTGGCGTTGTGACCAATCTTAAAAAAGAACAAGATAATCTTCACTTAACCATACAAAGCAATATCACTTCAGAATTGAAAATAGACCAAAGTGTTGCTCATAATGGTATTTGCCTTACTGTAGTAGCTGTTTTGGGTGACAATTACACCGTTACAGCCATAAAGGAAACTATTGATAAGACAAATATAGGTGACCTACAGGTTGGAGATATTGTAAACTTAGAACGCGCTATGAAATTAGGGGACCGATTGGACGGGCACATCGTTCAAGGTCATGTTGACCAAATTGGGACCTGTGAGCGCATAAAAGAGGAAAATGGCAGCTGGTTCTTTACATTTAGTTACGATCAAAGCTCTGGAAATGTAACCATAGAAAAAGGATCTGCTACTGTTAATGGTGTTAGTTTAACTGTAGTGAATTCAGAAAAAAACAAGTTTAGTGTCGCTATTATTCCGTACACATATGAGCATACCAATTTCAAGAATTTACATGTTGGTTCTAAAATTAATTTAGAGTTTGATGTCTTAGGGAAATATATACAAAAGCTCTACGAGGCCAGGCTATAACTACTTTCTAGAATTTTTAATAGTCATTTTAATACCAAAGAAAGCTCCTAGAATTACGGCTATTGTGGTGAAACCATCAATAGGTAAACCTGGAGGCGGTGGTGGCATAGGAGGAGGTGGGTTACCACCTTGGGCTACACATACAAAACTTATTAATACAAATAAGATCGAGGCAAAGATTTTCTTGTTTTGTATTCTCATTATGGCGTAAATGTATAAAAAAAAAGGTCTCAACAAAATAAAATAGCAAAAAAACATCCATAAAATGCAAAAAAAATCGACGAAAAGCACGTTTTTCGACGTTTGCGTTAAATTTATATTAAAATCAAATATATGCTTTTTTATCATAATCGAGACAAAATCTGCATGTTTTTAATTTTAAATAATTGTTACCATGTGTTTTACGCTCTTACTTACGACATTTTAAAAGTATCAGTTTTATAATATTTCTTTCTTATCGATGCATTTGATCTAAGATCTCAATAACTTTGGCTTTTTTTCTAACAGAAACCGGAACATTTTCTCCATTTTTTAGCATCAAATAACCACCATCCGTTTTTATAAATGCACTTATACATTGAAGATTTACTAAGTGGCTTTGATGAATTCTTAAAAACCCATAAGGTTTTAGCATATCTGCAAAGTACTTTAATGTTTTAGTTACAAAAATCTTTCGGCTATCCTGAAGATGAAACATGGTGTTATTACTATCAGATTCACAACGCACAATATCATCTAAGTTGACTATTATAATCTTATCTAAAGTATGTAATGAAATCTTATCGGGTTTCTTTTCTGGTGCTGATAATGTTTCTTTTAAAATGTTTAAACGCTCTTTACTTGGTTGAATTTGTTGTTTTGCGCGTTCGATAGCTTGCGCTAACTCTTCATGAGCATAAGGTTTTAGCACATAATCTATAGCTGCAAATTTGAATGCTTTAATCGCAAATTCATCACTAGCTGTAACAAAAATGATCTTTGATTTTAGTTCTGGAAAAATCTCCAGGACATCAAATCCAGTTCCGTCTCCTAACATAATATCAAGAAATAAAATATCTGGTTGTGTTTTCCTTAGCACTTTTGCTGCCTCCACTACACTTTGAGCTGTGTCTATAATTTTTATATCGGGATGCTGACTTTCAATGTCTCTTTTTAATAGAGCCATAGCATCTTTCATATCTTCTACAATAATTGCTGTTAACATATTTAGTAATCGGTTTCTAACGGAATTTTAAATACAATGGTCGTGCCACCAATACTTCCGTCACTGTTTTTTATTTCTGAAACCTCTAAAGCGTTTTTACCTGAAATAGATTCTAATCGTTCTCTTGTTACTTTAAGCGCCATAGATTGATGATCGGTTTTAGACTTTTGTTGTTGAGAACTATAGATTCCAATACCATTATCTGTAATGCTCACCTTTAAAAGGTCATCAGTGGTATCAAACTGAATTTTTAACTCCCCTTCTCTAGGGCCTTTCAAAATCCCATGACGAATTGCATTTTCTACAAAAGGCTGAATAAGCATAGGAGGAACTAAAATTTCTTCAGGATCTAAATCAGTATTTAATACAATGTCGTATTCAAATTGTTTTTCGGCCATTAGGCGTTCCACTTCAACATAATGACGTAACGTGTTAATTTCCTGATCTAAACTTATCGTATCCTTTCTAGAATTCACTAGAGTTTCTCTAAGCAATGTCGCAAAACTATTTACAGTCTCATTCATTTTTTCTGGCTTTGTTGGAGCCATAGCTTTAATGCCATTAAGCACGTTAAAAATAAAATGCGGATTCATTTGTAAACGCAATGCCTTTTGTTCTAAGGTTAACAGGTGGTTTTCTAGTTCTAAACGTTCTTTTTCCTTAGTCGTTTTTCGTTTAATACGCTTAATATATTGATATGCTATCGCTATAAGTCCTAAAATGGCGAGACCTATAATCGTCCACTGAAACCATCCTTTTTTATACAATGGGCTTTCGATATAAAAAGAAAACCGAAGTGGTTCACTTTCTTTCCAACGATGATTTCTAGACTGAACGAGAAAATCGTGTGCTCCAAAATTTAGTTCAGAAAAATCCTGAGTCTCTTTAGATGACCAAGGGCTCCAATCGTTGTCATTTAATTTGTAGCGATATTCGACACCGTTTGGATGGTCAATATCAACCGTTTTAAATGAAAAGCTCACTTGTTTTTGATCGGGTTTCAGTTTTAAAACCTTGTCAGTGTTTGTCCAAGACGATAATTGAATAGAATCTACACTACGATAAGCCACTTTAACGTCTTCTAAAAAAAGGTTTGGCTTTTTGGTTTCTCGGTCACTTTCGGCTGGTCTATATTCGGTGAGACCATATAATGCGCCAAACCATAAATGACCATTATTATCTTTATCCACAGCATTCAAACATGTTTCAATACCTAAGAACCCGTCATTTCTTCCAAAGAAAAAGACATCTTTGATCTCATTATCTTTATCTAACTCTAATTTATCAACACCACGCTCTGTTCCTGCCCAAAGGTAGCCTTGATCATCAAAAATAAGCTGGTATATGTTTTCTGAAGATCCCTTTTTTGCTCCTTTTAGTTTCTTAAATGTGCTGAAGTTTTCATCGTTAGACCACCAAATACCCTTTCCTGCAGTGCCTAAAAACAAGGTGTTATTTTGAAACAATATGCTATTGATTGGTGTTTGAAGATCTAGAACTGAGCCCAAATGCGTTATCTTATTATTAAGCAAATAACCTAATTGACCATTTCGTGTAGCGTACCAAAGGCGATTAGCATTATCTTTAACCATATCTCTAATGTAGAGATCTTCAATACCGTCTTGAGTAGCAAACGTTTTATGTATGATTAAACTATCTAATTTGGGATTGTAGTTAAACTTTACAATTCCGCTTGAATAGGTTGCAGCATAAATGGCGTCTTTATCAATGTGTATTTTCCGAATCCAATCATCAAAAGGAAATCCGTTTTCTGTGCTTATCACTTTTGAAACCTCAACAGTTTTGGGAATCCTCTTTTTGCTTCGCTTTAATGTATCTATTACAATAGAATCTAGAGTTACTTTTCCATGAAACAATATACCTCTTCCTTCAGAACCTGCCCAAATATTTTCGCTTTGATCACTTGTTATCGTTTTAATTTTAACTTCGGAAAACGCTTCAGGAATTTCAATATTATGAATCCCAAAGTTGTCAATTCTCATTAATCCCTTTTCGGAGGTTGAAATCCATATCGCATTATTACTGTGATGCACTGCATAGACACGGTTTCCATTGAGGCCTGTTTCCGTGCTAAAATGCTTGAAGTTGTTTTGGAAGTATTTGTACAATCCACCACCAGATGTTGCAATCCAGATATTAGATTGTCTATCCTGAAGTGCTTGTTTTACATTAGGTACCGAAAGCCCATTAACACCATCGAGTGTAAATAACTCGGCATTTGTCGTTGCATCGATCACAGAAATACCATCATTATCTGTTGCAATCCAAAGTTCATTATTGTTTAAAATAGACGTGTGATTAATACGTAAGGGTTCTCGGATTAAAACAGCATCGTCAAAATTTTGTGACTCAAACACTAAGGTACCATCATTAAATGTTGATGCAAAAATCTTATGGTCAAAACCTACCAAAGCTGAAAAATCATTACGTTCTATTTTTTCAACAAATGATGCGTTATTGCTAAGCTCGTTAAATTGCCAAAGTCCATCTTGAGTGGCAATCCAATAATAGTCATCAAAAAAGATCATATCCTTGACTTGGATTGTGTCGATTTCGGGATGAATCTCTATTTTTTCTACTACTGTATTTTTTTTAATCTGATATAGTCCTTGATGTGTTAATAGAAACAACTCTCCGTTAAGTTCGCAAATTTTGTTGACCTCAGGTGTTTCTATATTAATAAATGTGTGTTTTTTCTTTATGCTAAGTCCGCGTTTTGTGCCTATATATAACCTGTTATTTTTTGTGTTTAATGTGTTGATGTAATTTGATGATAATCCGTTTGTTTCATTAAACACTTTAAAACTATTACCATCAAAGCGAGCCAAACCGCCACCTTGTGTGCCCAACCATAAATAGCCTTTGTCATCTTGAGTCATGGCGTATACTTGAGACTGCGGTAAACCATCTTCTAATGTAAAAGCACGCAGTTGTTTATTTTGAGCATAACAAGCAAGTGTTATTCCAAAAAAAAGAACAAAGAATTTATATGTTATTTTTAATTTCAATTCTGGTTTTATGATTTCAATGCAACTTACAATTTTGAACGGAGTTTTTGCACTTGAAGTATGCACATTTTTTTTAAACGGCTAAAAGCGCTGTACTCTAAAAAGATATACAGCGCTAAAAACATGAATCACAACATCAACTAATTTTATTATTCATTATCAAGTTCACAAGAGAACGCATAGTTTGCTTTTTGAAGTTTTACTTTTTCTAGAGCTACTAGTGTAGACGTTTGCATTAATTTATTGTCTTTGAATACGACATAGGATTTACTATCTGTCGTGTCACAGCTTTCACCTTCATTGCTGCATAAGGTAATTACGTCTGTACCATATTTGTTGTCTTGCTTGTCAATAATGCTTACCAATTCATGGTTTAATGTTTCAGACTTTACAAAGATCTTATCGATCTCAACGCCATTTCTTACGGCTCTTAGTTGAAAACGCTTATAGCCTTTATAGTCTACACCTGCTTCGCCAAATACAAATTTAATTTCAGGGTTCATTTGGCTTACCATTGTTTTTTGTGAGATGAGTCCTCCCCAGATCCATCCAACTTGAGGTCCCATTTTAATTTTATAAAATCTACTCGTTACGCCATTAATCGTTTGTGCATTTTCGCTTTTTGCTAGTAATCTTACTCGTGTGCCAATATTAACGGTTGTTAATTTTTCGCAGTGTACCGAAGCACAATCTCTTAAAGCGACATCGTCACCTAATAAATATTGTGTGGCATTAGCTGCAGAATTGGTATAGACATCAAATTCTACTTCTTTGGTTTGACCGTAAATATCTGAAGCAATAAATAGCATGGCTAAAATCATTACGGCTTGAAAGAGTTTAGATACTCTTGTTTGTGTTTTGTTTTCGGTTTGGGTGTTCTTTAAAGTTTTCATAGTATTCTGTTTTATGGGTTTATACTTGTTTGATACTTCAAAGATATGTGGACATTAAAGTGAAATTTGGGTGCTTCTAGAATTCGTTAAGGATGGTTTAGAATTCGTTTGTGAAATAGGGTTTAGGCATAAAAAAAGACCTTAGTAAATACTAAAGTCTTATATAAAATTGGTAAATACTATTAATTATTTCCTGTAAACCAACTGCTGTCCTATTTTAGCTTTTTGCAGCAACTGGTCTCTATGAATAGGTTTGTTATTAGCCAATATCAAATACCTATCAAATCGTTGATCCACTTGTTTTTGAATGTATCTCATCATATGATCGAATTGATCTTGATCTTGGTCGAAGAGTTTTGAAAAACGTCCTTCTAATTTTAAATAGTCTTGAATTCTTATACTTGGACAATCAGAATCTAATTGCATCGCATTCAAATTATTTTCTTCTCGCCTAGGATCGTTTCTATACAGCAACCATTGCCCAGAATTCACTGCTGCTTTATGATACTGGCTCGGGTTTTTCATATCAATACCATGCGATTTGCTATGTGTATACGCTATAATAATTGAAGGACCATCATAGTTTTCGGCCTCAATAAAAGCGCGCAAGGTTTGTTCTTGGTTAGCGCCAATAGCCACTGATGCCACATACACATCTCCATAGGTCATGGCCATTAAGCCCAAATCTTTCTTTTGTTTTGATTTTCCGTTATATCCAAATTTTGCAGTAGCTCCAAATGGTGTGGACTTAGACATTTGTCCGCCTGTATTTGAATACACTTCATTGTCTAAAATTAAGATGTTTACATTTTTGCCAGACGCTATAACATGGTCTAAGCCTCCAAAACCAATATCATAAGCCCAACCATCTCCTCCAACACACCAGACGCTTTTCTTAATCAAGCTATCAGCAATTTTCAAAAGCGCTTCTGCTTCATTTAAATCCATTGTTTTTAGAATAGCTTTTAGTTCTTTAACACGTTTTCGTTGCTGAATAATCTCTATTTCCGAATGTTGCTTCGCAGATATGATATCATGTACCAAATCAAAATCTATGGTGTTCATCATGCTTTTAAGCAATCGCTTGGCTTCGGCTTCTTGTTGATCTATTGACAATCTAAATCCCAGCCCAAATTCGGCATTGTCCTCAAATAAAGAGTTGGACCAGGCAGGACCTTTCCCTTGAAGATTTTTAGACCAAGGTGTTGTTGGCAGAGCGCCTCCAAAAATTGAGCTAGCTCCTGTAGCATTGGCGACCAACAAGCGATCTCCAAATAATTGAGATAACAATTTTAAGTAAGGTGATTCACCACAGCCATCATCACCAGTAGCATATTTAAATAATGGTTCTTGTAATTGTTGCTGGCTCACTTTAGTCATGTCAATTTTTGTTCGACTCCATTCTGGAAGGGCATCAAAATAATTCCAATTGTCATTTGTCTTGTTAGTGTTGTCTACTAGTTTGAGCGCATTAACGTCACAGGCATCAACACAGTTATTACATGCATTGCATTGACTACTGTTGACCTGAATGCTGAAATTCTTTTCCTTGAATTCTTTTGAAACAATCGATTCAAAGTCTGATGGTGCTTTTTCTAATTCTGAACCACTAAAGACTTTTATACGAAGTGCTCCTAAAGGGCAAGCCATACTGCAAGCTCCACATTGGATACAAGCGCTTGAGTCCCATTGTGCTATCATTTCAGAGCATCTATTGGGATTATATTGAGATGTATTAGTTTGAAACGTGCCATCAACAGGAAGATCACTAACAAAAATTGTTTTATTGTTGTCTTGAAATAACTTATCTAAAAGCATTGGTGAAAACGCTTTGTTATTATCTGTTTTAATTGGGTGAAAATTCGTTTGAATTGACGTATCTACCTCAACAATTTGTGTGCTCAGTTCTGCTAAAGCACTAGAATATACAAAGCCATTATTTAGAAACAAGAAGCAAGCATCAAATGTTGAAATTTTTGATGATCCTAGATTAAAATTTGATTTTATGTTTTTGAGATCTACGGTATATAGCGCAACCTCTTTTTTTATAATAATTTCTTGAGTGTTTGCTGAAAGTGATTGCCAAAATGCTTGAGACGATAGTGAAGAATTAACCAGTAAGGTTCCTTGTAGTTTAATCTGTTGTAATACATTGTCTTTTTCAGTGAAGTATACATTTTGGCAAGCAATAAAATCGGCATTAGAAATTAAATATGGTGCTTTTATTGGTTTTGAATCAATACGTAAATGATTGACTTGTCGTGATTGTGATTTTTTATAGTCAAGCTCAGTATAGGATTGAACGTAATTCATTTTTTTTCTACCAATAATGTGAGATAAGCTTGTGTACTCGTTGTCTTCAATAGTTGGTTTTTCAGTATAAAACACAGCTTGAAAACTACCTGCTTCTAACTCGAACTCCTTATCCACAGGCAAGCTCAAATGAGTTATATCGTCTAGGATTCCAACTGTAAAATTATCTTGTGACTGTTCGCTTTTTAAATTATTATAAACCGCATTGACCATGGCAGGTGTAAACTCTTTTGACGACAACCCATAACGTCCTCCAATAATTTTAGGTAATTCGGCTAAGCTGTTGTTTTGATACGCTTCAAAAACCGATTGACAAACATCTAAATACAAAGGCTCTCCAGATGCTCCTGGTTCTTTTGTTCGATCTAAAACAGCAATTGATTTGCATGTTAATGGTAATGCTTCTACAAGGTGTTTTGTACTAAAGGGTCTAAATAATCGCACTTTAATAAGTCCGTATTTTTCGCCTTTATTATTTAATTGTTTAATTGTTTCTTCAACTGTTTCTGTTGATGAAGCTATGGTTATAATAACCTGTTCTGCATTTGGATGACCTACATAATCAAAAAGTTGATAGTGTCTTCCTGTAAGATTCGCAAATTCGTTCATTTTATCTTGAACAATTTCTGGACACACATTGTAATAACTATTTGTAGCTTCTCTGCTTTGAAAAAACACATCGGAACCTTGAGATGTTCCTCTCAAAACGGGATTATTAGGGTTTAAGGCTCTGTCCCGATGTGCATCAATCTGATTTGAATCTATAAGTTTTGAAATCACCTCATCAGAGATTATTTCAATTTTAGATGTTTCGTGAGACGTTCTGAAACCATCAAAAAAGTGTACAAATGGCACTCGAGATGCTAATGTCGCTGCTTGAGAAATTAGAGCAAAATCATGCGCTTCCTGAACAGATGCTGCACCAAGCATGGCATAACCCGAGCTCCTTACGGCCATGATATCACTGTGATCTCCAAAAATGGACAAGGCATGTGTTGCAATACTTCGCGTTGCTACATGAATCACATTTGGCGTTAACTCGCCAGCAATCTTATACATGTTTGGTAACATGAGTAATAAACCTTGTGATGCTGTAAAAGTTGTGCATAGAGATCCTGTTTGAAGTGCTCCATGCATAGCGCCTGCAACACCAGCTTCACTTTGCATTTCAAAAACTGATGGAAGCGTTCCAAAATTATTTGTTTGATCTGTTGCATGCCACTCTTCAACCAATTCGGCCATTTCAGAAGATGGTGTAATTGGATAGATTGGAAATACCTCATTGGTTCTATAAGCAATATGGGCTACAGCTTGATTTGCATTAATAATTTGATGTTGTGATTTCATTGCTTGAGTTGAGCTAAGAAAAAAGGCTACTCTTAATTTAGTAGCCTTTTTCAAAATTAATAGTTACTCCTTAACAATTTCAATTGAAATTGGAGTAGGGTTGCTAATCATATCAAAGACAGGTGAGAATTTTGCAAATTTCTCTAAGTCTTGAACCGAGGCATCAGATTTTACTTTTAAAGTGAACTTGATCCCATCAAATCCCATACGTACTTCTGGATCTAAACCTAAAAACCCTTGTAAGTCTGCATTACCTTCTAAAGATGATGAAGCACTATCAATATTAACACCGTTAGCAGCTGCATGATAAACCATCGCACCAGTTAAGCAAGAACCCAAAGAATGCAGTAATACTTCTGGAGGAGTTGCTGCTTCATCTTTTCCTAATAATACATTAGGATGGCTACACTCCATCGTAAACGTGTCTTCTCTAGAAGTGTCTTCTGCACCAACACCATAAAAGCCCTTAATACTTGATACGCAATGTCCTCCATCTATCCAATTGTTTTTGGCTCTGAATTGGAACTTTGCTAATTCTGGATTTGTTTGAACTGCTCCAATAGTGTCTACTAATTGGTCTACATTTACTCCGTTTTTAATGTTTGCTGTTGTAATCATTGTTTTAAATTTTATTTGTTAAACATTTTATTTGACCAATCTAAAGCCAATGGTATGCCAAACAATATAAAATACTGATAATCAATGTGTTAAAATGGTTTCAAGAATAATTATACGAAACGAAAACTCGTATATTAACGATATTTCGTTATTAAATTAACGAAATATCGTTAATTATACAGGTCGCTCTATGCCTAAAGCTTTGATTTTGGAAGCTAATGTAGTTGCAGGCAATTGAAGACGTTCGGCCGCACCATTTTTTCCTGAAATTTTCCAGCGCGATTGCTTAAGCGCTTTTAGAATATTTTCTTTTTCGAGAGCAAGTAGCTCTTTAGCTGTATAGATTTTATCTTGTTGTTCTTGTGAGAGCTCTTCATCAGAGTCCTTATCTGGTATGATATCCTTGAGTTTAATAGCACCATCTTTAGATACAATAATAGCACGTTCTATCAAGTTTTGAAGCTCCCGAACATTTCCTGGCCAGTGATAAGATGTCAACACTGATTTATCAGTTTCCGACAAATCAACTAATGGTTTATTCATTTTCTTCGAAAAACCTTTAATCATTTCATCAGCGATCAAGCACACGTCTTTCCCCCTATCTCTTAATGCTGGAACTTCAATTGGAAATACATTAAGTCGGTAATACAGATCTTCCCTAAACTTACCATCGGCTACATGCTGTAATAAATCTCTATGAGTCGCTGCGATAATACGAACATCAACTTTAATAGTTTCGGAACTTCCTACAGGGTCAAATTCTCCTTCTTGTATAACACGTAATAATTTGGGTTGTAGATCGATTGGCATTTCTCCAATTTCATCTAAAAAGATTGTCCCTTTATCAGCTAATAAAAAACGCCCTTTTCTATCTGCTGTTGCACCCGTAAACGCTCCTTTTTTATGACCAAATAATTCACTTTCAATGAGGTTAGCTGGTATCGCACCACAATTAATTCGTACCAATGGCATGTCTTTTCTGTCGCTGGCTTCGTGAATAGCTCTAGAGACTAATTCTTTTCCTGTTCCCGTTTCTCCATTTATTAAAACAGTAGCATTGGTAGGAGCAACATGCTTTATAAGACTTAAAACGTTTTGCATTTTTACATCTTCAGCAACAATTCCATAATCATTAGTAAGCTCTTTAATTTCTTCTTTAAGATACTGTGTTTGCTTGGTTAAAAAATTAATCTGATCTTCAGCTTCAATACGCTCTTCTATGTTTCTAAGAATAAGCGTATAAAACGTTTCTGTTTCATTTCCAAATTTACTAATAGTGCCTTCATTTAGAGTTTCGGTTTCATTAGACCCTATAACCTTAACCATATTTGGAATAAAACTATTAATTGTTTTGGTCGTATTCTTTTCGGCTTCATTAACTAGCGATTTAATCACCTCAGCACTTTCTTCATCAAAAAAGTAGAGTATGTTACGCTGTAATGCATCATCATTTTCTAACAACTTATTCGCGGATGGGTTTGTAAGCACAATTCTAAAATTATGATCAAACATAATAATAGCATCCATCGCGCCTTGTATGAGCCCGTTCGTTTTAGAACTCGCCAATTCGAGTTCTAATTTAGATGTCGAGAGTCGTTCTTGAATGGTGTCTAATTCTCTATGACGCTTAATCATAACTGCTAAAATGCCTTGAGCTAATCCACTGTCGGCGCTCATGAGGTTTAAAAAATCTTCACGTTCAATCTTAAGCACTTTTGTTCGCTCTACAGCGGTCACTGATGCCGACCGTTTCTTATTATCAATTAAAGCATACTCCCCAAAACACTCACCTTCTGTAAGGGTGTCATATTGATGCTCTTTATCATGAACTTTAACTTCACCATTGATAATGACATACATAGAATCGCCTATAGTGTCTTTAGCTATAATCGTATCATTTTTTCGAAAAGATTCCTCAGATGAATTCACAATTAAGTTCTCAAGAGATTGTTTTGATACCTCTGAGAAGAATGACACTTTGGATAAAAATTCAACTAAATTATGATTAGGCATTAAGTGATAAATTTCTAGTTAAAGATATTAATTATTATTTCAGAATTAGTAAACAATTTCATCTCAAAACATTTTTAATTAACTTAGTAGCTCCTAACATAATTAATCCAAAAATGTCACAGCAAAGGCTTTTAGCTGCAATAATGTTTACAGATATTGAAGACTACACGGCTTTAATGCAGCGTGATGAAAAAGAAGCGCTTAATATTAGAAATAGACATCGGAGTACATTTGAGGTAACTACCGAGGCGTTTAATGGTAAGATTATTCAATATTTTGGAGATGGTACATTAAGTATTTTCACGAGTAGTGTAGAGGCGGTTAAATGCGCTATAGAGTTACAACGATCTTTTCTTGAAGGCACCAAAATACCTGTTAGAATTGGGATTCATGTTGGTGACATTGTCTATACTGATGAAGATATCATAGGGGACGCCGTTAATGTTGCCTCACGTATTGAATCTTGCGCTGTTTCTGGAAGTGTATTGATTTCTGATAAGGTTCATGATCAAATCAGAAGTCATCAAGACATTAAAGCACAGTTTTTAGATGCCTATGAGTTAAAAAATGTTGATGGTGCCATGCCTATATTTGCTATTGCGAATGATGGTTTAATTGTACCAAAACCAGAAGAGGTTAAAGGCAAACTAAAAGACGCTTCGAACACCAAAGACATCTCAAACTCTAAAACCAAATGGTTTGTGATTGCAATGCTAGTTTTAGCACTTACCATAGCTGGTATATTTACAGTTCAGCATTTTAACACACAACACACAACACCTAATGAGCTTTCAATAGCAGTCTTGCCTTTTGAAAATCTTAGCTCTGAAGACGATGCCGAAATTTTTAGAGATGGTATTACAGAAGATATCCTGACACAATTATCTAAAATTAAAGACTTGCATGTGATTTCTCGAACGTCGGTAATGCAGTATAAAAACACTAAAAAAACAATTCCTGAAATAGCTAAAGAATTAGGCGTGTCTTACATTTTAGAAGGCAGTATTCGCAAATACGGAAACGACATTAGAATAGCAGCCCAACTTATCGACGCCGTCACTGATGAGCATTTATGGGCAGAGAACTATGATAAAACACTAACCAATATATTTAGCTTACAAACAGAAGTATCTGAAGAGATTGTTGATGCACTAGAAATTAATCTGTCCTTTGAAGAAGAGCAAGGATTAGCTATTGTTCCTACACAAAACATAGAGGCTTATAAATTGTTTATAGAAGGGAGAAATGAAGCAGATAAACGAAATGAAGAAAGCTTAGCTAAGAGTATTCTATTATATAAAGAAGCCATAGCTTTAGACCCAAAATATGCCTTAGCTTATGCTGAAATTGCCAACTCAATATATCTAGAAACCTATTACTCTGGAAGAGATCCTGTTGAAGCATCTAAGCTAGCAAATGAGTATTTAGATAAGGCAGAAAAAATAAACGATAAGGTCTCAAGAATATATTCTGTAAAGGGACTTATCAATAATATTGAAGGTCGTCATGAGGCTGCAGAAAATGCGTTTAAAAAAGCGATACAACTATCACCAAATGATCTAACAGCAAGACATCAATATTCTACGTTTTTCTATTATACTGGTCAATATAAAAAGCAATTAGAACAAGCTGAAATTGCCTATCGTTTAGACCCCTTATCATTTCCAACAGCTAATAGTTATTTTAATGCCTTATCGGCAAACTACGAATACGAAAGAGCTGAAGCAATAATGGATAAGATTCAAAATAGAGATGATGATAGCAATCAATTTGTCATCAATAGATCTTATTTTAGATTGTTTATGGATCAAAAAAAATACAAAAAGGCAATTCCTTATCTCGAAGAGATTGTAAAAACAGAAAACGTATTTAACCGTTTTTTAGGGTATTGTTACGTTAAAACCGGAGACACTCTTAAGGCTTATAGTACTATAGACTCTATTCATAAAATTGGACACCCTAGGGAAAAGAGCCAACAACTTGCTGTAGTTTATGCTGCCTTAAAAAACACCGATAGTGTTTTATTTCATTTAGATACCTTACGGAATAAACAAACACGAACGCTAAAAAGAGAGCATGATGAGTTTTTTGATTATTTAAAAGAAGATGAACGCTTTCAGGCCATCTTAAGGTCTCATGGAATAGAATAAATAGAAACTTTATTGATTATTATGAAAACCTACATACAATGTGTTAAAACTAAGTGGTTTTTTAGGGTATTCTCGTAACAGCCTGTTTTATATATAAGTCTAAAATTTTAAAGTGTTATGGTGATCCTAATAATTTTAGTAGAAGTTACTCTAATAGGTCTGTATTTGCGATTTATTAAAACCCCTTCATAAATAAAAGTATCTTAAAGAGATAGGATACAAAACAAAAAACCCTTCAAATGAAGGGTTTTAAGTGTGGTCCCACTTGGGCTCGAACCAAGGACCACCTGATTATGAGTCAGGTGCTCTAACCAACTGAGCTATGGGACCAATAAGGCTGCAATATTACTACATATTTTCAAAGACTGCAAGAAATTTATGCCAATATTATTAGTCAATATCCTGACATAATTCAATGAGAACGCCATTTGTAGCTTTTGGATGCAAAAAGGCGATCAATTTATTATCGGCACCTTTCTTAGGTTTCTCATGTATCATTTTAAACCCTTCGTCTTTTAAACGTTCAATTTCCTTTTCAATATCTTTTACCGCAAAGGCAATATGATGAATGCCTTCACCTTTTTTTTCAATGAATTTTGCTATTGGACTGTCTGCATTTGTTGCTTGCAATAACTCAATTTTATTTGGTCCTGCCTTAAAAAAAGAGGTCATAACGCCTTCACTCTCTACTGCTTCAATTTTATAATGCTTTTTTCCAAAGAGTTTAGCAAACAACGTATTAGACGCTTCAAGGTCTTTTACAGCAATACCAATATGTTCAATTTTCTTCATGTAAACGTATTTTGGTTTCCGTTTAAACGGAAATCTTATGATAAGGTATGAATTTTGCTATCAAAAATAAGATAATCCTTAAATATCATCTACTTTTGCAGATGATTACTTATTATAGTAACTATGGAAGAAACACAAAGACAGAAAAAAATAGGAGGCATCCTCCAACAAGATTTAGCCGAAGTATTACAAAAAGCAGCTACCGATGGTGGTTTACGAGGTGTGATTATTTCGGTAAGTAAGGTGAGCGTCACAACCGATTTATCAATCGCTAAAGTGTACCTCAGCATTTTCCCAAATAAAGAGGCCGACGAATTACTTAAAGGAATACGCTCAAACACACCCTTAATACGTCACGAATTGGCGCAGCGTACCAAAAATCAATTACGTCGTATGCCAAATTTAGAATTCTTTATCGACGACTCTTTAGAATACATTGAAGGCATAGAACGTTCTCTTAAAAGAGAAGATGATCCCATCAAGGATCAGGATCAGTTAGAAAAACGTAAGAAAAAATAGTTCTATCTTAACATTGATTTTCCTTTCGCAACTAAGAGCATGAACGTCTCATTATACATAGCAAAGCGGTATCTGTTTTCTAAAAGCAGCAATAATTCTATAAATATTATGACTATTATTGCGGCTTCAGGAACTGTCATTGCCTCTGCTGCCTTGTTTATTGTGCTTTCTGGTTTTGCTGGATTAAAAACCTTCAGCTTAGAGTTTTCATCGTTTGTGGATCCAGATTTAAAAGTAGTGCCTTCTGAAAGGAAATCATTTACACTTTCTGAAAAGGATGTTCTTGCTATACAATCTATAGATGGTATTCAAGGTTACTCAAAAATTATTGAAGAACGGGTAATCTTAGAGTTTGATAACAAACATCAAATCGTAACCTTAAAAGGTGTTGATGAGAATTTCACTAAAATTACAGCTATAGACTCTAGGATCTACTACGGAAATTGGCTCGAACGTGGTACCGACCAAATTGTATCTGGAGGTGGTGTATCACGAAAGTTATCGTATGGTACTTTAGACTTAACGCGACATCAAAAAATATATGTGCCTAAACCCGGAAAAGGACAAATCACTTCGGTTAAAGGTGCATTTACAACCGTTAAAGCCTATAATGTTGGAATATTAGATATCAATGAAGAACTGAATAATGAATACATTTTTTCTAATATTGAAACAGCTAGATATTTGCTCAACTATGATGATAACCAAGTGTCTTCACTAGAGTTTAAATTGACTACAGACGCCGACCAAACAGAAGTCGCCACTGCCTTAAAAACAGCCTTAGGAAATACTATAGAAGTTAAAGATAGAGCGCAACTTAATGATGCGCTTTATAAGATGCTCAACACCGAAAATGTGGCTGTATATCTCATTTTTACTTTGGTAATCATTATTGCATTATTTAATGTGATTGGTGCATTGATTATGATGATCTTGGATAAAAAAGAATCGATAAACACTCTATTTAACCTTGGTACAACTACAAAAGACATTAGGCGTATTTTCTTTTTACAAGGTAGTTTAATGACTATTCTAGCGGGAACTATTGGGCTCGTTTTAGGGTTTATTATTGTATTTCTACAAAAGCAATTTGCACTCATTATGTTAACGCCATCACTTCCTTATCCTGTAGAGTTAAAGGTTGTCAACTTTGTGGTTGTGATTCTAACGATTGTCGTTTTGGGTCTTTTAGCCTCAAAGCTCGCTTCACAACGTATTACAAAAAACTTAGTAAAAGGATAGTTTTCTAAACAAATTGATGGTTAGCAAATTTATCTAAAACCTCATCAAAAGCAGCAAATACATCTTTTGAGTCATCACTAGTCACCATTTTCATTCGGTATTCTTTAAAGTTTGGAATGCCTTTAAAGTAATTCGTATAATGTCGTCTAGTTTCAAAAACTCCAAGTTTTTCACCTTTCCAATCAATAGACATTTGCAAGTGTCGTCTCGCTGCTTCAACGCGTTCGGCCATTGATATAGGCGGTAAATGCTCTCCAGTTTCAAAAAAGTGCTTTACTTGTTTAAAAAACCAAGGGTTTCCAATTGTTGCACGACCAATCATACAGCCATCTAAACCAAAACTATCGCGCATAAGTGCCGCTTTTTCTGGAGAGTCAACGTCGCCATTTCCAAAAACAGGAATATGCATTCTCGGATTGTTCTTCACTTGGGCAATAGGCTTCCAATCGGCTTCACCTTTATACATTTGTGCACGTGTTCTTCCGTGTATAGAAATCGCTTTGCAACCAACATCCTGAAGTCGTTCTGCTACCTCAACAATCTTTATAGAATCATGATCCCAGCCTAAACGTGTTTTTACAGTTACAGGTAGACTGGTTCGCTTAACCATTTCGGCAGTTAAGCTTTCCATCATGCAAATATCTTTTAAGATTCCTGCACCTGCACCTTTACTGACTACTTTTTTAACTGGACATCCAAAATTGATATCAATAATATCAGGATTAGACTTCTCTACAATATCGATGGTCTGAAGCATACTATCCATGTTAGCTCCAAAAATTTGAATACCAACCGGACGTTCTTTTTCATAGATATCAAGTTTCATGACACTTTTAGCAGCATCGCGAATTAAGCCTTCGCTAGAGATGAATTCAGTATAAACCACATCGGCGCCTTGTTCTTTGCACAACGCACGAAAAGGAGGATCACTCACATCTTCCATTGGCGCTAGAAGCAATGGGAAATCTGGAAGTTCTATGTTACCTATTTTTACCAAAATCGTTTTATTTTGCGCAAAATTAATGCTTTTTAAACAAACCTACTATTCACTTAATAATTGTTGTATTTTTATGCATTAGCCTTTCAGTTTTTAAAAATCATACATTCATAAAAAGATATAATAATGACTAGATTACAAAAAATTACCACGCTATTTGTTTTACTTAGTTATAGCCTTTATTCTCAAGATAATCAACCCCAATTTATTGAAGATAGTTTAGAATCATATATTAAAACAGAACAAAAGTTATGGCAAATTCCAGGAGTTGCTGTTGCAATTATTAAAGACGGAAAAGTTGTTAAAACTATAGTAAATGGCGTTAAAGATATTGAGTCAAATACACCTTTAGATGAAAACTCTTTGTTTATGATTGGAAGTAATTCTAAAGCATTTACTTCAATTTTAATGGCCACTTTAGCGGAGGAAAAACTATTTTCTTTAAAAGATCCTGTCAAGAAATGGTTGCCGTACTTTAAATTAAAAGACCCATGGTTAACAGAAAAAGTTAATGTTTTAGATATCCTCTCCCATCGTGTGGGTTTTGAAACCTTTCAAGGTGATTTTTTAAATTTCGACAATGAATTATCTTCTGAAGACATTATAAAAAAATTCGCCTTAATAGAGCCTACTTATGACTATAGAGAAACTTGGGGTTACTTTAATACAGGGTATACAATTGCTGGTGAAATTATCAAAGCTTCATCAAACAAAACATGGGCTGAACAATTGAGAACAAAAATATTTACTCCTCTCGAAATGAATAACACCCTTGCGCTTTCCGAAGAAATTAAGTTGGCTACCAATACAACATTAGCACATACACTTGTAGATGGAAAGTTAAAAATTATTCCATATGGAGACATCGATGCAACTGCTCCAGCTGGCAGTATTTCTTCATCTATTGCCGATATGAGTAAGTGGGTAATTGCACTTTTAAATAATGGAGTATATAATGAAACCCAAGTCATCCCTCAAAAAGCAATTGCGCAAACTATATACCCAAGAAGTATTCAAGGGAATAGTTGGCACCCATTTCATAAAAGTCATTTTTCATTATATGGATTGGGTTGGGATTTGCAGGACTATGAAGGTCATAAATTAATCATGCATACTGGAGGAATTCATGGTTATGTCACCTCTGTGACCAACGTTCCTGAAAAAAATATTGGGATAGTTATTTTGACAAACACCGATCAGAATTATTTTTTTGAAGCACTTAAATGGGATATTCTAGACGCCTACTTAGATTTACCTAGAAACAATTATAGCAAATTATATAGAAGCTTTTATGAAAGGGGAAAAAATAGAGAAAAAGCAGAAAAAGATTTACGCTTAAAGGAAGTCGCTGAAAATAATAAGACTTCGGTGTCTCTTGACCGTTTTGAAGGCTCTTATAAAAACGAAGTTTATGGGATGTTAACCATTAAAAAAGGAGGAGAAGATCAATTGCGAATCGATTTCGAACATCATAAAGACCTCAATGTTAAATTAATGCATTTAAAAAACAATGAGTTTTATGCGGTTTTTAATAACCCGTTATATGGCGAATCCGTTTTTCCTTTTGTAATTGAAGACAATAACGTGATTAAATTTACTTTAAAACTACATCCAAGCGTAGAAAGAACAACCTATGATTTTTATAAAGAATAGTGCATTAAAAAGAACTGAAAAGGTTAATTTAATTAAGAGTAGATCCTATTTGAAGCGTTTATAAATTTGTTGAGCTACCATTTAGAGTTTTATATCTACTCAGCGTCCATAACCCGTAGATTCCAAGACACAATTCTGCGATTGTTCCGAAGATATAACCAAAGCTTGGTTGTCCATCTAAAATGATACTTAACAGCCTTCCTAAGCCCAAACCTAACATAAAAATAACATTTGAGATGAGTGCTGTTTTAAGATAGTTGGACTTTACTATTCCTATGAACCATAATATAGAAAAGCCTAAATACAATCCCATTACTGCCTTATAAAAATTGTGTTCATCTATCGTTTTAGGAAACAATTCGAATTGAGATTCAGGATAAAAAGCATATAGAAAAGCAACGGGAACAACAATAACCACCGAAATGATCAAGTGCACTTTATAGATAAAATCGTTTTTGGTTTTTAACACTTAAAACTTTTGAAATTCAATGTCTTTTTCAACCTCTTCATCACCTCTCTTCACAACCACTTTGGTTTTATCTCCTTCTTCAAAACTTGACAAAGCGCGCATATAGCTATTCATATCTGTTACTAAGCTATCACCAAGCTTGATGACAATATCGCCTTTTTGAAGTCCAGCTCTTTGAGCAGCTTTATCTTCACTAACACCATCTATTCTCATGCCTTTTCCATCATATAAATAATCTGGAATAACCCCTAGACCTACTTTAAATCTAGGCGTGTTGTCACTTTCGTTTTTTGTTTTTCTGAATGGTAGTTTTCCATTATCATCAAGGTCTGAAATGATGTTAAAAAGATAGTTTGAAATCATATCCATACCCTCATAATTCAATTTTTGGGTGTCGTCTCCTGGCTTATGGTAGTCTTCATGTTGTCCCGTAAAAAAGTGCATTACTGGTATGTCGCTATTATAAAAAGAGGTGTGATCACTTGGGCCAACACCAGATTCGTTTTCAATGATTTTAAATTTCGAATTATTAGCTTTTACAACCTGCTTTAAAACAGGTGATGTTCCAACACCATATACTGCTAAAGTCTTATCTTCTTTTAATCGACCAACCATATCCATATTAATCATATAATTTGCCTTAGATAAATCAATAGTTGCATTTTTTGTAAAGTAATTAGACCCTAATAAACCCATCTCTTCACCAGAAAAAGCCATAAATAAGTAATTATTTCCTGTGTTCTCTAATGCTAACTTTTTCGCTAGGTTTAACATGACAGCAACACCACTCGCATTATCATCTGCTCCATTGTGAATTTCCTGTGTTTCACCTCTATAAAGTGATCCTTCGGCTCCATATCCTAAATGGTCATAATGTGCTCCAATGATAATGGTATTCTCAGCTTTATTATCTAAAAAACCAATAACATTGGTTCCTGTGATTGTGCTGTCTCCATCTTTTACTGTATAGTTAACTTCTTGATGTGGATCTGTTTTGGGTTTGAATGAAAAGGTTTGAAAATAACCGTTGGTTCCTTTGGCTGTTAGTCCTAAGTTTTCAAAACGTTTGGCAATATATTCTGCTGCTGCTTTTTCTCCATCGGTTCCTGTTTGTCTACCTTCAAGCTCATCTGAAGCCAAAAAAACAACATCTTCTTCAATAGAAATAGATCTAATTTCCGTTTTGGAATCTTTTTTACAAGCAGTAAAAACCGTCAAAAAAAGAACAATAATTATGTGATTGATACGCATATATCTTAATTTTGCACAAATTTAGTTAATAATTGTCATATGAAATACGCATACATTTTAATATTAGGAGTTTTATTTTTTAATTGTAAAAACGATTCTAAAACGACTTCTGAAGCAGAAAAAGAAACGCAAACCGAAGTTTCTGGTACCTCAAAAGACTCGTTGATATATCCTGGGGAAAAACACTTCAAATCAATTAGACAAGTTACTTTTGGAGGTGATAATGCTGAAGCTTATTGGAGTTTTGACGACAAACAAATCGTATTTCAATCTAACAATAAAGCTTGGAATGTTGGTTGCGATCAAATGTTCTTAATGAATGTAAATGAGACATTCATGGATAGTGTGGCGCCTCCAATGATAAGCACAGGTAAAGGGCGTACAACTTGCTCTTACTTTTTACCAGACAACAAGCACATTATTTACGCTTCTACACATTTAGGTGACGACGCTTGTCCAGATACTCCATTGCGTAAAAATGGAAAATACATCTGGCCAATCTATGACAGTTATGATATTTTTGTTGCCGATTTAGAAGGTAATATAGTAAAGCAACTAACTAATGAAATAGGCTATGATGCAGAGCCAACAGTATCTCCAAAGGGTGATAAAATCGTATTTACTTCAACTAGAAGCGGTGATTTAGAATTGTACACGATGAACATTGATGGCACTGATGTAAAGCAAATTACTAATGAGTTGGGGTATGATGGTGGCGCTTTCTTTTCTCCAGACGGAACAAAATTAATTTTCCGTTCTTCGCGTCCAAAAACAGAAGAAGAAATTAAAGCTTATAAAGATTTGTTAGCTGAAGGTTTAGTTGAACCTACCGAAATGGAGTTATATATTTGTAATGCTGATGGTAGTGATCTTCGCCAATTAACCGATTTAGGCAATGCCAATTGGAGTCCGTTTTTTCATCCTTCAGGAGAGAAAATTTTATTCTCTTCTAATTTTGAAGCAGAGCGTGGGTTTCCATTCAACTTATACTTGATAGATATTGATGGAAGAAATCTTGAGCGTGTAACACATGGTGAAACTTTTGATGCCTTTCCTGTGTTTTCTAATGATGGTAAGTATTTAGCGTTTTCGTCTAATCGCAACAATGGTGGTGGACGAGACACCAATCTATTTATAGCAGAGTGGCAGGACTAATTATTCATTAATTTCCTTCTTTATTTAATCGATCACGTTCTTCGCGATCTATTTTTCTTTGATTGGTTTCTAACTTGGTGTTTCCAAATTTGTATCTAAACCCTAAAGTCACATAGCGATTATCGATATCAGATCGACTAAAATTAAATTGGTTTTGATATCTCACGCGCGATTTTTCATCTTGCATATTAAATAAATCTCCAGCGCTGAGTGTGATCGTCCCTTGCTTTTTAAATAGTGTTTTTGAGATAGCAATCTGACTAAATAATCGATCTTCAACAATCTGAAATGCTTGAAGGTTCTTGCCAATCCATATCACATCTAAAAACACATTAAGACTTCGGTCTTCTAGAAAAGATATCGTATTGGTAATGTTTGAATAATTAGACCACTGACTCTGATTAACAAGCCCATTACCAAAATTGGTTTCTTCTTCAATATTATAGAATGACGTAACGAAATAGGTATTCCAGTGTTCGGTGATATTAAAATCGATTGAAAAATCGAAACCATACTCAATTGTTTTATCGAAGTTAACCGAAGTATACTCAATAATATTGTTTGTATTGTCTTGTCTAGGGATTTCAGAAATAGCACCATCATAATTGTCATAATAGGCCTCAATAGTTACCAGATCAAATAAAGTCGCACCAATCACATAATGATCTAAAAATCTTGGTACGAGATTAGGGTTTCCAGTGACCACATAATTATCATTTAGGAAAAAGCGAAACGGATTTAAATCGGTATAACTTGGTCTAGTAATACTTCGCTTATAATTTACATAGGCGTTGTATCCATCAGAAATGTTATATTGAAAACTCAAATTAGGAAACAATTCTAAGTAGTTTTGCATATTAGATACATTAGTTAATGGTGATTGCCCATCAACATCAGTTTGTTCAGCTCTTAGTCCAACATTGAAATTATATTTTTCGGTAGTGGAAGAATAGTTAATATATCCAGCATAAATACGTTCATCATAATCAAAAGCATCCGAATTTTGCATATCAATAGTTTCTGCACCTGTGCTAATGTCAACATCAAACTGCGTGATATCACTCTCGGTTTTTATATTAGACATTTTAATTCCTGTTTCAAAAGTTGAATTCTCACTCAATGGTAAGCTGTAATCTAATTTTGCTGCAAAAATTTGTGTGTCCTGATTAGCACTTGTATTAAATGCTGATGCATTTTGAAAATCATTATTAATATCAAAAAAGTTACTTAAAACCCCTTGATTTCTTTCATAATTATATGAAGTAAAGTGGGAATTAAATGCTAATTGCCCTTTTGTGAAGTTGTGGTTAAAATCTAAATCAAAACCCAAATTATATTTATCATCTCTAGATAAGTTATTTGCTGTAAATCTCGATAAAAAAGCATTGTTGTTATCTCTAATTGTTGTGTTATTGGTAATTTCATATTTAAAATATGGTACAAACAACGTGTTAGTTGATAAGCTCAATGTATTATTGTCATCAATAAAATAGTCAAAATTAGCATTTAGACTGTGTGTTTCAGACCATGTGTTTCTGTTAGTAATAGATTGCCAACTCTCATCGACTATGTTTGTGTTATCTAAGTAATTCACAACATCATCACCATCTCTATTTATTTTACTTTTAGTATAATCATAGTTAATGTTAAAACTGAGGCTTTTGTTTTTAAAAAAATGACTAGTTCCTGCATTATATCTTGGGAAAACTCCTTGTGTATATTTCGTAGAGACATTTCCTCTATAGCCAGTAATGAGATTTTTACTCATAACGATATTTAAAACAACGCCGCTTTCTGCATCATATCGTGCTGAAGGGTTTGTAATCACCTCAACCGATTTTATAGCATTTGCAGATGACCCTTCTAGGAGCTGGTTCAAGTCTTCAGAGGACAAATGCACTTTTCTGTTATTGATATATACCGTCGGACTTGTATTTTTAATCGTTATCTCATCACCAAGGACTAAAACACCTGGCGTGCTTTTTAATACATCCAACATATTCCCTTCAATTAAAGCTGTGTTTTCGACATTAAAAATTAGGCGATCCGCCTCACGTGTTAGTGTTGGTTTTTTTACTGTGATATTTATTTGATCTAAACTCTCTACACTCTCAGCAAGCCTAATTGATCTTAAGTCTAAATTTCCGCTGAGAACAATCTTTTGTTGGTAATTATTAAAACCAATAAAACTTATTTTGATGATGTATGTATTAGGCTCTAGGTTAGTTAAACTAAAGTTGCCATTACTGTCTGTTGAAGACCCTTTTAAAATTTCGCTTTCTTCTTCGTTAAACAAAATAACGTTAGCAAATTCTATAGGTGCATTCCTGTCGTCTACAACTACTCCTGATATGGATAGATTTTGCCCATAGCTCAAAAAAGAGCATACGCAAAGTATTAGAATATTGAGTAGGGATTTCAAATTAGTCAGGGTTTTGCCTGCAAGATAACATTTGTTTTTTAATCCTTTTTACGGATTTTCCACACTTATTAAGGTTTTTGTAAACATTTATACCGTTTTATGCATAATAAATCAATTATATTTGCAAATCTTTATTGAGATGAATTAGGATGTTATGAAGCACATTAGAAATTTTTGCATTATTGCGCATATTGACCACGGAAAAAGCACGCTTGCTGATCGTTTACTCGATTATACAGGTACTGTGACTGCTCGAGAAAAACAGGACCAGCTTTTAGATAATATGGATTTAGAGCGAGAGCGTGGTATTACAATAAAATCACATGCCATTCAAATGGAATATACATTTGAAGATCAAGAGTATGTCCTTAATCTTATAGATACTCCAGGACATGTTGACTTTTCATATGAAGTATCTCGATCTATCGCAGCTTGTGAAGGTGCTTTGCTTATTGTTGATGCGGCTCAAAGTATACAAGCACAAACCATTTCTAATTTATACTTAGCTCTAGAAAATGATTTAGAAATCATACCTGTTTTAAATAAAGTGGATTTACCAAGTGCAAATCCAGAAGAAGTAACAGACGACATTGTAGACCTTTTAGGTTGCGAGCCAGAAGAGGTTATTCACGCTAGTGGAAAAACAGGTTTTGGTGTTGATAATATATTAAAAGCTATTATTGAGCGTATTCCTGCTCCAGAAGGCAACGTCGATGAACCGCTCCAAGCGTTGATTTTTGACTCGGTTTATAACCCATTTAGAGGTGTTGAAACCTACTTTAGAGTTATTAATGGTTCTATAAAGAAAAACCAACAAATTAAATTTATAGCGACTGGAAAAACATATGGTGCCGATGAAGTAGGAACATTAAAGTTAAAGCAATTTCCTAGACAAGAAATTAAAGCTGGAGATGTAGGTTATGTTATTACAGGAATTAAAGAGGCAAAAGAGGTTAAAGTTGGTGATACCATTACAGATGCGAAAAACCCAACAACTAATGCTATTGGTGGGTTTGAGGATGTAAAGCCAATGGTCTTTGCTGGGATTTACCCTGTTGATACCGAAGATTATGAAGAGCTTCGTGCGTCAATGGAAAAACTTCAACTCAATGATGCTTCACTAGTATTTACACCTGAAAGTTCTGCTGCTTTAGGCTTTGGTTTTCGTTGTGGTTTCTTAGGAATGCTTCATATGGAAATTATCCAAGAACGTTTAGAGCGTGAATTTGATATGACTGTTATTACAACGGTTCCTAATGTGTCTTACCATGCTTACACCAATAAACATCCCGATGAGATTGTTATAGTAAATAATCCTTCTGACCTACCAGAACCTTCAACCTTAAATCGTGTTGAAGAACCATACATTAAAGCTACCATTATTACAAAAGCAGATTTTGTAGGTAATGTTATGTCACTTTGTATTGAAAAACGAGGTATTATCACTAATCAAACATATTTAACCACAGAGCGTGTTGAATTAAATTTTGACATGCCTTTAGCAGAAATTGTATTTGATTTTTACGACCGTTTGAAAACCGTTTCTAAAGGTTATGCGTCTTTTGATTATTCACCAATTGGAATGCGAGCGTCTAAATTAGTTCGTGTAGACATTCTATTAAATGCACAAACTGTTGATGCATTATCGGCATTAATACACGCTGATAACGCTTACAATATTGGAAAGAAAATCACCGAAAAATTAAAAGAGCTTATCCCAAGACAACAGTTTGATATTCCTATTCAAGCCGCCATTGGAGCAAAAATCATTGCAAGAGAAACGATTAAAGCTTTGCGTAAGGATGTAACTGCTAAATGTTATGGTGGAGACATCTCACGTAAGCGTAAACTTCTAGAAAAACAGAAAAAAGGAAAAAAACGAATGCGTCAAGTAGGTAATGTTGAAATACCTCAGCAAGCATTTATGGCTGTTTTAAAACTCAACGATTAATCATTTAAATAAAATTTATAGCATCAACGGAAGTACTTTACTTCCGTTTTTGTATTTTTAGGTATGAGGAATTGGGGAAACTTCATACAATGTACTTTGCTATTTATTTCTTTTTTAGGTTTTGCTCAAACAGTATCAAAATCTGAAATAGATACACTACTATATAAATCTCAAGAATTTCATAAAACAAACCAAGATAGTGCACTTCATTACGCCGAAAAAGCTTATAAGAAAAGTGTTATACTTAATGATGTCAACTTAATTGCACGATCTATTGTTTACAAGAACACCTACCTTCTAGTACAAAAAAAATATGATGAGGCAGAACGCCTCTTCGAATATAACTTCAATCATTTAGATTCACTTTCCGAAGTACTAAAAGGGGATACCTATTATAATTATGGGTCTATAAAATACTTAAAGGAAAATTACGATCTAGCACTCGAAAATTACTTTAACTCAATAATTCACTACGAAAAAGGTGATATAAAAAAAGGGCTTCAAAAAGCGTATTTACAAATTGGTGTTATTTATAGTAAGCTTAATAGAAATGACCTAGCAGATTATTTTTACAATAAATCTCTTGCTTCAGGAGCGGGCAGCCATTCAAAAAATGAAGAGGATATATTACCCACGACTCATGACGAAAATGAAAAGTTAACCATGTCAAAAAAATTGCTTTCAGGAATTAGTGACAAAAGTAACTCTAGATTGGCAGCAATTATTTATTACAACATGGCACAAAGCTATATTGAACTAGAAGATTACAATAATAGTATCAAATATAATCTTGAGTCTGTAAAAATAAAGGAGCGTATAAATTATGTGGTCAACAAAGACAAAAGCTATGCGTACATCGGAGAAGCTTATTTCAATTTAAAAAACTATAATCAAGCAATCGTATATCTTAATAAAGCACTTAAGAATTCCCAGAAACGGCAATTCAAATTAAAAATTAACGACCTACTGTATAGAGCATATGAACACGCTGGTGATTATAAAAATGCACTACGCATTTCTACAGATATAAATAAAGTTAAGGATTCACTTAATTTATTGGAAGAACGAGAACGTATTGCTGAGATTACTTCGAAGTTTGAAACAGAAAAACAAGCCAAAGAAATACTACTGCTTAAACAAGAAAATCAAGCCAAAGAATTGCTTATCTCTACAAAAGAAAAGAATCTCTGGAAATGGACCTTATTTGCGCTATTAGCAACAATAGCAGCCATCTTTTTAGGGCAAAAATTAATTGGTTCTATGAAGCGTCTCAAAACCGTTGAGGAAGAAAAAGAACAAATAGCCAAAAAAGTAGAAGAAATTGCGGTTATTTTAAACAACAAGTCCAAAATATATCTAGACAAGTTAAAGTATATAAAATCTGATGGTAATTATCTGGAGTTCGTTACAGATGACAAAACTATAATAGACCGCAATAAATTGAAAGACATACTCAATACCTTACCTCCAAACTTTGTTCGTGTACATCGTTCATATGTCATCAACAAAAATTTTATTGACGCTTTAAATAGCAAGGCTTTATTTTTAAAACCCAATATAGAAATACCTCTTTCCAGAACTTATAAGGCCAATCTTGCATAATGCCTTAGGTTGAATATGTTGTTTTTTGTGTTAGTTATCACATTTTAGAGTATTGAAGCGCTCTATCTTATAACTTTAGTCTAAACCAACAATTCACATCTTATGAAAATCAAGCACTTATTATCAATAGTGTTGTTGTTATTCATATCAAGCACAACAACACAGCTAAATGCACAAAATTACTTTGAAAACGACCTTCAGTTTAATGAGTTCTCTATTCCCTCGGAAACAACCATCGATTTAAGAACTTATGAAGTCACTCTTGACGACGGTATAGAATATGATACTTCCCTAACGCCAAAAAGTATTACACAATATGAAGCGCAAGAAAATGCCGTGGCATTTGTGCTTAATATGATTGCATTTGGTGTAGGCTTTGGGTTTACCGATGCCGATACCTTATGGTGTATGCACGCAGAATATTATCTTAGGTTAGCGCTCTTTCAAAACGCCGCCTTTTATGGTGCTTTTGGGTTAGGTTATAGCAGTATAAATGGAGACTTCCTCAATACGAACTTACTAGACCTTTCATTAAAACTCCTCATGGTGTCAATACTCGCAAAACAATACCAGCAAGTACGTTTGCAGTATGGTGTTTTTGCAAAATATGCTTTTGGAAAGAACAAGTTTAATGATGGCTTTAAAAATGATCTCACTGTCTTAACTGCTGGAGTAATTCTAGGCTTACACATTCTATTAACTACACAATGGTCTCTAATGGTGCAAACCAACTTATTAACCTATGAAGAACAAACCATAAAGTCTGAAGGTAATGAAACGAAAAGTGACTCAACTATTGGGTTAATCAACAAAAATAACATCCTCGCATTATCATTGGTCTACACCTTTGGGCGTCGTAATCGTAAATAATCAATTTTAAAAACCACATATTATGAAAACAAACAATTTAAAACTAACCTTACTCCTACTGTGTTTAGGAGGATTTATGACAATTCAAGCCCAAGGGCTTTACAATTTAGCCACCTTAGATGATGAAGACGGTAATACTCCTCTTAAGTGGTCTGCAGGTGTTGATTTTGGATATGATGATGTCGTTGACTCACTTGATGAAGGTGTTGGCTGGGCAAATAGTACCATTGGTGGAAGTGCTGGTTTTGGCTGGAACGATAACGACGGTAATAGCGAAACATCATTTTGTGTTGGTGCAGAATATTTACACAGAATTACAAAAGACAAACGAAATCCAAATGGCGCAGGTTATCTTGGTGCTTATGTAAATTATCATAATTCAAGTGCTGATAATTTTGATGAAAGTCTATTAAGAGTAGGCGCCAAATACACGTATTTTGATCGTATAACAGCTTTTAATGAAGTACAACTCACTTATGGAGCTGGTGCCTATTATGACACGGGAAATTTAGATTTTTCAGGGTTTGATGAAGACGTTACTGGTTATGGTGCCAGTCTTTATTTTGGTGCAAATTTTAGATTGTGTGATAAGGCTTCTATTGGTGTTGAAGTACCTGTAATATCATTCGTAAGCAGAACATTCGAATCTAATGGTAATGAGGTCACACGAGACAATATCTCAGCAATGATCAATAAAAGCAACCCAGCGATGTTCACCTTTAGATATCATTTAGGTGATAGCCAAAACTTATGGGATAGACAAGATTAAACCGTTAGTAGTTCAACGTGTTAATTTTAAAATTTATGGTTAATTATAGATAATCATAATTTGTGGAGAACCCTTGCTTTAATCTGTTAAAGTGAGGGTTTACCATAAGCTCTAATCTTCATTAGCAACCTCTTCAATATCAAAAGGTTTTCCTAAATATACCAACAAGGAGTTTTCTCCAACCTCATCAGTTTCGGTATTATAAGAGGATATGATGTGAAACTCGTCTTGGTCATCTTTTAAGAACAACGGAATAATATCTTTATCCTTATTAGTGATTTCAATAAGGCTTTTATAATGTTCTTTATCACTCACCTTAATCTCTTGAATGGACGGGAATTTTCGAGTTAATTCTGTCAGGCGATTATAGTCATCGGTATGTGAAAACAACCCTTCTTTTGGATTGTCTTCTGGATTGTTCATTTCATCAACTGTCACCAATCTAAATGAGCCATTCTCACCAAACTGCTTACTAAATTTATTGATGGCGTATTTGTTAATGTCTGAATTTCCAGTCATTGCCATCAAGTATCCAATGTCATTTAACTCAATATTATCCGTCAACGTTTCAGAATAAATATTCGTACTCAACGCTTCTAACCCCAATTCTTTTGCTTTAGCAATGTTACTTTGGTTGCTATCAATGAGCACCACATGTCTGCCATTAGACTCTAGATAATGCCCTAGCAATCTCGACACTTTTGACGCGCCAACGATTAAAATTCCGTTAGATTTTTTAAGGAAGACACCCACTAATTTCGCAAATAAGCGCGCTGTAGTTGCATTTAATAAAACCGTACCCAGAACAATCATAAACACCAACGGTGTAATATATTCGGCACCTTCAACACCTTGCTTGATAAGTTTGCTTCCAAAAAGAGATGCAATACCTGCAGCAACAATACCACGTGGTCCTACCCAACTCACAAATAGCTTTTCATTCAAACTTAACTTAGAACCTGCTGTACTTATAAACACAGCCAAAGGCCTGACGACAAAAACAACTAACAAAAAAATTACGGCTGTTTTCCATGTGTAAAGCAGCATCATGTCTTCAATATTGATATTAGCTGCTAACAGAATAAACAAAATAGAAATAAGAAGTACGCTAAGTGATTCTTTAAAGTATAGCAGTTCTTTAAGGTTTTCAAGTTTTCCGTTACCTAATACCATTCCCATAACAACAACGGCTAAAAGACCCGATTCGTGAGCGAAAATTTCAGATTCAACAAACACCAATAAAACGGTTGACAACGATACAACATTCAATAAATAGTGCGGAATTAGTTTTTTGTTGATTGCAAAAGCCAATGCGTGAGCAAAAGTAAATCCAAACGTCGTTCCAAAGAGAATAATTTTACCAAACTCTAATAACGCTGTTTTTGTAAACCCGCTATCCCCTTCTACACTAATAAATTCAAAGACCAATACGGCAACCAAAGCTCCAATAGGATCAATCAAAATACCTTCCCATTTAAGAACTGCTGAAACGTCTTTTTTAAGCGGAATATTTCTCAAAATAGGCGTAATTACAGTAGGTCCTGTTACAATAATTAATCCCGAAAACAGAAAAGACAAGTCCCAACTTAAATTGAAAATAAAATGCGCAATTATTCCAGCGCCAAAAAAGGTAACAGCAGAGCCTAGCGTAATAAGTTTTGTAATCACAGGTCCAACATTTTTAACTTCAGAACGCTTGAGGGTTAAACCGCCTTCAAAAAGAATAATACTAATAGCAAGAGATACAAAATAGTACAAGCTTTCACCAGGAAAGAGTCCTTTTTCTCCATTCCAAACGGGTTCTATCCATTTCTCGCCATCTTCAGATAAGAATTCTGCTGCAATTGGACCAACTAAGAGTCCGATTAAAATCAACGGTAAAATTGCTGGAATTTTTAGTTTCCAGGCCACCCATTGTGCTAATATTCCTAAGATAATTATTCCTGCTAATTCTAACATATGTTGCTATTTTTGAAAGCTAAAGGTAAATCAATTTTAACAACTTAAAAAACAATAAAACGAGACTGAGGCGCTCAATGTTTCAGTAAGCAACGTTTAGCAAGTGCCAAAGAGGTTAAAGCGCTTTTAGGTTTTTGAAAACACCTTAAATCTGTGATTTCATAATAATCTGCTAAAACCTATCGTGTTGTTTATCTTATTTATTAATTTGCACTCATGAACTTATATCCCGTAAATGCTGGGAATTTTAAACTCGATGGAGGCGCTATGTTTGGTGTGGTTCCTAAATCGTTGTGGATACGAACCAACCCAGCAGATGCTAATAACATGATAGATATTGCGGCACGTTGTTTGCTTATTGAAGATGGCAACCGATTAATTTTAATCGATACAGGTATGGGAAACAAGCAAAGTGATAAATTTTATGGCTACTACTATCTTTGGGGAAACGACTCTATTGATAGTTCTCTAAAAGCTCATGGTTTTCATCGTGATGATATTACTGATGTGTTTATGACACATTTACATTTCGATCATTGTGGAGGGAGCATTCAATGGAATAAAGATAAAACAGGCTACGAGCCCGCTTTTAAAAACGCCTATTTTTGGAGTAATGAAAACCATTGGAAATGGGCAACTCAACCTAATCGTCGTGAAAAAGCGTCTTTTTTAAAAGAAAATATTTTACCTATGGAAGATAGTGGACATCTCAAGTTTACTGCACTTCCAGAAACTGATATCCTACATAATTCTACTTTAGGTTTTGACATCTTTTTTGCTAATGGGCATACAGAAAAACAAATGATACCTATGATTAATTACAAAGGAAAAACCATTTGTTTTATGGCAGATTTATTGCCAACAGCAGGACACTTACCTATTCCTTTTGTAATGGGTTATGATACAAGACCATTATTAACCTTAGATGAGAAAGAGCGATTTCTAAATCTAGCAGCAGATCAAAATTTCTATTTATTTTTAGAGCACGATGCGCATAATGAAATCATCACAGTACAACATACCGAAAAAGGTGTGCGTTTAAAAAACACATATAAAACAAATGATATTTTTAATTAATAAAACTATGAAATACACAATTAAACCATTAATCTATTCATTTTTCCTTTCAGCTATTTTATGGAGCTGTGGATCAACAACAGGAGTCCTTTCGACACCTATAGAAAATATAGATACATCGCCTCTAAAGGAATCTGAACTTACCGAAGCAGAACAAAATACTTGGGCACATCTAGATTTGGTAAAAGATACCATTCCAGGAATGAGTGTCGATAAAGCTTATACAGATATTATCAAAGGCAAAAAAGGTAAAACCGTTATTGTTGCTGTTATAGATTCTGGTACAGATATCGATCATGAAGATTTAGATGATGTCATTTGGACCAACAAAGATGAAATTCCAAACAACGGAAAAGATGACGATAACAACGGTTACGTTGATGATATTCACGGTTGGAATTTTCTAGGTGACGCTTATGATGAACAATTAGAATATGTAAGAATTGTTGCTACAGGAGACCCTTCAGCTCATAGATATGAGGAAGCAAAAAAGAAGTATGAATCTGAATACCAAACATGGGTTGGAAGAAAAACCCAATATGATCAAATTGCACAAGCGGTAAATAATGCCGATGAGACATTAGCCAAGCACCTCAACAAAACAGAATATACTATAGAAGATGTTAATGCTATAAAATCTGAGGATCAAAATGTGATGCAAGCGGCTCAAATTGCTAAAAACATCAATCAAAATGGTCTGTCTATGGCTGATGCAAAAAAAGAGCTTAAAAAAATTCAAGAACAAGTTAATGAGCGTTTAAACGCCAACCTTAATAAAGACCTAAAAGGTCGCAAAACAGGTGATAATCCAAACGATTTAAACGACAAGCCTGGTTATGGTAACAACAACCCTAGACCATCGAGGAAAGATGAAAGTCATGGAACACATGTTACAGGAATTATTGCAGCTGAACGCAATAACGGAAAAGGAATGAATGGTGTGGCAAACAATGTTCAAATAATGGCTATACGATCTACGCCTAATGGAGATGAATATGATAAGGACGTTGCTTTAGCGATCCGTTACGCCGCTGATAATGGTGCAAAAATTATTAATGCAAGTTTTGGAAAATCATTTTCTCCTCACAGTGAATGGGTTAGGGATGCTATTGTTTATGCTGCTGAAAAAGATGTGCTATTTGTACATGCCGCTGGAAATGATAGTGCCAATATAGATGTGGCTAAAAACTACCCTAACGATGCTGTTGGTACTGGACCTGAAGTTGCCGATAATTTTATCACTGTTGGTTCACTAACACAAAGTTATGGATCTGATATGGTCTCTGGTTTTTCTAACTACGGAAAAGTAAATGTTGATGTATTTGCCCCGGGAAGTGATGTGTATTCAACAATGCCAGAAAACGAATATGATCTCAATAGTGGAACATCTATGGCTGCGCCAAATGTAGCAGGTGTTGCAGCTTTAATTCGTTCGCAGTATCCAAGTTTAACAGCTGCACAGGTAAAGAAAGTTCTTATGGATTCTGGACTTCCTATAAAAGCTAAAGTGACTGTAGGTGAAAACAATGAGGTGAAATCACTTTCGGAAATTTCGACATCAGGAAGAATTGTTAATGCTTACAATGCATTAATTATGGCGTCTCAGATGGCGAATTCAAAATAATTAAGACTAAATCTCAAAAATTATGAAATTTAAAATTGGTTCAATAGTGTGTATGTGTGCTGTATTATTTTCTTCGGAAATTGAAGCACAAAGCAACACCATAACTTATAAGAAAGATGGATTCTGGCAACAGCAAGCCGACTATTCTATGAGCATTGATATGGATGTAGAATCTTATCAATTTAAGGGAACACAAACCATAAAATACACGAATAATTCTCCTGATGTACTAGACCGTGTATACTATCATTTATACTTCAATGCATTTCAACCTGGAAGTGAAATGGATGCTAGGCTGCAAAGTATACAGGATCCTGACGGAAGAATGACCACAAATATTGGAACCAAAGAAAACCCCGTTTTTGAAAGTCGTATCTCGAAATTGACTGAAGACGAAATGGGCTATATCAAAGTAAAGTCGTTACAACAAAACGGTAAATCTTTAAGCTATGAAATTGAAGGTACTGTTATGATTGTAAATCTTAGTTCTCCTATACAACCTGGCGAAACAGTGAATTTTGATATGGAATTTGACGGACAAGTTCCTGTTCAAATCCGTCGTTCTGGTCGTAATAACAAAGAAGGTGTATCTCTATCTATGACGCAGTGGTATCCTAAATTAGCCGAATACGATGACGAAGGCTGGCATGCCGATCCCTATATTGCTAGAGAGTTTTATGGTGTTTGGGGAAACTTTGATGTTAAAATCACTATAGATAAAGATTATATTATTGGAGGTACTGGTTATCTTCAAAATGCTGACGAGATTGGGTATGGCTATACTGATGCCGATGTTAAGCATAAAGGAAAAAAACTTACATGGCACTTTAAAGCGCCTAATGTTCATGATTTTACTTGGGCTGCAGATCCAGATTTTATACATGATACGATGCAAGTTCCTAATGGACCATTATTGCATTTTTTCTACCAGAATACAATGCCAGAAGATAAGCTAGACAATTGGAAAAAATTGCAACCAAAAACAGCTGAACTCATGCAGTATTTTAGCAAGCATATTGGCGACTATCCTTATGAGCAATATTCTGTAATTCAAGGAGGAGATGGCGGAATGGAATATGCCATGTGTACACTTATTACTGGAGAGCGCAGTTATGGAAGCTTAGTTGGTGTCACGGCACACGAAATGGCACACACTTGGTTTCAGTTTTTATTAGCTACAAACGAAGCAAAACACGAATGGATGGACGAAGGGTTTACCAGTTACATTTCAGCTTTAGCCATGAACGAGGTTATGGATCGAAACGCTGATAACCCAGTAAGTGGATCCTATCGAGGTTATGTGTATTTAGCAAATTCGGGAGTGGAGCAACCTTTAACTACACATGCCGATCGCTATAGTATCAATCAAGCCTATGGGATTTCGGCCTATAGTAAAGGTGCTGTATTTATTGCACAATTGGGTTATATTATTGGTGATGACAACTTAAAGCGAACCATCAAAAAATACTATGATGACTTTTCGTTTAAGCACCCAAAACCAATGGATGTGGTTCGCACCGCAGAACGTGTTTCGGGATTAGAATTGGACTGGTATTTAATCGATTTTGCACAAACAACCAATACCATAGATTATGCTGTAAAAGGTATAGAGGGGAATACGGTTACTTTAGAGCGTATAGGAGTAATGCCAATGCCTATCGATTTAACTGTAACCTATACTGATGGTTCTACTGAAGACTATTACATCCCATTGCGTATGATGCGTGGTCAAAAGCCAAGCTCAGCAACTGTAAAAGCCGATTGGGCTTGGGCACACCAAACTTATAGCTTTGAAGCTTCTAAAACTGTAAAGTCTGTACAGATTGACCCTAAAGGTATGATGGCTGATATTAAAAAAGATAACAATACATTTCCTGCTTCAGAATAACAAAGACATAACATAACTATTAAAAAGCCTCAGTAATAACTGAGGCTTTTTAATACCATATTTCGTTTTTATAGTCTTTAGATTTTGAAGCACGCTCTCTATTGTAAAGTAGCACGTGGTTTGCATTTAGTTTTTTGTTTCGATAGCCTAATAAATGAAAAATAGATTTTGCAAAAAATTTCGCCACTTTTAAATTCACTTTAAGCGCTTCTTTTTTGTTGTTTTCCCATGATATTCCAGGTAGAACTACCAAGAGTCCATCAAATTTTAAACGTCTTAATATGGCAGAAAGCTTCAAAAAAAATGGCTTAATCGTTTTAATAACAAAAAAACCTTCACTGCCTTTAGATTGGTACAACGGCATAAATAATCGCGCATTATATGATGACTTTATCGTTTTTTGATTACTTGTGGCTAAAACCGTTTCTTTAGTAATATTTTGAAAGCTTTTAAACCCTTCTTTCATTTTAAACACCTCATCCTTTTGTATCTGATGTAAATACACCACTTCAAAAATATCTGATACTTGTTGGGCATTAGATTGTAGTTGCTGGTAATAATTTTCAAAGGTATCAATGTGGATACGATCTATAATTTCGGCATAGACTAAGGTTAAATATATAAATGAAATGCAATTGTCAATAGCCTCTTTTTCGTCGTGTTGTCCAGACTCGAAACCAAGAGATACATAACCCAATTCGTTGATATAACTTAATAGAGGACCATTTAAATATTCTTCAATGCCTAAAACTATAGGTACAGGAAATAGTTTTGAGAACTTTCTATTAATCAAGGCATCATTTATTGTTATGAATGGTAGTGTTTTACTGGATGTGGTATGAAAATCTATAAAATAAAAAGGACCTGAATTAGATGCTATAATCTCTTCTAACAATTGAAACAATTCTAACTGTTCATGTTCTTCACTATTAAAACTAGTTTTCTTCTGAAGGGCTCTTAATTGTTCTTTCGTCCAAAGTCTATTAAGATCCTTGTCTAAGTAACGCTGATTGCTTTTTAACGCTTGAAGATTACCAGAAACACCATAGATGCTGCCGTGAATGATATCTCGATCTAAGGTTTTTAAAACGGTTTCTAAAGCAAAAACACCAGCCGTTTCATTGCCGTGAATGCCTCCAAAAAAAACAATGGTTCCGCCTTGATGATGTCCTTTGATATGCTTAATTATTCGATTCACAGATATTATTTTATCCGCAGCTTTACTATAGACTTTCGCCATATATGCTAGAGGTCGTTAGATGTTAATATGCCTATTAATTTATGTCCTTTAACTACAGGAAGACAGCCAATATTATTGGACTCCATTAGTTGCTTTGCGTCTTCTATAGATTTCTCTTTGGTTATCGTAATTAATTCCGTTTTCATAAAATTTTGAACACATTTCGTGCTATCTTCTATTTCAGAAATATGATTTTTAATATCTGTCCAACTCAACAAGCCAACCAAATCCTTTTTTCTGTTTATTACAGGCATATGGTGAATGTTTTTCCATTTCATCATATGAGATACGAGTTCTAGACTATCTTTTTTATCTACAGAAAACAAATCTGAAGTCATTACATGCACTACTTTTTTATCAATATCAAATGTTGTATGCGCATCTTGGTCTAAGACTTCCCATGTTGCGACAGGATAATCATGTTCCTGCTTTAGGTACATGTTGGCTGTTAATACTTGTAAAGCCTCGCTTCGCTTTTTAGATTTTAAAAGATTCCTATAGCTTTTAATTAACCATTGTGATCCATTGTGAATCTTCACTCTATTCACAATAACTGTAAGATAGTTCTCAGCATCTTCAGGAGAAATACCCATTTTATAAAGCCCTCTGTAAGCCATTGGCAAGAGTTCATTTAAAATCAAGTCTTGGCTACATATGATTTTCCCTTTCCAATTAAATTGAGTGGCCATTCCGTATCTGGCTGCAGCAAAAAAGTTGGACTTAGCGTCCTTAAAATCCATTGTCTCATGGAGGTTGTCATCAGATTTTCGTCGACCCACCATTAATCCTACCCAAAACATCATGTTGGCAATCTCATCTTTCATTGTTGGTCCTGATGGTATGTATCTATTTTCGATTCTTAAATGTGGTTTTCCGCCACCTACACCATAACAAACACGATTCCAACGATACACGGTTCCGTTATGTAAGGATAAGGCTTTCAATTTTGGAATCTCTCCATTAGCTAACATTTCGACACTGTCTTTTTCAAATTCGGCCGTGACCAAACTTCTAAATCTGGAGATGTTGTCTTTAAAGATATCTGTAATGCTTCCTGTTTCCCAATTGTTTCCAAAACTGACTCTAGATTGTTTTTCATTTAATAAAAATGAATTCGCTCTGGTATCAACACTTTGCGTAAATAAGGCAATTCGTGTTTCGCTCCAGAGTTCTTTTCCGAAGAGTAAAGGCGAATTGGTACATACGCTTAACACAGGTCCAGAAATGGCTTGTGCCCAATTATAACTTTTAATGAAATCGTCTGGATGAATTTGCAAATGTGCTTGAAAACTCGTGTTGCAACCTTCAAGCATTACGGAGTCATGGAGTAAATTAAGTTCGTCAACACCTTTAATATGAATATCAAAATCCTGTTTTCTAGATTCTTTTATCGCGTCATTTAACACATAATAACGTTGGATAGGCGTCATGTTATCCAAGCTTATATGTTTAAGCGATAGTGTAGGAAGAATGCCTGTGAGGGCAATTTTTGTATTGTATTTTTCGGCTGCTCTTTTAGCTTTACCTAACAACTCTTTAAGTTGGTGATGTAGTTGTGAAAAACATGTGTCTTTAAGCTCAAAAGGATCTAGATTGATCTCAAGGTTGTAGTTTCCTATTTCGGTGGTAAAATGCTCGTCGTCTATCTCTTTTAGAATCTCGAGCGCATTATGATGTGGTAAAAACTCATCATTAACTAAGCAAAACTCTTGCTCGGCACCAATTCGAATTGGCGCCTTTTCAATCATATCGTTTTCAATCATATAGTCTAAAGCCTCGATGTCTTTAGTAAGCTGATGGATATAATTTGCCTTGTCTTTCTTTGTTGAAAGTTTAGTGACATTTAAATTTCCCATGACCTGACTGTTTAAAATAAGATTAAAGTTACTTTAAACTTTAGGCATAAAATATGACTTAAGTCATGGTTTGAAGGTCATGATATATTAAAAAATACAGCTAAAATGTTTGTCTTAGCGGTACTTGTACTTGTTTTTTGTTTATAAAGCCTCCAATATTGCTTTAGGATCGGCACGCAACTTATAATCTTCTTCAATAAAATGATAGGTAATTTTTCCTGAAGGATCTATGACATATGTTGCCGAAATTGGCAGCTCATTATTATCATTTTGCTGGCTTTTATTTAAATCAATTTTAAATCGATTAGCATACAGAGCTACTAAATCTTCTGGTAATTGATATGCCAAGTTTAAAGATCTTGCAAAACCGTTGTCCTTATCGGTTAGAACTTCAAATTCTAAATTGTTTTTTTCAACTGTAGTTAAAGAATTATCAGGCACTTCTGGACTTATAGCCACCAATTGTGCGCCTCTGTTTTTAAATTCTGGTAAAGCATCCTGCAGGGCTCTTAATTCGATATTGCAATACGGACACCAACCGCCTCTGTAAAACGCAACAATCAAAGGACCTTGCTCTAAGAGTGTTTTTGAAGACACCTCAACACCTTTGGCATTGGGTAAATTAAACACAGGAAAAGCATCTCCGGTTTTCAAAGCCTTTGTCGTAAGTTCTGAAGCTGATAATTCATCAATAGCGCCACTCATAATCAGTTTTACGACTTCTGGGTATTTGGCGGCAGATTGATCTGCATGTGCTTTTAGTATTTCGGTAAGTGACATATATTTCGTTTTCAGAATTGGTCTCTGTTATTTAAATAACCTAACACCAACACCTAAGTTATGTGTTGGCTGTTGCCATTGATTTAGATTTGCTCTGTAGCTTATAAACCATTTTCCTTTTCGGTTATATTGCAAGCCAAGACTTATATTGTCAAAACGGTTTTGATTGCCTCCTATTTCAGAAAAAAGATAGAAGCCACTTCTATAGGTTTTTGGATATTCGATGGTTTTGGTAATTATAACTTCTCGAGGTACTTTTAATTTGTATGAGATCTCACTGTCTAAAAGGTTACCTTCTACAAGGTTGTAACTAAAGATATCAATGTCATCATTACTCAATGTGTCTTTATAAACTTTAGCTTTGAGCAATGTTGACGATTCTTTGGTTGTTGGAAGATTCTCATGAATGACACTAACATCCTCACGATCTACATAAACCGTTTGATATTTTAAGGTTTGTACTTTAAAGGTGTCTACTTTGGTTTGCCAAACCGTATCTCTAACGATAGTGACTTTTGGAACCTCTTCAAGATTGGGAGTTGCTTTGCTACATTGTTTGGCTAGTAGATTAAAAATGACGATTGCTAGGATTATCAAGAGTAATGTTCTTTCTAAGGATATATATTGTGTTTTCATTGTTGCAGATTTAAAATGTCGTTAACGCTTATTTTAGATAAGCCTCCACTCTTGGTCTATTTCGTTTCCTGAAACAAGACCAAGAATATCATTGGCTTTTGGATGTTTTTGTTACTTTACTCAGAATCGGGTTTTGATTTCGATTCATCATCTTCTGTAAGGGTATCTATGGTATCCTTAAGTGGTGTTAACTTGATTAAGTTGACAAGAGCTTTAAAGGGGTTTACACCATAGATGGCATTGTAGTTCTCTAAGATGGATTTGATCTCGGTAATAGCGACAAATCCAGCGATGATCTTTAAAAATGGTACTTCATTGACAATGTATTGTTCTAAAAAGAACGCTGCCAAAATGACCAGGTTGTAGATAAAGAACTTAGAAATGGTATGTCCAATTCTAGAACTACGAATAGGTATGTGATTTTTAATAGAGGCATAAGCGCCTGTAATAAAATCGACAATGATTAAAAACACCATTGTTACCATAACTGCATTAACAGGAGATAGGAGTGCTAGTAACCAAAACAAAAATTTGATTACTTTTTCCATATCTATTGTTTTTATAGGTTATTTAATAGGTGCCAGTTGTCTATAATCTAACACTCTACGTTTCGGATATGCTTTAATGCATACCATGTTTCGCTGGTTTCCTCCAAGAACGTACACATAGTTTTTTGTTGCTTTAATGAAGAAGCCAACATGGCCTTTCCAACTGTTTGGTGATTCGCGCCAAAACACGACAATATCACCTACTTTTGGCGTTGCTGTTGATGTACCCATACGCAACCAACTTCTAGCGGTTAACTTGCCTGAATATTCATATCCGGAAGTTTTAGCTACCCAATTGGTAAAGGCACTACACCAAGCCGTTTCGTCTTTAAGTTTTGATCCATTAAAACCAATGTCATTAAAGTATTTTAAAATTCTAAGGTTGTCTTTGGAGCCAACAGTTTCCTTAACGCCATACTCTGATAGCGCTTTCGTAATCATGTTCATCATTTAAAATAGTATTGATTTAGGTGAATCAATATGTATTCACCTTTGGAAACACTGTATAATAATTTACACATATGTTTAAATTAATTTTAAGTAGACCAAACTCTATACCGTAGATATCTTATGTTGTTTGTTTTCTTAACCAGAATTGGCTATATCTCGATTTTATGAGTTTCCACTTAACACGAATTGTAATTAACTAAGGTTAAACCTTGTTAGAAAAGCGAATACAAATATAATCATATTACATAACTTATACAAACATTTTACAAAAACATAGTGTTAAATTTTGTAATTTGTTGTTATTCTGATTTAGTGATGGTATCGAGTGTTTTGAGAAGTGTTGGATGTCTATGATTGCCATGCATCTCTTTGATAAATTGTGCTGCAGCGTCTAAATCGATACCAATTGCTGAAATGTGAAGTGGGTTATTGCTTGTTCCTCTATAAACCTCTTTGACAGTGTTTTTATTTGCATGAAACGCACGTTTAGCAATACCAATAATTGGAGTTTTATTTTCTAAGGCTTGATACAAATAACCGCCTAAACCATACCGACCGTCGTTATCCACATACACATGACCATCTATTAAAATAGCATTAATACAGTTGAGATCTATTTTAGAGATGACCTCTAGCAAACAAGGCAACTCACGTTTGTAGAACTCCCCAGGTTGGTAAGGCGCGATATGCTCAATAGTTTCGATAAGTGTCTCTTGAGGCTCGTTATCGCTTTTATTTAAAAAGGTGAGACCTACGCTTTTGGCGTAGTTGGATTTATAGTGAACATCTAAGGCTAGGTACATGGGTTGTATTTAGTGCCCTAAATTACGATAACTCAATAAAAAAGCACACATTAAAAGATGTGTGCTTTTATCATCTTATTATTTATATGGATTTGTAATCCATGTTATCAGATATACAGAAAACTACTCTTCAGAGTTTTTACTTAAGTAATTTATTCCCTTTTGAGTGATAGCATATTTGTCGTTATCATTCTGTATAACTAAATTTTGTTTTTCTATTTCATTCATTTTATTTACTAAAAATGAACCAACATATTCTTGTTCTCCTTTGACATTAACTAAATATCTATCTAAAGTTATTAGGCTACTATATGTTGTTCCTTTTTCTTTGTTTTGCAAAAGAAATTCTAATATTTTTATTTTCATTTTTATTCGTTTTATGGGTAAAAATCTTCTGTTTTAATACTTGGGTGATATAAATTTCGATTACCTAGGGCATCTGATTCTGATAATTTAGAATCCTCTAGTGTTGCTTTGTGTGCATCATTCCACAAATCATACCCAAGGGATTTGAAATTCTTGCTCTGCAATTCGTGCTCTTTATAATATATTGGTATGTGTTTAAGTATAGGGAATTTATAATAATTCGTGTTAAGAAAAAAAGCACACATTAAAAATGTGTGCTTAATTATTTTTTGTTATTTGGACGAATATGCACGAAATAAACAGTTCATTTTATATGCTCCTTATGTCTTATGTCTTCTTATTCGAACTTGTGCTTTGTAATTTTCGTGAATATAATTTCTGATTTCTTCTTGTTCGTTTTTGCTTATATTATTTGCCCATCCAATATAAGTTTTATTAAACGAAAAAATTCTCCCTATAGTTATAAAAACTTTAAAAAACCCATCAAATTGTTCTTGTAATGTTTTATGTTCTGACAAATTATATTTCTCAGATAATTCTTGTTCTAAAAACACTAGTTTATGCCATAACAATAACTTTCCGTTTAAAGAATAAACAGTAGCTTGGCCATACTTATCAACAACATCTTTCATGTGTTTTTTAGGTTCTCGTGTTTTACTGAACTCAATCATCTCATCTATAATCTCTTTAATTTCTAAATTCATAATTTTCTTTTTTAATAGTTAGTGTAAATAAAGTTCAAAAGATCGTCTATTTCTTTAAAATCAACATTAATCTGAGTCGCTTCCTGAAAAGCTCTCTCATGAAAAAATGCTCGTTTTTCTATTTGGTAAACGTCACCTTTAAACCCATTAATATCATCTAAAGTATGAGTGCCTTCATGCACAATTTCGCTCATAAATTCATCAACTGGTTTTGAGGATCTAAAATAGTTTCTGTCCCCTATATTAAACGCTTCAGTAGCTTTAGCTTCATCTAATGTTTCTCCATATTTCATTAAAAGTTTTTCAAATTCTGTATCGTCAAGAATTTTAATAATCATTTTTCCTTCATCTATTAGTTTAGCTATTCTATTAGCCTGTTGAGTAAACCCTTTTAAATTTTCAGATATTTCTTTAAGACTAAGGTTCGTAATACTCTTTCCTTCCCATTTTTTAACAAATTGTTTAAATTGAGCTGTTTTTTTAGTTTTCACACCATCAACAACCTTCTTACTCTCATCAAGCAATTCGTCGATATTTTTGGTTAAGGCATCATTGTTTTTAATTTGAGTTTTTACTCGTGAGCCATACTTCAAAATACCCTTTGCTAAATATACAGAAATCATGCCACTTCCGACGCAAAAACTAATTAATGGCCAATGGGCTACAAACCACTTTCCTGCTTCTGTTTTACTTAGTGCTTTTTTAATCTCTGGGCTTAATAATGCCAAGTTTATTGTGCTTACTGAAATATCAATTATGGCAAATACACGAGCCACACCTCTAACACCAGCTGCTAAAGCGCCTCCACTTAAAACAATACTTACTAAGTCTATTACTGCAAAGGTTGCTGTTAACACGTCTGCCCATTCGCCTTTATCTCCTAAGTATTTAGCATATAATGCAATTGTTGGGATCTTTACCTCTTCTTTTAGTTCTTCATCATATCTAGAAAGGTAAATAAGATCTAAAGGGTGAAAAAAATTAGATTCGTTTTTAGGGTTGTTAATCTCCTCATCTCCTGCAAAAAAATTATAGATGTTTATCCCTATATATGGATAAGGTAAAATAGGTGTTTGTTTTTCATTTACTAATTCTACCTTACCACTTGGGTCACCAAATAAAATATTAGATTCTATGTGAGTGTCTTCATTTAAACTAAATTTTCTTGCTCCATCTAAAGCGCCTTTTCCTTTTTTATGAAGTGCAACCACAGTTAAATATTGGCAGAAGCTCTCTATAAGCGCATCACCATCAAAATTATCTAACAATTCTAAGAGGCTTTGTGGGTTTCTATTAAAATAACTATAGACATCTTCAGGGTTTAAACGACTTAGAATCGTTGTGATTGATTGTGTCGTATCATAATACCATGAGGAACCATCCCATCCGTTTAATTGGAAAATATTAAATACTGTTTGATCAAAATCTAGTTCTCTCGCTACAAATGTTGGTATATTAATATATAGCCATTCTAGTTCGCCAAACTTTTTAGCATTAAGTCGTTGCGGACTATTAGGTATAGCATTTTCTAATGCATTAACTTTTGCTATAGCATCAATAAACGCTGATGAAATTTCTTTTTTAAAGCTTGAATCCTCTCTATAATTTAATTCACATAATCTCAATAATGCTTCAAAATCTGAATAATACGATGTGCTTATTGTGAAGGCAATGTTGTTTTTATTATTTCTTTCATACACGCGTTTTCTATCAACATAATAATAGTGCAACTTGTAACTTACTTTTCTACGCTCGTAATCAAACTCAAACTCTAACCCATTTGTTAAATCTGTATCATTATCTTTTTTAATGTTTACAATATTAACTTCTGTGTTTAGTCGTCCCTTTAGCCTTAAAACATGTTCTCCTAATAAGTTTTCTTCTCTTAAAGGTACTTCGGTTTTAACCACCTTTTTTTCTTTAATTGAGGTATCAATGCCCGCTTGACGATCAAACTTTGCATCTTCACCAAAGGAATAATTACGTGTTACTGTTATTGTCTTGTGGCCTATATAGTTTTTCCAATTAAACTCGGCATCTTTTTTACCTAAAATTAATTGTACTAGTTTCGGAAAATCTATGTCATCATCAACATAGTTTGGTTTATAAAAGGAGCTGCGTTTTTTTAATGGAGAAGCGAGCGCCATCTCATTAGTAATATCAGTTAAGCTTGTATCACCTGAAAGATCATCTAGAGCATCCAATCCATTATAATTTTCTTGAAGCTGACTAAAATCTAAAAAACGCAATCCATCTAATTGGTTTTGACTTTCTTCATCAAAGTCATCTGTTATATTTGTTATCATAATCTTCTTTTTAATTGTTAAACTGTTTCCGTTATAACACACCTTATCCTGTTCCGCGCTTTCACTAAAAAGCGCGGAAGGATAAAATTTTGCTGATTTATATCAGCCTAACTTATTTTGGATAAGGATTGTTTAAGGTGTTATACGACCTGGTCTATTGCATTTTTAAGTGCTTCAATAGAGATCTGTGCAACCACTTGTCTTGGGTTATCATCGGTATTTAACTGAAGATTACCATTCACAATATCGATGTTCTCAATATGGCGTTCGCCGTCACTTTCAGAAATACCAATCTCGGCATCGTTGAGTTCAAACTGTTGCGATCGTGGTACCTCATCTGGGTTTTCAAAATCAGAAAGATCATCAAGATATGGCAATGCTTTATTGACGTTTAAGCCAATACTTTGTGCTTGTAAAATGGTAAGTGCTGTTGGTACTCTAGTTGCCCAAGCTTTGCCTAATTTCTCGCCTTGTGGCTGACGTAATTCATCAACAATAGATAAGTACAACTCATCTTCTATCACAGGAACTTCGCCACCATTCCAGATCTGACCAGTTTGCATGTAATAACGAACCGCTTCTTCAAAGCCAGGACGTACTGTTACAATAACTCTAGCCATTCCTGATTGCATGAAGTTTCTAAATAATGGATCGTTAGACTCATCGTATTGGTACAAGCTTGTCCAATCTTGACGATTGCCCCAATAGTAAGGGTATAGGTTGTAAGACATAATATCCCACTCAAAAGCTTGCTCCATAAACTTCACAAATGCTGCGTAGTTATCTAAGGCTTGATTGACATTAACCTCAAGGTTACCAAAGGTTGCTGCTCCACCACCTGTAGTTGAAAATAAATTAGACTTTCCGTAGGTGTTTTGTGCACTTGGGTTTTGATCTATTAAATAAGAAATACAGTTTTTACGTAAGATTTTATTTTCAAACTCACGATAGAATCCTGGATTTGTTCCTTTAATTTCAATGCCATTTGCTTTTTCTTCAGCTAGCTTTTCATTAAATGCAGCTAGCGCATCTTCATAAGCATCAATAATTGCTTTAAAGGTTTCTTGTTTCCACTTATTCTCATACTCGGTTGTTAATTCACATTTTACAGATGCAGATACATCACCACTAATATGGTTTCCTAAAGTATAAGATACTGGAACTTCATTCACATAGTCATTAATACTTTGATTTAAAGTTAATGTTCGACTTAAGAAACGCCCAGTAAATTTATCGGTAGCATTCCCAATAGTTAATGATAAGATATTTCCTTGGGTGTCATAATCACTCGAAGCATTAAAAATACCTGTAGCATAAAATGCTTTATATCCTTCAGGGATTTTAATTTTACCATTACCAGAATTAGATTCGGTATGCGCTAAAGATGATCCTCCAGTTAGGTTGATATTAAATGATTCTCCAACAGAAATATACTGTTTAGGTTTTGCATCGTGCTCCACATTGTACTTTCCTGCCCAATATTTCAATTTTGCATCGGTAAGCATCGTAAAATCTTTAAGATTTTGAGTTGTAGATGTTCTAGGATCTGTAGGTTCAATTAACCCATTTTCGTTTTGATTATCTGCTCCTCTCATGCCTAATTTATGCAATTTTCCTGGTTGAGGTACCATGAATTCAAACATCAAGCGTTTACCATAATTTACAATTTGGTTTTTAAAGACTTTATCTACCCAACGGAATACACCTACAACATGCTTATCGCCTTTTCGGTTATCAAAACCATGTGCGTTGTTTTCTTCAAACTCCTCTACGATCTTCTCGATACGTTCTTCTTTAACTTTAGTTACGATTCTATCAAGTGCACGTTCAGTAATATCTTTAGAGTTCGTCACCGCTTGTAATGTGCTTTGCTCTTTAGAATTATGTGTTGCATAATTAGCATTCGCAAATAATTGAAGACTATCTGTAGGACTATAATTAACACCAGCCGAAGCACTAAAATCTTTACTATTTGCAATCACTTTAGACACTTCATTTTGCATTTCAAAACGTTCTGTTGACGTCGTGTCTGTGAGTTGTTCTCTTTCGGTTTCTGTAGAACTTGTAAGCGTATCTTCTTTGCGTCGTAAACGTCTTGTGCTACGCTCCTTAAACTCACGCGCCATCACGTTTTCAATATGTGCTACATCACCTTCAACATAACCTTGGGTAGATTGCTCTACTTTGTTATAATCGGCAATACCTAATTGTTTTACACCGAAACCGCTTGGTACAAAAGGGGTTTCGTTAGATGTACCAGGATTTGGAGGATTGCTATCGTCACCATCATTTGGATCTACAATGTCACCAATTAACATACCTGAAGTACATGTTCTTAGCACAAAATCTGGTGTGGTAATAGTTTTCACGACGCCATTTGTAAATGTGATCGTTCCAGAAAATGATACTAACTGCGGTTGATCTGAATGACGTGGTGCTCCAATATCCATATTTCTTAAGAAAATAGTATTTCCTAATCTAACAGTCATATAAGAGATTTCGCCATTATTAGTAAAATCTTCATCTGTTCGCTGTAAAGTATAATCAAAGCTTGCTACTTGCCATGATGCATCTGGAACAACAATGGATAGATCTGCATTATGAATCGTTGGTAAAAATAATTTTCTTACTGCCTTAGAACACAATTGAAAACTAAAATCAGGTGACGTGTTTGTGGTATCCACAGGGATAATAACACCGCCAACACTTACAAGTGTTGTTCCTTCGTCTTCAGTGTTTTCTACAATAGTATCGTCGTTTCCAGAAATGACTTCTTGTATATGTCCATCAATATCTGTAAAGCCTTCATAATCTTCTGCAAATGTATCAAATGAAGATTGCTCAATACGTTCCATAACACCTGGAGTTTCTCCAGAAGTTGAAGCTATCAAATCAGAAAGCGTTTCGAAACTTTCTGGACTTAATTTAGATTGTAAATACTCGTAATCTAATTCTTTTTTGAACTCAAATGTAAATTCTGGCAACTCTGGTTCGGGTATTGAATCGGGTTGATTACAAGGATCATTTGGGTCATAATCAACATTTGGGTCTTTTATTCCGCACCATCTTTTCTTTTCATTTTCAATATCTATTGTGTATTGATCTAAAATAGGTTTAATCTGTTTTTGATAATCTTTTTGAGCAACTTCTAAAGCCTTAGACTTTTCTTTTTGATACGCCTTTTCAACACGCTTTAATTCTTTAGATAGTAACGCTAACTCTTGGTTGTGTAATTCTGCTTGGGCAATACGTTGCTGTCTTGCCATTGAACCTGTTGGAACCGACTTAACTGTTTGCGTGTCTTTTGTTGCAATTTTCTTTTCTTGGCTTCCTTTGTCAATGTCGCCATCTCCAAATAAAGCTTTTGGTAATACAACTTTAGCGTTGATTAAATCTTTTAATTGGTCATTATCGCCTTTATAATTAGAAAGCACATGATTAGCAATTAAAAGTTGAATAATTGTTTCTTTCGCGTAGAATGTTTCCTGCGTTAGTGTTTGGTAAAATAAATTGTCCCATAACCTCCCTAAAACTTCATTTTCTTTGAGATTAGAAACACCTTCCATTAGCCTCAAAAGTTCATCTATATTATAAGATCGTCGGTGTTTTGCGATCCAAACGGATATTTCATATAGTTTGGTATCAATTTTTTTTATTCCATCCACTGATAATGGTTGAAATGAATTGGCAACCACTTTCATGGCTTGCCATTTTTCTGTAGCATCGATTAAGGTCGCTGCAGCTGCATCAAATTCTCCTTTTTTAACAGCTTCATCTCTAAAAACAAACCCATCTTGAGGTTTATTGTCATCTGTTAATTCAGGTGCTCTCATTGATACAAATCGAAAGAGCGTGTTTTTAATTTCTGTACTCATTTTTAATTGTTTAAAGTTTATACTTGTTTTATTAAGTTCAATTAAGAACTGTTGTCGTTTCGCTTTTCTAACAGTTTACCTCAATTGTAAAGCCTTAATAACTAAGGCATAAACTTTCATCGTATTCCAACATTTTGTTGAATACGTAACCATCATAGATTTTAATAAGACGTCTTTGTGATTTAAAACCTGAAGAAAATGCTAATAAAATCACACAAATGTTTGATTTTTAACTAATTTTAGTATCTTAGCATTTAAATAGAGTACAAATATAACACATTTTACAAATTAAAACAAACAAAATGCAAAATTATTTTGTAAAAAGTTAGATGTATCAATATTAAAATTATGGAACAGATCGACGAGAAAATCACCGCCATTATTAACCATTTTCATTTAAATAATTATGCGTTTTCTAAACGTATTGGTGTTACCGGAACTACTATAGATAGTATTGTTAATGGTAGGCCTCAACAAGATGGCTCACGTAAAAAAACAAAGCCAGGTTATGACGTGCTTTCTGCGATTATTGATGAGTTTGATATCAATCCTGATTATCTCTTCGGAAAAAGCAAGGTGATGTTAAAATCTGAACTCCCAAATATTCCAACATATTCTGGAATGCCACAAGTAATTTCTACAACACCTCAAGGTGAAGAAAATGTAGTATATGTTCCTGCTAAAGCTCGAGCTGGATACTTGGATGGTTATGGCGATGCCGAATATATTGAAACCTTGCCAGCATTTCATATGCCGCAACTATCAAATGGCACGTTTAGATGTTTTGAGGTACAAGGTAATTCTATGGTGCGTACATTTTTTGATGGTGATATGGTTTTTGGGCGTTATGTTGAAGACTTTAACGATATTAAAGACGGTCGTGTTTATGTAATTATTAGTAAAAATGATGGTGTTGTTTTAAAGCGTGTGATCAACCGTATTCAAGAACGTGGGAAATTGATCCTTAAAAGTGATAATAAAGACGGTAATTATCCAACATACACTATTAATGCCGAAGATATTATGGAGATTTGGTACGTTACAATGTTCGCTTCAAAGCAAATGCCCGAACCAGTAGATGTTTATGATAGACTCCATCAATTAGAAAGTCAAATTGTAGACCTTCAACAACTCATATCACAAAACTCTAAAAACTAGATGTCATTTTCTTATCCAAAAAAAGAAAAGCTTAAAAGTAAAAAACTGATAGAGCAGTTGTTTTCTGAAGGAAAATCAATCTCTACCTATCCGTTGCGTTTGGTATATCTAGAAACAACATTTGACGAGGAGGCTATTCAATTTAAAACTGGTGTTTCTGTAAGTAAGCGTCATTTTAAAAATGCTGTAGACAGAAATCGTATCAAACGCTTACTTAGAGAAGCCTATCGCCTTAATAAAGCTGAGTATTTTAACAACATTTTATCGTCTTATGCGTTAATGATTTTGTACATTGGTAAGGATGGAACGGATTTTGATTCCATAGAAACAAAAATGAAAGAACTTTTAGATGCTTTTTCTAAAAAGGTGTCCCAACAATAAATGATTAAAATCATGAGAAAACTACTACACAAACGGATTTTAATTCCGCTACTAGCATTCACCGTATTTTTTAGTGGAACCGCTTTTAAAAGCGACTTTTTCGAAATTGCTAAACAAATAGAAATATTTACAACGCTCTTTAAAGAGCTAAATATGAACTATGTAGATGAAACCAATCCTGGAGATCTCATGGATACCGCAATTAAGAGTATGCTTGCCGATCTAGATCCATACACTAATTATTACAATGAACAGGATGTTGAAGCATCACGAATAAATAATGCTGGTGATTATACAGGTATTGGTGCAAATGTGCTAACCTTAAAAGATAAATTAGTTATTGTTGAACCTTATAAAGATTATGCCGCTGATAAAGCTGGACTCAAAGCTGGAGACGAAATTATAAAGGTTGATAATGTTGTGGTTGCCGATTTTAAAGATGACGCAGGAAACCTACTCCAAGGTGCAGCTGGAACTTCTGTAAATGTGACTTACATCAGACAAGGAAAAACCGAAACAGCAACCATACAAAGAGAAGCTGTAGATATTCATGCTGTACCACACTATTCTATGGTTAATGATAATATTGGATACATCGTCCTTAGAAAGTTTAATGAAAAAACATCATCAGAAACCATTAGTGCGCTTCGTGCTTTAAAAAATCAAGGTGCAGAAAAGTTAATTTTAGATCTACGTGGTAATCCTGGAGGATTATTAAGAGAAGCGGTTAACGTGACTAATATTTTTGTTCCAAAGAACCAGCTTGTGGTGACGACAAAATCAAAGGTTAAAAAATACAATAAAACCTATTACACATCAAAAGAACCTATAGATACCGAAATTCCTTTAGTTGTACTTATTGATGGTGCTAGTGCTTCAGCAAGTGAAATCGTATCTGGAGCTTTACAAGATTTAGATCGTGCTGTTGTAGTTGGCGCTCGTAGTTTTGGAAAAGGTCTTGTACAGCGACCTAAGCGACTTACTTATGGTACGCAAATGAAAATCACTATTTCAAGATATTATACACCTTCAGGACGTTGTATTCAAGCTCTTGATTATTGGAATCGCGATGAAAACGGAAATGCTACTCGCGTTAAACAAGAAAATTATAATGCCTTTAAAACTAAAAAAGGACGAACTGTTTATGATGGTGGAGGCGTGCAACCAGATTTAGAATTGGATGCTACAAAGTTGAGCACCATTACTAAAGCCATTATTAATGAAAATCTTATTTTTAAATATGCTACAGCCTATTATTACAAGAATTCTATAACAGATTTAGAAAATTTTAGTTTGACCGATTCAGACTTTAGTGATTTTAAAAATTTCTTAAATGCTAATAACTTTAACTTCGAAACACAAACAGAAAAGGCGTTTGCTAATGCACTTACTGTTGCAAAAGAAGAACAATTAAATAATGAAATTAATTCTGACTATTCTGATTTAATTTCGGCTTTAGACCGTTATAAAAGTAAAGCGATTGATGATAATAAATCACAATTATTATCGCTATTATCTGATGAAATCGTGAAACGCTATTTTTATCGTGAAGGTTTATATACCTATTATGTAGCTAATAATTTTGAAATTCAAAAGGGTGTTGAAATACTAAAAAACCCTTCAAATTATTTAAGTTACTTAGATTGATACAACGTTTAAATTTGACGAAAACGTTAAAAAAATCTATATTGTATTATCTGTAGACGTATGATAATGAAAAAAATACTGTTCATATCGCTCATTTTTACTCAATTTTTCTTTGCTCAAGAAGCAATGACTCATGAGGTATATTTTGAAACAGATAAGTATGATGTACCTCCAACAGAACACTATCGTTTGCTGTTATTTTTATCTGAAATTGAAACTTTAGATATTGAAAAAGTCTCTATTTATGGATTTACAGATGACAGAGGATCAGATTCTTATAACTTGGTTCTATCACAAAATCGAGCTAATTCGATAAAAACTATTTTTTCTAATAATGAATTTGATGAATCCATCATAACGAATGTTGATGGAAAAGGAGAGGTGCTTCTTAAATTAGTAAAAGAGGAAGATATTCATAAAATTAGAGGTTTAAATAGAAAGGTTGAGGTTATTGTTCAGCCCTATAATCCACCTAGAGTTCAAGAAGTAGTTGAAGAAAAACCTAAGGTTGAAGAAATCATTAAAGGCGAATTAAAAGCTGGTGATAAATTTACATTAGACAATATTTTATTTAAAACTGGGTATAGTAAATTATTACCCGAATCAAAACCAACACTTGAAAATATTGCTAAAGCTTTAGTAGAGCGAGAAGATATTTATTTCACAATTCAAGGTCACGTTTGTTGTACCCAAAACAGTAGAGATGCTATAGATCGTAAAACTAAAAAGCGTAATTTATCAGTGGCTAGAGCTAAATTTATTTATGATTATTTAGCTAAAAAAGGGGTAAGTAAAAGGCGTATGAAATATGTAGGGATGCGCAGAAAATTTCCGTTAGGTGGTGAGCCAAAATTTGATCGTCGTGTCGAGATTCTAGTCACCTATGTTGGTGAAAATAATTAGTGATCTAAAGACCTTACGAAGCATAAAATTCTACCAATTCTAATAATAAATTGTGGTGCAATAGAACTCATCTTATGTTTTATACATCATACCTATATGCGGAATTCCATCTTCTAGATACTCCTCTCCTACTTCATAAAATTCTAAATTATTATAAAAACGTTTTAAATACGTTTGTGCCGAAATTTTAATTTGAGTTTCATTATAGTGAGACTTCACTGCTTCAATAGAAGCTTTCATGATATCATAACCATATTTATGAGCTCTTTCTTTAGCATCAACCACTACTCTACCAATACTAGCATATGTAAAATAATCACCTGGTTTAAATACTCTCGTATAAGCGACTACTTTGTTGTTTTTAAAACCAATAACGTGTAGTGCATTTTGATCTTTTCCATCTAAATCTTGATACACACAATCTTGTTCTACCACAAATACCTCACTTCTTAATTGAAGTACTTCATATAATTCTTGAGTTGATAACTCCTCAAACGTTTTTACTTTTATCTCTAGCATAGACCTAGATTAACAAGACACAGGAATTTTATCTACTCGTTTTTGATGGCGACCACCTTCAAATTCGGTATTTAAAAACGTATCTACAATTTGAATTGCTTGCTGTAAGGCTGTAAAGCGAGCTGGAATGCAACAAATATTAGCATTATTATGTTGTCTGGTTAATTCGGTGATTTCTTTGGTCCAACAAATTCCTGCTCTAACTTTTTGATGCTTGTTAGCGGTCATCGCTACACCATTAGCACTTCCGCAGATCAAGATTCCGAAATTCACTTTGTTATCAGCTACATCATTTGCTACTGGATGTACATAATCTGGATAATCAACACTGTCATTAGCATTTGTTCCATAGTTATTAACTGTAAAACCTTTAGCCTCCAGATGTTCTACAATAGCCTGTTTATATTGGGTTCCTGCGTGATCGTTACCTATTGAAATGGTCATAATTTTAGGGTGTTGTTTAAAACCTTAAAGTTAATAATTGCTTATAAATAAACCGAAGGATAAAACACATAGTTATTCATAATAATTAAGTTTGAATAAGATCTGATTTTATATGATAATAGACGTTGTTAACTTCTAAGCTATTTTTATAGCATTACTTGTTAATATCTTCTGTTAAGTATTTAAAACTTTTATTAGGATTATCTGATAATTTTTTCAAACCAAAACAGAGTTATGATAACCAAAAAAGTTACAGGTTTTTTTTGGTGAAGTTATCAGCATTCAAATCTTAAGATACCAACACAAATTTTATAAATACTTATTAAATTTTAGTTGTCAACATCAATTATCAACAGCTGTTAATAGTATTACTATTTATCTTTAAAATGAGTGGTTTATATCTCAATTTAATGTTCATTACTTATTAATTGAATTATATAAGTCACTAATCAAAACAAAAGTTTAAAAAGTTATACTCACTATTAACAAGCAATAATAACCATCATTTTATTTTTGAAATTTTAAAAGAAAAAAGATAATATGAATATATGTGTTGATAACAAGTCTTTTTCATTAATTTAACCTTAACTAAACACGATTAAATAATTAAACCGTAGATTTGCAGAAACTTAATATCTTCACTCCTCCTTATATTAAGTTTTTTAAAGACTGAATTCCTAACACTTTTAGGAAATGAAAATGATTACAAATTATAATGACAAAAAAGAAAAAAAGGAAATCCAAAAAAGGGATTTCAAACCTTACAAATACAATTCTTAGTATTTTAAAAAAAGACAGAAACCAATCCTTTAACTATAAACAAATTGCTGCTAAGCTTGGTGTTAATGACGCCAGTAGTAGAAATCAAATTATAAAGACTTTAGCCAAACTCGCTGCGAAACAGGAAATAGAACAAATAGATCGCGGTAAGTTTAAAGCGATTATTAATACCGAATATCATATCGGTATTGTTGATATGGCGTCCAGAGGTTCTGGATATATCATTAGCGACGATTTTGATGAAGATATCTATATAGCGTCTAATAATATGAACAAAGCTTTAGATGGTGATGAGGTTGAATTTTATGCCTATAAAAGAAGAAAACGCGGTAGAATAGAAGGTGAGATTACTGGTATTATTAAACGCGCTAAAAGCGAATATGTTGGTGTAATTCAAATTCATAAAAACTATGCTTTTGTGATTACTGATGGTAATAAAATGCATACCGATATTTTTGTACCTATCAATAAAATCAACAAAGCCGAAGAAGGTGATAAGGTACTAGTTTCCTTAGAAGATTGGCCAGAAAAAGCCGATTCTCCTTATGGAAGAGTACTTAAAGTTCTGGGTAAACCTGGAGAACATAGTACCGAGATTCACTCTATTCTAGCTGAGTATGGATTGCCTTACGAATTTCCTCATGATGTAGAAGATTATGCGAACCAATTAGATACTTCTATTACTAAAGAAGAGATAGCCAAGCGTCGTGATATGCGACAAGATTTAACATTTACCATAGATCCAAAAGATGCTAAAGATTTTGATGATGCTTTATCTTTTAAAATCTTAGATAATGGCTTATATGAAATAGGAATTCATATTGCCGATGTATCGCATTATTTACAAGAAGGTACTGTGTTAGACGATGAAGCTTATGAGCGTGCCACCTCAGTATACTTGGTTGATCGTGTTGTGCCAATGTTACCTGAAATTTTGTCTAATGGTGCGTGTTCATTACGACCTCATGAAGAAAAATATACCTTTTCTGCAGTGTTTCAAATGAATGATAAAGCTGAAATTAAAGACCAATGGTTTGGTAGAACAGTCACGTATTCTGATGCACGTTTTGCTTATGAAGAAGCGCAATCTATTATAGAAACTAAAACCAATGCTATTCCTAAAGACGTGTCTTTAACAGGAAAGGCGTATCAAGCAGATCAATCTATTGCAAATGCTGTTTTAAAACTAGATGAATTAGCAAAAATCATGCGTCGTAAACGTATGAGTACTGGTGCTATTTCTTTTGATAAAGTTGAAGTAAAATTTAATTTAGATCAAGAAGCAAATCCTGTAGGTGTGTACTTTAAAACTAGTAAAGATGCTAATAAACTTATTGAGGAGTTTATGCTATTGGCTAATAAAAAAGTGGCCGAATTTATTGGTAAACAAAAGAAAACCTTTGTCTACCGAGTACATGACGAACCAGATGATAGTAAATTAGCTGCCTTACAAAATGTTGTGGGACGCTTTGGATATAAACTCAATTTTAAGGACAGAAAAAGTATTTCTAATTCTTTAAATAATTTATTAAAAGATGTTAATGGTAAAAAGGAACAAAACCTTGTTGATACATTAACGATTCGTTCGATGAGTAAAGCCGAATATACCACACATAATATTGGTCATTACGGATTAGCATTTGATTACTACAGTCACTTTACATCACCAATTAGACGTTATCCTGATGTGATGGCACATCGCTTATTACAACATTATCTCGATGGTGGAAAATCGGTTAATGAAGAGGCTTATGAAGATAAATGCAACCATTCGAGTAATATGGAAAATTTAGCAACTAAAGCCGAACGAGATTCTATCAAATACATGCAAATTCGTTTTATGGAAGATCATAAAGATGAAGAATTTGTAGGTGTTATTTCTGGAGTAACCGATTGGGGAATTTATGTTGAAATCATATCAAATAAATGCGAAGGCATGGTGAGTATTCGTGATATGAAAGATGATCAGTATGTTTTTGATGAAGATCATTATGCCTTAATTGGTAAAAATGCTAAACTCATGTATCAGCTAGGTGATGAGGTTGTTGTAAAAGTAAAAAACACCGATCTTGTTAAAAAACATTTAGATTTTACACTCATAGGAAAGCATGAAGATGCGTAATTTTATAGTGTAACATTTCAGAATAAATAGACACTTATTGAAAAAATACAATTATGATTCTAACCACAACAAATTCTATTGAAGGTTTCAAAATACTTGAATATAAAGGAATTGTCACAGGAACATCTTCTGAATTAAAAACAAAGTTTTCTTTTAAAACAGAAAAGAATATGACGATTATTGAAGACCTTATGAACGAAGCCAAAGAACAAGCCTTTCAAAAAATGAAAACCAACGCCCAACAATTAAATGCTAATGCTGTTGTTGGAATAAGTGTAGATATTGAAACGGTTGGTGGTTCGTATTTTTTTGTATCTGTTACAGGAACTGCTGTTCATGTTGCTTAAATTTTGATAATACTGTAACAATTAACATTTGGTATCATCTTTAATACATCAATCAAACGTAAGTATTATAAAAACACATCAAGATGAAAACTTTTTTTACCCTCACACTAACCTTATTTACTTCACTATTAATTGCTCAAAATCCTAAAGAGAGAGCTGTTGGTGACTTTAATGAAGTTAAAGTTTATGACCTCATTGCTGTTAATCTTGTCAAATCTGACGAATCAAAAGTAGAAATTACTGGAGATGATATAGAAGATGTAGTTGTAATTAATAAAGATGGTAAATTAAAGATCAGAATGAAAACCGACAAGAGTTTTAATGGCGATCGTACCTTCGTTTCAGTGCATTATACAACACTAGATGTTATTGATGGTAATGAAGGTGCTTTTATTACATCTAATGAGCTTATTGAACAAAATCAAATCGAATTAAGAGCTCAAGAAGGTGCACATTTAAAGATAGGTTTAGATGTAGAACAAGTTGATATTAAAGCCGTATCTGGAGGCATTGTTGAAACTCGTGGTAAGGCTATTTCTCAAGCCATTACATTAAACACTGGTGGTGTTTACGAAGGAAAAGCTTTCGAGACTAAAAATACTTCAGTAAATATAAAAGCTGCTGGAGAAGCCGATATCAATGCGTCTAAAACAGTAGATGCAAGAGTTATTGCTGGTGGTGATGTATACATCTACGGAAATCCACAAAATGTTAAAGAAAAAACGACATTAGGCGGTCGAATTAAACGAATGAACTAATCTGTTGCTCAAACTAGCAGAGTACGCGTCTTTTTTATTAGTTTTGTAGGAAAGCTATTTCCTATATGTTTGATGATATTTTAGCGGCTATTCCCTTCGGAATTATCCTTGCGTTCACAATTGGTCCAGTATTTTTTGTACTGCTCGAAACTAGTGCTACCAAAGGATTTAGAAGCGCTTTAATCTTTGATTTAGGTGTTATTTTAGCAGATATTGTCTTTATTTTATTAGCATTTTATAGTACCAATAACCTTATTGATAAAATAAAAGATGACCCAAATTTCCTAATTTTTGGAGGTATACTTTTAGCGGTTTATGGCTTTATATCTTTTATAAAAACATCTAAGTCTTTTCGTTCGATTGTCAAAGAATATCATCGTGTTGAAATCCAAAAGAATGCCTACGGAAAGCTATTCATAAAAGGCTTCTTACTTAATTTTATAAATATCGGTGTGCTATTAGGTTGGCTAGGATTTATTGTTATTGGAAGCACTATTACCGAATCTGAAAACGGTGTGCTTATCTTTATTATCACTATGTTAACGGTTTATTTTTTAACAGATTTAATTAAAATTGCACTCGCTAAACGATTAAAGAATAAACTAACGCCTCGTCTCATTTTTAAAACAAAAAAAATCATTGCTCTAGTGATTTTAGGTTTTGGAGTACTCTTATTAACACAAGGTTTGTTCCCTGAACTTTACGAAAAAAGTAAAGAGCAAATAGAGCGTGTTAATCCTATTGGTAATTAAATCTGGTTACAGTGCAAAATCCAACTAAAAAGATACTTACATTTCCGCTTAGAATAGTATTAATACTTGTGATTTATAGTGTATTATTTAAAATAATGCACTGGCCTTATGCCAACCAATTATTATTAATAGGTAGTGTACTATTAATGCTTTTATATTGTATTCGGTTTCTATATAAAAAAGATAAAACTCGTATTGATGTTGTAAAACTAGGACTCGTTCTTGTATGGACGGTAAACCTCGTACTAAAAACATATCATATTGCTTTTATAGCATATGCACTTGAATTAGTTTTATTAATCCTTTTTGTCTGGTGGCTTATTGAAGATGGACTCAATTATTTTACAAGTAGGCAACTTATAAACAATGGCTTTGTAAAATTCTTCTATTATGGATTTTGTATTGTGGCAATAGCATTAATCATATTTGGAGCATTATTTAAAATACAGCACTGGCCTTATGGCTCATTAATTTTAACATTTGGCTTTTTATTATTAAGCATCATGCTTATAGTTGATTATTTTGTAATTGAACGACCTTAACACCTCATAATTTTATGAATAATGAAGATATTTTACTAAAGGAGCGTCTAAGGTTTTGTAAAAACTGTGTGCATAGGAAAAATAACTTGAAAGCTGGAATATTATGTGGATTAACAGATGAAAAACCCAATTTTGAAGGCTTTTGTAAGGATTATGTTGAAGATACTGCCCTATTAAAAAAAGAGAAAGAGAGAGATCGCATGAAGCTAAATAGAAGTTCTTCATGGATTACAGCGTCTGTAGTAATTTCAATCGTCTTGCTAAGTTTTAAAATAATACGATCGGTAGCAAGATATCAGAAGAATAATAACCCTACTCAACAATCACAACACGATAAATATTTCGAAGAGCAGCAGGAAAGAGCATATCAAAGACGACATCACGTGAACACACTTAATTATTTAAGTGATAGATATAGAAATGCACATTTCAGTAAAAAACTAATAGAAGATACCGTTGTTGTTTTAAATCAACGCATGAAACTTAATTTGCCTGATGGATTTCATTTATCCATTGCAAATAATGATTCAGATCTTCCTGTTAGAGCAACATCTCGAGGGTATTATTTTATATATAATAAAATTGAAAGAGATAAAACCAAAAGCCTTTTTAATCAATGGGAAACTTTTAGAAAACGTTTGGTCGACCAATATCCTTTAAGTGAGTTAACAGTGAATAATATCGATTCTTCAACCGTTTCTGATAACATCGATAGAATAAACTTTGAAATTAAAAACAAAGTCGATCGTATTATTGGTGTGGCAAGAATTATAGATTACAATAATGAACGCTACTTTTTTCAGCTGGTCTCAGATTCTAAAAGCGCAAACTATTCACAATTATATCGATTCTTGAATTACTATGTCAAGATTAAAAAGTAATACAAACAAAAAAACCTCCAAGTTAATACTTGAAGGTTTTAGAGGCATCTAGCGGATTCGAACCGCTGTACAAGGTTTTGCAGACCTCTGCCTAGCCACTCGGCCAAGATGCCTTGTTTATTATTACTCGTAAACGAGGAAGGCAAATGTATAAAAAATTACCATTTTACACTATAAACCCTTAGTTTTTTCGTCTTTTGGTCATTTTTATCGTTACGCTCTCTACATCTCCACCAATTGGAGGGTTGAGTTTGCTCACACTCACACTTGCTTTTTTTACTAACGAATCTTCTTTGAAAATACGATCCAATATACGCTGTGCAACAGTTTCCAATAATTTGGAAGGTTGCAGCATTTCTTCTTTTACTATTTTATTTAGTAATACATAATCTACTGTATCACTAAGCTTGTCGGTAACAGCTGAGGTTTTTAAATTAGCCTTAACCTCAAGATCTACACGGTAATCACTTCCAATTTTAGTTTCTTCTTTTAAGCAACCATGATGTGCAAAAACACGTATGTTTTCAACTTTTATTATTCCCAAAGTATTCTATTTTACAACAAATATAAGACGCAAATATCAATTATACATCGAATTCATTTTAGATGTTTATTTGATATATTATTTAATAACTTTGCCTATTATTTTAAAAGCATGTCTGAAGAAACTAAATCGCTCAATTTTATAGAGCATATTATAGAAGAAGATCTAGAAAATGGATTATCAAAAGATAAACTTCGTTTTCGCTTTCCGCCAGAGCCAAACGGTTACTTGCATATTGGTCATACTAAGGCTATTGGCATCAGTTTTGGTTTAGGAGAAAAATACAATGCGCCTGTAAATCTTCGTTTTGATGATACTAATCCTGCAAAGGAAGAACAGGAATATGTCGATGCGATTAAGCGCGATATCAAGTGGCTTGGTTATGAATGGGCGAATGAACTATATTCTTCAGATTATTTCCAAACGCTTTACGACTGGGCGATTCAACTTATTAAAGATGGAAAAGCGTATGTAGACTCACAGTCTAGTGAAGCTATGGCTGAGCAAAAAGGAACACCAACCCAACCTGGTGTTGAAGGGCCGTATCGTAACAGAAGCATTGAAAAGAACCTCGATTTGTTCGAACGCATGAAAAATGGTGAGTTTGACGAAGGCGAACATATTCTTCGAGCTAAAATAGATATGCAACATCCCAATATGTTGATGCGCGATCCATTGATGTACCGTATTCTAAAAAAGCATCATCATAGAACTGGAAACGACTGGTGTATTTATCCAATGTACGATTGGACGCATGGCGAAAGCGATTATATTGAACAAATATCACACTCATTGTGTTCTCTCGAATTTAAGCCGCATAGAGAGCTTTACGACTGGTTCAAGGAACATGTATATGGTTATGCTTCAAAAGAGCTTCCTATGCTTCCAAAACAGCGAGAATTTGCACGTTTAAACTTAAGCTACACCATTATGAGTAAACGAAAGTTACTCAAGTTGGTAGAAGAAGGAATTGTTTCTGGATGGGACGACCCTAGAATGCCAACTATTTCTGGGTTGAGACGTCGTGGATATACGCCAAATTCTATTCGCCATTTTATCGAACGTGTTGGTGTGGCTAAACGCGAAAATGTCATTGATGTATCGCTTCTAGAGTTTTGTATTCGTGAAGACTTAAATAAAACGGCACCAAGAGTCATGGCTGTATTGGATCCTGTAAAATTAGTCGTTACCAATTACCCTGAAGATAAAGAAGAATGGTTAGAAGCTGAAAATAACCCTGAAGATGTAAGTGCTGGATCTAGAAAAGTACCATTTTCAAGAGAGCTGTATATTGAAAAAGCCGATTTTAAAGAAGAAGCCAGTAATAAGTTTTTTAGACTAAAATTAGGTAGTGAAGTACGTTTAAAAAACGCATATATTATCAAAGGAGAACAAGTGATTAAGGATGCTGATGGTAACATTACCGAAATTCACTGTACGTATTCTACAGATACCGAAAAGAAAGTAAAAGGGACCTTACATTGGGTGTCTATTAAACATGCTATAAAAGCTGAGGTTAGAGAATATGATCGATTATTTATGGATGAAGCTCCAGATAGTCACCAAGACAAAGATTATATGGCGTTTATCAACCCAAACTCTTTAAAAACGACAGAGGCATATGTAGAACCAAGCTTAGCTAATGTTAGTATTGGTGATCGTTTTCAGTTTCAACGTATTGGTTATTTTAATGTTGATAATGATGCAACCTCAGAACGGTTAGTGTTTAATAAAACGGTTGGACTTAGAGACTCTTGGGCAAAACAAAAACCAAAACCTCAACACAATCAAAATAAGCCAAAACAACCTCAACAACAGCGACCAGCAATTGAAGTGATTAAGCAGCTAGGTAAAAAATACACAAACTTACCAGAACTGAAACAAGAAAAATCTAAAGCTGAAATTTTAAAACTAGCAGAAAACGTTAGTTATGAGGATTTACAACCACTTTTCAATACTGCAGCTAAAAAAGTAGGAACACGTATTGCAACCATGTTGACACTAAGCGTTCTGCTTAAAAATGGGCAAGAACGCAATGGTGATATCGAAGCGTTTATATCGAAAGCATTAGAAGATAAAAACGAATTATTGGTAGCGGAAGCAAAGGCTTTATAAAACCAACACATTATAGTTTTAACAACCTCAAAGAAATACGCTTTGAGGTTTTTTTGTACATTTAGAGGACTAACTAAAATTTTATTATTATGGATACATTACCAATTTCCCCATTAGCAATACCAGTTGCAGCGGTTGCAGCATTGGTTCTTGGAGCCATCTGGTATAACCCAAAAGTATTTGGGAATGCTTGGATGAGAGCTTCTGGGATGACCGAAGAAAAAATGAAAAGCGGCAATATGGCTGTTATTTTTGGTCTAGCCTTGCTTTTTGCTGCTATGTTAGCCGTGTTATTAATGCAATTCACTAATCATCAATGGGGAGCGCTAGGTATGGTTGGCGGAGAACCAGAGACAGCTAAAGCGTCGTTTGAAGCGTTTATGAGTGATTACGGAACGGCTTTCAGAACCTTTAAACATGGCGCGCTTCATGGAACATTATTTGGAGTATTTGGAGCACTGCCTATAATTGGAACCATAGCGTTGTTTGAACGAAAAAATGCTAAATATATTTTTATTAATTCTGGATATTGGATAGTAACATTAGCTGTAATGGGAGCAATCCTATGCGGATGGAACTAAACTTTTATATAGATTTAACATAATTAAAGGCTGAGAATTGTAATTTTCGGCCTTTCTTTTTCCATTGATACACTTTAAACTATACAATTCGGTTGCAGATCTACCTGAGTCTTGGGATGAGCTTTTGGTTAACGATATTTTTTTAAAAACACCTTTTTTAAAAGCATTAGAGGCATCGTCACCAACAAATATTTCTAGTTATTTTTTAGCTGTGTTTTCTTCGGAAAAGTTAGTGGGTATTGCTATTATCCAACGTGTTGAAATGTATTTAGACGATGTGTTTAGAAAAACATCAAACCAGTTTTTTAAACGCTGCGGAAAGATACTCATCTCCAAAATTGTTAAAGGAAATGCGCTTATCGTAGGTAATTTAATGCATACTGGACAGCATGGTTTATATTTTAATGCTGATGCTCTATCTCAAGATGAATTTTTAAATACCATTTCCGAAGGAATTAAAGCACTCACAAAAACAATTAGAGAACAATTCAATAAAAAAATTAGAATTATAGGCTTCAAAGATTATTTTGAAGATGATCCAATTCATCATAGTTCCTCTTTTTTCCAAAGTGAACAGTTATATAAAGCACAAGTGCAACCGAATATGATTTTTAATGTGCGAGATGACTGGAAAACACCTGATGACTATATAAGTTCGTTTAACAAGAAGTATCGTAGGCGCTATAAAACAGCACGAAAAAAAAGTGCAGCCATAAGGTGTAAAGAATTAAATCTTGATGAGGTTAAACAATCTTCTGATAGATTATATGAATTATACGAGTGTGTCTCTGATAACGCAGGTGTTAACTCCTTTAAATTACATAAGGATCACTTTTATAATTTAAAGTTTCAACTTAAGGACAATTTTAAATTGTTTGGATACTTTTTGGAGGATCGTCTAGTCGGTTTTTATACATTGGTTTTGAACCATAACAAACTTGAAACGTATTTTTTAGGTTATGATCAAGCATTACAACACCAACACCAAATGTATCTTAATATGTTATTTGACATGGCTTCTTTTGGTATTAATCATGAGTATAATGAAGTTATTTTCGCCAGAACAGCCATGGAAATTAAAAGTTCAGTAGGCGCAAAGCCATATGGCATGCATATTTATTTAAAACACACCAATAATGTCATTGCTAATACGGTTTTAAAGTTGGTTGTAAAGTATGCTAACCCCATACGAGAGTGGGATGAACGCCATCCATTTAAATAATTAATAACTTATTTGTTTGTAATTAGCGTTTTTTCCGACTTAGTATAAAACGCAATATCATGAGAAAAGTAATCTTCCTGCTATGTCTTTTGCCATTATTATCCTTTGGTCAAGAGATGAATAACGACAAATTAAACGAGATATATACCACACTTAGTGATTCAATTCAAGGGAATAATGGTGCTTGGCAATTTTTTGTCAATGATGTCCAATTGGCTTCTTTTACAGACACCAATCATAATAGAATGCGAATCATTTCACCTATTGTAGAAGCGAACTCATTAGATGATGACTTGCTTAAAGCTGCTTTAGTAGCTAATTTTCATACAGCCTTAGATGTAAAATATGCTGTTTCCGAAGGTATTCTTTGGGCTGTTTTTATTCATCCTTTAAAAGAATTGACCGATCACCAGGTTAAAGACGCTATAAGCCAAGTCTATCACGCGAATATTAATTTTGGAACCACATTTGCTAGCACCTCTTTAACATTTCCATGGGCAGGAAGTGAGGCAAAAGAACCTGATAAAAAAAAGAAAACGTCGAAGACTAAGAAGATTTAAATAAAAAAGAACCCGAAAGTTGATTGCTATTTTCGGGTTCTTTTTTATTTATAGAGGTCGTCGATTACTCTTCTTTTTTCTTTTTAGCATTTTTCATGGCCTCACCAATTTGATTACTCGCTGTAAAGCTCGCCACCATATCATTAAGCATTTGACTTCCTGCTTGTGGAGAATTAGGTAACAAGATTAAGTTACTATTAGTTTCTTGACCTATAGACTGTAACGTGTCATAATGCTGAGTTACAACAATTAATGCTGAAGCCTCTTGAGAGTTAATACCAACCTTATTTAGCACTTCTACAGATTCTTCTAAACCACGTGCAATTTCACGACGTTGATCTGCAATACCTTGTCCTTGTAAGCGCTTGCTTTCTGCTTCTGCTTTTGCTTTTTCTACAATTAAGATACGTGCAGCATCTCCTTCAAACTGCGCTGCAATTTTTTCACGCTCAGATGCATTAATTCTGTTCATCGCTGCTTTTACTTGCGAATCTGGATCTATATCTGTTACTAAAGTTTTAATGATATCATAACCATATTCTATCATGGCATCATTAAGTTCCGATTTTACTGCGATAGCAATATCATCTTTACGCACAAATACATCATCTAATTTCATTTTTGGAACTTCGGCACGTACCACATCAAACACGTAAGATGTGATCTGATCATGAGGATAGTCCAGTTTATAAAAGGCATCGTAAACCTTGTCTCTTATCACTTTATATTGTACAGATACTTTTAAACGCACAAATACGTCATCTAAGGTTTTGGTTTCAATAATCACATCTAATTGCTGAATTTTTAAACTCAGTTTTCCAGCAATACGATCAACTAAAGGAATTTTAAGTTGTAAGCCAGAGTGTCTTATGCTTTGATATTTACCAAATCGCTCTATAATAGCAGCAGTTTGCTGTTTGACAATAAAGAAGGCCGAAATTAGAACAATTACTGTAAAAAAGATGATTGGTATAAAAATATAATTTTCCATATAAAGTTTTTAATGGTTAGATAAAATAATGAATTACTAATTTAAGTTATATTTGCTCAAATCACACACTAAACACATGCAAAAAAAGCAGTTTATTTTATTAGTAGCGTTTTGTATAGGTTTTGTTACACTATCTGTTGCACAGCCCAAGAACTACAATATTAGAAATGGAATAGGAGTAATTGGAGGTTTAACACAATATGATATTAAAACTGATAATTTCGCCACCAAAAGCGGAAACGGGTTTATTGGAGGTATGATTGCCACAGTAGATCTTCCGCATAAATGGTATACCGTAAGTTATGGTTTGCAGTTTTCTCAAAACTCATTTGAAATTACTGGAAGACCATCTGCAGCTACTGTTACTCAAGAACAAGTGGAGTATGAGCTTAAAGCAGTACAGCTCGCCTTTTTATTTCATGCGAAGTTATTAGGTGACTACCTTACGATAGATTTAGGACCACAACTACAGTATAATAGTGAACTGGAATTAAAAGATGACAGTCAGAGCAACTATGTTATCAATGGTTTTGATGCCTTATTAGCCGAAGATATTACACCAATTTCACAGTTTAATGTCAATGGTGTTGTAGGCGCTTCTGCTGGCATAGGAAGTTTTAAGTTGAGAGCAGCTTACAGTTACGGATTTACCAATATATTCAATAAACTGAATGATCAAAACTTAAATGTAGGCGGTAATGCCGATCGCTTTGAAGGCAATCAAAGCATGCTATCGTTTGCTTTGATGATTACGTTTTAAAAACTCAAGTATTTTAGAATATATCTAAAATTAGAAGTTATGCTGTGGCAATCAAGCCATCGATACGCTTTAAGGTTTCAGCTTTTCCAATCATGTAAATAATGTCAAATACATCAGGGCCTTGTAAAGCACCTACAAGCGCTAAACGTAATGGCATCATCACTTTTCCAAAGCCAATGTCATTAGATGTGATCCACCCTTTTATTGAATTTTGAAGGTTCTCTACGGTGAAATCATCAACACTATCAACTAATTCTTTTATTGTATTAAGAATAGTGGTTGTGCCTTCTTTTATAGCTTTCTTAGATGCTTTTTCGTCGTATACCGAAGGTGCTACAAAAAAGAAATGGCTTAGATCCCAAAAGTCACTTACAAACGTAGCGCGTTCTTTTACTAGAGCGATAACCATTTCAATATATTGGGTGTCTATCTGAGATAATTCTGATTTCGATTTCTGAAATGCCAAAGCCAAATCATGATTGTCTTGATCTTGCATATAATGATGGTTAAACCACTTTATTTTATCAGGATCAAATCGCGCTCCAGCTTTATTAACACGTTCTAATTCGAAGGCATTGATTAATTCGTCTAAAGAAAATATTTCTTGTTCTGTGCCTGGATTCCAACCTAAAAAAGCAAGGAAATTCACCATAGCTTCAGCAAAATAACCATCTTCTTTATAACCTCTTGAGAGATCACCAGTTTTAGGATCTCTCCACTCTAATGGAAATACTGGAAACCCTAATTTATCGCCATCACGTTTACTCAACTTTCCCTTTCCGGTTGGTTTCAAGATTAGTGGTAAATGTGCAAATTGAGGCGCTTCCCAACCAAAAGCAGCATACAATTGAAAGTGTAACGCCAATGAAGGCAACCATTCTTCACCACGAATCACATGTGAGATTTCCATAAGGTGATCATCGACAATATTGGCCAAATGGTATGTTGGCATACCGTCACTTTTAAATAAGACCTTATCATCCAAAACATTGGTGTCAATTTTAATAGCACCACGAATGATATCTTGTAAATGCAAAGTTTCATCTTGAGGTGATTTAAATCGAATCACATAATCCTCACCTGCATTTAATTTTGTTTGGACTTCATCTTCAGAAAGCGATAAAGAGTTACTCAGTTTTAATCGGTTGTGCCAATTATAAATAAAGGTTTTGCCTTTAGCCTCATGGTCTTTTCTATGAAAGTCTAATTCCTCCGAAGTATCAAAGGCATAGTAGGCATGACCTTTTGCAATCAATTCATCTGCATATTGCTTGTACAAATGTTTACGCTCGCTTTGTCTGTATGGTCCAAATTTTTCGTTTTTTCCAACACCTTCATCAAAAGGAATTCCGCACCAATTTAAGGAGTCCACAATATAATCTTCAGCACCTTCAACATAACGATTTTGATCGGTGTCTTCAATACGAAGTACAAATGTGCCATTATGTTTTTTGGCAAATAAATAATTAAAAAGCGCTGTTCTAACGCCTCCAATATGCAAAGGTCCTGTTGGGCTTGGTGCAAAACGCACACGAACGGGTTTAGTCATTATCTGTTATTTAAAGCCGCAAAGATAGATTGATAAGATTAGAGAACAAAGAAAATAGAGTGGAGCCTTTGTTTTTATTTTGAAAAAATAAAGCTGTTGTATTGGTTTGCTTATTTTTGTTTAATGAAAAAACTACTGCCATACATCTTAGCCAGTATAGGGTACATCTCATTTTTTTTATCCATTATATTTTTGTTGTTTTTTATTGGTAAATATATAACAGACAACTACTTAGATCTAAATAATTTGTATGGTTTTATAATAGCACTATGCATTTCCATATCATTTATTTACATAGCTAAAAGACTGTTTTAATTAGCTTAGACAATCATTTCCTTTGGCACACGCTTGTTCATAATCTTAAACCATAATGGCGGAAGCATCGCCAACACCATAGATGTTGGATAACCATATGGCATTTGCGGACTCTCATCATGACAGTCTAAAATTTGATACTTTTTTGATGATTTAAAATGATGATCGCTATGCCTAGTGAGTTCGTACAGCACAATTCTTCCTATCATATGGTTAGAATTCCAGGAGTGTATTTCTTTGACGCGTTCATAACGACCAGATTTGGTTTTTAAACGCATTAAACCATAATGTTCAATATAGTTAACGGTTTCGAGCAATAAAAACCCAACGACTGCAGCGGTAAAAGCAAATAAGAGTCCGAGAGCACCAAACACATAAAACATAACAACTAAATAACCTGCCTGAAAGACGATATACCAAAGCATGTCGTTTTTTACCGAAATAAACTTTTGATCGTTATTTTTTAATATTGTTCTCTGAATTCGCCACGCACTTAGATATTGCCTAACAATTGAAGTCACCCAAAATGAATACACCGTTTGATTATATCTAGCGGTTGCTGGATCTTCAGGTGTTGCTGCGTGCAAATGATGTCCAAAATTATGCTCTATATAAAAATGCATGTATTGAGATGGTAGAAGCAAGGCTTTACCAATAAAACGTTCATTAGTGGCTTGTCTGTGACCTAATTCGTGAGCAACGTTTATTCCATTTACGCCAAGTACAATGCCTACAGATAAGATAATTCCAATAAGCTCGTAAGTTTCAATTGCTGTAGAAGATACCACATAGGCGCCATAGAATACCAAACTATAAACTACAGGAAGGTTAAGGTATAATAGCCAATCAAATAGTTTACGCTTTAATTTACTATCAGCTTCCTCAGAATTCAAATTATAAGTATCTACTGGAAATATGAGCTCTAAAACAGGAATAATAACAAAAGCATAAACAGGTGTTAAGTACACTAAAGGGCCTTTAAAATAAAGACTTATTAAGGCAACAATTGGAATAGAAAAAGCAGCGAGGTATTTGAGGTCTTTCATATAAATTTGGTTTTAAGTTGGTCTCTATTTTAACACAACTCCTCGAAATTAACAGAATCTTACCAAATTTAGGCATTTACCGTTTAAAATAAAATTGTAGATTAGTGAGTTAATTATCAGTATGGCAAGTAATTTTAATCAAATACAAGGCAAATTAGAACAATTCATTAAGCGTTATTACACCAATGAATTACTTAAAGGTGCGATTTTATTTTTTGCAATCGGACTTTTATATCTTATTGTCACCTTACTTATTGAATATTTTTTATGGCTAAGTCCTACGGCAAGAACCATCTTGTTTTGGGTCTTTATTGCTGTAGAAATAGCTCTATTTGCTAAGTTTATTGCATTTCCTTTAGCGAAGTTGTTTAAGCTTCAAAAAGGAATCGATTACGAAGAAGCGTCTCAAATTATTGGGAACCATTTTCCAGAAGTGAATGATAAACTGTTAAATGTACTTCAGTTAAACCAAAATAGTCAGCAATCGGAATTATTGGAAGCTAGTATTGAGCAGAAATCTGCTGAGTTGAGCCCAATCCCATTCAAACTCGCTATAAACTTTAAGAAAAATGCCAAATATTTAAAATATGCTGCGATTCCTGTCGCGATTTTACTCCTGTCTTTCCTAACAGGAAAAATAGATTGGTTTAGTGATAGCTATGAACGCGTTGTGAATTACAATACGGCTTATGAACCTCCAGCACCATTTCAGTTTTTTGTGGTTAATGAAGATTTAAAAGCCATAGAAAATAAAGACTTTAAAGTAGTTGTCAATACTGCAGGAGATATCATCCCAGAAAATGCGCAAATTCATTTTAATGGACAGTCGTTTTTTATGCAACAAAAAGCACCTGGTCAGTTTGAATATGTATTCGCACAACCAAAAGAGGCTTTATCGTTTAGCTTATCGGCTAATGATGTGCTATCAAAAAACTACAACTTAGACATTATTAAAGTGCCTACATTGGTCAATTTTGAAATGGTATTAGATTACCCAGCCTATACCAAAAAACAGGATGAGGTATTAAAAAGCACCGGGAGTTCTACTATTCCTGAAGGCACCAATGTTACATGGAAGGTAAACACTAAATCTACAGATGACGTTGTTTTTTACTCTAAAGACACAATAGCATTTGAGTCTATTTCCGAAGGGAAGTTTGAAACCCAAAAACGTATTTTTAGCAATACAGATTATAGTATAAGTACGAGTAACGAACAATTAAAAGATTATGAAAATCTTGCTTTTTCTATTAATGTCATCAAGGATAGTTATCCTGAAATGAATGTGAAAATGGAAAAAGATTCTCTAGACAATCAAACCTTGTACTTTTTTGGTCAAGTAAGTGATGATTATGGATTGAGTAAACTTCAAATGGTGTATTACCCAAGTAATAATCCAGAAGCGAAGTCGTATGAAGTTATGAGTGTTTCTAAATCTAATTTTGATGAATTTGTAAGCGCTTTTCCAAATCAACTAAACCTTGAAGAAGGAGTAGATTACGAACTCTATTTTCAAGTATTTGACAATGATGCGCTGCATAGTTATAAGAGTTCGAAAAGCTCAGTTTTTAGTTATAGAAAACTGACTAAAGATGAAGAGGAGCAGAAGCAATTGGAAGAACAAAATGAAACGATAAAAGACATAAGCAACACGTTTGATAAACTTAAAGAACAAGACAAACAGCTCAAGGAGTTGTCTAAAACACAAAAAGAAAAGAAAGAACTCAATTTTAATGACAAGAAAAAGTTTGAGAATTTTATCAAACGCCAAAAAGAGCAAGAGCAATTGATGCAAAACTTCAATAAAAAATTGAAAGAAAATATTGAAGAATTTCAAAACGAAGACAAAGAGAAAGATCAGTTTAAAGAAGATTTACAAAAGCGATTAGAAGAGAACGAACAACAACTCAAAAAGGATGAAAAACTTTTAGAGGAGTTGGAGAAGATGAAGGATAAAATTAACAAGGAAGAATTCACTCAGAAACTTGAGCAGTTAGCAAAACAAAACAAAAACAAGGAGAAGAGTCTAAAGCAACTTTTGGAGCTCACAAAACGCTTTTATGTAGCTAAGAAAGCCGAGAAATTAATGAAAGAACTCGAAGAGCTTGCTGAAGAACAAGAGAAGTTATCTGAAGAAACCAAAGAAAATAATACCAAAGAAGAACAAGAAAAGCTCAACGAGAAGTTTGAAGATTTCCAGAAGGAAATGGAGGATCTAGAAAAGGAAAATAATGAACTCCAAAAACCAATGGATTTACCTCAAGATAAACCAACAGAGGAATCTATTAAACAAGATCAACAAGAGGCTACTGATGCCTTAGAAAAGCAAGAAGAAAAAGACGCTCAAGAGCAACAGGAACAACAGGGAGAAAAACAAGAACAAGGGGAACCTAAAGATAAGCAAGAGCCACAAGAACCTCAGGGACCACAAGATGCTCAACAGAAGGCTAAGAAAAAGCAAAAGCAAGCGGCTCAGAAAATGAAAGAGATGAGCCAAAAAATGGCGCAAGGCATGCAGATGGGTGGTGGCGAACAAATGCAAGAAGATATTGACGTGCTGCGACAAATATTAGACAACTTAGTGTTATTTTCTTTTGATCAAGAAAACTTAATGAATCAATTTAAAAGCATTGAAGTTAACCATAATGAGTATGGTAAATTCTTAAGAAAACAATACAACTTAAGAGAACACTTTGAGCATGTTGATGATAGTTTATTCGCATTATCATTACGACAGCCTGCAATATCTGAGCAGGTCAATGCACAAATCACCAATGTGTTTTATAATATAGATAAGTCTATGGCTCAATTATCTGAAAATCAGATATATCAAGGCATTTCTTCACAGCAATATACGATTACGTCTACTAATGAATTAGCGAGCTTTTTAAGTGATGTTTTAGATAATATGAACATGCAAATGAATCCTTCAATGGGTCAGGGTCAAGGACAAGGCGAACAACTTCCAGATATTATTATGAGCCAGGAAGAGCTTAATAAGAAAATGGAAGAAGGCATGAAAAAAGACCAAAAAGGAAAGAAACCAAAAGATGGCGAAAATGGTCAAGAAGGTGAAGGCCAGAAAGAACAAAATGGAGAGAATGGCAACCCAAAAGATGGAGACAATGGAAAGGATGGTAAAGATGGAAAAAAGCAAGGCGAAGGCGAAGGTCAAGGCGAAGGTGAAGGAAATAGCGAAGACACTAATGGTGAACTTTATGAAATCTACCAAAGACAGCAACAGTTACGTCAAGCTTTAGAAAATAAATTAGGAAAGGAAGGTAAAAAAGGTTTTGGAGGCGAATTATTGAAGCAAATGGAAGAGATAGAGTTGGACCTAATTAATAAGGGTTTTACTAATCAAACGCTTCAAAAGATGATGGAATTGCAACATCAATTGCTTAAACTGGAGAACGCGACGTTCATGCAAGGCCAAGATAATAAGCGAAAATCTGAAACAAATAATAAAACATACGATAATAGAGCGCCCAACCAAATACCTAAGGCTAAAGAATATTTTAATACTACTGAAATTTTAAACCGCCAAGCATTACCTTTGCAACAAGTTTACAAAAAGAAAGTTCAAGAGTATTTTAAAAAGACTAATGATTAGTTTTAACTACGAGACCAATTTCATATTAGAGAAAGAAGCTGAGATTTCAGATTGGATATCACAAACTATTTTAGAAGAAAATTGCAGAGAAGGTGAGATTAATTATATCTTCTGTAATGATGAGTATCTACATAAATTAAATGTAGAATATCTTAATCATGACACACTCACAGACATTATTAGTTTTGATTATTCCGTCGGAAAAGAGCTACACGGAGATATTTATATTTCTGTTGAAAGGGTTGCTGATAATGCTAAGGATTTTAATGTGGATTTCTTAGAAGAGTTATCTCGAGTAGTTATTCATGGTATACTTCATTATTGTGGTTACAAAGACAAAACAGATGAAGATATAGAAATTATGAGATCAAAAGAAAATCACTACTTAACGACACGCCATTAGTATATTAGGAATTCGGCGTATATTTGCAAACTGAATTTTTGAATATTAATGTTCCACGTGGAACAATACAAAGGATTATGTTCAACGAAGTATATGATGTCATAGTTGTTGGTGCAGGACATGCGGGAAGTGAAGCTGCTGCCGCTGCTGCCAATATGGGAAGCAAAACCTTACTTATTACAATGAATTTGCAAAACATTGCGCAAATGTCATGTAACCCAGCTATGGGTGGAATTGCTAAAGGACAAATTGTTAGAGAGATAGATGCGCTTGGTGGTTATAGTGGAATTGTAAGTGACACCTCTGCTATTCAATTTAAAATGCTTAATAAATCTAAAGGACCAGCTATGTGGAGTCCGAGAGTACAAAGTGATAGAATGCGTTTTGCTGAAGACTGGCGACTACTTTTGGAGCAGACTCAAAACTTGGATTTTTATCAGGAAATGGTGTCAGGTTTAATTGTAGAAAACCACAAAGTTGTTGGAGTAAAAACATCGCTTGGTTTAGAAATTAAAGCAAAAACTGTTGTGCTTACTAATGGTACTTTCTTAAATGGCTTGATTCATATAGGTGATAAAAATTTTGGAGGAGGAAGGGCAGGAGAAAGAGCAGCAACCGGAATTACGGAACAGCTCATTAATCTCGGATTTGATTCTGGCAGAATGAAAACAGGCACACCTCCTCGAGTAGATGGTCGTTCTTTAGATTATTCTAAAATGATAGAGCAACCTGGAGATGATCAACCTGAAAAATTTTCGTATTTAGAACATATAAAACCATTAACCGAACAACGTTCGTGTCATATGACTTATACGAGTCCTGAAGTTCATGATTTACTTCGTGAGGGGTTTGATCGTTCGCCAATGTTTAATGGAAGAATTCAAAGTACTGGGCCGCGATATTGTCCGTCAATTGAAGACAAGATTAATCGTTTCGCTGATAAGGATAGACATCAATTATTTGTGGAGCCCGAGGGTTGGAATACCGTCGAGGTTTATGTGAATGGGTTTTCTACGTCACTTCCAGAAGACGTTCAGTTTAAAGCATTAAAATCTGTTGTAGGTTTTGAAAATGTGAAATTCTTTAGACCAGGTTACGCTATCGAATATGATTATTTTCCGCCGACACAATTGAAACACACTTTAGAAACTAAATTAGTTGACGGGTTATTTTTTGCTGGTCAAATTAACGGAACAACTGGATATGAAGAAGCAGCTTCTCAAGGATTGATGGCGGGAATTAATGCTGCGTTGAAAGTTCAGGAAAAGGATGAATTTATATTAAAAAGGAACGAAGCCTATATAGGTGTTTTGGTTGATGATTTAATCACTAAAGGAACTGAAGAGCCTTATCGAATGTTTACTTCTAGAGCAGAATACAGAACGTTATTACGACAGGATAATGCTGATTTTAGACTAACGCCAAAAGGGTATAAACTTGGTTTAGCGAGTGAGAACCGATTGAGGCGAATGGAAGAAAAACAAACACAATCTGATAATTTTGTCAACTTCTTTAGACAAACGAGTGTTAAACCAGAGGAAGCAAATCCAGTCTTAGAAGCAAAAAACTCATCGTTGGTGAAGCAATCTGATAAGATGTTTAAATTGTTTTCTAGACCTAATATAACTACTGAAGACATGCGTCGTTTTGAGGCTGTTGAGAATTATATTCAAGAACATAATCTCGACAGAGAAGTCATCGAACAAACTGAAATACAAATCAAATATTCTGGATATATAGAAAAGGAAAAGAACAACGCAGATAAACTTAATAGGTTAGAAGACGTGAAAATCCCGACAAATTTTGACTATACAAAATTGAAATCTATGAGCACTGAAGCTATTCAGAAATTAACAAAAATTCAACCAGTTACGATTTCTCAGGCATCGCGAATAAGTGGAGTTTCTCCTGCAGATGTTTCGGTGTTGTTAGTATATTTGGGCCGATAAAAACACAATTTCATATGATATGTTTCACGTGGAACATTTTAAAACCAATCTTTTTTTGTGATAACTAAATCTGAAGATAAGACCTATTTGAATGTTAAAGATTATTCTGTTTCAGGAGAAGAATTTCAGTTGATTTATAATACTGAAATGGATATGCTTGAAACATTTCCTCAACCATCTGAAGACACATTAAGTAGTTATTATGATAGTGAAGATTATATTTCACATACAGATTCTAAACGAAATATATTTGAAAAGGTCTATCACTTTGTAAAATCAATTGCTCTTAAACGGAAACTAAAATTGATTAATTCATTTCATTTAAAAGGACATACTTTATTAGATGTTGGATGTGGGACAGGTGATTTTTTAAAAGTTGTAAAAGATAAAGGTTGGGATGTTTTTGGAATTGAGCCAAATGAAAATGCAAGATCAATTGCTAATCAAAAAACAGGAGATACTGTTTTTGAAATCTCACATTTATCAAAGTTTGAACCCGAAACTTTTGATGTGATTTCTCTATGGCATGTCCTTGAACATTTACCACAATTAGAAAACCATATCGCAATTTTTGAAAGATTATTAAAACCAGAAGGGCGATTAATTATCGCTGTTCCAAATTTTAAAAGCTACGATGCTACATATTATAAAAACTATTGGGCAGCTTTTGATGTACCAAGACATTTGTGGCATTTTTCTCAAAAAGCGATTTCTAGATTAGTGGCTCTAAAAAACATGGAAATTGTAAAAACGGTTCCAATGCTATTTGATGCCTATTATGTATCCTTACTTTCTGAAAAATATAAAAGAGGGGTTATGAACCCAATCAAAGCGTTTTGGAATGGTTGGCGTTCAAATAGTAAAGCAAGACGCACAGGAGAGTATTCTTCACTAATATATGTGATAAAAAAGAGCTAAAACACATTTTTATGCGATTTAAGAGCTTTTTACTATTGAAGACATGTAATTGGGTGTCTTAAAGATTTATAGAATTAAAACAGCGGTTTTACGAGTTGGATTTTTATAGTTTTTAGAAATATATAAACAAAACTCTATAAATATTATCTATAGTGTTGTTTTTTACCAAAAAACTCATGCACTTTCTTACATTTGCAAAAATTAAATTAAAAGTAAAATGAAAAAAATAGTAGCTGTCTTGACTTTCGTAATTGTTTTGGTGTCATGTCAAGAACAACAAAAAATTGCTTTCGTAGATAATACAGAAGTAGTCAGTAAGTTTGATAAAAAAGTGGATTTCGAAAAGACCTTTCAGGTTAAAATTGACAAATTCAATAAAAAAGCAGATAGCTTACAACAAGCCATTCAAATTGAAGCGCAATTATTTCAAACCAATTCTGCTTCAATGTCTAAAAAGAATGCTGAGACTCAATATCAAGCCTTGCTACAAAAAAAGCAAATGCAGGACTATCAGTTGAGAGCAGAAGAGCAAAGTTTAAATGCAGAAGGACAAAAGGAGTTAGATACACTAGTAAAACAGGTTAAAGCTTTTGTAAAAGAGTATGGAAAGAAAAATGGATATACTTATATTTTAGGATCAAATGATGCTGGGAGCGTTCTGTATGGTGCCGAAGGGAATGATATTACTAAAGCAGTAATCGAGGCTTTGAATTCTGAATCAAAAGAGGAAGAGTAGTATTTAACTACCTCATTATCAGATAAAAAACAAGAAAAGAGAGGTGAATTTCACCTCTCTTTTTGTTAAAAAAGGATAACTAACTAATTAATTCATAACAATTTTTCCAACTCTAAATACGTGTTTCCTTTTTCATTCTAACCAAAAGACTATGTTGTCTATACCATAAAAATGGATTTATATATGATTAGCAAACTTGAGACTATTAAAAACCAGTAGTAAAAAACTAGCGGTTACTAATATTAAACAGTTTAAAAAACAAACACCCTACTTTTTTTTTCAATTTTATTTAGAAAGGTTTTAGGGCTTTAATTTGTTTAAAGAATAAAGACCTCGCTTTTTAAGTATTTTTTTATAGTTTTAGGTCCAATTCTTTTTTAGATATATGGCGACAATTAAGAACTCATCTATGTGTGATGAAAAAACCTACGAGTTATTTTTTAAAACACATTCTAAAGTCTTTAGGAATTACATTTACTATAAGTGTGGTGATATTCAGCAAGCGGAAGATATTGTTCAAGACACTTTTATTAAGTTATGGAAAAACTGTGCAAAAGTGGCTCTTAAAAAGGCAAAGTCTTATATGTTTACATTGGCTAACAATGCATTTTTAAATCAGGTTACTCACAAAAAAGTGGTTTTAGAGTATCAAAAAACGATTATGAGGCAGCAAACTAATGAGAGTCCTGAGTTTATTTTAGAAGAAAAAGAGTTTCTGTTAAAACTAAACAAAGCCATTGCAGATTTACCAGAAAAGCAACGTGTTGTTTTCTTATTAAGCCGAATAGATAAGAAAAAGTACAGAGAAATTTCAGAATTGTTAGGTATTTCGATTAAAGCGGTCGAAAAACGGATGAGTCAAGCCTTAGATACATTGAGAAAAAAAATAAGTAATATATAAAGTAGGGTAAAACACAGTATAACGGTTTTACTAAAGTAAGAAGAATTTTAAAATGGAGAACGATATTACAAATGGAGAAATTATTAGGAAATGGCTTGAAGGCGAATTATCTCAAGAAGAGATAGAAGCACTCAAGTCTTCTAATGTGTATGATGATTATAAAAAAATCATAGATGCTACTAATAATTTAAATGTACCTGACTATGATATTGAAAAGGAATATGTCAAAATACAACAGTTAAGAACACATAAAAACAAAGCTGTTAAACAATTAAAAAACTGGATATATACAGCAGCTGCGGTTTTAGTAGTAACCTTAGGATATTTTTATTTTACAGACACTTCAACAAACTATCAAACAGGTTTTGGAGAACAATTAGCGATAACCTTACCAGATAATTCTAAAGTAAGATTAAATGCCAATTCGAGCATAGAATTTAATGAAGGTAATTGGGATGAAGAAAGAGCTCTAAAACTTGTAGGTGAAGGCTTTTTTGAAGTTGAAAAGGGGAGTACGTTTTTAGTAACAACGAATGAAGGAACTGTTGAGGTATTAGGAACAGAATTTAATGTGGCTGTTCAACCTAACTTTTTTGAAGTGCAATGTTTAGAAGGAAAGGTAAAGGCATCTGATTTAAAACAAAAGCAAGTTACATTAACCCAGGGCAAAGGCTTTAGGTCTGTTAACGGTGTGATTCAAGAGTGGAACTTTAATAACAAAAAACCATCATGGATTCTGGGAGAGAGTAGCTTTAATGATTCACCATTAACACAAGTTCTAATTGCTTTTCAAAACCAATACAATGTAACTTTTGAAACCAAGGGTATTGATAAAAATCAGCGCTTTACTGGAAGCTTTACACATGACGATATTAATACTGCTTTAGAAACTTTATTTGATGCTATGGAAATTTCATATACTTTTGAGGGAGAACAAAAGATTGTTCTTTTTAAAAGCGAATGAGATATAAATTTCTAATAATTATACTATTGCTTTCGTTTACAGTATGTTCCCAAGAGTTAACTTCTGTAAACTACAACAAAACGCCTTTAGAAGATGTATTAAAAGACATTGAGGTGAAGTATGCCGTAAAGTTTTCGTTCAACACAAAACTTTTAAAAAATCAATTCATAACTTTAAATAACGATGAAATTGATTTAAATAGCATACTAGAAGCTATTACCAAACAATCTAGGGTTAGTTTCAAAAAAATCACAGATCGATATTATACTATAAGGGCTAATAACTCTAGTATATCTAACCTTCAAGAGTTGGATGAGGTGCTTCTTACAGAGTATCCCACTATAGGAATCAATAAAAAAAGTGATGGCTCCATTTCTGTTTCGCCAGATAAATTAGCCATATTACCTGGTTTAATTGAGCCAGACGTATTACAAAGTCTTCAAATTTTACCCGGATTACAAAGTCCAGATGAAACCGCTGCTGGTTTGTATATAAGAGGTGCAACTCCTGATCAAAATTTGGTGCTTTGGGATGGCATAAAAATGTATTATTCTGGACATTTCTTTGGTATATTATCTGCGTTCAATCCCTATGTAACAAACGAGGTGAACCTCACAAAAAATGGAACTAGAGCGCGTTATGGAAATGCATTGTCTGGTGTTATTGATATTACGTCTACACCAGATGTACCTAAAGAACTAAAAGTTGGTTTTGGTTCTAATTTAACCCATGCCGATTTTTATGTTAAAGCTCCTGTAACGAATAAAATAGGGCTTGTTGTATCTGCAAGACGATCATTTACTGATGTTTTTGAAACTATAACCTTTAGTAATTTTTCTGATCGTGTATTTCAAGATATAAGATCATATATTGATGAAAACGAACTAAACTCGAGTGTCGACAATACATTTTATTTTGCAGATTATACAGCTAAAGTTATTGCCGAACTTTCTCCAAAAGATAAGCTAACATTTAGCACATTATACACAAATAATGATTTAGATTATGAGTTTAGATTTGAAGATGATGTTGAGACGTCTCGAGATAGATTAGATATAAAAAACAGAGGAGCTAGTTTAACATGGAATAGAACATTAAATGAAAAGGTGGCTTTTAAAACTGAAGCTTTTTTCTCAAATTTTGAATTAGACTATTCTGGTGAGAAAACATTTTTTGGTTTTTTTGAAGAAGGCGAAAAAAGAAATGATATCAAAGAGATAGGTGCTTCTATAGAAACGAACATTAAGCTTAACGAAACACACGCCATAAATGCTGGGTATCAGTTTTCTTCAAATGATGTGAGCTATTCATTATATAGCTTTCAAGAGTTGTTTGACCTTGTACCTTTTGAAGAATCATTGTCACTAATTAATAACACACACACACTTTACTCCGAATACCAATACAATAGTGATAAGTTTGAGGCTATTGCTGGTATTAGAGCAACAAACTATTCCGTTGCCGATAACATGTATCTTGAACCAAGATTGACCTTAAAAACCAAACTAACAAACGACATTAAGCTAAAGGCTGCTTTCGAAGCAAAGACTCAGGCTGTAAGTCAAGTGATAGAATTTCAATCTTCAAATCTGGGATTTGGTCTAGAAAACCAAGTGTGGACTTTGGCTTCTGGTGATAGTATTCCTATTCAGAGAAGCCGACAGGTTTCAGCAGGTTTTGAATATCAGAAAAACAAATGGAATATTGATGTTGAGGCCTATTATAGAAACATAAAAGGAATCACAACTAATACTAGAGGTTTTAGAGATGTGTCGTTTTTTTATACAACGGGAAGCACCGAGGCCTTTGGTGTAGATGTATTAGTCAACAAGAAAATTGGAAATTATAGAACTTGGATTGCCTATTCTTTTTTAAATAACGACATCACCATCCAAGAGTTAAACTTTGATACGTTCGAATTTAATAATGATATGACGTATCCTGGAAATTATGACATCACACATAATTTTAGCTGGTCTCATGCTTATAATTTTAAAAACCTCGAAGTCTCTTTGGGATGGAGGATTAGAACAGGTAGACCTTACACAGAACTTGAATCGATTACCTCAGACGAAGAGTTTATATTTTTCAATTTTGGCGATGTTAATGAAGAACGATTGCCAACCTACCATAGATTAGATTTTTCGTCCACATACAAGTTTAAATTTTCAAAAGATGGGAGATGGAAGGGTAAAGTAGGTATTTCTGTTATCAATTTATATGATAGAGAAAATGTGCTGTTTCGTCAATTCTTTTTAGGCGATCCTTTAGATGATAGTAATACGCCAGATTATGAAGTGGTTCAATCTGATTTCTTTTCATTTGGAATAACACCAAACCTCGTGTTTAGAGTCGAGTTTTAGATAGTGTTTTTACTTTTTGTGAAGTAATCTTGTTAACTTAATTGATAAGTCGGTAAGGATAATTTTAGAATTTCCATTGCGCTCAATATGATAGATTGCATCCTGAAGCTCATTTGAAATATCCATGATATTATTACCATGAACAAAAGGCGCAAATTTTTCTAATTTAAATGCAGTTTTAGGTTCCATAAAAACCAATTCATTGGCATTATAATTAAGTAATAATGCCTGTCTAAAAAAATCAAGACAGAAACTCAAGAATTGTTTTTGCGTTTCACGTCCAGTTTTAGCAATAGTCTCGCTCCAAGAAATCAAATCATGTATAGCGCTTTTGTTTCCTTTTGCTTTAAATGCAGATCTAATCCAAAACACAAACCATTCTTCAAACTGAGTATCCTCGCTATCACTATAAACAATATCGCAGGCTTTATTATAATTTCCATTGGCTTGATGAGCTATTTTAATAGCATCGGGTTCCGGAATTTGATAGTTTTTAATTAACGCCTCTTTAATGACTTCTTCAGCTAAAGGCGGAAAATGTAAAACTTGACAACGTGATCTAATAGTGTTTATAATTTGCTCTTCATCTTCAGCGATTAAAATGAAAATTGTTTTATTTGGTGGCTCCTCAATAAGCTTCAAAAGTTTATTAGCTGCAGACGTATTCATTTTTTCGGCCATCCATATCAACATCACTTTGTAGCCACCTTCATAAGATTTTAGAGACAGTGCTTTAACAATATCTTGAGCTTCATCAACACCAATTTGACCTTGCTTATTATCTATCCCTAACAAACGATACCAATCAAATAAGTTTCCGTAAGGCTGCCTGTCTATTAATTGCCTCCATTCTTCTAAAAAATGACTAGAAACAGGGTGGCTTTTCACTTTATCATTTGTTGCTACTGGAAAAGCAAAATGTAAATCTGGATGAGATAAATTTTTGAACTTTATATTACAAGCTTCATCACCTTCAATGTTCTCTCCATTAGTGTTTTTACACAACAAATATTGAGCATAAGCGATTGCCATTGCTAAAGTTCCAGAACCTTCTGGGCCAACAAATAATTGCGCATGAGGAACACGCCCAAAATCGGCACTTTTAGTCAGGTGGGTTTTTATGTGCTCTTGGCCTAAAATTTCAGAGAATAACATGAAGCAAACCTACATATTTTTTTTAAATCTTTAATAGGTTTATTAATATCTATCAAGGTTATCTTTTACTCGTTAGAACAATTGAAAAAAATAAGACCTAGGCTCTTTTTGGTTTTAACATAATATTGTAAGCATAAAAAGATAAATCAGCTTATTTTTATGAATACAAAAAAAGCCGCTTATAGATTAAAAAATGACTCAAAACGCTATTCTTTTTATTCCAGATATCTCTGGGTTTACTGAGTTTGTCCATAATACAGATATCTACCACAGTCGCCATATCATTTCTGAGCTTCTTGAGCTGTTAATCGATAGTATTAGTATGGATCTAAAATTGGCAGAAATTGAAGGAGACGCTTTGTTTTTATATAAACTTGAAGATGAGGTGAATTTAAAAGAAGTCAATAAGCAAATCGAGCAAATGTATTTAGCATTTCATTCGCATTTAAAACGTTATGAATACCAGCGTATTTGTAATTGTGGCGCCTGTTCTTCTGCATATAATTTAACACTGAAATTTATCGTGCATTATGGCGAGATTGAGTTTATTAAAATTAAAGACAGTAAAAAACCGTATGGTAGCAATGTGATTAAGGTACATAGATTACTCAAAAATGAAGTGCCACTGGAGGAGTATGCGATGTTTACCGAACCCTTAATACCGAGTAACTATAAGACATCACCAAACACCTTAACTGGAATTTACGATTTTGGAAGCATTAACTTTTCTTATGAACCATTAGCGCATCTAAAGGATCAATTACCGGAAATAAAACCAATTCCTGATGACATCCCAAAACATAAATTATTTGATAGTACTGAAATAATTCAAATACCCATTCTGGAGCTTTATGAGGTTATCAGTAACTTCGATTATAGACTGTTATGGGTAAAAGGCGTAGACAAATTAGAATATGAAAAAAACAAGGTCAATAGGTCTGGGCTTAAGCACCAATGCCTAATTAATAAAAAACGCGTTGAACAAACTACACTAAAAAAGGAGGTTGAACCTAATCAATTGGTATATGGAGAATCCACTCAAGAAATCCCATTTACAAAACGCGTACATGTTTATTATGTGTTGGAAGAATTAGAAAAAGGATTTACTAAGCTAAATATTGAGGTTTTTGTAGATTTTAAACCTTTTGGGATAATAATGAAGCCATTAATGAAAAAAAACTTCCAAAAAATTATTTCAGAAAATATTAAAGAACTTATTTTGCTAATCGATTCTGGATTTACAACAGAACAAACTAACAACTAAAATATCTTAAACAAGTGAAAACGTTAAACGATTTTAATTTTGAAGATAAAAAGGCATTAATTCGAGTAGACTTTAATGTGCCTTTGGATGATAATTTTCAAGTCACAGATGCCACAAGAATTATATCTGCTAAACCTACCATTATAAAAGTTTTGGAAGATGGAGGAAGTTGCATTTTAATGTCGCATTTAGGACGACCAAAAGGTGTTCAAGAAGAGTTTTCATTAAGGCACATTTTGAGTAAGGTAGAAGATATTTTAGGCGTATCCATAAAGTTTGCCGAAAATTGTGTTGGTCCAATTGCCCAAGAAGCATCAGATAATTTAAAACCGGGAGAAATATTATTATTAGAAAACCTCCGTTTTCACGAAGAAGAAAAATTAGGAGATCAAAACTTCGCTAAATCTTTATCGAAACTAGGAGATATTTATATTAATGATGCATTTGGCACAGCGCATAGAGCACATGCTTCAACGACGATTGTCGCACAATTTTTTCCAGACACAAAATGCTTTGGTCATTTACTTGCACAAGAAATTGAAAGCATTGAAAAAGTAATGAAAACAGGTGAGAAACCTGTACTTGCCGTTCTTGGTGGTGCTAAAGTGTCATCTAAAATCACAATTATTGAAAATATACTCGATAAGGTAGACCACCTAATTATTGGTGGCGGAATGACCTTCACTTTTATAAAAGCACAAGGAGGCGCTATTGGTGATTCTATTTGTGAAGATGATAAAATGGATTTGGCAATAGAGATTATGAAACAAGCTAAAGAGAAAAATGTTCAAATTCACTTACCAGTAGATGTTATAGCAGCGAATGCATTTAGCAACGATGCCGATACTCAAATTATGGACGTAACTGAAATTCCTAATGGATGGCAAGGTTTAGATGCTGGACCAAAATCTAAAACACTATTTCACGATGTAGTTATACAGTGTAAAACCATTTTATGGAATGGACCCTTAGGTGTTTTTGAAATGGAGAATTTTGCAAAAGGAACAATTGCTCTTGGAGATTCTATAGCAGAGGCTACAAAAAATGGTGCATTTTCACTTGTTGGAGGAGGAGACTCTGTTGCTGCCGTAAAACAATTTGGTTTTGAAAACAAGGTGAGCTATGTAAGTACTGGAGGAGGTGCAATGTTAGAAAGTCTTGAAGGGAAAACACTTCCAGGTATTGCTGCCATTTTAGAATAAATGGTCGTAAGTAACAACCATATTCTCTCAGAATAATCCTACAAAACACGTTAAATTGTCTAATTAAACTTTCATTTTAACCAAAAAAATACGATTTTAGCTGACCTATCGTTTTAGATAGATAAATAGTTAACCCATGAAACCAAAACTAATATCCCTAACGTTTGGTATTTTGTTGTGCTGTTTTTTTGGTTTTGGTCAAGACTCAATTCCGAAGACAACCAAAGTTAAAAGACTAACAGAATCTGAATTTATAGAAGGCGAAACCTACGTCGTCGATACCATTATTGATGGTAAAACCTACTTTAGAAAACATCTTGGTATAAAACCAGTGGCAGATTCTGTAGCTGTTAGAACGCTGGAAGACCAGAAGCTTGCCGCAGAAATTGATGAAAAATGGCTTGAAGAATTATATAGCAATAACTTATTTGATACCATATACAAGTCTGTTTCAGAATTAAAATACGACCCTGTAGATTATCCAGAGCTAACTACCGACACTTTAAAAGCAAGGTTAAAGCGACTCAATGCAAGAACACCTTTCAATATTGAATACAATCCGTCTTTAGAAAGTGTTATAAAATCGTATTTGAAACATCGTCGTAATTCAATGTCTCGATTGATGTCGTTAAGCCACTACTATTTCCCATTATTTGAAGAATCTTTAGACAACTATGACATTCCTTTAGAAGTAAAGTACTTGGCCATTGTAGAGTCTGCTTTAAAGCCTAGAGCAAGATCTAGAGTTGGTGCTACAGGATTGTGGCAATTTATGTTTGGAACAGGTAAAGAATATGGTCTTAATGTAAGTAGTTATGTTGATGAACGAAGCGACCCAATAAAATCTACAGAAGCAGCTAGTAAATACCTAGCCCGACTGTACAAAATTTTTGGTGATTGGGATTTAGCTTTGGCCGCATATAATTCGGGACCAGGAAATGTTACTAAAGCCATTCGTCGTTCTGGAGGTTATGAGAATTATTGGAATATAAGACCACATCTTCCACGTGAAACCGCTGGTTATCTTCCAGCATTTTTAGCCACAATGTATATTTTTGAGTTTGCCGAAGAACATGGTTTCAAGGTTGAAAGACCTAAGTATCACTATGTTGAAACAGACACGATTCATGTTAAAAAAATGATAACACTCGATCAGGTTTCAGAACTAGTTGACGTTCCAATGGAGCAATTACAGTTTTTGAATCCATCATACAAGCTTGATATTATTCCGTATATAAAAGGAGAGAATTATACGCTGAGGTTACCAAGAGAAGCGGTAGGTAAGTTCGTAACTAATGAGCAACAGATTTATGCTTTTGTAGAAGAAGAATTAAGCAAAAGAGAAAAACCATTACCTCAATTTTTTGATTCAAACAGCAAAATTAGGTATCGTGTTAGGTCTGGAGATTATCTCGGAAAAATTGCAAGGAAATATGGGGTTAGAGTTAGCCAAATTAAAAGATGGAATGGTCTCAGAAGTAATAATTTAAGAATAGGTCAACGATTAACTATTTATCCTAGAAAACCGTCAACGTCTTCTGGTAATAAAGTCACATCTGGTAAACCCAAAAAAGTGATAAATTCTGAAGGCAAATCTACTTACAGAGTGCAAAAAGGAGATTCGCTTTGGAGTATTTCTCAAAAATTTCCAGGAGTTTCTGTTCAAAACATTAAAGAATGGAACGATATTAGCAGTAACAAATTAAAAATAGGAATGACGCTTGTAGTATCCAAGTAAGCGTAATAAACTTTAAAGACATGATAAAAAAAGCATTAAGCCTACTGTTAATTATTACTTTATTTAATTCTTGTGAGGATGAAAACCAGAAGCGTTTCGTTGGTAAATCATCTGGAAACATTAATAGTGTTGTTGTTGTTTCAGATAATCTTTTGTGGGATGGCAAAGTTGGAGATGCTATTAGAGATGTACTAGCAGCACCTGTAGAAGGACTATCTAATGAAGAGCCTCAATTCACAATGAGCCAAATGCCAACACAAGTGTTTTCGGGGTTTGCAAAAAAAAACAGAACGGTTTTAAAAATAGAAAAAGGAAAAGAAGCTGCGACCAAAATAGCAAAAGATGCTTATGCGACTCCACAAACAATGGTCGTTATTTCGGGACAAACTAATGCAGAAATCATAGCTGAAATTAAAGCAAACGCTCCAAAAATTGTAGATGCTTTCAAAAAAACTGAAATTACCGAAAGACAACGTAGAACATCTAAATCCTTATTTAATGATGCTCAATTAGAGAAACAACTTGGCGTTTCACTTAAATTCCCATCGGCTTATAGAATTGCTAAATCTGATGGTGATTTTTTCTGGATTAGAAGAGATATTGAAACGGGTAATGTAGATTTAATGGTTTATGAGGTTCCTTTGTCGTCCATAAGAAAAGGCGACAGTACAGTTTTAGATGTTATTAAAGTGAGAGATTCGGTAGGTAAAATTCATATTGAAGGCGCTCTTGAAGGCTCTTTTATGGGAACTGATCAGCATTTCACACCTTTTATAAACGAAGCCATTGTAGATAACAAGCCAGCTTTTGAGACTAAAGGGCTATGGGATTTGAAAAATGCCTTTATGTCTGGACCATTTATCAACTATGCCATAGAAGACAAAGTGAATGATAGATATGTTGTTATTGAAGGTTATGTTTTTGCACCTTCAGTACAAAAGCGAGATTATGTTTTTGAACTCGAGTCCATCATAAAATCATTACGAATAAAATAAATAAAAAAAAGCCAACATCAAATGTTGGCTTTTTTTTATTAATAGAAATTTCACTATTCTTTTTTATCTGCAGTAGATGAGTTATCATCTTCTTTACTAGCGTCTTTAAATTCTTTAATACCGCTTCCTAGACCTCTCATAAGTTCAGGAATTTTCTTTCCTCCAAATAAAAGTAATACAACCACAACGATCAATATGATTGAACCGTATCCTGGCATTCCTAAAAAAATTGAACTTGATATCATAATATATTATTTTGAACTGCAAATTTAATAATTAAACTTCAAACAAAACGTTTAAATTTAAACTTTAAGATTCATCCCACTAACTTGGAGTAATTTTATTTAATTTTGTAGTCTTATGGCTAAAAAAAATAAAGAAAAAAAATTTTCAAAAAAATTACTTCACAAGTATCGTTTAGTCGTTTTAAATGAAGATACTTTTGAAGAACGTTTTGCTATAAAATTAACACGACTCAATGTATTTGTTATTTTATCTTTAGGTACAATTTTATTGATAGCTGGCACTATTTTTTTAATAGCATTTACATCTTTGAAAGAGTATATACCAGGCTATTCTTCGACTGCTCTTAAAAAACAAGCAACAGTTTTAAATTATAAGACCGATTCACTACAACAAGTTATTGATCTTAATGAACAGTATTATACGTCGATAAAAAAAGTGCTTACAGGAGATGTTAGCACAGTTGAATTTAATAGAGACTCTATTGTTGACGCCTCTACAATAGATCCTAACGATTTAGATTTGGTTCCAACAAAGGAAGATTCCATATTAAGAGATTTAGTTGATAAAGAAGACAAGTATAATGTATTTGAATCTAATATTTCGTCCTCTAATTTTGTGCTATTTCCTCCAGTAAACGGTACCATTTCTGAAGGTTACAATTTAAGAGAAAAGCACTTTGCAGTTGATGTGGTTGTAGCAAAAGACACACCAGTAAAAGCCACTGCAGATGGTACAGTAATTTTCGCCGAATGGACAGCAGAAACAGGTTATGTGGTTATTATTGAACATAGTTATGAACTTATTTCAGTATATAAGCACAATGCTTCAATCACTAAACAACAAGGAGATTTGGTAAAATCTGGAGAAGTTATTGCTATGGCAGGAAATACAGGCGAGTTAACCACTGGACCTCATTTGCATTTTGAACTATGGCAAAAAGGATATCCAGTAAATCCAACTCAATTTATAGATTTTAATTAATGATATCATTAAAGCCTAAACTAGCAAAACTATTTGCAAAAAATGTTAGGAAGACCATTTTAAAATGGTCAAATAAACCTATTGAAACCCAAAAAAAAGTTTTTCAGAAATTAATAAAAGAGGCAAGCCATACTAAGTTTGGAAAAGATCACGATTTTAAATCTATAAACACACATCAAGACTTTATAGAACGCGTTCCTATTAGAGATTATGAAGCTTTAAAGCCTTATGTAGATAAAGTGGTGGCTGGTGAAGAAGATGTGCTTTGGAAAGGGAAGCCGCTTTACTTTGCCAAAACCTCAGGGACAACATCGGGTGCAAAATATATTCCGCTAACAAAAGAGAGTATGCCAACCCATGTTGAAGCTGCTCGCAATGCAATTTTAATGTACATTGCAGAAACAGGAAACAGTAAGTTTGTTAATGGGAAAATGATTTTTCTGCAAGGCAGTCCTGTTTTAGAGGAAAAAAACGGAATTCAACTTGGACGCCTTTCGGGAATTGTAGCGCATTACGTTCCTAAATATCTTCAAAAAAACAGAATGCCGTCACTGGAAACAAATTGTATCGATGACTGGGAAACCAAAGTAGAAGCTATTGTAGAAGAAACCCTACCAGAAAACATGACGGTAATTTCGGGAATACCATCTTGGGTGCAAATGTATTTTGAGAAAATCCAGCATAAAACGGGACAAAAAGTTGGAGATGTTTTTAAAAACTTCAACCTATTCATTTTTGGTGGTGTTAATTATGAGCCCTACAGATCTAAATTTGAAAATCTCATTGGAAGAAAAGTAGACAGTATAGAACTATACCCAGCAAGTGAAGGGTTTTTTGCTTTTCAAGACAGGCAAAACGAAAAAGGAATGTTGTTACAATTAAATTCTGGAATGTTTTATGAGTTTATAGAAGCGGATACATTCTTTGATGAAAACCCAAAGCGAATCACAATTGCAGATGTAGAAGTAGGTGTCAATTATGTTATGATTATATCCACCAACGCAGGACTTTGGGCATACAATATTGGAGACACAGTCGAGTTTACATCGACCAAGCCTTACAGAGTTATAGTATCTGGAAGAATAAAACATTTTATTTCAGCATTTGGAGAACATGTTATTGGGAAGGAGGTTGAACAGGCGCTTCAAGAAGCTATAGCGTCATCGTCAATTAGTGTTACTGAATTTACGGTTGCACCTCAAATTAATCCTGACTCTGGATTGCCGTTTCATGAATGGTTTATTGAGTTTGAAAATGAACCTGAAAACCTGTCGGATCTTGCCACTAAAATAGATAGATCTTTACAACAACAAAACAGTTATTATTATGATCTTATCGATGGAAAAGTACTTCAACCACTAAAGGTGACGACGGTACAAAAAAATGGATTCCAAGATTATATGAAATCCATCGGAAAATTAGGTGGACAAAATAAGATTCCGAGACTATCAAACGACAGAAAAATTGCAGATGCTTTATACGTTCAAAAATTAACTAAATAGTGCTATATTTGTGCGCAAACTTATGCGTATGAGTAAAAAGAAACATCATGAAAGAACGAGAGCCCAAGAGAGCTCGAATGCAATTGAAAGAATGTATGTTACGATGAGACACTTGTTTAATCGTGGTTTTTATAAACCTATGGGAGTTTCGGGAGAGACACTTAGAGAATCCCTACTGTTATTACGACCGGAAATATATGGTTCTATTGCTGAAGAAAAAGCCGAATTAGAAGGCTTATTATATGTGATAGATCGACTCCCTGAAGGTATTGAAGAATGTACATTTATCAATCTTACTAGCGATGAAGGTTATGGAAGCTCTCATTTCAAACCTATTATACCTCCTAAAAGGCGTCGTAATTGTTATCGAATAGATGACGAGCAGATGAATATTGAAATTACCAGAGGACGATCTGAAATTTATGATATTCTTACCCACTTAACATTTTTATTTGTAGAGTCTCACAAAATAAGTAAGCGCGTTTTAATAAACGAAGATGGCGCTACGACTCGGGATTGGGTCAAACTTGAAAAAGCAGTACTTTCTAAAAAGAAATTGACACAACAAGAACGTGAAATTGCAATCACCCATACTGCGAACATTTTAGGAAGAACATTTCAAGAATTAACAAATGCACATGCATTATTTACGACTAAAATAAAACCAGAACGACTACTTCATATTGTATATTGGTTAGGGAAACTTGCTATCGAAGAGGTGGTCAATAACAATAAGAGAACTGTAACGTTTAGTCCTGTATTAAGAGAACGATTAGGGCATCATATTCATGGTGAAATTTGGGCAGATAATATAAAGGAGGTGCTACACCAAAACAATCTTTTAGGCCGACCAATTCATGTGATAAGTGCTAACATGCACAGTGTAATGAATTCAATATTTGCACCAATAGCACTTAAAAATTTGACGACTAAGAAAGATATATTTGAAGTCTATGAGGCGATAAGCCAAAAAGAAAATGAGACTTTGCGCAATAAAATTAGTAAAGAAGCGTTGCAGAGAGGAATGATGTATATTAAAGATACTTCAGGAACCAACATTGACGTTCAGATTTTTGATACGGAAAAAATAGATTTTTCAAAAACAGATATCGAGATAGGAGATTCATTTAAAAATGAAGAAAAACCTGTAATATTTGTAATGGACTATGCCTTTGGAGAACAAGCCTACGAAACTATAGATGAATTGTTGAAGCCTTATAAAGTTGATAAAGAGAAAATACATCTCAATGTAGAATCGGTTTCTATCATGGGGAAAGCAGGTATTTTAGAAGGAGGAAAAGGCGATATTATGATTCCATCTGCACACATATTCGAGGGGACTGCAGATAATTACCCATTTGAAAATGAATTATCCAAGACCGATCTTGAAGGTCAAGGCGTTGATGTTTATGAAGGCGCAATGATTACAGTATTAGGTACCTCTCTTCAGAATAAGGAAATTTTAAAGTTCTTTTATAATTCAACTTGGAATGTCATCGGACTTGAAATGGAAGGAGCACATTATCAAAAAGCCATTCAAGCAGCTTCTAAAGTTAGAGGAAGTATCAATCCAGATGTTAAAGTAAGATATGCTTACTATGCAAGTGACAACCCTTTAGAAACAGGAAGTACATTAGCCTCTGGAGGTTTAGGCACTTCAGGTGTAAGACCAACGTATTTAATAACAAGAAAAATATTACAACAGATATTTAAATAATTACAGATATGAGTGAAAATTTACCTAATAATAATCCTAACGAAGAAGTTGATTTAGGGATTTTATTCAACGCAATTGGAAATTTCTTTAATAAGATATTTGGTTTTATATTAAATATTCTTCAAGCTATTTATTCTTCTATTATTTATTTAATTAAAGCGATAATAGAAAATTTTAAATTGATTTTTATTGTGGTTTTGGCCGCCTTATTATTGGGTTTTGGTTTAGAAAAAATACAAAAACCAGTGTTTTATTCTGAAATGCTTGTTAAACCATATTTCAATTCAAAATATCAACTGGTATCAAATATAGATTACTACAACTCTTTACTGGAAAGTGAAAGTTATGAGACACTAAGTACTATTTTTGATGTTTCTGAAGAAGACTTAAAAACAATTAAAAAGGTTGAAATCGATATTGGCCCAGAAACAGAAAATCAACTTATTCAAGAATATGATAAATATGCAAAATCTATTGATAGCATAAGAGCTCAAGAAGTAAGTTTTGAAGATTTTGTTGATAACCGAGATTTATATTCTAGCGATATTTTTAGTATTAGAGTAGAGTCGACAAAAAGGGATATTTTTAAGAAATTATCTAACGGTTTCAAAACCACATTTAGTAATGAGTATTCAAAAAAACTAATGCGTGTTAGAGATTCTACAATTGCTATTAAAAAAGCAATGTATTTTAAAGATTTAAATAAAATAGATTCTTTACAAAAAATATATTTAAAGATATTAAATCAAGAATCAGAAAAAGCAACTCTCTCAGTTGGAGTTGATGGATTTTTACCTATTACTCAGGAAAGAACTCCCACAAAAGAGTACGACTTATTTCAAAATGAATTGAGAATCAGAGATTCGATTCGAGTTCTTGATCAACTTAAGGTTGAAGAGAATGTATATTATGATGTGTTATCTAATTTTTCAGATATAGGTTTAAGGTCTGATACATTATCTAAGAGATATTCCCTTGTGTTTCCCGCGTTGGCAATCGTAATTTTATTTTTGATGTATATTACAATGAAAGTTATAAAGTATGCTAAAGAATATGAAAGATAAAAGTGTTTTAATTACTGGAGGCGCAGGTTTTATTGGGTCTAATTTTATTCCGTATTTTTTAGAAAGTTACAACACTGTAAAAGTTATAAATTTAGACAAGCTCACTTACGCAGGTGAGCTTTCTAATTTAGAAGAGGTTTCAGCGTATGATAACTATTCGTTCGTCAAAGGAGACATATGTGATAGAGATTTAATAGAAAGCCTTTTTGAAGCGCATGATTTTGATGCCGTTATTCATTTTGCCGCAGAGTCTCATGTAGACAACTCTATTGAAAAGCCTGACGAATTTATAAAAACCAATATCATTGGAACATTTAATCTTTTAGATGTAGCGAAAAAGCACTGGATGGAAGATTCGCATCAATTTAAAGAAGGGTGTGAATCTAAGCGTTTTCATCATATTTCAACCGATGAGGTTTATGGTACTTTAGGTGAAACAGGCTTATTTACGGAAGAAACATCGTATGCACCTAATAGTCCGTATAGCGCTTCTAAAGCATCTTCTGATTTCATTGTAAGGAGTTATTTTCATACTTATGGAATGAATGTAGTTACCACCAATTGCTCTAACAATTATGGACCAAAACAGCACAACGAAAAACTGATACCAACCATAATTAGAAAAGCAATAAGTGGAGAGCAAATTCCAATATATGGTGATGGAAAAAACATTAGAGATTGGTTGTATGTGCTTGATCATTGTAAAGGAATAGATTTAGTATTTCAAAAAGGAGTATCTGGAGAAACGTATAATATAGGTGGTCGTAACGAAAGAGATAATTTATATATCGCTCATAAAATATGTGAGATTTTAGATGAGTTACAACCTAAAGAGCAATCTTACAAAGAACAAATAGCATTTGTTAAAGATAGACCTGGACACGATTTTAGATATGCCATAGACGCATCTAAGATTGAAGATGAATTAGGGTGGAAAGCCGATGAAAATTTTGAAACAGGAATCAAAAAAACGATTGATTGGTATCTAGATAAATACAACAACTAATGAAAGGAATTATTTTAGCAGGAGGTTCTGGTACACGATTACATCCATTAACTAGGGTTGTAAGCAAACAATTAATGCCAGTATATGATAAGCCAATGATCTACTACCCGTTAACAACATTAATGTCGGCTGGTATTAGAGAGATCTTAATTATTTCAACATCAAAAGACACACCGAGATTTAAAGAATTACTTGGTAATGGAGAGGATTATGGTTGTGTTTTTAAATATGAGGTTCAAGAAAACCCAAACGGTCTTGCAGAGGCCTTTATTATAGGAGAGTCTTTTGTGGGCAATGATAAAGTGGCACTAATTTTAGGAGATAATATTTTTTACGGTTCAGGATTAGAAGAAAAACTAAGGCAACTCAACAATATTGATGGAGGCATTATTTTTGCCTACCATGTTCAAGACCCTCAACGCTATGGTGTTGTTGATTTTGATGAAAATAACAAAGCCCTTTCAATAGAAGAAAAACCAACGCATCCTAAATCAAATTATGCTGTTCCCGGAATTTATTTTTACGATAATTCTGTAATTGAAATAGCTAAGAATATACAACCAAGTGCGCGAGGAGAATTAGAAATCACCGACGTTAATAAAACGTATCTAGAACAAGGAAATTTGAATGTTCAAATTTTAGATAAAGGTACTGCCTGGTTAGACACAGGAACATTTAACTCCTTGATGCAAGCATCTCAGTTTGTACAGGTTATTGAAGAACGTCAAGGGTTAAAAATAGGATGCATTGAAGAAACTGCTTATAAAATGGGGTTCATTGATAAAACTCAACTTACTAAATTAGCTAAACCATTACTTAAAAGTGGTTACGGAGAGTATTTACAAAACCTTTAGTTTTTATGATAGTAGAAGAAACACATCTCAAAGACTGTTATGTTATAAAACCTCAGGTGTTTGAAGATAATAGAGGTTATTTTTTTGAAAGCTTTAATGCCAATAAATTTCAAAATATAACTGGTCTAACTATCGATTTTGTTCAGGACAATGAATCTAAGTCATCCAAAAACGTGCTAAGAGGACTACATTTTCAAATAGGCGAATATGAACAGTCAAAACTAGTTCGCGTTGTTCAAGGAGCAGTGATTGATGTTTGTGTTGACCTTCGAGAAGAGTCTCCAACTTTTGGTCAATCTTTTTCAATAGAATTGAACCAAGACAATAAAAAGCAATTGTTCGTGCCTAAAGGTTTTGCACATGGTTTTGTCGTATTAAAAGACAACACGATTATTAACTATAAATGTGATAACTTTTACCACCAACCTTCAGAAAGAGGGCTTATATTTAATGATAAAGATTTAAATATTGACTGGGGAATTTCTGAAGACGATGCGATCCTCTCAGAAAAGGATAAAAAATTACCATCACTTTCAGAGTATTTAAATGAAAAGTAAAGTTTTAGTTACAGGTGCCAATGGTCAATTAGGTAAAACGATTAGAGAGCTCTCAACTAATTTTGCCAAATCCATTGACTTTGTTTTTGTTGAAAGGTCTGAATTAGATATTACCAATAGTAAAAGTCTAGCACTTCTTTTTAAAACAAATCACTTTAACTATTGTATTAATTGTGCAGCATATACTAATGTAGATTTAGCAGAAAGTGAAATAGCAGCTGCAATTGATATTAATGCAAATGCGGTAAAAAATTTAGCAGAGAATTGTAAAACCTATAATACAACACTCATTCATATATCTACAGATTATGTTTTTGATGGACAAAGTACACGCCCTTATAATGAAGATGATCCAACGCAACCAATAAACGCTTATGGAACATCAAAACTTTTGGGTGAAGACTATATAAGAAAGCATTTAGATAGACATTTTATTATCAGAACGTCTTGGTTGTATTCGACGTTTAATAAGAACTTTGTAAAGACAATTTTTAATAAGCTTAAAAACGATAAAAAACTAACTATAATTACTTCTCAAAAAGGCACACCTACAAGCTGTGTTGATTTATCAAATTTTATAATGTTTTTAATCATTAATAGAGTGAGTAATTTTGGAATCTATCATTTTTCAGCCGAAGGAGAAACAACATGGCATGGTCTTGCATTGCACATAGCACAACTTTTGGGTAAAACTTCCAATGTCTCTGCTATAAAAGATTATCCCTCTAAAGCCAAAAGACCATTATACAGTGTGTTGAATACCAAAAAAGCAGAACAACTCATTAAAAAACCACTTAACAACTGGAAAGCAAGTGTTGATGAGGTCATTAAAAGCTTATCTACAGATTAAGCTAGGTTTAGGGTGTGATAAATAGCAACAAAAATCATACATTTGCAGATTATTAAACCTATCCAAAAAAAGGATTAATTTAATGTTTTAAATAGAAGAAATGCAGAAAAAAATAGCATTAATTACAGGCGTAACAGGTCAAGATGGAGCTTATTTAAGTGAGTTCCTATTAAAGAAAGGATATATCGTTCATGGTGTTAAAAGAAGATCATCTTTATTCAATACAGCTAGAATTGATCATTTATATCAAGATCCTCATGAAGAAGATCAAAATTTCATCTTACACTATGGTGATTTAACCGATAGTACAAACCTCATTAGAATCATTCAAGATGTAAAACCAGATGAGATATACAACTTAGCAGCAATGAGCCATGTTCATGTGTCTTTCGAAACACCTGAATATACAGCAAATGCTGATGGTCTAGGGACACTTAGATTATTAGAAGCAATTAGAATACTCGGCTTAGAAAAATCGACAAGAATCTATCAAGCTTCTACATCAGAATTATATGGTAAAGTTCAAGAAGTACCTCAAACTGAAACGACTCCGTTTTACCCAAGAAGTCCTTATGCAGTCGCAAAAATGTATGCGTATTGGATTACAGTTAACTATAGAGAAGCTTATGGTATTTATGCCTGCAACGGTATTTTATTTAATCACGAATCGCCAATTAGAGGAGAAACTTTTGTTACTAGAAAAATAACTAGAGCAACATCTAGAATAGCTTTAGGTTTACAAGATAAAATTTACCTAGGTAATCTAGATGCCCAAAGAGACTGGGGACATGCAAAGGATTATATTCGAATGATGTGGATGATTTTACAGGCCGATACACCAGAAGATTGGGTCATCGCTACAGGTAAAACGACATCTGTAAGAGATTTTGTTAGAATGAGTTTTGATCATGTTGGAATTGAACTAGAATTTAAAGGTGAGGGTTCAAATGAAAAAGGCTATATCAAATCTTGTAATAATCCAGACTATCAGGTAGAAATTGGTAAGGAAGTTATAGCAGTTGACGAAAAATATTATAGACCAACCGAAGTAGATTTACTTGTGGGTGATGCAACAAAAGCCAGAGAAAAACTAGGTTGGGTTCCTAAATATGATCTACCAGCTTTAGTAGAAGATATGATGTCTAGCGATATTAAATTAATGCAAAAACAACAATACCTCAAAGACGGAGGTTATAGAATTAAAAATTACTTTGAGTAAATGAAAAATCTCAAAACGCTTTTTTTACTTACTATAGTTATCTTAACTTCTTTTTGCTGTATAAAATATACTCAAGAGGGAAAGATAAAATATATTAATATTGATAGAACTTTAAGTCTTCTCAATAGTAGTACAAAAGAAAACCCAAACAACGTAGAGATTTTATTTTATGGACAATCTATTATAGGCGGAATGAAAACAAGTATTTTAGTAGATTCTCTAAAAACCCGTTTTCCTTTTGCAAACATTTCTTTTAAGCATAAACCAATAGGTGGATTTACAATACCCGATTTAACCAATACAGTAATTCATGATGTTTATCAAGAAAACCCAGACCTAATTATATTTCATGCTTATAGTGGGATAAAGGATGGGTTATATGATTCTTTTATAAAAGACCTAAGAAAGCGAATCCCTTCAGATATATTATTATTAGATCATCATTATGTTTGGAATACTCCTAATGATAAATTAGAATCGATTAATAAATCTCACGACTTTGATTCAAAAGCAATAAAAGCCATTGCAAAAAAATATGGCTGTGGTTTTGTAAATGTAAGAGAGTTATGGAAAACACATTTAGACAACAATAACATAGCACCAAATGAATTAATGGGAAATACTGTAGACCCTAATGTGCATCCAAATGATAGAGGGAATATGCTATTGAGACAAATTGTGCTATCAAAATTTATTAAAACAGATTCTATTACATATGATATCAGACGTGATAGCTTAAGAGAGATTATCCAATTAAATACTATAAAAAAGTCTATAGAAGTAGAATATTCAGGCACGTTTATTGAACTCGTTTCAGATAATAAATCACAAAAGAACAAAACTCATATAGCGATCACTATTGACGATAAAAAACCGTCGGAGCTTCGAGGTTCTTATCATATAGAAAGACCGTCAAAAGGTTTTAAAAGCTGGATGCCAGCGATAAGTAAGATTACCCTAGGAGAAACATTTCCTATTGAAGAAGAATGGACAATAACAATTTTTGAAATTGATAGAGTAAACAAAACATTTAAATTCAAATTAGAAGGAGAGAAAACAGGCTTGGATGGTGAAGGAACTAACTCAGGAAAGTTTATTTCGACGTCAAATAGAATCTGTATTGATGGAAGTAATTTTAATATTTTTAGAATTGAAAAAATCCTTAAAAACGAAACTCCAGAAAACTTTAAAATTAAATTTGAGGTTAATCAAATTGTAAAAGACACTATAAAAGTTGAACCAAATAAGGAGAAATATACATTATTTAGATCTGACTGTGACATTACATCTCACAAACTAAAGATTAATGTCATAGAAGGTAAACCGAAGTTTAAACACCTTATGATTTCAAGACCATATATTATAGAGTAATTAATAGGTTATTTCTAATGATTTAAATTTAAAAATCATCTTTTGAAAATGAATAAAAATTCTAAGATTTATATCGCTGGCCATCGAGGCTTAGTAGGTAGCGCTATATTAGAGAACCTCCAACAAAAAGGGTATACCAACCTTATAACAAGAACGCACAAAGAGTTAGATCTTACCAACCAAAACGATGTCGCCCATTTTTTTAACTCAGAAAAACCAGAATATGTATTCCTGGCAGCCGCTAAAGTTGGTGGTATAGTGGCCAATAATATTTACAGAGCAGATTTTATCTACGATAATATGATGATTCAAAATAATGTGATTCATCAAAGTTACATCAACAAAGTTAAGAAGCTGTTGTTTTTAGGAAGCACGTGCATCTACCCTAAAAATGCACCACAACCAATGAAAGAAGACTATCTTCTTACAGATGTTTTAGAATATACAAATGAACCTTATGCGATTGCAAAGATTGCAGGAATCAAAATGTGTGAAAGCTATAACTTACAGTATGGGACAAATTTTATTTCGGTTATGCCTACTAATTTGTATGGTCCAAACGACAATTTTGATTTAGAAAAATCCCACGTACTTCCAGCCTTAATAAGGAAAATTCACCTTTCAAAACTATTAAGCAAATCGGCATATGATGAGATATTGAAAGACACTGGGCTGGCAACTATTGAAGAAGCAAAAACGTACTTGTCTTCATTTGGTGTTTCAGAAAATACTGTCGAGATATGGGGAACGGGTAAACCAAAACGTGAGTTTTTGTGGTCTAAAGACATGGCAGATGCTTGCGTGTTTATAATGGAAAAAAGGGAATTCAAAGATACTTTTTCTGAAGGCGAAAAAGAAATTAGAAATACACATATCAATATAGGAACAGGAAAAGATATTTCAATTAAAGAATTAGCTGAAACTATAAAAAAGATCGTAGGTTACGAAGGAAACCTAATCTTTAATACAGAAAAGCCTGATGGTACTTTAAGGAAATTGACAGATGTCTCAAAATTAAACAGCTTGGGGTGGAAACATAAAATAGAATTAGAAGACGGAATTCAACAGATGTATGACTGGTACGGAAATAAATAAAAATTTACAGAGAGCTATTAAAGCATCTCTAAAAGCCGGACATGTTATCATGCAAGTGTATGACACCGCTTTTGATGTTGAAATTAAAGCCGATAAGTCTCCTTTAACAGAGGCCGATAAAAGAGCTAACGACATAATAAATTCGTTTTTAGAACCTACATTAATTCCTATCATAAGCGAAGAGAATAAACAAATAGATTTTTCAGTTCGAAAAAACTGGAACACCTGTTGGGTTGTAGACCCAGTAGATGGTACCAAAGAGTTTATAAAACGCAATGGAGAGTTTACAGTCAACATAGCATTAGTAGAAAACGGAAAGCCAATTATAGGTGTTATTTACGTCCCCGCCTTTAAAACACTTTATTTTGGAGATGTGATACAACAGAAAGCGTATAAAGTTCAATTAGATTCTCATGAAGCGTCAATACATACTGTTTTGGAAAAAGCAGAATACCTTCAGCCAAAAACACAGCCTTCACAAATAATTCAAGTTGTGGGAAGTCGATCTCATATGAGTCAGGATACCTTAGATTATGTAGATGATATTAAAGAAAAAGGCTATGATGTAGAAATTGTTTCAAAAGGGAGTTCTCTTAAGTTTTGTTTAGTTGCAGAGGGTACTGCAGATGTGTATCCAAGATTTGCGCCAACAATGGAATGGGATACAGCAGCTGGTCAAGCCATATGTCAAGCAGTTGGTGTTGAGGTCATATCAAAGGAAACAAATAAACCATTGCTTTATAATAAAGAAAACCTATTGAACCCTTGGTTTATTGTATCTAAGTAATGAAAGATCAATCACATAAAAGGCATATTGCTAAAACCATAACTTGGAGAATTTTAGGTACCTTAGATACGGTTTTACTATCCTGGCTTATTTCAGGAAACCCTACAACAGGATTAAAAATTGGATTTGCCGAGGTCGTAACTAAAATGCTACTGTATTATTTACATGAACGCGTTTGGTTTAAAATTAATTTATCTAAAAATGGTCAAATACTTGAAAGTCGTAAACGACATTTAGCAAAAACTGTAACATGGAGGTTTATAGGTACCTTAGACACAGTTTTATTAGCTTGGATTATTTCTGGAGATGCGTTAATAGGATTACAAATTGGATTTGCAGAAGTAATTACAAAAATGGCACTATATTACTTACATGAGCGTTTATGGTATAAATTAAACTATGGATTAACGAATAGGAATAATCCAAAAGCTTAAATAAATGAAAAAACATATTATTCCACACTCATATCATTTACAAAAAGCAGATAGAACAAAGTTAAATGGGCATAATGCTTTTTTAATTTGGTTTACAGGGCTTTCAGGCTCAGGAAAATCTACGATAGCCAACCTTGTTGAAAAAGCATTGTTTGAAAAGGGAATAAAAACCTATTCTCTTGATGGTGATAACATTAGAGGAGGGATCAATAAAGATCTATCATTTGCTCCTGAAGACCGAACAGAAAATATTAGACGTATTGCAGAAGTTGCTAATTTAATGATAGATGCTGGATTAGTGGTTTTAGCAGCCTTTGTATCACCTTATAAAAAAGACAGACAGAACATTAGAACTATCGTTAAAGATGTTAACTTTGTGGAAGTTTATATAAATACGAGTATTGAAGAATGTGAACGTAGAGATGTAAAGGGTTTATATAAAAAAGCGAGAGCTGGAGAAATTAAGAATATGACTGGGATTTCGGCACCTTATGAAGTGCCTCAAAATCCAGACATAATAATAAAAACAGAACACGAGTCTATAGACGTTTCAGTTGCAAAAATAATAGACTTAATAATACCGAAATTAGAACTCAACAATGAGTAAGTATTACCTAAATTATTTAGACGAATTAGAAAGCGAAGCTATTTTCGTTTTAAGAGAAGTATGGGCTCAGTTTGATAACCCAGTTATATTATTTTCTGGAGGAAAAGATTCTATTTTAGTGACGCATTTAGCTAAGAAAGCATTTTATCCTGCAAAAATCCCTTTTCCTTTAATGCACGTCGATACAGGTCATAATTTTCCTGAAACGATTAAGTTTAGAGATGATATTATTAAAGATTTAGGTGTAGAACTTATTGTTGGTTCTGTACAGGAGTCTATTGATGAAGGTAGAGTTGCTGAAGAAAAAGGGAAAAACGCCACTAGAAACGCACTTCAAATTACAACCTTACTTGATGCTATAGAATCTAATAAAATAGATTGCGCTATTGGTGGAGGACGACGTGATGAAGAAAAGGCAAGAGCAAAAGAACGCTTTTTCTCACACAGAGATGATTTTGGTCAATGGGATCCTAAAAACCAACGACCAGAACTTTGGAATATATTTAATGGAAAACATTTTGAGGGTGAGCATTTTAGAGCATTTCCAATAAGTAACTGGACAGAAATGGATGTTTGGAATTATATCAAAAGAGAAAATATTGCCATCCCGTCATTATATTTTGCTCATGAAAGAGAAGTGGTTTGGAGACAAGATAGCTGGATACCTAATTCAGAATTTTTAATTCTAGAAGACCATGAAGAAATTATAACAAAAAAGGTTAGGTTTAGAACTTTAGGTGACATTACCATCACAGGAGGAATAGAATCGGAAGCCGACACGCTCGAAAAAATAGCAGATGAGGTGTCAGGAATGAGGCAAACAGAAAGAGGAAACAGGAGTGATGACAAACGTTCAGAATCTGCCATGGAAGACCGAAAGCGTCAAGGATACTTTTAAAGAAATTAAATGAATGTTAGATAATAATCAATTATTACGGTTTACAACTGCCGGAAGTGTAGATGATGGAAAGAGCACACTTATTGGGCGCTTACTCTATGATTCAAAATCTATATTTGAAGATCAATTACAAGCTATTGAGAACACAAGCAAAAAGAAAGGTCACAAAGGTGTTGACTTAGCATTATTTACAGATGGTTTAAGAGACGAAAGAGATCAAGGAATTACTATCGATGTCGCTTACAGGTATTTTACTACCCCAAAACGAAAATTTATAATTGCCGACACACCTGGACATATCCAATATACCAGAAACATGGTAACTGGAGCATCTACAGCAAATGCAGCAATTATACTTGTTGATGCAAGACATGGTGTTATCGAACAAACGAAACGTCACTCATTTATCGCATCATTACTACAAATCCCACATATTATTGTTTGTGTAAACAAGATGGATTTAGTAGACTATTCTGAAGAGGCTTATAATACAGTAATCAATCAATTTGAAGAATTTTCATCTAAGTTATTAGTAAAAGATATTCGATTTATACCTATAAGCGCATTAAATGGAGACAACGTCGTCAATAGATCGCAAAACATGGACTGGTACCAAGGAGCTCCTCTCTTACATACTCTAGAAACCATGCATATTAGTAGCGATATAAATAAAGTAGATGCACGATTTCCTGTTCAAACTGTATTAAGGCCTCAAAACGAAACACATAGAGATTATAGAGGGTATGCAGGTAGAGTTTCAAGTGGAATCTTTAGAGTTGGTGATGAGGTAACAATAATGCCGTCAGGGTTTACTTCAAAAATAAAAACCATCGACACGTTAAACGAAAGTCTAAAAGAAGCTTATGCGCCGATGTCTGTCTCTATAACCTTAGAAGATGATATTGACATTAGTAGAGGAGATATGATTGTAAGGTCTAACAATAAACCAGAGCCTCTCCAAGATATTGAAGTTATGCTTTGCTGGCTGCACAATGATCCAGCAAAACCAAGAGCTAAATACAGCATTCGTCATACGAGCAATGAGCAAAAGGCAATGATTAAAGATATTGTTTACAAAATAAATATTGAAACTTTAGATAGAAATACGGAGGATAAAGACCTTAAAATGAATGATATTTCCAAAGTAAAAATAAGAACAACCAAACCATTGATGATTGATTCCTATCGAGAAAACAGAACTACAGGAAGTATTATTCTTATCGATGATACAACTAACGAAACAGTGGCAGCCGGAATGGTTGTTTAATAAACTATTATAAGCCAATACCTAATGAAATATTCCATCATAGTAGTTTTTATAGTAGTACTGATTTTTTCTTGCTCAAACAGACCATCTAAACCTAAAAACCTTATTTCGGAAGAGAAAATGGTTGATATTATCTATGATGTATCAATTTTAACTGCAGCGAAAGGAGTTAATAAAAAACTTCTCGAAAATAATGGAATATTACCTGAAAACTTTATTTATTCAAAGCATAATATAGATAGTTTACAATTCATATCTAGTCTTAATTACTATGCAAGTGATATCGAAACATATGACAATATCTATATTAGGGTAGAAGAACGTATTAATACCCAAAAAGAACAAATAGACATTGAAGGTGAAAGCAGGGACATTAAAAGGAAAGAAATTCCTAAAAACAGGCTAAGACACTTACTTACTAATGACGATATAAGTAATTTAACAGATGGTTATAGAGTAAGTAATGTAAGATTAAGTTTTGAGAGTACAGATACAGATTTTAGGGAGAGTGATGTACTTAAAGTTTCTAGAACAACAACAATTAGCTCTGCATATGCAGAAATGGGAAGTATTGATATTGTGCCTAATAGCTTAGTAGAGGTTACGGTTTTTGTAAAAAAACCTAAAAATAAAAGTGCATTGGGATTAAGAATTTCTGGAGTGTATCCAAATAGAGTGGATGCTGTATTTGATTTAAATAACAATACGCTAAAAGGAGTTAAATCTACAGGTTATTTTGAAAATGAAGACGCCTCAATTAAATTGATAAATAAGGATTGGTATCAATGCAAAATAAAGGCAAAAGCGAATATAGATAAAGTGAGAATTATTTTTGGACCGACAGATATTGATAAATCAATTGGTGCATGGGAAGGAAAATCTGACATGTTTTCTACAGTGTATTTAACCCTACCTAAAGTACAAGTGAATTAATTTAAAAGGTATAAAGAATTAGATAATTACAATTGTAATTATTTTTTAAAAAACAAACTAAAAAAGTCTCAAGAGATATAAATTATGTGCGGAATTACAGGAGTTTATTCTATAAATACTATTCCAGATTTGGAAAAAAGGATTCAAAAAATGAATTCTTCTATTCAACATAGAGGACCTGATTCAGATGGCTATTATAAAGATAATAATTTTGTTATAGGGCATAGAAGATTAAGTATTATTGACACTCGAGAAATCTCTAATCAGCCAATGCATTCAAATAGTAATGATTGGCATTTAGCTTTTAATGGTGAGATCTACAATTTTGCAGAAATTAAGACGAATCTTAACTATGATTTTAAGACAACTTCTGACTCAGAAGTTATAATTGCTGCTGTTGAAGAAAAAGGAATGGATTGGTTCTTAACTCAGGCTAATGGAATGTTTGTAATAGCATTGTATAATTCAAAAACCAAAATACTCTATTTAGTTCGAGATCGATTAGGGATTAAACCACTTTATGTCCATAGTTCTAATGGTAATTTTGTCTTTTCTTCTGAAATTAAAGGGATACTCTCAAGTGGTTTAGTGGATGCTAAATTTAATGAAGAAGCAGTAGATGAGTATTTAGCCAATCGATACATTAGGTCTCCCTATACGTTTTTTGAAAACATATTTCAGGTACCTCCAGGCACCTATGTGACCATTGATGAAAAACTCACTAAAAAGGAATTTGAGTATTGGAATATTCCTTCAGAATTCAATATGTCAACAACATATAATGAAGATGAGGTTTTAGAAGGTTTAGATGAAGAACTAAACAAAGCTATTAAATATAGGCTTATTGCTGATGTTCCATTAGGAACCTATTTAAGTGGTGGTGTAGACTCAAGCCTTATTACAGCAATAACGGCTTTAAATAAAAATGAAAAAGTGAATACCTATACCATTGGTTTTGAAGAACTAAATGAATTTGAGTATTCTAAAGTCATTGCGAATCAATACAACACAGATCATCATGAAATATTGATGACAAAAAAAGACTACATTGATAACTGGGAACGACTTATAAATTTTAAAGACGCACCTCTAGGTGTTCCAAATGAAATTCCGTTGGCAGTAATGTCTAGTAAGTTGAAAGAAAAAATAACCGTCGTATTGTCTGGTGAGGGAGCTGATGAATTAATGGGCGGATATGGACGTATATTTAGAGCGCCTTTTGATTATAAAAATGAAGATAGTAAAGCATCTTTTTACGATTACTTTATATCTAAATACGATTATGTTCCTCGATCAATGCGTGACGAATTAATTAATACACCAAAGAATTATAGGTCACAGTTTGACGAAGAAATTAAAAATGAATTTAAAGATAGACCTAATGAAGAAAATGTATTTAAGTTTTTTCATAAATACCATGTAAAAGGTCTATTGCAAAGGGTTGACATGACAACGATGCAAACATCTGTTGAGGCTCGTGTTCCATTTTTAGACCATAACCTAATAGAGTATTCATATCGTCAAGTGCCTTATGAATTAAAGCTTCGCTGGAATGATGAAACAGCTAAAGAACGAGCATCAAAAATGAGTTCTAATGACTATAGCGAAGTATTAGATACTCCAAAATATTTATTGAGAAAATTATCGTATAAGTATCTTCCTAAAGAGATTATAGAACGAAAAAAAGTTGGGTTTCCTGTTCCACTTACAGAGTGGTTTGAAAATCTAGAGTCGTTAGCAGAAGAACTTTTACCTAAAGCCAACTGGTTAAAAGAAGGTGTTGTTCAAGAGTTGATAGAAAAAAGTAAAACAGAAACTAGAGCTGGACAAATTTTATGGATGTTTATTAATATAGAATTGTTCAAAAAGAATTATTTTAACAAAAATTGGAGGTGGTAATATAATTTTATAGAGTATGTATAAAAGAGGAGATGAAAAAACAACAATTGGTTACACTTCAGGAGTGTATGACTTATTCCATATTGGACATTTAAATTTAATTAAAAATGCAAAAGGCTTATGTGATAAACTTATAGTAGGTGTTACTTCTGATGAGCTCGTTGCTTATAAAAACAAAAAAGCGGTTATTAGACATTCTGAACGAATGGAAATAGTGAGAAACATAAAACATGTTGATGCTGTTGTTCCTCAAAACGATATGGACAAATTTAAAATGTGGGAACGTTTAAAGTTTGATGTCATGTTTGTGGGAGATGACTGGTTTGAAAGTGAAAAATGGAAAGAACTTGACACGAAATTTAAAGAAGTTGGTGTTAAAATCATCTATTTCCCATATACCGAAGGGACATCATCTACATTAATCAATGAAACATTATCTAAACTCAGAGAATCATAACTTTTTGAAAATCAAACATGTTAAAAAAAGTACTTGTTAAAAGCATAATATTTTTATGCCAAATATTTTCAAAGAAAGAGCAAAAAATAGTATACCATAGTTTTCCTGATTTTTCTGATAATAGTTTTGCGACTTTCATATATGTAGCAGAGCATTTTAAAACGTATAAAAATGTATGGTTAGTAGATAACTATGCTTCAAAAGAAAAGTTTTTAAAACTCACTGCTAACTATACAAAAACAAATAACTTAATTATTGTGAAAAAGAAGTCTATTACAGGCTTCTTTCATTATTTTACTGCCAGTATTATTTTTCATACTCATGGGTTATATAATTTTTTGGGATTAATTCCTTGTCAAAAAAAAATTAACCTATGGCATGGTATGCCTATCAAAACCATTGGTTATTTAGATGATCCAAATAGTAAAAATGTACAGCTTTCAAATGTCCATTTAGCAACATCACCATTTTATCAAAAAATATTAGCAAAAGCCTTTGGTGTTACGCAAGATGAAATATTAATTGCAGGTCAGACACGAAATGATTTTTTATTTGAAAATAAATTTTCAATCCACGAATTATTCAACGATACAAAGCAGTATAATAAAACCATATTATGGATGCCAACGTTTAGAAAATCTGTGGTTGGAGATTTAAGGGTAGATGGTGAAATAGATGGTGAAAATGATTTCTTTAACGAATCAAGTTTGAGTAAAATTAATGGATTATTAGAAAAGAACAACTCAATATGTTACGTTAAACTGCATCCAATGGATTATAGAACAATTGATGCGTTTAAAACCTATTCTAATATTCGTTTTATAGACAACTCTTCTTTTGAGGATAAGGCAATCAACATGTACTCTACATTTAATTCAGTTGATATTCTATTAACCGATTTTTCTTCAATTTATATTGATTTTTTGCTTCTAGATAGACCTATTGGATTTGTGTTTTCAGATTACGAAGCATTTAAAAACTCTAGAGGCTTCTTATTTCCTGACCCAATAAAACATATGCCTGGTGAAATAATAACGACTTTAGACAAATTAGAAGTATTTTTAACTAATACAATAGAGTCTGGTCAAGATGATTATGCCGATAAAAGAAAGGCTGTTAAAAATAACTTTCATGAATACAATAATAATTTTTCAAAAGCTTTGTTAGAGAAGCTAATAGAAGGAGAAAATCTAACGTCGAAGAATAACTAGATGAATTTTTTAAAAAATAAAGATTACCGAATAATAATAGAAAACTTTTCATACTTGAGTGTATTGAAAGTTTTTAATATTGGGTTTAAATTTATTTTAGTAGCATACTTAGTTAGAGTTTTAGGCACAGAACTTTATGGTGTTTTAACATGGTCTGATTCTATAATCCAATTCTTTTTGATGTATATAAATTTTGGGTTTAATGTCTATGCAGCAAAATATATTGTAGATCATAGAGATGATAAATCGATTATAAATGAAGTTGTATCTTCAATATACATAATTAAATCTGTTCTTTTTCTATCCTCATTTTTATTGCTTTTAATAACGGCAATATTTGATCCAATTGCTCAAAGCCTAGATCTATTATATCTTATGCTAATTATGGGAATTGGTGAAGTGTTATTTCCAATTTGGTTTTTCCAAGGCATAGAAAAATTAAAACTAGCAACTATAATCGTTTTTATTTCGAGATTGTTTATTGTAGTAACTACATTTCTATTTGTAAACAGCCCTGATGATATTTTTCTTTATGTAGGTTTAATTGTTATTTCTAATGTTATTATGGGTGTTTTAGGGGTTTATACCATTAAGAAATATTATGACATTAGTTTTTACTTGGTAAAGGTCAAAACCATCTTAAAGTATTTTAATGCTGCAGTAATGTTCTTTTTTGGACGGTTTTTATTACTGGTATTTAATTTTGGTACTATTTTTCTAATTGGTGTTTATGCTTCTATGGATGATGTAACAGGTTTTGATATTGCATCAAAAATAGTGATGTTAACCGTCATTCCTTTTGAAATGCTGCAACAGGCAGTTTTTCCTACCATATCTAGAACGATGGATAAAAAACTATTAACAAAACTTGTCTTTTTTAGTTTTGGGATTGGGTTAATTTTTATGATAGCAATTAATTTATTCTCATCTCAATTAGTGCTCCTTTTTGGAGGCGAAGAACTGTTAGTTTATACAGATACGTTGAATTTTTTAAGCCTTCTAACACCTATTATATCTGTCACATTTATACTAGGTAGTTGTGGCTTAGTTGCTTTTGGGTTTTTTAAAGAATATAATTTTTCATTATTAATTTCATCGGTTGTCTATATAGTCATCGTATTATTTTTATATTTAGTTGATGAAATCACATTTTGGAACTTAATTTATTTAAGGGTCTTTTCAGATTTCGTTCTTGTATGTATAAGAGCTTTTTATTCAATTAAAAGAAAAGTTCTGTTTCAAAAAACATCTGTATAATGAGAGGAAAGGTCTTTTTTTTATTACTCTACTTTGTCATTTTTATGCCTTTGCTCATTTTTACGCAAGTTCCTATAATACTCAAAGTGCTTTTTTCACTTAATTTCATGGCGATATTTATTATGTCTGTCATGTATCTTTTTAAAGACAGAAGATATTCTCCAATATTAGCTGCTTATATTGTTTTTAACTTCTTGTTTTTTATTATAGCGCCTATGCTTCAAATACATGAGGTTTTTGTGACAAACGATTTAAGAATGCCTACTAAACTTATTTACAAGGATCACTTAATGATAAAAACCAGTGTTTTTATACTTATTTTCAATATTGTTTTCTTTGTCTCTTATCGTTATTTTATTTCGAGAAAAGTTGTTTTGAAACCTTATAAAAAAGATAAATACTTACCGGTGCATCTTATAGTTTTGTTTGGCGTTTGCTTAATCATTTTTGCACTTAATTACGATTATATTACTACAGAGTATATTGAACATAACTACAAGGTCAATAAAGAGATATCAAAATCTGCACTTTTACTTAAAGAGAAAATTCTTTTAATGATTCCATTTCCTCCTTTTCTCTTGAGTGTTTACTATATCAGAAAAACTAAAAAGAAAAGCAACAATTATTACTTAATAATCATTTTATCAGTATTATTTCTTGTTTTATTATTGGCCATAAAAAACCCACTAACCGAAAAACGAAATGCGTTAGGACCTATATATTTGACCATTATCTTTTTTGTAATGCCAAAATTGCTTAATACAAACTTTAAGTCGTTACTCTTTCTGTTCTTTGCTATGGTTATAGTTTTTCCAACCATTTCACTCATAACACATTCAGGGTATTCGTTAGAACAGTTAAAAAACAAACCTGAGCTATTATTTTACCAACTAAGAAATCATGGTATTTCTAACACCTTTACAACTTTAAACTATGATGCCTTTATAAATTTTGCTGCCACAATAGAATATGTTGAGGGAGACCGTTTGTCTTATGGAGAACAATTATCTGGAGGTGTCTTTTTCTTTGTCCCCAGAAAAATATGGACGAATAAGCCTATATCATCTGGTGAGTTTGTGGGTGAATATTTGAAAAAAGAATATGGTGACGAAAGAAGCTTTACCAATCTGTCTAATCCATATGTTTCAGAAGGATATATTAATTTTGGACTATTAGGTGTTGTCATATTTGCCATAGCTTTAGCTTATTTTTTATATATAATGGTCATTTGGTTAAATGGATTTGACCCGCTTAAAATAGCCGCAGGATTTTATGCATCAATGCACATGCTATTTTTCTTAAGAGGAGATTTTACAAGTGGTTTTGCTTTTCTTTCAGCTAGCTTTTTCGTTATTTTAGTAATACCAAAACTCTATTTTATTCTATTTAGAGCCGCATTAAAAAAACAATCGCAAAATGCCGAATAGTAAATCCAAATTAGCAAACTCATTATTAATTTTTTTTTTAATAATTAATAGTGCAATCCTTTTAGTGCCCGATAAACTCAAAGGGATTCCTGTTATTGGACTTTTACTGAGTGCGATATTTTATTTTATAATTAATAAATCAGACAAAAGTCTCAATCTTAAGTTATTCAAAATAGCGACCAGTTTCTTTCTCGTTTTATTAATAAGTATTTCATATTCAGAAAACACTAGTTACGCCTTTAGAAAATTAGAGACGAGCTTATCTCTTTTGGCATACCCTTTGGTATTTATGCTATTATATAACTGTAAAGAAAAGTTAGATAAAAGGGTCATAAATACCCTAAAGTGGGTGTTTATTATCACATTAGCGTTTTTCTTAACTTCAACCTTTACGTACTATTTTTTAACCGAACCATACTTTACATTTAAGGGTACTATTATTCACTACCATACTTTAGTTGACCTAAGAATTATTGGTTACGAAATACACTCTATTTACCTATCAATGCACATTGGAGTAGGAATCCTCTTTTTGATAGAGATGATTTCCAAAACAAAAAAGACTAAGATTTTCTGTCATTTACTTTTACTTGTACTATTTTTTGTTTTTCTAGCCGTATTAAATAAAAGAGGCCCAGTAATAGCAATAGGTATCGTTGGGGCGATCTATCTTATTAGAAGTAAAGTTAAAACGAAAGCAGTAGTATACGTGTCGACCTTAACCGCTGTCTTTATTTTAGCAATGTTATTTATTCCTAAGTTTAATAATATAAATAGATTTAAAGAACTAATAGATATTGAAGGATTAAAAACAAACCCTAACTCGTCTACAGCTTTACGACTTAGTATTTATAATTGCGCTTTTAAACAAGCAGTTAAATCTCCAATTATAGGCTATGGCTGGGGAGATGTAAAAGGTGTTTTAGATGATTGCTATCAGGAAGAAAACCCTAACTTGTTATTAAAAAACTATAATACCCATAATCAATTTTTAAGTGTTCTTTTATCTACAGGTATCATTGGGCTAATAGTCTTCTTGTTTTATTTTTATTATCTCTTTAAATTTTCGAATAAAAATAGTAATCACTTATTGTTTTTTCTATTATTGTACTTTGGTTTAAATATGCTTTCTGAAAACATCCTAGAGCGTGAAGATGGTGTTATTTTCTTTTCGTTTTTTATTAATTTATTTTTGTTCAATTCAGAAACGGAAACAGACAAAATAACTGAAGAGCAATAGTGCCAATTATTTTATCAAATTTTTATAATGAACGTTATACACGTATTAGAAGATTTTTCATTCCAAAGTGGGGGTATTAGAACTGTCGTTTTAGATCTACATACAAGACTATTAAACAACAATGTCAATTCTAAAATATTAAGCACTCAAAAAGAAGAAGGAGATGAGATCATAAAAGTTGATGGAGATACAGCACCTTGGCGATATTCAAAAAACTTAAAAAGCACTTTAAAGCACTTGCTTGCAAAAAATGAAATCGATCTTATTCATATTCATGGTGTTTGGATGTATCCACAATATGCCGCTGCAAAATTTGCAAAACAACATAACATCCCCTTTTTAATTACTTGTCATGGGATGTATGAACCTTGGTTATGGTTTCAAGGAACACTAAAAAAGAAATTATATTTTAATCTGGTTGTCAAATCTGTGTTTTCTAAGGCTGATTTTTTACATGCTATTACAAGTAATGAAGCTAAAGAAATAAAAATACTATTCCCTAAAACACCAATTGTAGAGATTCCAAATCTAATAGAATCTAATACTGTCATTGAAGATTATTACAATAATAAGGAAAAGTATGTTTTGTATGTTGGAAGGCTAGATCCTAAAAAAGGAATAGACCTTTTAATTAAAGCTTTTGCAAATTTAAATCCTATAGATTTTAAGTTAAAAATCGCAGGAACTTTTAATGATTATAAACAAGAGCTAGACGAACTAGTCGATACACTTGGACTAAAAAACAAAGTTGAGTTTTTGGGTTTAATTACTGGCGAAGAGAAAGTAAAACTGTTTAAAGATGCTTTTATTTTTGTTGCACCTTCACACTCTGAAGTTGTTGGAATGGTCAACCTAGAAGCAGCTATATTCAAAACACCAGTTATTACAACATTCCAAACGGGATTAAAAAAAGAATGGTCTAACAACGGAGGGCTGTTAGTTAACCCTATTTTAAACGAGATAGAATATGCGTTAAAAACAGTACTTGCTTGGACATTCGAAGAAAGAAATCAAAACGGACTTAAACTGCATGATTTCGTTTTAAAAGAGTATTCTTGGCAATATCGATTTAAAGATTGGCTTAAACTATACAAGCGTATGTTAAAATAAGCCATTAATTTGTTATTAGATTTAATAAAACGCGAGTTTTTCTATTTTGTATACAGATAAACAAAGGATAATTTTATCTTTGGGATTATTTTAAAGTTGAATAAGTTATTGCTAGGTTACCTTGAAATTTGGAACAAGAAACTACAATTCCTTACAATTAGAGTAAAGCATATAATTGATGTATCAAAACCTAAAAAAATTTAAAGTCCCAAAAGACTTTAGAGGAAAATCAAAAATTGTTGTTCAACTTTGGTGGATTGTGGAAAAAACACTTTTTGCCTGGTCTCCTCAATTTTTTTATGGGTGGCGACGCTTTTTGGCTAAACTTTTTGGAGCTAAAATTGGTAAAAATGTATTGCTTAGGCCAAGTGTAAAAATGACTTATCCATGGAAGGTCTCTATTGGAGATAACAGTTGGATTGGTGATGACGTTGTCTTGTATTCTCTAGGAGAAATAGAAATTGGCAGTAATACAGTCATATCTCAAAAAGGGTATATTTGTACAGGCTCTCATGATTATAACAAAACAGATTTTCCGATATATGCTAAAAAGATTAGCATAGGAAATGAATGTTGGCTAGCTACAGATGTTTTTGTAGCACCAGGAATTTCTATTGGTGATGGCACTGTTGTTGGAGCAAGAAGTTCAGTTATCGATAATTTAGATGGTTTTTCTGTCTTCGTTGGCTCTCCTGCTAAATTTTTAAAGAAACGATAGCTTGAAGAAAAATAATGTCACTGTTATTGGAGTTAACTATTCGCCCGAGGATAGTGCCATTGGCTTATATACAACTCAAAAAGCTGAATACTTAGTTTCAAAAGGGTATAACGTATCAATTATAACTGGTTTCCCATATTACCCGCAATGGAAAATAAGATTAGATTATAAGGATAAAAAACGATGGTATAAAGAAGTTATTAATGAGGTAACGGTCTACAGATATAAGCAATATGTACCTTCAAACCCTTCTTTTTCCAAACGGATTATACATTTGCTTAGTTTCACCTTCGGAAATATCATTAACCTATTTAAAATTGATAGACCAGATCACGTAATCTGTATCGTTCCTTTTACCTCGTCTATTTTACTTGGTTGGTTTTTAAAACTGAGATATCGATCAAAATTGTGGATTCATATACAAGATTTCGAGTTTGATGCCGCTATAGATTCTGGTTTATTAAGTAGCAATAAATCGATCTTTATAAAGATGATACTTTGGCTAGAAAGAGTATTACTTAAAAAAGCAGATACCATTAGTACCATAAGTAACGGAATGCTTAAAAAATTAAACTCTAAGGTCAATAATAGAAAAACATACTATTTAACCAATTGGCTTGACACCTCAAAATTTAGAGTAAAAACAGATAAAACTCACGCACATTTAACTTCGGAAAAATTTAAAATTTTATACTCTGGAAATATAGGTGCTAAACAAGACTGGGATTTTTTCTTTAAAGTTTTGGACCAACTACAATCACTTAGCGATATAGAAGTAATCGTTGTAGGTGAAGGAGCCGAAAAAGAAAAAGTTGTAGAGAAGATCAAAACATATGACTTTGTTAAACATTTTAACTTGGTGCCTTATGAAGAACTTCCTTTACTTTTATCAAGCGCAGATGTTCATTTTCTATTTCAAAAAAGTGATGTCATAGATACTGTAATGCCTTCAAAGCTATTAGGTATGATGGCAAGTTCAAAACCATCAATTGTTACAGGAAACAAAGACTCAGAAGTCGCTACAGTATATAAAGACTCTCAAGGTGGATATTACTTTAGTGACAACTCAGTAGATGAAGTAGTGAATTGCATTAAAACATTAAAAAGCGATAAGAGTCTTTGCGAAAATCTAGGCGAAAATGCCGAGACTTATGTGGTGAAAAACTACTCAAAAGAAAACATCTTAGACCGCTTTATTCTTGAACTAGAAAAGTAAACCTTCTTTTTAGATTAAATTATTATTATCTACCACCTTTATTTTTCTATTTTTGCTTTTAAATAATATAATTAATGAAAATATCAGTAATTGGCACTGGTTATGTAGGCTTAGTAACAGGGACATGTTTAGCAGAAACAGGAAATGAAGTACTTTGTATAGATATTGACCAGAGCAAAGTGGAACAAATGCAAAAAGGCATCGTTCCAATATACGAGCCCCATTTAGATGTTTTGTTCGAACGTAATATCAAGGCTAACAGACTAAAGTTTTCTACATCATTAGCTGAAGGATTAGATCATGGAGATATCATTTTTTTAGCATTACCAACACCTGAAGATGAAGATGGATCAGCTGATTTATCTTATGTTTTAGGGGTAGCTAAAGACATTGGAAAACATATAAAAGACTATAAAGTTATTGTCGACAAAAGCACAGTCCCAGTAGGAACTTCAGATAAAGTAAAAGCAACGATCTCTAATGAAACTACAGTAGAGTTTGATGTGGTTTCTAATCCAGAATTTTTAAGAGAAGGATTTGCAGTAGACGATTTTTTAAAACCAGAACGAATTGTGGTTGGATCTAGTTCAGAAAGAGCCACAAAACTCATGGAAAAACTATACAAACCTTTTGTGCGATCTGGAAATCCAATTATCATAATGGACGAACGCTCTGCCGAACTTACTAAGTACGCAGCAAATTCATTTTTAGCGACTAAAATTACGTTTATGAATGAGATTGCTAACTTTTGCGAAAAAGTTGGAGCAGATGTTGATAAGGTACGTGTAGGAATGGGTACAGACTCTCGTATTGGTAAACGCTTTTTGTTCCCAGGAATTGGATATGGAGGGTCTTGCTTCCCTAAAGATGTTAAGGCATTATTCAAATCTGGTCAAGATAACGACTATGAGTTTGATATCTTAAAATCGGTGATAAAAGTTAATGATACTCAAAAGAAAATATTAATGCCAAAGATTATGTCTCACTTTAGTAACTCTTTAAAAGGAAAGACATTTGGTATTTGGGGACTAGCATTCAAACCCGAAACCGATGATATTAGAGAAGCACCATCGTTATACATGATCGAAGAGTTGTTAAATCAAGGTGCTTCATTGCGAGTTTTTGACCCTGAGGCCATGTCTAATGTTGAAAGGAAATTAGGAGACAAACTCTATTATGCAAAGAATATGTATGATGTTTTAGATGATGTTGATGCTTTGATTATCTGTACAGAATGGAGTATATTTAGAACACCAGATTTTAATAAGTTAAAATCAAAAATGAAAGCACTAAACATTTTTGATGGACGAAACTTATATGACGTAAAAGATGTGAAAAATGAAGGATTTCACTACGCATCAATAGGAAGAAATACTGAAATTTAAATGAAAAATGTACTTATAACTGGAGCCGCAGGTTTTTTAGGCTCACACTTGTGTGATCGCTTCATAAAAGAAGGGTTTTATGTTATTGGTATGGATAATTTTATTACTGGTGATATCCGTAATTTAGAACACCTACAGTCTCATCCAAATTTTGAGTTCATAGAACATGATGTAACACAACATATTACTATTGAAAAACCTTTAGATTATATATTACATTTTGCATCGCCTGCTAGTCCAATAGATTATTTAAAAATCCCAATTCAAACCTTAAAGGTAGGCTCATTAGGAACACATAACTTATTAGGTTTAGCAAAAGTAAAAAAAGCAAGGCTTTTAATTGCTTCAACATCAGAAGTTTACGGAGACCCTCTAGTGCATCCGCAAAACGAATCTTATTATGGTAATGTAAATACTATTGGACCTAGAGGGGTTTATGATGAGGCCAAACGTTTTCAAGAATCGATAACAATGGCATACCATAGGTTTCATGGATTAGAAACTAGAATTGTTCGTATTTTTAACACCTATGGCCCAAGAATGAGACTAAATGATGGAAGAGTAATACCTGCCTTTATGGGGCAGGCACTTAGAGGAGAAGACTTAACTGTTTTTGGAGATGGTTCACAAACACGATCATTTTGTTATATTGATGATCAAGTTGAAGGGATTTATAAATTATTACTTAGTGATTATGTGTATCCAGTAAATATTGGAAACCCTAACGAAATCTCTATAAGTGATTTTGCCGAAGAAATAATAAAGCTTACCAATACATCGCAAAAAGCAGTGTATAAAGATTTGCCTGTTGATGATCCAATGCAAAGGCAACCCGATATTTCCTTAGCAAAAAAGTTGTTAAATTGGGAGCCAAAAGTGAGTCGAGAGGAAGGCATGAAAAAGACTTATGCGTATTTTAAGAGCCTATCAAAAGAAGATTTATTTAAAAGAGATCACAGAGATTTTTCTAAACACATAAAACCATAATTTGAGCTTATTTAAACAAGGACGATATTCGGGATATTTAAGGCCAATTTCATATTTAATTGATTTAAGTATTGTTAATGGTCTTGCTATCTTATATTTTTTCCAAAATACGGATCCGATTATTTTTATAGTGTTCGCGTTAGTGTCTTGGGTGACTCTGTCTGTTTATTCTAAGTTTTATGATGTTTATAGGTATACAAGAGAGGTAAAGATTTTTTCTTTAATTCTTACACAAATGGTACTATTTACCTTAATAGTATTTGCTTTTTCAGGGTATTATCATGATTTAAACATTTATCCAATAACAATATTCAAGTATATTTTTGCGGTCTTTTTAGGGATAACGTTTTTTAAGTTTGCTATTTATTATTTACTTCAAAAATACCGTGTATCATTTGGTGGAAACTTTAGGCGAACAGTGATTTTTGGAGCCAACAAAAAAACACAAGCCCTAGAAACCTTTTTCAACAAAAACCCTGAATATGGTTACGTTCACGTCAATACATTTAGCATTAAAGAAAAAAAGGAAACACTAGAAGATTATTTCGCCTATATCAAAAAAGAGGATATAGATGAAATCTACTGTTCTATTTCCGAATTGTCCAACCAACAAATTAGTGATATTGCTAATTTTGCAGATAACAATCTTAAAATATTAAAGTTTTTACCAGACAACAAGGAGATTTATTCTAAGAAATTAAAATATGAGTATTATGATTATATACCTATTTTATCGCTTAGAAACATACCGTTAGAAGAGTCATTTAATATGGTGATTAAGAGAACTTTTGATATTATTTTCTCAAGTTTAGTGATTATCTTTATTTTATCATGGTTAACCCCAATAATTGCAATCTTGATTAAGTTAGAATCAAGAGGACCTGTATTTTTTAAACAGTCTAGAAATGGTTTTAATTATAAGGAATTCGATTGTTATAAATTTAGATCAATGACACCTAATAAGGATGCACACCTGTATCAGGCAACACGCGGTGATCAACGAATTACTAAAATTGGGAAATTTATTAGAAAAACAAGTATCGATGAACTTCCTCAATTTTTTAATGTTCTATTTGGTGATATGTCTGTAGTTGGACCAAGGCCTCATATGGTGAGTCATACAAATATGTATGCCAAAAAAATTGATAAGTTTATGGTACGACATTTTGTTAAACCAGGCATTACTGGTTTAGCACAAATAAGCGGATTTAGAGGAGAAATAGAAACAGATAAAGATATCATTGGTCGTGTGAAATACGACATCTTCTACATCGAGAATTGGTCAATTTTATTAGATTTAAAAATAATTACCCAAACATTTTTAAATGCCGTAAAAGGGGAAGACAAAGCCTACTAGAGAAGTGGTTTAAGCTTTTCTAATTGATTGCTAAAATTGAAATGGACTAAGGCCTCTTTTTGAATACTTCTTTTTTCTTCTGCCGAAAATGTATTAATTTTAGAAATGACCTTATTTAAATTATTATAATCTCCCGACTTTGCTACCCATCCCAGTTTATGGGCTTCAATAATGCTCTCACCTTCGCCGCCTCCAAAATAAAGCATTGGTAGTCCTAAACGAGCATATTCAAATATTTTTGAAGGAACACTACCATAAATTCTATTTAATAGCGGAATAATTGCAACATCATATTGCACTAAAAGACCATGCAATTCCTCTCTAGTGACATGGCCGTGATAAAAAACAGGCAACTCGGGATGATTAGATAAAAAGTCCTCAATTTTAGATTGCTCAGCTCCAGAACCATAAATATGTAACTCAATATCATTATAATCTAATTCTTGACAGAGTTTATAGATGCCTTGAGCGATACCTAATAAGCCAGCATAAACGACTTTAAGTTTTTTGTGTGTTGTGGTGCCTTTTACGATTTCAGGAGGGTCAAACTCGGGAAAATTACGATATAGAAACGTTCGTTTTTTTGAAAAAAGAGAGGTCACGTGAGTCAATATTTCTTCGCTTTGTCCTAAAACTAAACTTGCTTTTTTGTAATTATAACGTTCTATTCTTTCAAGCATTTTATAACTAAAGTTCTTTTTAAAAGCACCCAATTCTAGACCAGCTATTGGCCAAAGATCACTCACATTTAAAATGAGATTTCTTTTCTTTTTTCTTAAAAAGAACAAACATGTAAACGCAACTAAGAGCGGTGGTGATTGTACAATTACTGTTTTTGGAACTTTATGCCATATAAAAAACCAAACCAAGCTAAAACTATATGACAGCATAGCGATTAGGCGCAATAATTTATTCTTTGAGTTACTAGCATAAATCCAAAGACGATTAACTGTAATGTTATTTTCTACTGAAATATGCTTGAACTTCCCTTTGTAATCTTTAAAGATTTTACCAGTGGGATAATTAGGTAAGGGCGTTAAAACATTGACATTAAAGCCTCTTTTTTGTAGTCCGTCTGCTAACTGAAAAATTCGATTAGAAGCCGCTCCAATTTCGGGAGGAAAGTAACTTGTTATAATAAGAATATCTTTCACTATAATTAGGTTGTATAGAGGTTTTTAGCTCAATGAAAAAACAACTGGTGTTTAAGTTTTTTTCAAGTTGGATTCTATAATCTGAGGTTTGCCAGACTTTGTTGGCTTAATCACATCAACCTCTTCAAATACGATATCTAAACAGTTTTTAGTTAATTTTTGAAGCTTAGATTTAATGTCGTTTAGTATACTCATATCAAATGGCTTTGTTTTATCAACAATGTATTCTATTCGAATACGTTCTAAGTCATTTTGAATAATTTTATACTGTTCTATAGCTTGGTAATATTCTAAAACACCCGTAAAACTATGAATATTAAGTGTAACTCCTTGTGTTGTTTTTATGATATCAGTTTCCCTTCCAACAACTTTTTGTAATAAAGGGTACTGCAATGACATATGTTCAGGATACTTGTCTTTAGGAAGTTTGATAGCTAGGTCTCCCAAGCGATAACGTATTAAAGGCATTGCATAGTTTGTGAGGGAAGTAACTAATACATGTCCCATAACTCCATCATCGACAGGCTTTCCGTCATCATCAACCACTTCAATAAAAACATGAGGAGACATAATACTGTAATAATCAGCATCATGTTTACACGCCATTAATAAACCTTCAGCACAACCATAAGTATCAACTAAAGAGATGTCAGAGCCAAAGGCATTTTTGATGGTAGTTTTATAATGGTCAAATAATTTATCACCAAAGCAGATTACCCCTTTTACGTTTGGCCGTATGTGATGAGATAGACTTGCTTTAGCCAATTGATTTATGACAGAAGGATAACCAGCTATATATATATATTTTTTCTTTTTCACCTTGCGTAAAATAGCTTTTAATTCGGTTTCAGATAAACCAAAAGCTTTGACATAGGTCGTTCTAAAAAAAAGATCCTTTAGATATTTCAAAGTGCTTCGCTTTTGCGAAATTCCAAACTGGAGCAACGAATCCCCAAAACGATACCCACTCCATTGCCACCAATGTGTTTGTAGTGCTCGTAAATAAAACGTATGATCTCTAGTCATGTAAGTAAACGATTGCTGTCCAGTACTTCCGCTACTATGATGCTTATCTAATTTTGAAATGTTACAGGATGAAGATACCAAGTCTTCGGTATGTGTTCTTAAAACAGCCTTAGTTAAAATAGGGAAATCAGTTAAAACCGTTGACTTTTGATCTTTATAGAAAGGAACATTGGTAACGGCATGATCTAAAATACGTTGCAGGTTTTGATTTTGAATACTCCTGAGTTCTGTATTAGATTTAAGATCATTTGTTTTCCACTCTTTAATATACTTTAAATAACTTCCATTAGTAAACGCATCACCAATAGGTAAAATAAAATGCTTTAGCAATGAGTTGTAGAGTGTCATTAGATATTTTTTCAAAACTAATTATTTTTTAAGCGTAAAAGCAATTATTTTTGCGCAAACAAATTGAAAACATGACGATTTTAATTCTTGGTTCTGGAGGAAGAGAACATACGTTTGCTTGGAAAATAGCTCAAAGCCCATTATGTGATGCCCTTTTTGTGGCACCTGGAAATTCTGGAACGGCTCAAATAGCAACAAATGTAAATATTGGTGTTACCGATTTTGAAGCGATAAAAAATTTGGTTTTAGAACATCATATTGACATGGTTGTCGTTGGTCCAGAAGACCCTTTAGTTCAAGGAATTCATGATTTCTTTTTAAATGATGACCAATTAAAACATGTTGCAGTTATTGGTCCACAAAAGGCAGCAGCAGAATTAGAAGGAAGTAAAGAGTTTGCTAAAGAGTTTTTATTTAGACACAACATCCCTACGGCTGCTTATCAAAGTTTTAATGCTAACAATGTCGAAGAAGGTTATAAATTCCTTGAAACGTTAAGTCCTCCATATGTTTTAAAAGCCGATGGTTTAGCAGCAGGGAAAGGGGTTTTAATTCTTAATGATCTAAATGAAGCAAAGGCAGAACTTAAAAACATGCTTGTAGATGCTAAGTTTGGTGATGCGAGTTCGAAAGTTGTTATAGAAGAATTTTTAGACGGTATCGAATTAAGTTGTTTTGTGTTAACCGATGGTAAACATTACAAAATTTTACCTACTGCTAAAGATTATAAACGAATTGGAGAAGGTGACACTGGACTAAATACGGGAGGAATGGGAGCAGTATCTCCAGTTCCTTTTGCTACAGATGAGTTTTTAAATACCATTGAAGAACAAATTGTTAAACCAACAATTTTAGGACTTCAAAAAGACAATTTGCCTTACAAAGGGTTTGTATTTATTGGTTTGATCAAGGTTGGGAATAACCCAAAAGTAATTGAGTATAATGTAAGAATGGGTGATCCAGAAACCGAAGTTGTTTTACCAAGGTTGAAAAATGATATCGTTGAAATATTTAAAGCCATATCTGAAAACCGTTTAAATGATATCGATATTGACATTGATGATAGAGCTGCGACAACTGTAATGCTAGTATCTGGAGGTTATCCTGAGGCCTATGATAAAGGGAAGGAGATAACAGGCTTAGAACAGATTGAAGGCTCTATACCATTTCATGCTGGAGCAACTATTAAAGACAATAAGATCGTGACCTCTGGAGGGCGTGTAATGGCTATTACTTCTTACGGAAACACCTACCAAGAGGCTATAAAAAAATCTTATCAAAATATAGACAAACTACATTTTGATAAGATGAATTATCGAAAAGATATAGGTTTCGATTTATAAGTAAGAATGAGAAGTTACACTTTTATCTTCTTCATTATTTGCATTAAATTTTTTGAGTTGTAGCATCCAGTATACCATAGCAACAATGCCTATGATAATGAAAATCCAAGATAGCATGTTAGCCGTCCACCAATTTTCTAATTCTAATGCTCTTAACGCATCAAATGGAGCAAACAATATGTTTACGAATAAATCTTCTATAGCGTAAAAAAAGTCTTTCATTAAATTATATTTTTTTAGAATCTCTTTGTGAGCTTCGTTGGTATAATCATATATTTACAGTGCAAAATTACATATTTTTTTCATTTTAAACCAGATCAATGATTTCAAATTTTTTTAGCAAATCAAAACCAATTCACTACATCGTAGTTAGCATTATGCTATTACTGGTTTTTGTGCTTTCAAAATTTAAAATCTTAACTAACGATATTGATCTTATCATCTTTTTTAAACAAACGGCTATATTTTTAGTATGCTTAATGTCTGTCTTTGTTTTTGATTTCCTAGTGACGCGTAACAGTTTAGCTAAGAACAACAGTTACCATATTGTCTTATATGTATTGTTTTTTGCTATTCTTCCACCAACCATTTTAAATTCTCAAATCCTTGTAGCAAACTTTTTCATATTGCTAGCATTACGTCGTCTAATAAGTTTAAGATCTCATAAAGCAATTAAAAAGAAGCTGTTCGATGCCTCTTTTTGGATTGCAATTGCCACTTTATTCTATTTTTGGTCCTCAGTGTTTTTTATACTGATTTTTGCAGCATTAATAGTATATGCGATTGTAGATGTGAAAAACTACATTATCCCGCTCGTTGGCATAGCTACTGTTATTGTAATTACAGCGTCGTGTTTTATCATACTTGAAATTGACGTGTTTAAATTTGCAAGTAACTTATTTGGTTTTAGTTTAGACTTTAGCGCCTTAAACTCTAAACAAATTATCATAGGCTCAACAATACTATTGTCCTTTGGGCTTTGGGCTTTATTCTATTACATCAAAAATATAAGGTCTCAAATGAAAAGCTATAGGCCATCATTTAAACTCGTCATATTAATAGCTATATTAGGAATAGTCATCATAGCCTTAGCACCATCAAAAAATGGAAGTGAGTTTATCTTTCTATTTGCACCATTATCAATTATCATGACCAACTATCTTGAAGTTATTTCAGAGAAATGGTTCAGGGAAACATTGTTATGGGTAATAATAGTGACGCCAATAGCAATATTATTGTTGTAGTTTTTTTCCGAAGGCTAAGTCACCAGCATCTCCTAATCCAGGAACAATATAACCTTTGTCACTTAATGTATCATCAATGGCAGCAATCCAGAGATGTGTGTCTTTCCCAAAGTGATCATTTACAAAATCAACACCATCTTGTGCTCCTATAACACTTACTAAATGAATGTTTTTTGGAGTTCCAAAAGGTTTCAAGGCTTCAAAAGTAGCAACCATAGATTGTCCTGTAGCCAACATTGGATCTGCTAAAATAAGTGTTTTTCCTTCTAAGCTAGGACAAGCCAAATACTCAACAATAATTTCAAAAGTTTCAGGATTGGCTTTATGGTGCCTGTAAGCAGATATAAACGCATTTTCGGCATCATCAAAGTAATTAAGAAGTCCACTATGTAATGGTACACCAGCTCTTAAAATAGAGCACAATACAATATCGTCATTGTAGAGTTGTGTATGACTTTCGCCTAAAGGGGTAGTAATAGTTTCTGGTTTATAATCTAATGTCTTGCTCATTTCATAACATAAAACTTCACCAATGCGTTCGATATTTCGTCTAAAGCGCATGCGATCAATTTGAATATGAGCATCTCTAATTTCAGAAATAAAAGAATTTAAAATAGAATTGTCTTGTGATAGATTATGGATATGCATGTTTTGAAGTCTTTTTTAAGGGAGATAAAGTTAATAATAACTTCTATATTTGCACTTTAAATTAAGAGATTATGTTTTCAGAAGACGCAAATAAAATATTTCAGGAGGTTATTGAAAAATACCACATTATTAACACGGTTGACCAACCATTTACAAACGTGTATGATAAGGATGCTAATTTATTAGAACATTTATTATACAGAAAATGTTGGATAGATACTGTTCAATGGCATTATGAAGATATTATTCGCGACCCACAGATAGATCCTGTTGCTGCTTTAAAATTGAAACGTCAAATTGATGCTTCAAACCAAGACAGAACAGATATGGTAGAGTATATTGACAGTTATTTCCTGGAAAAATATAAAGAGATATCACCTAAAGCCGATGCAACAATTAATACCGAAAGTCCTGCTTGGGGAGTAGATAGATTATCTATTCTAGCCCTTAAGATCTATCACATGAATGAAGAAGCTACTCGTGAAGACGCTTCAGATGCGCATAGAGAGGCTTGCCAAAAGAAGCTTAATATCTTATTAGAGCAACGCGTAGATTTATCTACTGCTATTGATACACTTCTTGATGATATAAACAAAGGGGATAAGTACATGAAGGTCTATAAACAGATGAAAATGTACAATGATGATGAGCTTAATCCAGTATTACGCTCTCAGAAGTAAGTAACAATTATCCTCAATTTAGTCTAGAGGGTTATTCAAATTGTTGAGATGCCACAGCCAAAGCACATTCTCGTTATTCGTCTCTCAGCAATGGGTGATGTTGCTATGAGCGTACCTGTGTTGAGAGCTTTTGTATCACAATATCCAGATGTAAAACTTACCGTTTTAACCAAGCCTTTTTTTAAAGCTTTTTTTAGAGACATTCCTAATGTTAATTGCATTGCAGCCGAAATTAAAGGGAAGCATAAAGGGGTTTTCGGACTTTGGAAACTATCACGTGAATTACTGCAATTAGATATTGATCTTGTTGCCGATTTACATAATGTTCTGCGAAGCAAGATTTTAAAATTCTTTCTCTTCGGAAAAAAAGTAGTTCAAATAGATAAAGGACGTGAGGAAAAAAAGAGATTGACCTCTGGCCAATATTTTAAACAGCTTAAAACAACACATCAACGCTATGTAGATGTATTTGAAAAGTTGGGATATCCATTAGATTTATCTCAACCTGTTTTTCCAGAAAAAGTAAAATTGAGTTCAAAACATTTGGATGTTACCGGGAATAATGAAAAACAATGGGTTGGGATTGCTCCATTTGCTGCTTTTCAAGGAAAGATGTATCCCATCGATTTGATGACCGAAGTTGTTGGCATACTTTCGAAAACCTATCAGGTATTACTTTTTGGAGCAGGGAATGATGAAGCCCAACAATTAAATACCATAGCTAGTCAATTTGAAAACGTTATCAATCTTGCTGGTCGTTTTACATTGGGCGAAGAATTGGATATCATATCAAATTTAGATGTCATGCTTGCTATGGATTCTGGAAATGCTCACCTTGCGGCTATGCTAGGTGTAAATGTAATTACAGTTTGGGGAGTAACACATCCATATGCCGGTTTTTTACCATTTCATCAAACTATAGATTCTGCCATCTTAGCTAATAGAGAACGTTACCCTAAAATCCCAACATCTGTATATGGAAATAAACTCCCAGAAGGATATGAGCAGGTGATGAGATCTATTGCTCCAGAGACCATTATTTCTAAAATCCATGACGCTCTAAAATAAAAAAAGCCTCACTCCAAAAGAGTGAGGCAAGATTTAGAATTTTTAGATAATCCCTATGATTAAATTCTAATCGAGGACTAAGTTATTTTGATTAAAATTAGCCGTCAAGAATTTGTAAGAATATCTTAGGTTTTTTCGATAAAAGGTTGATTATTACGACTAAAGACAATTTTAATAGATGATGTGTATCTTAAACATCGTCATAATCTACAAAAAGTGTTGGTGTTGTGGGATGTGCTTGACAAGTTAAAATGAGTCCATCTGCCAATTCACCATCGGTTAAAATATTATTTTGTCGCATTGTTGCTTTACCTTCTGTAATTCTTGCAATACAACTACTACAAATACCGCCTTGGCAAGAGTATGGAGCATCAATATCTTCATCTAAAGCAGCTTCCAATACAGATTGCTTTTGAGACATTTCATAGGTTAGGGTTTCATCATCCAACAAAACGGTAACTTTTGTTCTACCATCTGGCACAGATGAATCATCTATATCGGCAGGTTTCGCCGCTTTAAACAACTCAAAATGCACACGGTTCTCATCGATGTTATGTTGGGCTAGAACATCTTTCACAGTATTTATCATGCCGCCTGGACCACATAAATAATAGGCGTCAACCTCTATGTCTTTATACTTGTTTTTCATTACATAATTGACGGTACTTTTTTCAATACGACCAAAAATCGCATTCTCTTCTTCGGCTTGACTAAACACAAACTGTATTGAAAAACGTGAACTGTATTGATGTTGCAACTCTAATAGTTCATTTAAGAACATGGTGTCTCTCGTAGATCTATTTCCATACACTAGTATAACCTTACTTAATACTTCTTCTTCTAATGCACATTTAATAATGCTTAAAACAGGAGTAATCCCACTTCCTGCAGCAAAAAGCGCGATATTTTTTGTTTTAGAATCGTTAGGCTCAAATATAAACCGTCCTTTAGGAGGCGCAACATCTAGGGTGTCACCAACGTTAAGTTGATTGTTGGCATAGGCCGAAAAAGTACCATCTTGAACTTCTTTCACCGCAACCTTAAGTTCGTCGCTTTTAGGTGATGTACATAACGAATAATCGCGTCTTACCTCATTACCATTAATCGTGGTTTTTAGAGTGATATATTGTCCTGCTTTAAAGCCGAAATCATCTTTTAGATGTTGAGGCACATCAAAACTAATGGTGACTGCTTTTTCGGTTTCTTTAGTGATTTCTTTTATAGTGAGTTTATGAAACTGTGACATAAATATTTTTTTGTAAAAATAACAAATCGAACTAGGAATTGTATTTTAGTTGTAACAAAATCCAGTTTAGCAATACTAACATTTCTAAATAATCAAACATAAACACAAGCCATGAAAAAATTAATCTATGTTATTGCATTTCTATATGCCTTTACTATCCAAGCACAGGATAATACAGAATTTAAAACCCAAACTATAGAATTCATTAAACTCACAGGAACCGCAGATGCTTTTAATAACGCGATTTCTCAAATTGGAGCTATGGTTCCTGAAGACAAGAAGGAAGCCTACACCAAAGAAGCTAATGGTACCTTGGAGGATTTATATAGTCAGTTGGCAGATGTTTACATGAAAGAGTTTACAAAAGAAGACATTGCACAATTAGTCGTATTTTATAAGTCAGACCTAGGAAAAAAATTAGCATCAAAGCAAACAGACCTCGCTCAAGCAGGAATGTCTATTGGTCAATCATGGGGAATGGAATTATCTCAGATTGCTCAAAAACACTCTAACTAATCTAGAGACTAACTAACCAAATTAAATATGAAACTCAAACATTTTTTAAACTTAGAATGGAAACAATTCTTCCGTTCAGCAAGTTTCGGTAAGAGTATTGCTATCAATATTTTAATGGCTTTTTTGGCACTGTATTTTATTGGGATATTTTTATTTATTGGTATCTTTTTATATAAAATATTAGGGAAAGTTAATCCAGATCAAGATGCATTAACTACGTTAAATAGCTTTTTGTTTTTTTATATATTATTTGACGTTGCGATTCGATTCTTTTTTCAAAAGTTACCAGTCATGTCTGTAAAACCTTTATTGCCTTTACCAGTAAAGCGCAGTAAAGTGGTTAATTATGTCTTACGAAAATCGGCATTTTCATTTTTTAATATTTTACCGTTATTTGCTTTTATTCCTTTTAGTATTACCCTAATCGTAAATGATTATCCAGTAACCTCAGTACTAGCTTGGTTGTTAACAGCAATAGTAGTTGTACAGATTATTAACTTCTTAAACTTTATCTTAGAGAGTTTTTCTTCGGAAAGAGAATTGTCCTTTCTACCAGTAATTGTGCTTGTTGGAAGTTTGTTTGCGTTAAATTACTTTAATGTTATTTCATTTTCAGATTTAATCGCACAAGGGTTCACAGCTATCTACAACAATCCAATTTTTGTATTGATACCAATTGTTGTCTTGGTTGGATTATACGTGATAAACTTTAAACAATTAAAGGCCAAACTGTATCTTGATAGCTCTTTAAAAACAAAAGTTGCTGTAGTCAACGCCTCTAATATGGAATGGACCAAGCGTTTTGGAGACATTGCTCCTTTTATGCAATTGGATTTAAAATTGATATGGAGAAATAAACGTACCAAGTCGATGACTATGCTTTTAGCAATTGGGTTGTTATATGGCTTATTCTTCTACCCTCAACCTATATATAGAGATATGGAATTTATGTTCGCATTCATTGGAGTATTCTCTACTGGGTTTTTTCTCATCAATTTTGGTCAATTTATTCCAGCTTGGGATAGCGGATATTACAAAATGCTCATGAGCCAAAACATCAAATATGAACAGTACCTAAGATCCAAATTTGTACTCATGATCATGAGTGTTGTTATTCTATTTGTTTTAGGAATACCCTATGTGTATTTCGGTTGGAAAATTTTAATAGCGCATTTCGCAACAGCGATATACAACATAGGCGTTAATTCGCATGTGATTCTTTATGGAGGATCGTTTAATAGAAAAAAAATAGATCTAGATAAAAAAGCGGCATTTAATTATCAAGGAACTGGAGCTGTACAATGGATAATTGGAATTCCTTTAATGATATTGCCGATGGCATTATTTGGTCTTACTAACTGGCTTGTTGGTTTTGAAGCTGCTGTAGGATTGTTAATTGCACTTGGTGTTTTAGGAATCGTACTTCATAAAAAATTAATGACACTAATCACCAAGAAATACCTCGATTCAAAATATAAAATGATTGACGCTTTTAGTCAAGATACTTAATACGATATAAAACATTATGATACATACAAAAGACCTTTCAAAAGCATATAGTGGAAAACGTGTTTTAAAAATTGATGAACTAGGGATTCCGAAAGGGCAAAGTTTCGGGCTAGTAGGAAATAATGGAGCAGGAAAAACCACTTACTTTAGTTTATTATTAGACCTCATAAAACCAACGACTGGAAACATCACTAATAATAGCGTTGTTGTAGACCAAAGTGAAGATTGGAAGCCATTTACATCAGCTTTTATTGATGAGAGTTTCTTAATTGGATATTTAACCCCTGAAGAATACTTTTACTTTATTGGTGAGCTTCGTGGAGAAAACAAAGCCGACGTAGATAGCTTAGTTGCTCAGTTTGAAGATTTTTTTCATGGTGAAATATTAGGCCAGAAAAAATACCTTAGGGATCTTAGTAAGGGGAATCAGAAAAAAGCTGGGATTGTTGCTGCACTTATTGGTAGTCCCGATGTGATTATTTTGGATGAGCCATTTGCAAATCTTGACCCAACAACACAAATACGACTCAAAGGGATTATTAAAGATTTAGCAGAAAAGCAAGGCGTTACCGTTCTTGTGTCTAGCCATGATTTAATGCATGTTACCGATGTTTGCGAACGTATTGTAGTGCTTGAAAAAGGAGAAGTGGTTAAAGATCTCGAAACCAATGAAGCAACGCTTAAAGAATTGGAAGCACATTTTTCAGGATCTGAGCAGGTTTAAGACCTTACTATACGTCTAAAAACCGACCATTTTTCGGTGATAATTCAAAAAGATGCTTATTTTTACAGCATTGCATAATATATGCAAGCGATTTTAGTTATAGTATTTACAAAAAACTAAACCACTTGAATACATCTTTTAAAGTTATTATATCACTGTTTTGCGTGACACTTTTTATCACAAGTTGTTCGCGTAAAAAAGACACGTTTATTAACCGAAATTTTCATGCTCTAGGGACAAAGTATAATATTCTTTACAACGGAAATATTGCATTAGAGAAAGGAAGAGAAACAGTTGATAATGCAGCAACAGATAACTATTGGGAATTATTACCAATAGAACGCATGCAACTCTCTGAAGAGATTATCTTGCCTGGTCAATCTAAAAACCAAGATTTTGAACGTGCTGAGGAAAAAGCCATTAAAGCGGTTCAAAAACACGGCATGAACATCAAAGGGAAAGAATACAACCCTCAAATTGATGAAGCCTACCTTTTATTAGGTCAAGCCCGTTATTTCGATCAACGTTTTGTGCCTTCACTTGAGGCTTTTAATTACATTCTGTATAAATACCCAGCGAGTGATAAAATCAACACAGCTAAAGTTTGGAGAGAAAAGGCCAATATTAGAATGGAGAATAATGAACTGGCTATAAAAAATTTAAAACGCCTTTTAGAGCAAGAACAGCTAGAAGATCAGGACTTGGCAGATGCAACATCAATGCTCGCTCAAGCTTATATCAATGTAAAATCTAAAGATAGTGCTTTGGTTGAATTAGGAATAGCGGCCGAATTCACTAAGAAGAATAAAGAAAAAGCACGTTTTAATTATATCATTGGGCAACTTTACAATGAATTTGGCAAGAAAGACAGTGCCAATATTGCTTTTGATAAAGTGATTGATATGCACCGTAAAATACCAAGACCATACTATATCAATGCACATTTAACTAAATCCTATAATTTTGATATGGATAGTGGTAATAAGATTGAGTTTCTTGAGTATTTAACAACACTTGAAGAAGACAGGGAAAATCGCCCATTCTTAGATAAGATTTACTATCGAATTGCCGAATTCCATAGAGCAAATCAAAGTGATTCTTTAGCCGTTGCATACTATAATAAGTCATTACGTACAAATCTTGGAGATAAAGAACTTATGTCTAGAGATTATGCAACCCTTGGAGATATGAGTTTTGATGATGCCCAATACAAAATGGCAGGTGCTTATTATGATAGTACTATGACCAACATGAAGCTTAACTCAAAACCTTATCGTGTTGTTAAACGTAAGCGAGAAAACTTAGAAGATGTCATTTACTATGAGGATATTGCACAATCTCACGATAGTATTTTAAGACTGGTTAATATGTCTGATGATGACCGATTGACATATTTCACAACATATACTGAAGAACAGAAAGCAATAGCCGAAGCAGAAAAAGAAAAGGCCGAGGCCGAAGAACGTCGTAAATCTGTCAACGCTGGCTCAGTAACAACTAATACAAAATCTGGAAAATCACAAAGAGCAGATCCAACAGCAAATAATGCACAAAAGCAAGAGTTTTATTTTTATAACTCAACAACCGTTGCTTTTGGTAAAAATGAATTTATTAAAGTTTGGGGAGATAGAGAATTAAAAGATAACTGGAGACTATCCGATTCTAAATCTAGACCAGGAGCTACACCAGGAGCTAATGACCTTGCAGCAAATACGTCGGAAGATGAACGATTTGATCCAGAATTTTACATTTCTAAAATCCCTACAGATCAAAAAGTTATTGATAGCTTAGCAAAAAACCGCAATTATGCTTACTACCAATTAGGAGTGATTTATAAGGAAAAATTCAAAGAGTATGAATTAGCAATGGGTAAATTAGAAACCCTATTACAAAACAATCCAGAAGAGCGTCTCATATTACCGTCTAAATATAATTTACAAAAGATTTATACCGAATTAGGATTAAGTGGAAAAGCTAATGCGATGAAAGCAGATATTGTTAGTAATTATCCTGATTCTCGATATGCAAAAATATTATTAAACCCACGCTCAGAATTTGCTAAAGATGAAAATAGCCCAGAGAGTCTCTATGAAGGCTTATTTGGTAAATTTGGTAATCAAGAATATGCTGAGGTTATTTCAAAAGCAGATCAATATATTACCGAGTTTGAAGGTGACCCAATGGTACCTAAATTTGAAATTTTAAAAGCTTCGGCCAATGGTCGATTAAATGGATTCGAAGCCTATAAAAAAGGGGTTAATTTTATTGCCCTTACGTATCCAAATTCAGAAGAAGGAAAACAAGCGCAAGAGATTATGAAGACAGTGATTCCTATTCTAGCAAAAAAAGAATTTGTGAGTAATGATACCGCGAAACACTTTAATGTACTATACCCTTTCAATATTAATGAGAAAGATCAAATAGAAGACTTTGTAAAAGAGCTTAACGAAGCTATTTCCAAAATCAACTATTTTGATTTATCGACCTCTATTGATGTCTATGATACTAATACACTTTTTGTTGTAGTTCATGGACTAACTAGCGCTCAAGGAGCTTCAGGTTTTGCTGAAATCCTAGAAGAGAGTAAACATAAAATTGACCGAAATTTCTATTCAATTTCTTCGCCAAACTACGAAATTGTACAACGACACAAAAACTTAAACGAATACCTAGAATCTCAATAAACTTAGACCTATGTTTTCAGACAAAAAAACAGGACGTATGGCTTCAGAAACAATTTCACAACAGAACACGATTGCTAAAGGAACTGTCATCACAGGTGACATCATTAGCGAAGGCGATTTCAGAATTGAAGGCTCAATTCAAGGAAATATCAAAACACCCGGAAAGGTGGTTATTGGTAAAACAGGAATCATTAATGGAACTCTTAAAAGTGCCAATGCTGATATTGAAGGAAAATTCAAAGGCAAATTAATGCTTTCTGATACCTTGTCTTTAAAATCTTCTGCACATGTTGAAGGTGAAGTTATTGTTGGTAAACTGGCCGTTGAGCCTGGAGCTAATTTTAACGCAACATGTTCTATGAAAGGCAGCCTAAAAGAATCAAGTAATGCAGGAGCAGGACAACAAACAACAATCAAACCAACAACACCAACAACACCAACAAGACCACCAGAAAAAGGTCAAACCGCTTAACACCTATGCGCGGTTTTCGGGAATAGCAATTCAAATGTTTGCTATCATTGCAGTTGGGACATTCATTGGCTACAAGCTTGATGAACACTATCCTAATACTCATAATTTATATACACTTGCGGGCTCATTGTTGTCTGTAATACTATCTATTGTTTACATAATAAGACGTATTATTGCAATTTCAAAAGAAGATAAATAAATGAACGACGTTTTTAAAAAGAGAGAAACAAACTTTCTTATTCAACTCATTGCCCTAAGCGGTTTGCTATTTGCGGTCCACAGTTATTTAAATTATCATTTCGCTGGAGAGGTTATCTTATTTTTCCCGCTCTGGCATATTTACTTATTTCATGTTGTTACAGTTATTATTATTTATACATTAATTAATTATCGTGAATCTGTAGGTAAGACCGAAGTATTCAATACGTTCATTTTTGGAATGCTTGTAAAGATGATACTTACTATGGTGTTTTTATTGCCTTGGATATTATCTAAACCAGAACAAAAAGGTTATGATCTCGCTAATTTTTTCATTCCATATTTTATTTTTCTTGCATTTGAAGTCTATTCAGTAGTGAAAATTCTTCAGAAAAAGTAAGGAATACAAAGACTTGAACCTCTTTAAAATAAGTCATTAAATAATCATTGAATTATTGTTTGACAATTAATATAATGTGCGTACATTTGCACCGAATTTAAAGCAGCGTATTTTTAAGCAATACAGGATGATATTAAACACTTTTAAAAACGTATTATTTTCGATGTTATTTTTAGCAATTTCGTTTGCTGGATATGCATCAGAAGATAGTGATCCGAATAAGGATGAAGAGTTCAATGCAAAAGAGATGATTTTGCATCACGTCAAAGATGCTCATGAGTTTCACTTGTGGGATTGGAAAGGGAAGCCAGTTTCATTATCATTACCTATTATATTATGGACTGATAATGGATTAACTACTTTTTCTTCAAGTAAGTTCCATCATGATGATCAAGGTAAAGAAATAGTAGAGGCCAATGGCGGAAAGTTTGTTAAGCTTCATGAAAAAATCTATCAACTAGATGCTAATGCAACCTCTGTAGCCTTTGATGAAGAGCACCACCCAACTAATGCGCACAGACCTTTAAATTTCTCAATCACTAGAAATGTGTTTATGATGTGGGTTTCTGTAGCTGTATTATTGCTCATATTTATTACTGCTGCTAGAAGTTATAAAAAATCTAAAGATGGGGTTCCTACTGGAATTGCCGGGTTTATAGAGCCTCTTGTTGTATTTGTTAGAGATGAAATTGGAAAACCAATGATTGGTGAACACAAATACAAAAGATATATGCCATATCTTTTAACGATCTTTTTCTTTATATGGATCAATAACATATTTGGGTTAATTCCAATTTTAAACGGAGCTAACCTTAGTGGAAATATCGCTTTTACTTGTACATTAGCAGTATTTACCTTTATTATCACAACATTAAGTGGAAACTCTAATTACTGGAAACATATTTTCTGGATGCCTGGAGTTCCTGTACCTATGAAAATATTTTTAATGCCAATTGAAATTATCGGAATGTTTGTAAAACCAATTTCGTTAATGATACGTTTGTTCGCAAACATTACAGCAGGACACGTTATTATTTTAGCATTAATGTCATTAATATTTGTATTCAAGTCTGTGGCAATAGCTCCAGTATCTGTAGCATTCTCATTGTTTATTACAGTTATTGAAATTATTGTAACAGCGATACAAGCATATATATTTACAATATTGTCAGCCCTTTATTTTGGGATGGCAACAGAAGAAGCACATCATTAATTAATTTAAATTTTATATTATGACTATTACTGGAATTGCAGCTATTGGAGCTGGTTTAGCAGCTATTGGAGCTGGTGTTGGTATTGGTAAAATTGGTGGATCAGCTATGGATGCCATGGCACGTCAACCTGAAATGCACGGAAAGATTCAATCTTCTGCATTAATTTTAGCAGCCTTCGTAGAAGCGGTAGCACTATTTGGTGTTGTTGTTGCTTTCTTACAAGGGTAAAACAATCAAAGCACAGAAGTAACGGTTGGTTGCTTCTGTGTCTTTAAAATTTAAGTTATTTAAAAAACAACAAAGAAATGGATTTAATTACACCAGAATTTGGTCTTGTATTTTGGACAGCAATAACATTTTTGTTTTTGCTTTTAATCTTAAGAAAATTTGCTTGGAAACCAATTCTTGGAGCGGTAAGCGACAGAGAAGAAGGTATTAAAAATGCGTTGGCTTCTGCTGAAAATGCTCGTAAAGAGATGGAAAACTTAACAGCAGATAATGAGCGTATCTTAAAAGAAGCAAGACTTGAAAGAGAAGCATTGCTAAAAGAAGCACGTGAGATCAAAGAACAAATGATCGCTAATGCCGAGACAGAAGCTCAAGAGAAAGCAAATAAAATCATTGAGAAAGCTCAAGCAGCTATCGAAAGTGAAAAGAAATCTGCAATGGCTGAATTGAAAAATCACGTAGCTGGATTATCTGTAGAAATTGCAGAAAAAGTAGTGCGTCAAGAATTATCAAACAAAGACAAACAATTAGAATTAGTTGAGTCTATGTTAGGTGAAGCAACATTAAACTAAAAAAAATGGCAGGAGCAAGAGCAGCACTACGTTACGCAAAGGCGGTTTTAAGATTAGCATCAGATCAAAATACAGCTGAAGCTGTTAATAATGATATGAAATTAATCGCAACTACTATTGCAGAAAGTAAAGACTTAAGCGATATGCTTCAAAGTCCTGTAGTTAGATCATCAGATAAAAAAGCAGTACTGTTAGAGGTTTTTAAAGGATCTGATAGTATGACAACAAATTTAATTGACACCTTAATTTCAAACAAAAGGTTAGCACTTTTAAATGATGTAGCAGCAAGCTATAACCGATTGTTTGATGAGTTAAAAGGAACACAAGTAGCAAAAGTAACTACTGCTGTACCTTTAACTGACGACTTGAGAGTTAAAGTTTTAGCTAAGGTTAAAGAACTTACAGGTAAAGATGTTGAAGTTGAAAATATTATTGATGAAACTATTTTAGGTGGATTCATTTTACGTGTTGGAGATATTCAATACAATGCTAGCGTAGCAAATAAATTAAATACATTAAAAAGAGAATTTACATTAAATTAAACTTGCCCTAAGTAAAGCGAAGGGTCAAAATAGAATAAGATGGCAGAAGTAAAACCAGCTGAGATATCAGCAATCTTAAAACAACAACTTTCAGGTTTTGAAGCAAGTGCTTCATTAGACGAAGTTGGAACAGTATTAACTGCAGGTGATGGTATTGTACGTGCCTACGGATTAGCTAATGCTCAATACGGAGAATTAGTAGAATTCGAAGGAGGACTAGAAGGTATTGTACTTAACCTTGAAGAAGATAACGTGGGTATCGTATTACTTGGTGGATCTACAGGAGTAAAAGAAGGATCTACTGTAAAACGTACTGGACGTATCGCCTCTGTAAATGTAGGTGAAGGTATAGTTGGACGTGTTGTAGATACTTTAGGAAACCCTATTGATGGAAAAGGACCAATCACTGGCGAAACTTACCAAATGCCTTTAGAGCGTAAAGCACCAGGTGTTATCTATAGAGAACCAGTAACTGAACCATTACAAACAGGTATTAAAGCGATTGATGCTATGATTCCAGTAGGTAGAGGTCAACGTGAGTTGGTAATTGGTGACCGTCAAACAGGTAAAACTACGGTTTGTATCGATGCGATCTTAAATCAAAAAGAATTTTACGATGCAGGAAATCCTGTATATTGTATATATGTTGCTGTTGGGCAAAAAGCCTCAACAGTAGCAAACATTGCTAAGACTTTAGAAGAAAAAGGAGCTTTAGCATACACAACAATAGTAGCTGCTAATGCATCAGATCCTGCTGCAATGCAAGTTTATGCGCCAATGACTGGAGCATCTATTGGTGAGTATTTTAGAGATACTGGTCGTCCTGCTTTAATTGTATTTGATGATTTATCAAAGCAAGCGGTTGCGTATCGTGAGGTATCTTTATTATTACGTCGTCCTCCAGGACGTGAGGCGTATCCTGGTGACGTTTTCTACTTACACTCAAGATTATTAGAGCGTTCTGCGAAAGTGATTAATGATGATGCGATTGCAAAAGAAATGAATGACCTTCCTGAGGCATTAAAACCAATCGTAAAAGGTGGTGGTTCTTTAACGGCATTGCCAATCATTGAAACTCAAGCGGGTGACGTTTCTGCATATATCCCAACTAACGTAATTTCTATTACAGATGGGCAAATCTTCTTAGATGGAGATTTATTTAACTCTGGTGTTCGTCCAGCAATTAATGTAGGTATTTCGGTATCTCGTGTTGGTGGTAACGCTCAGATCAAATCGATGAAAAAAGTATCAGGTACATTAAAACTTGATCAAGCTCAGTTCCGTGAATTAGAAGCGTTTGCTAAGTTTGGATCAGATTTAGATGCTGTGACATTGAATGTAATTGAAAAAGGTAAGCGTAATGTTGAGATCTTAAAACAAGCACAAAACGATCCGTTTACTGTTGAAGATCAAGTAGCAATCATTTATGCTGGATCTAAAAACTTATTAAAAGACGTTCCTGTAAATAAGGTAAAAGAATTTGAAAGAGATTTCATTGAATTCTTAAGAGCTAAGCATGAAGATGTATTAAGCACTTTGAAAGCAGGAAAATTAACTGATGAGGTTACAGATACATTAACAACTGTAGCAAGTGACTTATCAGCTAAATATAGAGCATAATTAATAGTCCTACGTTCAATTTGAGCGTAGGATGTTTTCATATTTTAAAATATGGCGAATCTAAAAGAAATACGTAATAGAATATCTTCAGTGTCTTCAACGATGCAGATCACAAGTGCTATGAAAATGGTATCTGCTGCAAAATTGAAGAAAGCACAAGATGCTATTACAGCAATGCGTCCTTATTCAGATAAATTGACAGAGCTTTTACAAAGCTTAAGCGCTACTTTAGATGGAGACTCAGGAAGTAAATTTGCATCACAACGCGAAGTTAAAAAAGTATTAATTGTAGCGGTGACCTCTAATAGAGGTCTAGCAGGTGCTTTTAACTCTAACATTATTAAGGAAGTTACAAACCTTACTAATGATACTTATGCAAATCAAGAGGTGTCTTATTTGGCTATAGGTAAAAAGGCTAATGATGCATTTAAAAAAACTAACAATGTTATTGCTAATAAAAGTGAAGTCTATGACGATTTAACTTTTGATAATATTGCAGAAATTGCTCAGATGTTAATGGACAAGTTTGTTGCAGGTGATTTTGACAAAATTGAAATCGTTTACAATAAATTTAAAAATGCTGCTACGCAAATTGTAATGACAGAGCAGTTTTTACCAATTGTACCAATAGAAGGTGAGGCAAATACCAACGTTGATTATATTTTTGAACCGTCAAAAGTGGAAATCGTTGAACAACTTATACCTAAATCATTAAAAACACAATTGTATAAGTCGGTTAGAGACAGTTTTGCTTCAGAGCATGGTGCACGTATGACAGCAATGCACAAAGCAACTGATAACGCGACAGAATTAAGAGATCAGTTAAAATTAACGTATAACAAAGCACGTCAAGCTGCGATTACTAACGAAATCTTAGAAATTGTTGGTGGTGCAGAAGCACTAAATAATTAATAATTTTTTGTCATGCTGAACTTGTTTCAGCATCTCACATAAATCATAAACCCAACTCGTATGAGTTGGGTTTTTTTATTTTCACATATAGTCTGTAACATTTTTATGATTTTGTATCTAAAGGGAAAATTAATTAAAAAGATACAACATGAAAACATTTAAAATCATTGCACTATTAACTATTTCTGTATTTAGTATAACCTTAGAAGCACAAAACAAACCTTTTGATGTTAAGGTTGAAGGCAAAGGAGAACCAATATTATTGTTTCCTGGATTTACATGCACAGGAGATGTTTGGAACGATACGGTTAAAGAACTATCGAAAACAAATGAATGCCATGTGTTTACCTTTGCTGGCTTTGGTGATGTTCCTGCAATAGAGACACCTTGGCTCACCAAAATTAAAGAAGGAGTTAATACCTATATTACTAAAAATAAATTACAAAAAGCAACTATAGTAGGGCATAGTATGGGCGGAACTCTAGGCTTGTGGTTAGCAACAGACCAAAGTTCTAAATTCAAAAAGATTATTGTTGTAGATGCTTTGCCATCAGCAGGTGCTTTGATGATTCCAAATTTTAATAGTGAAACCATTGTGTATGATAACCCATACAACCAAAGGTTATTAGATATGGATGCTAATAGCTTTGAAGTTATGGCATCGCAAATGGCAGGAGGAATGTCTTTAAACAAGGAAAAGCACGCTTTAATTAAAGAGTGGATTATAAAAGCAGACCGAAAAACATATGTCTACGGTTATACAGATTTGCTTAAATTAGACTTAAGAACATCTATAGCTAAAATATCAATACCAGTAACTGTTCTTGCCGCAACACAACCTTATGGAGAAAGCGTTGTTAAGAAGACATATGAAGAACAGTATAAAAACTTAAAAGAATATTCAATTAAATATGCTAAAGAATCTGCTCATTTTATAATGTTTGATCAGCCAAAATGGTTATTAAAAGCTATACATGAAGAGTTACAAGAGTAAATGAAATCATTAGAGAAACAATTTAAAGAGGTATACGAAGCTAATTACGCTAAAGTAAATCGTCTATGCTTAGGTTATACTAATGGAGATGCAATGCTTTCAAAAGATTTAACTCAAGATGTTTTTATCAAGGTATGGCAGCATTTGGATTCGTTTAGAAATGAGTCTAATATTACTACCTGGATTTATAGGATTGCTGTTAATACTTGCCTTTTGGAGTTAAGAAAGAAAAAACCTGTTAGGCTATCTAATCATCTTAATCATATAGAAGCGTCTACAGAAAACCAAAACAATGATAAAGAGCTTGAATTCAATAAATTATATCATTGTATAGGACGTTTAAAACCTGAAAACAAAAGTATCATACTTCTAGAGTTAGAGGGTGTGCCTCAAAAAGAAATAGCCGAAATTACCGGGTTGTCTCATGAGACGATTAGAGTAAGGATATATAGAATTAAAAAAGAATTAACTAAATGCGTTAGAAAATGACAACATTTGAAGATTTAAAATCCCAATGGAAAAATCAACCACAACAAGATATACCTAACGATGGTTCAGAATCAATACTAAAGAAGTTAAGCGGTATCAAAAGAAAACAAATAATAACGAATGTTATTTTGGGAGCTACTGTACTTATTTTAATCGTCTTTTTTACATATATAAAAGCTTATAATAACGGACTGATATCTTTTGCACTATCTTTAATGATTGGCTCTTTATTGATTAGAATTGGTATAGAGTACTTTAGTATAAAAAAACTAAAAGCTATAGACGTTACCTTAAGCGCCTCTGTTTTCAGTAAAAACATGGTTTCATATTACAAGAAGAGAATAAGAATACATTATATAGCTACACCAATTATTATTTTGGCGTATTGTATAGGTTTTGTATTAATGCTTCCTTCTTTTGAGAAACACCTTTCGAGTGGATTTTATACTTATATTGTATTTTCATCGATAATTATCTTAGTTGTAATGGTGCTTTTTATTGGAAAACAAATCAAAAAAGAACTTTCTATATTAAAAGAAATAAGTAATTAAAATCGTAAGCTATTGTTAGATAGCATTCTACTCAATTCGTCTCTTTTTATGGCATTAATTTTGAAATTGTATATTTATAGCATGGAATAAATAAAATGAATGCCCTAAAACACATATCTACCTTACTACTAATGCTCGTCCTTATGGCTAGTTTCTCACAATGTTCAAGTGCACAAAAACTTCAAAAAGAAGCACCTCTATCCTTTGGTGAAGTGTATTGTCAAAACTGGAATGCTGGTGTTCAAGGTGGCGGATCTGGGTTGAATATATATATTCCTGTTGGAGACTATACAATTGAGCTAGATAGTGTTTATTTTAGAGGTAGAGTCTCAAAGTTAGAAGTAAAACAGAATTCACAATTGTTAGTTGGATCTTTTAGGACAGACAATAATTCGCCAAAAGACATAGTTATGAGTAGTGATTCAAAAGAAGAGTATGCTAATCAAATGCCAAGTGCAATGACACCATTTCCTTTTGAATTGAAAGACGACGAATGCGTTGTGAGTTACAAACAAAACAATAAAACATTATATTATAAAATTTTAAATGTGAAACAAAAGGAGCCACTAAATTATCCAAGTGCTCCACCAAATAAAAACTAGTTTAACCAAATCTAAAACTTAACCAAAATGAAAACTTCAAAATTTGCCCAGTTTTGTTGCCTCTTAATCGTTTTTTCCTTGCTAGGATGCTCAAATGCCTACAAGCTAGAAAAAGCTGCACCAATCCAATATAGTCGCGCATATTATCAACATTGGACAGCTCCAATAAAAGTAGGGAGTTCAGGAATCAATTTCCATATAGCCAATCTTACACCTGCTAATAATGTAGTAATTGATAGCGTATTTTTCAGAAACCTGAAAGGAAAATTAGTTCCTAGTAGAGGAAAATACGTATCACAATTGGTAAAACGCAAGCCTATTTCCGAAGGACATGAACTTAATACAATGAAAGAGTTTCCGTTTGAAATAACAAATAGAGAATGTGTAGTGAGTTACCGTGAAAATGGTGAGACCAAATATTTTAAAATAAGTAATCTTATTGAAAACGAAGGTATTTACTACAAGGATGGACCAATTGTAATGCAATAACTTATCTTTGGTTGGCGTTTGCTAAAAACGTAATTTTAGCAGAACAAAATAGAACTCTTGAGCGTACTAAAATCCTTTTTTAAAGATACTGTTATATATGGGTTGGCAATTGTTTTGCCGCGACTTATTAACTTTCTTTTGGTACGACTGCATACTGATGTACTTCCAAACGAAGGATATTCTGAAAATACCGAGTTCTATGTAGTTGCCGCGTTTTTTAATGTCATTTTAACCTATGGCATGGAAACCTCGTTTTTTAGGTTTTTTAGTAAAAACAAAGACAAAAACAAAGTATTATCTACTGCAATGATTACCATTGTGTTGAGTACTTTTATTTTTGGAGCATTACTGTTTTTGTTTAGAATTCCTATTTCTGAAACACTAAGAATCAATACTGAATTCTATACATTACTTGTTGGAATTACGCTTATTGATACATTGATAGTCATTCCTTTTGCCTATTTAAGAGTAACAGGTAAACCAATTAAGTTTGCTTTAATTAAGCTGCTAAATGTACTTGTCATTGTCGCATTAAATGTGCTTTTGCTTTCTAAAGCCTACGGCTCAGAACGTTTAAGACAACTATTTAATGTTGATAATAATGTGGAGTATATTTTTATTGCAAACCTTATTGCAAGTGCTGTAGTGCTAGTATTGGTTTCACCTTATTTTTTTAAGGCCAAACTTCAATTTGATACTCATATTTTAAAACAATTATTAAATTATGGTTGGCCTATAATGGTAGCGGGCTTAGCATTCGTAATTAATGAGAATTTAGATAAATGGCTCTTACCAGAAATGGAAGGTGAATTTGTAAATGGAGCCTATAGTGCATGTTATAAGTTAGCTGTATTTATGACGCTCTTTATTCAGGCATTTAGAATGGGAGCAGAACCATTTTTCTTTAATCATTCAGATAAAGAAAATGCGACACAAACCTATGCAACTATATTAAAATACTTTACTATCGTTGGCGCTTTAGGGTTAATGATAGTGGTGATATATATTGATGTATTACGACCTATTTTTATAAAGAAAGAAAGCTACTTATTAGCCTTGGATATTGTACCAATTGTATTATTAGCAAATTTATGCCTAGGTATTTACCATAACCTATCTATTTGGTATAAGTTAACAGATAGAACACGTTTTGGTATGTATATTTCTATTGTTGGAGCCGCAATAACCATTGCATTTAATCTTATTTTCATTCCTAAAATAGGTTTTATGGCTTGTGCTTATGCTACATTAATTGCTTATGGTTTAATGATGCTTATATCATATGCCTTAGGTCGAAAATACTATCCTGTACCTTATGACATTAATCGAATTGGAATATACTTGTTGTTAAGTGCCGGATTAAGTTTTATAACTTATTACTATTTTGATAGAGATATTTTAATAGGAACTGTATTTTTGTTATTCTACATAGCGTTAATCGCTTTTTTAGAAAAAAAAGAGTTACAATTATTACTTAAAAGAAGCTAGATTTTATAGCAGAAATAAATAAAAGCATGCAAATAAAGATCATTAATACATCTAATCACGATTTACCACACTACGAAACTATTGCGTCAGCAGGTATGGATTTACGAGCCAACTTATCTGAATCTAGAATTCTTAAACCTCTTGAACGAAGTATTGTGGGTACAGGGCTATTTATAGAACTTCCTATAGGTTACGAAGCCCAGGTTAGACCTAGAAGTGGCTTAGCTGCTAAAAAAGGGATTACTGTGCTCAATGCTCCAGGAACTGTAGATGCCGATTACAGAGGAGAAATAGGCGTGATTTTAGTCAACTTGTCTAGTGAAGATTTTACTATAAATAATGGCGAACGTATTGCACAATTAGTGATTGCTAAACATGAAAGAGCAGATTGGATTGAGGTTAGCGAACTTTCAGAAACATCACGAGGTGAAGGCGGATTTGGAAGTACAGGAGTAAAATAAAAATGAATCAACTTATAGAATGAAAATAATAGTACCCATGGCTGGTCGAGGTTCTCGATTAAGACCACATAGTTTAACAGTACCAAAACCATTAATACCAGTTGCAGGTCAACCTATTGTTCATCGTTTAGTAAAAGATATTGCTAAAGTGTTGAAGCAACCTATTGATGAAATTGCATTTGTTTTGGGTGATCCAGCTTGGTTTGGAGACGATGTTGTTGATAGTTTAAAAAGTTTGGCAACAAGCTTAGGCGCTAAACCGTCTATTTACCGTCAAGACCAACCATTAGGTACAGGTCATGCCATTATGTGTGCAAAGCCATCCTTATCTGGACCGGCTGTAGTTGCTTATGCCGATACACTTATTCGCGCAGAATTTGACTTAGATCCTAATGCAGATAGTGTGATATGGACAAAAAAAGTAGCAAACCCTGAAGCATATGGTGTTGTAAAACTTAATGATAATCAAGAGATTGTAGAACTTGTTGAAAAACCAGAGACCTTTGTAAGCGATCAAGCCGTTATAGGTATTTATTATTTTAAAGATGTAGCCGTTTTAAAGGATAAGCTACAAGAAGTTCTTGATCAAAACGTTATGAATGGAGGTGAATATCAGATCAATGACGGTATCAAACGTATGATGGCCGATGGAAAGGTCTTTAAAACAGGTACGGTAGATGAGTGGATGGATTGCGGAAACAAGACTGTTACACTAGAAACCAATACTAAAATGTTAAGGTTTTTAAAGGCTGATGGTGAAGAGCAAATGATTGCAAATTCTATCAAAAATAATGGTTCAACTATTATTGAGCCTTGTTACATTGGTGAACATGTAGAGCTACATAATGCAACCATTGGTCCAAATGTCTCTATAGGTAACAATTGTGTTATCCAGAATTCAAGCGTTAAAAATAGCTTAATTCAAAACCATACTAACATTAAAAACGCTAATTTAGACCATGCTATGATTGGTAATCATGTAAAGTACAATGGTGATTTTAAAGCCATTAGTATTGGTGATTACTCTGTTTTGGAATAATTCTTGAATTATCTTTCAAAGCATACGAAGAATTTTATAATGAAAACTAAACTATATACCCTGCTTCTTGTCTTCGGAATACTTATGTTTCCGCAGAATAGTGTTGCGCAAGTTGATTTCAACAAGCGTCCAGATGATGATTTGGGAAATGTAGAAGATAAATTTCAAGAATATTTCTTTGAAGCTCTTAAACAAAAGGGCATTGAAAACTATCAAAAATCTGCTGATGCGCTTCTCAAATGTATCGAACTAAAAGATAATGACCCTGTTTTATATTTTGAGCTAGGAAAAAATTACAAAGCACTTAAAAATTATGGAGCGGCAGAAGACGCTTTAAAAAAAGCGGTTTCAAAATCACCTGAAAACGAATGGTTTTTAGACGAGTTGTATGATGTGTATATCATACAAAATGATATGGACAGAGCGCTTAGAACAGTTAAGCAACTGGTTAAGTTTCATCCAGATTATAAACAAGATTTAGCATCGCTTTACATTAGAGTAAAAAAGTATAAAGATGCTTTGAAGTTACTTGACGAAATGGATGAACAATTGGGCTATAGTGAAGATAGAGATTACTTGCGAAACCAAATATATAATATAACAGGAAATGATGAAGATCGCATAGAAAACCTTGAGGAACGCGTAAAAAGTAATCCAGAAGACGAATCAAATTACTTACGCCTTATTTTTAGATATAGTGAAACAGGTGAGACTAAAAAAGCATTTGATGCAGCAAAACGTCTGTTAAAATTAAATCCAGAATCACAATTAGTACATTTAGCTTTATATAAATTTTATTTAGATGAAGGTGATGCTACAAGCGCTATTGCATCTATGAAAGTGGTTTTGACAAGCCCAGTAATTAAGCCCGAAGCCAAGGCTAAAGTGCTTAATGATTTTGTGAAATTTGTAGGAGAAAACCCAGAATACGAAGCAGATTTGATTGAAGTCACATCATTGGTAAGTGAAGATAAAAGTGTCAAAACTTTGTTAGAACTCGGCGACTATTACTTAAAATCTAACGATAAAGAAAAAGCTTTAGGGTATTATCAAGATGCTTTAAAACAAGAGCCAAATGAGTTCAAAATTATCAGAGATGTACTTCTACTTCAGATAGATTTGAATAAGGATAAAGAAGCCGCTCAAAAAAGTATGGAAGCCCTCGACATCTTTCCAGCCCAACCTATTCTATACTTAATTAATGGTGTCGCTAATAATAAAATCAAACAGCCTGAAAAGGCCATTGAAAGTTTGGAAATGGGTGTTGATTATGTGGTTGAAAACCCTAAAATGGAAGCCGATTTCTACAAGCAATTAAGTGAAGCATATAAACAGATTAATAATATAACACAATCTGAGACGTTTGCTAAAAAGGCAGCAGCCTTATTGAAAGATCAATAATATATATGAGGATTTTAAAAATCAGTTTAATTTGTCTGGTCATTACATTAGGCATTTCATGTAGATCAGCACGAAGTGTTGTTGCATCAGGAAAAGTAGATGATAAATTGTCGGCAAAACAATTAATAAAGGAAAATGGAAAGCGTGATGCCAAGTTTAAAACACTTCAAGCTAAAGTTAAAATTAATGTTATTCAAGACCTTAAAGAGTCATCATATACGCTCAATCTTAGAATGGAAAAAGACAAAACCATTTGGATTAGTGCTACGCTAGGCTTAGCCAGAGCTATAATCACACCAAATAGTGTAAGGTTTTATGATAAGATAAATAACCAATATTTTGATGGTGATTATAAGTTGTTGAGTGATCTCTTAGGAATTGAACTCAATTTTACTAAAGTACAGAGTTTATTAATTGGAGAGCCATTGTATGATTTAAATGATGATAAGTATATCATTTCAACTAATGAGAGTTCTTATATCCTTCAACCTAAAAATCAAGACTTGTTTTTAGAGTTGTTTTTACTACTTAATCCATCACATTTTAAAATGGATTCGCAACAATTATTACAACCTTCAAAAAAACGATTCCTTCAAATAGATTATTTAGGGTATCAAAAAGTAGATAAGGAAATTTTACCACAAAACATGAAGATTATCGCAGTAGAAGACAGTGAAGAGCTCAATGTAGTGATGGAGTACAAGTCGGTCTCAGTAAATGAAGACGTTAGGTTTCCTTTTAAAATCCCATCAGGTTTTGATGAAATCATATTAGAAGATGCGAAATAGATCTATTTACATAGCGTTTCTTTTTTTACTGTTCAACAGCTTTTTTATTACAGCACAAAGTGATAAACAAAAAGCTTTAGAAGCCAAACGTGTTAAATATCAAAAGGAACTAAAGCAATTAAATGCATTATTGTTTTCTAATAAGAAAGAAGAGAAATCTGTAATTTCTTTAGTTGAAGATCTCAACTACAAAGTAAGCGTAAGACGAAACTTAATAAAAGTTACTAATGATCAAGCTAATTTGCTAACACGAGAGATAAATGCAAATCAGAATGAAATTTCAAGTTTGCGAGATCAGTTAACGACATTAAAAAAACAATATGCTGAGATGGTTGTAAAGTCTTACAAGAATAAATCTGAGCAGAGTAGAGTGATGTTTTTGTTGTCTTCTGAAAATTTTAAACAAGCGTATAAAAGGTTACAATATATCAAGCAGTATGCAGATTATCAAAAGGAACAAGGGGATTTGATTAAGGCTAAAACTAAAAAACTTCAAGAGTTAAATACCGATCTATTACGTCAGAAAAAAGATAAAGAACAATTGGTTGCTGAAAATAGAATTGCTAAAAAAGAACTTGAAAAAGAACTCAAAGAGCAAGAAAAACTTATGGCTACGATACGAAAAAGTATGAGTTCGTATACCACTAAGATTAAAAAGAAGCAGCAGGAAATTGATGAGATCGACAGAGAGATTAATCGTATTATTAGAGAAGCTATAGCTGAATCTAATAGAAAAGCAGGAAAATCATCCTCCTCTAAAGGATTTGCTCTAACACCTGAATCTAAATTAATTGCTAAGAATTTCGCATCTAACAAAGGGAAGTTACCTTGGCCTGTAGAAAGAGGTGTGGTGAAAATCCGTTTCGGCACACAGCCTTCACCTATTGATAGAACAGTGCCTATTAAAAGTAATGGTGTTAGGATTGCCACAGCCAAAAACACACAAGTAAAGGCAGTCTTTAATGGTGAAGTCTCTAGAATAATTGTGGTTAAAAATGGAAACCCGATTATCATGCTTAGACATGGTAATTACATCACCATTTATAGAAACTTGTCTAAGATTTACGTCAAGAAAGGCGATAAGGTAACTACAAATCAAGTGATTGGTGAAGTATTTACTAACGGACAAGGCGAAACCATTTTAGGTTTTGCCATATTTAAAGATGCCAAACCACAAAATCCAGCGAATTGGATTTACAAAATGTGATAGCATTTTGAAACATACTATTGTGGATTTACAAAATGTGATAGCATTTTGAAACATACTATTGTGGATTTACAAAATGTGATAGCATTTTGAAACGCATTATTAGGGATTTACAAAATGTGAGAGCTACACTCTCACAACCACATATCCTTTTCTAGTTTTTTTATAGTGTTTCCCGTTCCAGAAGTAATAACGCTTCCCTTTAACTCTTACAATTTTGTAATGTTTCGGAGGTGTTTTTATAACCGTTACAGTTGCAGGTCTAGTAACTACACGAGTAGCACAAGATGATAAACTCAATAGGCATACGGCCGAAAAAATAAGGATTAAAGTTCTCATAGTATTTTAGATTTGATTCTACTATAAGACTTTTAGCTTGAAAAAAGGTTTAATTATTCAAATAAAGCTTTTAATTCTGTAGCATCGGCAGGCTTCATTTTGCCAGCAACAACCAAGCTTAATTGCTTACGGCGTAGAGCGGCATCATAACGCTCTTTTTCTAGTTTAGTTTCGGCAATAAGCTGAGGTACTTTTACAGGACGACCTGTTTCATCAACAGCTACAAATGTATAAATAGCTTCGTTAGCTTTAATGCATTCACCAGACTCTCTATCTTCAATCCAAACATCGAGATAAACCTCCATAGAGCTTGTAAATGCTCGAGAGACTTTAGCTTCAATGGTCACAACACTTCCTAAAGGAATCGACCTATTAAAAGCTACGTGGTTTACAGAAGCTGTCACCACAATTCGTCTACTATGGCGACGCGCAGCAATACTAGCAGCACGATCCATTCGTGCTAAAAGTTCACCTCCAAAAAGATTGTTTATAGGATTGGTTTCACTAGGAAGTACCAAATCGGTCATGATAGTTTTAGACTGAAAAGCTGTTCTTGGCTCCATTAAAATAAGCGTTTAATTTCGTGCAAAGGTAAGATGAATTTAAATCTTAGCTAAACGATTTAATGAAATTATAAAGAAATAAAAGAAAGCCATCTTACTGTCATTTCGAATGATCGACAGTAAGAAGGTTTTTTCGTGAATTAGTCTAATGCCTTCACCAATAACCAAGCATCACGATTGTGAGTTCGTTTTATGGTTCGTAGGGCGTTTAAAGCTTCAACTCTGTCAGTATGACTAGAATACACGACTTCATGGAGTCCATAACGATTAACACCAATTTTGCGTGCTTTAAATCCTTTGTCTCTTAGTTGCTTGACCTTTTTATCTGAATTAGCTTCAATACGAAACGCTCCAGCTACAATATGATAGTTTCCTGTTGGCTTTTCAACTGTTAAAGTCACAGCAGGTAAAGGGTTATCAATGATAAATGTTGCTTCCTGTACTCTGGCATCTAATTGTTGATTAGCTTCATCTTGTGCTAATTCGTTGTGGTTTTCAATTTGATTTACATAATAATTAGACGCCGTAAAACCACCAAGCGTTAAAGCGATTAATGCAATAGCTGCGTATTTAAGATAAGGTCTAGTTTTACGTGTTTCTGGTGTAATAGTTAGCGGAATAGTATCTTCAAGCTCTTCAACCTGTTCTTTGTAAACCTCTCTGGTAATATGAGAAGACGTTAATTGAGATAAACCAAATGCATCAGTAAGGTAATTGATATGATGAGAAGGTTCGAAATTTATCTTTCCTTCAGTATTTAAAATTAAGTCACCTATATTATGTAGTGCAATTGTTTCACCTTCAACTAAATACGATTTAATTGCTTTGACTTGTTTTGCGACTTTTTCAACAGCAACCTGATATGGGATTTTTTCAATTTCAGCTATATAATTAGCTAATAACCCATCATTATTTTGCAATTGCTCGTTAAAAGACAATGCTTTTTTAGGTGGATAAAATGAATGTGTAGTTTCGTGCACTTTTGCCGAAACGCGATGTGTTAAAAAAGCACCAAACTGAGGTACAATAACACAATCGTATCTATATAATAAATCGCTGATGTAAGTCTCTAATTGCATAAAAACAAAGTTAAAAATTTTTAAATGCGAATAAAACTTCCCATTAAGTATTTATTAACAAGTAAATTTTGTTTCTTGCATATAGAAAATATACTATATGACAGATCGAGATTTAATTCATGTGTTAGCATTACAACATATACCAAAAATAGGAGATGTAATCGCCAAGAAATTGATTAACCATTGTGGTTCTGCTGAAGGCGTATTAAAAGAAAAGAAAGCGAATCTGCTCAAAATAGATGGTATTGGATTAACAACGGTTAAGGGTATTTATGATTCGACACATATAAAAGCTGCTGAAGATGAACTGCGATTTATTAAGGCTAATGATATCTTCAGTTTGTATTTTACCGATGATGACTATCCCGAAAAGTTAAAACACTGTATTGATAGTCCAATTTTACTATTTCAATCAGGGCATATTGCACTAAAGAATAAGCCAATTATTAGTATTGTGGGTACACGAAAAATTACGACTTATGGTGTTGCCTTTTGCGAAAAACTCATTGAGCAACTCAGCTCTTTTGATCCTGTAATCGTTTCAGGTTTTGCCTACGGAACAGATATCACAGCTCATAAATCTGCGATTAAAAATAATTTGCAAACCATTGGTTGTTTAGCACATGGTTTAAATCAAATTTACCCTAAATCACACAAAAAATATAGGGTTGATGTGGAAAAGCATGGTGGATTTCTAACCGATTTTTGGAGTAGTGCTGCTTTTGATAGAAATAACTTTTTAAAACGAAACCGAATTATTGCTGGTATAAGCGATGCTACCATTGTGATTGAATCTGCAGAAAAAGGTGGTAGCCTCGTTACTGCAGATATTGCGAACTCCTATAATCGTGACGTGTTTGCAGTTCCAGGTCGCGTAACCGATACCCAAAGTATTGGCTGTAATAATTTGATAAAAACCCAACAAGCGCATGTATTATCTAATCCGTTAGATATTGCTTACATGCTTAATTGGCAATTGGAAGACCATAAAAAAACACCAATACAAAAGCAGTTGTTTGTAGAATTGACTTCCGAAGAAAAAGTCATTTATAAGTATCTCAAAGAACACGGAAAGCAATTGTTGGATGTGATTGCTCTAAACTGCCAAATGCCTATTTTTAAAATTGCAAGTATGCTGTTAACAATGGAATTGAAGGGTGTGATCAGACCATTGCCGGGAAAACAATTCGAAATTATTTAAACCAAGGTTCTACAATAAGTAATAACAGAATAAGACCATAAATAACATCTAACCAGAAATAGTGTAATAGTCTCGCCAAGTAGATAATTAACACCAATGGAAAACCAACTAAAGCAATGTAGTTTTTGTTTTTAACTTCCATAAGGCTCTGTTTCCAGAGTAAATCACCATTTTTACTTGTAGGAAATGCATGTGCTGCAATAGAGATACCTAACCAATTAAAAATTAACCTTAAAGCGCCATCATTTTGATCTAGCGAGTAACCCAAAACAAACATTAATATTGCAATGAGGGTTGAGATAAAAAATGGACCAATAGAGATTAAGAAGACTTTTAAATAACTTTCTGGAATATCATGAATGAGATATCCAGCTGGACTTTCAAATTGCAGATATTTCACTTCATGAACTTCTATGTCTAATAGATTACAAACTATTTTATTTGCAAATTGATCAAAAATAATTCCAGGAAATGTTAGTATTTGAATTAATAGCCCAACGATAATACCCATCTAAGTCTTGATTATATAAAATTAATATCCAACTTTTTCACGCACACGTTTCAAGACATCGTCAGCAACATGTTTTGCTTTTTTAGCTCCAATAGCTAAGGCATCATCAATCTCGTTGAGGTTTGTCATGAAGTGGTTGTAACGTTCGCGCTGTACGGTAAATTTATCTAAGACTAATTCATATAGCGCTTGTTTGGCATGGCCATAACCATAACCACCATTCTCGTAGTTAGTTTTCATTGTAGCGATGTCTTCTTTTGAAGCTAATAAGCTATATAAAGCAAAACAGTTACATGTTTTCCAATCTTTAGGATCTTCAAGAGGCGTACTATCGGTTTCGATAGACATGATTTGTTTGCGCAATTTTTTTTCTGGTAAGAAGATATCGATAATATTCCCTTTACTCTTGCTCATTTTAGCACCATCTGTTCCTGGAACCAGCATGGTGTTTTCATGAACTTTTCCTTCAGGCATGACAAATGTATCTCCTACTTTTGCATGAAAACGTGAGGCTACATCGCGCGTCATTTCTATATGTTGCAGTTGATCTTTTCCTACTGGAATAATATCAGAGTCATATAATAAAATGTCTGCAGCCATCAACATTGGATAGGTAAATAGTCCTGCATTAACATCTTCTAAGCGATCGGCTTTATCCTTAAAGCTATGTGCTAGAGTCAAACGTTGGTATGGGAAGAAACAGCTTAAATACCAAGATAATTCTGTTACTTGCGGAATATCACTTTGTCTATAAAACACAGTAGTATTAATATCTAATCCAAATGCCAACCAAGTAGCAGCAGTAGAATACGTGTTTTGGCGTAGCGTTTCAGCGTCTTTGATTTGAGTTAACGAATGCATATCTGCAATAAATAAAAACGAGTCGTTTTTATCGTCATTTGCCATGTCTATAGCAGGTAAAATAGCACCTAGTATATTTCCTAAGTGAGGTGTTCCTGTACTTTGTATTCCTGTAAGTATTCTTGCCATGTTCATTTTCCGCGAAAGCAGAAATCTGTTTTAGTAAATTAAACTTATATCGTCAGCAAAGGTATTTTTTTTAATTAAATAGCTCAAAACAATTATGTACTTTTGGCGGATATGATTTTTTTTAAGTACATCTTTTGGTTAATTTATCGTATTTGGTTCTACATTTTAGTAGCACTGCCTATTGTTGTACTACTTCCTATTTTGATCATTTCAATTTTAAAAGAGTCTTGGTATCCATTCTTTTTTAAACTCGCTCGTTTTTGGGCACGTTTTATTTTAATTGGTATGGGTTTTAATGTGACTATAGAATATGAAGAAACACTCGAACCAGGAAAGAGTTACATGTTTGTGGCTAACCATACATCGATGACAGACATTATGCTCATGTTAGTTACTGTAAAAAACCCATTTGTGTTTGTTGGAAAAAAGGAATTGGCAAAAATCCCATTATTCGGATTCTTTTATAAGCGTACTAGTATTCTGGTAGATAGAAGTAGCTCTAAGAGTAGACAAGGTGTGTTTTTGAGAGCCCAAAGACGATTACAACAAGGTATGAGCATTTGTATTTTTCCTGAAGGCGGTGTGCCTGATGAGCATATTGTATTAGACGAATTTAAAGATGGTGCTTTTAGAATGGCTATTAATCATCACATTCCAATTGTTCCTATTACGTTTGGCGATAATAAAAAGCGATTTCCGTATACATTTTTTAGTGGAAGTCCAGGAAAAATGAGAGCTAAAGTACATCGATTTATCTCAACCGAAGGTCTGACAATAGATGATACAAAACGTATAAATAGTGAAACACGCACCTTACTGTTAAATCAGTTAGAAACGTATAATTCTTAAACAAAAAAGCTGCTCTTGGCACAGAGCAGCTTTTCGTCATCATTGCGAAGTTTGCAATAACTATCTAACCAACTAAAAAACCTAAAACTTAAAACTAAGTCCTGTATAAACACCAATGAAGAATGGTTGAAAATCACCAGACGTATCATTGAATGTGTTAATTTGATACTTGAACGTGGGTTCAAGATTAAATCGTAATTGTTTTGAAATGTTATAGTTAACTCCAATTCCGAAATTGGCACTATAACTCATATCATTAATATTTGTAGCCTCACCTAAAAGCGCTCTATCACCATTATTTTGAACGGAGTAAATTTCATTGTTACTTAAAAATAATGTGCTAAAACCTCCGATAAGATTTAGGCCTATTTTTTTATCTATTAAATTGTATTCAACCTCAATAGGAACTTCAATAAAACCTAACTGCTGATCTATTGAGCCTTGTTCTTTTGTAAACAAAATTTCAGGTCCAGTTGTATAACTTATACTATTTGCACTTATAAATGTTGTTGTAGTATCGTGTAATTTAATGTTTTGTAACTGACGGCTTGAGCCAGAGCTACTTGGTCTACTAAAAGCAACAACATTATTTGTAGTATATCCTAGATCTACCTTATTAATTCCTGCTCTAATTTTTAATTTTTTATTTATCGCATAACTACCTTTAACACCATAACTTACATTGATATCACCTTCTTTGGTATTGTTTATAAATTGATCATCAATAGGTGACCCTTTTCCTAAGGTATTAAAATAAACAGGCGCTATATTAGGAGCGATACTCCAACGTTTTATAGGCGCTTCGGTTTCATCAACTTCATCTTTATTTTGCTCAGCTTCGACAATAGCTTTTTCAATAGCATTTTCTTCTTTAAAAACGTCTTTTGTTTTAGATGTATCTATAGTAGTAGTCCCGTTTTCTTTTTCAGAATTATTTGCCGAAGTTACCTGAGTCTCTTTAGATGATGTTGTTTTTTTAATAAGCTTGTCAATTTCAGACTTTTCCTTTTTAACAGGATTCAAATCTATATTGTTATTCGATCTAGGCGTATTAGAGCTATTGACTACAGCATTCTTTTCGTTATCAATAGACACCTTAGTTTTATCTTTATTCGTAGTATTAAGCTTAATGTTGTTTTGATTTGCAACAGCATTTTCTTTTAAAGATTTGTTTTTAATTAAAGAGGAGTTTTTAGATGATGATTTTTTCTCGTCTTCATTAGAAGATGCAACATTAGTTTTAGTGGTTGAATCGTCAGTAGTCGTTAAATTATCATTTAACTGTTCAGAAGAATTATTAATGCCTTCTTCATTTTTAGAACTATCGTTATCGACAATCGGGTTCTTATCTTGATTGTTTGATGTGTTTAAATCTGAAGGATTTGTAACATCATTACTATCATTGATAGAATTAGTATTCGATTTATCAGTATCAACAACTTCTTGTTCGATAGTATTATCACCATTAGTATTAAATAAAGTGTTTCCTACAGTAAACAACAATAGTAATGCAGCAGCAACACCTGCTATTCGCCACCAAATAGGAATAACTCTACGTTTACGTTTGTCTTTGTGGAGTTCTTGTTCTATATTTTCCCAGACAGCCTCAGGAGGTGCAACCTCAAAATCTTTGAGTTGCTCCTTAAAGAGTTTGTCTATGTTTTTCTTTTCACTCATTATAAACTTTGCGAGTTGGGTCTCGCTTTGTATTGTTCTATTTTATCTTTTAAAATCAATCGAGCTCTAGCTAGATTTGATTTTGATGTCCCTGTCGAAATATCTAACAGGTTTGCAATTTCCTTGTGCGAATAATCGTCCAAAGCATATAAATTAAATACCAACCGATAACGATCGGGTAATTCTTGAATAATATTCAGCAAAAAATCGATACTTATATTATCATCATCAACTTCTACGCTTACATCTTCAATTTGATCTTCATTAATAATGTCAAAAACACCAGCACTTCTGTAGCGTTGAAGAGCAGTGTTGATGGTTATACGTTTCATCCAACCTTCTAAAGAGCCTTGATTTTTAAACTGATCAAATTTTTTAAAAATCGTAATGTAAGCGTCTTGCAAGTTATCTTCTGCTTCTGCATAGTTACGTGAATACTTCAAGCAAATCGAAAACAGTTTACTCGCATATAGCTTATATAGTTGACTTTGTGCTTGAGCATCATTTTTTTTACATCGCTCTATGAGTTGTTCTAAACTCAAATGGTTAGGTTTAGTTAGTTTTTATTCTTCTACTGGAACTTCAACAATTAAATACGTGTCTAGACCACTCTCGTCATTACCTTGCCAAAACCTAAAGGTGTAAGTTCCTGTGTTAGTCACTTTAAAATTAAAAGAGACTTCTTCTTCTTCATTAAGATCATTACAGCCATTATCTGGAAATACAGCAGTTACTATTGCAATATCACGTTGATTTAAATCACTTTCATAAAATAAGTTATTGTAAACATGGCAATCTGTTGGCTTAATGTAAGTCAACAAAATCTCGTAGGTTTCACCAAATTGAAATGTTTCTGGAATAACCACAGATTCAATAGGTAGCGCTTCATAATAAAAATTTGGGTTGTTGTCGTCAGAGATATTACATGAGAACAACGAAAACATCAAAAAACTTAATAAAAATATCTTTTTCATATTCATTTAAAATTTAGAAATACGTATCGATTTCTATTATTAGATGCACAACATAACAAAAGGTTGCGTCTAAAAACAAAAAAAATCCCAAAAAGAGGGATTTTTTTATATTATGTTAGTCTTTCGACTTAAGAATTAATGCTTTCTCGAACTTTTTCTTCAAGTTCTTCCATCAATTCTGGATTATCTTTGATTAATGCTTTAACGGCATCTCTACCTTGACCTAACTTGGTGTCACCATAGCTAAACCATGAGCCGCTTTTTTTAATGATTTCAAGTTCTACAGCAATATCTAATATTTCACCTACTTTAGAAATACCTTCGCCATACATAATATCGAACTCACACATTTTAAAAGGAGGAGCTACTTTATTTTTCACCACTTTTACTCTTGTTTTGTTTCCTGCAACATTACCATCAGACTCTTTTATCTGTGTAGATCGTCTAATATCTAATCTAACCGAAGCATAAAATTTAAGCGCATTTCCTCCAGTGGTCGTTTCGGGGTTTCCGAACATCACACCAATTTTTTCACGCAATTGATTAATGAAAATAACGGTACAATTAGTTTTACTTATGGAACCGGTTAATTTTCTAAGTGCTTGAGACATTAAACGTGCATGCAACCCCATTTTAGAGTCTCCCATTTCACCTTCAATTTCACTTTTAGGTGTTAATGCAGCAACCGAATCAATCACTACAATGTCAATCGCTCCTGAACGAATCAGATTATCTGCAATCTCCAAAGCTTGCTCGCCATTATCTGGTTGAGATATGATGAGGTTATCGATATCTACATTTAAATTCTCAGCATATGTTCTATCAAAGGCGTGCTCTGCATCAATAAAGGCAGCTATACCTCCAGCTTTTTGAGCTTCGGCAATAGCATGTAAGGTTAATGTGGTTTTACCAGATGATTCTGGACCATATATTTCTATCACTCTTCCTCTAGGATAACCACCAACGCCTAAAGCGATATCTAGTCCTAAAGATCCCGAAGAAATCGCATCTACATCAACGACTGCTTGGTCGCTCATTTTCATAACGGTTCCTTTTCCGTAGGCCTTGTCTAGTTTGTCTAAAGTTAGTTTTAATGCTTTTAATTTTGCGTCTTTTTCACTGCTCATCGATCTGAATATTTTTAATTGAATACTTGTTTGAAGCGGATAGCTAAAATACAACAACTTTTAATTTTTTTTAGGGTTATGACGCAACCTTTTTTAACTTTTTGCATCTACTAATTGAGATTGGGAAATCTTGCTATGATAACCAAGCCTTAACTGGCTTATCCTAAATTCAATTCTTACAGAGGGATGAGATTTTTTAGAAAAATTATTTTTAACAAGACATTAGGTGTTTCAGGAGCTGTAACAGTAAACAGTAACTGTAAAGCCGATGGAGGTTAACTCGTATTATTTTTAAGATGAACATTTTAAAAATATTAATAACGAGTTAGTCCTCAAAAAAGCCCTTTAGTCAAACTAAAGGGCTTTTTTATGCTGTTTATTTGTTTTTCTACTAAAAATAATACCTTTGCAACTTAAATCAATCTTTAACCTTAAAATTAGTATAGCATGCAACTGTACAATAACTTAAGTGCTAAAGAAAGAGCAGAACTTATCGAACAAGCAGGAAAAGAACGCTTGACCATCTCTTTCTACAAGTACGCCAAAATTGGCAACACCGAAATTTTTAGAAACCACCTATTTTTAGCTTGGGACGAACAAGAGGTCTTAGGCCGTATTTATGTCGCTCATGAAGGAATCAACGCGCAATTATCTGTTCCTGCAGAAAACTTTGAAACCTTTAAAAACCACTTAGACACGATTACCTTTTTAGAAAATGTAAGATTAAATATTGCTGTTGAGCATGATAATTTTGCCTTTTTAAAACTGAAAGTCAAAGTGCGTAAAAAAATTGTAGCTGATGGTTTAAATGACGACACTTTTGATGTCACCAATAAAGGCGTTCATGTAGGTGCCAAAAAATTCAACGAACTTATCGAAGATCCAAATACTGTTTTGGTTGATATGCGAAATCATTATGAAAGTGAGATTGGTCATTTTAAAAATGCAGTAACACCAGACGTAGATACGTTTAGAGAATCGTTAGATCTCATAGAAGAAGATTTAAAAGAACATAAAGAAGATAAAAATCTTGTGATGTATTGTACTGGCGGAATTCGTTGTGAAAAGGCTAGTGCCTACTACAAACATAAAGGGTTCAAAAATGTGTTTCAATTAGAAGGTGGTATTATCAACTATGTGAGGCAAGTAGAAGCTAATGATTTAGAGAATAAATTTCTAGGCAAAAACTTTGTGTTTGATCAAAGACGCTCAGAACGTATTAGTGATCATGTCATTGCCAACTGTCACCAATGTGGTGAACCTGCCGATCTTCATACCAATTGTGCTAATGAAGCTTGTCATTTACTATTTATTCAGTGTGATGCATGTAAGGAAAAAATGGAAAACTGTTGTTCTACATCTTGTATGGAAGTCAATAGATTACCTTATGAAGAACAAAAAGCATTACGAAAAGGTCAAGGAAATAGTAACGATATCTTTAAAAAAGGACGTGCAGATCATTTACCTTATAAAAAGGATTTGAGAAATATTTTTGACTCATTTTCTAAATAAGTCATATAGCCTTAATTAGTATAAGTTTAAGACTTAGAAGCTCATTTATTTTACTTAATAAATAATAGTATCTTTACATTTGAAAATAAATACTAATCGTCATTCGGCAACTATCTAAGTTGCCGAATTATATATAAAATTTCATGAGTTGTAACAGTTGCTCAACTGGAAAGGATGGACAACCAAAAGGATGCAAAAACAATGGGACCTGCGGCACCGATAGCTGTAATAAACTTACTGTTTTTGATTGGTTAGCCAATATGTCGTTACCACAAGGACAAGAACCCTTTAAAGGGATTGAAGTTCGTTTTAAAAACGGACGTAAACAATACTATAGAAATACCGAAAACCTTACACTAAGCATAGGAGATATTGTAGCCACACAAGCCAAATCTGGTCATGATATTGGCATGGTGACACTTACTGGAGAGTTGGTGAGGGTGCAGATGAAGCGTAAAAAAATCAATATCGACGACGAAGAAAATGTCTTAAAAATTTATCGCAAGGCTAGTCAGAAAGATATCGACATTTGGTCTTCAGCACGAGATAAAGAAGAACCAATGAAAGTCAAAGCAAGACAATTTGCAATTGATTTAAAACTTCAGATGAAAATCTCAGACATCGAATACCAAGGCGATGCAAGTAAAGCGACATTCTACTATACGGCAGAAGAACGTGTAGATTTCAGAGAACTCATCAAAGTATTTGCTCGCGAATTTAGAACACGTATCGAAATGAAACAAGTTGGCTTTCGTCAAGAAGCTGCACGATTAGGTGGTATTGGTTCTTGTGGAAGAGAATTATGTTGTTCAACTTGGTTGACCGATTTTAGATCGGTAAGTACCTCTGCCGCACGATATCAACAATTGTCTTTAAACCCATTGAAGCTTGCAGGCCAATGTGGAAAATTAAAATGCTGCTTAAATTACGAGCTCGATGCGTATTTAGATGCTTTAAAAGCATTTCCTAAAACCGAAACAAGATTATATACAGAGAAAGGAAAAGCTGTTTGTCAAAAAACAGATATTTTCAAAGGACATATGTGGTATGCTTATGAAGGTGAATGGATGAATTGGCATAAACTAACCACAACCCAAGCCAATGAAATTATAGAAAAAAACAAGCGGAAAGAAAAAGTAGCTAGTCTAGAAGAATACGCTTCAGAACTAATTGAAGATACTAAAACAGAGTTTGAAAACGTTGTTGGTCAAGATAGTTTAACGCGTTTTGATAATCCAAAACGTAAAAACAAACGTAGAAATAATAAAGGGAAACAAAGACGACGTCATAAATCGAATAATAACAATGCAAAAAAATAAGTATTGGTTCATTTGTTTATTATTAGGAGTCATTACAATCTCTTGTGACTCTAGTCAAGTGTTTGACGAATACAAATCTGTTCCTGATCAATGGGATAAGAATAATTTGATTGAATTTAAGGTCACACCTCCAGATTCAATAAACAACTATAATTTATTCGTTAATTTGAGAAACACCGAAGATTACAAATACAGTAATTTATTTCTCATAATCGAGCTTAATTACCCAAACGGAAAAACCTTAAAAGATACTCTAGAGTATGATATGGCAAATCCCGATGGTACGTTTTTAGGAACAGGTTTTACCGATGTTAAAGAAAATAAATTGTGGTATAAAGGTTATGATGACCCTTTTGTTTTTGACGAATTAGGAGAATATACAATCAATATACAACACGCCATGAGACAAAATGGAAGTGTTGACGGCATCGACAAATTAGAAGGGATTACAGATATAGGTTTTAGAATAGAGCATTCAAAAACAAATTGATTATGGCAAAAAAAACGACTAAAAAAAAGAAGGCTACAAATAGCTCAGCTCAAGATTTTTCAAAATATGTAAGACGTTTTTGGATGATTTTTGCAGGAGGCGTTTTCGCATTCTTCTTAATGTTCTTACTAGCATCATGGGGCGCATTTGGTGATATGCCAGACCATACGATTCTCGAAAACCCTAAAACATTTTTAGCGACAGAGATTATTTCTTCTGACGATAAAACTTTAGGTAAATTTTACTTAGATGATAATAGAACACCTGTTGATTATGATGAATTACCTCAGAACTTAGTCGATGCTTTAGTAGCTACCGAAGACATTAGGTATTATGAGCATGCTGGTATTGATTTTAGAGGAACTTTAAGAGCTTTTGCTTACTTGAGCCGAAAAGGAGGCGCAAGTACTATCTCTCAACAATTAGCAAGACAATTATTTGTTGGTGTACGTTCAAAAAATTTATTTGAAGCTGTTACTCAAAAAATAAAAGAGTGGGTTATTGCCATTCGTTTAGAACGTCAATATACTAAAGAGGAAATTATTGCGATGTACTTCAATATTTATGACTTCGGAAATAATGCCGACGGGATTAGAAGCGCAACTCGTATTTACTTTGGAAAAGAACCTAAAGACCTCGATTTAAAAGAGTCTGCTATGTTAGTTGGGATGTTCAAAAACTCATCATTGTACAATCCAATACCATCTCGTAATCCTGTTGGCGTAAAGAACAGACGTAATGTTGTTTTAGCACAAATGTATAAGTATGAATACATTTCAGAAACAGAAAAAGATAGTCTTCAAGCAACAGAGCTAGATCTTAATTTTTCTCCAGAAACACACCGCGAAGGTACAGCAACTTATTTTAGAGCGTATCTCGATAAGTTTATGAAAGACTGGATTAAAAACAATCCAAAGCCAGACGGCGAGACGTATAATTTGTATAACGACGGACTCAAAATTTACACGACCATCGATTCGCGTATGCAGAAATATGCAGAAGATGCTGTAGCACGCCATATGCCTAGGTTGCAAGCAGAGTTTGACAATCAAAATACACCTAAGCGTAATAAAACAGCACCCTTTTTAGAGCTTGATGAAAACGAAATTAAAGACTTAATGAACCGAAGCATGACACGATCAGAGCGTTGGCGTGTTATGAAAGCAAATGGTAAGTCTGAAAAAGAAATTAGAGACTCTTTTCAAAAACCAACACAAATGAGTGTATTTGCTTGGATTGACGGAAAGCCTAGCGAAATAGATACGGTTATGAAACCTATTGATTCTATGCGTTATTATAAGTCTTTCCTACAACCTGGAATGATGTCTATGGACCCTCAAACAGGCCATGTGAAAGCTTGGGTTGGTGGTATGAATTTTAGACACTTTCAGTATGATCATGTAAAATTAGGTAAACGTCAAGTAGGTTCAACATTCAAACCTTTTGTGTATGCAACAGCAGTTGATCAATTGCATTTATCACCATGTGATACAATACCAAGGCAACAAATTACTATTGAAGCTGATAAATATGGAAATCCAGAACCGTGGACAGCAAAAAACTCAGATGGTCGATATGATGGTTTTCTGACATTAAAAGATGCTCTAGCTAATTCGGTTAATACAGCAACCGCACGTTTAATGGATAAAGTTGGGCCAGAACCCGTAATTGATATGGCCAGAAACTTAGGGGTTGATTCTGATATACCTCCCGTACCTGCAATAGCATTGGGCACACCAGATATTAGTGTTTATGAAATGGTGGCAGCATATTCTACGTTTGCGAATAAAGGTGTTTATAACAAACCTGTTATGGTCACACGAATTGAAGACAAAAACGGAACAGTGTTATATCAATTCACTCCAGAGACCAAAGATGTTTTGAGTGCCGAAGTAGCTTATACAACCGTTAATTTAATGCAAGGTGTTGTAGAGTCTGGTTCAGGAAGTAGATTAAGAGGCAGTTGGAGAGCGAGTCAAGCATTATACAAAGAAATTATTACTGGATACCCATACGAATTGAATAACCCAATAGCAGGTAAAACAGGGACAACACAAAATCAAAGTGATGGCTGGTTTATGGGAATGGTTCCAAACCTAGTTACAGGTGTATGGGTAGGTGCCGAAGATAGAGCTGCACACTTTAAAACAATTGCGTATGGACAAGGAGCTTCTATGGCCTTACCAATCTGGGCATTGTACATGAAGGCATGTTATGCAGATGAAGAACTAGGGATTTCAAAAGATAATTTTGAAAAACCTGCGAACCTTTCTATTGAAGTAGATTGTAGTAAGTGGAAGGGTAACGATGGAGAAGGTACAGATCCTTCAGATGAACTTGATGATGTACTCGATTTTTAAAGCTTTATTTTATTATAAAATCGCAAGCCATTCATTTTTGAATGGCTTTTTTATTTCGTAATTTTCCAATGCTAAATTAAAGACAAATGATTAGTAAAAAAGTAGCTAATGTCCAAGAGGCACTTAAAGGTGTTGCAGATAATATGACATTTATGTTTGGCGGCTTTGGATTATCAGGAATTCCTGAAAATTCTATTGCCGAACTGGTGCGTTTAGGCGTCAAAGGCTTAAAATGTATTTCTAATAATGCAGGCGTAGATGATTTTGGTTTGGGCTTATTATTACAGGGCAAGCAAATAGATAAAATGACGTCTTCATATGTTGGAGAAAACGACGAGTTTGAAAGACAGATGTTGTCTGGAGAATTAGAGGTCGAGTTGATTCCGCAGGGCACTTTGGCCGAACGTTGTAGAGCTGCACAAGCGGGTTTCCCGGCTGTATATACTCCTGCAGGCTATGGAACTGAAGTTGCTGAAGGTAAAGAAACCAGAGAGTTTGATGGGAAAATGTATGTGTTAGAGTATGCTTTTAAGGCAGACTTCGCTTTTGTGAAAGCATGGAAAGGAGATGAAGCAGGAAACCTCATTTTTAAAGGAACTGCTAGAAACTTTAATCCTAATATGTGCGGTGCGGCAAAAATAACTGTTGCCGAAGTTGAAGAACTAGTTCCGGTTGGAACATTAGATCCAAACCAAATTCATATTCCAGGCATTTTTGTTAAGCGTATCTTTCAAGGAGAACGTTATGAAAAAAGAATCGAACAACGAACTGTTAGACAAAGAGATTAATTATGTTAGATAAAAATGGAATCGCAAAACGAATAGCGAAAGAAGTTCAAGATGGGTATTATGTTAATCTTGGTATTGGTATCCCGACATTAGTGGCTAACTATGTGCGAGATGATATAGAAGTTGAGTTTCAAAGTGAAAATGGTGTATTGGGAATGGGACCATTTCCTTTTGAAGGTGAAGAAGACGCAGACATAATTAATGCTGGTAAGCAAACAATTACCACCTTACCAGGCGCTAGTTTTTTTGATTCGGCTACTAGCTTTTCGATGATACGAGGACAACATGTAGATTTAACTATTCTAGGTGCAATGGAAGTAGCAGAAAACGGCGATATTGCCAATTGGAAGATTCCTGGAAAAATGGTTAAAGGCATGGGAGGAGCTATGGATCTAGTAGCTAGTGCAGAGAATATTATAGTAGCTATGATGCATACGAATAGAGCAGGTGCTTCTAAATTATTAAAGCGATGTTCTCTTCCTTTGACTGGTGTAGGCTGCGTAAAAAAGATTGTTACTAATCTTGCAGTTTTAGAAGTAACTGCTAACGGATTTAAACTTTTGGAACGTGCTCCAGGAGTTTCTGTAGATGATATAAAAAATGCAACAGAGGGAACCTTAATTATTGAAGACGACATTCCCGAAATGAATTTATAAAAAGAAGAGTTCTATAAAAACATGAAGCCACTTTTTTAAGTGGCTTTTTTTATTATTAAATAAAAAAGAACAATGCTAATTGTAGGAAAATTCTATTTTACGACAGATAAATGTTAAAAAAACATGTATTTCATCGATTTATTAGGCGTTTTAACTGATTAATTGAAAATAAGTTTCATATTAGCAGAACCAAATCGAAACAACCAAATTTACTATTTACTAACATTTATGATTTGCCCCAAATCTATCATAAATTTTAACCGAATGAACTTTTTTGCCCCAAATCTACCAAAACCTACACCTACTGAAAACAAGTTTATAACTGGTTTTCAAAACACCCTAAGATTGCTCAAAAACATCTTAACTTTAACTAAAAAAATATTCATGCTATAATCCTTTTGGAATAGCATGAATAAGTTTTTTAGTGTATTCTTTTTTCGGATTACTATAGATTTCATCTGCATCATCTAGTTCTTCAATTTCACCTTTATTCATAACAATCAATTGATCTGACATGTATTTCACAACTGCCAAGTCATGAGATATAAAGATGTATGTAAAACTATAATTATCTTTAAGTTCGTTCAATAGATTTAATACCTGAGCCTGAACAGAAATGTCTAATGCAGAAACTGATTCGTCGCAAATTATAAGTTGAGGTTTTAAAGCAATCGCTCTGGCGATTCCAATGCGCTGCCGTTGTCCACCAGAAAATTCGTGAGGGTATCGATTGAAATAAGTGTCGTCCAATCCAACTTTTAAAAGTAGTTCTAAAACATTTGCTTTTCTGTCTTTATCATTACTTCCAATACCATGTACTTTCATAGGTTCCATAATCGCTTTACCCACTGTAAGCCTCGGATTTAAAGAGGCATAAGGATCTTGAAATATGATTTGAATATCTTTTCTAAGTTTTCGTATGGCACTCTTAGAGAGCTTAGTAATATCTTCTCCTTTATAGTGTATAGAACCAGCAGTAGCTTTATCTAATTGTAGAATGGCATTTGAAAGTGTTGATTTACCACAACCAGATTCCCCTACCAAGCCCAGAGTTTCACCTTTATATAATTTAAAAGATACATTATTAACAGCCTTAAAAGATTCAGGTTTTGAAAACCAACCCGATTTTGAGATGAATTCCTTTTCTAGATTTTTAACTTCTAGAAGAGGGTGCTCATTATAGATTCGCTTATGTTGTAACGCTCTTTCTTCCGAAGTAATAATTTCAGAATTTGCCGTACCATTTATAAAATCATCAATAGTTGGTAATTGTTTTAATCGGCTGTCCATAGAAGGTCTAGAGTTTATCAACGCTCTAGTATATAGCTGTTCGGGAGATTTAAAAATATGAGATACATTACCTTGTTCTACAATATCACCTTTATACATTACCACAATGCGATCTGCAATTTCTGAAACTAATGACAAGTCGTGCGAAATGAAAATAATACTCATTTGTTCTTCCTGTTGTAGCTGTTTCAATAGTAAAATAATTTCTTTTTGTACAGTCACATCTAATGCCGTAGTAGGCTCGTCGGCAATTAGAATTTTTGGCTTACACGAAATAGCCATGGCAATCATTACACGTTGTTTTTGTCCGCCAGAAATTTCATGAGGATAGGCTTTATAAATACGTTCAGGTAAGGGAAGTCTTACTTTTTCAAAAAGCGATAAGGTCTCAGTTTTAGCCTCAGATTTTGAAAGTTTAGTGTGGCGCAATACTATTTCACATACTTGCTCTCCACAGGTCATCGAAGGGTTTAAAGAACTCATGGGTTCTTGGAAAATCATAGCGATTTCTTTACCTCTTATATTCTGAAACTGTTTTTGATTGAGTAAGGTGAGGTCTTGTGCATTAAATTGTATTGATCCTTTTGTGATTTTTGAAATGTTCTTCGGAAGTAAACCCAAAATAGCCAATGACGAGACCGATTTTCCAGAGCCAGACTCTCCAACAATACCCAGGACTTCATTAGTATGTAAATGATATGATATGTTGTGAATAATCTCATTCTCAGTTCCTTCCGAAAAAAAAGAAATAGAGAGATCTTTTATGTCTAACAATTTTGGTTTTTGCATAGGTAAATGTAGTCAATTTCTGTTATTGATTTACGGAAAAACCGTAACCAAATTTTTTATGATTGCAGTTCAACGAAAACGTAATAGTTAAATTTTGATATTAACAAAATTTTAATACTTTCACGATCGAAAATTTAACATTAACACTAATTTTTTAAACATTTAACATGAAAAAAACATTTACACTAACACTATTGTGCTTTCTATCAATGTTTTCCGTTTTTGCTCAAGAGACTCTTGAACGAAATTGTGGAGCGATGGAAAACTTAGAATTAAGAAAACAATTAGATCCAGGCTTAGAAGCTCGAATGCAAAAAATTGAAACCTTTACTCAAAACAAGGTTCAAGAAATGCAAATGAATAGAGTTGATGGTAACATCATTACTATTCCAGTAGTGGTACATGTTTTATATCGCAATAGCACTGAAAATATTAGTGTTGCACAAATCCAATCACAACTAGATGTTCTAAATGAAGATTTTAGACGTACAAATCCAGATGCTGATAATACATGGTCTCAAGCTGCAGATTCTGAGATAGAATTCTGTTTAGTAACGGTAGATCCAAATGGAAATGCAACGACTGGTATTACAAGAAAGTCAACAACACGACAAGATTGGGGAACCAGTGACGATATGAAAAGATCATCTTCTGGAGGTGTTGATCCATGGGATACAAGTGAGTATTTAAATATGTGGATTGTACCAAGAATGACAAGTGGAGGAAGAACAATTTTAGGATACGCACAATTCCCTGGAGGTAATGCTGCAACTGATGGCGTTGTAATGGCTTACAATTACTTTGGAAGAGTAGGAAATGTTTCTGCACCTTTTGATGGTGGTCGTACAACGACTCACGAGGTTGGTCACTATTTTAATCTGCGTCACATTTGGGGAGATTCTAACTGTGGAAATGATTTTGTAGCAGATACACCAACACACCAAACTTCTAATGGCGGATGTCCTGTTGGACAAGTATCTTGTGGTTCTACAGATATGGTACAGAACTATATGGATTATACCGACGATTCTTGTATGAACTTATTCACTCAAGGTCAAAAAGATAGAATGCGTGCAGTTTTAGAAGCTGGAGGCGTGAGAAGAAGCTTAGCTTTATCTGATAAATGTGGTGGTGGAGCACCAACACCAACATGTACAGATGGTATCCAAAATGGTGATGAAACAGGAGTAGATTGTGGAGGTTCATCATGTGCACCTTGCCAAACAGCTTGCTCTGATAATGAAGTAAATTTATCAATTACTTTCGATAACTACCCAGAAGAAACTGCTTGGACATTAACAAACAGTGGCGGACAAACAGTAGCCTCTGGAGGAACATATGGTAGCCAGGCAGACGGTTCTACATATACAGAAGATTTATGTTTACCTGATGGATGTTATACATTTACAATCACAGATGTTTATGGAGATGGTATTTGCTGTTCTTACGGAAATGGTTCTTACAGCCTTACAGGTTCATCAGGAGTTCTTGCCTCTGGAGGATCGTTTACAAGCTCTCAAGCAACAGATTTCTGTTTAGGAGGAGCACCAGCACCAACATGTACAGATGGAATCCAAAATGGCGATGAAACAGGAATAGACTGTGGAGGTTCATCTTGTGCACCTTGTTCAACACCTGGAACTACAGTTTTAAGTGAAGGTTACTTCGAGACTGGATGGGACGGATGGTCTGATGGTGGAAGTGACTGCTTCAGATATTCTGGAACTAGGTCTTATGAAGGGAACTATTCAATTAGATTAAGAGATAATTCTGGAACGGCATCGGCAATGACATCTTCAGCTTTAGACTTGACATCTTATGATCAAGTTGAAGTAGAATTCTATTTCTATGCAAACAGTATGGAAACAGGAGAAGATTTCTGGTTGCGTTACTATAATGGATCGTCTTATAGTACAGTGGCATCTTATGCTAGTGGAACTAACTTTAATAACAATACGTTCTATACGGCGACAGTAACATTAAATGCTTCAGATGTTAATTTTGCATCCAATTCTAGATTTAGATTCCAGTGTGATGCATCAGCTAATGCAGATCAAGTTTATATTGATCAAGTAACTATTAGAGGTATCAATGGTGCAGGTAGAGTAGATACTATTAGAGCACTTGGAACGGATCACAGACCAGATAATTCATTTATGTCTGAGGAAGATTTCGTTATCCATCCTAACCCTGTAAAAGGAAACACATTATTTGTGAAGTTATCAGGAAATGTAAGTGCTTCTTATAGAATCATGAACATGTTAGGTCAAACAATGATGAAAGGAGATTCTGTGAAAGAGATTAACGTTTCTAGTCTGAAATCAGGAATGTATTTCATTGAAGTTAATGATGGTGAAGAAACAATGACTAAAAAATTCATTAAGCAATAAACACTAACCGTTTACTTAATGTCAAAAGTCCAGATTTTAAATCTGGACTTTTTTTTTTACGTATTTATTAAGTTTTGTAAGTAAAATCCGAAAATGACTTACGGAAAAACCACAAATATTAGGTTAAATGTAAAATTTTAAGGATTTGTCTATAGATGTTACAATAAAATATATTTAACTTCAAGTGAATTTGAATAAACTTTCAAAGCTATTAATTTATAATTTTAAATCCTTCGACAGATGAAACAGAGACTACTTTTGCTCATTTTTATAATGAGCGTATCCTTTGCAATGTCACAAAGTAAAACACTTTGGCAAAAACAAACAATTGACAATTCAAAACAAGTTAAGGCAAGTAAGCAAGACTTACCAAGGACACAGACATTTACATTAAATATAGATGCCTTAAAACAATCCTTAGCTAATGCGCCACAGCGAAATAGCCAATACGGCATATCTTCTGGAGTTGTATTATCATTTCCAAATGATGAAGGTAAGCTTGAACGGTTTAAAATAGCCGAAGCTTCGACAATGACTCCTGATCTACAAGCAAGATATCCTGAAATTAGATCTTATGTTGGACAAGGGATTGATGATCCATCTGCGATTATTAGATTTAGCGTGTCCCCTTTAGGGTTTCAAAGTATGCGCTTATCAGCAAATATGCCTGCGACATTTATTGAACCATATACCGAAGACTTAACACTATACACGGCTTACAAAAGAGCAGACAAATTAAATTATAACAATGATTTTGAGTGTGAGGTAACTGACCAAGTCAATCAAAAATTGGATAACGGAGATGTTGCATTGCGAAATGCCGATGATGGTATTTTAAGAACCTATAGATTAGCTGTTTCGACCACTGGTGAATATACGGCGTATCACGGCGGAACTAAGGCTTTAGCCTTAGCAGCAATTAATACGACCATGACACGTGTTAATGGTATTTTTGAGAATGATTTTAATGTGACTATGGTTCTCATTAGTAATACTGATGATGTGATTTATACAAATTCAGGGAGTGATCCTTATGGAAATACAACAGGAGGATATAATACACAACTTCAAAATACATTGACAAATGTAATTGGAGAAGCTAATTATGATATCGGGCACTTATTTGCAAACTTGCAAAATAATGGTAATGCAGGTTGTATAGGTTGTGTTTGTGTAAATGGACAAAAAGGAAGTGGATGGACATCTCTTACGATTCCTGAAGGAGATCCTTTTGATGTTGATTATGTCGCTCATGAAATGGGACATCAGTTTGGAGGAAACCATACTTGGACGCATGGAGGAAATGAAGGAACTAATGCCCAAATGGAACCAGGAAGCGGATCTACAATTATGGGTTATGCCGGAATTACTGGAGCAACAGATGTACAATCTAATAGTGATCCGTATTTTCATGCGAGATCAATAGAGCAAATCACAAATTATATAAAAACAACGAGCTGTCAAACCAACACAGCTACAGGGAATTCAGTGCCTTCAGTGAATGCGGGTGCTAATTATACGATTCCACGAGGAACAGCATTTGTATTGGATGGTTCGGCAACAGATGCAGATGCAGGAGATGTATTGACCTATTGTTGGGAGCAGTATGATGAAAACAATGCAGCAACAACCAACCCAAGTGTTAATGCAACATCTGGAGTGGCGTTTAGATCTTTCAATCCTACTACAGATACGAAACGATATTTCCCAAGATTATCGACTATTAAAACAGGTGCCACATCTTGGCAATGGGAAGCAGTTCCTAATGTAGCTCGTAACTTAAATTTTAGATTAACAGTAAGAGATAATAGAGCAGGTGGAGCAACCAACAATAGTGACGATATGGTTGTAACTGTTAATGGTACTGCAGGACCTTTTGTAGTGAACTCGCCAAATACTAATGTAACCTGGAATGCAGGGACTACTCAAACGGTAACTTGGAATGTTGCAGGGACTACTGGAAATGGTGTTAATGCAGCAAACGTTGATATTTTCTTATCTACTGATGGAGGTGACACTTACCCTATAACGCTTGCTTCTGGAGTTGCTAATGATGGGTCTCATGATATTGTTGTTCCAAATAATCAAGGAAATCAAAATAGAGTCATGGTAAAAGGAGCTAACAATATTTTCTTTGATATTTCTAATTCTAATTTTACTATCGCAGGCCAAGTTGTTTGTAATGCAAATGTACCAACAGGTCTTGCTGCATCTAATGTGGCAGCTACAACGGCAACATTAAGTTGGGATGCCGTTCCTGGAGCGACTTACGATCTAAGATACCGTCAAACAGGAACATCAACTTGGACAACAACTGCTATTACTGGAATCTCGTCAAATATTTCTGGATTAACCACATTAACTCAATATGAGGCGCAAGTAAGAAGTAAATGTTCTGGAGGCAGTAATTCAGCGTATAGCTCTTCTGTAAACTTTACGACAACAGATGTGCAATTGAACTATTGTAATTCTGCAAGTACAAATACAAATGATGAGTATATAAGTCGAGTACAATTAAATACAATTGATAATGCTTCTGGCCCACAATTTTATTCAGATTTCACTAGTATTTCAACAACTTTAACTAAAGGTTCTCAATATACTATTACTGTAACACCAACGTGGACTGGGACAGTCTATAATGAAGCGTATTCTGTTTGGATTGATTATAATAGAGATGGTGATTTTACAGATGCAGGAGAGCAAGTATTTACACAAGGAAACACGCAAGCTACTTCAGTAAGTGGAAGTTTTACAATTCCATCTGGAGCGGTTGAAAATTCAACGAGAATGCGTGTGTCAATGAAATATAATGCTTTACCTACATCATGTGAAACATTCACGTATGGAGAAGTAGAAGATTATACAGTTATAATCCAAGGTTCTGGACCAGACACTGAAGCTCCAGTAATTACTTTAAATGGTGCATCAACAATTAATTTAAACCCTGGAGATACATATAACGAATTAGGAGCAACAGCTACCGATAATGTTGATGGAGATATTTCAGGAAATATTATCATTGCTGGTGACACAGTAAACACTAATATACTTGGAACATATGTAGTGACCTATAATGTGAGCGATGCTGCTGGGAATGCTGCAACTGAAGTGACTCGAACAGTTGTAGTTGCTGATACAACAGCACCAGTTATTACACTTATTGGAGCTGCAACTATTAATCTAAATGTTGGAGACACATACAATGAACAAGGTGCAACAGCAACAGATAATTTTGATGGTGATCTTACATCAAATATTGTTATTACAGGTTCAGTTAATACATCCACAGCTGGAACGTATGTTGTGAATTATAATGTAAGTGATTCATCTGGCAATACAGCAAATCAAGTTACAAGAACTGTTAATGTAACGGCAGATACAACGCCACCTGTAATTACTTTAATAGGAGCATCAACTATAAATCTAACAGTTGGAGATACCTATAACGAGCAAGGCGCAACAGCAACAGATAATCAAGATGGGGACTTAACCTCTAGTATTGTTATTTCAGGAACTGTAGATACTGCAAATGCCGGATCTTATGCAGTGACCTATAGTGTAAGTGATTCTGCTGGAAACAATGCACAAGCAGTAAGAACAGTAAATGTATCAGATCCATCATCAGGGTGCTCAGGAGGAATTTCAACATTCCCTTATTCTGAAGGGTTTGAGAGTTCTTTTGGAGCTTGGACCCAAGCAACAGGTGATGATTTGAATTGGACAAGAGATGCTAATGGAACACCATCTAATGGAACAGGACCATCAAGCGCTACCGAAGGGTCATTCTATATTTTTGTAGAAGCTTCTGGGAATAACACTGGTTACCCTAATAAACAAGCCATATTAAATTCACCTTGTTTTAATTTGTCTGGATTAACTGAAGCAACATTTAGTTTCAAATACCACCAATTTGGCTCATCAGATATGGGAAGTATAGACTTAGAAATAAGTGATGATGATGGTGCTAGTTGGACTTCTATTTGGAATAGTACAGGTAATCAAGGTAACCAATGGTTAACGGCTAACGTTAGTTTAAATGCTTATGTTGGAGGAAGTGTTCAATTACGCTTTAACAGAGTTACTGGAGGTACTTGGCAAGCAGATATCGCCATTGATGATATTAGTTTAATTGATGGAGAAGTTGTGGTTAACGGCTGTTCTGGAGGAATTACTTCATATCCTTATACTGAAGGTTTTGAAAGCTCTTTAGGTGCTTGGACACAGTCTGGAGCAGATGATTTAAATTGGACTAGAGATGCTAATGGTACACCGTCAAGTGGTACTGGACCATCAAGTGCTATTGAGGGCTCATTCTATATTTATGTGGAGGCCTCAGGAAATAATACTGGATACCCAAATAAAAGAGCTATCGTTAATTCACCATGTTTTGATTTGAGTGGAGAAACTACAGCAACATTTAGTTTCAATTACCACCAATTTGGTTCTAGTAATATGGGAACAATTGACCTAGAAGCTAGTAATGATGATGGTGCAAGTTGGGTAAGTATCTGGAATAGTTCAGGTAACTTAGGAAACTCATGGCAATCAGCAAGTGTAGATTTATCTGCTTATACTGGTGGAAGTGTTCAATTACGTTTTAACAGATTAACTGGAAGTACATGGCAGGCAGATATTGCAATTGATAATATTAACCTATCAACAGGTACTGCAAAAGGAGTAACTGCTCGACCAGAACTAAGCGATGTTAAAGACATTACTTTATATCCAAACCCTGTTAAAGGAAACGTGTTAAATGTGAAGTCTGATTATTCAGATATTCAATACGAAATCTATAATACAGTTGGTCAGCTCGTAGGAAAAGGAATCGTTAAAAATGATATCATAGATATAAGTCATTTAGATGGTGCTATTTATCAAATACGATTTACTTCGGAAGGCGAAACGTTTACTAAACGATTTATAAAACAATAAAAATTAATTAACTAACTAATTTTTAAAGTCCAGATATTTTGTCTGGACTTTTTTTATTGCATCAGCTATAAATACCATCTTAAACATGAATGATCTCGTTATCATGTAATAAGTCATCACCTCTTAGCCTCAAGAAAATCTGAGCAACAGCAATGGTGTCTTTTTCACAATACGTGATGATTCTATCGATTTCTTTTTCTTTGTAGTAGACGTGATACACTTGACTACCATCAATATCATCTTTTGGTGATGGTATCCCTAGAACATTAGTTAATAGCTTTAATGAGGTATAAGTTTTATAGTCTCCAAATTTCCAAAGCTCTAAAGTGTCAAGATGAGGTACTTCCCAAGGTTTTTTTCCAAAGAGATTTAACTTATATGGCAATTCTATGTTGTGAATAATCATACGACGAGCGATATACGGGAAATCAAATTCTTTCCCATTGTGCGCACAAAGTAAGTGTTTGTTACTACTGAAATGTGTAATCAATAGGTTTTTAAAATCTTTCAGAATCTTTATTTCATCACCATAGAAAGACGTCACTCTAAACGTTCTGATATCTCCTTCCATTTTAAAATACCCAACAGATATACAGATGATTTTTCCAAATTCTGCCCATATACCAGCGCGTTCATAGAATTCCTCTGCAGTAAATTCATCACGTCTTTGGTATTGAGACTTATGTTCCCAAAGTTCTTGTTTGGTCTCGTCAAGATCAGAAAACTGTTCAGACTCTGGAACCGTTTCAATATCTAAAAATAGAATATTTTCTATATTTAATTTTGTTATCATGCCTATTTCGGTTTAAATGAAATGTTTAATTAATCTTTAATTTTTTGGTTTGTTGCAATTGATTGATTAATGAGGTCTATGGCCTTTTCAAGCAATTCATCACGACCTTGTCTAATGCCTTCAATGGTTGGTTTTACTTCAACATCTGGAACAATACCTATACGTTGCGTTTCAGTTCCATCAGGATAATATACACCAATTCCAGAAATCATTGTTCGTAATCCACCTGGAAGATCAATTCGAGAAACGTTACCATCTGCACCAGCTGTTGTGCTTCCAATTATGGTCGTTTTTTCACCAGCTCTAAATGCCATTGCAGTATATTCTGCTTGACTTTGAGAGATTTCATTAACAATAATAATGACCTTTTGTCCTTTGTAAGACCAATTTCTTTTTATACCAACTTTGGCACCATCTCTAAAAGTGAATTCACCAGGATTATCAATACTTCCAGATGTAAATTTAACAAAATTTGTGCGATTAGAGTTGAGATAGTTTCCAAGCGTAAATGGAACAAAGGTAGAAGGGTAGTTTCGTATATCCACAATAATACCTTTAGTGTCTTTAAAAGCTTCTTTGAGTGCATCAACATCTTGCTCTTTGATGTTTTGCAACGTTACATAACCAATATTATCATTCAGCTTTTTAAAGCTAGATTCTGTTCGTTCCTTATACCAACTATAGTGACCTTTTATATTATTTTTATAATAAAGATCTAAGGTTTTGTCAAAATGATTTCCTTGACGTTTAACTTTGAGGTTTATCGTATTATCTACAGAGCGTAAAATGTCAAAACTAATATCACGTAATCGTGTAGGTTGATTAGATGCTGGATAGTAAGGATTCATTTCTGAAACCATTTCGGCAACAGGTTTTCCATTGATATATGTAATTACATCGCCTAATTTTAGACCACAAGATTCACTTTTTTCATCATCAAATAAATCATCAACTACTAATTTGTTTTCAATAAACTTGACGTGAACAGGCGCATAATAATCACCTCGTTCCTCTTGAATTTTATTATTTCCACCCCAAAGATTAGCATGTGTATCTTTGATATCACCAATCATTTGAATGGCTGCTAACTCATATTCAAGTTCATTTTTTGCATTGATAAACTTAGGAATATACTCTTCCAAACACGTGTCCCAATCTTTGTCCATTAAATGTCTGTAAGGGAAGAAATAATTAATCATGTTCCAGTATTTGTACACAGAAAGCAATCTGAAACCAGCATCAGGATACTTCATTCCAGAGTATGATTTTTCATTTTTAAACTTAGGATTTCCTACACTAGGTTGCATACCAATATAGAAATGAGTTCCCTGATGTCTATTTTTTTGGATGTACAACAGTTTTTCACTTAATGTACTTGAGATCTCATCACTTTTTATCCAGTCTATATTTGGTTTTAAAAAGGCATCTTTATTCGTCTTTTTACAATTTTTGCATGGTGCTACCTCTCCCAAGTTTTCTATCCAAGAAACAAGAATATTATCTCGCTCTTTATGAGTTGTTGCTTTTTGGTATTTAGGAAGTATTCTAAACAATTCATAATCCCAGTTGTAGTTCCCTTTACCAATTTCAGGATGATGATATTTTAAAAAGCCCCATACACGCCCTAACAACTCTAAATTTTTAATTTGTGTATTACTTAAAGCATTAAATGTAATATTAGAGCCTTTGTCAAACTCTTTATCCATTTGTGCTTTGGACAGTGCTTTTTTAGGTGCTTGATCCAGCGGTTTTCCATCTACTGTAACTTCGAGATGATCAACCCATATTTTTCCAGTACCTACAAGTAAACCTCCCACAAGGACCTCTTCAGCACTATCTTCTAATTTGAGTTCTATTTCATATTTTTCCCATTCGTTTGTCCCTTGAAGTCTCTTAGATCGCATATTGTCAAACCCTACATTTGGATCAATACGCATCCATAATCCTGCCCATCCACCTTCGACGTTTTCAGTTTTAAGATAGCCGGTAAGTTTTATCTTTTTTCCTCCAAAATTGGCTGGTATTTTATAAGATAACGCTCTAAAACCTTTTTGACCTGAGATGCTTTCTATAGTTCCTGAAACCGTTCCGTTTTGAACAATAGAGGTGTCAAAACCTATCTTATAACTACCATCACCAAATGACGTCCAGTCTTTGGATGTTTCATTGTCAAGAGTTTCAAAATCTAAGTTAAGGTTGTTCTGAGCAATACTAATAAAAGCAATACTCACAAAAGATAGTGTAAGTAATATGTTTTTCATGATTGATTAGTTTTAAATCAAAAAAAGAAAGAATTACGTAGAAGCTCGTCTAACGATTTGTTAAATAACAAAACATTAAGACTTTGCATTCAGCATTTTGTAGCCTTCTTCGATGTACAGACCAATGTCGTCAGTAAATGTTTTTGTACCAATATCTGGTGATTTTTGATGCCCTAATCGTATAATAATAACATTGTCATTTGGCTCTACAAAAACATATTGTCCTAAATGACCGCGCATCATAAAAAAGTGTTTGTCACCCATTTGACGAAGCCACCAACCATAACCATATTCTGGGCTTTCAGGGAAACGAGGTCTAACAGATTTTGCAACAAATGCAGAATCCAAAATTTGTTTACCATTCCATTTACCATGGTCTTTGTAAAGTTTACCAAAACGCGCAAAATCTTTTGCATTACTAGCAATGCAGCAATAGGCTTTTACCAAATCATGATCTTCACTATCAACTTGCCAAAGCGTGGCATTTTCAGATCCTAGAGGCTTCCAGAAGCTTTCTTCGAAATAATCATACAGTTTTTTACCTGTTGCTTTTTCAATAACCATGGCTAGCATTTGGGTGTCACCACTAGCATATTTAAACCCTTGTCCTGGCTCATCAACGACTTTTAAGCCGTTCATCACTTTCGCGAGATCGTCATCAAAATATGCGCGTGTTGTAATGGATAGAGGCGAATAATAGGCTTCATCCCAATTGGTTCCAGATGCCATTGATGATAAGTCTCCAACAGTCATTTTCGCTGCTTTTCCGTCGCAGAACGCTGGGAGAAAATCACATACTGGCTGATCTAAACTCTTAATATAACCATCCATAATTGCCTTTCCCATTAATCCAGAAACATAACTTTTTGCCATAGAAAATGAATTAGACTTAGAGTCTTCATTAAAGCCATCATAATACTTTTCAAACCAAATGCTGTCATTTTTAATAATGAGGTAAGCAATTGTGCCCCATTCTTGGTTCACTTTTTCAAGCTTTGGAGTTGTAGTTACCGAATTATAGTCTTTGTGATTTACCCAAGGTTGAGGAGCATCTGAGGCTTCTATCGCTTGATTGTCAAATTCTTTATAATCTTCTAAAAAAGCTGTAGTATGACCTTTCATATAAATGGTTCTTACTGCTTTTATAAGGTAATCGGTATCTGTGATATATAACACAAGAATGATTAAGCCGAAAAGCAATACTAAGACTTTAAGGAATTTTTTAATAAATTTCATAGGAAGTAAGTTATGTGTTAGCTTGACGTTGTTTTAGTTTCTCTTTATAAAAACGCTTATCTGCGATATATAGTGTTTTATTAAAAGTAGCAATTATATTTTGTTTGACATCTACAAGACTCATAGTCTTAACGATATCTATTTCATTTTTATTTAGTATCTGTTGTTTAATGGTTTCGATTTCCTGTTCAGAAAATATAAACTCTCCATAAATCTTATGTTTTGCAGGTTTTTTATAACGTGCTTCAACCGATTTATCCCAAACGACATAGTCTTCACCTAAGATTTGCATCAACTGAATCATATAAATGGGATCTGTGGCAGATAACATACTTCCGCCAAAGATTGTACCTACAAAATTTCGATTTTTCCAATTAGGTTTCATCATAATGACAACTTTATATAGGTCATCACTAACCTCAATGACTTTCGCTGTGGTTCGCCTATACATAGGAGACCAATTAAAACCATATTTATAAATGGTAGCAGGTTTAAAAAAACGCTCTAAAAATCGTGTAGCAACTTTGTACATTAAAATAGGGATTGCTGTTTGTACGGACTTTCATGTTCTAGCAACCATTTTTTTCTATGCAATCCACCAGCATAACCAGTGAGACTTCCGTCACTTCCAATCACGCGATGACATGGTACAATAATCCACAAAGGGTTTTTACCATTAGCATTGGCAACAGCTCTTATGGCTTTTACATCTCCAAGGCGTTTTGATAATTGTAAATATGAGATGGTTTTTCCGTATGGAATTTCTTCAAGAAGCGTCCATATTAATTTCTGAAATTCGGTGCCTTGCGGATTTAATTTTAAATCGAATTTAGTTCGTGTGCCTTCAAAATAATCTCTAAGTTGAATAACGCAATCTTCTAAGGCTGTTGGAATAATATCTGTTTCTTTTTCTTCAGAATTTAAAATACTGACTTGGGCAATACCATCTTCATTACCAATAATTTTGGTATATCCTAAAGGGGAGTTGATGATACAGGTTTCCATATTATTCCTCTTTATCTTCAGAATTAGTGTCGTCTAAAATCCCTAGTTTTTTTGCCCTTGCTTCCCAACTTTTTCTTGCCATGTGTTGAAGATCGGATACATTATCACTTTCATCCATGATTTCCATACCTAGTAAGGTCTCTATCACATCTTCCATCGTAACTAAACCACTAACCGAACCGTATTCGTCGACAACTAAAGCCATATGGTTTCGACTTTCAACGAGCTGTTCAAATAATTTAGGAATAGGTAGATTGCGTTCAACAACAATGATATGTCGCTTAAGTTCAGATAATTTTTTAGAACCGTTATTAAGCGCCATTTCTTTGAATACTTCGTCTTTTAAAACCAAGCCTTTAATATTATCTGGATTGTCTAAATAAATTGGGATTCTTGAAAATCGCAGGTTCATATTTTTGTTGAAAAAATCTTCAACAGTTGTTGTTTCATCTTCGGCTTTCATTACAGTTCGAGGTGTCATGACATCTTTAGCAAAGACTTCTTTAAACGTTAAAAGGTTCTTGATGATCTTGCTTTCGCTTTCTTGAAACACACCTTCTTCTTGTGCCATATCTGCCATAACATGAAAGTCTTCACGGCTTAAAACACTTCCATGATGCCCTTTACCACCAATAAGTTTTGTGGTCAATTGCAAGATCCATAAAATCCCAGTGTATTTTAATGGGATAATCAAAAGCTTTAAAGCTTTGGTGGTGAAGTTTGCTAACTGCTTCCAATAGGTAGCTCCTATGGTTTTTGGAATAATTTCTGAAGCAACTAAAATTAAAACAGTCATAATGGATGAGACAACACCAACCATTAATTCTTCGGTAAATTCAATGCCAAAAATACGGCTAGTTTGAGAACCGTATAATTCGACATAAGCAACCTTGGCTTGCACACCAACTAAAATAGCACCAACCGTGTGCGCTATAGTGTTTAATGTTAGTATGGCAATTAAAGGGCGGTCAACATCTTTCTTTAAGGCTTCTAAAGCGTTTGCATAGGCTTTGCCTTCCTTCTTCTTAACGTTGATGAATGTTGGTGTTACACTTAGCAATACAGCTTCTAGAATAGAACATAAAAAAGAAAAGAAAATAGAAACAAATGCAAATAATAAAAGTAAAGCCATTAAATAAGTTTATTTAATGGCTAATTTATAGAATATTATAGAATATTCTTTTGATTGATTGGTTTTAATTGCCTTTTGCTCGTTTAGCATCTCTTTCAGTACGTTCTAAATCGCGCTTTGCACGCTCTAAATCTCTTTGTGCTCTCTCTAGGTCACGCTTGGCTCTCTCTGCTTTTTTAAGCTCTTCTTTTTTACGATCTGTACCAGAGATGAAATATTTTAATTCTCTTCCAAGCTCGGTGATTTTTTGTGTAAAACCTTGAGATGCTACTTCACTATCTAATGACATTCTTAAATGGCCTTTAGTTAACTTACATTCAAAAACCTCGTCTCCATTTTTACTATCGGTCCATAGATAGGTATTACCTTCAACTTTTAAATTGTTATTACCTAAATTTTTGATGATCATAGATTTTACGCGTTCATTTTTAGACTTGTGAAAACTTGCCCTGAACTTATAATACTCATCTGTTGTTTTTATAGATATTGAACTATTAGAAGTTTCGTCATCATCATTATCTATTGAAATAGAGTATGATGTTCCAGAAGTTGTGTTGGTTTGTGGAGGTGTTGGAGGTTCTGGAGTTGTTTGTGCATTTAATGTGTGTATTGAGAGAAAAGCACAAATAATTGCTAAACTTAATCCTTTTTTTACATCAATAATTCTGATGCTGTTTTGTCTGTCTTTTGATTTTGAAAAATTCATAACTGTTCGTTTTTAATGATTGTTTGATACAAATGTACAGGACAGTAAGGGTCTAAAAAAGAAAATGCTAGGCGTTAACCTAGCATTAACCAACACGTTGTGTTGTATTAACTTACTTTAAATTCTAGGCCAACATTTCTAATACTTTCGATAGAAATTGAAGGGTCTTGTTTAAAATATTTTCGAAGTCTGCTTATAAAAACATCCATACTTCGTCCTGAGAAGAAATCATGACTGTCCCAAACCGCTTTAAGAATGTCTTCGCGTTTTAAAAGTTGATTTTTATGATCGAAAAGAAAGATAATTAACTCAGCTTCTTTTAACGTGAGTTGTTTATTATAGTCATTACACGAGAGCTCTAAACGCTTAGTGTCAAATGTATAGTTGCCAATCTTGATGGTATCTTGTTGTGGTAATTGATTTACAACTTTTTCGGTACGTTTTAGGATATTATTGAGTCTCAACACCAATTCGTCGGCTTCAAAAGGTTTAACGATATAATCATCGGCGCCCAATTTTAAGCCTTTTATTTTATCTTCTTTAAGTTTACGAGCTGTTAAGAAAATGAAAGGTGTTTCTGGATTGATATTAATGACATTCTCAGCTAATGTGAACCCGTCCATTTTTGGCATCATAACATCGAAAACGCAAATATTATAATGCTCTTTTTTAAATTGTTCCAGCGCTTCTTTTCCGTCTTTTGCCCAAGTAATCTGGTAACCCGAAATTTCTAGATATTGCTTTAAAATATGTCCGAAGTCTAAATCATCTTCTGCTAAAAGAATATGTTTCATGCTTTAAATTAATTAAATGGAATAGTTAAGATAAACGTTGACCCTTTCCCTTCTTTACTTTCAACCGTAATATTTCCGTGGTGCGCTTTTATAATTTGATTTGTATAATACAAGCCTAAGCCCAAGCCCTTGACATCGTGAATTTCTTTATTTCCAGCTCTAAAGAACTTATCAAAGACTTGTTTTTTATCTTTTTCTGAAATACCAACACCATTATCTTTTATTGAAATCTTCAACTCGTTATTACGTTTAACTTTACAATCAATGATAATGTTGTCACTTGCATACTTTACAGCGTTTTCAAGAATATTCAGTAAAGCTGTAGTGATATAGAATTTATCGAGTTGAATTGTTTGTTTTGATCCTAGAAATTGTCTGTTCACAGTGACATGCTCTGTTTTGACTGCTAGTAAGAAATCATCTAAAATGGTATTGATATAATTTTCAATATGCACCTCTTCTTTGTGTAGTTGTATTTCATTATAGCCTAAACTATTGGTTAAAACTTGGTCAATGAGTTTTTGAAGTCGCTTATTTTGGCGTTCAATGGTATTTACTGTATTGTCAACAAGTTGAGGTTGTTGCTGTACCTCATTGCTTTTTAGCATTTTTGTTGCCAATGTCAAGGTGGCTAATGGTGTTTTAAGCTCGTGCGTAATATTATTGACAAAATCGGTTTTAATATCTGCGATCTTTTTCTGAGTGATTAAACTTTTTATAGAATAATATAATAATCCAATCACAACAGAGAAGATTAAAAGCGAGAGTAGAAGTAATCCAGACATTTGTTTAAAGACAATCTTTTCCCAGCCGTCTATATCCATTTTATCTTGAGTTTGGAACAATAAGTAAAATACAATTTCTTTGTTTTCACCATTAATTATTCTACTTGAAGTATGGTCTGTTTGCCATAATGTTGTGCTTACGCCAATTTCTTTATCTTCGGAAATAGGATCGCCTAAAACAATACGCTTAGGTGTTTTTTCAAAATCGAAAATAGTGTCATTCTTAATAGAATCTTGTAAAACAATAGCTTTTACCCTTTTATGAAACTTAATACCATAAGGGATATTATTTTTAACTAATTCTTTTTGATACTCGCTGCGATAGGTATCGTTAATAGAATCAATTACAAATTGTAACCCATCTAAAATATCAGCTCTGGTAGCTGTATTGGCTTTATAATCTGCTATGGTATTTAGAAAGTTATCTTGCCAAATATCTGATAACGAATCTAAGGCAGGAGAAAAGTCATCAATTTGTGAAATGGACCGTCTTGTTTCTGTAATAAAAGCCTCCTTTTTTAGCTTGTAGGTGTTATTAATCAAGTAGCCTTGAATAATAGATAAAGCTATTAGTCCCAGAACTGAAACAATAATTAAGAGGTTTATTTTTTTCTTCATGCGGTTCATAGTGCCTTAAAATTAAGAATCGTCTTTGATAAATGAGAGCATATTGTCTAAAAAGACACTATGCTCGTCATAAAGGTTGATTGTTTGATTGATGAATTCATAAGGTTTTATTTAATAGACCTGTAACGCCTTTTAGAATTCCAATTGTGTGATTTAGTTCCTTGGTTTGTTTCTGTGATTAGATCATTGTTTAAAGTTCTCATGATATATTGATTTTAATGATTGATGATGATACAAATCTAGAGCGAAGATTTAGAAAAACCCTAAAAAAACTATAGGTTAACCTAGCATTAACCTAGGTATACATAAAACAGTAGGTATTATAAGTGTTTGATGGTATTGTATGTTTTCTGTTAACATTCAAGGTTTCACTAAAACCAATGGATTATTTTTGTAACTTTATAATAATTATCAATATACCTTGTTACAGGTATTGATTTTTTCCTCCCTAATATAGAATTTAGTAGCTAGTTACTCCTGAAAGAGTAACCACATGTCTAGTACTTAAGATTTAATAGAAACCAATCAATAATCAACATATAATTATGGAAACCTTTGAAACATTCAACAACAATCAGAAGATAACGATAAATATCACTGATGTGGAATCCATTGCGAAACAAGTTGGACCTACAGTCTTTGCACTTAAAAAAAAGAGTGACCCTATGGATTTTGAAATTCTGGATAATGTCTCTAATTCTGCATCTTTCTCAAAAGAGAAGGCTCTACAGCGTGCAATTTTAGCTGCTAAATTTGTTTTTATTGTAGATGTAAATCAAGAGCCAAACAAACAGAAAGCTAAAGAACGAACACTTATTCGATATAGCGTTTATGACCAGGATAATCGTAAAACCTATTATTCTACTCTTGTAGATTTTGAAGATGAGTTTAAAGATATTTCTGCTGAACAGTTTTCAGTGGAAAAGACTATTGAAATTGTTTTAAATGAGGACCTGAAGAATAACCATAGAGAATTTGTTAAATCATTAAATCAGTAATTATGAAAAGAGTTCTTATCTTTTTGTTTAGTTTAAGTGCATTAATTGTAAATGCGCAAGAAGAAAACGAAGCATCAATTAACGATTTCAATTTCGAGAGTACTGCTAACCCTGCATTTACAATTATCGAAGAGTCGCCAACAGCAATTAATACACCTGATAACATCAAGAGCTTAGCTCTGTATGTGTCTAATGGATTTTCTAATGGAAACATTGCTTTAGAGACCAATCCTTACTGGCTTATTCCCAATACAAAGGATAAATCTTACGAAGACTATCGTGGATTAAAAAAAAATAGAAAAGGGGAATACGTTATTGATCCGTTTAAGGCACTACAGACCAACACGTCTTTTTCAATAGCCTATACCAACAAAGAGTTTCAAGGGTTTGAAGAAGAAAAAAAGGTTGCAGCAATAGGTTTGAGAACGACCTTATTTCAATTATTTAGTAGAAAACAAACGGATAAAATAGTTAATATTTTAAGTGATATTGGTCAGCCTTATTCTAATGATGCACTTAATAAATATAATGGAACCTTAGTTTTTTCTAATGTTATTGTAACTAGGGAAATAGCAGATGAGTACGTCAAGAATAAAACGATACCGCAAAATTATGTTGATATTGCTAATACCGTTTTAAATCAAAATCCAGACTATAAGTCAACCTATGTAGATGGGAAAAGTTTAGCGACTGCTTACTTTGATGAAATCACTGAGAGAATTGTGAAGTTCTATTATAATCCTAAAAACATTAAACCGGTTTTACGATTGGATGGTGCTGTAGCATACAGTTTACTTTTTAAAGAAAACACATTTGATAGTAATACAGCAAAGCGTTTAGGAGGATGGGTTACACTAGATTTGGCACTTCCGTTTAATGATAAAAACTACTTCCATTTATATGCTATTAGCCGATATATTGATAATGGCTTTAACATCGATGCCGAGCAGAATTATTTTGATACAAGTTTTTGGGATATTGGAGGAAAACTTGAATTGGAGTTAGGAAAGTTCAATTTATCCTATGAATATTTACAACGTGATGGTGATGATGAACAATACAGATCTGTGGGTAATATTACGTATCAAATCAATAAAAAAATGAGCTTAACAGGAGGTTTTGGTAAAGATTTTCCTGTTGGTGAGGACAATCTAATTACAGTTCTTGGTATAAATTGGGCATTAACTTCCAACGAGTCTTTGCCCTCTAAATAGTGTAAAGTAAAAAGGATTGGTTTGGCGTGTGAATTAATCCTTTTATTTTTAATACAATAGCTTCACGACATCCTTCGCAAAGTAGCTTGCAATTACATCTGCTCCAGCGCGTTTAATGGCTGTAATTTGTTCAAGCATCACGGCATCATGATCTAACCATCCTTTTTCGGCAGCAGCTTTAAGCATGGCATATTCGCCTGAAACCTGATACACTGCTACTGGAACATCAACTTCATTTTTAATGTCACGAACAATATCTAAGTAACACAAACCTGGTTTTACCATCACAATATCTGCACCTTCATCAATATCCATTTCGGTTTCTCGAAGCGCTTCAAAACGATTTGCAAAATCCATTTGATAGGTTTTTTTGTCTTTCGGAATATCTTTAACATCAGCAGGAGCCGAATCTAATGCATCACGAAACGGACCATAAAAAGCAGAGGCATATTTTGCCGAGTAGCTCATAATACCAGTATCTGTAAATCCGTCGTCTTCCAAAGCTTCTCTAATGGTCAAAATGCGACCATCCATCATATCGCTTGGCGCTACAAAATCTGCTCCAGCCTGAGCATGAGATAAGCTCATTTCCGCTAAAACATCAACCGTATCATCGTTGACGATCTTCCCATTTTCAATAATACCATCATGACCATATGATGAATAAGGATCTAAGGCCACATCTGTCATCACCAACATTCCTGGGCACACATTTTTAATGGTTTTGATGGCGCGTTGCATGAGTCCGTTTGGATTTAAAGCTTCGGTGCCTTTGTTATCTTTTAGGTGGTCTGGAACTTTAACAAATAAGAGCACAGATTTTAACCCTAGTTTCCAGAGTTCTTTTACTTCTTGTTCTAATAGATCTAAGCTATAACGATAGTAATTTGGCATAGAAGCGATTTCTTGCTTGATTCCTTTACCTTCAACTATAAAAAGTGGAACTAAAAAATCGTTTGGAGAAATAATTGTTTCACGAACTAAGCTTCTAATAGCGTCGTTGGTTCTTAATCTTCGGTTTCGTCTTAATGGATACATAGTTCTAATCTAAATTTCTTATAAACTTTTCTTCATTGATATAAACATCATCTTCACCTTGCTGATCAAATGGATTTTCTAAATGTGACTGAATATTATCTAAGGCTACCAAAATAACACTAAACATGATAGGCACAGCATATTGTAATCCAAAATTGTAACTCGTCACATTATGCGCAAAGTGTGGTCCATAAATAACAGGTAAAATTACAATGAATATATCACTATAGGTTCTAAGGGTTCTTGGTGTTCTATACTGATATATGTGTTTAATACGTTCAAAAGATATCATCATTTTACTTAAAAACTGATTGGAACGCGATGCTTCTCCAGATGGTAAACCATGAGATCGCATACTTTTGATGAATTTAGATAAACCTTCAAAACTAGTATACACTGCTTTTTCGTTTTCATCTAGCTCATTTATAGGATTATTAAATACATGCTTACAAGAGTTTAAAAGCCCTTTAAGATGACTTTTTAATTCATCTTTGAGTTCTTGAGGCGGATTTTCCAGCCAGTCGGAAACTGCAAAATACAGTGCTCTACCGTGAGCTTTTATAGATCCGTATTCATCCAATGCAACTTCACGGCGTTTATAAGCACCACCAATAGAGAATACAATTGGAAATACAATGGCTGTACCAATAAGTGTTAAAGGAAAATCGGCTTTGATTTCAAAATGTATGCAAAATGCTGTTGAAGCTATTGCTAATCCTGTGATAACAAATGTTTTCCAGTTAATGATTAAAAATGCACGTTTAAGTAATTTCATTTACACCCAGTTTTTAGGTTGTTTTAATATATTAATTAATTTTTCTTCTTCGCTGCCAGGTTCAGGATGGTGATCATAAACCCATTGTACATGAGGCGGTAGGCTCATAAGAATACTCTCAATACGTCCGTTGGTTTTGAGTCCGAATAATGTGCCTTTATCATGTACCAAATTAAACTCTACATAACGACCACGACGAATCTCCTGCCAATCACGTTGTGTTTTTGTGTACTCTAAAGCTTTACGTTTTTCTACTATAGGCACATAAGCGTCTAGGAAACTATCGCCAACTTCAGTAACGAAATCACACCAATTTTGCATACTCATGTCGTTGGTTGCTTTGCAGTAATCAAAAAATAAACCACCAATACCACGACCTTCATTGCGATGTGCATTATAGAAATATTCATCACATCGGGCTTTATATTTTGAGTAGAATTCTGGATGATGGTTATCGCATGCAGTTTTACAAACCGAATGAAAATGTGTAGCATCGTCTTCAAATAAATAGTAAGGCGTAAGATCTTGTCCGCCACCAAACCATTGATCTACAATATTACCGTCTTGATCATACATTTCAAAATAACGCCAATTGGCATGAACGGTTGGTATCATTGGGCTTTTAGGATGGAGTACGAGACTTAATCCGCAAGCAAAGAAATCGGCATCTTCAACACCAAAATATGTCTGCATGGAGTCTGGTAATTTTCCATGAACACCAGAAATATTGACGCCGCCTTTTTCAAAAACGCCTCCGTTTTCAATCACACGAGTTCGTCCGCCACCTCCTTCTGGGCGCTTCCAAATATCCTCTTGAAATTTTGCCTTGCCATCAATAGCTTCTAATTTTGAAGTGATGGTATCTTGAAGTTCGTTTATATAGTTGAAGAATTTATCTTTCATCTTATACCATTGTTTTATTACAATAGGTTGCTTTTTCAAAGTCTCTGATATTAATCGCTATAAAACCTATTGAAGGAAATATATGTTTAAGTTGCTGCACTATCAATTTAGAAAGTTTGCTTTTTTGTTCCTTAGTTCTACCTTCCATTACATTACCAAACACATGAATAAAGTCTTGTTCTTTTCCTCCAACCATATAGTTTTCTTTAAAGGGATTTAATCGCACTTTTATGTCACCTTCATCAAATAATCCAGATGCAACGGCAGCTTGATGTACTGTCAAAAGTGTATGGTCTGGAGCATTTAAGTTTAGCACGTTTTCTGAACAATCTATTACAAAATGAGGCATAATGAGTTATTTATATAATTCGTATAATTCCATATCTAAAGGTTGTTCGCCAATTGGAGTAAATTCATTTTTTAATGTTTCTATCCATTTAAAACCATTATGTTCTGCAACCTTAACACTAGAGGTATTATTCTTGTTAACAATAATTTGCATTGTATTTAATTGTAGTGTTTCAAAAGCATATGCAGACAAAGCGTTTATCGATTTCGATATTAATTTTTGTCCTTTAAAGGGGTAACCAATGCAATAGGCAAATTCTCCTTGTTTTTTGTTCCAATCTAATTCTTTGATATATATAAGTCCAGCAAGTTGGCGTGTTTCAGAATGTTTTAAAGTGAATAAAAACTCTTCTTTTTTTTGAAACTGCTTGGCTTTTTTTTCAACAAAGAACTGTGATAGCGTTGGGTTTAAATTTTGCTCTAATGTCTTTGGAAAATAACGTTTAAAACGATCAGCATTGGCGACCATAAGGTCACAGGTTTTCCAGGCATCACCTTCATGAATTGGGTTAATTTCAAAACCGTCAAATTGCGCAATCATTACACTACTGGTTTATGTTCTGGAAGTAAATTGTCTTGCTGAATGAGCTTAACAGTTTTTAATGATGCCGCTGTAACACTTAGAGGTAAAACGAGAATCCATCCTATAATAGGTACTAACAAAAGGAGCATAAATACAATACCATTACCAATAGCTACACCTCTGTTTTTTCTTATAAACCGAATGCTCTCTCTATATTTAAAATGACGTTCTAAGGTATAGTCCATATTACCAAAACCTGCATAATATGCTTGCAATAAAAATAAAAGTGCTGTTGAGAAAATATTAATTACTGGTATAAATTTGAGTACTAATAGAGGAATGGTAAACAGTAATTCTTTACCTAAGTTTCTCACATTAATTCTAATACCTCTCCATAACTGTTCTCTAGAGGTTGTGTTTCTATGTTTATGTTTCTCTACACCAGTTAGATAAGATTCAATTTTTTCAGAAACAGGACTCATAAATGGCGCAGACAAAGCCATGATGATATGTTTATAAAGAATTAATCCAATAGCTAGAACTACAATAGCACCTATAAATGTTGAAATAGAAGTGAAGGTCTCCTTGCCAAATTCCCAAGGCCAAATCCTAGCGATATAGTTTCCAATATTATCAGATAATCCATAAGCAGAGAACCCAATAACGATTATGGTTATGATACTAATGGCAATTGGGATGAAAAAGAATTTCCAAAGATTTAGCTTTGAAATTAATGCCAAAGAGCCTGTGTATGCCTGTATACCTTGAATTATATTTTTTATCATAATATATTGAGAAAAAGTAGAACTTTTAAACTTTGTACTCTTTTACAGCATCAATAAATGCTTTGGCATGATCTAACGGAATGTTAGGCAAAATACCATGACCTAAATTTACAATATATTTATCCTTACCAAAATCGTTGATCATTTGGTGCACCATTTTTTTAATTTCAGAAGGAGGAGAGAATAATCGTGTAGGGTCAAAGTTGCCTTGTAAAGTTATATTTCCGCCAGTTAAATATCGCGCATTTTTTGCAGAACAGGTCCAATCTACACCTAAAGCAGCGGCTCCAGATTTTGCCATTTCACCTAAGGCGAACCAACACCCTTTCCCAAAAGCAATTACAGGAGCGTCCTCTTTTAAAGCATCGATAATTTGCTGAATGTATTGCCAAGAAAACTCTTGATAATCTACGGGAGATAACATGCCTCCCCAAGAATCAAAGACTTGTACAGCATTACAACCTGCTTTTACCTTTTCTTTTAAATAAGCGATGGTAGTATCTGTGATTTTCTGTAATAACTGATGTGCAGCAATTGGATTTGTAAAGCAAAACTCTTTGGCTTTATCAAAGTTTTTACTGCCTTGCCCTTGTACGCAGTAACATAAAATTGTCCATGGAGAGCCAGCAAAACCAATCAATGGTATCTCATTATTTAATTTTTCTTTAGTGGCTTTTATCGCTTGATATACATAATTCAATGCTTCTTTGACATCTGGTACGATCACATTATCAACATCCTTTTGTGAGCGCACTGGGTTGGGCAAATACGGACCAAAATTAGGCTTCATTTGTACCTCGATATTCATGGCCTGAGGAATCACTAAAATATCGCTAAATAGGATGGCAGCATCCATACCATAGCGACGAATAGGTTGCACTGTAATTTCACTTGCCAATTCAGGTGTTTGACAACGTGTAAAGAAATCATATTTAGCTTTGATTTCCATAAACTCAGGAAGATAACGACCAGCTTGACGCATCATCCAAACAGGTGGACGCTCAACGGTTTCTCCTTTTAATGCTCTTAAAAATAAATCGTTTTTTATCATGTTAAACGTAATATTCGTTTACTAATTCAATAACACTTTCAACAGTAGGAACTTTAGCAATCCTTACATCTTCAAAGTGTTTACTTGCTTCTTTTGCTGTGGTATCTCCAATACAAAACGCAATGACATCATCATCATTTTCTTGTTTATAACTTTGTACTGTTGACGGGCTATAAAACATGACACCTTTTACAGAGTCTTTAATTTTTACGGCGTCGTATTTGGTTTCGTAAGCCGTGATCTCATTAACCTCAATATGATTGTCTTTGAGTATCGTTGGTAAGTCGTCTAAACGAATATCACTACAAAAATAAGTGATCTCTGTACCATCAATATACTCTATTAGGTACTCGGCGAGTTTTTTTGAGTTGTTCTCTGTATGCTTAACTTTTCCTATTTTTCGTTCTGTTAGACGTTTGGTACGTCTTCCCACACAATAGATGTTCTCAAATTGTAATTCTTGAGGAGCAAAATTCATAAGTAATGCCTCTACTGCATTTTTACTCGTAATAATGACATTTTTTGGCATAGGTCTTAAGACCTTTGATGTCATACGGTTCAAGCTAATCTTTATAAAGTCTGAACTTTCAGAAACCACATCATCATGAAATAATTGCTTTTGATCATCGGTTAAGGTCTTGGTAGAGTAGATGTTTACGTCTTTTGATGCAACTTTAATATCATCCATTAAACGTTTTCCGCCACGCTCGATAATATAGTTGGCACAAAACTCAGCTAACTCTTCATGCTTACCTAAAGCGACTGTGCGTTGAACTTCTATTTTTTTGCTGCCATCAAGGCTTAGTAATACGCCTTGAAAGTGAACTTCTTCATTTTTAATAAATGCCAAAGCACCAATAGGAGCAGAACACCCACCTTCTAAAAGGTTTAGAAATTTACGCTCAATAGAGGTACATGTTTCGGTGTCTTCATGATTGATTTCAGCACAAATAGCCCTTGTTTCTTCATCATTTTCGAGCGCTGTAATCATAATTGCGCCTTGTGCAGGAGCAGGAAGCATCCAATCTAAATTAAAACTTTGTTCAGGTCGTAGCCCAATACGTCCTAGGCCAGCTGCCGCAAAAATAGCGGCATTCCAATCGTTGTCTTCTAGCTTTTGTAACCGAGAATTTACATTTCCGCGTAAATCAACTAAGCTATGTGTAGGATAACGATTTAACCATTGCGCTCTTCTACGTAGACTTCCAGTGGCAATTACAGCGTTGCGTTGTGATAAAAATTCTTCATTGTTTTTATACACTAAACAATCTTTAACATTACCACGTTTCAAAACAGCAGCTTGTACAATCCCTTTTGGTAATACGGTAGGTACATCTTTAAGTGAATGCACTGCAATATCAATCTCTTCATTAAGCATTGCGATATCAAGGGTTTTTGTAAAAACGCCAGTAATACCTAGTTCATAGATAGGCTTGTTAAGTACTAAATCTCCTGTTGATTTAACTGGGACTAGTTGTGTTTTGTAACCTAAATGTTCGAGCTGTTGTTGAACGGTTTTGGCTTGCCACAGCGCAAGTTCGCTATCGCGAGTTCCAATTCTTATAAGTTTAGACATTGTCTGTAGTTGCTTCTAGTTGAAACACTTTTTTAATGAGTTCAAGGCTGTCATCTGTAGATACATCGTCGCCTTTTAAATGGTGTGCAAAGTGATTGGTAATTTTTTGAATGATGTTATTGCTAATCAATTCGGCTTGCGCTTCATTAAAATCATTCATTTTTTTTCGTTGTGTATCCAATTCGGCATTAGCAAAATTGGTGAGCTTATGTTTTAATGCTTTTATTGTTGGTGCAAATTTTCGAGTTGCTAACCAAGCATTAAAGTCGGTTTTAATCTCTTCAATAATAGTTTCGGCAACAGGAATATGTGCTTTTCTACGCTCTAGAGTTTCATCGGTAATTTGAGATAAATCATCAAGATGAACTAATGTCACATTATCTAAATCTGTCACATTATCATTTACATTCTTCGGAATGGATAAATCTAAAATTAATAATGGTTTTGTAGTTTGAATGCAATGTTTGTCTACTGTTGGGTTTTGAGCTCCAGTAGCAACAATTAAAATATCTGATGCATTGATTTCTTCCTGAAGATTTGCATAATCCTTAACCAATAAATTGAACTTTCCAGCAACTGCTTCGGCTTTATCTTTAGTTCTGTTGATTAAAGTGATATGCTCATTTTTAGTATGTTTTACTAAGTTCTCACACGTATTTCTTCCAATTTTCCCAGTTCCAAACAATAAAATGTTGTTTTCTGAAACATTTTTAATCGTGTTCATGATGTATTGAACAGAGGCAAATGATACAGACGTTGCACCAGATGAAATGTTGGTTTCTGTTTTTATTCGTTTTGATGCTTGAATAACGGCATTGACCAAACGTTCTAAAAACGGATTAAATAATTGGTGTTTCTTAGATAGTTTTGCACTAACTTTTAACTGGCTAATAATTTCAAAATCACCAAGAATTTGACTGTCTAGCCCTGAACCAACTCTGAAAATATGGGAAATAGCATCTTTGTTCTTATAGACATATGCTACTTTTTGAAACTCTTCAACAGTACCTTTAGTGTTATCGCAAAGCAATTGAATGAGTTGAAAGGGATGTTGAGCAAAACCGTAGATTTCGGTTCGATTACATGTTGAAGTCACAATTAAGCTGTCAATACCATTTTGTTTTGCCTGTTCTAAAACGGCAAGCTTAGACGTTTCATCTAAACTAAAATGACCACGCACTTCGGCATCGGCTTTTTTATAGCTGAGACCAATTGCATAAAATGTTGTGCCTTTCGACATATTGTAGTGCTCCATACCTGATTTGGAAAATTACGATAGCAAAAATAAAAAGGACAATCGAAAAAAAACAACGCTAGGAGAACTTTAAGTATCGTTTGTGGTTTTTTAAACTCATTTCTTAATATTATATGATAAATGTCATACTTTTGCAGTAATAACAGTACTTTAAAAGCTATTAGTTTAGAATGAATCTAAATAACAACAAAAATAATTCTAATTTTCAGGGCCCAAAAAATGTCGCTAGAGGTTCATTTGATGAAACAAAATTAGACGACGGATTTTTCGTACTAACCTATCAAAATGAAGCGTCTCACATTCAAACCCTTGAACGTGAGATTGATAGCAGTTTTATTCAATTTCACTTTTGTATTAAAGGTTCAAGCGAGTTCATTTTCAATAATGGAAATTATCGTTTAAAGATTGAAGAGGAAAACTCACTATTATTGTACAACCCTCAGCGTGATTTACCCATTCATTTAGAAGTCTATCCAAATTCTTGGTTGGTTTCTGTTTTGGTTTCCATTAAAGAGTTTCATGGCTTGTTTTCTCAAGAAGCAGATTATATCACATTTTTAAGTGAGGACAACAAGGATAAGAAGTATTATAAGGACGGTAAGATTTCGCCATCTATGGCAATTGTACTCAATCAATTGATTAATTATAATTTGAATTCTTCTATTAAAAATCTATACTTCAAAGGAAAAGCTTTAGAATTATTGAGTTTGTATTTTAATAGAAGTGAAGACGCAGATATTGAACAATGTCCGTTTCTTGTTGACGAAACAAACGTGATTAAAATACGAAAAGCCAAGGATATTATCATTGCTCGTATGGCAGAGCCACCTACTCTCCAAGAACTTTCGGAAGAGATAGGCTTAAGTCTTAAAAAGCTAAAAGAGGGCTTCAAACAAATCTATGGAGACTCTGTATTTAGTTTCTTATTTGACTATAAGATGGAAGTGGCAAGGAAATTGTTAGAGGCTGGTGATCATAATGTAAATGAAGTTGGACTTAAAGTAGGCTATAGTACATCGAGTCATTTCATTTCAGCATTCAAAAAGAAATATGGTACTACGCCAAAAAAATACTTAATGGCCTTGGGCTAAAAATCGAGATCTAAGCCACCAATATAATCATCTGTATTAATGCTTACCCGCTTTCGTGTTTTATGTTTAATTAATAACAACACATCTTCAATGATATCTTCTTCAGTTGTACCATTATTAATAAAACGTCCATTATTTCTAGATGTGTAATACGGTTCTACATTGTATCGATCATTAGTAGGTGTTTCAAAAGCTACAAAATGTAGATACTCAGATTCTCTAGACTCATTTGCTCTTGTTCTTTTAAAAATAAATACGGTTAATGGTTTTTTGGTATCTGTTTCCAATTGACGCTTTTCAAATAACACAATAGAATCTTTTTTCTTAATACTGTTGTTACTAATTAAGAGACCCGACTTAGCGTAGGTCTCTAAATCAATTGTTTTTAAAACATCGGTTGTCAATAGCTTTAAAAAATGCAGTTTGGCAACTAGCATCGCTTGAGCCTTTTCATTATAAATGGTTTCCTTTTTTAGCTGTTCTGGAATGCTTGCTCTCTCTTTTTTAAGAAGTGCATAATAAGTTGTTAATGCCTGAATATTTTTACTAAGAATAAGTTTGTCATAAAATGCAGCAACAGATTTTTCTTCTCTAAACGGAAATAGGAGTTTGGTATAACCATCTAACATATCATTTTCATCAAACCTTGCGTATTTGCTTTTATTTAAACTTCGTTTGATTTCAATTTTAGCATCATTAATGAGTTGCTTTTTAGTTGATTTGTAAACCTTAGGTTTCACAATATTACTGTCTAAAAGCCTAACTAATAGTCCGTAAACAGGTTTTTTGTATTCTTGAATAGAGGCGTATTGCAACATGTTAGGATACAACTGTTTCATCACTTTCAATGAATCTGAACTAATGTCATAAAAACTAAATCCAGAATATCGACTACCTAAAGGAATGTCTATTTGCATGAGCTCTTTAATGAGTTCGTTAGAAGATTTTGAAGTTCTAGATAATAAGGTGCTTATAATTCTGTTTTGAATTGAAGGTTTGGCATATGAATCTTCATAAAGCTTCTTTATAAAATCTATTGTTGCTGGGCTTTGGTCAATTCTTATGAGTTGACCAACAAGATTTGTTTTTATGTTTTCTTTGTCTTCGGGGAAGTCATGATTTTCGATAATATCTTTAATTGCTGATGCATGAGATTTATTAAAGTTTATTTTGGTGTACCCTTTAAAAACAATACTGTCATTTGCCTTAAGAGCCTCAAAAAATCTGGCTGTTTTGTCAGCAAAAATATCTTCACCTAATAAAGAGTCCATTGGTGTGAACGATTCGTAAAATTCTGTTACAAATTTAGAAGGCTTAGCAATACTATCTTTAAGAGTAGATAATTTAAAAAGTGTTCCTTTTTTCTGAATGTATTTAACTAGAATCTCTTTGCTACTTAACGAATCCCGATATTTTAAGGTATAAATGTTATAGCCATTTTTAGAGGATCGTTTTTCATCATGAATTGTAAAGACTTTTTTGTTTTTATTGTAGTAGTTTTTAAGGCGTTTTCTCCTAGTGATGCTATTCCAAAGGCTATCTACATTTTCATACATTTCTAAATCATGAAACTTAGTTCTAGAGACGTATATTTCTTCATTAGATTTTGAGGTAAACGTATTCCTTTTAATATTTTGCTCATAAGGTTTGTTTTTACGCATGGTATAACCTGTAAACACCAAAGGTGCTTTAGTAGGTGATTTCACGGTAAACAATAAGGTTGTGTCTGTGACTGTTTCAAATGGTTCGTATTGAGCCGTATTAACTACAAAAGAATCAAAATACGCGTTGGCATTATCTTCTTGTATTCCTGCATAACCAAGCAAATAGTAGCTTCCGTCTTTAACTACAGATTTCAACCATATTTTTTTATGACTTATAGAGTCGATTTCTGCCGAAGACACATAGCTACTGTATGTCCCTTTTTTTAGAGCTCCCTCGATTTCGTCGATATCTAATTCTTTATAAAAATTGGTGTGAATAAATTTAGCCTCAAAGTCATCTTCTTCGATATATTGAATATCGTGATTTGGTGATTCTTGAAAGAAATAGTAGTCAGAATCAATATAACCTTGAACTGATTTCTTTCCAGAGTTTTTTAAGTTATCTGTAATATAATACTCAGGAAACTTAAAGGTATATTTTTTAAGAGGATCTGTAAAATTAATATATTCTGAAGATGTTGTTTTGAATTTGATAGAATTAAAGATTTCTTCATGATAGTTCAAAACAAAATCTTTTTTACCACCAAATTTTACAACTATAATCTCTAATGGGGTTTTATAAATATGATATTTTTGATAATCCCCTTTTTTGGTTTTGTTTAAAATACTAATACCAGGAAAAGGAAGATCAAATTCTTTTTTTTCGATAATATCTCCTGGAATATCCTCATATAGTAAGTTTTTAATATAATCAAGACTTACTTTTTCTTTTTCACTAGGTAAATATTCGTAAGTACTTAGTCTGTTGATAGTTAAATAAGCACCATTAGTCATATCTGGTGCTATATAATATTTTACTCTATTGAAGGTGAACTCTCTTAACTTATCAAAGCTTTTAATTTCAATAAATTGATCTGGAGTTGAGTGGTAAGATAACTCGGGTTTAGTGAATAAGTTTTCTAATTTTTCTTTTTCGTTTTTAGCAAAATCCGTCTGCTTAGATGTTAATGGTTTTACTGTGTAACCTCTATCTCTAAGCATTTGTAGCATTCCTTTTTCTCCAGCAAGATGTGCAGCGCCAACACCAGAAAAAACCGTCTTTTTATGCATGAGAGAGTCAAGAACAATAACCATATTTTCATTTCGCTTAAAAAGCATATGCTCTCTATAAAACTCTGTGTTGGTAGCAGATCCAATAGAATCTAGTAAAGCAATATTTCGCTCTCTGTAAACATTCTCCTGAAGTAAATACGGGTTTTCAGTTTTTATAAGCTTACTAAACCATGCGTCAGGTTCCTTTTTGATAGGGTTGTATGCTGCTTTAGTGGTTAAAAAACGAGATTCGTTAATATCCTCAAGGCCTACAATTAGTTTGTTGTTTTTCTTTCCAGCCTGAAAAATAAACATGTCAAGATAGGTTTCTTCTTCAAAATTATCAGAAAATGAATTTTTTCTATACAGGTAGCCATTTATAAGATTGTTGTCAAAACGGATAATATTTCTAACCATGAGCTCATCAACAGGTTTCAACTTAAATAATCTTGAATAAAAATTATCGCCATAAGAACCATTGTAGTCATTATACATCATATTTAAATCCTCATAAGAATGCTCAAGCCATTGTGTTGGATCAGATTCTAAAGCCACGCATTCACTTTTTTCTAAGGCTTCATAGAACACATCATCTAATCTAAAAGCCACTTTTTTACTAACATGCATTGTGCCGTAAATGTAAGAGCTCTCTAATAAACCATTGCCTGAAATCTCCCAGAGTAAACTGTTATTTTGAGTAAAGCCTAAAGTTGTAAAAAAAGTGATTAGGACTGATAGTATTATTTTTTTCATAAAGCTTAATTAGAGTTGTAAATATAGAATAAGATGACTAGTAGTGAAAATTATAATGAGTAAACTCCTCTTTTTAAATAGTGAACGTCCAAATATTCTGTCTATTATGAAATACTGTCGTATTTTTGCAAAAACAAATTAAAACACAATTATGAAATTATTTTCAACATTACTATTCGCCTTATTAGTTACATTTTCAAGTTTCTCTCAATCTCACAAAGAAGAAATCACTAAAAATGCTGAGACTTATTATGAGTATATGACCAATCAAAACTTTGATGGTGTTTTGGATTACATGTATCCAAAGGTATTTGATACGGCATCTAAAGAACAAATGAAAGCTGGAATGGAACAAATGTTCAATTCGCCAGACATGAAAATTGAGTTTGTATCAAACACTGTAACTGATGTTACGGATAAGATGGAAGTGGAAAATATAACCTATGCCGCTATTTTTTATAATAGTAAAATGAGAATGACATTTATTTCTGAAAAAGACAAATCAGAAGAGGAGCAAAAAACCTTTTTAGAATTTATGGAAGGGATCATGAAAACTCAATTTGGTGAGACCAATGTCACATCTGATTTAAAAACAGTGTCATTATTGATAAATATGGATGCCAATATGTTCGCTATAAAAGACCCAAAATATGACGGTTGGAAGTTTATAGGTAATGATGACACAATGAAAGAATTAGTAAATTCAATAATTCCAGAAAGCGTAAGAACAACATTGCTTAAAGAAAAGAAGTAACCCTAGCTTTATTGATGAGTTTATGCAAAAGTATGTGATACTATATCTTGTTTTGGAATGACGATTAATGTGAATTTTCAAACAAATAGTATCGAATTACAGGTCTTAATGACTTGCTACAAAAAATATGTAAATGAAAAAAGGAGTTTTACTCGTAAATCTTGGTTCTCCAGATAGCCCAGAACCTAAAGATGTAAAAAAGTATTTAGGGGAATTTTTAATGGATGAACGCGTGATAGATGTACCACTTTGGGCAAGGACATTACTTGTTAAAGGCATTATACTAAATACACGACCTAAAGCATCAGCTAAAGCGTATCAAAAAATTTGGTGGGATGAAGGTTCACCCTTAATTGTCATTTCAGAACGATTGCAAAAGTCAATTCAGAAAAAAACAGATCTACCTGTGAGTTTAGCCATGCGTTATGGGAGCATGACCATAAAAAAAGGACTCCAAGAATTGGTTGATAAGGGCGTTGATGAGGTGTTTTTGATTCCTTTGTATCCTCAGTTTGCCATGGCAACAACTGAAACGATTTTGGTGTTGGCCGAAGAGATACGTCAAGCACATTTTCCGCAGATAAAAATCCAAGATCTAAAGGCATTCTACAACGATTCAAATTATATAGAAGTGTTGTCAAACTCTATTGCTAAACATTTAAAAGATAAAGATTACGAGCATTTACTATTCTCGTATCATGGTGTTCCAGAACGACACATTAGAAAGAGCGATATCACAAAGTCACATTGTAAAATAGATGGGAGCTGCTGTGCAACTGCATCACCTGCTCATGAATTTTGTTACAGACACCAATGTAAAGAAGTGACACGATTGGTTGCTGAAAAACTAAACCTCAAAGAAGAGACGTATTCTACATCCTTTCAATCGCGATTAGGATTTGACCCATGGTTAAGACCTTATACTGATAGAACCATTGAACGCTTGGGTAAAGAAGGTGTGAAAAAAATGGCCATTGTTACACCAGCATTTGTTAGTGATTGTTTAGAAACCCTTGAAGAAATCGCAATGGAAGGAGAAGAGATTTTCCATGAAATGGGTGGAAAGGAATTTACAACTGTTCCGTGTTTAAATGACGATCAAGAGTTTGTTGATCTAATATCAAAATGGATTAACCAGTGGGCAACAACTGAAACCGTTGTTGTGTAATGGCTAAAGTATCATCACAAGATTTAGGAACTCAACCTATTGGCAAATTACTAATTAAGCAGGCTGTTCCTGCTTCAATTGGAATCTTAGTGATGTCGCTCAATATATTAGTTGATACAATTTTTGTAGGGCAATGGATTGGTGCTACGGCTATTGCAGCTATTAATGTTGTGCTTCCAGTATCCTTTTTTATTGCTGCTTTAGGTATGGCTATTGGTATAGGAGGGTCATCTATTATCTCAAGAGCTTTGGGCGCAAATAACGAGACCAAAGCACTTCAAACATTTGGTAATCAAATTACATTAACATTACTACTCACAGTGGCATTGGTTGTACCAGGGCTGTATTTTGTTAACGATATTATACCTGCTTTTGGAGGAAAAGGCGGTATTTTCAAACCTGCTAAAATTTATTACACCATTGTACTTTATGGTATTCCTTTTCTAGCATTTTGTATGATGGGCAATACAGTTATAAGAGCTGAAGGGAAACCAAAGTTTGCCATGTATGCTATGATGATTCCGTCTATAGGAAATTTGATTTTAGACTATGTATTTATTAATATCATGGATCTTGGAATGGAAGGAGCTGCTTGGGCTACTACAGGATCATATCTTTTGTGTTTTGCATTTATTTTATGGTTTTTTCTTTCTAAAAACTCTGAATTAAAACTAACGAACTGCTATTTTAAATTACGACTACCTATTGTTAAAGAAATAGGCTCATTAGGTTTTGTAACATTATCAAGACAAGCTATTGTAAGTGTTACTTACTTATTCATGAATAATATCTTATTTGATCTCGGAGGTGAAACTTCGGTAACAGCCTATGCGATTGTTGGTCGTATGTTGATGTTTGCACTTTTTCCTGTTTATGGAATTACTCAAGGATTTCTCCCAATAGCAGGTTTTAATTATGGAGCCGAAAAGTACGATCGTGTAAAACAAACGATTTATACAGCTTTAAAATATGCTGCAGGTTTAGCAACTTTGGTCTTTATAATGCTTATGATTTTTCCAGAAGCCATCACTAAATTATTTACCACAGATGCCGAAGTTATTAAAGAAACACCATCAGCTATGCGTTGGGTATTTGCTGCAACACCAATTATAGCTATCCAACTTATTGGTGCTGCATATTTTCAAGCAGTAGGAAAAGCTATTCCTGCATTATTGCTAACACTAACACGACAAGGCATATTTTTTATCCCTCTAATTTTCATTCTGCCAGCTTATTATGGTGAGTTAGGGGTTTGGATGTCATTTCCAATATCAGATGTATTATCGACAATCGTAACAGCCTTCTTTTTACGTCGAGAAGTGACGTTAAAATTGAATAAGACAATGGCATAATATTTTTTTATGCTTATTTTTAAAGCTATTAATAAAACCACCAACAAAATGAGACTAATCACTGTATTGTTGTGTCTTTTTTTCTTCGGAAATATAGCACAACTTGAAGCCCAATCTTTTAATGAATCACAATACGACGCGCTGGAGTATCGACTTTTAGGCCCTTTTAGAGGTGGACGAAGTGCTGCGGTTACAGGCGTTCCCAATAAACCAAACCTCTATTACTTTGGAGCAACAGGTGGAGGGATATGGAAAACATTAGATGGCGGACGGTCTTGGGATAATATTTCTGACGGATTTTTCGGCGGAAGTATCGGTGCAATTACAGTATCAAAAAGTGACCCTAATGTAATGTACGTTGGTGGAGGAGAAAAAACAGTTCGTGGAAATGTGTCTTCAGGTTATGGGATTTGGAAAAGTGTTGACGCAGGAAAAACATGGGTATCTTCAGGTTTGAAAAACTCACGTCACGTACCTCGAATTGCAGTTGATCCAACAAATCATAATATCGTATACGCAGGTGTTCTCGGAAATATCTACAAACCAACTCAAGAACGTGGTGTTTATAAAAGTACAGATGGTGGAAAGACATGGAAAAAAACATTGTTTTCTAACGAACATGCTGGTGTTGTTGATTTAATTATAGATCCAACAAACCCTAGAATATTATATGCATCAACATGGCGTGTACAGCGCACACCTTACAGTCTAAGTTCTGGTGGTGACGGTTCTGCGTTATGGAAAAGCACAGATAAAGGTGAAACCTGGACCGAGATTTCAACTAAAAAAGGATTTCCAGAAGGAACTTTAGGGATTATAGGTGTTACAGTATCGCCTGTAAACAATCAACGTGTTTGGGCTATTGTAGAAAATAAAGATAAGGGTGGTTTATATAGAAGTGAAGATGGAGGCGAAACTTGGAAACAGGTTAATAGCGAACGTAAATTGCGTCAGCGTGCATGGTACTATACTAGAGTATATGCAGATACTAAAGATGTAGATGTGGTCTATGTTTTAAATGTACGCTATCATAAAAGTACAGATGGTGGAAAAACATTTAGCACTTATAATGCGCCACATGGAGATCATCACGATTTGTGGATTGCACCTGAAGACCCAAACCGAATGATTATTGGTGATGATGGTGGGGCTCAAGTGACTTATGATGGAGGCGATACATGGAGCACCTATAGAAATCAACCAACCTCACAGTTTTATCGTGTCACGACAGATAATCATTTTCCTTACCGTATTTATGTAGCACAACAAGATAATTCTACTATTAGAATTCCACATAGAACAGATGGTAGATCGATTTCTGAAGACGACTGGGAAAGTACAGCGGGAGGAGAATCGGCTCATATTGCTGTAGACCCAGAAGATAATGATATTGTTTATGGAGGAAGTTATGATGGGTTTTTAACCAGAGTGAATCATAAAACAGGTACGGTAAGAGCGATTAATGTTTGGCCAGACAACCCTATGGGTCATGGTGCCGAAGGGATGAAGTATCGCTTTCAGTGGAACTTTCCTATTATTTTCTCTAAGCATAATCCTGATCGATTGTATACATTTTCTCAGCATGTTCATGTTACTGAAAATGAAGGACAGTCGTGGAAAATTATTAGTCCGGATTTGACTAGAAACGACCCGGAAAAATTAAAATCTTCTGGAGGGCCAATTACACAAGACAATACGTCTGTAGAGTATTATTGCACAATTTTTGCCGCTCAAGAATCGCCAATTACTGAAGGTTTACTATGGGTTGGTAGTGATGATGGTTTAATTCATATCACAAGAGATGGCGGACAAAATTGGGAGAATGTTACACCTAAAGGGATGCCAGAATGGATGATGATTAATAGTATAGAACCTAGTGCTTTTGATGCTGGAACGTGTTATGTGGCTGGAACAAAATATAAAACAGGTGATTTTGCACCTTACCTTTATAAAACAACCGATTACGGTAAAACGTGGAAGAAGATTACTAATGGTATTAATCCAGAACATTTCACAAGAGTACTACGCGAAGACCCAAAACAAAAAGGGTTGCTATATGCTGGAACAGAAACAGGTATGTATATCTCGTTTGATGATGGAAAGAATTGGAAGCCTTTTCAATTAAACCTTCCAATAGTTCCAATTACAGATATAACCTTAAAAGACAACAACCTAATTGTTGCAACGCAAGGAAGAAGTCTTTGGATTATTGATGACTTGACTGTTATACATCAATTGTACAGTTCCAATACGGAAGACAACAGGTTATTCAAACCTAAAGATACCTATAGAATGCGTGGTGGTAGTCGCAAAGGAAGTAAGACAGAAGGAACGAACCACCCAAATGGTGTCATCACATATTTTAATCTAAAAAGCTATGACGCAAAAAATGATGAAGTGTCACTTACTTATTTTGATACTAAGGGCGATACGATTAAGACGTTTTCAACTAAAAACAAAAAAAAGGATAAGCTCGAAGTCAAACAAGGCATGAATCAATTTGTGTGGAATATGACTTATGAGGGCGCCGAGCGTTTAGATGGTATGATTTTGTGGTGGGCAAGCTTAAATGGTCCAAGAGCTATTCCAGGAACATATAAAGTACATCTTAATGTGAATGGAACAGCAACTCCACAGTCGTTTAATATTGTCGCAGATCCTCGTGCAGAAAGTTCACAAGCCGATATGCAAAAGCAATTTGATTTTATAAAAGATGTCAATAAAACTATGGATGACGCTCATAAATCCATCAAGACTATTAGAAAAATTAAAAAACAGCTTTCAGCTTTTGAAGCACAATATAAAGGGAATGACGACCTGAAACAGTTATTGGAAGACGCAAAAAAGCTCAAGGAAGAATTTACAACAATTGAAGAAGCTTTGTATCAAACCAAAAACAGAAGTGGTCAAGACCCTTTAAATTTCCCAATTAGGTTGACCAACAAATTAGGGCATTTGAACTCTTTAGTAAGTATGGGAGATTTTCCACCAACCGATCAGGATATAGCTGTAAAAAATGAACTGACGGCTAAAATAGATGAACAATTGAATGCATTTAACACATTGATATCCAATAAAATCAAACAATTTAATGCAGACTTTAATGCTAAGAACTTAAACTATTTATTTGTCGAGGATTAATTTTGTTGTCATATCGAGCGCAGTCGAGATATCTCTACTAAGAATTTATTTAACTAATGATATTTAAATGGAATATTACAATTATATAAAAGCCCTTCATCTTATTTTTGTTGTAACGTGGTTTGCAGGTCTATTCTATATTCCTAGATTATTTGTGTATCAAATTGAAGCCTTCCATAAACCATCTCCTGAAAAGGAAATCTTGGGAAAACAATTAAAACTAATGGCTAAACGCTTATGGAACATCATCACATGGCCATCTGCAATTTTAGCAACACTATTTGCCATTTGGCTCATTGTATTGCAGCCTGTTTGGTTAGAACAACCTTGGATGCATGTTAAGCTTGCTTTTGTTGTGCTATTGCTTTTATACCATTTAAAAACGCATCAGTTTTATAAGCAATTACAACGTGATGAGGTAAAGAAAACCTCAAACTTTATGCGCTTATGGAATGAAGGTGCAACCTTTATTTTATTTGCTGTAGTATTTTTAGTTATTCTGAAAAATGCTATTAATTGGATCTTTGGCGTTATAGGGATTGTTGTACTAGCTGTTTTATTGATGTTAGGTTTCAAGATTTATAAGAATATTAGACGTAAAAATCCTGAAGCTTAATATTGGCTTAATTATTGTTACATTTATTGCACTACAAAAATTGAGATGAAGTTAAACAAACTGTCTTTACGAGTCCGTATCTTTTTTGCCATGATATTATTGGTGCTTATTGCATCTATACTTATTGCAGGTGTCACTATTTACCAATATAATGAAGAAGCTAGAGATTATCATAAGGGCCGTTTAGAACGAAAAGAACAGGCTATAATTAGTGATATAGACTATGTGATTAAAGAAACGACCTATCTTGTTGAAACAGAAAAGGTACCTTTGATTTTTAAAGATGAAATCTATAGAATCGCAGAAATTCACAGTTTAAGAATTAATTTGTACGATTTAGATGGGACTTTGCTCATTACGTCTAAAGCAAGCTTTACCAATGACTCAATATCTCAATGTATAGATACTAATGTTTTAAACGAAATTTCAAATACTGCCGAACACCGTTTTGTAGAAAAGATCCAAAAAAATGGTGAGACGTTTCAATCATCGTATCGATATATTCTTGATTCTAAATCGAAGCCTTTAGCTATTTTAAATTTACCATATCTTGAGAATGATGATTTCTTAAATAAAGAATTAGATGAGTTTTTAGAGCGACTTGCTTATGCCTATTTGTTTATGATGCTTATTGCCATTATTCTGGCGTTGTTGTTATCTAAATATATCACTAGAACCTTAAAAACTATTGCAGATAAAATAAATGAAACTCGATTAGAAAAGCGGAATAAGAAAATTGATATTGCATCCTCTAGCGAAGAAATTTCGACGCTAATTAACTCCTACAATAGTATGATAGACGAGTTGGAGGAAAGTGCTGTAAAATTAGCAACAAGTGAACGTGAACAAGCATGGAGAGAAATGGCAAAACAAGTTGCTCATGAGATTAAAAACCCATTAACACCAATGCGTTTGAGTGTGCAAAGTTTTCAGCGTAAGTTTAATCCAGATGATGAGAATATTCATCAAAAAGTAGACGAATATAGCCAGACACTCATTCAGCAAATAGATACAATGAGCTCTATAGCCTCGGCATTTTCAAATTTTGCCAAAATGCCTGCTCAAAAAAATGAAACATTAAACGTTACTAATATTGTAAAATTGGGACTGGATATTTTTAGTGAAGATTATATTATTTTTTCTTCCGAAGATGAAGATATTGTAGCAAATTTCGATCGTACCCAGTTAATACGTGTTGTTACCAATTTAGTTAAGAATGGAATTCAGGCCATTCCTGAGGATAAAGAAAACCCAAGAATTGAAGTTAAGGTCACTTCCGAAAATGATATGGTTAAAATTACTGTAGAAGACAATGGGGTTGGAATTACTGAAGAGAATAAACCATTGATCTTCGAACCTAAATTTACGACAAAAACAAGTGGAATGGGATTAGGTTTAGCTATGGTTAAAAATATTGTTGAAACTTATAAAGGAAATATTACCTTTACATCTCAACAAGGAGCTGGAACAACATTTTCAGTTACATTTCCGAAGTTATAACAATACAAAACACCATGAGTTACGAAAACATCTTATCCAATACCTATAACGGAATTACCACAATTACAATTAATAGACCGAGTAAACTCAATGCTTTAAATAAAGCAACGATACAAGAGTTGCACGATGCACTTAAAATAGCGAACAAAAGTGATGAGACGAAAGTTGTTATTATCACTGGTAGTGGTGAAAAAGCATTTGTTGCAGGTGCAGATATTAGTGAATTTGCAGATTTTGATGTCAAGAATGGAGAGAAATTAGCTGCAAAGGGGCAAGAACTTTTATTTGATTATATCGAGAACTTAGGAACTCCAGTCATAGCGGCTGTTAATGGTTTTGCACTAGGAGGAGGTTTAGAATTGGCTATGGCTTGTCATTTTAGAGTTGCTAGTGCTAATGCTAAAATGGGATTGCCTGAAGTGTCGCTAGGTGTTATTCCAGGATATGGTGGAACACAGCGTTTACCTCAGTTAGTAGGAAAAGGTCGTGCTATGGAAATGGTGATGACTGCAGGAATGATCGATGCCAATCAAGCATTACAGTATGGTTTGGTAAATCATGTCACTGCTGAAGGTGAATTAATTGCCTTGGCCGAAAAGATTGCAAGTAAGATCATGCGTAATTCTTCAGTGGCTATTAAAGCTGCTATTAAATCTATTAATGCTAATTATAAAGATGGCGTTAATGGTTATAAAACCGAAGTCAAACAATTTGGAAAATGCTTTGGTACCCAAGACTTCACAGAAGGAACAACAGCATTCTTAGAAAAGCGTAAAGCGGATTTCCCAGGAAAATAATGACTTAAATGAGCAACAAAACAGCGTTCGTTTTTTTACCCATACTAGTTTGGTTTTTATCTTTGCTTGTTGTCTATATATTTTTAAGGCCTTTCTTAGCGGAAAATTTAACATCAGATTTTTGGGTTTTCTTTGTGCTATTCATTCTTGTTGAAAGATTAGCTGTTGCCATTGGTATTGTTGAAATATGCAAAAAGCATAGACTAAGTATAAACAGTTGGTTTGTAGTTTCTCTTGTTTTGGGCCTCAATACATTACTATTTATAAACATAGCTATTTGGTTAAAACCCAATAACCAATAAAACTATTATTACTTTTAAATGATGCTAATTATATAGGTTGATGATTCATAAATATTTTGTAATTTTACAAAAAAATACAAAATATGTTTAAAAAATCAATCATAAAAGGCCGAGGCGCTCAACAGAATGTACACAATCGTTTTTTTGAATTGAGTCATGAGCAACGTGATGATTTTTTAGAATATTGTGCAAAAGAAGGTGAGCAAGCCGATCAAAATAAGACATTATATCTTCCTGTTTTTCCAAAAACGATTGTCAATAAAGTCACAAGTCCAGATGTAGGAATGGCTTATTCTATGAATATGTACCAAGGCTGTGAACATGGTTGCATTTATTGTTATGCACGAAATAGTCATGAGTATTGGGGCTTTAGTGCTGGATTGGATTTTGAGCGTCGTATTTTAATTAAAACCGATGCGTCAAAGTTATTAGAAGCTTTTATAAAACGTAAAAGTTGGAAAGCCTATCCTATAGTGATGTCTGGAAATACAGATTGCTATCAACCTGCAGAAAAAAAATTTAAGATTACTAGACAATGCTTAGAGGTATTTTTGAAGTATAAACATCCAGTAGGTATCATTACTAAAAACGCTTTGATTCTTCGTGATCTGGATATTCTACAAGAATTAGCGAAAGACAACCTAGTTAGTGTAAATATATCCATAACATCATTATCTGAAACAACAAGACGAATCTTAGAACCTAGAACGGCATCCATTAAGAAACGATTAAGGACTGTAAAAATATTGAGTGAACATGGTATTCCTGTAAATGTGATGTTAGCGCCAATTATTCCTTCAATTAATAGTCATGAGATCTTACCCTTGGCTAAATCTGTTTCTGAGGCTGGCGCATTAAGTATAGCGCATACAATTGTACGATTAAATGGAGCTATTGGTGAAATTTTTACAGATTGGATTCATAAAGCGCTTCCCGATCGTGCCGAAAAGGTATTACATCAAATAGAAAATTGTCATGGAGGTAAACTCAATGAGTCTCGCTTTGGAAAACGAATGAGTGGTGAAGGCCAAATTGCAAAACAAATTCATGATCTAGTTAAATTAGCTCGACTCAAATATTTCAAAGGAAAAACAATGCCTAAGTTAAATATTGAGCTACACGAACCTTTTAAAGATGGACAGATGCGATTGTTCTAATATTTTGGTTTTACTAGTACAGATTACTATCTTGTAGGGCATTAGTTTAATATTGCCCCTAAAGGCTTTGTAAGCAGCTAAAAATTGAAAAAGAAAGAACAAAACAAGCCATTTAAATGGATATTGTATTTTGCAATACCGTTTGTTTTAGTGCTTTGTTATAAATACATTTCAAAGACGCCAAAGAGCGACTATGTGACTGTTGATTCATCAGGTTTAACCGATGCTAATTCTACTAAAGAAGTACCCGAAACTGTCGATTATATTTTCGACGTAAAACCTATTTTATCTGATCGCTGCTATTTGTGTCATGGTCCAGATAATGGTACACGTGAAGCGAATTTAAGATTAGATACTAAGGAAGGTGCTTATGCGGCTATTGGTGAAAACTTAGACCGATTTGCTGTTGTCCCAGGAGATACACTTTTGAGTCAAATGGCTCATAGGATTAATTCTACTAATCCTTTAAAAATGATGCCTCCTGAAGATTCTAATTTGTCATTAAATACCTATGAAAAAGCAGTGCTTACAAAATGGATAGCACAAGGTGCGGTTTGGAAAGATCATTGGGCATTCGTTGCTCCTGAGAAGTCTAAGATTCCTGAGGTGAAAAACAACAACCTTGTTGTAAATGAAATTGATAATTTTATCATTCAAAAATTAGAAGAACAAGGATTGTCGCTTTCTGAAAAAGCAAGTAAGGAAAAGCTGATAAGACGGGTTTATTTTGATTTAACGGGTTTACCTCCGAGCCTAGCAGATATTGATGCTTTTTTAGCTGATAATTCTAATACTGCCTATGAAAAAATAGTTGATCGTTTACTCAACTCCACACAATATGGAGAACATATGACGGCAAGTTGGCTGGATGTGTCTAGATATTCAGACACACATGGTTATCAGGATGACTTAGAGCGTGTTATGTGGCCTTGGCGCGATTGGGTTATTAGTGCGTTTAACAGAAATATACCCTACGATGAATTCATTAAATGGCAACTCGCTGGCGATTTATTACCCGATGCTACATTAGAGCAAATTCTAGCGACAGGGTTTAATAGAAATCATAAGATTACCCAAGAAGGTGGTGTGATAGATGAAGAATATCGTGTAGAGTATGTTTTAGATCGAACCAATACAGTTTCAAAATCTTTATTAGGATTAACTATGGAATGCGCACAATGCCATGATCATAAATACGATCCTATTTCGCAAAAGGAATACTTCAGTTTTTACAGTTTCTTTAATAAAGTTAAGGAAAAAGGACGAATGGATTATGGTGAAATTCCAGAACCTAATATTAAGATTACTGAAAAAGAAATTGATGAGGTACTGTCATTTATAAATAAACCAGATTCGATTCCAGAGATTGATTTGATGGTTATGCGAGATGATGCGCCTAATAGAAAAACATATGTACTCAAAAGAGGAGCTTATGATGCGCATGGTGAAGAGGTCGAGCCAGCAACACCAAAAGCTGTACTTCCTTTTGATGGTTTTAAAAAAAACAGATTAGGGTTGGCAAATTGGTTTTTTGATGAGAAAAACACATTGACAGCCAGAGTAGCCGTCAATAGATTATGGCAACAAATTTTTGGAGTTGGTATTGTCGCTTCAAGTTCAGATTTTGGGAATCAGGGAGCACTACCATCACATCCCGAATTATTAGATTGGTTAGCGATTACATTTAGGGAAGATGGATGGGATATGAAAAAGATGATGAGGCGAATGGTCATGTCTAGCACTTATCAACAAACATCAAAAGCTACTCCAGAATTACTAGAAATTGACCCTTATAATAAATGGCTGGCTCGAAGCTCAAGACAAAAATTAACTGCAGAAATGATACGAGATAATGCACTTGCGGTTAGTGGGTTATTGGTAGAAAAAGTTGGTGGGCCAAGTGTGAAACCATATCAACCCAAGGGGCTTTGGGCTGAAACGACATCAGGACAAGGACTTACAGAATATATTATGGACACAGGCGAGAATTTATATAGAAGAAGCTTGTATACCTTTTGGAAACGAACGGTTCCTCCTCCGGCAATGCTCACTTTTGATGCAGCAACTAGAGATTTTTGTACCATAGAACGCCAAAAAACAAGTACACCATTGCAAGCTTTAGTAATGCTTAATGATCCTCAGCTTATTGAAGCTTCAACTGTTCTGGCCACTCAATTACTTAAGGATAAGAATTTAACAGATAAAAAACGAATCCAGATTATTTTTAGAAAAATTACGTCTAGAGCTCCAGAGGAATTTGAAGTTGATAACCTTCTAAACTTTCTATCAGACTCAGAAGCAAATTATGATGATACAAAACGGATTCAGTTAACGGAAAAACGAGAAGATATTTCAGAAGAAAAATTATATGCATTGAGCACATTAACAAGTTTGATTTTTAATTTAGACGAAGCCATTGTAAAAGGATAGTAACTATGGAAGATGAAGTTTCAAAACATTTTTTGAATAATAACAGACGACAATTTATCAAAAAATTGGGTTTAGGTATTGGTGGATTGGCTGCTGCGTCTATGCTAGATCCCTTCTCTTCAATTGTTGAAGCCGAAGGATCTCCTTTAGCTGGCATGAATTTACCTCATTTTGCACCAAAAGCAAAGCGTGTGATATATCTGTTTCAAAGTGGTGGTCCATCGCAATTAGAATTATTTGATTACAAACCTCTACTTGATAAAATGCGTGGTCAAGACCTACCAGATTCTGTGAGGCAAGGTCAGCGTTTAACAGGGATGACTTCAGGTCAAGATAGTTTTCCTTTAGTTGGTAGTCAGTTTAAGTTTAATCAGTATGGAGAATCCAGAGCTTGGGTTAGCGATTTAATGCCTTATACTGCCAAGATTGTAGATGAGCTTTGTTTTGTGAAGTCTATGCATACTGAAGCTATTAATCATGATCCAGCAATAACATTCTTCCAAACAGGTTCTCAGCAGGCAGGACGACCAAGTATAGGTTCTTGGATGAGTTACGGTTTAGGTAGCTTAAATGATAACTTGCCTACATTTACAGTATTGTTGTCGAGAGGAACAGGGCGACCACTTGCGCAACCTTTATATTCAAGACTTTGGGGAAATGGCTTTTTAAGCTCATTACATCAAGGTGTACAGTTTCGTTCAGGTAAAGATCCAGTACTATATCTAAAAGATCCTGAAGGAATGACAAGGTCTGAACGTCGTAAAATGCTCGATCATATTAGCGAATTAAATGAGAAGCAAGAGCGTGAATTTGGTGATCCTGAGATTAACAGTAGAATTGCGCAGTATGAAATGGCTTATAGAATGCAAACATCTGTGCCAGATACTATGAATATTGAAGACGAACCAGACCATATTCTTCAAATGTATGGCTCTAATGCGGCAATACCTGGAACCTATGCTGCAAATTGTTTGTTAGCAAGACGCTTAGTAGAAAAGGATGTAAGATTTGTGCAGTTGTATCATATGGGTTGGGATCAACATGAAAATTTACCATCTCAAATTGAAAAACAAGCTAAAGATATCGATCAAGCTACTGCTGCATTGATTATGGATTTAAAACAACGCGGATTATTAGAAGACACACTAGTGGTTTGGGGAGGAGAATTTGGCCGAACCAATTATAGTCAAGGCACATTAACCGATACAAATTACGGCAGAGATCATCATCCAAAATGCTTTACCATGTTTATGGCAGGAGGAGGTGTGAAGCCAGGGTTTACATATGGGGAAACAGATGATTTTGGTTATAATATTGCAAAAGACCCAGTGCATGTTCACGATTTACAAGCCACAATGATGCATTTAATGGGAATAGATCATACCAAGTTTACGTACAAACATCAAGGAAGACGTTTTAGACTTACTGACGTTTCTGGACATGTTATTAATGATTTGATAAGCTAATATGAGTAGGAGGAAATTTCTAAAGCAATCGTCATGTCTTGCTATGGGATTATTAACGTATCCTATGTATAGTAGTGCTTTTTCGTTTAGTAAGACCGAAGATATTATTGTTGGACACAACTCTCATAAGTATAAAGTCAATCTTAATTGGGGACAGCTTAATTCATTAAAAACACCTGTTAATGATTGTCATGAAATGGTTCAAGATTCGAAGGGACGAATTGTGTTATTGACCAATCATATTAAGAATAATGTAATCATCTATGATAAATCTGGAACCTTATTAGAAACTTGGGGAACAGAGTATCCTGGCGCACATGGATTAACCTTAGTGAAAGAAAATGGAACAGATTTTTTATTAATTACCGATTATGAACGTCACCAAATTATTAAAACTACTATAGACGGTAAGGTTGTATTTACTTTAGATTTTCCGTCGGAAACAGGAAAGTACGCGACAAAAGAAGACTTCAAACCAACGGAGACTACTGTGGTTGAGAATGGTGATTTTTATGTTGCAGATGGTTATGGCAAGCAGCACATTATACATTATAATCACAAAGGGGAGTTATTGAATATTTTTGGAGGACAAGGAACTGGAAACGGACAGTTTTTAAATGCTCATGGTATTTGTTATGACGATAGAGATAAACAAAATCCGTCACTTTTAATATCTGCAAGAGAATTAAATCAGTTAAAACGATTTAGTTTGAAGGGTGAATTTTTAGAAACTATAAATGTGCCTGGCGCTTTAATTTGTCGTCCTGTGATTCATAAAAAGGACATTTATTTTGCCGTGTTGAGGTCTAAAAATTCATTGCGCTCAAAATCTGGCTTTATCTTAATTATGAATGAGAATAATGAAGTCATATCTTGTCCTGGAGCTACAGCTCCTTCTTATAAAAATCACAATCTGGAAGAGTTATATCAAACGATTCGATTATTTCAACATCCGCATGATGTGTGTATTGATGATGATGAGAATATGTATGTTGCACAATGGAATTCGGGTCAAACCTATCCCATAAAATTAACACGAGTATGAAAGTGAACATTGTGGTTTTGGTCATGCTTTGCTTTTTTGGTTGTGCTAAAAAAGAGAAGAGTCCTTATGTTCAACAGCAAGATATTCAATTGGAGCAGCCCAGAGTAAAAGCATCGAATACGATTATTGATTCTTCAGTTGTGATTACTTCAGAATTACGTATGAAAGGGGTTGAGATATTTTATACATCTGATGGTTCCGAACCATCTCAATCTTCAGAGGCCTATAAATCGGCTTTAGTAGTAAGTGATGAAGGGCGTTATAAGTTTAAAGCCTTTCATCCCGATTGGAAACCTAGTGCTGTTTCAGAATTGAAAGTCTATCAAAAAGGACTAACGCCTCTTCGTATCGATTGGAAGACCAAAGCACATAGTACCTATCAAGGTTTGGGTGATTCAACGCTTGTAAATCATCAAAAAGCTGCTTTAAATTTTAGAGATCAACAATGGTTAGGTTTTGATACTATTGTGAAAGCCAATGTTTATTTTGCAAAAGACACGTACATTAAAAGTGTGACTATAGGCTATTTGGTGGATACAAAGTCTTGGATTTTTCCGCCAGAGGTCGTTTCTGTAATAATTAATAAAACAGATACAGTACAAGTAAAAATGCCTCAACCAGAAACCAAAGAGGTTTTAGCATTAGATGATGTTCGAATTTCAATAGAAAAAGATGTTGAATCACTATCGGTAATGATAAGTAATACCAAAGAATTACCAGAATGGCATCCAGGAAAAGGACTCAAAGCATGGTTATTTATGGACGAATGGATTTTTAATTAATGACAAATAATAATCAGATATATAAAAGTGTTTTTTTAATAGTATTACTCCTATTTGGAGTACTAACATTGTATGGTATAAAAACAGATGAATCGCCTCGATTTATTTTAGCCTTAGGGCGTTTTCATCCATTGCTTTTACATTTACCAATTGGTGCATTGATAGTCACTTTTTTTATTGATGTTTTAGGAAGATTTCAGAAGAACTATCCAGAAAACACCATAAAGAGTTTGCTCGGTTTCACTTCGCTTTTTGCAATCATCACCTGTTTTTTGGGTTACTTTTTATCTTTAGAAGGCGGTTATCAAAAGGAGACCTTAGACCTTCATTTTTATACAGGAATTGCTACAGCACTATTAGCTGTTGTTCTTTTCTTTATGAGTTTAAAGCCGTCTTTTAAGTCGAATAAGATCTTTCTTCCATTGTTTATAGCAACTGTAATTAGTATTAGTGTTGCTGGTCATTATGGAAGTGTTTTAACACATGGCGATCAGTATTTAACCGAATACATAAGCGTTTCGAAAAAAGAGCGAACGATTGAAGACATTGATAGTTTAAAACTATACAATGATGTTGTTGTAAAGATTTTGGATAAAAAATGTATTCAATGTCATAATGCCTCAAAGCAAAAAGGAGAATTGTCACTAGTTACAAAAGAGCAGATCTTAAAAGGTGGTGCGAGCGGGTTGAGTGTTATTAGTGGAAATGCTTCGGAAAGTTTATTGTATTCAAGAGTGTTGCTTCCTATTTCCGATGAGGAGCATATGCCTCCAGAAGGGAAGGATCAATTAACAAAAGATGAGATTTGGTTAATTGAACATTGGATTGAAAATGGGTTAGATTTTGAAAATTATGCGACTGCTAATTCAGAAAATGACACCTTAAAAAAGAAACTAAACAAGTATCTCGTTTTTAACAAAGTAAATATTCCTAAAGCATCTCAAGATGATATTGATGAGGTAAAAGCTGCTGGGTTTCGTGTGTTAGAATTGGTTCCAGGTCAAGCAGAACTTAATGTCAAATATTTAGATAGTGTTCCAACTAAAAACACGATGGAAACCCTTTTAGCTTTAGATGAACAAATCATTGAATTAGATTTTAGTAATTCGGGACTAACAGATGAATTGACTTCAGGGTTTAAAAAGTTCAAAAACCTCAAGTCACTTCGCTTACAGGGCACGTCAATTTCAGATAAAACCATTGAAAACCTTAAAGCACTAGAGCATCTCGAAGTGCTTAATATTCACAATACTGCTATTTCCGAAGACGGACTTGAAAACCTATTAACAGCAATACAACCTAAACGTATTTACTCCTGGAATACTAATGTTGATAATGATAATGCACGACGACTAGCCAACACCTTTGGCGTTAGCATTCAAAATGATATTGTAGGTTTTGTAGATAGAAGTCAGTTAGAACCGCCACTAATAAGTCCGAGTAAAACTTTGTTCAACGATACAATTCATGTGAATGTGTTGAGTCGGTTAAAAAATGTGGAGATACGGTATACGCTCAATGGAGATGTGCCAGATTCTACGTCTAAAATTTTTAATGAAAAACTGATTTTAAACACTTCAAAAACACTCAAAATTGCTGCGTTTAAAGATGGCTGGGAGCCAAGTGATGTGATTACAAGACACTATGCAAAAGTGCAGTATGCTGTGACAGACTTTATAGTAGAAGACATGCCTGACGATCGTTACCCAGATCCTCTAAAGGTGTTTGATATGAAAGAAGGCAGTACAGATTTTAGGGATGGTCATTGGATTGGTTATTTTGGTAATGATTTGCAGATTACTATTGACCTAAAAGAACAGCAAACTGTAAATCATATTTCTGTTAGTTGTCTTGAAGATATTGGGAGTTGGATTTTATACCCAACAGATATTACTGTTTTTACATCTACTACCGAAAAAGGCGTTTACAAAAAAGTGGGAGACCTAAAAAATGCACCTAGCACCAAAAATGTAGACCCTCGAAAAGAAAAATTCACAATAGCATTACCTGAGACCACGGCAAGGTACTTTAAGATTGTTGTTAATAACCATGACGCCTTACCTAGTTGGCATCCAAGTGCTGGTAATCCATCTTGGCTTTTTGTTGATGAGGTTTATTTTTGGTAGCGAAGATTCTTTAACTTTTATGTGTTTACTTGATGATTTTACTATTTAACTTACACTCCTATTAGAATACTAGGCTTTATTTTAAATTTTCTTTAATGTAGTTTCTTACTTCTCCAATTCTAGATTTATTCCTTTTTATGGCACTTTCACGGTCAAGTCTGTTAATTTCTAGTTTCCATAAATAACTTTTTATCAAGTTTTTTTCTTTTTCGTTTAAGTCTAATGGCTGCTTTATTCCAGTTATATTGCCACGAATGTCATAAATAAAGTTGGGAGAAATTGAGGTATTGATTTTTTCAAAATAATTCCTCATATACTTATTTTCATCATATTCCTCGGTAAATTTTCTATGTAATTTATAACGCACTTCATATAAATCAATTATCGTTTTTCGCAAAGAGTCATTTTCTATTATTTCTAAACCTATAGATTTTAAAGTTTCATATCCAGATGTATTTTGAATGGTTAAAAAATCTCTAGTTAGATAAAAATAATACGTTGGCAAGGAATCATTATCAACTTCTATATTGTCAACAATTTTTCTAAAATAATTGACAGCCTTAATATTATATTTTATTGATTTCTCGTCATTATCTAAATCAATACTATCTCTTTCTAAACCATTATAGATTTCTGTTAGAATTGTTTTTTCTGTAAATCTTTCTTTTCTGTTTTCATTCCATCTGTCTAATAAAAAAGCGAAAGTAACTGCAAAAAAAACGGATAGAAATTCGAATACATATTTTTTCCAATTCTTAAATCTTAATCTGATTTTATGTTTCAAGTTTAGGGGTTTTAATGATCTACAAGGAGTTCGTGTATGCGATACTTTACCTGTTTATTATGCTCTTGTGTTGTGTTAATTAGAACGAAATTAGTAAAAGAAAACGAACCAGAGGAACATCTGTAGGATTTTAACCGACATTTACATTAAACAAATGTCCTACTAAAGCAGTCAGTCCCATGGCCACAGTTCCCCAGAATGTGATACGAAGAATTGCTTTTCCAATACTAGAGCCACCTGCTTTTGCTGCCAATGCTCCTAATATTATTAGAAATAATAGGGAAAAACCGTAAAGTGAATATTCCAAACTCTCCAATGGAATAAAGAGCGTGACTAAAAAGGGAAGTAAACCTCCTACTGTAAATGCCGCTCCAGATGCCAATGCTGCCTGCATAGGTTTGGCTTGACTAATGTCATTAATTCCTAATTCGTCCCTAACATGTGCTCCTAAAGCATCGTGTTCGGTTAATTCTTGCGCAACTTTTCTTGCTGTTTCTTTTTTTAGCCCTCTTTTTTCATAAATCTCCGCTAGTCTTTGTAATTCAATTTCTGGCATTTCTTTTAGTTCTTGTCTTTCACGTTCTATATCGGCTTTTTCTACATCTGTTTGTGAGCTTACAGAAACATATTCTCCAGCAGCCATTGATAAGGCGCCAGCAACTAATCCAGCTAATGTTGCCAAAATTATAGGGTCTCTTATGTCACTTGCAGCTGCCACACCAATCGCAATACTTGCCGTTGACAAAATTCCATCATTTGCTCCTAGAACAGCAGCTCTTAACCAATTACTTCGCTGTATATAATGTGGATCTAGATAATCATCTATTTCCTCTAATTTTTCTACCATCTGTGCTGTTTAATTTTTTGAATTAATTTTATAAGTGATATTTAGCCGATCCAGCAATAATCATAGTTCCAGCTCTTGTAAGAGTAATACACTTGGAATATATATGGTACAGCATCTAGCTCAAAACCTATGCTAATATTTTTTGTTGATTGATTATCTGCTTGACCAAAGGAGTAATTAAAGAGTAGTGCGAAACAGACAGATAAAATTAATGCTCTCATGATATAATATGTTTTAAGAGCAAATTACTGAAGTGAGTCTCCTTATGAAATGATTTTAATCATCTAATGCCTTGTTTTTAAATGGTGTAGAGTGTATTAGTGCAAGATTGGTAGTGTTAGCCGTTAGTTAGAAAAAAGAATGAAGCGTGTGAAAATTGGGTAGAATTTTCCAAATCATTTTTAAACAGTATTAATTATATGCGTTGTTGGTACCAAAGTTTAATTTTCAAATAGTTGAATCCTATTTTCGTCAGGATCCTTAATAATTACCATCCGCTTTCCAGTTTTTTCATCAACGACAATATTTCCATGAAACTTGGCATTGTTTTCTTTTAAATGTTGTATTAATCTATCAAAATCTGAAACTAGGAACCCAATTTTAAATAGTCCAGTCATTCGAGTTTTTGAACTATAATTGGCAATAACCTTTTTAGGTTCAAGAGCAGAGTCGAGTTCGATCAATTCTAGAAGTATAGTTCCGCGTTTTAAGTTAGATTGCTTAAACCCGGCTTCTGCAAATTCTCTTTTATTAATAATTTCAAAGCCTAACATTTTTGTATACCAAACTATTGAAGAATCTATCTCTGTAACAATAATAGCCGAAAAATGAGCTTTAAGTTCAGGAATGTCTTCCTGTTGGGCATGACTCGTTACAGACATTAATATCAAACTTAAAACAACTATTAATTTTCTCATTTCTTATAAATTGTGGCTAACGTGTTTGTGTATGGTTAGTAGTGTTGAAACAGTAAGTTAGCAAAAAGAATGAAGAGCGCGGAAATTCTACTGAATTTACCGAACTAACATTAAACACTATTAACTATACACGTTGTTGTAGCACGTTTTTATTCATCTAAGACTAATATAATCATTAAATGTTCAATCCAAGGAGTTTAATAAAATTGGTTGAAATTATATTTTATGCGTGTTTATTTTTAAAATAAGAATAGATTCCTTTGCAAAGCAGGATGATGCCAATTATAAAAAGAAAAACTGCAATTATTGGTATGCATCCGTGTCTACAATCTTGATTATTAATGATATAATTAAATCGAAATATTGAAGTGACCACAAAAACTATCGAAATAATTAAATAAGCAAAGTGCTTTTTCATATAATATTTTTATTTTAGTTAAGTATAATACCTCAATGAATTATTGCATTGTTGTAGCACGTTTTTTTAGTTCCGTCTGGTTATTGTGAACATGGAAATTTTCAAAGGACAATCCACAAAACTTTTTGCATTCAATGAAATATTTCCTTCGGACAATTGGTTATTAATTTCAGCTTTTACGTCTTCTTTGTCTATTGTTTCAATTCCTTCATTGTCTAGTTTACCAACGTAACCTCTAATTACATTTCTAATCATAGGTTCGATTAGCGTTGAGTTTAGTTCATCTTTTGATTCCACCAAACAGTCTTGATTTTCTGTTTGTTCAAATTCCACAGTAAATCCAATATTAAATTCAACTGTATTTCCATTAGCATCAAGAGTAGTCGTTTCCATTACAGAAAGAAATTGTCCTTCGAAATCGTTTTTAGATTTGCAATTGAGCAAAATTAGTAAGGTTAACAGAAGTGTTATTTTTTTCATACAGAGTTTTTTAAATGTGCTCACAACTGGATATATGGAGATAAATATACACGTTTTTGAGGTCTATGTTCCCAAAAACAGGAAGTTTTGATGGTAGTTACAGAATTTGTAACATTAGTATCTGTAGCGAATAAGATTAAGCATCAACATATTCATAAGACAAGACCTGTTAATTATGGGTGCAAAGTTTGTTCAATTCAAAAATATATTTATATTTGGTAAACCAATCTGGTAAACCAATTTTATAATTCACGAATAACCCATGAGATTAACAATAAAAACAGATAGCTCTAGATTAGTCTTTTTTCTTTTCCTTTTAGTCATAGTTGGGTGTTCAAGTGGAAACGAAACACCTAATGATACTGATATTTTAGATGAGGTTCTTGAAAATGAAGAAGAAGAGGAAGAAGAGGAAGAGGAAACACCTGCTTATGCAGATATCGATTTTTCTAATTGGAAGGTCACACTTCCCATTGATGCAAATAATAACGGAAGTCCAGACGAGTATCAACCTGATGAATTAATGAATTTTGGATACCAAACGCTAGAGCCGGTTCAACCATTTATGTACGATGATACCATCGATTCGTCTCTTGTTTTTTATACCTATCCAGATGTATCTACTACCAATAGTTCATATTCTAGAACAGAATTAAGAGAACTTATAAACCCAGATAATGCACGTGAAAATTGGACATTACTTGAAGGAGGAGAAATGATTGGACGACTTAAAGTTTCTGAGGTGTCTCAAAATAACCAATCTAGTGATGATTATCATAAAGTTATCGTCATGCAAATTCATGGGATTATTTCAGAAGAAGATATGGATATCCATGGCTTTTCATCTAATAACGGTCCACCATTAATTAAAATCTATTGGAAAGATGGTTATGTCTGGTCTCATAAAAAATCACTTATTGATGAGGATACAGATGGTGATGATTTGCTTGAAACATCTAATAATACATGGTATGATATTAAGGTGAACTTAGGTTATGTAGGTTTTGATGCTTTTGATTTTAGAATTTCTGCCACAGATGCGAGAATAGAAATACAACTTAATAATGAAACGCCTTATGTTTATCAAGATATAAGCCTTGATAAATGGCCATATGAGAATTATTTTAAAGCAGGCAATTATCTAACATCAACAGATGAAAATGCTTTTTCCTATGTGAAGTATTACAACTTAACAATAACTCATTAAATACATTTAATTGATGTAGTTTCAAACACACAACCTAGTAAAGTTATTACGCTATAAACCGAACACTATGAGCTTTAAAATATTCAAATCAGTTTTTATCTCTTATCCATTAATGATAAGCATCGTTTTGCTATTTAATTGTTGTGCTGAAAGCAAAAAACAAAATGGTACAAACAATTCTGAAAGTATAGTGAAAGTTAGTAACGCTAATGATATAATACCATTTTTTCAACATTGGAATTTAATTTTAGGTGATGGTTCTAATGTAGGTCAGGCTGTCAATTATGAGCATAAAGACTTCTTTTACACTGCACATGATGACAAAGAAGATTGGGTCGTATTTAAAACACCCAATGCAGGCAATACTCATGGTACTTCTAACAATACAAGAACCGAATTAGCACAATTAAAAAAGTGGTCACCTATGACCAAAGCTAAAATGAATGCTACTCTAAAAGTAATGAATGTTGCTAATACAGGAGACGCTCGTGTTGCAGCAACCTACTCAGTTGTGGTTGGTCAGATTCATAGTGCAGATGGACATGAGAATGAGCCTTTAAAAATATTTTACAAGAAATTCCCAGGTCATACTAAGGGATCTGTATTCTGGAATTATGAAATTAATACAGCGGGTGATGATAATTCAAAAAGATGGGATTATTCCTATCCAATTTGGGGCTACGATTTTTCTGTTGTAGGAACTAATGAAAATACTTATCCATTAGAACCTGAAGATGGAATCGCCTTAGGTGAAGCGTTTACTTACGAGGTAGAAATTAAGGATGGTGTTATGCATCTTACATTTACTAGTGAAGGACATAAAACCAAAACATTTACTAAAAATCTTGTGACCTCTCAATATACAAAGCGTTCTGATATGCCAGAACAAGTCAAGAATTTGTTCGCTCCTATAGGTCAAGATGGTATTGAACGCAATAATGCCTATGCAGATGAAGGGTTGTTTTTTAAACTGGGTTCCTATAATCAAACAAATGGAAAAGATCCTAAAGTCAATGGCGTATGGTGTTCTGGTGCTGAAACTCATGGTGGTGATATCCAAAAGCAATATGCTGATGGGAATTATGCTGAAGTTTGGTTTAAATCAGCTAGTATCGAAATTAGCGATGATGCTATTTCAAATTCAGGTTATTTTGAGGCCAATGATGGTTTAAGTAAAAAAACAATTTACCCACATGAGGTCATTCCTTTTATGGATAAATTTAAAATATTGATGGGTGACGGAACTAATGTAGATGACCTTACTCAATTTGAGCACAAAGATTTTTTCTATACTGTGATTGATGGGACAAGACGTTGGGTAGTTTATAAAACACCAAACTCTGGAGTTACTTCAAAAAACTCTAGTAATACAAGATCAGAGCTGCAAGAAAAAAGAGAATGGACACCAGAAGAAGGCGGTAAGTTAACAGGTACATGCAAGGTTATGCAGGTCTCTGTATCTGGTGATGCGCGAGTAGCAGCTTCTTATTCTACAGTGGTCGGTCAAATTCACAGTGGAGAGGGACATGAGAATGAACCTTTAAAAATATTTTATAAGAAATTCCCTGGCCACAAGAAAGGTTCTGTTTTCTGGAATTACGAAATTAATACGGCTGGCGAAGATAATTCAGGACGATGGGATTTTTCTACCGCAGTTTGGGGACATGATATGTCGGTGATTGGAACAAGTAAAGAAGACTATCCTAAAGAACCTCTAGACGGCATAGAATTAGGTGAAGCGTTTAGTTACGAAGTAAATGTATATAAGGGTATTATGTACCTCACATTTACAAGCGAAAATCATGAGACAAAAACATTTACTAAAAATCTCATTTCGTCCGAATATGTCAATAAATCAGACTTACCAGAACAAGTAAAACATCTCTTTGTACCAATAGGACAAGACGGAACCGAGCGTGCCATTGCCTATAGCGGAGAGTTAAATTATTTTAAACAAGGTGCTTATAATCAAACCAATGGAAAAGCCCCTGAAACAAATATGATATGGTGTGCAGGAGCAGAAACCTATGGAGGCGATATCGCTAAGCAATATGAAAATGGTTGTTACACAGAAGTGTGGTTTAGAAAAGCAACGGTAGGTCCAGGGACACCTCCCAAATAAATTGAATAAATCAACCAAGAATCATAGTTTATAACTAATAAAAAAACAAAGAACATTTTGATATGAAAACATTTGGAGCAAGTAAAGAATTTATCTTAGACAAAGACCTAGAATGGGAAGTTGTAGGTGAAGGTGTAAAGCGTAAAATAATGGGCTATGATGACAAAATTATGTTGGTAAAAGTGCATTTCGATAAAGGAGGAATTGGTTACAAGCATGAACATTATCACAGTCAAGTGACTTACGTAGAAAGTGGCGCTTTTGAGTTTTCTATAGGCGATGAAACCAAAATCGTAAAAGGAGGAGATACGGTTTATATCCCACCACATGTATTACATGGTGCAATTTGTACTGAAGAAGGTATCTTAATTGATGTATTTAGTCCTATTCGAGAAGACTTCATGGAGTAAATATTTAATTTTTTACTAGTTTTTTTATCGATTTGTGAGTATTAGGTATAATATTTTGCGAAATCGTTGGATTTAACAAAAATTTATATATATTTGGTAAACCAATCTGGTAAACCAATTTTTTTTAAACTAAAAAAAGGACAGGGTGGGCCTATCCTTTTAAAAAATACTTCTTTAAACCGAAGTAAAAAAATGATGTAATTACTTAAAAGTAAATACATAAGCAAAGGTACGAAAACATATTAATTTGCTATGCATTGACTTCAAGTAATTGTAATTACTAACTAATTCAATTCAAAAAGATTAATTATGAATTTAAAAAACAAACTGCTGCTAATAGTTTTATTACTATTCAGCGTAACAATGCTTGCCCAAGACAGTTTTCTACTCAAGGGTAGCGTTGTTTCTGAAGTCGATAATCAACCTATTCCAGGTGTAAACATTTTAGTTTTAAAAACTACAAGAGGGGCTTCAACGGATTTTGATGGAAAATTTGAAATCCAAGTGACAAAAGGAGATGTACTTCAATTCTCTTATTTAGGTTTCGTGACAAAAACAATTATTGTTGGAGATCAAACAACAGTATCCATTTCGCTTGTTGAAGACGCAAATAAACTTGATGAGGTTGTAGTTATTGGTTATGGTACTCAAAAGAAGAGTCATTTAACAGGAGCGATTTCTAAGGTGACTAATGAAAAATTAGACCAAATACCTGTTTCAAGGGTAGATGATGCCTTAATAGGTCAGGTATCTGGAGTTAATATCCAGTCAACAAATGCAGAAGCAGGTGGAGCACCTACCGTTACTATTAGAGGTGTTGGATCTATTACAGCAGATTCAGGTCCTGCAGTTGTAGTTGATGGTGTCGTTGTTAATTCTGATTTTCTTGGTAACATTGATATGAACGATGTGGAGTCTTTTGAAGTATTGAAAGATGCTGCCTCAGCTGCTATTTATGGTAGTGAAGGGTCTAATGGTGTTATACTTATTACTACAAAAAGTGGTCAGGAAGGAAAAACAAGATTTAGCTATCAAACCTACTTAGGCTTTAAAGATGCACATGGAAGTGATGATTATAGAAAAAGTGTAGCAGATTGGGCTAGAATAGAGCAGGCTGCAACAGGGACACTTTCAGGAGAAACCTTATATGCACAATTATTAGTTGCTACCACAGGTATTGATAGAGATTGGCAAGACGTTTTTTTTAACGGTGGTACTATTACAAGTCATTCCTTTGCAGCGCGTGGAGGATCAAAGAGTACTAAATTTAGTACATCCTTAAGATACCTTCATGATGAAGGTGTTGTAATAACCGATGATTACAAATTGTATACGGCAGCACTAAAAGTCGATTCTAAATTAGGCGATAGGTTTAAGTTTGGAGTTAGAGCTACGCCATCTTATACTGAGCAAAGAAGATTACCTACATCAATACATAATCCTACACGTCAATCTCCATGGTTGCCAATATTTCATACCGAAGAGACACTACAATTTATTAATACAGATACATATCCTGACGTAGGTGTAGGAGATTACTTCTTAGAGAATCATTTAATAAACTTGGATTTGGACAACGATGGTAACAACGAAAGACCTCGTACTTCGGGAGATTCAAACCCATATCAACAATATGTTGAAAGAGAACATTATGAGTTTAATACTAAGTTATTTGGTTCTACATATTTAAGCTATGAAATTTTAGACGGATTAACAGCAAAAACATCTCTCGGTATTACTTTAGAACAAAGAAAGAGAACAAGATGGGACGGTACAAATTATCATGCATCTGGAGCAAGTAGAGCACAATATGATTTACAGAATAGATTTCGTTCAAGAGTGATTTCAGATAATACGATTTCCTATAACAAAATATTTAATAATGATCATGAGATTAATTTACTGTTAGGGATGACCGTACAGCAAAGAAAAAGTGAAAATAGCGGTGTTATTGGTAACGGGTATACTAATGATTTGCTTCCAAACTTACAAGGTGCTACTCAAATAGCTAATTATGGAGAGGTGAATGAAAACAGAAAGAAAGTAGGTTATTTTGCCAGAATTAATTATGCTTATAAGGATAAATACTTATTCAATGCTTCTTTTAGACGTGATGGTAGTTCTGTTTTTGGAATCAACTCAAAATGGGGTAATTTCCCAGCCGCATCAATAGGTTGGAATGTACACAATGAAGATTTCTTATTAGATAGCGATATTATAAGCATATTAAAGTTTAGAGCTAGTTATGGTTTTACAGGTGCTGAGAATTTTAATGTAGGTGATGGTAATGTAAATGCTTGGCCTTATTTGGCATTGTTACAAAATTCAAATGCTATTACTGGAGGCAATATAACTCCTGGTGTTTCACCACTTAACATAGCAAATACTTTGTTACAATGGGAGGCTTCAGAAGAATTTAATCCCGCAGTAGATTTTGGATTTTTAAATAATAGAATAACAGGATCGTTGGATTACTACCAAAGAACTAGTGATGAGTTATTATTAGAAAATCCTGTGTCTTATGTTACAGGATTTACAAGTGGTATTGTGAATTTAGGCGAGGTACAAAACAGAGGTTGGGAACTAGAGTTAAGAACTAAAAATATCTCAAGAGAGAATTTCTCTTGGAGTTCAACTCTTATTGCATCTACAAACCAAAATGAATTACTAAGTTTTGGTGATTCAAATAATGCGCTAATAGAAGATACTTATGGTAGAAACTCACAATGGATTAACCGAATAGGTGAACCTATTTCATCTTTCTGGGGTTATGTAGTAGATACCGAAGCTTATAATGATACTGATTTCAGAACAACTTATGTTGACAATCCTTGGAATCGAATTAATGGTCAAGCCGATGATACTATAGTAAGAGATTTAAATGGTGATGGTATAATTACTGAAGAGGATAAAACTATTTTAGGAGATCCTTACCCAGATTTAATATATAGTTTTACTAATGACTTTAGAATTGGAGCCTTTGACTTCTCGTTTATGGTACAAGGAAGCCTAGGAGCCCAAGTAAATAATATAGGTGATCAATACTTCTATAATTGGTTTGGTAATAGAACCAGGAGTGGTGGAGAAGCACAAGCAGTTGCTGATGGTCTTGTACCACATGAATCTTTCATTCAAGAAAAAGTGCTAACAAGTGAAGTTATTGCAAGTGCAGACTACTTTTCACTGCGAAATGTAAGCCTTGGGTATAATTTACCAGATGATTTAACATCAAAATTAGGTTTAACAGGTCTAAGACTTTATGCTACAGCTCAAAATTTGATTTATATCACTGCTGATGATTATCATGGTTTTAATCCAGAACATGTAGATGGTAATAATCCAAGAGCTTATGGCTCTCAAAGAGCAGGTACACCTATATTTAAAACAGTAACATTTGGTCTAAACGTTGACTTTTAAAAAAAACTTATTATGAAACATATAAAATATTTAGTCTTTGCCATTACAGGACTTATTTTTACTTCCTGTAGCGATGATTTTTTAAATCCATTGCCAGACACTGCAGTTGCAGTAGAATCGTTTTTCCAATCTGATGAAGATGTGTTAGCTGGAATTATTGGAATTTATGACTCCTACCAAGGTGTTAATGAAAATACACAAACTAATATTGGTAGAGCAAATAGAGGAGTCCAATTTTTACATCTTCTGACAGAACATCGTACCGATAATACTAGAAATGCAACACTCGAAGGTTCGAAATCTGATTTTCACAGATATGTGGTTAATGCCAACAATGTAGAATCTGAAGATTTTTATCAATCAATGTATCAAGTTATTTTCAGAGTTAATAATGTTTTGAGTTTTATTGATGTTGCAGACGAAAGTAATCAAGCAAGTTATGCAGCTGAAGCTAAATTTTTAAGAGCTTATGCGTATTTTAACTTGGTTAGATTATATAGCGATGTGCCTTTAGTTACTTCGGTAGTTGGTCCAACAGATAGCGAAGCACTTTTTACTAGAACTCCTGTAGCACAGATTTATGTACAAATTGTAGAGGATTTACAAGAAGCTGTTAATAATTTAGATAACTCTTTTAAATCAAGAGCATCAAAGGCAGCAGCACAAGCGTTGTTAGCAAAAGTATACTTAACGCAGGCAAGTCCTAATTATTCTGGAGCACAGCAATTATGCGAAGCTATTATCAATAGCGGAGAATTTGATTTAGAAAGCAATTTTAGCGATGTGTTTTATTCAGAATTAAACAATGAAATTATTTTTGCTATCCAATATGAAACAGGAAATTCTCTAGAAAGCCAAAGTTTTTCTTCTGAATTTACTTCAGCATTCCGTCAAGGAAGAGAGGATGGTCAAAACATTGTTAATACAAATCTTTTTTTAGATTTTGCAACATATGGAGGCAATAGAACAGCAGCTTCTATAACTAATCTTGGTATTCTTGGTCAAGACGATAATGAAGTGATAAAATTTTTACCTGATGGATCTGATATAACAACCTCGCCTCCTTCATATGGTGGGAATGCTCGAAATGCTGGTAATGATTATATCGTATTGCGTTATGCCGATGTGCTTTTAATGCATGTTGAGGCGATTATGGCAGGAGGTTCACAAACAAGTAATTCAAGCGCTTTGAATTCTTTTCAACAAGTAAGAGACAGGGCTGGGTTAACCGATTTGGTTTCTAATATTACAAAAAGCGACTTGCTTACGGAAAGACGTGTAGAATTAGCATTTGAAAATCAACGTTGGTTTGATCTACTTAGATTTGGCGTTGCAGAAGCAGTATTAAGCGCGCATGCAACAGACAGAGGATATGTTTTTTCTGGTAGAGACTTATTGTTACCAATTCCGGCAAGAGAAATAAATCTAAGTGGTGGTCTTTTGACGCAAAACCCAGGATATTAATATTTAAATAATTAAACGATGAAAAATAAAATAAATATTTTCCGTAATACAACATTACTGGTAAGTGTCTTTATAGCTAGTCTTTTAGTTGGTTGTACGCTTCGAGATGATTTACCAGGCGCTAATTCTAAAGCAGACACTGTACCACCTGAAGCTAACTTTTCTTATGCTTCTGATAGCAATGATTTTAGAACGATTAATTTTACTAATCTTTCCTCTGAAGCAACGACCTTTGCATGGGATTTTGGAGGAGGAGCTACTTCTGACTTACAAGATCCAACACATACGTTTGAGGCTGGTGAAGGTACATATTCTGTCACTTTAACTGCTAGCGATGCATTAGGTGCTGTAGATACCGTAACTATTGAAGTTATAGTAGCAGAAGGCCCATTTCAACCAATTATTTTAGAACCAGGTTTTGAAGATGATACCTTGCCTGGCGGTGGTGGAGATGGACGTGACTCATGGAGAAATAGTGATTTAGGTGGCGTTATTCAAATTACGGGTAGTCCAGTAACATTTGGAGATCAAGGAGCTAAGTTGCCGTTACCTGCAGGAGATCGTATTGGTTATCAAGAAATTACTGTAGAACCTGATACTAATTATGACCTAAGATATTATTATACAATGTTGGATAATTCTTCTAATCCATCATTAACTGTATCAATTATAGGTGTAACAGAGTTTGGGTCTCCTGAGACTACACAAGAAGCTCTTGATGCTACAATCGCTTCTGTAACTGTAACCGATGATTCGGAGCCTGATGTATATGTTCAATCGACCTTAACATTTAATTCTGGAATCAATAATACCGTCGCAATTTATTTTACCAATGGTCCTGTTGAAGCTAGACTTGATGATTTCACGATTGATGTAGCACCTGAAGGTGCAGTACCTCCATCTGCAGGGTTTAATTCTGTTCAGAGTGAAACTAATTATTTGGAATATGCATTTAATAACTCATCTACAGGTGCGACAAGTTACCTATGGGATTTTGGTGATGGGAATACTTCAACAGAAGAATCTCCTACTCATGTTTATAACACACATGACATATACACAGTGACACTTACAGCTACTAATGATGCAAATCTGTCAACGTCTTTAAGCCAGAACATTGATATACAAGCACCGGTCACTGCTGCTTTTACCTATTTAGTTGATGGATCTGACTATAGAACTTATGAGTTTATGGATGCTTCGGAAGGAGCAGTAATGTTATTGTGGGAATTTGGAGATGGCTTCCAATTTACAGGCATGAATCCTTCGCATACTTATGCAGAAGATGGTATTTATACAGTGACTTTAACAGCAACTAGTATTACGGGAAGTATAAGTGTTGCAACTGAAGAACTTATAGTCGCTGAAGGCTTTGTAGTACAGGTTTTAAATGGAACTTTTGACCTTTATGGTACAACACCTGGATGTGATGGCGAAAGTACTGGTGATAATGCTGATGCTTGGGATATGACACCAAACTCTACCATTAAAGATTGTGATGGAAATGACATTCCAAGTCCGTATGATCCGCTTTGGGATAACGGTGCTTTAGATTCTTGGCTTGACGCCTTTTATGGTGATAATAGTGAACAAGCAGGGTCTACTTCTAGTGGAAACAACGGAACTAGAGGAGCAAAACTAGACGAAACAGGTCGTCGATTGTATCAGGTTGTTCAAGTGCAGGTAGGAGAGACATACACGTTCTCTATTGACGCAAGCACAACAGCTGGAGGGATAACTTCCGAAGTATTTATATTAAATACTGAAATTGCAGATGAGGTAGGTATTAATGCCTCGATTTCTGATCCTGCAATTGATGCCTATTTTGCAATTCCAAATACTTTCGATACAGATGGTGGTGCTTATAATACCCATACATTCCAATTTACAGCATCTACGAATGAGATTGTTATTTATGTTAGGAATGTTGATGTCATAGATAATGTTGCTGAGGCTTTCTTTGATAATATAATAATCACAGATTAGAAATAAGCATAAAATTAAAAACCACCCAGAAACTAAATGTGTTACTGGGTGGTTATAAAACAATTGAGACGAAGACATATGAGCTGACTTCGTAATTATTATGAATAATTAATATATAAAATGAAAAACTTCCGAAAAGAAATATTAACAATTCTATTGATGGTATTCATATCAGTTAATGTTTCTTCTCAAGAAAAGAGCGGTAACATAACAGAATCGGATAAAAAAACTGAAAAACAGGATAAAAAAAGAAAGAAGAAAAAAAAGAAAGTAAAATTACCTGATATTGACTTGTCTCATTGGAAAGTCACTATTCCAATTGCTAATGATAAAGGAAAACCTTATGAAGTTGAAGCACCTGAGATATTGGATTATGCAAATAATGAGAAGCTGAAGACCTATATGTATAATGATTCAGTCAAAGGCGCATTGATTTTTTATGCGAAACCAACAAGTTCAACCACAAGGAATACAAAGTATTCCAGATCTGAGTTAAGGGAGCAAATGATTCCTGGTGATAATAATACCAATTGGACCTTTAAACAAGGCGGTGTTATGAAAGGCAAACTTGCCATGGAAGAGGTGTCAAGAGATAAAAATGGTAAATACCATCGTGTCATTATCATGCAAATTCACGGTAGATTAACTAATGAACAACGTGATCTTATAGGTGCAGATGATAATAATGCGCCTCCAATATTAAAAATCTATTGGGATAATGGAAAAATAAGGGTGAAAACCAAGGTATTGAAAAATTTAAACTTATCTGATACCGATATTTTGCATGAAGAGGCTTGGGGAAATGATGATGGATTTAATTTTGAACAAAAGGTTGGATTTAAAAAGTTTACACTCGAAGTCAAAGTATCAGAAGGTAAGATGGTCATTATTTTAAATAATACTGAATATAAAGTTTATGAAAATGTTCATATGACAAGATGGGGAATATTTGAAAACTATTTTAAAGCGGGAAATTATTTTCAAACGCGAGATGAAGGCGCTTTTGCTCGAGTAAAATATTATAGTTTAGAAGTTAATCATTAATGTGAAAATTTGAATTGGTCTCTTATTGAATTCTACTTATTTCAAAAGGATAAGTAGAATTCTTTAAACACTAACAAAGATTTAATGTGACTTGCATATTATTTCCCTAAATTTAGATTAAAACCAGTAGATAAAAAAAAGAGCTTAAGATTATGAAAATAGACATACTAGCAAAAAAGGATAGTCAAAGTGTTCAGAAGACAATTATATCTAATATAAGAGAGCTTATAAATCGTAAAAATCTTGAACCTGGAGATAAGTTACCTTCTGAAAGAATGCTGTCTGAAAAATTTGGAGTTACTCGAAGTAATGTGAGAGAAGCTATTCAAAAACTTGAATTCTATGGCTTATTAAAATCGATTCCACAAAGCGGAACTTTTGTCGCAAATATTGGAGTGATTGCTATGAATGGTATGATTGAAGATATTTTAAGATTAGAAGATCCAGATTTTAAATCTTTGGTTGAAACAAGAATATTATTAGAACTTAAAACAGTTCGTTTGGCTGCTCTAAGACGAACAGATGAAGATCTTGAAAAAATGAAAGAAGCACTCGAAGCATATACTAAAAAAGTGTTAGACGGTCAAGATGCAGTACAAGAAGATTTACTATTTCATTTAGCTATAGCAAAAGCTAGTGGGAATAGTACAATGAATACATTTATGCTTATTATCACACCTGAGATCATAACTAATTTTGAAAAATATCATGTGTGTGATAAAAGTTTAGCTCGAAATGGAATTCAAGAACATCAAGAAATATTTGAAGCTATAAAAAGTCAAAACCCTCAATTGGCTAAGGAGAAAATGAAAGAACACTTTAGTGTGTTATATCAATATTGTTACAATGTTTAACTAATTAACACACACAACTTTCAAATATGAAAATAAAAGGTTTAAGATGGTGGGTCGTAGGATTTGTGGCTTTGGCCGCAGTTATAAATTATATAGATAGACAAGCTTTTGGAGCCTTATGGCCCGACATTGCTAAAGACTTATTTCCAGATATGGATGCGGATGGTACTAAGGCTATATACGGAACCATATCTGCAGTATTCATTCTGTCTTATGCTGCTGGTCAAACAATATTTGGAAAGATATTCGATTGGATAGGTACTAGGATAGGTTTTGCTTTGTCAATAGGAATTTGGTCTTTAGCTACCATGATTCATGCATTTGCAAAAGGGATGTTGAGTTTTTCAATCTTTAGATCTATTTTGGGTATTGCTGAAGCTGGTAACTGGCCAGGTGCAGCTAAAGCGAATGCTGAATGGTTTCCCACGAAAGAAAGAGCTTTTGCTCAAGGTATATTTAACTCAGGCGCAGCCATTGGAGGAATCGTTGCATATCCCATTATAGGTCTGCTTTCTGCTTACTTATCGTGGCAGGCAATATTTGTTTGTGTTGGTTTAATCGGTTTTTTATGGTTATTACCATGGTTGTATATTGTAAAAGCTCCTCCGGAAAAGCATCCTTGGCTATCTGAAGAAGAAAAAAAATACATTCTATCCGGACAGAAGAACCAAGACATTGATCAAGATGGTAATTATGATGAAGGATATAATCCTAGTACTGGAAAATTACTTCAGCACAAAGAGAGCTGGGGAGTTATATTAGCTTCTGCTGCAATAGATCCTATTTGGTGGTTGTTTATTGTATGGATTCCTATTTATCTCAATGAAGTGTTTGGTTTAGACGTAAAAGAAATTGCATTTTCAGCATGGGTACCATATGTAGGCGCAATGTTAGGTGCATGGTTTGGTGGTCTTTTAGCTCAAAATAGATTAAGTATAGGGTGGTCAGTAAACAAAACACGAAAAATGGTAATTACGTTAGGTTGTTTGATTATGATTCCTTGCTTTTTCCTATTAAAAGCACCAGAGTCAGCAACAAATGCAGTAATTGTAATGGCAGTGCTATTATTTGGATTTCAAACAGCAATTGGTAACGTACAGACATTACCAAGTGATATGTTCAGTGGTAAAATAGTTGGAACTTTATCTGGATTTGCAGGTACAGCTGCTAAATTAGCTGCTTTCGGACTGACTGCACTTATACCTATAATTACTAAAGGCGGAAATTATACTCTAGCATTTTTAGTTGGTGGTGCTTTGGCCGCTATAGCTCTATTAGCTGTTTGGTTATTATGCCCAAAAATAGAGCCACTTAAAGCAAAATAATAATATAAATCTTAAAAAATAATATGAGTAATAATAAAGGAAAAGTAGCCATAGTAACAGGAGCTACAGGAGGTATTGGTTTTGAAGTAGCAAAACGATTAGGTCAAGATGGATATACTGTAGTTCTAAACGGTATAGATGAAGAAGCTGGAGCTAAAAGAGTTGAAGAACTTACTGCTCAAGGAATTGATGCTGAGTATTATAACTTTGACGTAACAAAAGAGGATTTAGTAACATCAAACATTAAAAACATTGGTGAAAAATACGGAAAAATAGATGTGCTAGTTAATAATGCTGGTGGATTAGGTGGACGGTCTCGATTTGAAGAGATGACAACTGAGTTTTATAGGTTTGTAATGGCACTTAACTTAGATTCTGTGTTTTTTGCTTCAAGAGCAGCAATACCATATCTTAAAAAGGGAGAACACCCTTCTATAATTAATTATACATCTAATGCTGGATGGACAGCTGGAGGACCAGGAGCAGGAGTTTATGGAACTTCTAAAGCTGGTGTTCATGCTATAACCAGAGCTTTAGCAAAAGATTTAGCTGAATATGGGATTAGAGCAAATGCTGTATCTCCAGGTACAATTGACACGCCATTTCACGCGCAAATTAAATCAACTAAACCAGAAGTTTTTGCATCTTGGGCAAATAATATTATGTTAGGAAGGTTAGGTCAACCAGAAGATGTTGCAGGAGTCATTTCATTTTTAGCAAGTGAAGATGCTGCTTTCATAACAGCCGAAACCATTCAAATTGGAGGAGGACAAGCTTTAGGAATTTAAAAAAATAAAGCTGTTAGATTTAAAAAGATAAAGAATAGTATTTAAATTTAGAGAATGAGTAAGATTGTCACATTTGGTGAAATCATGTTACGTCTTTCCACAGAGCGCTTTTTAAGATTTTCTCAAGCCAAATCATTTAACGCTACTTATGGAGGAGGAGAGTTTAATGTAGCTGTATCTTTAGCTAATTTTGGGATTCCTTCTGAGTTTGTTACAAAATTACCTGATAATGAAATAGGAGAAAGTGCATTGATGGAAATGCGTAAACGAAACGTAATTTCTAAAAATGTTCTTTTTGGAAAAGACCGCTTAGGGATTTATTTTCTTGAAACAGGTGCCGGAACTAGAGCAAGCAATGTCGTTTATGATAGAGCTCATAGTGCTATGGCTAAAATTGAAAAAGGCACGTTTAATTGGGAAACGATACTTAAAGGTGCAACTTGGTTTCACTGGAGCGGTATTACTCCTGCCATATCAAACTCTGCTGCTGAAGAATGTCTTGAAGCAGTAAAAGCTGCTCATAAATTAGGGCTTACTATCTCATGTGATTTGAATTATAGGTCTAAACTATGGAAGTACGGCAAAGAGCCTCATGAAATTATGCCAGAACTCCTCAAGTACAGTAATGTCATTTTAGGAGATATTGATACCGCCTATTTTATGCTAGGTCGCCATAAAGAAAACCCTAACTATCAAGACCTAAAATCGCTACCTCTTCTTTATGATAAAATAATAGAAGAATGCCCAAACCTAGAACTTATAGCAACTACCCTAAGATACTCTGTTAGTGCATCTCATCAAAGAATTGGAGGAATTCTATATGATCGGAAAAATATTTATGATGCTAATATAAAAGAAGTTACACCTGTTGTTGACCGTGTTGGAAGTGGAGATGCCTTTATGGGCGGATTAATTTATGGATTACTAAACTCTGAAGATAAGCAACGAGCAATAAATATCGCTGTAGCGTCTTGTTGCCTTAAACATACCATATATGGTGATTATAACTTGGTGTCAATTGATGATATTAATAAGTTCTTAGATGGAGAGAACACAGGAAAAGTATCCAGATAAATTAGAGATATGTCAAAATATTCAAGAATAGAAGTTGTAAATGTAATGTCTAGAACAGGGCTTGTGCCATTGTTTTATGATTCTGATATAGAGCATTGTAAAAGTATATTAAATGCTTTGTACAAAGGAGGAGCAAGGCTCTTAGAGTTTACAGCCAGAGGCGATTTTGCTGAAGACATTTTTGCCAAACTTAATACCTATGCTTTGGCAAAACTTCCAGGAATGATATTGGGAGTAGGTTCTGTGACTGATGCTGCTTCGGCCTCGAGGTATATGGCATTAGGAGCTAATTTTATTGTGACTCCAGTATTGCGAGAAGATATAGCTATAGTTTGTAACAGGAGAAAAGTACTTTGGTCTCCTGGCTGTGGTTCTCTTTCTGAGATTGCTAAAGCCGAAGAACTTGGTTGTGAAGTTGTAAAACTCTTTCCAGGTGGAATTTATGGACCTGATTTTGTAAAGGCAATTAAAGCGCCACAACCTTGGACTAGTATAATGCCTACTGGAGGTGTGTCACCAACAAAGGAGAATTTAAGTCAATGGTTTGATGCAGGAGTCACATGTGTTGGAATAGGCTCAAAGCTTATTAAGAAAGACGCTAATGGAAACTATGATATAGAAAGTATTGAAACCACGACTCGAGATGCTTTGCAAATAATTGAAGCCATAAGAAAATAATTATATTGTGTCAACAATCACACTAAAAGAACTCTCACTTGTATCAGGTTACTCTGTATCTACTGTATCTAAAGCACTTAACAATAAATCGGATATAAGTAAAAACACAAGAGAGGTTATTAAAACGATAGCCAATAAGTATAACTACATTCCAAATAATTCTGCTGTAGCTCTGAGGAAAAAGAAAACCAAGGTGATCTCTGTCATTGTTCCTCAAGTAAATACATCTTTTTACAGTTGCTTCTTGTTTAACATTGAAAAAATTGCATATTCTCGAGGCTATAGAGTGATACTATTTCAGTCTTTGCAGGATGCTTCCAGAGAAAAGGAATTTATAAATAGTAGTAATGATGGCAGTGTTGATGGTGTCATCATAATTTCATGTAGTAACGAACTTAATATCGCATCAGAAGGGAAAAATATCTTACCAGTAGAGTATGTTAAGATTAATGATATTATTTCCGAAGCGCAATTAAAAAAAGAAAGCATAATGCATTTTAGTAATTTGCTAAGACGGATAACAAAGTTTAAAAGTTAAAATTACTCTATGTTTAAAAAAGCAATCGTTTTAATGATTATAAGTGCTTTTGCTTTTGCTATTTTAAATGTATTTGTCAAAAGTCTAAATCAATTTAATGTGTATCAAATTGTGTTTTTTAGATCAATAGGATCTTTGGCTTTTACAATTCCATTTTTGTTACATCATAAAATTTCTCTTCTTGGTAAAAAAAAAACGTTACTTATCTTACGAGGTGTTGTTGGTTTTGTTGCAATGACTCTTTTTTTTTCCTCAATTAAACATCTTTCTATGGGATCGGCCGTTTCTATACGGTATCTCTCTCCCATTTTTGCAGCACTGTTAGCACTTGTTATGTTAAAGGAAAAAATAAAGTATTTACAATGGTTTTGTTTTGCTATCGCATTTTCAGGAGTGCTTATATTGAAAGGATTTGATACTCAAATCAACGAAATAGGTTTGTTGTATGCAATTGCATCTGCTTTTTTTACAGGCTTAGTATTTATAATCATAAAAAAAATTGGAAATAACGATCACCCGATTGTGATTGTGAACTACTTTATGATCATTGCGGCATGTCTTGGAGGTCTTTTTGCAGTTTCTGAATGGAATAACCCTGTTGGTATAGAATGGATAATTCTTTTAAGCCTTGGTGTTTTTGGTTATTTCGGACAATATTATATGACCAAGGCATTTCTAATAGGTGAAGTCAATCAAGTTGGCCCATTAAAATACATCGAAGTTATTTTTACCATGTTAATTGGTGCAATTTGGCTTGACGAAATTTATACTTTTTGGAGTTTTATAGGTGTGTCGCTTATTATTATTGGATTAACTTTTAATGTGATTATTAAAATAAAATAGATCCAAACTACAGGCTTAATGATGCACGTTGTTGTTAGTAAATTTTATTCCGAATTAATCAAATGAAATCAAATCAGGTTCTAAAAATGTCGTTTTGGCTTTGCTAGAATTGTAAATATCAAATCCGTAATGACACGCCATTAAATCCTTAAAATTAGTTTTCAGTCTTGGAAATTCGGATATAAAATCTTTAAAATTGTTAGACTTTGATTTGCGCATAAAGTGATGCACTGCTTTTATAGCTGCTAAAGTCAAAGTCATATTATATTTGTCTTTAGCTCCTACAAATTCTACAAAGTGTTGCAATCCACTTTGAATGTTTTTTTCGGCTTGTTTAATACCGTATAGGTTGATGTTAATCCAAGCCAACCTTAAGTGAGCTTCGTGAGTAAAGTGTGATGGATCTAACTCGCAACTAATGAATTTTTTTTCAAAGTCAGAATCAGAAAGTTCAAAATGTTTTTCCATAGTTAGTTTACTTCTTATGTCCAAAAGTTAGATTCAAATATTTCTTTTTAAAACCTAGTGTTCTCAAGTTATACGAGCAGTTGCTACACGTTTTCTACTTCGACTTATTAGTCAAAAAACATATCGTCCAACTTTCCTTTTTTGTATGCTTTTACATACTTTTTTGTCTTTGAATTAATTGGAACGTTATTCTTTTTATTTCCTATATATTCCAGCAAAATTTTCGCTCCACCAAGTTGGACTTCTCTAACATCTTCTTGTTCGCTGAATTTTTGTCCGTCAATTTTTTTACAAGTCAAAATTCGGTTATGATTGATTTTTTGGTTTAAACCATAATTAATCATCGCAACTGTATACAAAAATTGTTGTTTGTTCTTATTGGTTAGAGACGTGAAAAAATTCCCAAACGTTGGAATTCCCATTCCAGTATCTTTATTCATCCAAAATCCGACAATTTGTGTTGCAGAAATAAATTCCTTTGATTTTACGTTTACAGGATTGTCAAAAATATATTCACTTGCTTTAAATAGTAATGGTTCGTATTTTTTATAATCCGCATTTTTGTCGGCTTTCATTTCGTTAAGCGATTCAGATAATTGCCCAAACATGGTAATTGGTAAAATCAATAGTAAAATGAGGTGTAGTTTCTTAATCATATTTTTGTTTTTCAATAGTTATGTTTATCGTTTAGAACAACGTCTCAAAATAGTTGAACGTGTTCGTGTATGGTTAGTTCTAAGTTAGTAAAAAGGAACAAACCGTTAGGAAAATCCTGCGGATTTTGCTTGTGCCAGTTCGCTACGCTCGTGTCCGAGTGCAGACAGAGTAAGCAATTAGCTATACACGTTGTTGGCAGTGGTTTTTTATTATTCAGCCTTTTTATTTTTTATTATCATTCTTACATCTGAATACAGATACATTCCACAAATTCCGATTCCAAATAAGGTTAAAAAGATGCTTTTTATTCCATTCGAAAATAAGCTCCAAACACAAATAGTTATTACAAAAACCGCAAAAGGATAAGTAAATAATCTAATCAGAATGTTTTTCAGCGACCATTCATTTTCAGGTGCTTTTTCCTCAATTTCAATATCCAGAATCTCGTATATTTCCTCAAGTTGATTTTTCCTTTCCATTTTGTAAATCTTTCGAGAAACCCAAGCTACTAAAAAGACGAAAACAGCAATTATGGTAATCCATTGCCAATTATCAATTGGATTAAATTCAGTCGGATTGTTAGGGAAAATCAAATACAGAAACCATAAAGATGCAATTCCAATTAGAGTTTTTCCAACAGGATTCATCTTATCCGTTATGTTTGTCAGATGATTATTAGTATTAAATTCGAATGTAAAAATCGAATAGAAAGTCAGATTCCACATATTTTGGCTCCACACTTTTATTTCATTCCGATTTATTTCTCCTTTCGCTCGCATATCACGTGAAAAGATATTCCATAAGTGATTAAGAAAACTGTCTTTTTTTCTTAATTCAATTAATTCTTCAACATCTTTTTTTGTGACTTCCATTCGGTTTGGTCAAATTACTGGCAACTGGTTATATAGAGATAAATATACGCGTTTTTGGGGTCTATGTTCCCAAAAACAGGAAGTTTTGGTCATCTTTACAGATGTATAACACTAGTGGTTTAAGCTAATTAGACTTAGCTATAAACTAAAAAATCCGATCTAAAAAGACCGGATTTTAATGTTGCTCCTCTTCTTGGGCTTCCAGAAGCACTTTACTTTCGGGATAAACTTCTCTCCCAATTCATTCCACAAAAAAAGTCCAACATTTCTGTTGAACTTTTGTTTGCTCCTCTTCTTGGGCTCGAACCAAGGACCCTCTGATTAACAGTCAGATGCTCTAACCAACTGAGCTAAAGAGGAGTGTTAATCGCTTTAGCGAGCGCAAATATATGCTATTTTTTAAGTTTGTCAAAACGTCTTTTAAAATTTATTTAATTTTTTTTTAAATAATAATCTACAACAAAGTTTCACGATGACATGATTATAAAATGATAACGCACATCGTAAACAATTTTTTTAAAAAAATTGCTTAATTTTTTCTAAATCCAATCGTTGATATTCGCAAATAGAACCAAGGTGATTAAAATCACGAATCCTACAAGCTGTGCACGTTCTAAAAACTTCTCGCTAGGTTTTCTTCCTGAGATGATTTCAAATAATAAAAACATAACATGACCACCATCTAATGCTGGTATAGGCAATAAGTTTAGTACGCCTAACATGATTGATAAAAAGGCCGTTAATACCCAAAAGGCTTGCCAGCTCCAAAAAGGAGGAAATACTTCATAAATGGCTTTAAAGCCTCCAACACCTTTGTAAGCTCCAGTACTAGGTGTAAATATGGCTTTTAATTGTGCACCATACTTTCGTAAGGTATCTACAAAATCAAAAGCACCAGCGCCAAAACTTTCTCCAAACGTATAGGTTTGAATGGTACGATCAAAGTAACCCAACTCCACAAAACGATCTTCATCATATCCAGCTTGAAACCCAAACTTACCGTCTCCATCAACTTTTAATTGTTTGGTGATTGCTTCTTCACCTCGAAGTAGTTGAACCGTTAAGGTTTCGTTTTTATAGCCCGTCATTAACGAGTCTAATTGATCAAAATATCTTAGTTCTTTTCCATCGATAGATGTGATAATATCTTTTGGCTCAATGCCTGCATTTTTGTTCAATGAGGTATCCGCTATTTTACGAATCATAAATGGAATGCGTCGCTCAAATAGATCTCTACTTTTTGCAGATGAAAACTGACCCAGAAAATCTTCAGGTAAGGTAATGACTTGCTCTTGGCCATGTCTTCTTATGGTGAATGTTTCGGCTCCAATAATGTTAGACTTAACGTCATAATCATTGACAACTGCAACGTCATTAACTTTTATAATCTTATCTCCTGTTTTAAAACCAATGTCTTGTAACAGTTCATTTTCGATCCAATACCCATCTTTTAAACTTTCTATAGTCGTGGTCTTGTCTCCATATACAAAAGCGACAAACACATAAATAAAATAGGCTAATATGAAATTAACAGTGACACCACCTAACATAATAATCAAACGTTGCCAAGCTGGCTTAGAGCGAAACTCCCATGGCTGAGGTGGCTGCGCCATTTGCTCTTTGTCCATACTTTCATCAATCATTCCAGCAATCTTCACATAACCACCAAGCGGTAGCCATCCAATACCATAAACAGTTTCACCGATTTTCTTTTTGAATAAAGAAAACTTAATGTCAAAAAAGAGGTAAAACTTTTCTACTCTGGTTTTAAATAGTTTTGCTGGTATAAAATGTCCTAATTCGTGTAATACGATTAGTAATGAAAGACTCAGTAAAAATTGAGATATTCTTATTACAAACTCCATGTATCGTTAGTCAAATAAAATTCTAGTCGACAAAAGTAGTGTTTTAGCCGCATTTAGAAAATTTTAATCGGTTTAATGGCTAATTTTTTAACACCGATTTAGTAATGACGCCTTTATTAGTTTGAAATTGAACAAATAATAATCCAGACGACCAATAGGATGTATCCAGTGTCGAACTCCAAGGCAATTGATTAATTAACTGCCCAAGTGTGTTGTAGATTCTAATTTCTGAAACTTCGGTAGCTTGAGGTTTTTCAATATGAAGTACCTCAGATGTCGGATTAGGATATACTATAAGCTCTGTATTGATGTCAAACTCATCTGTACTTAATAGCACATTGTTGTTTGCTGAGATCAAATCAGATTCTGGATCAAATAACACCGTTTGAACCGTAAAGTTTACGGTTTCCAAAAAGCTTTGCCCGTTAGTCGTATTATCTAAAACAAGGTCCATTTGTTCACCAAACGTTCCTATTAATCGTATAGGTACAGGTGCTTCAAAATAGGAAACTGAAGCATGACTTTGTATTTGTTCTATAGTAATTCCTACTTGATTAGTTGTAGGTTGATTCCAGGTAATTGTATAGCTAGGATATCCTTGATTATACAGCCAGTCGTCAAAAAATTCGGTTAAATCTTCTCCTGATGTTGTTTCAACAATAGCAATAAAATCCTCCGTTTTAGCATAATCATAGGCATGTTCAGATGTATTTAAATAATCTTGAAGCGCTTGATAAAAGGTAACATCACCAAGCTTTTTTCTAAGCATATGTAATACCATAGCACCTTTGTTGTAGGAAAGACGGCCGCTAAAAATTCTTCCAACGGATGTTGTATCTGCATCTGAAAGATATACAGCTCCATTGGGTGCGGCTGTAATTGAATTATTTCGTTGTTGTTTCCAGGTTGTGAATGCATTATTTCCATCTAAATGTTCAATAACGATCCCAGACAAATAGGTTGCAAAACCTTCGTTGAGCCAAATATCTTTCCAACTACCACATGTAATTTTATTTCCAAACCATTGATGTGCTAGTTCATGAGCAATTAAGTTACGTCCAAAATTTCCCATAAATGACACTGTAGTGTGTTCCATTCCTCCGCCCCAACCAAATTGTGCATGGCCATATTTTTCATTAGCAAAAGGATATTCTTCAAACAAATCATTAAAAAGATTCATTATAGGTACTGTCACAGCTGTGCCAGCTTGAGCGGTACTTAAGCTTTCGGGATAAACATAGTTTACAATTTCAAAGGGGTTTCCATTATTAGGAACCGTTTGTGTAAAGACACTATAATTAGTTGCTGCAATAGCGATAAGGTATGCAGGAATGGGATAACGATGTTTAAAATGTGTTGTCTTTTCATTTCCATTTAATACCTGACTTTGTTCAAGTCCGTTCGATACTGAAATATATTCTTCGTTCGATGGATTGAATCGAGGTGTTGTCATAAAAACATCTATAGAATCTATTTTGTCAATGAGGTCTTGCTTACAAGGCCACCAAGCTTTAGCTCCATATGGTTCAGAAAGTGTCCAGATGATTGGGTCACCATTATGTTGATTCTGTTCAAATGAACCTAGTCCAGAAAACTCAGGATTTCCAGAGTAACTTACCGTTAAAGAATCTAAAGTTCCTGTACTTAAGGTTGAAGGAAGTGTAATGATAAGCTCATCACCAAGATGCGAGTATGATAATAGATTACCACGTTGTAAAACCTGATTAACCGTCATGTTTGCTGATAAATCAAAAGTTATGGTGGTCATATTACTCTTAGCTGTAAAATACGAGGTAATGTCTCCTGAGATAAATGAAACCGCAGGATCTATGTCTAATTCCAATCTGTGATATTTTAAATCGTAATTACCAGTATTTAAGTTTGAGCGCTGCATGATGCGGTTTAAGGCAGATTTTGCTTCGGCTTCACGGATGGTATTTAAAGTTTCGTTGTAATCTTGAGAAAATGATACTGTCGAAAACAGTCCCAAAAAAATGAGTAGTCTTAACTTCATGGTAATAATCTTTTTCTTTTTTAACAATATAGCTTGTTAAAAGTAGTCATTTTGTTGCTATTCTGTCGTATTTTTGCACTCAAATCTTACATTAAAGCCTTAAAAATCAAGAGATGTTTGCTTATATCAAACAATTTAAATTCTTTTTTATCGTCTTGCTTTTAGTCTCAGGGATTATTATTTCAATAATTTATTCAATACTAAAAGTAGAAAAACCATTACCAATTTATCAACCTAATAGAGTAGATGCATCCTTGGTTGATAGTACGATTCAGCACAAAAAGAAGTATCATACTATAGCCGATTTTAAATTGGTAAATCAAAATGGAGATACCATTACTCAAGACACTTACAAAGATAAAATCTACGTTGCTGATTTCTTTTTTACGACGTGTCAAACCATTTGTCCGGTAATGACAGATCAAATGAGTCGTATTCAAAGCGAAATTATTGATGATGATGAGGTTTTATTATTATCACATTCGGTAACACCTGAGATCGATAGTGTAGCACAGTTAAAGCGTTATGCTATAGAAAAAGGTGTTAATGACAACAAATGGAACTTAGTCACTGGAGATCGAAAACAAATCTATGATCTGGCAAGAAAGTCTTACTTAGTTGTTAAAGATGATGGTATGGGAGAATATGGTATGGTGCATACCGAAAACTTCGCACTTATAGATAAAGACAAGCAAATAAGAGGGTTGTATAATGGTGTAAGTCCAGCGTCTGTAGATTCGCTGATTTATGATATTAAACGTTTAAAAAAAGAATATCAATAGTTTTAGGGCTACAATTTTTTTACACTGAATTTTTCCTTTATTTTTGCTTACTTAAAATCAATCTAAATAAGCTTGAAAGTCACATTAGCAGATATAAAAAGAGGTCAACAGGGCGTTATTACTGACGTTTCTTCAATTCATATTCCGCTCAAACTTCTAGAAATGGGATGTTTGCCAGGTAATATGGTCGAGCTTGTTCAAGTAGCACCATTTGCCGATCCAATGTATCTTAACATTAATGGAACACATTTAGCCATAAGAAAAGAAACGGCTATTCACATTTTAATCGATATTTCTAATGAGTAAACAAATTAATGTTGCACTTATTGGAAACCCTAATACTGGAAAAACCTCAGTATTTAATGCACTTACAGGTTTAAATCAAAAGGTAGGGAACTATCCTGGGATTACTGTAGAGAAAAAAGAAGGCATCTGTAAATTGCCAAGAGGCGTTAAAGCGCATATCATTGATTTGCCAGGAACATACAGTTTGAATGCGTCTTCATTAGATGAAAATGTCGTTATAGAATTACTCTTAAATAAAAACGACAAAGATTTTCCCGATGTTGCCGTAGTAGTAAGTGATGTTGAAAATTTAAAACGTAACCTATTACTTTATACTCAAATAAAAGACTTAGAAATCCCCACAATTCTGGTGATTAATATGTCGGACCGAATGGAATACAAAGGCATTCATTTGGATATTCCTTACTTAGAACAGGAGCTGCAAACAAAAATTGCTCTTATAAGCACAAGAAAAAATAAAGGAATAGATCAATTAAAAGAGCTCATTACTAATTATAAAGATTTATCGGTTGCACCTTGCTTAAATGCTTCGGAAATAGATACAGATTATTTTGAGAAGTTGCGCCAAGCATTTCCAAATCAGTTGTTGTATAAACTCTGGTTAGTGATTACCCAAGATGTTAACTTCGGAAAGATTGATAGAAATGAAGTTGACGCTATTAATAGTTTTAAGACAAAAGGAAAGTCAGACCTCAAGCGATTGCAGCAAAAGGAAACTATTAAACGTTATCAGTTTATAAATAATACTCTAAAAAAAGGACAAACAATTGACTTAAATTCTGCTAAGGATTTACGTATTAGGCTCGATAGAATTTTAACACATAAGATTTGGGGCTATCTCATCTTTTTTGTGATTCTACTCACTATTTTTCAAGCCATTTATGATTGGGCTGAAGTCCCAATGGATTTCATAGATAGTACATTTGCTTCACTTAGTGAATGGGTGAAAAATGTCTTACCCGAAGGAGCATTTACTAACTTAATTGCTGAAGGCGTTATTCCTGGACTTGGCGGTATTGTGATATTTATTCCCCAAATAGCATTTCTGTTTTTGTTTATAGCCGTTTTGGAAGAAAGTGGTTATATGAGTCGAGTGGTCTTTTTAATGGATCGTATTATGAGACGTTTTGGGCTTAGCGGGAAAAGTGTAGTACCTTTAATTTCTGGAACGGCATGCGCCATTCCAGCTATCATGGCAACTAGAAATATTGAAAGTTGGAAAGAACGTTTAATTACGATTTTAGTAACACCTTTTACAACCTGTTCGGCACGTTTGCCAGTATATTTGATTATCATTTCACTAGTTATTCCTCAAGGTCGTTTCCTAGGCTTAAGTTATCAGGCATTGACATTAATGTTATTGTATCTCATAGGGTTTGGAGCTGCTATTTTTTCGGCTTGGCTTTTAAATAAGATATTGAAGATTAAAAGTAAGACTTTTTTCGTTGTTGAAATGCCAAATTATAAGGTGCCTTTACTTAAAAATGTGGCGCTGACGGTTTTAGAAAAAACGAAATCTTTTGTGTTTGGTGCAGGTAAAATTATTTTAGCGATTTCAATTGTATTATGGTTTTTAGCATCTTATGGACCAGGAGAACAATTCAATAATGCTGAAGAAATCGTAACTGCAGAGTATGCTACAGATAATTTATCACAAGATGAATTGGATCAAAAAATAGCCTCTCATAAATTAGAGCATTCCTTTATTGGTATAGCTGGTCATGCCATAGAGCCAGTCATTAGACCTTTAGGTTACGATTGGAAAATAGGCATTGCAATCGTAAGTTCGTTTGCTGCTCGTGAAGTTTTTGTGGGTACATTGGCAACTATTTATAGTGTTGGTAGTGATGAAGAAGAAACGATAAAAAATAGAATGGCAAAAGAAATTAATCCCGTTCTTGGTACACCATTATTTAATTTCGCAAGTGGTATTTCATTGTTACTCTTTTATGCATTTGCTATGCAGTGTATGAGTACATTAGCAATAGTGAAACGGGAAACTAATACTTGGAAATGGCCTATATTGCAATTAACTATTATGAGCGCCTTTGCTTATATAGTGGCATTGATTGCTTATCAATTTTTAAAGTAAGATTAGTATATTATTAACGACAAATTACTTATGAATACCATTTTGCAGAACATATTAGTCTTTACTTCAGTAGCTTTGGCGATATGGTTTTTATTGCGCAAGTTTGGGGTTCTTCCAAAGAAAAAAGTAACGGCCAATAAAGCTTGTGGTGATGATGGTTGTGGTTGTCACTAAAGTCGTTTAGGTTGAAATACAACTTCTAAAATATAATCCTGTTCTGGAATACTGTTTGTTCCTTTAGGATAAGGTTTCAAGGTCATACCATAGATTTTAAAGTCAGTGCCATTAAAGGCTAGATTGTTTTCTTCCATGACATAACCACTTGCATGAATTGTAATTTCTTTATCCTGAAGAAAGTCTCCTTTTTTATATATAGACACTAATACTTTTGCTTCACCAGCTCTAATGCACATCACGTCCTTTGGACACCTAGAATCTGATACTAGCTTTTTGAACTTCACTTCATAGTCTTCAAAATCTACTTTCTGATGAAATCCAACAGAAGCACTTATGCTTAGAGAATCTTTAACGACAGGTGTTTGAGCATTCATCGCTATAAATGCAAAGCTTAATAATAGGGTAGAGCTTAAGGTTTTCATGCTTCAATTTAATTAAATCATAACTTTTATGTGACCAAAATTAATAAAATATTGAAATTTTAGTTACATTTGTAAAATATTTAAGCTTACTTAAAAATAAATTAAAGTAATTTAAAAATGTCTGTAGCTATAGAGAACTTTGTAAAAGCAATTTACAATAATGATCAACACGATATTAAGGATACTAAACCTGGAAATATCGCTAAAAAGTTAGGTATTTCTAATGCAGCAGCAACAGACATGGCTAAAAAATTAGCAGCAAAGAATTTACTTAATTATGAAAAATATCAAGCGTTACAACTCACAGAACAGGGTACAAAAATGGCCCTTAATGTGATTAGAAAACATCGCTTATGGGAAGCTTTTTTATTTAAAATGTTTGACATGACCTTACATGATATTCATCGTGAAGCAGAATTACTAGAACACCAAACCTCAGATTTGTTGGCTGAAAAAATTAGCGAATATTTAGGCCACCCAAAGTTTGATCCACATGGTGACCCCATTCCAAATGCTAATGGTGAAATCACCACCGAAGACACGTCAATCTCTTTGGCTGAAGCCGTTGAAGGCAAAACATACACTATTGCTAGGTTAATGAGTGATGATAAAGAATTTTTTGAATTTTGTGCTCAAAACCAAATTAGATATAGAAATACACTAACCGTTTCAAAACAATTTATCGGTAATAAAATGACTCAAATTTCCATTGGGTCCAATACCATTGTTTTGAATGAAGATTTTACTAAAATTATTTATGTTGATGAAAACTAAAAACACCTACTTACTTATTGTATTGATGCTATTTTCAATAGTTATTAATGCACAAGATGAAAACCAAAATAATATAACGTCTGAACCATTAGTTACAGATCGACCTGATGCAACAGAAGCCTCATCAACAGTTGGAAAAGGCATTCTTCAAATAGAAACTGGAGGTTTATATGAATCTTTTGAAGAAAACGCTGTGACATCTCAAAGCTACACCTTCAATACAACTCTTGTACGTTACGGTATCCTTGATAATATAGAATTACGTTTAGGTTGGGATTTTGTAGAAGGTGTGACAAAAGTTAATGGTAATAAACTAAATAATGTTACCAGCGGATTATCTCCATTGCTACTTGGTGTAAAAATTGATATCGCTGAAGAGAAAAATGGTATGCCAGAAATTGCATTCATCGGACACGTATTTCCGCTATTTAGCGCATCTAAGGATTATCGTCCTGAGACAACTGGAGTCGATTTTAGATTTTCTTTATCTCATACGCTAAGTGATAACTCAAGCTTAGGCTATAATATTGGGGCTCAATGGGGAGATGATTCTTCAGAGGCTGCAGCAATTTATACATTAGCTTACGGCTATAGTTTTACAGATAAGTTTGGTATGTATGCCGAACTCTATGGTGATTTACCAGAAGATAGTTCAGCTAATCATTATTGGGATGCAGGACTTACTTATTTACTTTCAAACGACCTACAATTAGATGCATATGTTGGTACAAGTATCACTGAAGGTCAAGATATCCTAATTGGTTTAGGTGCAAGTTTTAGAATACCTACTAAATAAAAAACAACAATGAATACATTAAAAAAATTATCAATACTAGTATTAATTACAGCCTTTTTGGGGTGTAAAAATGACACACCATCTAATGGAAAACTAAATGTAGTTACCACGACTACAATGATTACCGATTTAGTTGAAAATATAGGTGGAGATCATGTGAATGTTAAAGGCTTGATGGGAAGTGGCGTCGACCCACACCTCTATAAGGCGAGTGAAGGTGATGTTACAAAATTGGTAGACGCTACTATTATTTTTTATAACGGATTACACCTCGAAGGTAAACTTGTTGAGGTGTTCGAAAAAATGGGAAGCAGTACTAAAACACCAATAGCATTAGGTGAAGCGTTAGATAAAAATACCTTAATTGGATCAGATTATTTTGCATCTAATTATGATCCGCATGTTTGGTTTGATATCGATTATTTTAAACAATTTGCGTCTAAAGTAACTCAAGTGCTTTCAGAAAAAGATCCAAAGAATGCCGAGAATTATAAAACGAACGAAGCTGCTTATGGTGCAAAATTAGAAGCGCTTCAAGCTAAAGTAAAAGGGATCATTGAGACGCTTCCAAAAGAAAAACGAATTTTAGTTACTGCCCATGATGCCTTTAATTACTTCGGAAAAGCATTTGACTTTGAAGTTGTTGGCTTACAGGGATTATCTACTGCAACTGAAGCAGGAGTTCAGGATGTTCAAAACTTATCAGCATTTATTATTGAAAAAGAGATTAAGGCAATTTTTGTCGAAAGTTCAGTTCCAAAACGAACTATTGAAGCGTTGCAAGCAGCAGTAAAATCTAAAGGTCATGAAGTGACCATTGGTGGCACCTTATACTCTGATGCATTAGGAGATGCTGGAACCGTAGAAGGAACCTATATTGGTATGTTTGAATATAATGTCAATACGATTGTAAATGCCTTAAAATAATGAGTGATAAGATAGCAGTACAAGTTGATGATTTAACTGTAGCGTATAACTACAAGCCTGTGCTTTGGGATATTGATCTCGAAATACCTGAAGGGGTTTTAATGGCTATTGTTGGACCTAATGGAGCGGGAAAATCTACACTTATCAAGTCTATTTTAGGAATTTTGAAACCTATAGCTGGTAGTGTTTCGATCTACGGAAAATCATACGATAAGCAACGCTCTTTAGTCGCTTATGTACCTCAAAAAGGAAGTGTGGATTGGGATTTCCCAACAACAGCACTCGATGTTGTAATGATGGGAACTTATGGAAGTTTAGGCTGGATCAAACGTCCTAGACAAAAACAAAAGAAAGCGGCATTGGAAGCTCTCGAAAAAGTAGGGATGCTACCGTTTAAAAACCGACAAATAAGTCAGCTTTCTGGTGGACAACAACAGCGTATATTTTTAGCGCGCGCATTAGTGCAAGATGCGTCTATCTATTTTATGGATGAGCCTTTTCAAGGCGTAGATGCTACAACAGAAATTGCCATCATCAATATTTTAAAAGAACTACGAAAAGCAGGAAAAACTGTAATTGTTGTTCATCATGATCTACAAACGGTTCCAGAGTATTTTGATTGGGTAACCTTTTTAAACGTAAAAAAAATTGCGACTGGACCAGTTAAGGATATTTTCAATGATGATAATTTGACAAAGACCTATGGTATTAATTACAAAGTAAGTATACAAGAGTAATGGATATTCAAGAGTATTTTTCTTTAGTATTTTCAGATTATACGTTGCGTACAATCACACTCGGAACAGCAATTTTAGGTGCTGTAACAGGGATGTTAGGCAGTTTTGCTGTATTGCGAAAACAAAGCCTCTTAGGTGATGCTATTTCTCATGCTGCTTTACCAGGAATTGCTATTTCTTTTTTAATTACTGGAGCAAAAGATAGTAACACACTATTATTAGGTGCTCTAGTAAGTGGGTTGATTGGAACATTTTGGATACGCGGCATTATTACCAAAACTCATCTCAAATCTGATACTGCCTTAGGCCTAATACTTTCCTTATTTTTTGGCTTCGGAATGCTTTTGCTAACGTTCATTCAAAAGCAGCCTAATGCCAATCAAGCTGGGTTAGATAAGTACTTATTTGGTCAGGCTGCAACTTTAGTAGAAAGTGATGTATGGATGATGGCTATCGTTACTGGGATTTGCCTTTTTGTGTTGTTACTCTTCTGGAAAGAATTTAAGATTTTACTCTTTGATAAAGATTATGCTAAGACACTTGGGTTTAACACGAAAACCATCGATATCCTTATTACTAGCTTTATTGTATTAGCCATTGTTTTAGGACTTCAAACCGTAGGTGTTGTATTAATGAGTGCGATGCTTTTAGCTCCAGCTGCTGCCGCTAGGCAATGGACAAACAGTTTAGCAACTATGGTGTTTCTAGCAGCTCTTTTTGGTGCATTCTCGGGTGTTTTCGGAACAGCAATAAGTGCCAGTCAGAATAATTTGTCTACTGGACCAGTCATTGTTCTTGTAGCTGCTGTTTTTGTATTTATTTCATTTATATTTTCACCTAGTCGAGGCTTGTTGTTTAAACAAATACGGTTTATCAAGAATCGTCGTGATTTGCAGTTACATAAAACCTTAGCCTTTATGTATAATATTGCCGAGACCCATGATGATATCTCTCATCCTCATGAGATTAAGATCTTAAATAATTTTCAAGGATTTACGAAAGGAACACTTAAAAAATTAGTTGAAAAAAACTACGTGACACTACAAGGATCGACCTGGAGTTTAACTAACGAAGGCTTTAAATCGGCATCTAATCTATATAACCAATTAACCAAAAACGATGAGTAATGCGCAAATAGAAATACAGCTCATTGCAAGTTTAGTAGCTATTGCTTGTGCTATTCCTGGAACATTTTTAGTGCTCCGGAAAATGGCCATGATTAGTGATGCCATTAGTCACTCGATACTACCAGGAATCGTAGTTGGATTTTTTATAACACATGATTTAGGATCGCCAATTTTAATTTTACTAGCCACTTTAGCAGGTGTGGTTACCGTTGTACTTGTAGAGTATATTCAAAAGACAGGTTTAGTAAAGGAAGACACAGCCATTGGTCTTGTATTTCCTGCACTGTTTAGTATTGGTGTTATTCTAATTAAAAAGAATGCAGATGATATTCATTTGGATGTCGATGCCGTTTTATTAGGCGAATTAGCTTATGCACCTTTTGATCGATTATTAGTTTCTGGTGTAGATCTAGGGCCAAAGTCATTATGGATTGTGGGAGCAATTCTAATGATTACTATAATATTATTATTCGCATTTTTTAAAGAATTAAAGTTGAGCACATTTGACAAGGGCTTGGCGGCATCATTAGGATTTTCTCCTGTTATTATTCACTATGGATTAATGACAGTATCATCCATAACAACCGTAGGTGCTTTTGACGCGGTTGGCGCGATTTTGGTCGTCGCTCTTATGATCGCTCCTGCAGCAACGGCTTATTTATTGACAACAGATTTAAAGAAAATGCTCTTTCTGTCTATTGTATTTGGCGTATTTAGTGCCATTTCAGGTTATTGGTTTGCACATTGGCTAGACGCTTCTATTGCAGGATCTATCACCACTATGTTAGGTGTGTTATTTTTATTGGTGTATTTATTTGCTCCAAATAAAGGTGTGATTGCTGTACTTTATCGAGAAAAACAACAACGTACAGAAGTGTCGCTGTTAACTTTTTTACTGCATTTAAAAAATCATGATGAAGAACGTGAACGTCATGTCAATCATTTAAACGAGCATATCAATTGGCAAAAAGTGAGATCTAAAACTGTTTTGGAACTGGCCTTAAAAAATAACATGATAATTATCGATAATAATATTGTGTCATTAACGTCTAAAGGTGATGAGTTTACAACTCAAGCGATAGATTATATTATCACCAATGAAGACGCTCAGATCGAAGATATGAAAGATGATTTCTTCCTATTTAGAGGCTAGTTCCTTTAAAATACAAGACTAAATACAGACCCTTCTCCTTCTAAACTCTTTACAAGTATTTTGCCTTTATGAAGTAGCATGATTTGCTTGCAAAGACTTAAACCAATTCCGCTTCCTGTGGCTTTACTTGTGAAGAATGGAACAAAGATGTTTTCTAAAATGTCTTGAGGAATACCCGTTCCGTTATCATATACTTTTAGAACAATATTTCTATTCGTATTTTGAGATGCTGATACTTTAATTTGAGCATCTTCTTTGTGTTTGCAGGCATCGACAGCATTTAGTATTAGATTGATCAAAACTTGCTCGATGAGGTGAGTATCAATATCTAATTCTAATTTAGGTCCAGAAATCTTAAACGTTATATCTATGTTCTTAGCTTCAATTGAAGGCGCCATTAACAATTGAATATTACTAAACAGTTCAGACACTTTAACTCTTTGTAAATTCAGGTTGGTGACCTTACTTAAACTACGATAAGTTTTAGCAAATTTCAGTAAGCCGTCACTACGATTTTTGATTGTTTTTATACCAGAGTTTAAATCGTCTAATTCTAGGTTACTGTCTTTAGGTTGCTTGATGGCTATCTGTAAATTAGATTGAAGTGTATCTGCCAACGATGAAATGGGCGCAATAGAATTCATGATTTCATGAGTCATAACACTTAATAATTTCTTCCAAGATTCAGACTCATTTTTGTTTAAAGTATTATCAATATCCTGAATAACAATGAGTTTAAAAGCATCATCATCAACCTGAAAAACCGTATCAGAAATTAATATTTTAATACGTTCATTTTGCAAGGCTATAGAAATTGAGTTTGGCTCCCTATGATAGGTTTCAAAAATAGTATTGAATAGTTCAGGCTTTCTGTTTTCAATAAATCGTATATTTTTAAAGGAAGGCATATCTAATATGTCACCAAAAGAGTCATTAACCCACAAAACATCACCTGTTTCTAAGTTATAAGCTATGATGCCTATATCAACCATTTCTAAGATCTTTTGGAGGTAAACATATTGCGCTTGATTCTGAGAGTTGATTTCTTTTATAGTTCTATTAATTTCATTAAAACCCGTATACAAAAACCGTATATCTTTTGGACCTCTGTCTTCTGGAAACCACCTTGAGAAATCACGATATTTTACCGCTTCAAAAAAATCGTCCATAGCGACAAATCGACGCTTAACAAAAGTGTATGTATTAATAAGAAGATAAAGTAACCCAATACCTATAATAACCGAATACACCGTTTGATCTTTATAAATAGTATACACTAAAGCCAGTATGGCACTAACTAATAGTAGAATTCTAAAAAAAAGTCTAAAGATGTAAGCTCTATAGTTCATACTTATCTAGTCGTCTATATAAAGCAGCTCTTGTAATTCCTAACTCTTTGGCAGATTTAGATACATTGCCTTTATTCTTTTCTAATACAGTAAGAATGGCATTTTTTTCTATGTCGTGCAAATTTAGGCTGGCGATGGTAGTATTGGTAGTTACCGAAGAATGCTCGATGGAAGAAAACACCAAATCATCAGGTTTTAAAACAGTTCCATCTGCCATTATTACAGCACGTTCAAGTACATATTGAAGCTCTCTTACATTCCCAGGAAAATCATGCTTTTTCAATTTTGAAATAAAACCAGAGTCAAACGAAAATGTATTCTTATTATATTTTTCGGCATAAAGTGATACAAAGTGATGAGACAACTCGGTAATATCTTTACCACGATCCCTAAGTGGAGGCATAGTAATATCGACAGTGTTGATTCTATAGATCAAATCCTTTCGAAACTTCTTTTCATCTGCCAAAACTATTGGGTCAACATTTGTAGCACATATCAACCTAATATCGATAGGAATAGAATCATTAGATCCTAGAGGAGTAACTTGCCTATTTTGTAGCACTGTTAATAACCTTACTTGTTGTCCTAAGGTAATATTTCCAATTTCATCCAAAAATAAGGTTCCGCCATTAGCAGCTTCAAAGCGGCCTTTTCGGTCTTCTCTGGCGTCTGTAAAAGCTCCTTTCTTGTAGCCAAATAATTCGCTTTCAAAAAGAGAAGATGTTAACGCACCTACATCAACTTTTACAAAGGGTTTGTTTTTTCTGTTAGAATTATCATGAAGAGCTCTTGCAATTAGATCTTTACCAGTACCATTTTCGCCTAGTATAAGTACATTAGCATCGGTTGGTGCTACCTTTTTAAGTTTTACAAAAACATCAGTCATTACATCACTATCACCAATAATTTCAACACTATTAGAACTAAAACTTTCTTTATGAGCAGACTTTGATTTCTTCTGACTTAGAATTGTTGTTATGGTCTCAATAACTTTTTTATTATTCCATGGTTTCATTAAGAAATCTGAAGCACCTTCTTTAAGTCCTTTTATAGCTAGGTCAATGTCTGCATAAGCCGTCATAAGAATAACTGATATTTCAGGATTTTGTTTTTGAATTTTATTCAACCAAAAAATACCTTCGTTACCAGTATTGACTAAACCACTAAAGTTCATGTCTAAAATAACAATGTCGAATGAAGCGCCTTCAATTTGAGATAATATATTATTCGGATTTTTTTCGGTGACAACGTCTCTTACCAAAGGTTTTAGGAGTAGTCGCAATGCTGTTAAGACATCTACATCGTCATCTATTACTAATATGGAAGCGTTTTTTAAAACCATTACTACAATATTACGATTTTATATTCAGCTTCTAAAGGCTCTAAAACCAAAAATATTTATGTGATATAAAGTGTACACTATCGAACACAAAGTGTATCAAAATCGAACACTTTTAATTTTTAATTTTTATATAAACAACTGATTGTTAGTAAAATACGACTTTGGCATCATCTTGACTATATATGTAGTGTCATAAAAAAAATAAAGATGGACCTACCAATTAAAAAGAAAAAATTTTCAAAGCAAAAACTAGGACTTATTACTGGTGTTTTAATTATTGTTGCCTTAATAGTTTATGTCATTGTTCAAACTTCTGGTGGTTCTAAATTGAACGTTGAAAAGGAACGAATTTCTATTCATACTGTTAGTAAAGATGTATTTCAAGAGAATATTCCAGTGAATGGTATTGTATTACCAATAACGACAATTTATCTAGATGCTTTAGAAGGTGGTCGTGTTGAAGAAAAATTTGTAGAAGATGGTGCGATGATGAAGAAAGGGGAGCCAATTCTTCGTTTATCAAATACAGATTTAGAATTAAGTCTGGTCAATCAAGAAACCTCAGTTTATAATCTACTGACACAGATGCAGATCTCTCAAAATGCAGCACGTCAGAATACTATTAATAGACAAAATCAATTTACAGATGTTGAGAATAGCCTTATTGAAGCAGAACGTGTATATACGCTAAACAAAAGATTATACGATAAAGGTGCTATTGGAAGAATGGATTTCGAATCGTCTAAAAATAATTTCGATTACCAGAAAGAACGTATGAAATTGGCTAAACAAGTGTTATCTGAAGATTCTATCTCTTCAAAACTTGAAATAAATCAAGCTAAAAGTTCTTATGCCAGAACGCAAAGTGCTTTAGAGTTAATGCGAAAAAAAGTAGGAGACTTAGTAGTACGCGCACCAATTGATGGTCAATTAACATCTTTAGATGCCGAGATAGGACAATCTATAAATAAAGGAACGCGATTAGGTCAAGTAGATGTTACTAGTGGATATAAAGTAAGAGTCGATATCGATGAACACTATATCTCTAGAATTTACAATGGACAAACAGGAACATTTACACTTAATAATAAAACCTACACTTTAGTGATAAAGAAAGTATTTACTCAAGTAACTAATGGTCGTTTTCAAGTTGATATGAAGTTTGAAGGTGAAGTGCCTGAAGGTATTAGAAGAGGACAAAATCTTCAGATACGTGTTGCACTTAGTGCCGAGAAAGAAGCTTTATTAGTTACCAAAGGCGGTTTCTTTCAAAAAACTGGAGGTAACTGGATGTTTAAAGTAACTGAAGATGGGTCTACAGCCTATAAAATAGCTGTAAGATTAGGCAGTCAAAATACAGAATATTATGAAGTTCTTGAAGGATTAAATCCAGGAGATAAGGTTATAACGTCTAGTTATGACTCTTTTGGAGACGTTGAAGAACTTATTTTAAAATAGAATAGAAGACAATCAATTAAAAAATGAATACAATGATACAGATTACGGATTTAGAGAAATTTTACAGAACAGAGGAAGTTCAGACTATTGCTTTAAATAAATTATCCTTTGGTGTTAAAGAAGGCGAGTTTGTTGCGATAATGGGACCTTCAGGTTGTGGGAAATCTACATTATTAAACATCTTGGGCTTATTGGATGATCCAGATGGAGGCAGTTTTATGTTTAATGGTCAAGAAGTCGCTGGTTATAATGAACGAAAACGTTCAGAGTTGCGTAAACATAATATAGGTTTCGTATTCCAAAGCTTTAATCTTATTGACGAGCTTACTGTTTTTGAAAATGTAGAATTACCATTAATCTATACAGGTGTTAAGCCTTCAGAACGAAAGAAAAAAGTTGAAGAGGTTTTAGAAAAAATGCAAATTATGCATCGTAGAAATCACTTTCCTCAGCAACTGTCTGGTGGTCAACAACAGCGTGTAGCAGTTGCCCGAGCAGTAGTTAATAATCCAAAATTAATCTTGGCAGATGAGCCAACAGGAAACTTAGATAGTACCAATGGTAATGAAGTTATGGACTTGCTTATAGACTTAAATGAAGCAGGTACAACTATTATAATGGTAACACATAGTGAGCACGATGCAAAATATAGTCATCGTATTATTAGAATGTTAGACGGTCAAAAAGTAACAGAGAATATTCTGGCTTAAACAATAGTATCAATCAAAATCAATCAACCAGGTGAACACACTTCAGTATAAACACTAACCAATCAAATCAACTATACTGAAGTGTTGAAACCAAATCAATCAAAAACGAATAGTAATCTTTAGAAATCATGCTTAAAAATTATTTCAAAATAGCCTTTAGAAACCTTCTTAAAAACAAGGTGTATTCATTTATAAATATTTCGGGTTTAGCGATTGGAATGGCGGCTACTATGCTTATTGGACTTTGGATTTTTGATGAGCTTAGTTATAACGATTACTTTGATGATAAAGTGACTATCGCACAAGTTTTTCAGCATGAAACCAATAACAATGAAACCGATACTGGTCCTGCAATTCCTAGACCACTTGAATTTGCATTACGCCAAGATCATGCCGACAATTTTAAGCATATTATCATGTCGTCTTGGGAGCAACCAAGATATCTGAAATATGGTGAAACTAATATTAATCGTTTAGGAAATGCTATGCAAGAAGGCGCAACAGACATGTTGAATCTTGATATTGTTGAAGGCATAAAAGATGGTTTAAAAGAGAAGAATTCGATTATGCTTTCTCAATCTACAGCAACGTCTTTATTTGGAGACGATGTTGCCATAGGAAAAATAGTCAAAGTTAATAACCAAGATGATCTCATTGTAACTGGTGTTTATAAAGATATTCCAGAGAACAATTCGTTTAGCGATATGGATTATTTAATGCCATGGAAACATTATGTAAGCACTCAACCATGGCTGGAAAGAGCGAAAACGTCTTGGGGAAATAATTCATTTCAAATGTTTGTTCAGATTAATGACAATACAACCATGGAAGCGGTTTCTACTAAAATTAGAGATGTTAAGAAAATTGGCGATCCTGATGAGGCTGAGTTCAATCCAGAAATGTTCTTATTTCCAATGGAAGATTGGTATTTAAGAAGTGATTTTGAAAATGGAGTACAAACAGGAGGAAGAATAGAAAACGTATGGTTATTTGGAATTATAGGTTTATTTGTACTATTATTAGCATGTATCAATTTTGTAAATCTTAGCACAGCACGTTCTGAGAAACGAGCTACAGAAGTTGGAATTAGAAAATCTATTGGATCTCAACGAGGTCAGCTCATATTTCAATTCTTGAGTGAATCGTTTTTAATTGTCATCTTATCATTTGTTTTGGCGCTTGGTATTGTGCTATTGTTTTTAAATGGCTTTAATAATTTGGCGAGTAAAGCCATTGTCTTTCCGTGGGAAAACCCAATATTCTGGGTAATCTCATTAGTGTTTGTCATTATTACTGCATTCTTAGCAGGTAGTTATCCAGCATTGTATTTATCGTCATTCAATCCTGTAGCAGTTTTAAAAGGAACGTTTAGAGCAGGTCGTTATTCTTCATTACCAAGAAAAGTATTAGTTGTAGCTCAGTTTACAGTGTCTATTGCTTTAATCATTGGAACTTTAGTCGTAATGAATCAAATTCAATTTAGTAAAGATAGGCCAGTTGGATACGATAGAGAAGGTCTTATCCAAGTTCCTGTGATGAGTTCAGAATTTGTGGGTAAGCATGAAACCATGCGAACTCAATTTGTAGCTTCTGGTGGAGCCATGAGTATGACAACTATGAGCAGCCCTACAACAAATGTATGGTCTAACCGTAGTGGTTATACTTGGGAAGGTAAACCAGTAGGGTTTCAAGAAGATTTAGCACATACGTCGGTAAATTATGATTTTGTAGAAACTTTAGGCTTAAAACTTATTGAAGGGAGAGGGTTCTCTCGTGAATTTGCGACAGATTCGAATGCCGTTATTCTTAATGCAACTGCCGTTAAGTACATGGGATTAACTAATCCTATCGGCAAGTTTATACGTGACTCCGATGTTGACGATCCCGATCCAGAGCCTCCTTTAAAAATTGTAGGTGTTGTTGAAGATATGGTTATACAATCGCCATATAGTCCTGTAAAACAAGCCATGTATGTTTTTGAAAAATACGGAAATATTGCGTTTTATAACCTTAGACTAAACCCTGAAAAGAGCACAAGTGAAAATTTAGCACTTATAGAAAGTGTTTTTAAAAAGAACTTCCCAAATACACCATTTGATTATCAATTTGTAGATGAAGAATATGGTAAAAAATTTAGAGCAGAAGAGCGTATAGCAAGTCTAGCAAAAGTGTTTACGGCTTTAGCCATTTTTATTAGCTGTCTAGGCTTATTTGGATTAGCATCTTTTGTGGCAGAACAGCGCACTAAAGAAATTGGAGTTAGGAAAGTATTAGGCGCTTCTATCAGTCAATTATGGTTATTGCTTTCAAAAGACTTTATAACACTTGTAATCATTTCACTTATTGTGGCTTCTCCTTTAGCATATTATGTTATGGGGCAATGGTTACAAAAGTTTAGTTACCGTACATCTGTTGGTTGGGACGTGTTTGCAATAGCATGTTTTGGAGCATTAATAATCACACTAATCACAGTAAGTTTTCAGGCGATTAAAGCCGCAACTGCAAATCCTGTAAAATCATTACGTACAGAGTAAATCAATCAAAAAACGAACAGTCATGATTAAAAACTATTTCAAAATAGCATGGAGAAACATTATGAAGCACAAAGTGTTCTCTCTTATCAATGTTATTGGTCTTACTATAGGTTTAAGTGCATCGTTTGTTATAGGTCTAATGATTTTTTACGATTCTACTTTTGATACGTTCCATAAAGATGGTGATCGTATTTATAGAGTGGTGACCGATTTTAAAACACCAGATGGTGAGTTTTATAATCCAGGTGTCACTTTAGCTTTGAAAAGTGCTATTGAAGATGATTTGAATTTTGAGGCTATTAGTGAGTTCTATAGAGAAAGACCAATGAAGGTTGAGAATAGAGCTAACGATAAGGAATTTAAATTACCAAAGTTCGTGATTTTTGCAGATCAAGACTATTTTAAAATTTTCGATTATAAATTTATTGCAGGAAATAACGATAATGCCTTAAGTAATCCAAACGAAGTTATACTTACTAAAGAACGTGCATTAAAATATTTTCCAAATACTCAAGTTTCAGAAATCATAGGGAAGACTTTGGTTTATAATGATTCTGTAAACACAAAAGTAACTGGTATCGTCGAGAACTTTGAAGGCAGAACAGATATCGTTTTTCAGGAATTTATATCACATCCAACATTACTTCAAACACGATTGCGAGATAATATCATTGGAAAGAATTGGAACAACACCAACTCTAGTTCTCAATTATTCGTGAAGCTAAACCCAAACGCAGACATCTCATCAATTAATTCAAGGTTTAAAAATTTGTCTGATGAACATGCCGATGAAGAGGACAAAAAATATGGAGAGGAGCGAATATTTCAATTACAACCATTAAGTGATATCCACTTTAATGAAAATTATGGAATTTATGATTGGTCTAGTGGGCAAGCTAGTAAATCATTATTAAAGAACTTAGTTTTAGTAGCCTTATTCTTATTGCTATTGGGCTGCATAAATTTTATAAATCTGAATACGGCTCAAGCGACTCAGCGAGCAAAGGAAATAGGGATACGAAAAACATTGGGAAGCTCAAGGAAACAACTAATTGGTCAGTTTATGGGTGAAACACTTTTATTAGTATTAGTTTCTGCCGCATTATCACTTTTACTATCAAGATGGTTAATTGGTGTGTTTTCTGATTTCGTGCCAGAAGGCTTAAGTTTTGAGTTGTTTAAAGCTCCAGTTTTAGTAATTGGCGCTATCATCCTATTGATAATAGTTACTTTTTTATCTGGATTTTATCCTGCTATAATATTATCAAGGTTCAATACGGTTTCAGTATTAAAAAATCATTTAGGAGTAGGTGATAAAAAGGTTGGTCTAAGAAAATTTTTAACGGTATTTCAATTTACTATTGCTCAAGTATTTATAATAGCAACACTTTTAGTTGGTAAGCAAATTAATTATTTGCTGAATAAAGATATGGGCTTTAAAACAGATGCTATTGTCTCTGTTTATAAACCTATTGAAGAAAATAGTTTAGAGAAAATTGAATTGTATGCAGAAAAGTTAGCTTCAATTCCAGAAATAAAAGGCGTTAGCTTAGGCGGTCCTCCGCCAGCATCTCAAAGTAGCAATACTACAGATATGAGACGTATGATCGATACCGAAGAGATTTATGGTGAAATGCAATTACTTGCAGGCGATACAAACTATTTAGATCTTTTTGAAATCGAACTTCTTGCTGGTCGTGTTCATAGAAATGACACCATAAGAGAATTAGTTATCAATGAAGCGGCTAGAAAATTCTATAGATTTAAATCACCTGAAGACGCTATAGGTAAGACTTTGCTTTTTGAAAATGAATATTTACCTATTGTTGGTGTGATGGGCGATTTTCATCAACGCTCTTTGAAATCTGAAATAAAGCCTATGACATTACGTGGTGATTGGTATAGAGAAATGTGGTCTTATTTTCAAGCAGCACATATTGTCTTTAAAAGTGATTCGCCCGAAAACCTTAAACGCAGTCTAACAAAAATTGAAAATGCATACAAAGACGTATATCCAAAAAGTAATATTAGGCTTGAGTTTGTTGATGAAACCGTTGAGAAATTCTATAAAAGAGAACAGAAAATATCAAAGCTTTTGAATTGGGCTACAGGTCTGTCTATTTTAATTAGCTGTTTAGGACTTTTAGGCTTGGTCATCTATACAACCAATCGACGTGTAAAAGAAATAGGTGTTCGTAAAGTTTTAGGGGCATCATTATTACAAATCAACACTTTGCTATGTAAAGAGTTTCTGATTCTTGTGGCGATAGCATTTATTGTAGCATCACCAATAGCATGGTACGGAATTAATAGCTGGCTTCAAGACTTTACTTATAAAACCAATATCAGCTTTTGGGTCTTTCTAATAAGTGGATGCGCCATGATTTTGTTTGCTTTAATTGTAATTAGCGCCAAGACTTTACAAGCAGCAAATGCAAATCCGGTGAATTCATTGCGCTCGGAATAATAAATCAATCTGTGTTGAATTAGTTTCAGCATCATCAATTAAAAATATAAAATCATGATTAAGAATTATTTTAAAATAGCATGGAGAAACCTTCTAAAGAAAAAAGGTTTTACAGCCATAAATATTATTGGTTTATCATTAGGTATAGGTTGCTTTATTATGATTTCTATGTTCGTGATAGATGAAATAAGTTATGATCGTTACCATGAGAAAGCCAACCGTATTTATCGTATTAATTCTGATGTCATTTTTGGTGGAACCGAATTGAGTATGGCTGTAACTTCAGATCCAATGGGAGAGGTCTTAAAGAATGATTACCCAGAGGTTGAGAATTATGTGAGATTCTATGCATCGCGAGGGTCTAAGCTAATAAAAAAAGGAAGTGAATATATTAACGAAGGAGCTGTGGCTCATGCCGACTCTACCTTATTTAATGTCTTTACTTTACCTACAATATTAGGCGATCCCAAAATAGCACTTAAAGATCCAAATACAGTAGTTATTACAGAGACAGCTGCTAATCGCTATTTTGGTAGCCCTCAATTAGCAATAGGGCAATTTTTAGAAACTGACGATAATGGTAAGACATTGTATAAAGTAACTTCAGTTATTGAAGATATACCCAAAAATTCGCATTTCAATTTCGATTTCTTTTTTTCTATGGCTAATGTAGAATATGATTTTGGAAATTATTTAAGTCATAACTTTCATACTTATGTACTATTAAAAGAAGGAGTCGATTATAAAGCTTTCAATAAGAATTTTAAAGCGATTATTAATAAATATTTACTTCCACAGGCAGCCCAGTTTATAGAGATTTCTAGTATGGATGATTTTGAAGCAAGCGGAAATAAATTGGAGTATTCTTTAATACCACTTACAGATATTCATCTACACTCCTCGAGAGGTATTGAATTAAGTGCTAATGGTAATATTCAGTACGTTTATATTTTTTCTGCTGCTGCGCTATTCATATTATTGATTGCTTGTGTCAATTTTATAAATCTTACAACTGCTAGATCTTCTAGTCGGGCAAAAGAGGTTGGGATTCGTAAAGTTTTAGGTTCTGAAAAGAAATCGCTAATTGGTCAGTTCTTAACAGAGTCAACCTTAATAGCAATTTTAGCACTTTTTGTAGGCTTATTGTTTGTATGGCTTTCTTTAGGTTGGTTTAATAATGTCTCAGGAAAAGAAATGTTAATGACATCCTTGTTGAGTCCAAAATTTTTAATTTTCATTGTTGTATTACCATTTATAGTAGGTGGATTAGCAGGTGCATATCCAGCATTCTTTTTATCTTCATTTCAACCTATTAAAGTTTTAAAAGGAAAATTATCATTAGGTCATAAGAAAAATACCTTAAGAAATTTTTTGGTCATATTTCAATTTGCAACATCCATTATATTAATTGTTGGGACTATAGTCATTTATAAACAACTCAACCATATTCAAAATTCTAATTTAGGATTTAATAAAGACCAGGTCGTGGTAGTTAGTAATTCTGGGTTGTCAAGTGAAACTAGGCAATCTCTAAAAAATGAAATTGAACAATTAACCGAAGTGAAATCAGCTTCGTTTGCAGGTTATTTACCTGTAAGTAGTTCTTCACGTTCGGATACAACATTTTCAACAGAAGCTGTTATGACTGAATCCAATGGATTTAATATGCAGTACTGGAACATAGATTATGATTATTTAGAAACCATAGGTATGGAAATTAAGGCAGGTCGAAATTTCTCCAGAGATTTTGGCTCAGATTCTACAGGGATCATCTTGAATGAAACAGCTGTTAAATTAGCAGGGTTTGGAGATCCTATCGGAAAAAAATTATATACAATAGATAGTGATGGTGACCTCGAAGGCTATACGATTATTGGTGTAGTTAAAAATTTCAATTTTGCGTCGCTACGCGAAAATGTTGGAGGTTTATGTTTCCAATTAGGAAATAACAGTTGGGAAAGCGCCTATAGATTTAATACAACCGATATTAGTGGTTTATTGTCTACAATTGAAAGTAAATACAAAGTTGCAGCTCCAGGTATGCCATTTGAATATGAGTTTTTAGATGAAGCTTTTGATAATATGTATAGACAAGAAAGACGTGTTGGTACAGTTGCTATGGCTTTTGCAATACTAGCTATAATTATCGCTTGTTTAGGCTTATTTGGATTAGCAACATATATAGCAGAACAACGTACAAAAGAAATAGGAGTGCGTAAAGTATTGGGTGCAACTGTAGCTAATATTATAAAAATGTTGTCTAAAGATTTTGTGAAGTTGGTAATTATTGCCTTTGTAATTGCAACACCAATAGCCTGGTGGTTTATGAATAAATGGTTACAAGAATTTGCTTTTAGAATAGATCTTACATGGGGAATTTTTGCAGTTACTGGATTTGTTGCATTAGTAGTGGCTCTAATTACGTTAAGCTTTCAGGCTATTAAAGCTGCAATAGCTAATCCAGTTAATTCTCTGAGATCCGAATAACTTAATCAATCATCATCAAAAAACAGAAATTATGATTTTTAATTATATAAAAATAGCATTCAGAAGTTTACTCAAAAATAAAGGGTATAGCTTTCTTAATATTTTCGGACTAGCCATAGGCATTACCTGTGCAAGTTTGATTTTTCTTTGGGTAGAAGACGAACTGAGTTTTAATGAATCTTTTGCTAAACAAGATGAGGTCTATTATGTGCCAACCAATCAAAATTATGAAGGCGAATGGCGAACTTTTTACTCTACTCCTGGTCCATTAGCCCAAGACATGTTAGATGAAATCCCTGGTATTGTAAAAGCGACTAGGTCTAGCAGCGAAGAGCGTTTATTTGCCGTTGGAGATAATTCGATTACTAGGAGAGGACGCTATGCTGATGCTGATTTCTTAGACATTTTCAGTCTCAAATTTATTGAAGGTAATCGTGAAGACGCTTTTGTAAATCCTGAAGCTATTGTATTAACTCAAGAAATAGCCGAACAACTTTTTGGTAAAGATGAAAAGGCGCTTGGAAAAGTGGTTAGAGTAAGCAACAAAGATAATTATCTAGTTACTGGTGTTATTGAAAACCTTCCGAAAAATGTCTCATTCCCTTTTAGTTGGGTTGCACCTTTTGAACGTTATAGCGAAGGCGCACAATGGATGACAGAATATGGTAGTAATTTCTCAGATACATTTGTAGAACTATCTCCAGAAGCAAACTTTGAAACTGTCGATGCTCAAGTAAGAGCATTAATTGGTAAAAAAGCCGATTTCACAGATGATTATGCTTTTTTACATTCTATCAAAGATTGGCATTTACGTTCCAAATTTGAAGGTGGCGAAATTGTTGGTGGTCGTATTTCCTATGTACGTTTATTTATGATTATCGCATTTATAATTTTACTTATAGCATGCATCAATTTTATGAACTTATCTACAGCGCGAAGTGAAAAACGAGCTAATGAAGTTGGTGTGCGTAAAGCTATGGGTTCTAGTCGTTCAAGATTAATCACTCAGTTCATTTCTGAAGCTTTAATTCTAGCCTTTATAGCAGCCGTATTTAGCGTTTTGTTACTTGCTCTTTTATTACCGCAGTTTAATCTTATTATTGAAAAAGATTTGTCTTTAGGATTAACGAATCCAATTCACATTGTTGTACTGTTAGGTATTGCCATTATTTGTGGTGTTTTTGCAGGTTTGTATCCAGCATTTTATTTATCGTCTTTTAAACCTGTTGAAGTCTTAAAAGGCCTTAAAGTTACACATGGTTCGGCCTCATTTATCCGAAAAGGATTAGTGGTCGGCCAGTTTACCATTTCTATCGTATTTATCATTTTTACCATATTGGTATATCAGCAAATTCAATTTGCAAAAAACAGAGAATTGGGTTATGATAAAGACCAATTATTGTCGATGCGAATTGACCGTGATTTTATACCAAAATTTGATTTAATTCAACAAGAATTAATAAGAACGGGTTCTGTGCACAACGCAACCTTATGTAATTCCAAAATATTGTCGAGTGGTAATAACGGTTCAGGTTTTCGTTGGAAAGGTGGAACCGATACTGAAGATGTTTTACTCTCTTTTAGAAATGTAACACAAAGCTTTTTTGAAACTACAGGAATGGAGATTATAGAAGGCAGAGGTTTTAGTAATAATGTAGAAGCAGATAGCGCTTATGTATTAGTTTCGGAGTCATTGGCTAAAATGATGGGTGATGAAAATCCGATAGGAAATATTATTAGTCGTGGTGAAGACAATATGGAGATTATAGGCGTTGTAAAAGACTATGTTTACGGAGATATGTTTGACTCTAGTGACCCAGTATTATTCTTACACTACCCGAATTATGCAAGATTCATGTTTATAAAAACTAAGGATGGCGTTCCTGTTGATCAAGCTCTATCAGATATTGAAGCTGTTTTAAAAAAACACAATCCAGCTTATCCTTTCGAATATACTTTTGTAGATGAAGCTTTTAATGCCAAGTTTAAAAATGAGCAATTGGTTGGCGAATTATCTCAGATATTTGCTATGCTCGCCATACTTATATCTTGTTTAGGACTTTTTGGTCTAGCAGCATATACAGCTGAGCAACGCAGTAAAGAAATTGGTGTGCGTAAAGTTTTAGGTGCTAGTGTCTCAGGTATTGTAAAGTTATTATCAAAAGACTTTTTAAAGCTCGTAGGTATTTCTATTTTAATTTCTATTCCTATTGCATGGTATGCAGCATATAATTGGCTTCAAGATTACGCTTACAGAATAGAGATAAACTGGTGGATTTTTGTCGTAGCAGGTGTGCTTGCCATAGTAATCGCTTTAGCTACAGTGAGTTTTCAAGCGGTTAAAGCAGCGATTGCAAATCCAGTAGATAGTTTAAAAACGGAATAAATCAATAAGTGTTCGATTCTGAACAAGAAGTGTATCAAAATCGAACACTTTATAGTCTTTTAATAAAAATAAAAATCTGACTATCAATTAGTTAGGTGTTTGGCACCATCTTCACTATATATTATGTGTAAAACTATTCAATGAGTCATCAAAAAACAAATAATCATGAAAAATTTAAAACACATTTTAGTAGCGAGTTTGATTATAACTAGTCAAGCAATGCTAGCACAAACAAAGAAGACTGTATCATCTTTTAATAAGGTCATTATAAGTCCGCACATAGAAACCACTTTTGTTCAAGGTGACGAAGAATCTGTGACCATACTAGAAAATGCCGTATCAGACGATAAAGTGAATATAGAAGTTAAGGGAGGAACACTTAGAGTATATTTAGATGATGCAAAAGTGACAACGAAACATGAAAAAGTAGTACGTCATGGAGTAAAAATGAATGTGCCTATCTATAAAGGAAAAGTACTAACCGTAAAAGTGACTTATAAAGTCATTGATAATTTGTCTTTAAGAGGTGAGCAAAAAACAGTTTGTGAAAGTTTAATAGCTGTTGAGCACTTTAAACTCAAAATTTATGGCGAATCTGAGGTCACATTTAAAGAGGTAAACTTCAAAACATTTGATGCTGATATTTATGGTGAGAGTCAATTAGCTATTGAAGATGGCACTACCGAAAATCAATATATAACGGCTTACGGAGAAAGTGAAATTGACCTTATTGGAGTTGATAATAAAAGATCTAAGCTTAAAGCTTATGGTGAAGCAGAGTTTAAAGTACAAACTTCAAATCATATCAAATTTACAGCTTATGGCGAGGCTGAGTTGTATTATAAAGGTACAGCCGAAGTGAGCAAAGGAATAAGTTTTGGAGATTCAAAAATCAATCGTATAGATTTATAAAACATCAATTAAAATGGCAAATGCATTATTAAGTTTAAACGTAGCGACAAGAACTGTTAATTCGGGAAGCAATGCAGTAACCTTATTAGATAAGATTAATCTTCAAGTAAAAGAAGGTGAATTCATTTCTCTAATGGGTCCTTCAGGTTCTGGTAAATCAACTTTACTAAACTGTATTGGCATGTTAGATAGTTTTACAGGAGGCGGTTATACGTTTCTAGGTGAGCCGGTTCATAGTATGAAAGAAAAGAACAGGTCTAAACTGTATAAAGAATATATCGGATTTGTATTTCAAGCCTATCATCTCATCGATGAGTTAACGGTTTGGGAAAATATCGAAACGCCATTATTATATAAAAATGTAAAATCGTCTGAACGCAAAGCTTTAGTAGCAGATATGTTAGACCGTTTTAATATTGTTGGTAAAAAGAACTTGTTCCCAATACAGTTAAGTGGTGGTCAACAGCAACTAGTAGGAATTGCCAGAGCACTTATTGGAAAACCCAAATTAATTTTGGCAGATGAGCCAACAGGGAATCTAAATTCTAAACAGAGTACAGAGATCATGGAATTATTTTCACAATTAAACAAAGAGGGTGTTACAATTATTCAAGCCACACACTCAGAGCACAATGCATCCTATGGCTCAAGAATTATAAATCTATTAGATGGACGAATAGTCTCAGAATAAGAAGAACATCATGACACATAAAAGAATAGTAATTACTCTCATAATTTTAATGAGTTGGGCAGGATATACTCAAAATTTGAATCAGAAACCTTATTCATTAGACGACTGTATATCTATTGCATTAGAGAATAATCTCGATTTAAAATCGGCTAATTTAAGAGCCAATTCAGCTAAAGTAAATCATCAACAATCAAAAGCCAATATGTTACCAAGCATAAATGGAAACTTTAATTTAGGGGTTAATAATGGTAGAAGTATAGATCCATTTACCAATGATTTTATAAATCAAGAATTGACATTTTCTAATATGGGTTTAAGCTTGGATGCTACTATTTTTAATGGATTCAGGTTATTGAATGCAGCAAAGCAAAATTACTTAAATAGAAAAGCATCGGAGCTTGAAACAGAAGCTGCTAAGCAAGATCTGGTGTTGAATGTGACTTTAACATATTTACAGGTTTTAAATAGTAAAGCAGTTTTAGATTTAGCGAAACAACGTTATGAAACGACAAAGAAACAACTGAAGATTCAAGAAGATTTTTATAAAAATGAATCTGGAAACCCAGCCGACTATGCCGATATTTTAGGACAAGTTGCCAATGACGAGACTAGTATTTTGGTTTCAGAATCAAACCTGAATAGTGCCAAATTACGCCTTGTAAGATTATTGAATTTACCAGAAAATATCCAAATAAATACAGAGTTGATGCTATTAGACTTCGAGAAATACAATCGTTCTGCCGATGAGGTCTATACAGAAGCTCTACAGAATTTAGCAACTTTTAAAGCAAGAGAATTGCGTATTGAAGCATCAAAAAAAGGAATTAGTGTTGCTAAATCTCAATTCACACCTGAAGTATCTATTTTTGCTGGTGTTAATACAAATTACTCAAGTGCAGCTGAAACGTTTTCTGAAACAGGGACAAGTATTGTAGATACAGGAGATTTTGTGACTTTTAATGGTCAAGACCTGCCTGTGATGACCGAACAAACATCCTTCTCGCCACAAAACATCAATTTTAAAGATCAATTAGATAATAACTTAAGTACAGTCGTTGGTATTTCAGTGAGTGTGCCTCTTTTTAATGGTTTTAGAGCAAAAAATAATGTGGCTTTAGAAAAAATTAGAGTGGAGGAATCGGTTTTAGAATTAGAACGAACACATTTGGATATTAAAAATACAATAGCTCAAATTCATTTTGAGATGGAAACAGTTTACAATCGTTATCAAAGTTTATTAAAGCAAGTTGATGCTTATGAAGAATCGTATCGTATTAATGAAATTCGATTCAATAATGGAATTTCTAATTTCTTAAACTATATCACCAGTAAGAACAATCTAGATAATGCTAAAGTAAACTTGACCAATGCTAAATACGACTATTTATTGCGTGTTAAAGTGTTAGATTTTTATAGAGGAAATCTATCGATTTAATGTCTCCAACACTTGTTTTAAGTCTCCAATACTAATTTCCTTAAAATCAAAATCAAGTTGCGGATTTGCCTTTGTCGTTGTGTCTACGGTATCGTAATAGAGTTTATCATCTTTACGTTTAATAGCTACAAGAACTACGTCCTCGCCAGCACTAATCGTTTGAAAATCATAAACACCATTGGTGTACCAACTTGGTAAAACCGAATTCATAGATTTAAATACCATACTTATACTGGCACCATCTGCATTTTTGATTTTCAGTTTGTATTTGATACGTTTGGTTTGTCCATTAATAAAACGATCGCAGTTAATCCATCCTAAATTTGACGTTTTCAAAACATAATAACTCACATCTCTTGATGATATATCCGAATTAGGTTCTTCTAATAGTTTATCGAATTTATCAGCGGTAACAGCTACTCTTCCTGCCGAAAACTTTTGTTTAGGCACTAAACGTAATAGTCTCGTTGTTGTAGGTACCTTAGTTGCATCCCAAGGAACTCTCACAATATGACCACCTCGTGTTATTGAGTCATCTTCTAGAATTTTAAATTTAGTGCCTTGCATTTCAAATAACGGTTTTCTTAGTACATAAGCCCATTCCATGACATTGGGTTTTGCTTCTAATGTGATTTGCCTTATAAGTCTTTGCTTCTTGTAGTTTTCCCATTCTTGAATAAACAGCGAGTCTACTGGGAAATCCTTGTCGTGCATCACTTCTCTAATGAGCTCTACCATTCCGCGACGTTCGGTATATATGCTGTCCATTTCAACAGCAATTGAATCGGATGGTTGTATAACGTCTAAAGGTTCAGCAACAAGGTCAGTCTGAAACTGTCTTACATTATTTTGTTCACCTTCAATTTCAAATAAAATAGGTAAGGCGTAAGGCACAATTACTGTTTTGCCACGTTGTACTCCTGGATTAAATTGTGGTAAAAGATTAAGTACGCGATCTGCTTCTTCGCTTAATCTAGGATGTGCCGCGCGCGTTTGAATAAAGACCACATTCCCATCTTGATCAATTTTAAAAATACAGTTGATACGTTGTTTGCCAGATAACCCTAAACCAATACCTATATCAGTATTAAAATTCCGACTCATAAATTTTGAGATAGCATTTTTGGTACATTTTTTTCTAGTCTCATTGTCTTCAGCTTCGCAACCTGGAAATGTTGGAACTTGCTCTACAATGCCAAATGGGACTTCTACAATGTCTTCTAGGATTTCTAAATCGTCTATAACATCCTCCTGAAGCGTCCAATTGATATTATCATTTGACCATTGCCCAGAAAATAATTGCATTTCTGGTTTTTTGTTTGTCGTCGGAAATTGAATCTCAATTGGTGTACCATCCTTTAATTCTAATGCAGTGCCATTTTGTTTAGCCTCTATATAGAGCATACCACCAGTTTCTAATTGTTTTCCATGAGATACTGTTGAAAGATTTGCTAGAAGTATATCTGATAATTTGTAATATTCTGTTACGTTTAGGTTGATTTTACCAGTAACAATTTGCTGTGTGTTTGGATTAATGAAAGCTCCTTTTTTGATCTTTAGAATAGTGCCTTCTTTGCACTTAATTATCGTATCGTTAGTGACATCGATTTTAATGTTTTGAGGCTTCTTTTGGATATTGACTTGTGTTTCAGAGACACTTCCAAACTTTTTGTTAGCGGTAGTTGTGGTATAGCTAACCTCAACTTCAGAATCTGTTTTTATGCTATCTGTTTTTACTTCAGAATGATCAATTGTAGTATCACGTTCTGTTTTTTTAGTTGTTACAGAATCTACAAGTATGGTGTTTAAACTATCATTGTTTGAAGTTGGTTCAATTTCCGAAGTATTGAAAACTAAAGTATATAACATGACTAAAGCACCAATTACAATGATTGAAATCCCTGAAATTTTTATCCACTTTTGGGTGGTGTAAGCGCGTTGTGCTTTAAAGATATCTTCTTTAATTTTAACACGCTCTAATCCATTTACAAAAACAATATGTTCTTCATAAAGACTATTAAATTCTAGATTGGTCTTGAGTTTAGTTTCAAAGTTTAGTTGTTCCTCTTTGCTTAACAAATTATTGAGGTAACTGTGAATGAGTTCTATATGTTGGTTATAGGTTTCCATGCTTTTTTGATTTAGGATTGAACCGATTTTAATTTGGTTTTATAAATGTCTTTTGCTTTTTGTAAGCATTTGTACTTCTGATTTTTTGCAATTTTTGAAGATTTAAATTGCATCACATTAGCGATATCATGAAATGACATGGCCTTGTGGTAAAACAGTTGTAGCAATTGTTGACATCGTTTTCCAATTTCTAGAAAAGCATGTTCGGCAAGTTGGTACTTTTTTTCTTCTATAACAGCTTGAAATACTTCAACGTCTTGCGCATTGAGTTGTTGTAATTGCTGTTTCGAGAGGTTTTTTTGAATATCCGACCATACAAATCGTGATACCGAATAGAGATACGTATAAAACGATGAGGTCAATTTAAAGTTTGAGGTTTCTAAATTTCGATTTAAAATGATTAATGCTTCTTGAAATACATCATTGGCATCTGCTTTATTCCCGCCTTTGGAGAGCACAAGTTTCTCTATTCTTGGATAAAGGCGATAGAGTTTTTTAAACGCCTTATCACGCTGACCGTTTTTAAAAAGTACTAAAATGTCTTGATCACTCATACATGCTTTTTACTTATTAATGGTCAAAAGTTGAAAAGGTCTCCTATTTTTTTAATTATTTCTCACAATTATGATACCAAATAGAAGTTTTTATTATCTCGCACAGTTAACACACAATAAACTTTCAGGTCTTATTAGGATTCTTCCAACAGGAATTTGTTGCTTACATTTCAGGCATATACCAAAGTCGGTATCATCAATTTTTGACCATACACGTTTTAAATTATTGAGTTTGATTTCAGCTTGTCTTAATGAGGCTTCATTAACACTTTTGTTATTTATGGCATCCATTCTACTCACACGACCAATGGCATCATTAGGAGAAATGGGTTTGGTAAGTTCTTTATAATGCTCTATTGATGCTTCAGTTTTAGAGATTTCCTCCAAAACAGTTTGTTTTATCTGTGCTTTATCCATAGCAATACATTATTTGATGATTCTAAAATAAGCTATAAAAATGAAAGTTCTATATTTAGCAACGACTATAAGACCCTAATATACTATTATGAAACTTATTGAATATATCACTGGTAAAGGCGGATTTATGATTCTTGCCTTAATTGTAGTTGCCGTATTTATCTACAGGAAATACAAAGAAAAACGCTACTATAAAGATGTTGAGAAGCGTATAAATAATAAGGGCAAATAATATTAAAAGCCGCGTTCCTTCTGTAATTGTTCATAAGCTAATTGCACTTGCCTGAATTTTTCTTCTGCGCCTTTTTGATGCTCTTTTCCTAAATGAATGACTTTATCTGGATGATACTTTTTCGCCATCTTTCTGTAGGCTCTTTTAACTTCGTCATCTGTTGCATCTTTAGTAATCTCTAAAATTTTATAAGCATTATCACTACTATTGTAGAACATAGCTTTAATGCTTCCATAGTCACGAGAACTTATTCCTAAATAACCCGAAATCATATAGATCTGTGACACCTCGTTATCAGTAACCATACCATCTGCTTTTGCTATTCCGAAGAGAAAATGAAGCAGTTGTAATCGTGAAGAGTGATCCATCATTTGCTTGATTTGTAAGCACACTTTACGTGTAGGGATATTTTGTTTGTTAATATTTTTAAACAATTTAAAAGCGTGGTTGGCTCTTTGTTTCCCATACATACTTACAAATTGCTGACGTACATAATCCAATTCACGTTGATCTTGAATACCATCGGCTTTAATAATAACAGATGCTAATATTAAGAGGCTCACTTCAAAATCCCCAGATTGTGTTTGTGGTCTTGTACGTGTTTGTGTTCGCGAACGCGAACGTGATGTCGACTGTCTTGAACGTCTTTGTTGCTTAGGATTTCCTTCATTTAATAGAAAGCCACTTTGTTCGGCTGCACCATCAATTAAACTTCCAATAGCGAGACCAATTATAGCACCTATAGGTCCACCAAAAGACCATCCTAAAGCACCTCCTATCCATTTTGCAAAACTCATGTACGACTGTTATTTATTGTTGATTTCAAATATACTATTTGTTAGTAGATTTTTTTAGATTTTGTTACGATTAGACGCAACCTTTTTGAGGTTTTAGTATCTTCTTAGTATAAAATCGATTGTATTATGAAACCTTATATTTATCTATTGATATTTACGATGTTCGCATTTTCGTGTAGTAATGACGATGATGGTACATCAAATAATGAGCCTACATTACATGGTGAATGGTCTTTGGTTAACGTATCAGGTGGTTTGGCTGGTATAGATGACGATTTTCCCGTAGGGTTAATCACTTGGGATTTTAATCTTAATACCCAAGAGTTAACTGTTACTAATACCAATGTTGAACTTGTAATTTATGACGGCTTACCAACAGGAACTTATGACTACGCTGTAATGACTTCAACAGGAAGTGATGCTACGATAGTAATTAATAATGTTAATTATGCTGTAGTTTCAATAACATCAACAAGTCTTGTCTTGGATGAAGGTGTTGCAGCAGATGGATTTTTACTCACCTATACGAGGTGATGATCTGCTATTGAAAACTTAAATGGTACCATTCAAACTGCTTACCGATTCGTGCATTCTTCGCACTATTTTTGCGTATCTTTGCAATTCAATAGTAATAATTAAAAAAACAAAAATATGTATCCAGCAGAATTAGTAAAACCTATGCGTGAAGATTTAACCAACGTTGGTTTTGAAGAATTACAGACAGCAGAAGCTGTTGAAGCTGCTTTAGCAAAAGAAGGTACAACCTTAGTCGTTGTAAATTCGGTTTGCGGTTGTGCAGCTGCCAATGCTCGTCCTGGAGCGAGACAGAGTTTACAAAATGCAAAACGTCCAGACCATATCGTTACGGTTTTTGCAGGTGTTGATCGAGAGGCTGTAGATGCAGCAAGAGCACATATGGTGCCATTTCCACCAAGCTCGCCAAGTATGGCTTTATTTAAAGATGGTGAATTGGTTCATATGTTAGAGCGTCATCATATTGAAGGTCGTCCAGCAGAATTGATTGCTGAAAATCTAATGGATGCTTATAACGACCATTGTTAATAAGCACGATATAGAATAGTATATAAAACCACGATTTAATCGTGGTTTTTTTGTGTATTATTTTCATTCAATTAATTTTACAACATGCAAAAAATTTTAGCTTATCCTTTAACCGTTGTCTATTTTATAGTCTTTGGATTAACCTTACTTATTTTTCATCCGATACAGTGGTTTTGTTACAATGTTTTTGGATATCAAGCTCATAAAATTAGTGTGGATGCACTTCAATTTTGCTTAATGCGATGCTTAAATGTTTTAGGAACTCGATTTTCTTGGAAGAATGACTATGAGATTCCTAAAAATAAACCATTACTTATCGTTTCTAATCATCAAAGTATGTATGATATATCACCAATAATGTGGTATATGCGACGACATCATGTGAAGTTTGTTGCTAAAAAAGAATTAGGAAAAGGATTTCCTAGTGTGTCGTATAATTTACGTCATGGCGGCTCTGTATTAATAGACCGTAAAAACCCAAGACAAGCCTTACCTGCAATGGTTACTTTTGCAAAATATATAGAGGATACCAATCGAGCAGCAGTTATTTTTCCTGAAGGAACACGAAGCAAGACAGGTGAACCAAAACAGTTTAAAACAAGAGGGCTGGAACTCTTAATGGAAAACACGCCATCTGCACTTATCGTTCCTATAACTGTAAATAATTCATGGAAAACATTGCGATATGGTAAATTCCCAATGGGAATAGGAAGTTATATCAAATTTAAAGTACATCAACCTATTGATTTGTCTGAGGTAGAGAACTATAAAGAGTTAGTCAAAACAATAGAGAATACAATAACGAGTTCTATAATTCTAAAAAAATGACAGAGGCACAACACCACCAAATTCAACTCACTAAAACATTTGTGAAGACAACATTAGAAAATGCAGAAGGCGGTCATGATTGGTTTCATATCCTAAGAGTCTATAATAATGCCTTGCTTATCACTAAGGACGAAATTGTCGATGAGTTTACAGTAGCATTAGGCGCTTTGCTTCATGATATAGCAGATAGTAAATTTCATAATGGAGATGAAACTGTTGGTCCTAAAAAAGCACGTGAGTTTTTGTTTGGTATCAATGTAGATTCGGTAGTCATAGAACACGTTGTTAATGTCATTGAGAATATTTCATTTAAAGGAGGCAACCAACTCCAAAAATTTAAATCACCAGAATTAGATGTCATTCAAGATGCCGATCGATTAGATGCTATAGGAGCTATAGGAGTAGCTAGAGCTTTTAATTATGGAGGGTTTAAAAACCGAAAACTCTTTGATCCATCTATACAACCAAATTTAAATATGAGCAAAGAGGAGTATAAAGCCTCTAAAGCACCAACAATTAATCATTTTTACGAAAAGCTGTTGCTTTTAAAAGATAGGATGAATACCAATTCAGGTAAAAAAATTGCGACCAATAGACATCGATTTATGGAACAGTTTTTAGATCAGTTCTATGCCGAATGGGATGGAGAAAAATAAACGTGTTAAGAGTTGATTTCAGAATCTTGATACTTACGACCCAGTTGCTTGAGCATTTCTGTCGTCATTTTTTCCAGATTAAATTCATGATTCCAGTTCCAGTCTTCTCTTGCTGCAGAATCGTCTATTGATTTTGGCCAGCTATCGGCAATCTGTTGTCTGTAGTCAGGACTGTAAGTGATTTTGAAATCTGGGATGTGTTTTTTTATTTCTTCGGAAATGGTCAAAGGTGTAAAACTAATAGCACCTAAATTATATGATGATCTAATTTTCACCTGTTCGGCAGGCGCTTGCATAAGATTAACAGTAGCATTAATGGCATCGTCCATAAACATCATTGGTAACTCTGTATGTTCAGATAAAAAACAGTCATAATGCTTATCTAATATGGCTTGATGATAGATCTCAACAGCGTAATCTGTAGTTCCTCCGCCAGGCATGGTCTTCCAACTAATAATACCTGGATACCTAATACTTCTCACGTCTACGTCATATTTTTTATGATAATATTCGCACCAGCGTTCTCCAACTTGTTTTGTAATACCATAGACAGTTGTAGGTTCCATGATGGTATGCTGAGGTGTGTTTTCAGTAGGCGTTGTTGGTCCAAAAACAGCAATACTCGATGGCCAAAAGATACGTTTTATAAAGCCGTCTTTAGCTAAATTCAATACGTGAAATAGAGAATTCATATTAAGATCCCATGCTTTCATAGGGTATTTTTCACCTGTAGCACTTAGCATGGCAGCCATTAAGTAAATGGTATCGATATTGTGCTTTTCAACACAAATTTTTATAGAGTTGTAGTCTTGAGCATCAACAATTTCAAAGATGCCAGAATTAACGACTTCAAGGTTGTGATAACCTATATCGCTAGCAACGACATTCTCAGATCCATGAATATCTTTTAATTTAAATGTAAGTTCAGACCCAATTTGTCCGCCGGCACCAATGATTAATACTTTAGGCATAGATAGATGATGTTTAATCGTTCCTCAAAAATAACAAGAATATAGAGTACAAAAAACATAAAATTGTAAAATTAACAACTCATTAATTTTTGTTAATTGCATATTAGATTTATACGCTTTGCCTATATTTACCTCAAATTGAATAGATATAATTATGCGCTTCATTACGCTTTTATTTATAAGTTTTAGTTTGTTACTCACCAATTGTAAAGGAGATACAGTTTCAGAAGTAATTGAAGAAACCCAAGAACAAATTGATGCTCGGAAAATATCACAACAAGATATTGAAAGCTTTAGATATGCAGATTTCGGATTGAGTTCAGATGCTCAAAAAGCTGTAATCGATTGGCAAAAGTATCAAGAGCTTAATACACAAATTGAATTATTGAAAAAAAGCGATCTTAGTTTTTTTAATGGAGACCTTTTATTGTTAAAAACGTTCTTAACCGAGTTAAGAACCGAAATGCCTGAACAATTACAAACTAACGAGATTAATGCCAGGATAACGGCTTTAGACACCAAAGGCCAAAAGTTAAATAGTCTTTTAACGATTAATAATGTTAGTAAGGAAGACCAACTTCAAGGAATTAAGGAATTGTTAATCGCAGTATCTAACCTTAATTTGCAAATCAATAAGAAGTTTGAGTTTGATAAAAACAATGTCTTTAAGCCAGAATAATCTTCTAAAATAGTCTTAATATTTTGTTAATATGTAACATTTTGGCGATTGAGGCTTCTTATTAATAACTAATTTTAATCAAATTTAATTTTCACCACATTATGAAAACCAATATCAAGAGTATTTTGGTGGTTTCTGTGTTGGGACTTTTTGCATTTTTAGGATGTAAGGAAGAACCAAAGGAGGAAACTGCTATGATCGAGAAAATTCCTGGAATTGTTCTCGAAAACATGGACACTTCTGTAAGTCCGAAAGATGATTTTTACAATTACGTTAATGGTAATTGGGTAAAGACAACGACAATCCCTGAAGAAGAAACGCGTTGGGGAGGATTTGGAGTACTTCGTAAATCGACAAGAGATGACGTCTTGGGGCTTATGAAAAAAGCCAAAGAACTAAAGACTTACGAAGAAGGAACCGATCAGAAAAAAGCCTTACTGATTTTTGAATCGGAATTAGACACAGTTGCTCGCGACGAAGCAGGCATAAAACCATTAAGACCGTTTTTAGAAGAAATAGATGGTATTAAAAGTCTTCAAGATATGCAAACTGCAATTGCAACCTCTATTGGTGTATCGGCACCATTTGCTCAATTAGGAGCAGGACCAGATTTAAACGATAGTAGTATGAATACAACTTGGGTTGGACCTGCAGGTACTGGATTACAACGCGATTATTATTTAGATCAAGACGATAAGTCTAAAGAGATTAGAGAACAATATAAGGCGCATGTCTCAAGAATGTTGCAGTATATTGAATACTCGAAAGAGGATGCAGATGCTGCTGCTGTTAAGATTATCGACATGGAAACTCAACTTCAAGAGCCGAGACTAGACAAAGTTGCAAGAAGAGATTTACGAAATATGAATAATCCAAATTCGATTGCGCAGTTACAAGAAATGTGTCCTGCTATTGATTGGAGTAAAATGATTTCAGATCTTGGTATCGAAAAAAAGATAGACACTGTACTTGTTGCACAACCTAAATACATGATGGCCTTAAACGATTTCTTAAAGAAAACGCCTTTAGAAGATGTTAAAACATTAATGGATTGGACAACAATTAACAATGCGGCAGGATTCTTATCTACAGATATTGAAAGAGCGAATTGGGAGTTTTATTCACAAACACTTAGAGGAGCTAAAAAACAACGTTCGGCTGAAGAACGTGCTTTAGGAACTGTAACTGGTACCGTAGGAGAAGCTATTGGTAAAGTTTATGTGGATGCTAAGTTTCCACCTGAAGCCAAAGCAAAAGCTGAAAAAATGATTGCTAATGTGATTACAGCTTTTCAAAATAGAATTGAGAAATTAGATTGGATGAGCCCTGAAACTAAAGCAAAGGCTATAGAAAAACTAGAAAAATTTACTGTAAAAATTGCATATCCAGATGAGTGGGAAGATTATTCAACACTCATGGTTAATGAAGGTAATTCCTATGCCGAAAACATGATGGCCGTAGGTCATTGGGCTAAGGCAGATAATTTAGCAGATATTAATGAACCTATAGATAAATCAAAATGGGGAATGCCACCACAAATGGTGAATGCTTATTTTAATCCTATTAATAATGAAATCGTTTTTCCAGCGGCAATTTTACAACCGCCTTTCTATAATTGGACGGCAGATGAAGCTGTAAACTATGGTGGAATCGGAGCTGTTATTGGTCATGAGATTTCACACGCTTTCGATGATTCTGGAGCGCGTTTTGATGCGGATGGAAATTTAAAGAATTGGTGGACTGATCAAGATCTTGAAGAATTTACAAAACGAGGAAATGCTTTAGCAGAGCAATACAGTGCCATAGAAGTGATGGATAGCGTTTACATTAATGGTAAGTTTACTTTAGGTGAAAACATTGGTGATCTTGGTGGTGTACTTGGAGCTTATGATGGTTTACAATTATACTTTGCCGAAAACGGAAGACCAGAAAATATTGATGGCTTTACACCAGAGCAGCGTTTCTTTATGTCATGGGCTACAGTTTGGAGAACATTAACTAGAGAAGATGCTTTAAGAACTCAGGTTAAAACAGATCCTCACTCACCAGGAATTCAAAGAGCAGTGCAACCACTTAAAAATATTGATGCATTTTATGAAGCATTTGATATAAAAGAAGGTGATGCGATGTGGTTAGCTCCAGAAAAGCGTGTTAGAATTTGGTAAACGTACCAATGTATATAAAAACAAAAAAGCACCCAAATTGGGTGCTTTTTTATTAGAATTAAAGTGCTTATTCCTTTTTCTCTTTTCGTGCTACTAAAGCATCTTTACTTAACTTAGCTAAGTTAAAGTTAGCATCCATGGTCATAGCTTCATCCAATAATCCAATTGCTGTATCTAAATTATCAGTTTGATTCATATTAAATACAATCAAAGCCTTTAGATAGGTTAATGCACCTTTTAATGAAACTTCATAAGGTCTCTGAGATTCGTAGTATGAACGTTTCATATCATCTTTAACATTGGCTAATCCAAAATCTACTTTTGCTTTCGCACCTGCTAGATCTTGTGTTTGTACTTTAAGATCTGCAATTTCATAGGCTAAATATGAATTGGCATCTCTTTTAAATAATTCCTCATAAAATACTAAGGCACGTTGCGGCTGGTTTAAAGCCTTTAAAGCAATAGCTTTTACTTCAGTATTCATATCGGTATCTGTTGGGTTTTGTTCAATTCCAATAGTATTCAAAGCTTCAAGGTTTCTGCCTTCAGAAGCGTAGATGTAAGCCAGTGTATCTAATCTCGCTTTGTTTGGCTGTAAAACATTAAGATGTGTCATAGCATTAATAACACCTTGAATATCACCTTGAGTTTTCATTTGCTGATAATAAGCTTCAAAGTGTTTTACAAGTTCAGATTTTGTTTGTGCAGTGACACTAAAAGTGCATACTACAGCTAAAAGGAGGATAAGTTTTTTCATCTGTTTAGATTTATTGTTTTTTAATTGTCAGATGTCACATTCATCAAGTTCATTTGCTTTTTAAGCATAGTTCTTACCTAAGAATGTTTCATAATATTCGTCATTTATTGCGCCAAAACTAAAAAAATATATGGCATATACTCTTAAAAGTCTGCTAATTATTAGAGTTTTACTTTGAAATCATAGTTCAAAAGGCGTACCAATTTTTGAGAATCGATATACTTTCCTTTACTTTTTACAGATTCATCAAACTCAGGAACAGGAATATTCATGGCTTTGCAAACCGAAGTGTAATAGGCTTTTTTTGTGGGATGAGGTAGCGTAGATGCATTCAAAGTAGTAGACCAAGCTTGCTGTTTGATGATTGACATAATAATACCAATACAATCGTTACGGTGAATTAAATTCACAGGAGCATTAGCATTTTTAAGATTCTGTTTTCCTGATAAAAAACGAGCTGGATGTCTATCTTCAGCGAAGAGTCCGCTAAAGCGTAATAGGGTAGTGTCAAAGTTTTTATTCTGCTGAAATAGGCGTTCTACCGCAACTAGTTTTGATGCTGTTTTAGACGTAGATGTTGGCGTGTCTTCAGTAATTATTGGACATGTTTCGTCATCATCATACACCGAAGTCGAACCAATAAGCACCACATGTTTTACCGAAGCAGTTTCAATATGCTTGACGAGGTGTGTCATTTGCTGCACATAATTGCCTTCAGGATTTTTACGTAGACCAGGAGGAATGTTAACAATAAGTATTTCGCAATGATCTAAACAGGCTTCAATGTTACCTAAAACACCTTCCGAAGATAATTGTATGATAAATGGTGTAATATTCGCTTGCTGAAGCTCAGGGATTTTGTCTTCTGAAGTTGTAGACCCATTGACCTCATAATCATTTTCTAGGAGGTGTTTTGCTAATTTAAAGCCTAACCATCCGCAACCAATTACACAAATTTTGTGACGCAATTTTTTAGATTTTTATTCTACTGAAATGTACAAATTATTAGTTGGATAACCACTCTAGCTAAATTCACTTATTTTCAGTAACTTTAAAACACACTAAAAGAATTGGTTATGGGCATTAAAAGTTTTCAAGGGGCAAGAAAGCAGCAAACTACTGCTGAGGTAAAAGCAATTACAGTCAGTGATTTTATGACACGTGATTTAATCACATTTAAACCAGAGCAATCTGTAGAGGAAGTGATTCAAACGTTAATCAAGAATAAAATTTCTGGAGGCCCTGTCGTGAATAATAACAATGAGTTGGTTGGTATTATTTCTGAAGGTGATTGTTTGAAGCAAATTAGCGAAAGTCGTTATTACAATATGCCAATGGAGCAACATACGGTTGAAAATCGAATGGCAAAAAATGTTGAAACCATTGATGGCAATATGAATGTTTTCGATGCTGCTAATAAGTTTTTAGAATCTAAAATTAGACGTTTTCCTATTGTAGAAAACGGGAAATTAGTTGGGCAAATTAGTCAAAAAGATATTCTAAAAGCTGCTATAGAACTCAAAGGACAGAATTGGAAATAAGCTATTATCGTCTTCGATGATTAGGCAAGGTTTCAGGTAAATCGGTAATGATGATTTTCTGCTTACCCTCACTTTCTAATGCGGCAATCTTAGAATATGGATACTCTGGTAAAGGCTCGCTTAATGCCTTCCATTTTGCGATTCCAGCAACTGTAATTCGCTCTCCAATTTCGATAATGCCTTCCTCATAACGTAAACGTTTATTCATGCCAAAGAAATTTTCTGGATTAATATTATAGCGTCTTAAAACCGCTTCAAATTTTGGAGTAGGGCTGTTAAACACTCCAGATGATTGATTGGTATCTTTTACAAGATAACTGATATAATTTCGAGGGCTTGCCGACGGTTTTACAATAACAAAATCACCATTGGTGTCTATAAAAAACTCTTGAAATTGTTCATCCTGCACTAAAGTTTTCCAATGCGAACTTTTTCCAGAATTGACGCGTTGCTGAATTCTAATTTGATAGAACACACATTTTCGTCCAGTATAAGGTGCGATTAAAGGCGATTTAACATGCAATGCTTTTCCGCTTACTTTTGAAAGATCGTTGGTTTTTAAACTTGATGCTGGTTTATAAGGAATTTTAGATAGGGTTCTAATAATCACATTTCTTTTGCTAAAATGAACAGCTAAGAAAATAATAAGACCTATAACACAAATGGCAATTATGATAATAAGAGGTGTACTCATTGAAGATGGTTTGGTTGTATAGATAAGTAGTTAAAACTTAAAAAACGTTACAATGCTAGCTTTCGCGCTTCACTAGTGCATAATAATCTCCTTCTAAAGGCAAGTAGCCTTGATCATATACAAAATAGTATACGGTTCCGGCTTTTGTAGTATAGATACTGGTAAAGTAGTTGAAGTCAAATCCTTTTTCTATCAATCGCGCTCTGGAGATTTTTTTCTTTTGATCTGGATTGAGCTCTTCTAGGATACGATAGTTCTTTCTCAATCGGTTGTTGGTATTTCTTATTAAGTTCTTACTGTCTTTATTAATTGCATTATTATAGGCATTACGACAGGCATCACTACAGAATTTCTTATCAATTCTACCCACTATTTTTTCTCCGCATTCAGGACATTGTTTTTGCATAGTCTTCGTTTTTAAGTTCGTACCAATTTATTAGTTCACCTTCGTATGGGAATTGTTCAATGTAATTCAATCCAATTTTCTGAAGTACCTTATTAGAACCTATATTTTTAATTTCGGCCGCACCGTAAATAACATCTAGTTTAAGGTCTTTAAATCCAAAATCTAATACGGCTAGGGATGATTCAGTTGCATACCCTTTTCCCCAATATCTTGGAATAAAACGATAGCCTATATCATAGAAGTCTCTTTTTGACCCTAAGGCTTCTTTATCTCCTGTATTAAGTTTTAAACCAGACCAACCTATAAAGTCTCCAGATGATTTTTCGACGGTTGCAAATCGAGCAATACCACGCTTATGATATTGTTCTCTTATAAAATTGATATTGTCTTGCGCTTGCGATTTTGAAGTTATAGGACGCTTTCCAAGGTATTTGTGAACTTCGGGGTTTGAGTCTAGCTCAAACATACCGTCAATGTCTGATGGTAAAAGTTCACGCATGATAAGGCGTTTTGTTTCTAGGTAAAATGACATATGCAAAGATACAATTTTTCCGTTTACAAACGACTACAAACATTTACAAACGATTTTAAACATGTAACTACCGACTAATATTTGGAGTGTGTTACATATTTGCACTGTTGAATCACTGAAGGTTCAATGGCATTAACTGTTTAACACTTGCCAGTGACGGCAGGTATAAAAATTTAAAAATTATGAACACACTTAGAAACAGAGTACAGTTGATTGGAAGATTAGGACAAGATCCAGAAATCATCAACTTTGAAGACGGAAACAAAATGGCAAAATTCTCATTAGCTACAGACGATAGCTATAAAGATAAAGATGGGACTAAAGTAGAGCGTGCTTACTGGCACAATATTGTGGTACGTGGCGGATTAGTAAAAGTAGTAGAAGAATATGTAACCAAAGGAAAGGAAATTGCTATAGAAGGTAAGCTCACCAATCGTTCTTGGGATGATAAAGATGGGCAAAAGCGTTATACTACAGAGATTATTTGCAATGAGTTATTGATGCTGGGGAAATAAACATAATTTCTTTTTTGTTAATAATCGACAAATAATTTGAAAAGCTTTATGAATTTAAAAAAAGGAAGCACATGATTGTGCTTCCTTAAACTTAATTATGAATTAATTGTTTTGGTATATTACCTTGTGAACCTTAGAGTACATATCCAGTCTAATTATCTATACAAACTATAACCCTTTCTTTAACTGTTTGTTTTCAAGATTTATAGGAGTTGATATAAAAGATATTGTTGCAACAATATCTTTTATCATGAAATGTTTGCTCTAATTGTTTTAGGCTTAAAAAGCATTGAGTTGTATTACACCTCATTTCAAAATTTAATTTTACGAAGTAAAAGTAGGTTTCAGCCTTATTAATAGTAATTAAATACCATACTTACTTACACTTTTTAGTAATTAACTTGCACTCAAAAAGTTAAGGTGATACATTGCTTAATAATTGATAACGACAAAACTACAGCTGAAATCATACAAAATGTAGCTGATGATTTTTCTGAGATTACATTTAATGTCGTAGATGAAGATTATGAAAAGGCTTTAAATCTTGTCTTAAAAGATAAGCCTCAAATTGTGTTTTTCAATATTGACGCAGTTCATATCAATATTTCCGAATTTCTATTAGAGATTAATCAATGTGTTGTGAACCAACCATTGTTTATAGCATTGTCAGTTTATAAAGAAAAGGCTATTGATGCTTATAAATATGATTTTATAGATTTTTTATTAAAACCATTAAAGGAACATTTAGTAAGGAAAAGTCTTTTAAAATACCAAAAAAAATTCCCAATTAAACAAAGCGAAACGATTTGCCTGAAATCGTACAAAGATTATCAATATTTAAATATTGAAGACATACTGTATCTAAAAGCAGATAATAACACTACAGATTTCTATATGGCAGATGGCCGAGTTATTGGTGCTTATAAAACGCTAAAGGTCTTTGAGAATTTACTACCCAAAACTTTTTTAAGAATCCATAAGAGTTATATCATAAACAGAAACTGTATTTCTAGAATTCATTATGGCAAATCAATTTGTTTTGTTAAGAGAGAACATAAAATACCTTTTACAAAAACATTTATCAAAAATGTAGATTTGATAAATACAGCGTTAACAAAAAATACACTTATCACCTTAAACTAACTTCCCTATCTAAAAGGAGCATTTCACTCATAGACTAATGGTAATTACTAAAACAATTCAGTTTTGATAGTAGAACATATATTGCCTTCATAATTTAGTCTTATAAAATCATTGACATTCAAACAATTAACACTAACAAATCTGTTCGATTTTAATTATGATCGAACAAAATTAGGCCTTAAAAACTATTATTAAACTTTTAAATTTTGTATTATGAAAACACTAAGATTATTATTTTTACTATTAGCAACATCAATGTGTATTATGTCTTGTACAGACACAGCTTTTGACGATGACCAAGATCAACCAACATTAGAAAATTTACAAGCAACGGGAGGTGAAGATGCAAATCCAGATGATGGAAGTAAAGAATAAAACCAACAACTCATAATAAGAGCCTTTAGTTAAAGATGGGATATTCAAAAAATAATCTGTCATTAATTAAAGGCTTTTTTCATAGTTTTGTTTGAAACTCAAATCTGTTGAAAATTAATTACTTATATCGCTTTTTTTGCATCTTACTATTTTTTTGGGGAATGTTTTTACAATCCTGTGATAAAAAAGAAATTAACACAGATAGCAATGAGCTGCTAACTATAAATGATAGCATCGATTTTTGGATAAAAGCTTCAGAAAATAGGACTTACGAATTAAATGTAAGAAAGCAATTTTTGGTTATGTCTTACCAAGCAATTACCACATCAAGCGTAGACACATTTGGAGTTAGAAGATTAAGTGAAATCGCTTATAAGAATTTTAAACTAGGGGATACCTTATTGTTTAAAAAGCAAAATGTAGAAGCATTATCTATAGCCGAAAATTTAAAAGATTCTATGGCAATTGGTGATCTCTACTGGAATTATGCCAGCTACTATAATAAAGTAGAGGTCTTTGATAGTGCTTATTATCATTTTAATCTGGCAAATACTTATTTTGATAGAAGCGGTCACCTTTTTGAAGCTGCAAAAACTCAGTACGGAATGGCTTTTATTAAAGGACGTTTCAAAGATTATTCGGGAAGCGAAGTATTAACCTTTAAAGCCATAGATAAGTTTAAAAAGATAGAAAACTACAAATCCTTGTTTTCGTGTTATAATTATTTGGCACAATTACAAAATGATATCCAAGAATACGACCGAGCTTTATTTTATTATAATAAGTCATTAGAATATCTTAAAAAGATTGAAAAGAGTAAATCCTTGTATATGGCTAGTTTGAATAATATAGGTGTTACTCATTTAAAAAAAGGCAATTACCCCAAGGCTTTAAGCTATTTTGACAAAATTTTAAAGAATGACAGTTTAAAACTGCAAAACATAAATCATTACGCAAGAGTTATAGATAACAAGGCATATTGTAAATTATTAATGAATGATACTATCAATGTGCACAGTTATTTAAAAGAGTCCTTACAAATAAGAGATAGCCTAAATTATAAATCGGGAATCATTATTTGTAAAATCCATCTTTCAAAATATTATGCTTTTGCTCAAGATACTAGTAAGGCAATTATTTATGCTAGAGAAGCTAATGATTTGGCAAAGATTAATAAGAATGGTAGAGATTATTTGGAGTCACTTTTATTACTCGCTGAATTAGATACAAAGTCTTCTCAAAACTATTTAGAAAAGCATATTAAATTTAGTGATAGTCTTCAAACTGTAGAACGAAGAATTCAAAATAAGTTTACAAGAATCGCTTATGAAACCGATGAATACATCGAAGAAAACAAACGATTATCTCAACAAAAGATATGGATCATATTAATTAGTCTGGGGTTGTTGGCGATTCTAATGTTATTATATTTCGTCAATAGTCAAAAATTGATAAATAAAACGCTGGTGTTGGAGAATGAACAGCAAAAAGCAAACGAACAGGTTTACCTAATTACCTTAAAACAGCAAGAAAAATTAGAAAAAGAAAAAGTAAAAGAACGCAATAGAATTTCAGAAGAATTACATGATGGAATTTTAGGGAAGTTATTTGGAACCAGAGTAGGACTTGGGTTTTTAGAGATCAAAGGAAATAAAGAAACACAAGAACAGCACAACAAGTTTTTGGAAGAATTACAAACTATAGAAAAAGAGATACGAGAAGTATCACATCGATTAAACACTAATTTTGATAGTTCTCAGATCAATTTCAAAACTATTATACATCAATTATTAGTGAGTAAGTCTAAAATTGGTGATTTTGAATTTGAGTTGACATTCAACTCTGATATCAATTGGCAAAAGATGAGCGAAATAGTTAAAGTTAATCTTTATAGAATTATCCAGGAAGCATTACAAAATATTATCAAATACGCTCAGGCAAAAAATATAGACGTAACTTTTTCAATTCATGAAGGTGATCTATTGATGAAGATTAGTGACAATGGTAAAGGCTTTAATGTAAACCGCAGAAAAAAAGGGATAGGATTAAAAAACATGAAGACAAGAGTCGAAAAATTAAACGGTGAATTTCGTATCAATTCCCAACCCTATATAGGCACACTTATAGAAACCCAAATTCCAATATAAATAAACCGCTATGGAAAACAAGAAATATTCAGTTCTTATTATTGATGATCACCCACTTATTACAGAGGCGTATAAAACAGCTTTTGATTATTATAGTAAGCAAAATGAGAACATTACATTTTCAATAGATACTGTTCAGGATTGTGACACTTCAATGGATATGATTAATGATATTTTCAAAAAAAAAAAAGTACTCGATATTGTGTTTTTAGATATTAAGTTACCACCATCTAAAGACGGAAAAATTATTTCAGGTGAAGACCTTGGTTTAAAAATTAACAAATTATTACCCAATACTAAAATCATTGTATCCACAACCTTTAATGATAATTATCGGGTTCATAGTATTTTTAAGAGTTTGAATCCAGATGGATTTTTAATAAAAAATGATATCACACCCAAAGAGCTTATTGAAACTATAGATACAATCATAAATGACCCTCCCTACTATAGTAAAACTGTTATAAGGCTATTGCGTAAACAAGTAGCTAATGATTTTCTTTTAGACAACATTGATAGAAAGATTTTATACGAACTGTCTATTGGAACACGAATGAAAGATCTTCCAAGTATTTTGCCATTATCTATAGCTGGGATTGAGAAAAGAAAACGACACCTTAAACACCTTTTTAATATCAAAAGTGTTGATGATAGAGAACTACTTTTGGTAGCTAAAGAAAAAGGGTTTATTTAGTTGAAAATGACATATTAAAGTATAAAAGAGTAAGGATTGTCCTTACTTTTTTTATGATTAAAAATGGAAAGAAAAAAGAAATTACATCTAAGTTTGAGAAAACCTACGTATGAAATTAATTCCTCTGTTTTTTATGTTTTTTTTGGTTACTTCCGTAGCACATTCTCAGGTAGAAATTGTAGGAGTTGTAAAAGACTCTTCCAATATTGCCATTGCTTATGCAAATGTTGTATTAACCAAGCAAGATGGTAAGATAATTTCAGGAACTATTACCAACGATAAAGGCTATTTCAAATTAGAGGCCGAAAAGGATAACTATATCATTAATATAAGTTATGTAGGCTACGAAACAGAAATCATTAATATAACTTTAAACGAAAAACTAGAATTAGGTGATGTCATACTATATCCTAGTAAAAATGAGTTAGATGAGGTTATTATTTCCTCGAGTAAGAACCTTATTGAAAAGAAAGTTGATAGACTTGTTTTTAATGTCGAAAATTCTATATCTGCTTCTGGTGGAGATGTTACAGATATCTTAAAAGTAGCACCTTATCTCAGACTTAGGAACGACGAAATTATTATGCTTGGAAAAAGCAATATAAGAGTTTTGGTAAATGGTAACCTCATTAATTTATCTGGAGATGATTTGACCAATTATTTAAAGTCCATTCCTTCAGAAGAAATTCAAAAAATAGAAATTATTACTAATCCGCCTGCAAAATATGAAGCAGAAGGTAATAGTGGATTAATTAATATCATATATAAAAAAGGAGTAAGAAATAGTTGGAGAGCCAGTTTGAGAGGAACTTATACCCAATACACTTATCCCGATGGAAATATTGCAGGTAGTTTTAGATATAGAAAAAACAAAACATCATTATATATAAATGGATCTTATGACAAAGGTTCTAAACTTATTACTGATACCAATGAGTTTGAATTTGATGATCAACTCTGGGACAGTGAAAACCCAAGACGTGTATTTTACGATAATAGTGTGAGTACAAGAATTGCACTGAATTATCAGTGGAGTGACAGATTATCTTCAGGATTTCAATACCAATTAGGATACGATGACCTCAGAATAGAAAACAAAAATGATAGAACCAATATTATCAATAAAACGACTTTAGCTGTAGACTCTTTAATTATTTCTAAGTCGAATATCAAACAGTCAACACCATTACATTCTATTAATTTTCATACAGATTATAAGCTAGATTCTATAGGAAAGAATATCGCATTCAATTTAGACTATTTCACATTTATAGATAACAGTTCTAGAGACTATAACTCCTCTAATTTTTTTAACAACGAGCAAGAAATTCCTGGGAGTTTTAATGCAGGAAAAAATGATGGAAGACAAAATATTAATAATTATTCATTTAAAGTAGATGTCGAATTTCCTTTAAAAAAGGTCGAAATCAATTTTGGAGGTAAACTATCATTTATAAACTCAGATAATGATGTGAGCTTTTTTGATACCACAACAGGAATTCCAATTTTGGATCTCGATCAAACCAATCAATTCGAATACAAAGAAACCAATACGGCACTTTATGTTTCAGCTAATAGGAACTTTAATGATAAATGGAGCACTAAAATTGGTTTAAGACTAGAAAATACAACTACTGAAGGTCTATCTCAACAATTAAATCAAACAAATGAAAATGATTATATGAAAGTGTTCCCTAGTGCATATATTAACTATGTTCCAAGTGAAGATCATATATTTTCATTGAGCTATAATAAACGAATATCAAGACCAGATTTTGAATATCTGAACCCTTTCCGAATTACTCAAAACCCTTTTCTTTTTGTTGAAGGAAATCCTTTTTTACAACCTTCATTTTCCGATAATATAGAGCTCTCTTATATCAATAAACAAAAATGGGTGAGTAGCTTATACTTCTCACAGATAAAAGATGGTTTTGGACAAATAGTAACCATAGATAATCAAACAGGAATAAGAGCCGTAGTTCCTCAAAATTACTATGATAGTTACACTGTTGGCCTTACAGAATCTTACACATTCAATACATGGAAAAAATGGGAAAGTGTTAATACACTAAACATTAATTATAGTTATACAAAGTCGCTTTTAGATTTTATAAATGATAGACGAAATGGAGTAAATGCTTATATCTCGACTAGCAACAGTTTTGTGTTAAATGAAGACCGAACAATAATTTCTAGTATTGATGCTTGGTATAATTTCCCAGGGGTTTATGACATCTATAAAACATCCTCTAGTTATAGTGTAGATGTTGCTCTTAAATTTTTCTTTCTAAACAGAGATCTACAGTTATCTGTAACAGGAAGTGATTTGTTTAGAAGCCAAATTACTGAAGTTACAGCATTTAGTAATGGTGTAAGAACAACATTTGAGAACTATTATGACTCTAGGAGATTGAGAGTTTCTCTCAGATATAATTTTGGAAATAAAAAGATAAACGTTAGCCGAAAAGACTTCGGTAATGAAGAAGAAAAAGCTAGAACAGGAAACTAAAAGGGTTATGCCGTAAAACGCTATAAACCCTAAAACATATACAAAAGAAAACTTGCAAGTTTGGACGTCCAATAAAAGCTTTACGACACAAAAAGACAGCTTATTTATTCATTAATTTAAAATCATTTATTATGAAAAAAATTAAATTAAACAAAGGGTTACAACTAAACAAAGAGGTTGTAAGTAAGTTACAAGAAGATCAATTAGCAAATGTTAAAGGTGGTTTAGCACCAGCTGATTCTTGCGGATTATTCTCATGTAATACTAAAAAGAAAAAAGACACTCCTCAAGAACAATAGTAGTGTCTTTTTGAGTTTCAAATAAGTGGCTTAGTAGAGCTACTTATATCTTATTCATTAATTTTTAAAATCATTTATTATGAAAAAAATCAAATTAAACAAAGGATTACAACTAAACAAAGAGGTTGTAAGTAAATTACAAGAAGATCAATTAGCTAATGTTAAAGGTGGTATGGCTGCGGCTGGATCATGTGGAATCTTCTCATGTAACACTAAGAAAAAAGATGCTCCAGTAGAGCTTTAATTCTTAGATGAACAAGTAAACAGCTAGTTGCTAAAAACTAGCTGTTTATCTTCTTTTTAATTTCAAATTTAAATCCAAATTATCATGAAAAAAATAAAACTAAATAATGGACTTCAACTTACAAAAGAAGTTGTAAGTAGATTGCAAAAAGATCAATTAACAAATGTAAAAGGCGGAATGGCAGCTGGAGCATCCTGTATATACTTAACCTGTAATTCTAAACGAAAAGAAAAATAGGAGTCATAAATCTTTAAATATTAACACTAAATCTAATGTATTATGAAAAAAGTTAAACTACAAAAAGGGCTTCAACTCAACAAAGAGGTGGTAAGTCAGCTACAAGAAGATCAATTAGCAAATGTAAAAGGAGGTATGGCAGCAGAATCTGGATCTTGTTATATGTTTAGTTGTAATACCAGCTCTAAAAAAGAAGAAAAAGAGGCCTAACAACCATTTTAGATAATAATACTTTAAAAACGTATGTACTATGAAAAAAATCAAACTAAATCAAAGTCTCTATCTCAACAAAGAAGTCGTGAGTAAACTACAAGACGATAGCTTAACTAATATCAAAGGAGGTTTAGCTCAAGAGGTATCATGTTTATTCGCTTCATGTAATTCGCATCCAAAAATATGTAAAGGAGAAGAGAAAGAATAATAATGAACATTAATAGTGATTAGACTGAACAAAAAATTACAATTAAACAAAAAGATTGTCTCTAATCTTCAAGTGCAAGAACCAGCATTTGAACATCATAATTTAGCTGCTGGTTCTTGTTTATTGTATTCCTGTCGTACAAGGTCAAATTGCTCTGAAACCCAAACAGATGAAGGTGATAACAAAACACATTAATACGAAGCCAGATTTAATAAGAGAAGCGCTTATAAAAAATGATTCCAAGTTTATTAACATGGGAATTATGGATGGTTTATTAGGACTTTCATTATATCATTATTATTATTATTTATTTACTAATGATGATGTGTATTTAAATGATGTAATAACCTATTTAGAAAAAAGTATTGAAGGCATTGGCGATCATTATAAAGGGACCAATATCATTAACAATATTATTGATCTAGGAGATTATCTGTTTTTTTTATACCAACAAGGTGTTATAGACAAAGAAGACATCAATGAGCTTTTAGTTGATTCGGATACCATCATTAAAGATTTTTTATTGGAGGAGACCAACAAAAAAAATCTAGATCCAATGTTGGGCGCTATAAAAGCTGGTTATTATTTGTTAAATAGATTAGAGTTTATTGATGTTAATTCTGAACTCATTGCCTTATTATCATCAATTGAAGAACAAACGATAACAGTTGAAAGTTTTGTGTATTGGGAATCCATTCTAAAAGACCCTCAAGAACCGATTGTAGAATTGGGTGTGACTCATGGAGTAGCAGGTATAGTTAATTTTTTACTTCAAGCCTATTCAAAAAATATAGCCTATAACAATTTAAAGTCATTAATATTAAGAGGTCTTAATTTTCTTTATGAATTTAATGAGAAAAAAGGAGTCAATTGGTTTAGATTAGAAGCCAATGAAAAAGAAAAATTGAATTATCAAGATCTGGCATATGGAGATATTGGAATTGGATATACATTTTTAAATGCCGGAACACTTTTGCAAAATGATGACCTTTTAGCTATAGGGTCTGATATTCTTCAAAATGCAGCCAAGTTTAGAGACAATAATGAGAAATATACTAAAGATGCCAGCTTATTTTATGGCTCTTCTGGTTTATGTGCGCTGTTTAGCAAAGTAAATACAAAACTAGAAGATTCAAAACTACAGGAAGCTGTTAATTATTGGAAAGACATTACACTAAATAAGGATAACAAGAAATCGGCTTGGGCAGGTTACCACTCTAATTATAATGCACAACATGATTATACCCACTTATCATTTTCTGAAGGAATTTGTGGTATAGGTATCATGTTAATGGCTCAGGAAAAAGAATTAGGGCACGACTATTTAAGGTTTCTAAATTTTTATTAGATACCGCTTAGCATCATTATTAATGACGCTTATCATATAGACTATTAATATTTTAATAAGAAAACACATGGGACAAATTAAATTAGGAATTATAGAACTCGGATATAGAGAAAAAATAGATAGCTTAAGTATACTTGAGCAAATAATTAATTATGCTATTGAAGTAGAGAATAAAGGCTTTTCTAGGTTTTGGCTGGCCGAACATCACTACACTTATCCTAACCACCCGTTCTCTAATGGAGAGATTTTGCTAACCATATTGGCAGGAATGACCGAAAGAATTAAAGTTGGAACTGCTGGAACGTCGATTAGTTTATACTCACCATACTCGACAGCTACAAATTTTAAAATGCTTAATAATCTTTACTCCAATAGAATTGATCTAGGGCTGTCTAAGGGGATTCCAGATAGTAAGCTTATCATGAAACTCGCAAACGAAAAACTTAATGTTGATACTAGCTTTAAAATTTTTGATGAGAATCTTAAAAGTATCGTAGACCTCTTTAATAATGAAGAAAAGAATTTAAAAGAACACAATCTTTTAATTCCACCTCTTGGTGGTTCTACACCAGATTTATGGTATTTGTCAGGATCATACCGCAGTTTTGATACGGTTATTGAGCATAAATTAAATTTCTGTAGATCTATATTTCATGGTACAGGAAGAAAAATAGAGCATAAAAAAGAAGAGCTTTTAAAATGTAAGTCATTGTACTTTGAGAAAAACGGTCATTATCCAGAAGTAGCACTAGCATTAGCAGTATATATTGGAGATACTATTGAAGAAGCTACTAAAAAAGTAGACGATTTTATAGCTGAAACAAAAGCAAATGCAAGAGAAGCGTTTAATATTATACCAACAACTATAGACCTTATGCACGAAATGTTATTGTCATATCAAGACGATTTTGGTATTGATGAATTTATCATTTATGATTTTGCCGTAACTAATGAGGCCAAGATTAAAAATGTAGAACTCATAAGCGAAAAATTTAATCTATTGGCTTTGGTATGATAAATAGAGACATTAAAATAGGACTATTAGAATATGGCTATAGAATAGATAAAAATAGTATGGCTACAATAGAAGAAATCATAGAATATGCTGTGGAAGCAGATAAACTAGGGTTTTCTAGATTCTGGTTAGGGGAACATCATGGACCTCTAACTACAACAGCATTTACAAATCCAGATCTATTAATTGGTATCATAGCAGGAATGACAGATCAAATAAAAGTTGGTTCAGCAGGATCTACAATTATAATACATGATGCCTATCCTGTCGTGACAAACTATAAGCTAATGAATAATATGTTTTATGATAGAATCGATCTAGGATTAGCTAAGGGAAGCGGACTTGTAGAGACCAAGAAAGTTGTTAAAATGGACAGAGATCTAAATAGCAGAAAAAGTTTTAGACAAGATTTTGATGACAAGCTAAAATTAATCTATGACCTGCTTTATAATGAAAAGAAAAACCTTGAAGAAAATGAAGTAGTAATACCTCCTTATGGTGGAAAAGCACCAGAAATGTGGTATTTGTCTACGTCTTATAGAAATGTTGAAACAGCTATTAAATATGGACTTAACTATAGTCGTTCATTATTTCACTCATTGCCAGGAGAGGATGATTATAAAAAAGAAGAACTCTTGAAATTTAAGCAAGACTTTTTTGAAAAACACAAGGTCTATCCTAAAGTGAATATTGGAATTTCAATTTGTATGAAAAATACAATGCCTGAAGCTCTAAAAGCATTGGAGCAGCTCAAAGCTCATTATGGTCAAGGGGAAAATGAAGGGTTTAAAATTTTTGCGGTTACCATCGATTCTCTATATAATATGCTCTTAGAATACCAAGATTTATATGGTGTTGATGAATTTATTATTCACGACCTAACAGATGACCCTCAACAATTGCTTTCCAATATTAATGCTATAAGTGACCGATTCAATTTGCAAAAAGAAACAATTGTCAATTAATATACATTAACCCTTTTATAGCTATCAAATTTGATAGCTATAGCTTAATATAAAAGTGTTTAAGATTTATGAAGTTAATTCCTCAACATGATCAAATGGACTGTGGTCCAGCTTGTATTGCCATGATATCAGCTTATTTCGGAAAAAAACACCGAATTGACTACATCAGGAATATTTCTTATTTAAAACGAGATGGTGTTAGTTTAAGAGGGATTTCTGAAGCCGCTGAAAAAATAGGATTTAGTACACATGCAAGTATGCTGGATCTTACAACACTTGATATAGAAGGAACATTGCCATGTGTGCTTCATTGGAATCAAAACCATTTTGTTGTACTCTATAATCATAAAAAAAACATCCTTACCGGAAAGTATAAATACAAAATTGCAGATCCTTCACATGGCCTAATTTCTTTAAACGAAGAAGAATTTAAATCAAGATGGCTTACCGAAAACGATAAAGGCGTTGCTCTGTTTTTGCATCCAACAGAAGAATTCTATAAAAAGGAGGTTCTTAAAAAAAAGCGTATAGACTTCAAGTTCTTACTAGGCTTTTTAAAGCCATATAAAAAAGAAGTTTTTCAATTATTTCTGGGTCTGATGGCCGGAAGTTTATTTACCTTGATTTTTCCTTTCTTAACACAATCGTTAATAGACAAAGGAGTTGAGAGTAAAAGCTTGAGTATTGTTTTTATTATTTTGCTAGCACAAGTCTTTTTGTTCTTAGGTTCTATAGTTATTGAGATTGTTCGTAATTGGATTATGCTTTATATAGGAACAAGGATTAATATTACAATCATTTCAGATTTTTTTAAAAAAATACTGAAGCTTCCTATTAACTTTTTTGATTCTAAGCTTATAGGTGATTTCAACCAAAGAATTCAAGATCATGAAAGAATTGAAGAATTTTTAACCTCACAATCGCTAGTCACATTATTTTCAATAATTAACTTTTCAATATTCTTTTTCGTACTCCTATATTATGATTATAAAATTGTAATTGCCTATTCAATTCTAACCTTAGTTGCAGTACTATGGTCTATATATTTTTTAAAGAAAAGAAGAATCTTAGATTATTATCGTTTCCAAAGAAGAAGTGAAAATCAAGAGTCTATTTATGAAATGATTAATGGGATTCAGGAGATTAAACTAAATAGTTTTGAAGATTTTAAAAGAAAAGAATGGGAAACGATTCAAGTAAAGCTTTTTGGCGTTAATCTGAGAGCTTTAAAATTAGATCAGTTTCAATTAATGGGCTTTAATTTTATAAATCAACTTAAAAACATCTTGGTAACCTTTATTGCTGCTAGAGAGGTGATTTTTGGAAATATTACTTTAGGATCCATGCTGGCTATTGCTTATATCATTGGTCAAATGAACTCTCCAGTAAATCAATTGATCAGTTTTTTTAGATCGCTTCAAGATGCTAGGCTTAGTATGGAACGCCTAAGTGAAGTTCAGGATCAGGAAGAGGAAGAAAAAGAAGGGCAAATTATACTTAGCGAAAAGGACTTAACCTACCAAAATGGTGTTGAAAAAGGCATCCGATTAAATGAATTAGACTATCAATATGAAGGACCAAAATCTCCTTTTGTTTTAAAAAACATCAACTTATTTATTCCTGAAGGAAAGACAACGGCAATTGTTGGAGCTAGTGGAAGTGGAAAAACTACCTTGATGAAAATTCTTTTAAAATTCTATAATCCTGTTAACGGTAGTGCTTATGTAAACCAACATGATCTAAAGAATATTTCACCAAAAAATTGGAGAGAAAACTGCGGTGTTGTGATGCAAGAAGGGTATATCTTTTCAGGTACAATAGAAAGAAATATTGCAACAGGGGATGACGAAATAGATGAAGAAAGACTTCAATTTGCAATCAAGACAGCTAATATAGAAGAATTTATTTCCGGATTACCTCAAAAGCTAAAAACTAAAATTGGAGCCTCAGGAAATGGAATCTCAGGAGGACAAAAACAGAGAATACTTATCGCTAGGTCTGTTTATAAAAACCCACACTATATCTTCTTTGATGAAGCTACAAGTGCACTTGATGCTGAAAACGAAAAAATTATTCATAACAATTTACAAGCATTTTTTAAAAATAAAACGGTTGTTATTATTGCGCACAGGCTTAGTACTGTTAAAAATGCAGATCAAATCGTGGTATTAAAGAGCGGTAAAATTGTTGAGCAAGGGACGCATACAGATTTGGTTAACAATAAATCAAACTATTATAACCTTGTTAAAAACCAATTGGAATTAGGATCGTAGTTATGGAAAATAATTTAGAAAAAGAATTAGATAAAAACAGGTTTGCTGTTGTAAAATATGGTCTTATTATTTTAAGCTTAGTCATAGTGCTAATTCTGTTTGCTCTTTTAATTCTCAAAATAGATGATGAGCCTATACTTTATATGGTTATGGATTATTATTTCAGATAAAAATAGATTTATGAATAAACATCTCTTGGAAGCCAAACTCGCAGAGATTAGCAAAATTATTGAGACAGAATACATTAATGAAGAACATATTGGTTTAATGTCAGGGCTGTCAGGCATGGCATTATTTCAGTTCTATTATTCGAAATACTTAGACATAGAGGATAATGCCAATTTTGGTGCAAATATTTTAAGTCATTGTATTGAAAAGATTAACCATGGTTATAATTCACCTTTGTATTCTAATGGAATTGCTGGTTTTGGTTGGACTTTAGACTTTTTGGAATTAAATCACTTTATTGAGATTGGAAGCGATGATTTACTTAAAGATATAGATGACTATTTGTACACAGCATTAGACGCTAATTTTAAACAAGACAATTACGATTTCCTGCATGGCGCTATAGGTCAAGTCTATTACTTTTTATATAGATATCAAAACACAAGCTCGGCCGCCTTAAAAGAAAAATATAAAAGCATTTTATTAGAGTTTATCTCATTTTTAGAAAACCAATCAAAAAAAGAAGAAGAGGGTTTAAAGTGGTTGTCAATTTTAACTTTTCAACCTATACAAAAAGGATATAATCTTTGCTTATCTCATGGGATATCTAGTATTGTATTCATTCTTGCTAAACTTTATGAAGAAAACATAATCAAGAATAGGGTAGCATTTCTTTTAAGAGGAGCTATAAGCTATATTAAGCGCTTTAAAAATACTGAAAAAGAGACGTATTGTTTATTCCCTAATTGGGTAACACAAGATAATATACCCGAAGGTCAAAGCAGATTAGCATGGTGTTATGGTGACTTAGGAATAGGTGTCGCATTGTTTAAAGCGTCTAAAGCCTTAAAGGATAATAATTTAAAAACTGAAGCTTTAACTATACTGAAACATACAACGTCTAGAAAAACAACGAAAGACACCAAAGTTGAAGATGCTGGATTATGTCATGGTGCTTTTGGAAACGCTCTAATTTATACTAGACTTTATAGAGAAACTAGCGACACTATATTTAAAGATGCCTTAGAATTTTGGATAACTGAAGGTATTAAAATGGCAAGTTTTGATGATGGTTTTGCAGGTTATAAAATGTGGAATCCTGATAACGAAACTTGGTCTAAAGATCTATCGCTTCTTACTGGAATAACTGGTATCGGATTGGCAATGATTAGCTATTTAAGCGATTTTGATGCGCATTGGGATGAATGTTTAATAATAAACTAGCTATTGCATGGGTAATCGTATTCCATATAAAAACTTCTCTAGTTATGTATTAAGAAGCCCTTTACTAACATTTGACTTTTATAAGCAAATAACAGCAAAGGAGCATATTTCAGATGAACAATTTAAAGGTTTTTGCTCTGATGTTCGAGTAAAAGAAGCCATTTTTCTAGCCTCACCTGCATTGTCTAATGCAATCAATAGATGGATAAATGGAGAAATTGAAAATGTGAAAGATGTAGATAAGCTTAAATTTTCAATACTAAAATACTTATCTCGAATGTCTTCTAGATGTACACCTTTTGGTTTATTTGCTGGATGTTCTATTGGAACCTTTAGTGATGAAACTAACATTAGTCTAAACAGTATTGAAGACCATAAACGTCATACAAGGTTAGACATGAACTATTTGGTAGCCTTGTCTCAAGACTTGACAAAAATTGAACATGTAAAAAAACAACTTCTGTTTTTTCCAAATACAAGTATTTACAAAATAGCGAATCAATTACGATATATTGAATACAAGTATATTAAAGGGAAACGCTATCATTATATCATTTCAGTAGATCATACAAGCTATTTGGATCAGGTTTTAACGCTTGCTAAAACAGGTGCAAAACTTAAAGATCTTGCAAATGTATTGGTTTGTAAAGAGGTCACAGAAGATGAAGCTTATGGTTATGTAGAGCAATTAGTTTCAAATCAGTTACTTGTTAGTGAGTTCGAGCCTTCGGTATCAGGTCCCGAGTTTTTAGACCAAATATTTTCTGTGCTTAGTAAATTGGAAAATGTCGAAACGATTATTCAAAAACTAAATACAATTAGAAACCAACTGAAAACGATAGACAATACTCTAGGAAATGATACTAAAACATATCAAGAAGTGATTGCTCTTCTCAATGATTTTGAAACAGACACTAATCCAAAATTCATGTTTCAAACAGACATGATTCTTGGCCGAAAAACAAATACACTTGACAAAAATATTATTAGAGATATTCAAAATGGACTTAGACTATTAAATAAAATCAATGCTAAAAAAAGAACATCGTCATTGACCAAATTTAGAGACGCTTTTTATGAACGATTTGAAGAAAATGAAGTACCATTATCTCAAGCTCTAGATACAGAAATAGGATTAGGATATAAACAAAACCAAGGTCATGGAGATATTAATCCTTTAGTTGACAATCTTGTTCTTGAATCAAAAAAAACGAAGTATAACGTAAGAGAGATTAAATGGTCTCCGATACACGATTTTCTTCAAAAAAAGTTGATTGAAGCCTATCAAAATAATGCATTTACCATTACAATCTCAAAGCGTGATTTTGAGAATATAGAGGAGAACTGGGATGATCTACCAGACACTTTTTCTTGTATGATTGAAATTCTTGAAATTGAAGGGAAACAAAAAATTAAGTTTGATGGATATGGAGGTTCTAGCGCTGCTAACCTTCTTGGGAGGTTTTGCCATGGTGATAAAGAAATGAAGCAACTCGTTCAAGAAATTTCAGATGTTGAATCTAAAATTAATTCGAACAAAATTATTGCTGAAATTGTTCATTTGCCAGAATCTAGAGTGGGTAATATTTTAATGCGTCCAAATTTGCGTGAATATGAAATTCCGTATTTGGCTAAATCGCTTAGACCAGAACAATTTCAGTTGCCAATTGATGATCTTATGATCTCCATAAAAAATAATACTGATATTGTATTGAGGTCAAAAACGCACAATAAAGAAGTAATACCGCGATTATCTAACGCTCATAATTATAGCCACAATTCATTACCTATTTATCACTTTTTATGTGACTTACAAACACAACAAATTAGAAGTGAAATGTGGTTTGATTATGGCCCTTTAAGTGAGAATTATGAATTTCTGCCAAGAGTAGAATACAATAACCTTATTCTTCACGAAGCAACATGGTATATCAAGAAAAATAGGATAGACACGTTACTTAAAAATGAAAATGATGATGATAAGTTAAAAGAGGCAGTTAACCAGTTAAGATTCAAGTTAAACATACCAAAATATGTATTGCTAGCCGATGGAGATAATCAATTATTAGTAAACTTTGAAAACTTAACTTCAGTAAAAATGTTACTGAATTTAGTAAATAAGAGAACCGAGTTTCAGTTAAAAGAATTTTTATCTGTTAATAATAATAGAGTAAAACAAGATACACAATATTGTACCAATCAAATTATCGTATCATTCTATAATGAGAGAAAATTGAAGAAGTAAACTACCACTATGGATAAAAAGATTCAGAGTAAATATATTTTAGGCGATCACTGGTTGTATTATAAAGTCTATTCAGGACCCAAAACATCTGACATGATTTTAACCGAAATTGTGAAACCTCTAACCCAAAAGTTAATAAAAGAAAAGGTTATTGATAAGTGGTTTTTTATAAGATTCAATGACCCAAAATATCACTTAAGATTACGTTTTTATTGTATAGATAAAAAGAATGTTGGTTTAATAATTAACGAATTAAATGAACAACTAAAACCGTCAATAGACCAAGGACTTATATGGAAAGTACAGTCTGACACTTATATGAGAGAATTAAAGCGATATGGTAGCAATACCATGGAGATGAGCGAAGAATTATTTTATCACGATAGTAAAATGATCGTTGATTTTATAGATATGATAGAAGGCGAAGAAGGCGAAGAACTAAGATGGTTATTTGCTTTGAAAGCCACAGATGCTTTGCTCGAAAGTTTTCAGTATTCTAACGCGCGTAAACAAGGCTTATTAAATGATTTAAAAATAGGATTTGCCTTAGAGTTTGGAAAGACCAAGTTTTTAGGAAAACAGTTAAACGATAAATACAGAGAAGATAGACCTAAAATTGCAAATTTTATTGCGTTTAAGGAAAATGATATACCCGATTATGAGCCTATTATTGGAGTTTTAAGGGAAAAGGAACATCATATAAGTACAATAGCAGCTCGTATTTTAAAACTCAATCAAGATCATAAACTAGAATTGCATATTGATGATTTAATGGCGAGTTATATTCACATGCTAATGAACCGCGTATTTAAGTCCAAAAATCGATTAAATGAAATGGTATGTTACGATTTTTTATCTCGTTACTATAACTCTTTAATAGCAAGAAGTAAAGTTAGTTAAACGTCATTCTCTAAATACTAATATAGCAAATAGTAGTATGCATGATAGTTGTTGGATAGAAAGTTCTAAAATAGAAGCTTAAGAACAAGTTTTAATTAAACATGATTACAAAAAAAACCACGATTCTAAAATCGTGGGTTTTTTAATATTTTCAAGAATGATTTTTTTACTGTCTAACAATCTTTTTAGTTACAGTTAAGCCAGTAACATCATCTTCTATAGTCATAAAGTAAATAGATGCTTTTAACTGAGATAAGTCCATATCAATAGTTCTGTTAATACTTGATACATCTTTATCTAAAACAACGCGACCATTAACATCAAGTATCGAGATGTTAAAATCACTATCATTATAGTTTCCTGGTAAGGTAATTCTAATATTGTCATTAAAAGGGTTTGGCGCCACTTCTAAGCTCTCTAAAGTAAATTCATTAACACTAAGCGCTGGGCAAAGTGTCCAGCCCATATCTAGAAATAATCCATTTGTAATAGGACCAGTATTATGATTAGCTTGACCATTACCTATAGAGGGCGTCATTAAAGAATTTATATTATCATTTGGAAATATATTGTCATCCCAATGGCTATAACTAGACCCTTGATTAAATGGGTTTGGTGCCCAATATTCTGGTGGTACACCTGCATTTGCTGCGACAGCTGCAGGACTGTTAGAAAATAAATTCCCACCAGTAAGTTGCTGTAATAATTGAAATGATGGGTCTGGAAAATCTAAAATAGAAGTTCCTGCACCATTTTCTACAAAATTATCATAAGCACTTACAAAACCACCGTTTCTAAGTAATCCTTCGGTGTTAGCGCCATTTGGTCTCGCAAAACCAGCAAAACCTAACCCATGTCCTAATTCATGTAAAACTACCGATACAAAATCGAATTGATTAAAAAATGGATTAGCATCAGTTCCAAAATACCAATTTATCGAACTGCTAAAATTACAGTTGATGTCAATTGATGCTTGCGGTGGAAATGGATCTGTATCAGAACCTGTTAATTTTTCGGCAAGCGCTCTTGGGAAAAGCGTATTAGGCGGAATACCTGCTCCAGTCACTTCAAAAAATCCGTTTGCAGAAGCACTTCCTAAAACTCCAGGTCCTAAAGCCGTGTAATTTGCATTAATTCTAATTGGTACTGAAGACTCAATAGTATTAGACCAAATGTCTACAGCAAATTGAAATGCATCCTGAGCTTCTTGCGTAAATCCATTATAAGATACTACAAAAGTTGAGCATGCTGTTCCATTAGAACCTGCTCCATCTCTAGCTAAGATTAATTCGTTAGGTATAGAAATTTGTTCATTGTTTGGATCAAATATTCTTGGATATTCACAAGTAGGTTCATCTAAATAAACAGCTTCGCCTACAATTTGATAATCTTGAGCGAATACTAGTGTCGAACAAGATATCATTAAAACAAATGCTAATGCTTTTGAAAAAAAATCTCGAGGGTAAGTAGTTTTGTTTTTCATTAATTTTTCTTTTTTAAATTTTTTGAACGCTAAAGTTACGAAATAACTATGTATTAAGTAAAAGTCGTAATAAAAATAATATAATTACAAAAGACTTTAAAACAAAAAAGACTTTCCCTAGGGAAAGTCTTTTCGCAATTAATCAACTTTAGTTAGCCTACTTAACAATTAGGGTGTATTGTGGCGTCTTATTTAGAGGGCAAAAATATATGTACTCTCCTTTTGTTAACTTCGTTTTATTAGAGGTTTGTGTTTCTCCATCTTTTACAACTTGTGTCACGTAAGCCGTTTTAATATGATTTTCGGCATTAGAAGCATCTTTCCCTTTAGGTACTAAAACAAATCCAACTTCTGTTCCTACATTGTTGTTCGCGACTTCAAAAATATAAGTCCCTTCACTTACAGTTAAGGCTTTTTGTGTGAACTCACCTTTAGTTTGCTCTAATGATACTATTTTCACATCACCTTTTGTCATCATTTTATCTTGAGCATTTGTAGTTAATGTAAATGCTAAAACCATTACGAATATTGAAATTACTTTTTTCATCTTTTTATAAGTTTTTATGTGTTTAATTATATGTTGAATTTATACTAATACGTCTTCTAATGAAGGTGCTACTGGAAAATCTACTGGAACTTTAGTTGTACTATGGATATAGTTAGAAATGGTTTTATCTCCAACCAATGAAATAGTATCAATTAAATTAGCTTTTGTATAACCTGCTTCGAAATAGTTGTCTAATACGTCTTGATCTGTATTTCCTCTATTCTCAGTAATGTTTCTAGCTAATCTTGCTAAAGCATCTAATTTAGTATCAAATGAAGCTTTACCTGTTCTTAATTCTAAGATTTGATCGTCGTTAAAGCCGTTCATTTTTCCAATAGCTGTATGAGCAGATAAACAGTAGATGCAATTGTTAACTTGACTAACAGCCAAATTCACAACTTCTTTTTCTTTTGCAGATAATGAGGTTTTTGCATTAGCAAAGTTGAGGTAGTTTTCTAAAGCTGTATCACTATTAGCATAAGTTGCATATAAATTAGGAACAAATCCTAGTGCTTTATTAAGGTTGTCAAAAATAGCTTGGTTATTTTCGCTTACGTCTTCTCTTGTTGGTACATTAAATGTATTCATAATATTTATTTTTAAATGTTTGTTATTATTTACATTGCAAAGATGCAATGACTGTTATGGTTTTGAAATGGTCTTTTTTCCTTTTGAGTTGTCAATTTTTCCCGAATCATTGTTTTTGCTTCTGAAAATTAACCAATATGAGGTTTTTCAGCATCACAATAGTAATCGTGAATATGCTTCTGCTCACAATGTGTTTTTGGACTTATGGTTTGAACAATTTTTTTCTGACTTGTTCTAAATATTTCAATTAAATTGAAAATAGATATGTGTTTTAAATTCATCTTTATAAGTGTTTTGATTTAACACTACAAAGATGCGATAGCTAAGTGGTTCAAAAAATGGAAGGACTTCCTTGTGAATTGTCAATTTTTCCCTAAACGTATAATTTACTTCCTTTTTTGAATTCTGAAGGTGTTAATGATGTTTGCTTTTTAAACAATCTGCTTAAATGCGATGCATCATCAAATCCAATATCGTACGCGATTTCTTTTGAAGATTTATCTGTATATAATAATTGACGTTTAGTTTCTAGTACGATACGATCATGAATAATTTGTAACGGACTCTTTTGATATTTTGAAAAACTATTAGATAGCGTTTTTGGCGATTTGTTTAATTTTTCAGCATAAAAAGAGACACTGTGTTCCTGTTTATAATGTGTCTCTACTAAAAAATTGAAATGTCGTAAGGTATCATTGCTTCCTTTTAAAGGTTTGGTCTCGTCAGAACTAGATTTCAATAAACGTGTCGTTTTAATGATAAATCGCGCCATAAGCATACGTAACATTTCGGCTTGAATGGTATCTGTCGTTTCCAGTTCGTCTAAAAACACCTCATGTAATATGGAAAATTTCTGCTGCTCTGTTGTGTTTAACGTAATAATGGGAATATGCTCATTTCCGAAAAACAATAAACCTGCACAACCTACTTCTTTATCATGGTCTTTTATACAATAGAACTCGCGATTAAACTGATAAACAATAACATCGCTACCTTCTACAAATTGAAAATACTGAATAGCTGTAAGCGATAAAATTTGATGAGGTTCTAGAGTTAGTGGTATGCCATCTACAATAACCTTAATAGGCGAATTTGTAGCCCATACAAATGTGTATAATCCAATAGGTTTTGATGAGCTGTACTTTGAAAGTAATTGCGCATCACCTACATTCAAAATAGCATTGGTAGAAAATTCTGTAAATGTTTTTGACATGAACTAATGGTCTCATTTAGTAGTGAAACATTACAATAGAATTTAAGATTTAATTAGAATTAGTGGTTTCTATCGTTTTAATCTCTGATAGCAATTCATTACCATTTACAATACCATTAATATAGAGGTTGATACGTTCGATATTTGAGTTTTTAATTTTAAAACGTATCAAGCCTTCACTATCAACTTTTAAATTTGGTTTCCAATCTATAGTCCCATATTCATTAAAAAACTTTGTATTGTAAAATTGGTACTTTGGTGTATAGAATTGTTTGTCTTCGTCAAATGTTAATGGGAAATCAAATGTAGAAATGGTATTGGCTTTTCCGTCATTTCTATAGAAAAACTCCGGACTAGTATAAATCTTTATAAAACCAGCTTGACCTCTAATACCTCCGCTAAAACCGTAATACTCTACATCAACATAATCTACATATGATAGATTAATCGTAGCTAAAATATCAAAGTTAGATTCCCACAAGAGAACATCGTCCAAGTAAACTAATGGTACAGGATTTCCCCAACTCACTCTAGGATTTATAATGGAAAATATACCATTTACGAGATCGTATCTGGCTACAAAGCCAATAGAGGTTAAATACACATCCAAAGGCGTGCCTCGAAGACGCTGTTTATTAGTCACCTCAAAAATTTTACCTTTTATTTTTTTCTCTTGAAGCTTCTCAATTCTGGTTTTTTCCTTTTTTCCTGTGATCACTACTTCATCTAAGGTTTCAATATCACTCCAAGAACTTGGTGTGCTAGGAATTTTCGTGGTAGTAGTCAATCTTGAACTATCAAATAAAGTATAATCATATGTTTTATCAAATTGTGAGAACGTTGATGGATAGAATTGTGGATATACCGAAGGAGCTCTAGGTTCTCCCTTTTTGTTGAGGTAACCTATTTTAAATTTCTCCTCGCTATCTGGGAAAAGTCCTTTGGTTAAAATAGTTCTATCATTTTCACTAACTGTGTAGATCTGAGATGTACTTTCTTTGAGAGGATAAGTCATGTAAATACCAGACTTGACTTCTCCATTTATATTTGATGTTATTCTAATACCTTGTTCAAACTCATATTTATAGATGTTACTAAAATTAAATATGTTAGTCCAGTTATAGCTACTCCAACCTTGAGTAAGTAACAAATTATCTAACTCATATGTTGTTTTACGACTTTCATCTTTAAAGTAATAACCAGCATTTTGTATGGGTGTTTTTATATAAGGTTGTAAGTATAACTGTGATAGTAAATTGTGATGATGATCGTAACTTTTTGTTTCTGAAGGCAATACCGAAACACTCACATTGTTAAAATGATCTAGTTTATTGTTGTCAACTTTTAGTGTTATTAATAAAGAATCCTTGTCTTGAGTCGAAGACATATAGTTGGTTTTGCCTGCATTGATATTAATGTGGTTAAACACTAAGCGCTCCAAAATAGGTTTATTTTTTTCATCGAACACCGTAAAAATATTAATGCCCGAAAATAATTCAGATCTTGGAACAGTCATGGTTTTTGCATGTTCATTCATTTTAAATGGGACAACACTTATATCATTTCCATTATGAATAGCAAGTTTAAATGTTTTAGTTTTTAAAATGTCAATTGAAGCGTCGTTTGTTGCAAAATTAATGAGCAATTTATCCTGCAAATTGTTAACCGTCATATTAAAACCAATGGCTTTTATGTCTTTAATTTCAATGGTATTAATAGCGTCATTATGGTAGACGTTCACAAAGTATTTACGATTTGGTTCTGGGTTGAAAATAACTTTTGAAATCCCAAATGCATTAAGTTTAAATTCGTTGATCGTTAGGTTATTATCATCAATAATTTCTGCTTTTGCAAAAGGTAAGCCTTTACCAAATTTGTTCTTAACAATAATACCAGCGGTATTAAGTGTATTGTATACTAAGTGACCACCTTCGCCTAAAATTTGAATATCAAGGTCATTATCTATCGTTTTTGATGCTATTTCAGATTGCGAATCGGCATCAAGTACACTAAATACCTGCTGAAAATGATTTTGCTCTTCAAAATTGAGCATCCAATTTGTATAAGCTTTAAACATAAAGTTGCCGCTTTTCAGCTTTTCGTCTATATAGAATACGTTTGAAGCAACACCATCAACAACGCGAATTAGTTTTTGTTTAATCACATTTCCGTTAAGATCAGATATAGTACAATAGAGGTTTGATGTTAAATTAGATCTTTCTTTTGTGAATTTATCGAAAGCATAAGCCGTAAAACCTAACATTTCACCATTTATATAGGTCGATTTATTTAAATGTGCATAAATAGTTTCTCTTGGAGCTTCGGTATAATCTTCATAGGCATCTACCAATGATTCTTCATCGAAATTGTTTTGTGCATTAAGATTTAAAAGTGAAGCGCTAATTAGAAAAAAGCAGAAATGGTAAAAACGGAAGCGGTTAAAAAGATTAAAATTCATAGTTGATGGTTTTTAGTCTAGCGTTTTAAATATCAACGCTTTAAAAGCGTTGACATAGAACATAAAGATACTTTAAAATGAGCTATTTTCTTACAAAACCGTTATTAATTTATAGTTAAAATTTATTTTAATTGACATTTTGATAATTAAGGTTTATAAAAATTGAAGAATCCGTAAAAAATAACATGAGGTTACTTTAACCTTGTAGGCTTTAGTATCTTTATACAAACTACGATAAGATGTCTACGCAGCCAAAATTGACAAGATTCAAACAAAATGTCATGTCTAAATACCAAATTTACAATAGTATTTTTATGACATTACCTTTTGATACGATTACAAAAACAGGTGTTTTGTTACCGTTATTTCATGAAACCTGTCAAAAAGGATTTAAAGCAGGAGATGATCCCACAACCATAGTAGAAACTTTTTTTAAGAAGTATCAAGCGAGACGCTCAAAACAGAGTCAGATCAATTTACTGTTTCGATTTATTCAGTATATCGAACGACAAGTAGTACTATTTGATGCTATTGAAGATGCTGCATTCCCAATTGTAAATAACATGGATGGTATTGGAACATTACGAAGTTTAAAAGAATCGGCTATTTCAGAAAACAAACTTGAAGAATTACAACGGTATCTTGAAGAATTTAAAGTTCGAATTGTACTTACTGCACATCCTACGCAATTCTATCCAGGATCTGTTTTAGGGATTATTACAGATTTAACCGAAGCGATCAAAAAAAATGATCTGCTGGTTATTAACGACTTACTCGCGCAATTAGGTAAGACACCATTTTTTAAACACAAAAAACCCACACCATATGATGAAGCAGTTAGCTTAATTTGGTATTTAGAACATGTGTTTTATTATTCCTTCGGAAGTATTTATAACTACATTCAACAAAACATTTTTGATGGACAGCATATTGATAATGACATTATAAATATTGGTTTTTGGCCTGGAGGTGATCGTGATGGTAATCCATTTGTTACTCCAGAAATCACCTTAAAAGTAGCTAGAAGATTACGTGAAACTATTTTTAAAAATTACTATCGCGATATTAGAAAATTAAAGCGAAAGCTAACCTTTAAGGGAATAGGTGAGCGCATGACTAAATTAGAAATTCAACTCTATAAAGCGTTTACGTCTTTAGAAAAAAGCGAGTTGACATTAACACATTTTAAATCAGAATTAGAGGCTATTAAATCGATGGTTATTAATGAGCATCAGTCGTTATATCTTGATGAAATTAATAGTCTTTTAAATAAAATTCAGTTGTTCGGATTTCATTTTGTAACATTAGACATCCGACAGGATAGTCGTGCTCATGCTTCGGTTTTTAATGCTATGGTCGATACATTAATTGCTTCAGGACACGCTATTTTCCCAAAGAACTATCAAGAATTATCAGAAAAAGAACAAGTGAAAGTGCTTTCGAAAATTAAAGGCAGTATAGAGCTTTCATTATTTGAAGATGAGGCTGTTTTAAAAACGTTGAAAACCATTGAGGCTATAAAAACTATCCAAGAGACCAATGGCGAACGTGCTGCGAATAGATATATTATTAGCAATAATCAAACGACACTCCATGTGATGCAATTGTTTGCTATGTTAAAGTTAGTGGCTTTTGAAAATGAGCTAACAGTTGATATAGGGCCATTATTTGAAACTATTACCGACTTAGAGAATGCACCAAAAGTAATGGAGGAGTTGTATACAAATCCAGATTATGCCAAGCATTTAAAGAAAAGAGGAAACAGGCAAACCATTATGTTGGGCTTTAGCGATGGTACCAAAGATGGTGGATACCTAATGGCTAATTGGGCAATATTTAAAGCGAAGGAGCGTCTAACTGCTGTTTCCAGAAAGTATGATGTCACTGTGATTTTCTTTGATGGTCGTGGAGGGCCTCCAGCTAGAGGAGGAGGAAAAACGCATCAATTTTATGCATCGCTAGGACCAACTATTGAAGATAAAGAAGTGCAGTTAACCATACAAGGACAAACGATTAGTTCTAATTTTGGCACACTGGATTCTTCTCAGTATAACTTAGAACAGTTGATAAGTTCTGGTATTTTAAATCATCTCAATGACACAAATACAGCGATGGCTAAACACCATACCGAAGTAATGAACGATTTGGCTAGCTTAAGTTATGAAGCCTATTCAAACTTTAAAAAACACCCCATGTTTGTACCATATTTAGAACGTATGAGTACTTTAAAATACTATGCAAAGACAAATATTGGAAGTCGACCTTCTAAACGCGGGAAATCAGATAGGCTCATTTTTGAAGACCTAAGAGCCATTCCTTTTGTAGGTAGTTGGAGTCAGCTCAAACAAAATGTTCCAGGTTTTTTTGGCGTTGGTACAGCACTTCAATACTATGAAGATAAAGGCGAATTTAAAAAAGTAAAAGACCTTTATAATAACTCAAATTTCTTTAAAACGCTTATTGAAAACAGTATGATGTCATTGTCTAAATCATTTTTTGATCTCACAAAATATATGGCAGATAACGAAGAGTTTGGTGAATTCTGGACCATTATTTTTAAGGAATATGAAACTTCTAAGCGTTTATTGCTAAAGCTTACCAATTCAAAAGAACTCATGGAAGAAGAGCCTGCTGGAAAAGCATCAATAGATATGCGTGAGGCTATTGTGTTGCCATTATTGACCATACAGCAATATGCGCTTAAAAAAATACAAGAGCTGGAAAAAGCAGAAGTTAGAGATGAAGAACAGATAGCTATTTTTGAGAAAATCGTAACACGTTCGCTCTTCGGAAATATTAATGCGAGTCGTAATTCGGCTTAAGTTGTTTTTAAAAGAAAATCTCTTGGGCTAGGCGATACGTATTGGCATGTGCTTCGACAATAGTTTTGATATCTGGACTATAACCACCTCCCATACTACACATGACAGGAATATCATGAGATTTACAAGTGTTTAAAACAAATTGATCACGTGTTTTACAGCCATTTAGAGTTAGTCCTAATTTGCCAAGCTTATCGGTTGCAATAACATCTACACCGCTGAGGTAATAAATAAAATCGGGCTGTTCTTGCTTGATTAATTTTGGAAGTATATCATATAAAATATTGAGATAGGTATCATCATCAGTATCATTCTCTAAAGCGATATCTAAATCACTCATTTCTTTTTTAAAGGGGTAATTACCTTTGCCATGCATGGAAAATGTAAAAACAGAAGTATCGTTTTGAAAGATTTCTGCCGTTCCGTTTCCCTGATGTACATCCAGATCCACTATTAAAATCTTATGTGCTAATCCTTTGCTCTGAAGATATCGTGCACCAATAGCCTGATCATTTAACAAGCAAAAGGCTTCACCACGATTGGTATAAGCATGATGTGTCCCGCCTGCAATATTCATTGCAATACCATATTCTATGGCGTATTCACTCGCTTTTATAGATCCATCTGCTATAATGACCTCACGTTCCACCAAAATAGAACTCAATGGAAATCCTATTTTACGAGCTGCTCTTTTATCTAAGGTTAGTTGCTTTAGATCTTGGTAGTAGTCTTCAGTATGTACATTTAGAATGTGAGTATCACTTGGTGTTTCTGGCTTAAAAAAATTAGCCTCGGTACAGGTGCCTTCATACAGTAATTGCTCAGGAAGCAACTCATACTTTAACATGGGAAAGCGATGTCCTTCTGGCAACGAATGTTTGTAAATAGGATGGAAAGCTATTTTAAGCATTTAAAATTTTAAAAATGTAAATATACGTCTAAGATTTATTCTATTTTTATGACAATCAAAATGAATCAAATGAAGGAAGAATTACACAAACAATCTGTAGAAATTACCGAACAGGGATCGCTCGGACTTCTAGCGCTTGGAGATTTAGGTTTAAGAGCATGGCGTCAAGTAAAAAAAGAGGCACAACTAAAACGAAAAAATGAAGAAAAAGAATAAAGTACTCTTGTTAGGTTGGGATGCTGCCGATTGGAAAATTATGGGACCTTTATTAGCAAAAGGTCAAATGCCAGCACTAAAAAAACTTATAGATAGAGGCGTTTATGGAAACATGGCTACAATGAATCCTCCATATTCTCCTATGCTGTGGTCTACTGTGGCTACGGGAAAAACACCGGATAAGCATGGTGTTTTAGGGTTTTTAGAACTTATGCCAGATATGAAAGGAGTTCACCCAGTAACTGTTAATTCGAGAAAATCAAGAGCTATATGGAATATATTACATAATCAAGGACTTAAAAGTAACTTAGTAGGTTGGTGGCCAAGCTTTCCTGCAGAGCCTATTAATGGTGTAGTTGTTACTGATCGATTTCAAAAAGTAAGTATGGATCCAAAAGCTAAAAACCCTATAGTTTCTGGTACCATACATCCCGAATCATTAGTGAAAGAGATGAGTGACTTGAGATTGTTTCCTTATGAAATAACAGAAGCTCATATATTGCCTTTCATGCCAAAAGCAAAAGAGATAGACCAGAAAAACGACAAAGGTCTGCGAGCATTTGCCAAAATTATGGCAGAGAATGTATCTATACACTCTGCAGCCACATATACCATGCAAAATTCTGAATGGGATTTTATGGCTGTTTATTACGATTTGATAGATCATTTTTGTCATGCATTCATGAAGTTTCATCCACCAAAATTAAACCCCGTCCCTCAAGATTTATATAACATATATAAAGATTGTGTGAATAGTGCCTATCGTTTTCAAGACATGATGTTAGAGCGAACCTTAGAACTTGTAAGTGAAGACACAACGATTATCATTATGTCTGATCATGGTTATGAATCTGATCACAAGCGCATTTTGGAGATGCCCAAATATCAAGCAGCTCCATCATTAGAACACCGTCAGTTTGGGATGTTTGTGGCTGCAGGTCCAAATATTAAAACAAACGAAAAAATATTTGGTTTAGGACTCATTGATGTTGCGCCAACCCTATTACATATGTTTGATTTGCCTATTGGTAAAGATATGGATGGTAAAGTCGCGCTAGATATTTTTAAGGAAACATCATCACCTAATTATATTGAGAGTTGGGAACATATAGAAGGAGATTTTGGTGAGTCAAAAAACACAGATTATAAAGATTTCTTGAATGATCAAGAAACCATGGAACAGCTTATAGATTTAGGTTATATAGATCGTCCTGATGAAAAAATTGAAAATTCAATAGTAAAGGTTAAATGTGATCTAAAACATAATTTAGCTCGAGTGTATCTTGGGAAAAAGGACTATGAAAAGGCAAAAGCTATTTTGTTGGAATTAATTGAAGAAAAAGATCCTATAGATCTTATTCCATATTATATGGATTTATTAGCGATTAGCTTTTCTGAAAGCGATTATGACAAAGCAGAGATTTACTTGAATGAATTGAGAACAAGAGATAAAAAATTTAAAATAAATACTTACTTCTCAGAGGCTAAAATTTTAATGCACAAGGGTCACATAGATAAGGCTTTAAAGCTGTTGATTGAGGCAAAGAATAAAAAACCTAATGCTCAAGTATGGTATGAAATAGGTAAAATATACCTTCAGATTGGGGACTATTCTAATGCTAAAAATGCCTTTGAAGAGAGTTTAAAATTAGAAGTCGATAATGCAAAATTTCATAATGCATTAGCCGTTACATTAATTCGTCTTGAACATTTTGAAGAAGCCGCTGAACATGCTCTAACTTCTATAGAACTGGTAAAGTACTTTCCTGAAGCACATTACACATTGGGTGAAGCCTTAGAAAAATTAGGAGACACCGAAAATGCAAAGAAAGCTTATCAAACAGCTGCTAGATTAAAGCCTAAAACACATCATCGCGCAGAAAAGGCCATAGAAAATATTGAATCGCAAAATAAGTTTGAAGACAAAATAAATTCAACCAATCATAAAGACCAAATCATTATTGTTTCTGGATTACCTAGATCAGGAACTTCCCTTATGATGCAAATGTTACATAAAGGCGGTAAAACGGTGTTAACCGATTCTAATCGGAAGGCAGATATTTCGAACCCAAAAGGTTATTTCGAATACGATCCTGTTATGGCCTTACATAAGGATAATACTTGGTTACATAAAGCACAAAATAAGTCTGTTAAAGTTGTGGCTCCTTTACTTAAGTTTTTGGATCCTCAGTATCGCTACAAAGTAATTTTTATGAATAGAGACTTACATGAAGTGGTACAATCTCAACAAAAGATGATTGGTAAGGATACAGAAACGTTGCCAATACGATTGTTTGAATCGTATAAAAAACATCTTAGTTTAGTCGAAACTTGGAAGAATAAAGAACCAGGAGTGGAACTTATATATATAGATTATAAAGATGTATTAAGTAATACTAGAGAAGTGACCTCAAAAGTATCTTCGTTTTTGGGAGAAGACCTCGACCTTGATGCTATGATTGGATGTGTAGATACATCTTTGTATAGGAATAAAGCTTAGATAAAAAAAAGGTACTGTAATTACAGTACCTTTTTTCGATTTTATCTTGTTTTATAATACTACTTTTTTTCTTATTGTTGCTTTAGAGTTCACATCAATAAGTTCAATAATATATACACCCGAAGCAACTGTGTTCGCTTCTATTACATAAGTGTTGTCTGTAACAGTTCCTTCTAAAACTTGCTTTCCAGTCATACTAAACAACTTATAGTTGGCTGTATCTGTCAAGTTATAAAGACCTATACTTTTATTTAAAGCAACTATTTTAACATCATTAAAAATAGTTGTTTCTACGCTTAAGGTTTGTTGACCTGCCAAGATACTCTGATTAGCTGTTTGGTTATATGCCATGTCTTTTATTGTCCACGCCGTAGAATTATCAGTTGGTACATCTAATCGCGCCCAACCATAGTGTGTACTTCCGCCAATATTAAAACGCAGACCAATAAAACCATCTGTAACGCCACACCAATTACCAATACTACAGCTACTGCCATAATTTAAAGATTGAAAACCACCAGAAAACCCATTATTGTTCCAGGCAGATCCACCACTTGAAATAACATCTCCAGAATTTAAAACAAAAGGATATGCATAAGTTCCGCCGCTTGTTCCTAGTACATCATTACTAGCAGTTAAGGGCGAAATTAAAATCGCTGCAGAGCTAGCTGAAGATGCATTATTATGGAAAATTCTAAAGTCGTTAGTGCCGTTATTGTCCAAGTCTAAAAAGTATTCTCCGCCAACACCACCAGAAAAATCTGGATCTATATTTGTGTAGCTTATTTGCCCACTAGCATCAGCTACACCTGCTATGGCTACAGTTAAAGCACCATACTTGGCAAGTTGTTTTGATAATTTTAAAGAAGTAGTTTTTTTCATATTGAAATACGTATTGAGTTATGAGTGACCAAAATACATTTTTTATCAATATATTCTTACTTTTTTAAAGTTAAAGTTAACAAGGATGTGTTGATAACTCGTTAACTTACAGTTCACTACTTTCTAGCGTTTTTAGTTGTGACATTTTATTGTATAATGAATTAACAATAGTGATTTTAACTTTAATCGCATAATTAATTGATTTTTAAACCGTTATTGATAACCCTATTCATCAATCACTAAATTAAACATCATGAAAAATGCGCGCTTTGCTTTTTTAATCTTAATCATTTGTAACTATTCATTTTCTCAAGAACAACAGCCTGAACCGCCTAAAGAAAATCAACTTCCAGAAAAAATTGAAGTATTCAAATTTCATCCTAACCCTGTGGAAGATGAATTGTTCGTCATAGGAACACATAAAATAAAAAGTATAGAAATCATAGACGCGCTAGGTAAGAGTGTGCTCGTACATCAATTTGATAAAAGCATCATTAGAATGAATGTCGCTGAGCTTGAAAGTGGTATTTATTTTCTAAAAGCGATAGACAAATACGATCAGCAAGCCATTAAAAAAATGGTCGTTAAATAAGGCTCTAACTTATCTGCAATCCACTATTTACCGTCGTATCAGGATTAACGAATACCAATTTTCCTTCGGGTGTTTCGGTCATTAAGATCATACCTTCACTCTCCACACCGCGTAAAGCTCTTGGTGCCAAATTCACTAAAACAGTGACTTGTTTTCCAACGACTTCTTCAGGAGTGAAACTCTCGGCGATACCAGAAACAATGGTTCTTGTATCAATACCTGTATCTACTTTTAATACCAAAAGTTTTTTAGTTTTTGGCATTTTTTCAGCTTCGAGAATAGTTCCAACTCTCATATCGAGTTTTGTAAAATCATCAAAAGTGATCGTCTCTTTTTGAGGTTCTACTTCTTTATTCGCGGCTTCGTTGGCTTTCTTACTGGCTTCTAATTTATCTAATTGTTCTTGAATGGTCTTGTCTTCAATTTTAGAAAACAACAATTCACCTTTTCCAATACGATGACCCGATGGTAATAGAATATCCTTAGTTGAAATATCGGTCCATGAATTTGAATGCGTATCTAAAATACGTTTTAATTTATTTGAGGTAAACGGTAAAAAAGGCTCACTTAAGGTGGCTAACGCACTCGCAATTTGAAGTGCTATAAACATAATTGTTTTTGTACGCGCTTCGTCAGTTTTCACCAACTTCCAAGGCTCTTCATCGGCTAAATACTTATTCCCTAAACGTGCTAGATTCATTAATTCTTGGCTCGCTTCTCTAAATCGGTAACGTTCGATAGAGCTTTCTATAACAGATGGATAGGCCTTAACAGTAGCTAAAGTTTCTGTATCAACTTCTGAAAAGTCTGAAGCTTCAGGGATCACACCATCGTAATATTTATTGGTAAGCACTACAACACGATTAATAAAATTTCCGAAGATTGCTACCAACTCATTATTATTTCTTGCTTGAAAATCTTTCCAAGTAAAATCGTTATCCTTACTCTCAGGAGCATTTGCTGTTAATGCATAACGTAATACATCTTGTTGATTTGGAAAATCCTCTAAATAATCAGGTAACCAAACCGCCCAGTTTTTTGAAGTTGATAATTTATTGCCTTCTAAGTTTAAAAACTCATTAGCAGGCACATTATCTGGCAAAATATAAGACCCTTCAGCTTTAAGCATTGATGGAAAAATAATACAGTGAAACACAATATTATCCTTACCAATAAAATGAACTAATTTAGTGTCTTTATCTTTCCAATAAGGCTCCCAGTCTTTACCTTCTTGTGCAGCCCATTCTTTAGTTGCAGAGATATAACCAATAGGTGCATCAAACCAAACATAAAGTACTTTTCCTTCACCTCCAGGCACAGGAACAGGAATTCCCCAATCTAAGTCACGTGTTACAGCTCTTGGACGCAAACCATCATCAATCCATGATTTTACTTGTCCGTAAACATTAGGTTTCCAATCTTTTTTATGGCCTTTTAAAATCCATTCTCTTAAAAAGTTTTCATGTTTATTAAGTGGTAAAAACCAGTGTTTGGTTTCTTTTAAAGTAGGAACATTTCCTGTAATTGCCGATTTAGGACCTATAAGGTCTGTAGCATTTAAACTCGAACCACAATTTTCACATTGGTCTCCGTAAGCTTCTTCATTACCACACTTTGGGCAAGTTCCGGTAACAAACCTATCGGCTAGGAACTGATTAGCTTCTTCGTCATAGAGTTGTTCTGTTACTTCCTCAACAAACTCATGTTTATCATACAGGGTTTTAAAAAACTCTGATGCTGTTTCATGATGAATTTTTGCTGAGGTTCTGGAGTAGTTGTCAAATGTAATTCCGAAGTCTACAAACGATTTTTTAATAATAGCATGATATTTATCTACAATATCCTGAGGTGTTACGCCTTCCTTTTTTGCTTTAATCGTAATAGGTACACCATGCTCATCACTTCCACAAATGAAAGCCACATCATTTCCAGTTAATCGTTTATAGCGCGCGTAAATATCTGCTGGCACATAAACACCTGCCAAGTGCCCAATATGGATTGGACCATTAGTGTAAGGTAAAGCCGCAGTAATTGTATATCGTTTAGACATTTCGAATTCGTTTTAACAAGCTACAAAAGTAAGCATTTTACAAGCGTTTTAGAAAAAAAATGTACATTTACAATATGTCTAAAATGTGTAATGTTTTACTTTTTATTTGTCTGATTTTTTTCTTCGGAAATGTAACAGCACAAGAACAATCTGAACAACAAAATCTAACTATTTTGATACAACCACCATACTTGAAAGCTGGAGATACAGTTGCTATTGTAGCACCTTCTGGCATATTAAAAAACAGAAATGATGAAGTTGAGCAAGCAACAGCCTTATTAAAAGGTTGGGGATTACAAGTTGTGGTAGGAAAGCATGTGTTTAGTAAAGATGATCATTTTGCAGGAACCGATGACGAACGTTGTGAGGATTTTCAAATGGCATTAGATGATCCAAAAATTAGTGCAATTTGGTGTGCTAGAGGAGGTTATGGAACCGTTAGAATATTAGATAAGTTAGACTATACAAAATTTAAGAAACACCCTAAATGGTTGATTGGTTATAGTGATATTACGGCATTACACAATCAATTTCACAATGAAGGATTCCAATCTATACATGCATTAATGTGTGTGAGTTTAACTAAAGATTTAGAAGAGATCAAAGAAACAGTAGATACGTTTAAAGCGACAATTTTTGGCAACCCAGTTAATTATACTTTAGAAGGGTCTAATTACAATAAAGTAGGTGAAGCAAGCGGACCTCTAGTTGGCGGAAATTTGACCATGTTGCATACCATGTTAGGCTCAAAAACGAGTATTGATGTGTCTGGTAAGATTTTATTTATTGAAGAAATAGGGGAATACAAATACCATATAGATCGTATGTTGCAAAGTTTAAAGCGCGCTGGTTATTTTAATAACTGTAAAGGTGTTATTGTAGGCGATATGAGTAAACTACGGAAAAACACGACGCTTTGGGGAACCTCAGTTGAGCAATTAGTTATTGATGCTTTAGCAGATTATGATTTTCCAATTGCGTTTAATATGCCGGCAGGTCATGAAAAGGACAATCGCGCTATGGTTTTAGGAAAAGTGATCGAATTGAAGGTTGAAAAAAGCAAAGCAACAATTACTTTTAAAGATTAGTATGGCATTTTACGACTTATCGAAAGAAGAACGGAATCTTTTAGTTGCCCAAATCAATACCGAAATTGCGAGCGATTTATCTCAAGACAAAACAGAACATATTCTTAGCTATTTTTCAGATGAAGATACCTATATACGCAAAACGGGCTATCTCGCTATAGGTAAGATCTTTTATACACAATCATCATTACAAACTAAAATCTTTTCAGTATTACACACTTTGATGCAATCTGATGATGAACTAATACGTCAAACTGTAATCAATGCTGCTGGAGAAATAGGAAAATTTCATTTTGATAAAATTCAAGATTTCATGGACATGGGTTTGTTTGATAGCCATCATCGTGTGCGTAATGCCGTAATTGGCTCTATAAAGAAAATGGGAGAGAAAAATCCTGTTCCAGTTTTAGCTTGGGCGAAACCTTATCTTAAGCATTCTGACAAAGAAATACGAAGAGAAATTTGCCATGGTATTGAACTTCGAGGACGTACACATCCACAAGATATTTTGCCATTATTAAAAGAATTAGAGTTTGACAACACACGACGTGTTTCTGATACCTTGGTGCATGTGCTTGGCCAAATTGCCTATAAGAATGGTTGCTTAAAAACAGTGGTTGCACATCTTAACACTTGGAAAAATAAAGAGCTGGTTGAAAAGGCATTAGATGAAATTGTCGATGTACATCATCGTTATAAAAAGTTTGCGGTACTAACGCAAGATGAAGCCATTGCTTATATTGATGCTAATTATAAGTCTCTTTAATTTCTTCCAAAATTTCATTTGAAATTTCATTCCCTTCTTTATCAATAGTTACAAACCAAACATTGGTCGTACAAGTTCTATTGAATACATCTGAGTTTGAGCTGCAATTTTGCTTTGTTCCTTTTATTAAATATCCAGTTTTTGTGAGTTCGGCAGTATAGCCGTATTCATTATAAAAATCACCATAGCTTTTACTCCATTGTTCTTTTCCTTTTTTATCTACTTTTATGGCATAAACATCATAATTACCATTGCCATACGAACTCGTAGAACCAATAATTAAATAGCCGCCATCACTAGTGTCAATAATGGAACTGGCTTCATCATAGCTTTTTCCACCAAACTGCTGCGACCAAATTTCATTGCCGTTTTCATAGTTTTTAGTTAATAAAATTTGAGACGACTTTCCACCTCTTGAACCAATTGTTGTGACATTAATAGATCCGTTTTTGGTTTTAATTTTTGGTTGAAATACTAAGTTCGTTTTCTTGATGAATTTGTTATTTAAGACACGATTTGTTGTGAGAAGAATAGTTGTAACTCTATTGAATTGATCGCGCTCAATTTTAAGAATGTAGTCAAAGACTAAAAGCTCATTTCTATTTAAAACTTCTAAATCTTGTGCGTCGTCCCAACCATGTAATGAAATAGACAATTTTTCATCTGTATAGTTTATAGAAAATTCAACATCTAATTCTTTGCTGTAATATTGACCTACATAGCTTTCTAAATCAGCGAGTGTCACTTCCTCTTTTGGGATTTTGCTATAAACGCTTGCTTTGCCTGTAGGATAGAATAAGATTAGTTCGTTTTTATAAAATCCTATTTTGATTTTAGAATTATAGGATATACTATATAGATTTTGCGCTTCTTTTTTAAGCTCTATAGGATTATTATTTCCATTTCTCCATGTTAGCTTTTCATCTTTTTTTTCTATTCGAATTAAATAGTTTCCTGGTGAAAGGTATTGCCCTAAGACTTCTGATGTCGCCATATTATTAGAAACATTTTTAAGACGATCATCATAAGTAAGAACCATTTCCTTTTGTGGTAAGAATAGCTTCGCAATATCATCTGCAATACCACCACTCCATAATTTACTGTTATTGCTCATTACAAAAACAGTTAACTTTTCTTCAGGAAAGCGAATGGTTTGGGAATGGTATGATCCAGTACCACCAGAGTGATGAACAGATTTATGATTCAAACGATCTTCCAATTCTAACCCAAAACCATAAGAAGTGATTTCACTATTTGGAATTGGTTTCTGGCTTTTAATGAGCAAGACATTATTATTGTAATTAGCATTTTGAATGGCTTGTTCATAAATAAGTTGATCTTTTAACGACGTGAATAGAAAACCATCACCATATAAATTCGTAATCATTGGATATTGTTGCCACACACCATCTCCCCAATCTGAATACGGTAAGGCTTGATTAGGAATCACATACATGTAATTTTTAAGAAAGGTAGTGTTCTTCATTCCTAAGTTCTTGAAGAATTTTTCTGAATAGTCATGAAATTTTTCGCCTGAAGCAACTTCAATGATTTTAGTTAACAAGGTGTACCCAGAATTACTATACATATATCTTGAGCCAGGTGCAAAGGCTAAATCTTCTTGTTTTTCTAATAACTCAATAGCATCATCATTATCTAATCCTTCCTTTCTCCACCAAGGGTCTTGTTGAATACTCATTAAATCGTAAAAATCACGTACTCCACTTGTGTGATTTAATAGGTGTCTTATTTTGATTTTATCTTTGACCGTAGGATAAAGTTTAGGAAGGTATTTTCTTATATCATCTTCTAAGCTTATTTTTTCTTCTAATGCAAGATTTAAAATCATTAAAGCAGTAAACTGTTTAGCTGTTGAAGCAATGTTTGAGCGTGAATTTGCATCAACCTTTATATTATGTTGTAGACTGGCTAGACCTTTATAACCTTCATATATAATTTTACCGTCTTTAACTACACCTACAAATAAACCAGGATCAGTATGAGATAATTTTGAATTAACTATAGAATCAATTTTTTTTAACTGATCTTGAGCATAGGTTGAAACAGAAATAAGAAAAACGAAAAGTGTGATAATTTTTTTCATGACTAAATTTTAATTTGATACAAAAGTCATGGTAAGTGCAATACGAAACGCTTCAAATCTAGATTTGAGACCTCTTTTTAAGATAATTTAACAAGATATTCTTTAGGTGAAAGAGATGTGTGTTTTTTGAACGCTCGATTAAATGTGGCTTTACTATTAAACCCACATTCTAAAGCGATACCAAGAAGTGTTTTAGTGTTTTGTTCTCCTTTTTTTAGCTGTTCAATAACTGCTTCAACTCTGTAATGATTAATAAAGTCATTAAAATTCATTTGAAAACCTGAATTAACTACAGAGGACACAACCTTGGTCGTTGTTTCTAATTTCTTAGCAACATCAGACAAAGTCAATGTAGAATTTTCATAGATTTTATCGTTATTAATTAAGGCCAATATTTTAGGTTTCCAATCTTCAATATCTTTTTCGATAGGATTGTCTGGAGTTATTGTTAATTGTTCTTTTTCCTTCGGAAAAATATCGAGACTCTCTGAATTTGAAGCAGATAATACAGAAGATTTTACAGCATTAGAAAAGCCATTAACAGAGATGTAATAAAAGACAAAAGAAAAAGAAATGTAATGCCAAAACTGACTTCCAAACTCACCCCAATCTGGATTTAGAATGAAAAATAAAACACGTAAAATTAAAATACCTAGAAAAGCGATCATGAAATTTCGTATCCATTGAAATAATATTGTATCGGCATAACTTACAGTTTCAAAAATCAACTTTTTATAATTGGCATAATATTTCAGACTCAATATTAAGTAAAAACTCATTGAGATTAAACCAGCAACCTGATACCAATTTGCTAAATCTTTGTCTCTACCGTCTGCATAAAAATAGAAGCTGTCTAAGATCAATTTGTCTGTTACAAAAACAATAAGACTATATATGAGATAAAGTAAAGCTGGTATAAAATGAATCCAATCTTTTTTTGATAATCGAAATGATTTATTTAACAGACTTTGTGTATAAAAGTATACTACAGGACCAATTAATAGGACTTGCATAAATGGCACAAAAAATAAAATTTCCCGAGTTAACTTTTCAGAATACCAATTGGCATAGCCTAACATGTAAGGTGTGATGTACATGGTATATAAAAACAATAATAAGCTCAACCATTTACTAGCTTTATTATTGTAGGCGATTCCTTTTCTTAATACTAAAAACGAAAAGACAATGCCATGAAAAAAAAAGATTAGGAGTAAAGAGCTTTTTTGACCAAAGCTAAACGGAAAATCAAATAGTGAATTGATGAAATTATGTATTTAAATTAATAATTTAAAAGTAATACAATTTTTCTATTTTAGTGATATGGCAAATCATAATGAACTAGGAAAAAGAGGTGAGCAATTGGCTGTCAATTTTTTATTGAAAAACAAGTACGAGATTCTTGCTCAAAATTATGTATTTCAAAAAGCCGAAGTAGATATTATTGCTAAAAAAGGGGATGTTCTAGCTGTTGTAGAAGTTAAAACGCGTTCTTCAAAAGATTTTGGTAACCCTCAAGTGTTTTTAAAGCCAAAGCAAATTCAACGCATAATAAAAGCTGTAGATGAATTTGTAAAATCTAATACACTTGATGTTGAGGTGCGATTTGATATTATTGCGATAGTAAAAAACGGAAAACAATTTGATATTGAGCATTTAGAAAATGCTTTTTATCATTTTTAAAAAATGATATTGAGAGATACTAGTAACAATACATAATAGCATGCATTAATCATTTTGTCTTTGGTGCTTAGAGCTAAATATCGTTTAGCTTCATCTCTTACTAGAGCAGAAGACAAACTTACTGAGATAATAATAACAGCTGAAAATATAAACCAGTACAAAGAATCTGGATACGTTAAAAAGTAACCTGTAGCGATAAATGCAAATACTAAAGCTGCAGATATTCCAAATTTAATTCGCCCTAATTTCGTGAGATTATTACGTTTCACACATTCATAAACCTTATAAAGCAGGAGCGCTAAGAGAGAGAAACCTATGATAAGAGTGTAACTCATTTGGGATTTAATAATTTAGACAATAAAAATATAGAATTTTTTTCGATGTATAAAATTTTTTTTCATCAAGATTAACATCAATATGATGTTAACGTTATAAGCGCCAAGATTATTGTATGCGTTTGAAAAAAAGAGGGAATTTTATATTTAAGTATTCTGACAAAACGATATTATTTGTGAGAAAAAACATTTAATTGTTAACATTTTATGTTTTTTGTCTAAAAAAATAATTATTAGACGACTTTTTCGTAATTTCATATGCTTAACAACCCCAAATATTTTTTAAAATGAAGCAAATTAACCTACTTAAGTATATTATTGTTTTATGTGCATTTTTTGGCTGTACAGAGAGTCAAATTAATGATGAGCAGTTGGACGTGGATTCATTAACTGCAAATTTAAACGAGCCTTGTTTTTCAACTACCTTAATTGCTGGTCAGCACCATGAAGCGGGATCAGTAACTGTAGATATAGAAGATGATAATTTAATTATCACTTATACAAGTAATGGTGAATGGGTAATTGGCACCACTCATTTAAGTATTGGTAATTGCGATGACGATTGGGCGCCTCTTACAGGATCTGGAAATCCTCAGGTTGGACAATTCGAGTATACTGAACCTTTTTCTTCTGGACCATATGAAGTGGTTTATGTCATCAGCTTAGATGGATTAGATGATAATTATTGCTTTGCTGCACACGCTGAGGTTGAAGGACCTACTGGAGGAGAAACAGCTTGGGCAGAAGGTTCTCAATTTGATGGTAATGGTTGGGCAATGTTTGTTGAGGCTACATTATCAGAATGTGAGGAGGACGATGGAAATAACACACCTTTTTAGATTTATTTATAAAAATTCATTTCATCTAAATACTCCCATACATGTTCGGGTAGCATAGGACGAACGTTTTTCCCTTCCTTTATAGATTTTCTAATAAAGGTAGAAGACAACTCCATTATAGGTGCATTGACTTTATGGATCTTTTTATGATCATCAAATTGCATATCTACAGCTCCTTCAGAAATTCTCGGATAAATATATATGTTATGATTTTCTAAAATGAGATCATAATTTTTCCACTTATGAAAACTCTTCAAGTTATCTTCTCCCATAATTAAAGCAAATTCATATTTCGGATATTTCTCTTGAAGATGCGTTAGCGTATTAATGGTGTAATTAGGCTGTGGTAGATTAAATTCAATATCACTAGGCTCTAATTTCACATAATCTTCTGTAGCGCGATATACCATTTCATAGCGTTGACGATTGTCGAGTAATGAACTTTTCTTTTTAAAAGGACTATGAGGTGTTACTACAAACCAAATTTTATCCAAATCACTATATTCTGCTAAATGATTTGCAATAGTTAAATGACCAACATGAATTGGGTTAAAGGTCCCAAAATACAAGCCTACCTTCATGACTTTTCATTGATAAAGTTTGACACTAAATCATAGGCGTTTTCAAGCGCCTTATCTAAATCTTTATTAAGAACGATCTCATCAAATAATGGTGCAGTAGCCAACTCTGCTGGAGCTTTGGCAACACGCATGCTAATTTTTGCTTCACTTTCCTCACCACGTTCTTTAAGCCTTATGATAAGCTCATTCAAGTCTGGAGGTTTTACAAAAATTGCCAATGTTTCTTCAGGAAATTTCTTTTTTATACGTAGACCACCAGATACATCAATATCAAAAATTACATGCTTACCCTTAGCCCAAATACGTTCAACTTCTGTTTTTAAAGTTCCGTAGAAATTATCTCTATAAACTTCTTCCCACTCTAAAAACTCATCAGCCTTGATTTTATTTTTAAACTCTTTTAAACTCAAAAAGTAGTAATCTTTAGCATGAATTTCTTTTCCGCGTTTTTCTCTTGAAGTCGCAGAAATTGAAAACTCTAAATTGAGTTCTTCTTGTTTTAGTAAGTGCCTCACTATTGTTGTTTTTCCAGAACCTGAAGGAGCCGAAAACACAATTAACTTTCCTTTTTTTATGGATTTTTTGTCTTTCACAAATAAGATTTAGAATGTTGCTTTTTTAAAGAACGTTCAATAATTGTTCCTTAATTTTTTCAAGTTCATCTTTCATTTGTACCACCAGTTTTTGCATTGGTGCATAATTTGATTTAGAACCTATAGTATTGATTTCTCGTCCCATTTCCTGAGAAATAAAACCAAGCTTTTTTCCGTTAGAGTCGTCAGATTTTAAAGCTTTTTGAAAATAATCTAGGTGGTTACTTAAACGTACTTTTTCTTCGGTGATATCGAATTTTTCAATGTAATAAACTAGTTCTTGTTCAAAACGATTTTCATCAACTTTTTCTTTTATTTCAGAAATCCCTTTTGTTAAACGTTCTCTTACACCTTCAATACGATCTGGATCCATAGCAATCACATCGTCGAGCAATCCTGAAATATTTTTCACGCGAGCGAGAAAATCTGCTTCAAGACTTTTACCTTCATCCAATCTGTATGTATATATTTTGTCAAGACTATTATCAATAGCTTCAGCAATTTGCTTCCATTCATCTTCATCAATTTCGTCACGTTCAGTAGTCACAGCATCTGGTAAACGAATAGCCATTTTTAAATACTCGGTGTCCTCACCTGTATTGATAACATCTTTTAATTGCTTTATATACTGTTTAACAACCGTTTGATTAATTTGAGTAGACGTTTCTTCACCAGTAATTTCCATATATAGCGAAAAATCGACCTTACCTCTTACCAATTTAGAAGCAATAAGTTTTCTTATACTTAGCTCTTTTTCACGATACATGGAAGGCATACGTGCATTTAGATCCAAGTTTTTACTGTTGAGCGACTTTATTTCAATAGATATTTTTTTGGTTGGGAGCTGTAATACAGATTTCCCATAGCCTGTCATTGATTGTATCATGAACAAATTTTAAAAGTTGAGCAAAGGTAAGGAAAATCGCAATGTCAGTTTAAGTTGATTATAAAAAACAATAACTTTGCAGCTTCAAAATAGAAATATGTATAAGAAAGATTTTGAAATACGTTGGAGTGATGTTGATGCTAATAGTCATTTAGCAAACTCAGCATACGTGAATTTTATGAGTCATACACGAGTTGGCTTTTTAAATGAACATGGATTTTCTATGAGAGAATTAATAGCACATGGTATAGGACCAGTGGTGTTTTCTGAACAAATTTATTATTTCAAAGAATCATTTTTAGGTCAAACTATAACAGTAACATTGGCAGTTTCTGGATTGAGCGATGATGGTATGTTGTTTAAATTTGAGCACAATTTTTATAATGAAAAAGGGAAGCATTTAGCAACCTGTGATATTTTAGGGGCATGGATAGATTTAAAGGCTAGAAGTTTGACCGTTCTTCCAGAATCATTAAAAGCGTTGATGAAGCAATTTCCAAAGTCGGAAAACTTTAAAGTGCTAACTAAAGCAGATACCAGATCAAGCGGAAAAGTGCCTAAAAACCTAAGCTGATAGTTTTGGCTTTTTGGTCACCAAGTAAACTCCAGAGAAGATTAAAAGCATGGCAATGAGTTTTACAGGGCTTATTACATCTACACCCATAACTATAGCAAATATTCCTGCTATTACTGGTTGTAAATAAATAAAAACACCTACTGTAGACGCTTTTAACGATCGTAATGCGAACGGATTTAACACATAAGTTGCAAAAGTAGCACCAACAACTACAAATAGTACCGAAAGCCATACATAAGGTGTAAAGGTTTCCCATCTAATTTCTGTAGTTTCAGTATATCCAAAAGGTAAGACCAATACTAATCCAAATAAGAACAACCATTTTATGAGTGTAAATGGATGGTACTTGGATGTCAATTTTTTAATAATAATTATATATATGCTATAAGATATGGCATTAATAAAGATGAATAAGTTGCCTAAAGGCACATTATCACCAATACGAGTAGATTTACCCAATAGAGTTAATAGAACACCTCCACAAAACCCTAATATAACACCTAAGATCTTAAGCTTGGTTATTTTTTCAGATAAGAAAAATGAAGAAAGGACTAAGATGATTATAGGTGTTATGGTTACAATAACTGAAGCATGAATAGGTGTTGTTAACTCTAATCCTTTCAAAAACAACAACATATTTATGGCCACACCAAACACTGCACCTAAGAAAAATGTAAAGTAATCTTTTTTATCAATTTTTTCTCGCTTTAAAAATAACCCTGTAAGCCAAAACAACAGAGTGGCTCCACCAACTCTTAAAACTACAAATGCAAAAGGTTTTACAAAATTCTCATTGATAACAATTTTGGCAAAAGTGTAGTTCAACCCATATAGCAGTTGTACCATAAATAAAGCAAGTATTGCATACCTTCTGCTATTCATTTGCGTGAATATAGGCTTTGGCGGCATCTACAGTTTTAGCACTATTACCAATAAATATTTGGTCGTTGTACACAATAACGGGTCTGCTTAAAAAAGTATAATGATCTAAAATGTAGTGCTTGTAATCTTTTTCGGTGAGATTTTGATCTTTCAAGCCCATTTCTTTATAGAGTTTTGCGCGTTTACTAAATAAAGCTTCATAACTACCAGCTAATTTTTCAAGTGCTTCAATTTGCTTTACAGTAATGTCTTCCGTCTTTATGTCTTGAAATATAACATCATCAGGTAAATCCAAAGATTTAATAATTCTTACGCATGTGCTACAGGTTTTCAAGTAGTATATTTTTTTCATAAAAGTCTTTTTTAAAACCTTGATAATTACCAAGATGTTTGGTTATCGATGTGCTTTGCAAAGTAAACTGATTTCAAAAGAAAAATAGTTACTTTTATCGAAAATTTAGTTACCTATGGATTATTATGGAATAGCATCAGTTTTAATAGTATTATCGGCTCTTTTCGGTTATATAAATGTTAAGTTTTTAAAGCTGCCAATAACTATTGGTTTGATGTTGATCACTATTGTATTTACAGTGATTATAATTGCTATAGGACAGTTTGATGACACCTTATTATTACGTGAAAAAGAGCTCATTTCTCAAATTGACTTCAAAACAGTTTTACTGGATATCATGTTGAGTTTTCTTTTGTTCGCTGGAGCTTTACACACTAATTTTAATCAACTTAAAGTGCAAAGATGGCCGGTTTTGGTCTTTGCAACTTTAGGTGTCTTGGTATCTACCTTCTTAGTAGGTGTTTTAACGTTTTACTTACTTCATTTTATAGGAATTGATGTTGCATTTATCTATTGCTTGTTATTTGGAGCCTTAATTTCGCCAACAGACCCTATTGCAGTTTTAGGTATTCTTAAGAAAGCTGGAGCACCAAAAAAATTGGAAACTAAAATTGTAGGAGAATCTTTATTTAACGATGGTGTAGGTGTAGTTGTTTTTCTAACAATTTTTGCAATTGCGGCAAAACCTGAAGCAGCAATTCAAGTGGGAGAAATAGCAAAACTATTTGGCCAAGAAGTCATTGGAGGTATAGTGCTCGGCCTTATTTTAGGATACATAACCTATAAACTATTAAAGTCTATAGATGATTATGAAGTAGAAGTTATTATTACTATTGCAACAGTTATGGGAGGAAGTCTATTGGCGCATCACTGGCACTTATCTGCTCCATTAGCAATGGTTACTGCGGGCTTAATTGTTGGAAATGATACAGTACGACAATCGGCTATGTCTGAAATCACCGAAATGTACGTTGATAAATTTTGGGAATTAATCGATGTGCTTTTGAATACGGTTCTTTTTGTAATGATAGGTATGGAAATATTAGTACTTAGCTTTAGTTTTGATTATGTTTTAGCTGGTTTAATAGCCGTACCATTAGTATTGTTAAGTAGATATGTTTCTTTATGGTTGCCAATCAAGTTCTTCCATAAGAAATTAGAATTTGTGAAGCATACGAACTTAATTATGACATGGGGAGGATTACGAGGTGGTATCTCAATTGCGTTGGCTTTGAGCTTAACTCAAGATATGCATCGCGATTTGTTTTTAGTGGTTACCTATATTATTGTTGTATTCTCAATAATTGGGCAAGGACTTACAGTAGAACCAGTAATCAAACGCTTGTCAAAAAACAAAGATTAGCTTCGGTTTAAGAAAGAATTCACCTCTTCGAAAGGAATAGTAAATTCAATAATCCCTTGCGCATAGGATGCTATTTCATAAGGGTTGTATAGTATGATTAAACCCTCTTCACTGTAACCTAGAGACTCTGGTAGCTGAAAGTCTTTTCCGAAGAATAGATCTTCGACAGGTTCATTATCAGATTTTAATTTAACTTCATTAATCAACGTATGTTCAATTAGTTTAGAAAGTTTTTCGGTATTTGAAATGAGTTCTTTTTTTGTGAGTAATTTTCCAGTTTGTGGATCAAAATTAAAAAAGCGAACAGTGGTATTTCCGTGAGCGCCACCAGTGTCTAAATATGAGTTAATGGCTATACTTATAATTTCTGGTGAGCGATACGTAACTTCCCCATCGATAAACGCTTCCCATTGTTGTGCGTCATTTGGAAACTCATTTTTAAAACTAGTGAACTCGTAATTAAATTTTGCTACAGCATCATCAATAGAACCTTTTGTTTGAGAATCTTCTGAAAAATTAATTTGTTTAACAATATAATTTTGAATAGATGTATTAATGCGGTTTGCAATGTCATCTGTGCCTTCAGCTTTAGGATAAACTATAGATATTTCGGCCGATTGGGAGGTTTCGATTTGCTGTTCAACAAAGTCAATTGTAACCTCTTTGTTACAAGAATATACTAAGGTTAAGATAATGATGAGGAGGCTTGCTTTTTTCAAAATTTAATAGTTTCTGTTAAACGTACAATAAAGGTATTATATAGATTTGAATAGAACGAATTAAACCTTAAATTTGTTGCATCCTAACAATACCTTGAAATGATTTTGCTTAGTTTACGACTGAGCAATTTTAAAAACTGAAATAATACAAATGAAATTTAACACAAAAACAATACATGGAGGGCAAGAACATGATCCAGCTTATGGAAGTGTAATGCCACCAATTTATCAAACATCAACGTATGCGCAATCCACTCCTGGAGGGCACAAAGGTTATGAGTATTCAAGAACACACAATCCAACCAGAAATGCTTTAGAGAATGCTTTTGCAAGTATCGAAAATGGCAATCATGGTCTAGCTTTTGGCTCTGGATTAGCTGCAATTGATGCCGTTTTAAAATTATTACAACCTGGTGATGAGGTGATTTCTACAAATGACTTATATGGTGGGACGTATCGTTTGTTTACCAAAATATTTGAAGGCTTAGGTATTAAGTTTCACTTTATAGGTATGGAAAATGCGTCACATATTGAAAGTTATGTGAATGAGAATACCAAATTGATTTGGGTAGAAACTCCTACTAATCCAATGATGAATATTATTGATATCAAAGCTACTGCCGCGATATCAAAAAAACATAACATCCTTTTAGCTGTTGATAATACATTTGCGACGCCTTATTTACAACGACCTCTGGACTTAGGTGCAGATATTGTGATGCATTCTGCTACAAAATACTTAGGCGGACATAGCGATTTGGTTATGGGAGCTTTAATCGTTAAAGATAAAGATTTAGCAGATCGTTTGTATTTTATTCAAAATGCTAGTGGAGCAGTATGTGGACCTCAAGACAGTTTTTTAGCCTTAAGAGGTATCAAAACACTACACATAAGAATGCAGCGTCATTGTGAAAATGGCAAAGCCGTTGCCGAGTATTTAGCCAATCATCCAAAAATTGAAACCGTATATTGGCCAGGTTTTGAAAGTCATCCTAATCATGACATAGCGAAAGCACAAATGGATGATTTTGGAGGTATGGTATCTTTTACAACGAAGGGAAACAACTATGAAGAAGCAATTAAGATTGTCGAGAATCTTAAGATCTTCACTTTGGCCGAATCATTAGGTGGTGTCGAGTCTTTGGCTGGTCATCCTGCAAGTATGACGCATGCGAGTATTCCAAAAGAAGAAAGAGAAAAAACTGGTGTTGTTGATTCATTAATTAGATTAAGCGTTGGTATAGAAGACGAAGATGATTTAATTGCAGACCTAGAACAAGCCATTGGGTAAACAGCCAAAAACAGATATAAAATAAAAAGACCAAGCATTAACTTGGTCTTTTTTATGTTTAAAATTTTCCTTTTTCAATCGAGGTAATAAATATACCCAAAGTTTAACCAAACTAGCCAGTCGTTAGCTTTATTGGATTTTAAGTTGTGATCTAAGCCATCTACTTTATCATTAAAGTAATACTGCCATCTTAAATCGACCATTAAATCTGAAAGTACAGTTAATTTATAACGTGTTCCAATACTTCCTACAACAGACCAAGTTGTATCGTTGCCATCAAATAGAAATGGATCTTCATTTACGTTTGGAACAGCAGCTTCTCCCCAAGGTATCCAGAAATTAGTCGGGTCATTGATATTCATGTTACCATACGTGGTAGATACTTCTGGGTTATAAGAGGTAAAATGCACACCTAAACTTATGAATGGTGCAAATGAATAACTAAAAGCTTGGAATGAACGAATACTTTTTGGAAAAAATTCAATTTGTGTACCAATATCAAAATTCTGTGCCACACCAGAGTGTCGTCTTAAACGTTCAGCGTTTTCGCTTGTTCTAGAAGGATCAGCCCATTTACCAAAATGGTCTAAATTTGTCTTATTCCAGGAAATTTCGTTTCGTAATTTAAAATGATCATTAAAAAATGTATCTGTTGTATAACAGTTACAATCAGCCCTATAAGCAAAGTTTATGTAGTGTACTATACCAATTCCAATACCAGTATTACCTGCATTTGTTTCAAAATCTCGTCTAACACCAAAGTCAGACTGAAAGGCTACAGGTCCAGCTATGACACCAATTTCATGAGAAAAACCAAGCTGAGAATAACATTCGTTTATACCAAGTATAAATACGAATAGGTATGTTAATTGTTTAAAATTAAACGTCATAGGTTTCATTTTATTGAGGGCTTGTTCGCAAACAAATATATAAAAACTAGATGAACTACCAAAAAATTAGACGAAATGTAAAAATATCCGAACAATTGCATAATATTAAATTAGCATCGAAATAATCTGACATTGAGAATATGAAAAAAAATAGAGGTACATTTTAAAGATAATGTATCTTTGTGCTATAAAAATTTACATACATTATTAATACTGTAATAAATGAAAGAAAAAATTGACGCTTTTTTAAATCTTGTAAAAGATAAGAACAGTCACGAAACTGAGTTTTTACAAGCTGTACATGAAGTTGCAGAAACTGTAATCCCTTTTATAGAGGAGAACCCTAAGTACCAAGGCAAAATGTTATTGGAACGTATGGTTGAACCTGAACGTACTATTATTTTTAGAGTACCATGGATTGACGACCAAGGTAACACTCAAGTAAATAGAGGGTTTAGAGTAGAGTTTAACTCTGCAATTGGTCCATATAAGGGAGGTTTACGTTTTCATCCATCTGTTAACTTAAGTATTCTTAAGTTTTTAGGATTTGAACAAGTATTTAAAAACTCTTTAACAACATTGCCAATGGGTGGTGGAAAAGGAGGTTCTGATTTTAATCCAAAAGGGAAGAGTGATAATGAAGTGATGCGCTTTTGTCAATCATTCATGACCGAATTATTTAGACATATTGGCCCTAATACTGATGTTCCTGCTGGAGATATAGGTGTTGGCGGACGTGAAATAGGATATATGTTTGGTCAGTATAAGCGATTACAAAATGAATTTACTGGTGTTTTAACAGGAAAAGGGATTAGCTATGGTGGTTCATTAATTAGGCCAGAAGCGACAGGGTATGGTTGTGTATACTTTGCCAAAAATATGTTAGCGACCAATGGCGATTCTTTTGAAGGAAAATCAGTGGTGATTTCTGGTTCTGGTAACGTAGCGCAATATGCCTGTGAGAAAGCGACACAATTAGGAGCTAAAGTAGTGACATTATCTGATTCTTCTGGATATATCCATGATGCCGACGGTATTGATGCCGATAAATTAGCTTTTGTAATGAATCTTAAGAATGTGAAACGAGGTAGAATAAGTGAATATGTTGATACATATCCTATGGCAACATTCCATAAAGGAGAAAGACCATGGTCTGTTAACTGTGATATTGCATTACCTTGTGCAACTCAAAATGAACTTAATGAAGACGAAGCTAAATTATTAATAGCTAATAATGTTATAGCTGTTGCAGAAGGAGCTAACATGCCAACAACACCAGAAGCTATTGAAGCGTTTCAAAATGCTAAAGTATTGTTTTCACCAGGAAAAGCATCTAATGCTGGAGGTGTAGCTACTTCTGGATTGGAAATGAGTCAAAACTCATTAAGATTAAGCTGGACCAGAGAGGAAGTTGATGAAAAGCTTAATAAAATTATGGATGATATTCATGAGTCTTGTGTTGAATACGGGACAAGAGCAGACGGTTATGTTGATTATGTAAAAGGAGCCAATGTTGCTGGTTTTGTGAAAATTGCCGATGCGATGCTTGCTCAAGGTGTTGTATAATCTGCATCATAAATAAATAAAAAAGCTTTCAGATAACTCCGAAAGCTTTTTTTATTTACTAAGGTTATATGATATTTGATAAAATGTCGTTAGATATAAATATATTTGACAAAAACAATTGGTATGTTTAAAAGAATAATATGTATCCTTTTAGTTTTAATTTCTTTTGAAAGTAATTCTCAAGATTTTTCAACGCTTTGGGAAGGGTATTTCTCTTTTTTTGATATAAAGGATGTCACTCAAAGCAGTGACAAAATTTATGCAGCTTCAGAGAACGCTATATTTAGTTATGATATATTTACCAATGAAATAGAAACAATAACCACAATTAATGGTTTATCTGGAGAAACAATATCTACTATAAGGTATAGTGATAATTTTAATGTGTTAATTGTTGGTTACGAAACAGGATTAATGGAAATCATTTTTGATTCAGATTCTGAAATATTGTCTGTTGTCGATATCCTAGAAAAAGAATCTATTTCTCCCACACTTAAAAGGATTAACCATTTTAATGAAGACAATGGACTCCTCTATATTTCTACAGATTTCGGAGTTTCAGTTTATGATTTAGAGCAATTGCAGTTTGGAGATACTTATTTTTTAGGTAATGGAGGTAGTCAAATAGTTGTTAATCAAACCACCATTTCTAATGGTTTTATATATGCAGCATGTAGTTCAAGTAATGCTATAAAAAAGGCATCGCTTTCCAATCCAAACTTGATTGATTTTCAACAGTGGACAACCGTTTCTTTTGGTGATTTTGCAGCTATTCAACAGGTAGGAAGTAAGTTATATGCAGTAAGATTCAATAATTCCATATATGAAATTGTAAATGATAATTTAAATCTATTACTTGTATATCCAACATTACCTGTAGATGTTAGAACAGTCGGTGATAATTTAGTCGTAGCCCTTCAGGAAACAGTTTTTGTTTATGATGAAAACTTTTTAGAAGTACAGAGCGCATCCACAAATGAAAATTTTGATACTGATTTTACATCTGCTACAATTTCAGAAAATAATATTTATATTGGTACTATTGGCTTAGGTGTTCTAAAAACAATTCAGGATACTCCTGATGAGTATGATATTATCTTACCGGAAGGTCCTTTAAGAAATGATGCCTTTAAAATACAAGCAGGTGATGGTGTGTTATGGGTGACTTATGGTGATTATAATAGGTCTTTTAACCCTAGTCCTTTTAGGCAAAGAGGAGTTAGTGTCTTTAGAGAAGAATCTTGGAATAATATTCCTTATGATAGTTTATTTAATGCGAGAAACCTATGTGATATTGCTATAAATCCGTTTAATCCAAGTCAAGTTTTTATTAGCTCATTTCAAGACGGTATCGTAGAAATTAATGATGAAGTACCTACAATAAAATATAATCAAGATAATAGTGGTTTGGAGTCCTTAATTTTTCCGCCTGTTCCAAGTTTTGTAAGTATACGTCAAGCGGGATCAACATTTGATAGAAATGGAATTATGTGGACTGTGACCGCTAAAGTAGATCGCGCTTTAAAATCGTACGATCCATCCACAAATCAATGGCAAGGTTACAGCTTTTCCGAACTTTTACCAGATGCTTTAAATGGAGAACAAGGTTTTTCAGATATTGTTGTTGGAAGCGGAGGTATGAAATGGACTACGAGCTTCCTTAATGGTGTTATTGGGTATAACACTGATACTCAGCAAATAAACAACGTGTCTACTGAAGAACAGAACATGCCATCTGAGCAAGTAAGAGCGCTGGCATTAGATAGTAGAAATCAACTTTGGATAGGAACAAGTAAAGGTCTAAGAGTATTATTTAACACCTCAAATTTTGTTGACGACCCAGACCCTAGAGTTAATGAGATTGTGATTTTAGAGAATGGAATACCTACCGAATTGTTATCAAATCAATTTATTACAGACATAAAGGTTGATGGTTCAGATAATAAATGGGTCGGAACATTGGATTCTGGTATTTTTTATTTTTCTCCAGATGGTCAAGAAACGATATTTCAATTTACAACAGATAATTCTCCATTGCCTTCTAATACTATAACAGATATATCTATTGACCCTCAATCTGGAAAAGTATTTATAGCAACAACTAAAGGATTAGTGTCATTCTCGTCTGGAGGTACAAAACCAAAAGAAGATCTTGAAGAAGCATTTGTGTATCCAAATCCTGTAAGACCAGAGTATAATATTTTAGGTTTTGATGATTTAAATGATATTAATAAAGGCATTAAGATTTCGGGATTAACCGAAAATGTGAATGTAAAGATTACCGATATAGAAGGTAACCTTGTTGCTGAAGCGCAATCTCGCGTGAACCAAAGATCATCTAATTATAATTTTGCTATCGATGGTGGTACTGGAATTTGGAATGGAAAAAATCTAAGAGGTAATGTGGTTGCTTCTGGTGTGTACTTACTCTTAATTTCTGATTTAGATTCTTTTGAAACCAAAGTTCTAAAACTCTTAATTGTTAGATAACAAGTCCTATAATGCTTATTAAAACTAAAGTTATTGTTCTTTCTAAGCTCAAATATAGGGACAATGATCTTATCGTAAAATGTTTTACCTCACATAGAGGCGTTGTTAGTTATTTATTAAGAGGTGTTCTAAATTCTAAGAAAGGGCAATCTAAAATTGCCTATTTTCAACTGTTATCTCAATTACAAGTAGAGGAGAGTTATAGAGAAAATCAATCTTTACAGACGATTAAAGATTTACGATTAGATTACAGTTTTACTAGTTTACATACAAACATACTTAAGAGTTCAATTGTGATGTTCTTAGCTGAGGTTTTGGCTTCGGTTCTTAGAGAAGAGGAAAAAAACGAACAACTCTATGACTATCTAGAAACGACATTTAGATGGTTGGATACTAAAGATGAATTTTCAAATTTCCATTTATTGTTTTTACTCAACTTAACAAAACATTTAGGTTTTTATCCCGATACAACAGATACTAATCAAATGTATTTCAATTTAAACAATGGTCTTTTTGAATCTAAAAAAGAAGATGTTTACAGTATTTCAGGTGAAAATTTAACAATCCTTAAACAGCTATTAGGCATAAATTTTGATGCACTAGAGAGTATAAAATTGAATTCAAAACAAAGACAATCATTTCTTGCTATGCTTTTGCTATATTTTGAATTACATTTGGGCAGTTTTAAAAAACCAAAATCCCTACAAATTTTCAATCAGGTATTTAATTAAAATTTATGAAGTCTATACTTTCAGTTTTATTTATCCTTTCATTTTTAATTGGTAATGCACAAACCGTTACTGTTTTAGAAGAAGGCACAAAGGCACCTATATCTGGTGTGGCCATTTTCAACTTTAAAAAGGATAAGTCTGTTGTGACTAACATAGATGGAAAAGCATCCTTAGAATTATTTGAGGCTAATGAGACTGTTTATTTTCAAAATATACTATATAAGAAAAGAGCGATTAAAATATCTCAAATTGGCGTAGATTTTATTATATACTTAACACCAAGGATAGAAGATTTAAATCAAGTGGTGATTTCAGCTTCAAAATTTGAACAAAGTAAACGCGATATACCGCAAACCATTGTGAATATAAGTGCTAAGGATATTCAATTTGAAAACCCACAAACCAGTGCAGATCTTCTTGAAAGTACAGGTAATGTCTATATACAAAAGAGTCAATTAGGAGGAGGAAGCCCAATGATAAGAGGGTTTTCTACGAATAGACTTTTAATTACTGTTGATGGAGTGCGAATGAATAATGCAACGTTTAGAGGAGGTAATATTCAAAATGTTATTTCTATCGACCCTTTTACGATTCAAAATACTGAAATCACACTTGGAGCTGGATCTGTAGTCTATGGAAGTGACGCCATTGGTGGTGTTATGAGCTTCTACACGCAAAAACCGCAGTTGTCTTATAAAGATTCTCTATATTTTAATGCTAATTTAGCATTAAGATATGCTTCTGCAAATAAAGAAAAGACAGGCCATTTAGATTTGAATTTCGGATTAAAGGAATGGGCTTTTTTGAGTAGCGTAAGCTATACAGATTTTGATGACTTAAGGATGGGTAAACACGGTCCTGATGATTACTTAAGACCTGAGTATGTTGAAACTATTAATGGAGAAGATATTATTGTTCAAAATGAAAATCCTCGTGTTCAAAAACCAACTGGCTATGACCAGATCAATTTCTTGCAAAAAGTAAGATATGAACCGAAAGAAAACTTAAGTTTTGATTTAGGATTATATTATACCACAACATCATCTTACCCCAGATATGATCGATTAATTAGATATAGAGATGATAACCTGCGTTCTGCCGAGTGGAACTATGGACCGCAACGTTGGTTCATGGGTAACTTTCAAGTGACAAAATTGAGTAGTGCTTCTAATCTTTATGATAAAATTCAAGCGACAGTTGCGTATCAAAACTTTCAAGAGAGTAGACAAGACAGAGATTTTCAATCTGAAATTAGAAATATAAGAGAAGAAGCTGTAGATGCCTATTCTCTAAATGTGGATTTAGAGAAAAGTTTAAGCACTAAGACAAAATTGTTCTATGGACTAGAATATGTGTACAACAATGTGAATTCTGAAGGCATTGAGACAAACATTACAACTAATACAAGTGTGCCAACGGTATCAAGGTATCCTAACGGATCCAATTGGCAATCTATAGCCGCTTATGCGAGTTTTAAGTATAAACCTAACTCTAAATTCGTATTTCAGTCTGGCCTGAGGTATAACCATATCACAGCTAATGCAGATTTTACTGAAAATAACGAATTCTTGAATCTCCCGTTTGATAAAGCTAAACTCAATGCTGGAGCAATTACAGGAACAGCAGGAATAAGCTGGATACCTTCAAAAATGATGCAATGGAAATTTAATGCGTCTACTGCATTTAGAGCCCCAAATATTGATGATATAGGTAAGGTGTTTGATTCAGAACCAGGCTCGGTTGTGGTGCCTAACCCTAATTTAAGGCCAGAATATGCTTATGGTGGTGAACTTGGGTTTCGATTAAATGTTGATGATACGTTTATTGTAGAAATGGCTACCTATTACACTTTTTTAGATAATGCATTGATTCGAAGAGATTTTACATTGAATGGTGCATCTCAAATTGAATATGATGGCGAATTAAGTAATGTACAGGCTATTCAAAATGCATCAAAAGAATGGATCTATGGTTTTGAGGCAGGTATTGTTGTCAATCTTACAGAACGTTTAAAATTATCATCACAGTATAATATCATTGGCGGAACAGAGGATAATGAAGGTGTTGAAGTACCTGTTAGACATATTGCTCCAAATTTTGGAAACACACACTTTATTTGGCAAAACGAGAAATTTCAAATAGACGCATTTGCTGAGTATAATAGTGAGTTGTCCTTTAGTCAATTTGCACCATCAGAACAATCAAAAGATTTTATTTATGCATTAGATGAAAATGGAAACCCTTACTCACCATCTTGGTATACATTTAATATCAGAACGAAATATAAAATTTCCGATACTGCAACATTTATTGCATCCTTAGAGAATATAACAGACCAACGTTACCAAACGTATTCTTCAGGTATTGCAGCTCCTGGAAGAAACTTGATTTTATCACTGCGTTATAGTTTGTAGGAGTAAAAACAAAAAGAGGTTTCAGTATACACCAAAACCTCAGTAATTTATATTTCTAAGTGTAGTTTATTTTCTTTTTACCGCCTTTTTAGTAATTACTTGTCCGTTAGAAAGCGTCACTCTCGCAATGTAAGTCGATTGACTTAAACGGGACAAATTGTAAACTTCCACATTGTTATTTCCTTTAAACTGATAAATTACACGTCCTATAGCATCAATAATTTCAACCTGTTGTATAAGTAAAGCATTACCTACTGAAAATTTAACATCACCATCATTTAATTCAATAATTGTAAAATCATTTGGGTCTATATCATTTTCATTTACTGAAAGTGCTTCCGGTTGAAATACGATTTCAAAACGTGAATTGAATTCACCAACTTCAGAAGTAAAGACGTAATCGTTGGTGCTTAAATCATGAGTAATATCTAATAAGTTATCTTTTAGATACACCGTATTATCGTTCATAAAATCACCCTGTAATTCAGCAATAGATATAGTATAAAGCGTAGCCTCATCTATAATTGTATAAAATCCTAATGGGATAACTTCTTCTATTGACAAAGTATTTGTTGCTTTACCTTGAATGGCAAATTTCTTATCACTAGAACTATCAATTAATGAGTAGAATACGGCATTAGCATTAGCCGATAGGTTTTTGTGTGCATCATAATACATTCCATCATCATCATTGGTTGCTCCATCTACATAACCAACAAGTATTTGATTGAAAACGCCGTTATCTGAAGTTAAATCTAATCGGATCTTGTTAAATATTGAAGCACTTGACGTTCTGAAAAACTGCGAATTATTTCCAGTAACTCTCATGCTGTTATTAAACACAACATCTGTTGTTCTGATCGTTCCAGAAACCACAGTAGAAGGAGAGGCATCAGACATAGATACAAAGAATCCTTGACCAGAAGGTATAAAGCGATCTGGAACTACACCATCTCCACCAGCTGTTTGACCAGTACCATTTATAATTGCATAATCACTTTGCGAGTAATTTAGGACTTCATTACCATTAGTGTTTCCATCTGCAGGCGTATTATGAGACCAAAAGAAAATAGCACCATTAGTAGCACCTACTGTTTGGTCAATACTAGCATTAGCAGTTAAAAATAAATCGGCATCAATAGCTGAAGGATAAGGGTTCCCTATGAAATTCCAGTTATTATCATTCGTTTCTGCATCATTTCTATAAATTGGAATGTTATAAACCCCATTATTAAAAGGGCCTTCAAACGTATATTTGTATTGCGCAACACCAACATAACCTAAAGCATTATGAGTTGACGCATATCCAACACCAGGAGCCATTACCATTGCGGCACCAGCTGTTTGCCAGTCATTGGCATCATCATCAATATCATCTTGACCAGCTACTGCAGTATTATCGTTATTAGTTTCTTGAAAAGAGTCTCTATAGTTTTGTCCATTATACCAAAAACGTCTTACCGAAGAAGCTTCACTTAAACCATCACTAATAGTTTCTCCAGAGACAGGTGATGACCAATAGGTATACTCTTGGTACGAATTTAAAATAGCCGTTTCTTTTTCAACAGTACTTCTAGTTTTATCACTAGTCACTGCACCATCTACAGCTCCTGAATCGTTATTTTGAACAAAGGCGCCATCAGTTTCAATCAAAATGTTTCCATTTACAGTGAGATCGTTTTCAACTTCAACATAAGTTCCATTAGATATGGTAAGTGTATGAGTCGCATTAATAATTAAGATGCAGGCTTCAAAACTTGTTTGTCCGTTTGTACCAATACTCGTATCATAATCGCCATCGATAACGGCCACCTTGTCAATAGCTGGAACTGAAGACCAATTCGTACCATCCCAAACGGTTCTTGGAATATCTAATTTAATAGCATTACTAGCAGTATAGCATGTTGCATCATCCTCTCTTACCTGACAGTAATATTGATAACCATCTAAATTAAAAGGATCTAAAATATCTAATGTAGCTAATGTAGCTCCAGAATAAGTTGCTCCATTTGTAATAGCTGTCCAGTTTAAGTCACCTTGAGCAGCAAAGTACCATTGATAAGCTAATGAATTTCCGCCAGAAAAACCTTCATTGGCAGCAACACTAAGTGATACTATAAGGTTGCAATCAGTCGATGGTAAGCTTGGTTGAGCGGTTATTAATGGTGGTGTACCTGTTGAGAAGTCATAAACACCTATATCCGAATAATCATTTGTGCTTGCACATGTACCAGAACCTGAACCAGCCCAATCAATTATATTCCAATCTCCAGTATTAAATGTTGTGGTAGGAATAGGTGTAGCTGTATTCAATCTTCTGAAATTAAAGCCTCTATCTCCTGTGATAGATGTAGAATTCATCCAATTGTCAACTCCAAACTCTCCAAAGGCATCTATCAATGCGCCTGAATTGTAAAGACCAATAAAATCATGCTCATTATTAACAACATTCACACCAGCTAATGTTGAACTTACGAGGTCTCCATATGAACCGTCTCCACCAGGTGTAGCACAAAGTGAACTACTAAGAACTCCTGAAGTACCAGTAGTTAGAACAAAAGTGTCTCCAGCATTAATAGTCCCACTTAAGGTTTGTGAGGTAAAACTAGAGGTACTACCATTGGCATAAACTCTAACCTCATAGTTAGCTAGATTCACATTAGCGCCTGTTGCGTTATAAATTTCTATATATGTTAAACTACCGTAGGTTGCATCTGTTACTTCACTTATGAATAGCTCTCCTAGTGCCGAACCGCCTTCGCAAGTTCCAATTTGAGTGTCTATTACAGTAAATGCAGCACTACCCGGACAGCCAAAATCATCAGTGATTTCTAAATTTCCTGTTAGCGCACCATTAGGAACTGTAACTTCCATAACTGTGCTAGATATATTAGTAACAGTTGCTGCTAAACCATTAAAAGTAGCTGTTGCTGTACTTAAATCTGTTCCTGTAACAGTCACTATTGTTCCCTCAGGTCCAGAATTTGGAGATAATGCTATTGCATTTGCAACACAATTTCCAGTTCCTTGAACTCTAAAAGTATAAGGGTTTTCATCACCATCATCGTTAGTAATTATAATATCTGCTTGTCTTATACCAGCGGCAAGTGGAGAAAACGACACTTCAAATACTGTAAGATTAGATATAGCAACACTTGATGCTGGAGCTACCGTTATAGTGAAATCGCCTGGATTAGTTCCGCCAACAGTAATATTAGATATGTTTAGTACATCTGTCCCTAAGTTTTGAATTCTAAATGTTTTTTCTTGAGACGATCCTATAAACTGGGCGGCAAATAATGTATTATCAGTACCGCTTGGTGTAACATCTCCATTAGCAATATCAGGAAACGCTCCTATATCTCCTTCAACGTTTATTTCAGGAGCTGGAGAAGTACCTGTACCTTGAAGAGTTATAGTACAAGCAGATTCATCAGAATCATCATTATTAATAGTAAGTGTGGCATTTCTAAAGCCAATAACACTTGGAGTAAATCTTACGGTCACCGTTTGAGTATTTCCTGCAGCAACAATAAAAGGAGTCGCTGGTGAAACAATCGAAAAATCTCCTGAAGCGGGTCCAGTAATAGCAAGTGAAGATACAGTTAAACCCGAAGCTCCATCATTATCAATATCAAAAGTAATATCAGTATCAAAACTAGTGGCTTGAGAGCCAAATGCCATAATAAAAGCTCCACAGGCTTGATCGGTATTTGAAGCATCAACAAGTTGTATCTCTGGAACTGTACACGGAGACACTAGAGTGTTGTCTCCTGGAGAACCTCCGGTTAATACAGCTTGCCAATTTGTATCTGTATCAGAATTATCTGCTGTAGCATTTATAACATGAAATGAACTGCCATTACCATCAGTAGCATTACTATCAGCATTATCATAAGCGACCAAATCTATCACATTATTAGTTGGAGATTCTAGTGTAATAGTTGCTCCACCATTGGTCAAGAAATTCGTAGCTCCAACAGGATTAGAATAGTCTGGTGTAAATGGACATTCTGGTGCAGGAGATGAACCTAAATGTCCTAATAAGACAGTAATACAAGTGTTTGCTGGAATTGTAGTACTTGAAGGAAATGTAAATCTTGTTGTTCCATTTACATCAATTGTATAGTCACTCACATCTTGTGCAGTCCCATTAAGATTACAGATTTCTATCCATTCGTAATCATTTGCGGCTGGAGGGTTATACATGATTTCTGTAATGACAACATCTGCTAAAGCAAATACTGTAAGCATAGCACTATTTGATGTTGTTGATCCACAGGTATTTGTTACCACACATCTGTATAAATCACCGTCCATGGCAAGGGTAGTAGCTGCAGTTGTATAGGTATCTGTTGTTGCTCCTGTACCTCCAGTAACATTATTCCAATTTGCACCTCCATTTGTTGAAACTTCCCATTGATAGGTAGGGGTTGGAGTTCCTGAAGCTGTTACAGAAAACGTAGCTGTATTTGGAATAACTTCATTTTGATTTGTTGGTTGTACTGAAATTGTTGGTGCAGCATTGATAACAACAGCATAATTCAGGTTACCATTTGACCAACACATTGCAGCAGTGTCATATGCTCTTATATAATAAGTTCCAGTAACATTGACATTAAAAGTTCCTGTTGCGTTATCTGTAGTTGCTGTTCCTGTAGCAGAAGTTTGCCAATAATTTATGGTTCCTGCAGCAGGTGTTCCTGTATACGTTAATGTTGTGTTAGTACATGCTGGAGTGGTTCCAGAAATAGTTCCTGTTGGGTCTGCTGGCGGTGTACAAGTAGAGATACCCCATATTTCAATATTGTCAATTGCAATATCTTCATCACCATCATTAAGTCCATTAAATTCAATCTCAATATCTAAATTTGCTCCTGTACCAGTAATAGTAGCAATATATTGTGTAAAAGTATCAGTTATTGATGTGCTATTACCAAGCCCATCAAAATTTGTGTCTAATCTAGGTTCTGTATTAGTTCCACCTGCAGCTTCAACCCATAGAATATTCTGAGAAGCCCCAGAATCAATAGAGCCATTTATGTGCATATATGAACCTCCATCCCAATCTTGGTTTCCTCCATCGTCATCTTCTGCAATGTGGATTCGTAATTCTAAACTAGCATAATTATTGATGTTTATATTATCGAAATTTAAACTTAAGGTATTTGGCCCTCCATCTCCATTGGTGTCATGTACAGCAAAAAAATAGGCTCCTTGATTGTTTGAAAAAACCATTTGAGAACCATCAATGTTAGATGTACCATCAGTTCTTGTAAAGTAGTCTTCAGATCCGTCTGTAAATTCTGCAACACTCGTTGTGTAGCCACCTACAGTTTCAAAAGTCAATTCTGCTATTTTTACCTGTCCATAGCCAGACACAACAAAGCACAAGATTGCGATTAAGATTAGGGAGTAATTCTTTTTCATAGGGATGAATTAATTTTTATTTTTTTGCTCACTAAGCAAACGTGCAAATTTACACAAAAATACTTATTAATGAGTGGCTTAAGGTACGACATTTATTAACAAAATGTTATATTTTCGCACTATGAATCTATCAAGAACATATACATTCGACGAAGCGCAAAAACGACTGGAACGTTATTGTGCATATCAAGAACGTTGTCATAAAGAAGTGACACAAAAATTATATGAAATGAGAATGATTTCAGAAGCTAGAGACCAAATTATAGTGCATTTACTTCAGCACAATTTTTTAAACGAAGAGCGTTTTGCAAAAGCATTTGTGAGAGGGAAATTCAGGATAAAAAAATGGGGAAAGCAACGGTTACAATTAGAATTAAAACGAAGAGATATTAATAAAACCCTTATTAACATTGCTTTGAGTGAAATTAGTGAATCTGATTATTACTCTACTTTTCATGACTTAGCTGAAAAAAAAGTTAAGACAATTAAAGAGACCAATGTGCTTAAAAAGAGAAAAAAACTGGCAGATTATTTATTGTACAGAGGATGGGAAAGTTCACTAGTATATGATAAAATTAGAGAGTTGATTCCATAAAAAAACCAGCTTTAATCAAAGCTGGTTTTTTACATTTAAATATGTTCTTCTATCGTTTTACAGATTAAATGAAGCACCAATATTGATCGCAAATTGGTTGTGAATAAAATTTGCTGGCTCTAATTTATCTTCATCATATTTTGCTAGAGGGAATGTGGCTTCAGTATACACTCCAAATCCATCAGTAAAGAAATAACGAGCGCCAATATGACCTCCAAAATTCTTCAAGCTTAAACTTAAACCAGGATATAGATCAAAATTGTCATCAATATTTAAAACATTACCTAGGTTAGCATTGAAACGCGCTTTTAAGTCAAAACGATCACCAAAATCGGCATCTAAAATATCATCAACTCCAAGGGCATAGGTTGAAGAAACTCCAATAGAAATATTCTCTCCAATTCCATAATCATAGGTAACATTTATTCCAGTAGCTTCATCTTGAAGGTTGGCCCCAACTTGAAATTTTTGGTCACCTTTTCCTTTATAGGCTTGAGCATTCACAAATGAAACGGAAATCAAAGCGGTAAGTAAAAGTAATTTTTTCATAATCATTATTCTAAAAAATTGAGAAGGCAAATATATTATAAGTTTTTAAGACTGAAGGGTTTTTACTAAAAACTCTTATTTGTCCTAGTAATGGCTTGTTCGTTTTTCCAATCAATCCATTTTTGACCTTTTATCCGCCTCATGAGGTTGTCAAAATGACGCATAATCAAAACATTATATATTGCTTTGCTTAGGTTTTTTGGATGTCTAGCTATAGCTCTTAAACTCATAGAAAATCCAGGCGTAAGATACTTCATGTAGTGCCAATAACCTTCAGGCATGTACAATATTTCTCCATGACTTAATTCACATTGCCAGCCTTTTGCATGTTTTAGCGCTGGCCATTTTTCGAAATCTGGATTTGAAAAATCGATATCCTCTCTGGTTATCAACGAATGCGGAATTTTATATAAATAATCGTTTTGTTTTTGGTCAAACAAAACACACTGTTTTTTTCCTTCAAAATGAAAATGAAAGATATTAGCTAAATCAATATCATAATGCATAAAGGTGTGAGAGTTTCTACCACCAAAAAATAACATGGGTAGACTTTTCATTAGTTTCAAACCAAAATCGGGATAAGAATAATCGTTTTGAAGTTGTGGGATTTCCTTTAAAATATTCCAAAGAAAAATGCGATATTTTGTAGGCTCTTTTTTAAGTAAATCTACATATTCGCTCATTTTCATTTTAGCATGAGGCTCGTTGAAACCATCCTTATAATCGACAGGCCTGTCATCATAAAGCGGCACAGTTTTGTCACCTGCGATGTTCTTCATGTAGTCTAAACTCCATTTAGTATAGGCAGGCCAATCTTCAATGAAACGTTCTATGACCACAGGTTTTTGTGGTTTGAAGTAGTTTTTTATAAACTCCTCTTTGGTAATGTTTTTAACACGAGGAATATCTTGAAGATTGAGTTTCAAATGTCAAAAAATTTAAGTTTCAAAGTTAAGAAAACGTTATGAAACGGAATTAATTGTATGTTAAAATTTCCGAACTAAACACCAATTTTGACTTTTTCAGAATTAAAAACGATTGACAAACGTGTCAAGTCATTTGCTTAATTATGAATTACTTAAGTGCTTTTGCTTTTTGCTTAGCTTCTTCATTACGCTCAATAGTATGCTCTGGTCGCGTCCATTTTGGTTTTTCACCTAAGGCTTGGTATTGCGAGTTTTGAGCTTCTACTGTTTCAGGTTGCATTTTTTTGATAAATGGTTTTTGAGGATTTAAACCAAGTAGTTTAAACATTTCCATGTCTTCGTTCACATCTGGATTTGGAGTTGTAAGTAATTTGTCTCCAGCAAAAATTGAGTTTGCACCAGCAAAGAAACACATGGCTTGACCTTCACGTGTCATTTCAGTTCGACCAGCACTTAAACGTACTTGCGTTTCTGGCATTACAATTCTGGTGGTTGCTACCATTCTTACCATATCCCAAATAGATACTGGTTTTTGGTCTTCTAAAGGTGTTCCTTCTACTGCTACCAAAGCATTTATTGGAACAGACTCTGGTTGTGGATTCAATGTTGATAAGGCCACTAACATACCTGCTCTATCTTCAGTTTTTTCTCCCATTCCAATAATACCACCAGAGCAAACCGTTACATTGGTTTTTCTAACATTATCTATAGTTTCTAAACGATCTTCATAGCCACGAGTTGAAATCACTTCTTTATAGTATTCTTCAGAAGAATCTAAATTGTGATTATAGGCATACAATCCAGCTTCAGCTAAACGTTGAGCTTGGTTTTCGGTAATCATACCTAATGTACAACACACTTCCATATCTAGTTTATTAATGGTTCTTACCATTTCTAAAACTTGATCAAACTCTTCACCATCTTTCACATTACGCCAAGCGGCTCCCATACATACACGAGAACTTCCTGATGATTTTGCACGTAAGGCTTGCGCTTTTACCTGTTGAACAGACATCAAATCATTGCCTTCAACATCTGTGTGATATCTTGCTGCTTGTGGACAATATCCACAATCTTCAGGGCAACCACCTGTTTTTATTGAAAGTAATGTTGATACTTGAACTGTATTAGGATCGTGATGATTGCGATGAATAGTTGCAGCATCATATAATAATTCCATTAAAGGTTTATTATAAATCTCTAGAATTTCTTCTTTGGTCCAGTTGTGTCTTGTTTCATTCATAGATCAAAAATAAAATTTAAAATAATACTACAATAAAAAGAATGCTGTAAATATGAATAGTTTTTTAACAATGTTGAGTTTAAAAAAAAATCCGCTATTTAGCGGATTTTTTACAATTAACTTTCATCATCTTCTTTTTTCTTCGGAAGTGATTTTGGATCTTCTGGTTTGGTTTTGTCTTTTCCTTTCAGATATTCAGGTAAATCCATACCAGCCATATTAAACATATCTTGTAATGGCGGAACAGATTTGTACATTCCTGATAGAAAATTCGCTGTTGATGATTTTCCGTCTTCTCCATGTCCACCATTTTCCCAAACGGTTACTTTATCAATCTTGATGTTCTTGATTGCTTCAGCTTGTGTTTTTACCAATTCAGGTAATTTGTCTGCAATCAATAATAATACAGCATCTTTACTGCTATTTCCAGCAGCTTTTACGATTTCTTGTAAACCTGCAGCTTGTTTTGTTAAGACTTCAAATTGTCCTTGTGCTTCAGCTTGTGCCTTAAATAAGATGGCATCAGCTTCACCTTTCGCTCTTCTACGAATCATTTCAGCTTCAGCTTCGGCATCAATCTCCACTTTGCGTTTATCAATTTCAGCAGGAACAATAACATCTGCCATTTGAGATGAGCGTTCACGTTCTGCTCTTGCTATTTCGGCATCTTTTTCAGCGGCATAAGACTCTTCTAAGGCTTTAGCGCTTTGTACTTTTTCTGCCGCGATAGCCACACGCTCTGCTTCGGCTTCACGTTGACGACGTAACGAATCAGAATTGGCAACAGCAATTTTCGCTGTATTTTCACCTTCAACAGCTTGCGCATTTGCAGCGGCAACTTGTGTTCTTTCATCTTGCACAGCGTTTGCTTCACCAATAGATCCATCTCTGGTTTTCTCTGCAACCGATTTACGAGCGGCATTAATGGCATGTGCAGCAGCTTCTTTACCAAGAGCTTCAATATAGCCAGACTCATCAACGATATCTGTAATGTTTACGTTAATCAATTTAAGACCAACTTTTTTTAATTCAGATTCGACACTTTGAGAAATATTAGTTAAAAACTTGTCTCTATCACTATTAATTTCTTCGATATCCATTGAAGCTACTACTAAACGCAATTGACCAAAAATGATTTCTTTAGCTAATTCCTGAACATCCTGTTGAGCAAGACCTAGTAACCTCTCGGCAGCATTTTGCATCACGCCAGGTTCGGTAGACACACCAATGGTAAAGCGTGATGGTACATTTACACGAATGTTTTGTTTTGAAAGCGCGTTAACTAAGTTAACTTCGATAGAAATAGGAGTTAGATCTAAGAATTCATAATCTTGAATTACAGGAAAGATAAAAGCTGCACCACCATGGATACATTTGGCCGATTGACCTCCACCTACTTTTCCATAGACCACCAAAATGCGATCGGAAGGACAACGCTTATAACGTTTAATTAGAATTATTAGGAAGACAAATACAATGAGTATCGCAGCGACGATTACTATTGGAAAGCCTAAATCAAAGTTTTGTTGTGTCAGAAGGTAGTTCATGTGTTTCTGTTTTAATTGGTTCTATAGGTTTTTTTGTTTGTTCTACTATTAAAATACCGTTGCTTGTCACATCGACAACTTTAATAAGTGTCCCGGATTTGAGTTCTACAAGAGAATCTGATAACGCTTCAAGCTCGCGTAATGTCCCTTGAACACGTACACTAACTTTTCCCATTTTGGTTCGGTTTGCGCCAACAGTGAGATAAATTTCACCAATGGCACCAATGGCATTTTTGTAATCTAGTGTTCCGCTGTCTGTTAATTTCCGCATAGAAAAAAACATAGCTGCCATAAGAGCCATCATTAACAATCCGGAAACGGTTGCAATGATGACACTAACAGGTTTAGACATGCCAGCATTGACACATGCCACGCCTGTCCATCCAAAAATGGTAAAGAAGCCAACAAGATTTTTAAAGGTGATAAATTGAAATCCAATTCCTGTATCTGCATCAATATCAGAATCGACATCGCCTATATCGTCACCACCATCAATACCAGCAAATGTTGTGATGATTACGAATAAAAAAATTAGGGAGCCAATGAGCGCAATAATCCAAAAGAATTGAGAGAATCCATCTAAAGCTGAAAACCATTCCATAATAGGTTAGTGTTAAAAATTAATACTGAAATATAAGACCTTTATAAGGTTCTTACAATTTATATATCAAATGTTATTTTGATAGCAAAATAGATACGGCATTTCCACCAAATCCAACGGCATTAACCAAGATGTTTTTGATGCGTTTAGGTGTTTGGGATTTTAGGTAAGGTATTGAAATAAACGTCTCGTGTTGCAACATCATAATCGCCATTTCGATATTTAAAAGTCCGGAAGCACCAAGGCTGTGACCTATCTTCCACTTATTAGTAGTTAATGAAGGAATTTTGTTACAAAAAATTGATTCGATCGCATTTATTTCGGCCTGATCTCCTTTTATTGTTCCTGGTGTATGCGTAACAATAACATCGACATCTTCTGGCTTAACAGTACCTAGAGCCATTTTCATAGACCTTTGAAAACACAGTGCATTGGTTGATAAAGATGCATTGTGCTCTAATAGTTCTGTAGCATAGCCAATACCAATAATTTTTGCTAAGGCATTGTTAGTGTTTCCAGATTCTAAACAAGCCATAGCAGCGCCTTCGCCCAAAATCATTGTGTTGTCTTTTTTACTCAAATCTAATGATTGATTTGGAAATAGAGAATCATCAGTTTTCGCATAGATTTTCAAGGCTTGCATCTGGGCAATAGTGAATGCTGTTAAAGGCGCTTCACTTCCACCAACTAGAAATTTGTCGCACATTCCAGAGTTGATCCAAGCAATGCCATTTAACAAAGCATGTAATGCAGTAGAACAAGTTATAGAATGTGAAATTTCAGGTCCTTGAGTTTGTAAGTCATGTGCAACCCAAGACGAAATATTTCCTAAGGTAGTCGTAGGAGAAGTTAGTGTATTCGTTTTTTGGTTTTTAATAAACTCTGAATGATAATTTTCAAAAAGAGTAGTTGCGCCTCTTGATGATCCAATATTAATCCCGAAGTTATCGGAAGCTTTCCAATTGGCATTTGTTATCGCTTGTCTTGATGCATATATGGCATATAGTACAGAATCATCTAATGTTTTATACTTTGAATTAGATTGCTTCAATGCATCAATCCCTTTCTTTGTTTCAGTTGAGATTTTAGCAATAAGGTTTCCTTCTTTTTTAGTAAAAAAATGATTGATATTTGTATAATTTTTCCAAATCTCATCAGGTAAAGAACCTAGTGGAGAAATAGAAGCGATAGCTGTTATGGAAATAGGGTGTTGCAAAAGCAATTGAAATTTTATGCAAAAATAGGATATTGTATAGTTATGTAAACATAAAATCGAGATAGTTTGAGTAACAATTTTGAATTATAGCAGACCTATCAAATAAATCAATCATATATTATGGAACACGTACGTCAAAAAAGCTGGTTTGGACGAAACTGGCTCTGGGTTTTGCCAGTAGGAGGTTGTCTAGGGGTTATTTTATTATTTGTGTTTGGAATAGGTGCCGCAATTTTTGGCGTCTCTAAAATTATAAAAGAATCTGAACCTTATGAATATGCCGTCGAAGCAGCTAAAAGTAATAGTGATGTTCAATTGGCTTTAGGAGAAGCTATAGACACCGATGGGCTTTTTCAAGGCAATATGACACTCAACAATAGTACAGGAGAGGCTGATATAAGAATTCCAATTAAAGGCGAAAATGGTAAAGGGACTATTGTTGTTCTTGCTGAAAAAAATGGAGACGATTGGACTTATGAAAAGTTGTATGTTATTATTAAACAGACTCAAGAAGAAATTAATTTATTAGAAAAAAGTATGGAAGGCGATTGATGCTTTCTATACAATTTCTAATGCATCTTCAATGACCTGATACACTTTTTGTAATTGCTCATCTGTAATCACATAAGGCGCCAGAATATAAATGGTGTTACCTAATGGTCTTAAGCAAATCCCATTTTTCATAAAGAAGTTAAATAGCTTGTCGCGTAAATTCCCGTAACGCTCCATTTCGATATTGAGGTCTAAAGCAAAAATGATTCCTGTTTGTCTCACAGAAGCTACCTTTGGATGCGTTTTGATGTGTTTTCCAAACAGTTTATGTGATTCTATAATACGTTTGATATGATGTTGAATTTCATCAGAAATTAACAATTCAATTCCTGCTAAAGCTGCTGTACATGCCAACGGATTGGCAGAGTAGGTGTGGCCATGAAACAATCCTTTACTAATCTCATCACTATAAAAAGCATCGTAGATATCTTGGGTGCAACTAGTGATGGCCATGGGTAACAATCCAGCTGTTAGTGCTTTGCTTAAACAAATAATGTCTGGCTTCGTTTCTATATGATCTGAAGCAAAATGTTTTCCTGTTTTTCCAAAGCCCGTCATGACCTCGTCTGCAACAGTTATAATTTGATTTGATTTGCAGAATTTCAGAATACGTTCTAACCCTTCTGCATCATGCATTTTCATTGCTGCAGCACCTTGTACTAATGGTTCGAAAACAAATCCTGCTACGTTATGTTGCGATGAAATGTCTTGTAAACGTTCTAAAATTATGTCATAATTTTTGCCATTTGGTGTTGGAATACGTTTAACATCCAGAAAGAAATCTTCAAAAGGGCCATTATAAACCGACAGCCCTGAAACACTCATGGCGCCAAATGTATCACCATGAAATCCGTCTTCAAATGCAATAAGAACATGTCGTTTTTCACCACGATTGAAATGATATTGCAATGCCATTTTAATCCCAATTTCTACTGATGTTGAACCATTATCACTAAAAAAAATCTTGTTTTGATTATCTGGTAGGATGTCTATCAAGGCTTCGGAAAGTTTAACTGCAGGTTCATGAGTAAAACCGCTAAACACAACTTGATCTAAAATTTGCATTTGTGCAGCAACTCGATTGGTGATGTAATTGTTGCAATGCCCATACATACTCGTATACCAAGAGGCGATGGCATCTATATATTCGTTGCCATTTTCGTCTGTTAGTACACAACCTTGAGCTTTAACAATCGCTGTAGTTTCAGGATGTAATTTATGCTGTGTTAATGGATGCCAAATGTGTTTTTTATCTCTTTCTTTTAGATTCATAGTTTACTTTTAAATGCTTCAGCATATTCTTTAACCACATTGTGATCAAAGTAAGGTTCTTCATTAATACGACCTATAACTTTTACTTTGGTCATTTCTGTAATAATGGCTTCGGTTGTTTTATGCTCATTTCCGCTAAAAATAATAGACACATCGAATCCTTTTTCCTTGAGGAGATTAATCGTTAATAATGAATGGTTGATACTGCCCAAATAGTGTCTTGATACTACAATAACTTTATAAGTTGGTTTAATAAGATCAAGAATGGTATTCTTTTTATTAATAGGAACAAGCAAGCCGCCAGCACCTTCTATAACTAAATGATTATTTGTTTTAGGTGGTTTTATATCTTTTAGTTGTATGGAAACGCCATCAATATCTGCAGCAGCATGCGGACTCATGGGTGTTTGTAATGCATAACTATTATCATGAAACTTTGATTTATGGTTAGATACATAGGATTGGACTTTTTTTGTGTCGCAAAAGTCTAATTCACCTGCTTGTATAGGTTTCCAGTAATCTGCTTTCAACGCTTCAGTAATAATTGCAGAAGCCACTGTTTTACCTACATCAGTTCCTATTCCAGTAATAAAGTATGTGTTCATTTTTGTTTGAATTCTGTACTACAATTTTCGCATTTATATTTGTAACGTGTATGAAATGGTAGTGTTCCAGATAAAAACCCAACAATAAAAGCAAAAAAAGATTTAAAATCTGTAATCGTCGAAAATAATTCGACTTTCTCGCTATTGCAGTTTGGGCAATGAATAGTATTACCATCATCGTCTAAAGCATACTGTTTAATAGTACTTAAAATATGCTGCGCTTTCATTGCATCTTCCGATAATACTTTCAGTTTTACACCTCCAATAGCATTACTTACCAAAGGGTCGGTATCAATAGTAAGATGGTCTTGTAGGAACACTTTCACACCTTCTGCCTCCAAACGTCCTTTAATGATTTGGGCTTCTGTTGTGTATTGAAATCTTGCTATGGTTTTAAATTTTTCGCTCATTTAGGGTAATGACATGCTATGTTCACAACGTTTTTACAAAGGTAGTGAGTATACGTAAGACTTCCGAGATTTCTTTTTCAGTATTAAAAGCATGTAAACAAAAACGTAAGCGTTCTTTTCCTTTAGGCACAGTAGGTGATAGAATTGCCTTTACATTAAAATTATTGTCTTTCAGTATATTGGAAAGTTGTTTCACCTTATCGTTTCCAGAAATAATGCAAGAGTGAATAGCAGAATCACTTGTAATAAAGACTTCTTGAAGTTCTAGTTTACTGATTTCAGATTTAAAAAATTCAATATTGTGATGAAGTTTCATCGTATGTTTTATTTGACTCTGTAGTTCGTCATACGCTACTTTAATAAGTGCCAATGTATGTGGAGGGAGTGCCGTAGTGTAAATAAAAGGTCTTGAAAAATTAATGAGATAATCTCTAAGTGCATTGTTACACAAAATAGCTGCGCCATGAGCACCTAAAGCTTTTCCAAACGTTACGATTCTGGCAAAAACCATGGCTTCAAGTTGATGCTTAGAAATGAGGCCATTACCATGAGTTCCAAAGACACCTACAGCATGCGCTTCGTCAATGATAAGATGGACATGCTTTGCTTGACATAGTTGCGATAACGTGACTAAATCTGGAGTATCACCATCCATAGAAAATACCGATTCGGTGACAACGTAAATACATTGATCTTCTTCTGAAATATGCTCAGAGTGCTGATTAATTAGTTCTTCTAAATGCTTTAGATTGTTATGCTCAAATTTATAAGCTTTGGCATGACTCATTGTAATGCCATCGCGAATAGATGCATGGCAATATTCGTCGTATATAATAATGTCATGGCGTTGCGGAACACATGAGAAAAACCCTATGTTGGCGTCATAGCCGGAGTTAAAGACAAGCGCATTTTCAGAATTATGAAAGGCGGTTATTTGTTGTTCGACCTGTTGATATAATGTATGATTGCCAGATAATAATCGAGAACCTGTTGCACCATTTTGAATACCCTTTTGAGCATCTAAAATTTCTAGCGATTTGTTAAATAGGTGTTTTGATTTTGAAAACCCTAAATAGTCATTAGATGAAAAATCAATAAGACTGTTAGTCTCGCTAAGATTCCGAAAGGCATTTTCTTCTTGTCGCTTATCGAGCTTATGTTGAAGTTTTTTAGGAAGCATGCTCATTCATTTTTCGTTTCCAAGCCTCTTTATCTACCCATACAGAATCTCTCGGGTTTGTTGCATCAAGCAAGTCGATATTTAATTCTTCAGACAAATGATAACCAACAATTAAGGCATCTTTAAAACTGTCCCGCTCATAAAGTTGAAAATGTTTGTTGGTGTCATACCAGAGGTTAACTTCAAAAGTAGAGCCATGAGATAATAATTGTTGAAACACAGAAACGTACTCATAGTTATGTATTGTTTTCCATTTTCCATATTTAAAATTTCCAATTTCGACTGTAGGTCTAAATCGAGAGTTTTTTAGATCAATGTGTATTCGTTTTTGTGAGCAAAATCCAATTCCTATTGTAATTACTATAACTATAAATATATACTCGTCAATTATGTGTCGTCTATTTTGCATACTCCATTCTACGTCGGTAATTAAACTATAAATTAAGTAAACAGCAAATGTAAAACACAGTGCTGCAATAGGTATTTGCCATATTGGTCTATTACGTTCTGAAACTACAATTGATTCATCCATAGCCACAAATATAGCTAATGAAAAAGTGAATGAATAATGATTTATAGAAACAATAAAATTATCTTTTTTAAATAAAAAATTATTGTTTATCAATAATTTTTATATATTTGTTATCGTTAAACGATAATTAAATGAAAACAAAACAAATTTTTAAGACCATGAACATTGTGTCATGGATTGTGTTTATCGGTTTTTGTATTAAAGCAGGAGCTATAGCTATTGTAGCTATGATGAGTTTTTCTGGAAACACAAATGCAACCAAAGATTTATATATGGGTATTGATCTTTCAAACATATATGCATTTAGTAGCACTCACTTTATTTGTGCCGTTCTAGTACTTGTATTCATGGCAAGCTTAAAAGCTTATATCTTCTATTTGTTGATACATGTGTTTAAGCACATGGATTTTAATCATCCATTTAATGATGTCGTGATGGCTTTAATTTTCAAGATAAGTTATGTGGCTTTGGGTGTTGGCGTGTTAGGAATTATTGGAAAGGCTTATACAACTTGGTTAGCGTCCAAGGTGGTTTTTACTCAATTAGATATAGAAGCATCTGCTTATATATTTATGGCTGGCGTCGTATTTATTATAGCGTCTTTATATAGACGTGCTATTGACATTCAATCAGAAAACGAACTAACTATATAATCATGAAAGACAATACAACTATTTTAACAATTATTACTTGGGGTGTTTTGCTAACGGCAATTTCAGTATTACTCAATGATATGCGTGAGTTTGATTTTAACCAGTTTAAAGAGTTTCAAAATTGGGCAAAAGTTGCAGATAAAAATGAGACCTGGTTAACTTCAGAGAATGCAATTAAATGGAGTTATTATGCGATTAGTGCTGGTTTATTTTTTTGGAGAGGGTATCTCATTTACGGATTTTCTTATTTCTTATCTATTCTAAAAGAGATCGATCAAGGCCATTATTTTAGTGACAATAATATTAAATACTTTAAGAAGATAGGAAACATTTTTATTCAGTATACAATTAGTGTGTTGGTGTTGAGGTTTCTTATGGCTGCAATAGGAAAGTCGACGTTTGACTTCTTTGACGAACTTAAAGCCGAATTTACATTTTTAATCCCAGCAGGATTGGCATTTTTCATTCTTGCCGAAATTTTTAAACGCGGGAAACAAGCCGAAGAAGAAAACGAATTAACCATATAATTATGAAAACAGGAACTGCTCTTGCTGATATATTATTTTTAATATGTAGCATTTCATTTTATTTATTAATTATAGCTTTTGGATTTGCATTAGCTACAGAAGCTTTTACTGATGATGGCAAAATGGGTAATTTCTCTCCTAAGTTTAATAGCGCACTTGGTTACGAGATGCCTGTTGAATTTAAAATCAAGCCTAAAAGCCCAATGTTTAATAATATACTGTTTACCGATTATAAAGAAGGGATTGATGATAAAGGGAAGAAAACATACGCTACTATACCTCAATATGCTAATTCAATAACTACAGAAGATTCCTTAAATTTTAAGGCTGTTGTAAGTATCAATAACTATGGAATGGGAGATAATTTCGAACTGACTTCTAATGTGTTTAGAGGTGATGGTCATGTGCATATAAAACCTAAAACACTATTCAATAAAGTGATTATTGTGTTTAGAACTTATATGAACTTTATTATTTTAATTATTATTTTCTTCTTTCTAAAGAATATATTTAAGATGTTAAGAATCACTATTGAATTTTCTCAAAAGCTATATAAATTAATACAAATGTTAGGCGTAATAATGATTTCTAAGGTTCTACTCTCTGTAATAATTAATTCTATTCTAGGGATGTGGCTAACAGATATTGGTATACAACCATTGAATGATGGCTTAAACTATGTAGATATAACCATGAGTTCGCGTTTAGATTTTGATTTTTCATTATTTTTAGTTGGGTTTTCACTTATTGTTCTTAGCGCACTATTAAAGTCTGGTAGTAAAATGCAACAAGAAAATAAATTAACCATTTAAGTATGCCAATAATTGTAAATTTAGATATAGTGCTTGCCAAGCGAAAAATGAAAAGCAAAGAATTGGCTGAGATTATTGGTATTACAACTGCTAATTTGTCTATCTTAAAATCTGGTAAAGCAAAAGCAATTCGATTTTCTACTTTAGAGGCAATTTGTGAAGCTTTAGACTGCCAACCTGCAGATATTTTGGAATATGTTGAAACCTAAAATCACATATCATAGAGTAAAAACCAACGAAGAATTAGAAGCTATTTTGAAACTTCAAAGCGATAATCTTCCTCAAAAGATAACAGCTTTAGAAAAGGAAAAGGAAGGCTATGTTACCATTCATCATACCTTTGATATTTTAAAGCGTATGAATGATTCATGTGCCCATATTATAGCAAAGCATGAAGAAACTGTTGTTGGTTATGTACTGTGTATGACCAGAAATTTTAAAGATGAGATTCCCATATTGGTGCCTATGTTTGATGAAATTGAATCGATTATTCCAGAGACACAAGACTATATAGTGATGGGACAAGTATGTGTGTCTAAGGCTTATAGAAAGCAAGGTATTTTTAGAGGCTTGTATCAATTTATGTCTCAAGTTTTAAAACCAGATTTTGATGTCATAATTACTGAAGTAAATATTAAAAATGTGCGGTCTTCAAATGCGCATTTAGCTATAGGCTTTGAGTTGTTAAAAACCTACAACTCTAATGGCGATACCTGGGAACTTATTTGTTTGTCTATTTAAATAGAATTGTAAAATTCAAACATTTTATTGTATATTTACACATATGTTTGCACTTGTAGATTGTAATAATTTTTATGCGTCTTGCGAACGTGTTTTTAACCCTAATTTACGAGGAAAACCAATTGCAATTCTTAGCAATAATGATGGTTGTGTAATTTCACGAAGCGATGAAGCAAAAGCGTTGGACTTGCCAATGGGAGCACCTATTTTTAAATGGGAAGGCTTTTGTAAGGTCAATGATATTCATGTATTGTCATCCAACTATCCTTTGTATGGTGATATGAGTAGTCGTGTTATGAGTATTCTAAGTCAGTTTACTCCAGATGTTGAGGTGTATAGTATTGACGAAGCTTTTTTACAATTTAAAGGTTTTGAAAACTATAATTTTAATGACTACGGAAATGAGATGCGACACCGTATTTTAAAATGGACAGGCATTCCAACTTGTGTTGGTATAGCTCCAACAAAAGCCTTATCCAAAGTAGCTAATAAAGTTGCTCGAAAATTTCCGAAGCAAACAAAAGGTGTTTATGTGATAGATTCTGAAGACAAACGTCTAAAAGCCTTAAAATGGATTAAAATAGAAGCTGTTTGGGGAATAGGATATGGCCTACAAAAACGACTAAAAGCTAAAGGTTGTAAAACTGCTTATGATTTCACACAATTATCTGATGATTGGGTACGAAAAACTTTTTCTATTACCGAATGGAAGTTAAAGAAGGATTTAGAAGGAAACTCTAAAATTTTATTAGATGAGCCTAAAAATAAACGAGCTATAGCAACAACACGTAGCTTTGAATATACCTATTCAGATATTGAGAATATAAAAGAGCGTATTTCTACTTTTGCGACCAGTTGTGCCGAAAAACTGCGCAAACAAGGATCGAGTTGCCACATGATTATTGTAATGCTAAGTAGTGATAGACACAAAAAAGATTTAGAACAACATCGCGCAAGTAAAAGTATAAGTTTATCTTACCCAACAAACTCATCTTTAATTATAAGTAATTATGCAATCAATGCAGTAATGTCTATCTTTAAAACAGGAATAAAGTACAAAAGAGCAGGAGTGATAGTCACAGGCTTGGTGCCAACCAATAATCATCAATTACATTTGTTTGATGCTGAAAACCCTAAACATCAACCATTGATGCAATCGATTGATAGTTTAAATACAAAGTATAAAAGTCATAAAATTAAATTAGGTAATCAAGATCTAAAACGTACATGGAAAATGCGTCAAGAGCGATTATCACCAAAATATACCACGAATATTAACGATATTATTGTAGTAAAATGATAACACACAAATCAGAAAGTTTAACTTTTTTCACGCCAGAAGTCATAGAAGGTGCTGCTGCACAATTGTTTGACGCAGGGATTTCAGCAGGTTTCCCTTCACCAGCCGACGATTTTAAAGAACAACGCTTATCTCTAGATGAAGAATTAGTTCGAAATAAAGAAGCCACATTTTATGCTCGCGTGAGTGGGCAGTCTATGATTGGAGCAGGACTAGAGGATAATGATTTATTAGTTATAGACCGAAGTCTTGAACCAGCAAATAATAAAATAGCTGTTTGTTTTTTAGATGGCGAGTTTACTGTAAAACGGTTACGTGTTTCTAATAACCAAATGTGGTTGCAACCAGAAAACCCAAATTATCCAATTATTAACATCACCGAAGAGAATAATTTTCTAATTTGGGGTATTGTTACCAATGTCATTAAAAAAGTATAGTAGACCTTAATGGATACCTCCAATCAACTGTTATTTTTTTTCAGCGCTTTAGGTGTTTTTAATGGGTTTTTATTAAGTTTTTACCTTCTCTTTTTTCGTAAAAAAACCGCTTACCTAATTACTTTTTGGGATTACTAGTTTTAATGCTAAGTATTAGAATTGGTAAGTCGGTGTATATGGTTTATAATGAGAATGACGTATTGCTCTATATTCAAATAGGTTTGTCTGCTTGCTTTTTAATAGGTGTTATGCTATTCTATTATATAAAAGCGTCTCTTGACGAGATAAAAAAGGTGCCCAATTCCTGGAAAATCCATATCACTATTTTGCTCATTTTTATAGTTGTTGTAGGAATTTTGAAACCCTATAAAAGTGAACGTGCATTTTGGAATGCATATTTTATACGTTTTATTTACTACACTTGGGGAATTTATATGTTATTGTCTGGATATCTGTTGAGACATGTTTTAAAAAAGTTCATTAAAAAATATAAATCCTGTACCACTTCTGAAGTCTGGTTACTGGTGGTTTACATTAGCGCGTTTGTCATTTATTTAGCTTATATGTTAGGAAGAAAAAGTTGGTATATCTCAGGAGCTGTATCATTTTCTGTAGTGTTATATTTAGTGATATTCTTTTTGTTATTTAGAAAAAATAGAAAGGAAATATTTACTGAAGCTGAACCAAAATATGGATCAAAAAAAATAGAGAACACCGAAGCAGAAATCTTTATTAAAAGACTTGATGCTATAATGGAAGAGAAAAAACTGTATAAAAACAGCAATATAAAACTTAAAGATATTGCTCACGAATTAGAAGTATCTACACATTATTTATCTCAATTATTAAATGATAACTTAGGAAAATCTTTTGCGCAACATATAAATACATTGCGAACAGAGGAAGCAAAAGAACTTCTTCAAAAGAACGATCAATTTACGCTAGAGGCTATTGGTTTGGAAGCAGGTTTTAGTTCTAAATCAACATTTTATGCAACATTCAAAAAGTTAACAGGAACTACTCCTGCTGAATTTAAAAAGCAGTTTTCATAGTTGTTTTACTCCAAAATTATAATTCTGGACATATCAGTTATAAATTAAGCACACATTTTTAATTCGTTTTTAGAGATTTACTTTCAATCAATAAAAAACGAAAAATGAAAGTAAAATTTATAACAGCTGTTTTATGCTGTTCAATAGGTATGTTGTTTGCCCAATCAGCAGATGAATTTGCCATAAGTAAAACATTACATGATTATATCAACGGGAGTTCATTTAATCAACCAGAACAAATTAAAAGCGCATTTACAAAAGATGCTACTTTGTACCTTACCAAAGGTGATGGAACCTCTGTGTTGTTTTCGCCTGAGGCCTATTCAGATTTATTCAAAAAGAATAAGCCAGGAACTTTTGCTGGTAGAATAGGAAATATTTTAGAGATCGAAGTTCATAATGATATTGCCACAGCTAAAGTGGAGATTATTATGCCAGAACCTAAACTCTACTTCATAGATTTGTTTTTGCTCAAAAAAACAAATAACAGTTGGAAGATAATAAGCAAAACAGCGACGAGATCTCCTTTAGAAAGTAAGGGACGAATTTTATTTATCATGTCCAATGCCAAAACTTATGGCAATTCAAGTATAGAGACAGGTGTAAGCTTTTCAGAAATTATATATGCATACGACACTTTTATAAATAATAATTATCATGTAGACTTTATGACGCCTCATGGAGGTGCAATTCATCTAGGGCGTTATTATAATGCAAAAGATAGTCTACAGCGTCAATATTATACCAATAATCAATTTATGACGCGACTAACCTATACTAAATCTCCAGATGAAATTAATGCTTCAAGTTATAATGCGGTGTATTATGTTGGAGGCGGTTCTGCTATGTATCAAGTTCCTGAGAACAAACAGATTCAAAATATCTCAATGGCAGTTTATGAGCAAAATGGTATTGTTTCAGCGGTTTGTCATGGTACAGCTGGAATAGTTAACTTAAAAACTAGTGACGGAGACTATTTGGTTGCGAATAGAAAAGTAAATGGTTATCCAGACATACTTGAGAAAAAAGAAAAAGCTTATTATAAAGAATTTCCATTTTCTATAGAAGAAAAGATTAAACAGCATGGAGGAGATTTTAAGTATTCAAAGACGGGTTGGGATAGTTATTATATTTTAGATGACCGATTGATAACAGGACAAGACCCGTCCTCATCTACTAAAGTAGCCAAAGAAGTTATAGCAAGATTACAAAAACAATAATCATTTTAAATTTAAAAACAATGAAAACATCAATCATTACATTATTACTATGCTTAAGTATGTCAACAATTACTTTAGCTCAAGATTCAGAGTATAAACTAGTAGAACAGACTGTGTCTTATTATTTGGATGGAGGAACCAACAACGATTTTGACACGCTTAAAAAAGCGTTTCATAAGAATGCCACAATGAAATATATACGAAATGGTGAGTATAAGGAGGTTAATGCCTTAGAGTTTTTTAAGAAAGCAGTAAAACCTGGTCCAAAGCAAGATCGGAAAACACGTATCGCCTATATCAATATCACAGGAAATGTGGCTAATGCTAAATTAGAAATAGATTATGAGAAATTTAGTTTTATAGATTATATGAATTTGATCAAGATTGATGGCGAGTGGAAAGTAGTAAGTAAAATATTTTTTAGAAAAGGAAAATAATTTTAAAGTAACATGAAGCGTATTGTTTTATGGGACTTATTTATTAATGAAAGTCAATTAAACAAAAACGCCAAACATAATGTTTGGCGTTTTATATATATGTAAATAAAATAATGTCTTAGTCTGCTAATACAATTACTTTATTATCTTTCATTTCAATTGTTCCAGAAGTGATAGGTAGCCAAAACCCTCTATCAGATTTATTGAATAAAGATTCAACCTCTTCTTCAAGAGTAATATTACCGTTAATTTTCACGTTTCCTTCTTTTAGTAATGAGATGATAGGTGCGTGATTAGTTAACATTTCAAATTCACCCATAACACCCGGAACAGTAACGCTAGTTACTTCTCCACTAAATAGTGTGGCTTCTGGTGATACAATTTCTAAAAGCATAGTTCTGTAATTTTAGATTAAGCTTCTGCAAGCATTTTTTCTCCAGCTTCGATAGCTTCTTCGATAGTTCCTTTAAGGTTAAAAGCAGCTTCTGGTAAGTGATCTAATTCACCATCCATAATCATGTTAAATCCTTTGATTGTTTCTTTAATATCAACTAATACACCAGGAATACCTGTAAATTGCTCAGCTACGTGGAAAGGTTGAGATAAGAAACGTTGAACACGTCTTGCTCTACCTACAGCCATTTTATCTTCTTCAGATAATTCTTCCATACCTAAGATGGCAATAATGTCTTGTAATTCTTTATAACGCTGTAATAACTCTTTTACACGTTGTGCACAATCGTAGTGATCGTCACCTAAGATATCAGCAGTTAAGATTCTTGATGTAGAATCTAACGGATCTACCGCAGGATAGATACCTAACTCAGCAATCTTACGAGACAATACTGTTGTTGCATCTAAGTGAGCAAAGGTAGTCGCAGGAGCAGGATCGGTTAAATCATCTGCAGGTACGTAAACCGCTTGTACAGATGTAATAGATCCCTTCTTTGTTGATGTAATACGTTCTTGCATTGCACCCATCTCGGTTGCTAATGTTGGTTGGTAACCTACCGCAGAAGGCATACGACCTAATAATGCAGATACCTCAGATCCAGCTTGTGTAAAACGGAAGATATTATCTACGAAGAAAAGAACGTCTTTTCCTTGTCCGTCACCAGCTCCATCACGGAAATATTCTGCTATAGTTAATCCTGAAAGTGCCACACGAGCACGAGCTCCAGGAGGCTCATTCATTTGTCCGAAAACGAAAGTTGCTTTAGAATCTTTCATTGCAGATTTATCAACTTTAGATAAATCCCATCCGCCTTCTTCCATAGAGTGCATAAAGTCATCACCATATTTGATAATACCAGATTCTAACATTTCACGAAGTAAATCATTACCCTCACGAGTACGCTCACCTACACCAGCAAATACTGAAAGTCCACCGTGTCCTTTAGCAATGTTATTAATTAACTCTTGAATCAATACTGTTTTACCTACACCAGCACCACCAAATAAACCAATCTTACCACCTTTTGCATAAGGCTCAATTAAGTCGATTACTTTGATACCAGTAAATAAAACTTCTGTTGATGTTGATAAATCTTCAAATTTAGGTGCTTGTCTGTGGATTGGTAAACCGTTATCACCAGATTTCGGTAAATCTCCAATACCATCAATTGCATCTCCAATTACGTTGAAAAGACGTCCGTAGATATCTCCACCAATTGGCATTTGAATAGGAGCACCAGTTGCAGTAGCTTCTGTACCTCTACTTAAACCATCAGATGAATCCATCGCAATAGTACGTACAGTATCTTCACCAATGTGAGATTGTACTTCTAGTACTAAAATAGAACCATCAGCTTTTTTAATTTCTAGAGAATCATAGATTTTTGGAAGTTCAGCGCCAGCTCCGAATTCAACGTCGATAACTGGACCTACTATTTGTGCAACTTTACCTGTAACTTTTGACATTACTTATGTATTTAATGTTTAGATATTTCGATTGCTAAAAACATTCGTTTTTCGCGCTGCAAAGATATATCTTTTAATTTAAAACTAAAGTAAATTTTAATGCTTTTTTATGTATAAAAAAACACCTCCATTTTGAAACATCAAATAGAGGTGTTTTTTAATTATAGTTTGTCTTTTTTTTATTGCAATGCAGGCGAGTAATTTGTTGGGTATTCGCCAACATCTACAAAATTACCAGAAGCTTCAAAATTTGATCCATAAGTGGCATCAATTGCTTTCATAAATTCGTTTGCTAATAAAGCATATCCTCTAGCAGTTGGGTGAACTCCATCTAAAGAAAATGCACCTCCAGTTACTAAACTAGATGTTAAGATAAAGTCCCCAGTTGCAAGTCCGCCATTAGCTAATTGATTAAGTAAAGCATTAGCATCTACAAATGCTAAACCAGCTTGGCTAGCACTAGCAGCGATAGTCGCATTAAAACCAGAAGTTGCTTGTGCAATTTCAGCTTGCTCTGTTGGTAATAATACCCATTTGTCTTCTAGAGGTAATGATACACCTTCTACAGCAAATTGACCTGCTAAAGTAGGTGGTAATCCTTGCGTACCTAAAAATGCAGCAAAGTCTTCATTAACTGTTCCAATAATAGAAGAACTTGGAAGTACCATTAAGTCATCTGGAGTGGCTTGTCTAGCTTGTCCGTAAACAAATCCTAACAAACCAGCGACTTGAGGAGCTGCAGCAGCAGGCAATCCAAACGATTGTACAAAGGCAGGGAATGTTGGACTCGCGTTCAATACACCAGTAATTTGAGCAGCTAGATCCATTAAACTCTCGTCTCTAATCACAACAGGACTTGCTGCAGTTTCAGAAAAAACGATTTGACGATCTGTTGCATTTGGAATTCCTTGACTTTCTAAGAAAGCAAATACCTGATTGATTTGACCGAAAATTCCATTTAGTGTTGGTATTTGCGGACCAAAACTTGGGTTCGATGGGTCAAGTGGGTCATGAGGTACTGTCGTAAAAAATGGTATAGAGGTCACATCAGGAATGTTGGCTACAACGCCCTGAGCACCTTGAGATGTTAACGTACTAATTAATGTGCCATAAGCAAAATCAAAAGTTCCTTGATCTGTTAAAGCGCCAGAAGCGCCACCAGAAGTTGCATACCCTAGTACATCATTGTTCCCAATCCATAATGAGAAAAATGATGGCGATTGTGCCATAGCTAATTCTAATATAGAAGCATCGGTATTTCCTGCTATTCTAATCGCATAAGGATTTGCAGCAGTAGGGAAATTTGCTAGGTTACCATAACCATTGGCAAGTAAGTGGAAACTTAATGCTCCCGGAACACCAAGATTGTTAAATGGTCCTGTTGGGTTGTTTAAAGCAAAATCGGTAGTAGACATTGCAGCAGGATTTAAACTTTCTAAAGGAACAGGCCCTGCACCTCCAAAAGCTAATCTAGGAGCGAATAATCGTTCACCAGTCACTGGATTTAAAACTGGGTTACCAGCTAAAATAAGACCTCCAACATTGTCACTGGCTAATGGTTGTGTGAAACTTCCGCCACCAACTAATGCAAACTGTTGCGATAAGGTATTAGGGAGTGAATTTTGTTGACCAGCAATAAACAGTGCGTTATCTGTAAACCCAGCTGTTAAAGAGTTTCCTAAAGCAACATAGTTTGATAAGTTTGCAGATCCAGCAGTTAAAGCGGGTAGTTCGACAGCTTCTTCAGTCATGTCAAAATCCTCTTCATCATTACAAGCTGTAAATCCAATTAGGACCGCAGATAATAGAATATATTTTATCGTTTTCATTATTGTAATTTTTATAAGTTATTAATCGTCCAAGATACGTAGTACATAGATCCAATAAATCCAGTACCAAAAGCAGTAAAGTATTCATCACCTGTTAAGTTAGTAGCACCAGCTTTAAATGATGATTTTAAACTAGGGACTCTATAATTTATTTGTGCATCTAAGACATGGAATTCTGGTACAACACCTTCTCCAAAAGTTGCTTCCCAGAAATAGTCATCACTAAATCTATAAGCAATGTTGAAACCGAAGTTTTTGAATAAATCAGTATGACCAAAAGAAGCTTTAAACTTATGCTCTGGCGTGTTAAAGTTTGTCATGAAATCTGGATTAGCAGCCTGATCAAAATCTTGTTTTGTGAAGGTATAACTTCCACCTAAATCAAAACCATTAAATACTTTAGTTGATAATCCAAGAGAAGCTCCATATGAATTAACATCAGCATCAGAGTTAGTATAAGTACTGTAAGCTTGAGAATCACCGTTTGCAATTGCGGCAACAGATAAAGATCCATCACCAACGGTTCCATATAATGGAGAGATCACAACTTCTTGAGAAATGAAATCCTTGTACTTGTTGTAATATGCGCTAAAGTCTACAATTAATTTATCGAATTTCCCTCTATAACCAGCTTCAAATGAAATCACTTGTTCTGGTTCTACCAAACTTGGGTTACCAATTTCAAGTGCTGCAGGGTTTCCTGACGCTTGAAGCGCCAACACAGAGCTTAATGTATAAGAATTATTATAAGCAGCTCCACCAGTTTGAGTTACTGTAGAAGGAATGCCTAAGGCTTGTCCTGCTGCACTAATAGAATAATCTCTAACATATCTTTCTAAGTTGTCAGGAGCTGCACCAACTAAAATAGCTCTACCAGCATCTAAACCAATAAATAAATCTTGAGTTGTTGGATTTCTAAATCCTGTTTGTACAGAAGCTCTTATGTTATGATTTTGATTAACTGTTAAACCTGCTGATAATCTTGGTGAGAAGAAACCGTCAAAAAATTCAGACTTATCATAACGAACAGATCCTGTTAATTTTAATTCCATGGTTTCATTGAGGTCAAATTCTTTTTGTATTTGAGTGTAAACCCCAAATTCGGAATAGTCAATAGGACCATCAGTATCTGTATAGATTGTTCCACCAGAATTTAAACTATAGCGTCTATAAGAACCACCTACTTGGATATTAGCAAAATCAGTCAGATGACTAAAATTGTAGTTACCATCGGCATGGTAATATTTAGAAGCATCTTGGAATTTTGATCCAGTAGTTAAATCTGGGTCATCGATACTTCTTTCAAATGCTGCTTGAAATTCAGGCGATCCTGGTTCAAAACGTCCAGATTCTGCTTGAGCCCTTGCAGCAGCATGTGCTTGTGCATCAGTTGCACCTCCTAGTGTTTGAGCTACATAAGTGTTAATATATTCTCCAAACCATTGTTCGTCACTTTTCCATGCTCTGTTAATGTTAATTCCTGTAAATACCATATCGTAAGAATCTCCTGCTTTATCTGCAACTAAATAACCTCTCAAGAAGAAATTGTCATTTCTAACTTCAAGTTTATGTTGTTCTTGGAAGAACCCATTAATATTATATCTATTTGTTCCTTGGTAAATTGTTGATCCAGTTCCAACCTTACCTACGTAAGATAGTTCTAAACTGTTATCTTCAATTGGGCGATAGTATAATCCCCAATCTGCTTTGATACTTTCGGCATTATAGTTCGTTAAGTCACGTTCGTTATAACCTGTTCTACTTACCGACACATCAGGTACGATACCTGCACCACCAGCTAATCCTCTAATATTTGCTGATACTTCGTCACCATAAACGTTAATACCATTATAGTTTATATTGGTAGCTCTTGTTCCACCAACCATATCATTATCGACCTCACTAGTTGCAGCCCAGTCTGTTCCTTTTAGGTAACCAAAGTTGATTTTAGCAGCGAATTTATCACTGAATTTATAGGCTGCTCTAAAGCCTAAATCTGTGTAATCGTTGTCTCCTGCAGACTCCTGAGATGTAATACCTTTTTTGATATAACCACTAATACCTTGGTGATCAAAAGGGTTTTTACTTCTCATAAACAAGATACCATTAAAAGCATTTGCTCCATAAAGGGCAGAAGAGGCACCAGGAAGAAGCTCGACACTTAGAACATCGGTTTCTGTCATACCAACCAAGTTACCTATTGGAAAGTTTAAGGCAGGAGTAGAGTTGTCCATTCCATCCACTAACTGCATAAATCTAGTATTTGCAAATGTGGCAAAACCTCTTGTGTTGATAGATTTAAATGTTAAACTGTTGGTGTTGACATCTACACCTTTTAAATCTTCGAGACCTCCGTAGAAATCGGCCGAAGCTGTATTCTTAATTTCTTTTAGACCAAAACGCTCTACAGTTACTGGTGATTCAAAAATTCGTTCTGGAGTTCTTGAAGCCGAAATAACGACTTCATCTAGAGACGTTCCTTCAATCATAGTAACATCTATGGTTTGAGGATTTGTAGTTACTTCTTTAGTAACGGTATCAAAACCAACACTACTTATTTGAATTGAAAAAGGAGGATCTTGATTGACTACTAAGGTGTAGTTACCATCAAAATCTGTAATCGCTCCAGTAGTCGTACCTACAACAAGGATATTGGCTCCTGCTAGAGGAATACCATTATTGTCAACGACTTTACCTTTAACTGTTGTTTGTGCAAAGGTAAATGCACAACAAAACAGCATCATAATCTTAAAAATTGTCTTCATTTTAGGGAATTAGTTAAATTTAGTAAAGCAATATAAATAATTAAATGATACTGAAATGAAAAAAATTAAAAAAAGTATGCATGCATAATAGTTTTTAACAAAAAAAACGAGTGTATTTTGAATATTTTATAAAACAAAAAGCTGAAAATGTGAATTTTACATTTTCAGCTTCAGTATATAAGGTAATAATTAAGGTCTTATTTATTCTACAGTAACCGCTTTTGCTAAATTACGAGGTTGATCAACATTTTTACCAAGCATTAAAGCAATATGATACGATAATAGTTGCAAAGGAATTGTAGTTAATAGAGGTGTTAACGACTCAATAGTTTCTGGAACTTCAATAACATGGTCGGCTAAATCTTTTACTTGTTTGTCTCCTTCAGTAACAATACCTATAATTTTTCCCTTTCGAGATTTTATTTCTTGAATATTACTTACCACTTTTTCATAATGTCCTTTTTTAGTAGCGATAACTACTATTGGCATATTTTCATCTATCAATGCAATAGGTCCGTGTTTCATTTCAGCAGCAGGATACCCTTCGGCATGTATGTATGAGATTTCCTTAAGTTTTAATGCGCCTTCGAGAGCAACAGGGAAATTGTAACCTCTTCCTAAGTATAAAAAGTTATGGACATCTTTATAGATAGCAGCAATACTTTTTACATAAGCATCAGACTCTAGTGCTTTTTTTACTTTTTCAGGAATCAACTCTAACTCTATCAAATGATGTCTATAGTCTGAACTTGATATGGTGCCTTTTGCTCTAGCTAAACGAAGTGCTATAAGAGTTAGTACTGTAATTTGAGTGGTAAATGCTTTTGTAGATGCCACACCAATCTCAGGACCAGCATGCGTATATGCTCCTGCATGAGTTTCTCTAGCTATGGATGAACCTACAACATTGCAAACCCCAAAGACAAAGGCTCCTTTAGATTTTGCCAATTTAATGGCGGCAAGTGTATCTGCGGTTTCACCAGATTGTGAGATCGCAATGACCACATCATTTTCGGTGATAACAGGGTTTCTGTATCTAAATTCAGAGGCATATTCTACTTCTACAGGAATACGAGCTAAGTCTTCAAAAATATATTCAGATACTAATCCAGCATGCCATGACGTACCACAAGCGACAACAATAATTCTGTGCGCGTTTAAGAATTTTTTCATGTTGTCTTCAATACCCGCCATTTTTATAATACCTTCATTAGAGAGTAGCCTCCCTCTAAATGTATCTAAGATAGCACTAGGTTGTTCGTATATTTCTTTTAACATGAAATGTTCATAACCACCTTTTTCAATTTGCTCAAGATTTAATTGAAGTTCTTGAACATATGGATCTACTAAAGAATCGTCTTTTATTTTTCTGATTTTTACACCTTTGTTGCGTCTAACAATAGCCATTTCTTCATCTTCAAGATAAATCGCATTTTTTGTGTATTCAATAAAAGGAGAGGCATCACTTGCTATGAAAAACTCATCTTCACCAACACCAATTGCTAGAGGACTTCCTAAGCGGGCCACTACAATTTCGTTAGGCTTGTTTTTATCAAAAACAGCAATAGCGTAAGCACCTACAACTTGATTTAAAGCAATTTGTACTGCTTTTCCTAGTTTGATGTTTTCATTCTTTTTAACGTCTTCAATGAGGTTAACTAAAACTTCGGTGTCTGTATCAGATTTGAAATTGTAACCTCTTTTAATTAATTCTTTTTTTAGCGACTCATAATTTTCTATGATACCATTATGAATAATTACGAGATCTCCAGAATTAGAATAATGTGGATGAGAATTGATGTCATTTGGGACACCATGTGTTGCCCAACGTGTGTGACCTATACCTAACGAACCATGAGTTGAGATTTCATTTTCCAGCCTTGTTTCTAAATCGGAAACTTTACCTTTAGTTTTAGACAACTTGATGTCTGTTCCGTCATATAGTGCGATACCTGCACTATCATAACCTCTATATTCTAATCGTTTTAATCCTTTCAGAATAATAGGGTAGGCTTCTCTATGTCCTATGTAACCGACAATTCCGCACATATTGATTTAGTTGTTTGGTTCAGTAAAAAATATTTCTAAATATAACTTTTTTTCTTCATTGGACGTGTTGTTTCCGAACAATACAGTGCTTCGAGGAGTAATAATTGAACTTACTGGCGTGCCTTCTTCAATATCGGTTCCATTAAGAACATCGAAAAGCAGGTTACTGTTTTCAAGGTTTATATTTCCTGAAACGGCTAAACCTAAGGCAACATTTGTAGAATCCCTTAGTAATAAGTTATTGATGTGCTCTGTTATTTTGATTTTATATTTAACACCATCTTGTGTTGGATCATCATCTACGCGTTGTAATCGTCCAAGGTGGTTGATTCTAGAGAACGTAGGAAAGGATGTGTTAGCATTGTCTAAGAAATAATCGGCAAGAGGTGTCCCATTGTTAGCATCATACATATATAATCGTTCTGGTTCATCACCATCTACGATAGATTGATTTACAAAGAATACAAGGTTAGCTTCATTGATTAGCTTTTTACTACTTACAAATTTACCTTCAGCATCTGTAACTACAAATTCATTTTTGAAGGCTTCGAATGCATTCTCATTAGTGTCGTCATCATCAATATCGTCTCCATTAAACAGTTTAATTTCTGCTACAGAACCTTGACCTCCTTTTAAAATCAAGTTTTCATCACCAGTGGTTTCATTTCCATCTGAAATTGTAAAATCGTTCGAAATAAAATTCACTCTGTTATCTCTAAAATTTAATGTGTATGTCGCATTAATAGGATCTGCTCCTTCAACATCACTATCTCTTGTATAGAAAATTGTAATATTTGAAGCAGGTGCTGTAATGTTCAAAAGAGACATATTTCCCTCACCATCTACGGCTTCAACTTTAAAGTAAATTCCTCTAAAATAATCATTGAAATTATTAGAATTACTCAACTCAGGTTCTCCTTCTTTGTCTATGATTTTCGTTCTCCAATATGTTGTATCAAGTTTTACTCTTAATGCAGGGGCAAGTCTATTAGTTAACTCACCTTCTTCATCTCTAAGTTCGATTTGTAATGGACTAGGAGCGAACTCATCGAAATCTAGATCTGTGTTTCCGTCTTCATCTACTAATAATTCTAAAGGCACAGCTTCCAATTGATTTGAATCAATTAAATCTATACCTGTGCTCATGTTAGCATAATAATTTTGAGGATCGCTAATTTCACCTGAAGGATCAAAGTCTCTTAAAAAATAATTACTTTCAAAAAGCGATAATTTAATCTTTCCACCACCAAATACAGAGTCTAACTCATAAATTGTTCCTCCATCATCATTAAGTTCAACTGGTCTACTAAAATATGGGATATTTAATACTACAGAGTCCATAACTACATTTTCACCAAATGTTGGATCTATAAGAGATGATTCTACTTCTGTAACAAAACTAGCTGTTGTAAATCCGCCATTAATATTATCCTTATAAATGCCTAACATGTTTATTGGTAGGCCATTTGTTTGAACAGGATCTAAAGACTTCGTATATGCTATCACATCAAAGTCTCTAGATGTTGTACTAAAATGTGTTGCATTGTCATCGTTGATAATATCTGAATCGATATCAGCAAAATCCTTATCACAAGCAATAAAAGAACTAATTAAAAGTGCTAATACTGCTATATTTCTTAAAGCAATTTTATTTTTTTTCATAAATGTGTTTACTAATCTAAAACTTTAGTATTGTAAAATTCTGTGTAGTGGTCAGCAAAATCCTCTAATGGGAAATAATCTAGAACTGGTTTATCGGCAGCACTTAGATAGGTATCAAGTTCTTTCGGTAATTCACTTGACCCTTTTATCAATGCATCAGAATGATCTATAGCAACTTTCATTAGGTTGGTATAAGTAGGGTTAGCTAAAGATTCTATTTTACTTTCGTCTACGTTGTCAAACTTCACTTTATTAATCATGTTTTTATCTAACGTTCCTTCAAAGCTTTGATTGTATACAGAAGTCACAATTTTACTTTCAGTGAATAAAGGTTCATTTTTATAAAACTCTTTAAGGTATAAAGGAAGTAAAGAAGCTAACCATCCATTAACATGGATAATGTCTGGAGACCAGTTTAATTTTTTTACAGTTTCAATGACACCTTTGGCGAAAAATATGGCACGCTCATCGTTATCATCAAATAATTTTCCATCTTCGTCAGTTAATGTTGCTTTCCTTTTAAAATATTCTTCATTATCTATAAAGTATACTTGAATTCTTTCTTTCGGAATTGATGCTACCTTAATAATTAACGGCATATCTAGGTCATTGATTACCAGGTTGATACCTGAAAGTCTGATAACTTCATGAAGTTGATGTCTTCTTTCATTAATATTTCCATAACGTGGCATAAATATTCGTATCTGTCCTCCTTGTTTGTTTACCATCTTAGGCGCTTCAAATGACATTGAAGAAATCTCAGTTTCTGGTAAATATGGTACAACCTCAGATGACACATACAATATTCTCTTATCTTTCATAAATTTATCGTTTTAGAAATTAAAAATAAAAAACATGCAAAATTACAAAAATTTATGCAGATTGCTAGTAAAATATTAAGTTTGCAGGCTGTTAAACTTTTGTTATTGTATGACTATTTTTAAAAATAAAACAGACTTAATAGCCTTTGTTGATACAATTAAGTCTGATAAGAAAACACTTGGTTTTGTACCTACGATGGGTGCACTACATCAAGGGCATGCTTCATTAATAATTGAAGGTTTAAAGCACAATGACTTTGTTGCCGTAAGTATTTTTGTGAATCCTACGCAATTTGACAACAACGAAGATCTTGTAAAATACCCCAGAACTTTGGACAGCGATGTTGAACTGCTTTCGAATATTTCCGAAGAAAGAATAATTGTTTATGCGCCTACAGTTGAAGATATTTATGGCAACGATGTGATTTCAACATCATTTTCCTATGATGGTTTAGAGCACGAAATGGAAGGTCGATTTAGAGATGGTCATTTTGACGGTGTAGGAACTATTGTGAAACGACTTTTTGAAATTGTGAGGCCTGATAATTCTTATTTTGGAGAAAAGGACTTTCAGCAACTAATGATTATTAAAAAATTGGTTGAAAAATATAATATTCCAGTAAAGGTTAACGGTTGTAAAATATTTAGAGCTAAAGATGGTTTAGCGATGAGTTCTCGAAATACCAGATTAAAACCAGAATATAGAGCAGCAGCACCGTTTATTTATAAAACGTTGAATACTGCCAAAGAAAAGTTTGGCACAAAAAGTGCCAATGCTGTTACAAAATGGGTGACCAAACAGTTTGCCGAGCATGATTTACTAGAATTAGAATATTTCATTATTGCTGATGTAAAAACCCTAAAAACAGTAAAACGAAAGTCAAACAAAAAATCATATAGAGCATTTATTGCAGTATATGCAGATGATATTAGACTTATTGATAATATCGCACTAAATTAATTATCTTTGCCTCATGCAAATTCAAGTAGTAAAATCTAAGATTCACAGAGTAAAAGTAACAGGTGCAGACCTAAATTATATTGGTAGTATCACTATCGACGAAGATTTAATGGAGGCTGCCAATATTATTCAGGGTGAGAAAGTTCAAATTGTTAATAATAACAACGGTGAACGTTTAGAAACGTATTGTATACCAGGACCACGAAATAGTGGTGAGATTACACTAAATGGTGCAGCAGCTCGTAAGGTAGCTGTTGGTGATACACTTATTCTAATTACTTATGCGTTTATAGATATTGAAGACGCCAAAGTGTTTAAGCCTTCTTTGGTGTTTCCTGATGAAGCGACTAATCTTTTAAAATAAACTTTTGGATAAAAAGACCGGCAAAATCCTAAAAATAACACTCCCCTTATTATTAGGAGTAGCTTTAGTTTGGTATTCTTTGAGCAAAATTTCTATTGAAGAACTCGTCACCTACTTTAAAAATGCTGATTATACTTACATAGGTCTTGGCTTATTTTTTGGCTTTTTAAGCCATTTGTCTCGCGCATATCGTTGGAAATTTATGATAGAACCAATGGGTTATACCTTGAGGTTGCCTAATAGTATTATGGCAGTGTTTGCTACGTATTTAGTAAACTACACAATACCAAGAGCAGGAGAAATTACAAGAGCGACGATTCTAACAAATTATGAAGGTGTTCCTTTTGAAAAAGGCTTTGGGACTATCGTTGCCGAACGAATTGCAGATATGGTCGTTATGCTTGGAATTATTGCCGTGACGCTTTTTTTAGAATTTGATTTTATCTATCAATTTTTTGCCGAACGATTCGACCCTTATAAAATTATAATAGGAATAATTGGCCTTTTGGTTCTGGCAACTCTTATATTTTTGTTTATAAAACGAAGTCAGTCAAAATTTGCAATTAAGGTGCGTACATTTTTAAATGGATTACTTGAAGGGATATTAAGTATCTTCAAAATGAAACATAAATGGGCCTTTATTTTTCATACACTATTTATTTGGGCCATGTATGTCCTTATGTTTTATATTACAACTTTAGCAATCCCTGAAACGTCTAACTTACCTTTGGCTGCTATTTTGATAGGGTTTATTTCTGCGAGCTTTAGTATTGCTGCAACTAATGGTGGAATTGGATCGTATCCAGTTGCTGTATATGCTGCTTTTTCAATTTTTGCGATTGCCAAAGAACCTAGTATTGCCTTTGGTTGGATTATGTGGTCATCACAGACCTTTATGATCATTGTTTTAGGAGGATTATCCTTAATTTATCTACCAATTTATAATAGAATTAAATAATTTTTTACCTTGCTTTATTATTAAACCTAGCTTGTCATGAATAAAACTATCTTATTTATATTATGTGGACTGTTCTTTAAAACGGCCACTTCACAAGTCATTTACGAGACCATAGAGTCTTCTAAATTAGGAGAATCTCGAGATATTAAGATTCAGTTACCAAGAAATTACGATCCTGAGGGTGATATTCTATATCCTCTTATTGTTGTATTAGATGGGGATTATTTATTTGAACCTATGATTGGAAATACAGACTACCATTCGTATTGGGGAGATATGCCAAGGTCTATTGTTGTTGGTGTTAATCAAGCAAAAACTAGAGACGAAGATTTATCCTTTAGTGTAGAAACTAATTTCCCCTCTGATGAAGGTGGTGCGCAATTTTTCGAATTTATTGGTATGGAGTTAATACCATATATAAATGACAATTACCTAACCTCTAATTTTAGAATCGTTGCTGGGCATGATCAAAGTGCAAATTTTATAAATTACTGGTTATTTAAAGAGAAACCACTATTTAGAGGCTATATTGCTTTTAGCCCAGATTTATCACCAGAAATGGTGAATAGATTACAAGAACGCTTATCGACCACAGAAGAAGATACTTTTTACTATTTGGCAACTGCCGATAATGATGTGAAAAGTTTACGAGAAGATATTTTGGCATTGAATACAGCATTAAGTGCCATTGAGAATCAAAAACTACATTATCGATTTGATGATTTTACAGATGCAGATCATTATTCATTAGTTGGTCTAGGTATTCCAAAAGCAGTCAATGAAATTTTCAGTTTATTTAAACCTATAAATCGAAAAGAATATAAAGAAAAAATGCTCACATTTGAAGGAAGTCCTTATGAATACCTTATGAAAAAATATGAGGATATTGAGTTTTTCTATGGATTTGAAAAAAAGGTCGTAGAGAATGATCTTAGAGCTGTTCTTGCTGCAAGCAAAAAGAAAAATGATGAAGAATCACTTAAAAACTTATCAAAATTAGCAAGAAAAGAATATTCAGAATCTATGATTAGTGCCTATTACTCAGGTCAGTATTATGATTTTATAGGAAGTACTAAAAAGGCACTTCAAAGTTATCAATCAGGTTTATTACTTGAAGAATCAGAGTTTATATCTAAGGATATGTTATTAGACTTAATTTATGATATTCAAGATCAGGATTAAATAAAATTGTGCATTTCATCGAATAAATTGGCATTTTAACTTAATTTGGGTATATTTACAATCCCTAAATTAACCTACTTAAGATGAAAAATGCCTTACTTTTTGTCATCTCTCTATGTTTTTGTGCTCAAATATCTGCACAAGTTATTTATGAGAAATATGAATCTAGAAAATTAAACTCTACAAGAGATTTAAAAATAAAGCTTCCAGATAATTATGATCCTGAATCTGAGCTTAAACACCCAGTTATTATTGTATTTGATGGAGAATATTTATTTGAACCTGTATGTGGTCAAGTGAGTTTTCAAACACATTTTGATGAAATGCCAGAGTCGATTATAGTTGGTATTGTTCAAGGTAAAGAGCGTTTCTACGACAGTTACTTTGATGAGGTGTCTGGATTGCCTTTTGAGTCTGGAGATCGTTTTTACAAGTTCGTAGATCAAGAGTTAATCCCATACATAGATGCCAATTACAATACCAGCAAGTTTAAAGTTGCTGTAGGCCATAATCTTATGGGTAATTTTATCAATTCATTTTTATTTCACGAAAAGCCAGTGTTTCAAGCTTACATTAACATAAGTCCTGACTTTAAAGGAACTATGAGTCAAAATGTAGCAACACGATTAGAATGGCTTGAGGATGACATATTTTATTATATGGCAACTTCAGATAAAGACATAAAATCTATTAGAGATATTGTTAGAGAGACAGACCTTAGCTTGAAAGCTTTAGATAATCAAAAGCTAACGTATTATTATGATGAACTTAAAGGCGATTCTCACTATCAATTAGTTACTGGTGCATTGTCAAAGGCAATGGATCGAATTTTTGAGCTGTACAAGCCTTTAGATGAAAAAGAGCTCAAAGAAAAAGTGTTTCCTTACGATGGGACATTAGACGATTATATTGTAGATAGATATAAACGTATCGATGATTTATTTGGAATTTTTAAGCCCATTTCAGAAGTAGAGCTTCAACAACTGATTACTGTTGCTGAAGAACGCGAGGACTTAGAATCGGTTTATAAAATTGGGAAATTAGCAAATAAATTAAACCCTAATTCATCATTTGGCACCTACCATATGGCCTTATATGCTGAGAAATTAGGAAAAACAAAAAAAGCAGTCAAATTGTACGAATCTGCTCTTGCCCTTGAGGATATGGCTCATATAGACCGCGAGTTCATTATGTCACATGTAGAAGGGTTAAAAGTGGTTGAAGATGATACAGAAACAGAAGATGATGAAGATGAAGAAAACTAAAATAAGTATATATTCTACAGACTATTTCTTTGAGTGGCTTTATCGTAAAATAAAGAAATTCTTATTTTCTAATATACCGTCAAAAGCTATAGCCGTAAAAATGTTAGCGCTCATTAGTTGGTTTAAAGATATCAACTAAAAATAGTTTAATTTAGCTGAAATTTTAATTCAAATCTTTCCGTATGTCTTCGGAAAATGAATATGGCTAAACTGAAAACGACTTTTTTTTGCCAAAATTGTGGCTCCCAATATGCCAAATGGCAAGGCCAATGCACATCCTGTAAAGAGTGGAATACCATTACTGAAGAGGTTATTCAAAAACCCGAAAAAAGTGATTGGAAAACACCGTCCAATGCATCAAAACGTATTTCAAAACCACTCAAAATAAATGAGATAGACACCTCTCAAGAGGCTAGATTAAATACGATGGATGATGAGTTTAATCGTGTGCTTGGAGGCGGTATTGTCCCTGGGTCTTTAACGCTTTTAGGGGGTGAACCTGGAATTGGAAAAAGTACATTATTACTACAAATTTCATTAAAACTACCTTATAAAACATTATATGTTTCGGGAGAGGAAAGTCAAAAACAAATAAAAATGCGAGCCGAACGCATTAATCCAAGTGCTAATACTTGTTATATACTTACCGAAACAAAAACTCAAAATATTTTTAAACAAATTACTACGCTTCAACCTGATGTGGTTATTATCGACTCCATTCAAACTTTACATAGTGATTATATAGAGTCGTCATCTGGAAGTATTTCACAAATTAAGGAATGTACGACCGAGCTAATCAAATTTGCTAAAGAAACGGCGACTCCAGTTATTTTGATTGGACATATTACTAAGGATGGAAATATAGCTGGACCTAAAATATTAGAGCACATGGTGGATACTGTCCTACAATTTGAAGGTGACCGCAATCATGTTTTTAGAATTCTTCGTGCTCATAAAAATAGATTTGGTTCTACAAATGAACTTGGTATTTATGAAATGCAAGGGTCTGGATTACGGGAAGTCTCTAATCCTTCCGAGATTTTAATTTCAGCTAAGGATGAAGAATTATCTGGGAACGCTATTGCTGCTACGCTTGAAGGTATGCGACCATTAATGATAGAGGTTCAAGCATTGGTGAGTACCGCAGTTTATGGAACACCTCAAAGAAGCGCTACAGGCTTTAATGCCAAACGTTTAAATATGCTACTCGCCGTTTTAGAAAAGAGAGCTGGGTTTAGATTAGGAGCTAAGGATGTGTTTTTAAATATTACGGGTGGGATTACGGTAGATGATCCAGCTATTGACTTAGCTGTGGTAGCGGCTATCTTGTCTTCAAATGAAGATGAGGCCTTGCAAAAAGACTTTTGTTTTGCTGCCGAAGTTGGCCTCTCTGGAGAGATTCGCCCTGTTCAGCGTGTAGAGCAACGTATTCTAGAAGCCGAAAAATTAGGTTTCTCAACTATTTTTGTATCCAAATACAATAAGATTTCATTAAAAAAGACATCCATTAAAATTCAATTGATTTCTAAAATTGAAGACTTAGTTGAATGGATTGTTTAGTGCTATAATTTACACATTATCTTTTTTTATGTCATTTGGTAGGTATTATTTGTGTTCGCCAATAGAAATTTCAAACTTGTCGTTATACCAACACTAAGTACTACATTATGAACAATCCAAATTTTGATTTTTTAAAGTCAAAATTTAATGTCTCTGAAGAACTATTTATGATTCTTCAAGGTCTTGCTGTGAAAAAAACGCTTAAAGCAGGGGAAAAGACAGCAAAACAAGGAGGTATGAGCACTAAAGTACTTTTCCTAACTTCAGGCTTAATGAGAGCTGTTCAAACCTTAGAGTCTGGAAAAGAGTTTACAAAAAACATATTTTCTCCTATAAGTTTTGTAGCACCATTCTCTTCTATTTTACAAAAGAAACCTTCTTTATTATGTTATGAAGCATTAACTGATTGTAAAGTTTTTGAAATTAATTTTCATGAATTTTTAAAACTAAGCCATACTAATGTAGAACTCAGTAATCTGTATAATAGGGTTTTGGAATACATTTTTATCATCTACGAAAAAAAGCAATTAGAGTCGATGTCCTTAAATGCAACCGAGCGTTATAAAATTCTAAAAAAACAGATACCAGATATTGATAATCTAATTGCGCAATACCAAATAGCATCTTATTTAAACATCACTCCAGTGCAATTAAGTAGAATTAGGAAAGCATTATAACGAAAATTAACATAGGTTAATTCATTTCTAAAGAATACTAACTACGTTTGCATATCAGTTGATAACTAAAAATAATCCCTAATTAATAGCAAACTGAAAAAAAGCGAGTGTCGTACAGACCTTGCTTTTTTTATTTATACACTTTTGGCTAATCTGCAAATAATGTTTTGTGTTTTAGGTAATTAAAAGTATAAAACTTCCCAAAAACAGGTGTTTTTAATCGGTATTTTAGGTATTTCATTATTGGCAAAATACACTTTATCGATTTTATTATTTGTTTATCGAATAAGACAAGGACTTGATTTTCACGTTTTCATACGAAGTACTATTATTGTGAAGTATTTTAAAACTAATCATAAGGTTTTAAGATATCTAAACTTCCCTCAAAGTTAAAATCCATTAGACTAAAATTTAAGTAGTACATAATTAAAATAGTCCCAAACTATAATATTATGAGAACAAAACTACTAATATGCCTACTAGCCATATTTTTTATATGTAATAAAAATATTGCCCAAAATTCAGATGTTCAAGTCACTGTAAAATGGGGAGGTGATTCGTTCGAAAATAAAGTTGAGATTTACAATACGGCTAACGATTTGATTGCCACTATTTGTGATGATAACCAATGCTACGTTTCAACTCAAGCAGGTGTCACAGATAAATATGGTGCAAAATTTGATTTAGGTTGTGTTACCAATGGTAATAATTACTATATCAAAATGTACGATATTGCCAATGATGGTTGGCAGAGTGCGTATATCACTGTAACAGTAGCTGGAGTGCAAGTTATTAATGACAATGGTGCCAGCGCTAATACAACTGGTTCAACCGTGTTTTTTAATGTATCTGGTGGTGACGCAACTTGTAATGCTCAATTAGATACAGATAAAGATGGTTACGCAGATTATTTAGATTATGATGATGATGGAGATGGGATTACCGATGGTGCAGAAAACCTTGGTCAAGATAGGTTCGAATGTACTTTACCAGAATTAAAATTCGAAAATGGAAGCTATGATGCGGCAGCAAGTACTGCTGCTGAAGGCCTAGTAGGTGCTGTATACAGATTTGGAAATGCCATTCAAGGATATGACGTTCTCATGGAAGTTACCGAAATGACCAATGCAACCATTGCAAACATAGATGTTGATACCGTAGATAATCCTACATACTTACAAACAGAACTAAACCTTTCGGGTGTAGGTACTCCCGGAGTAACATTTAAATTTACAGTTGTCAATTCTGGAACAACAACACCTTCAACGGAAATATTTAGAATTAATGGAATTACATGGGATTGCGATGGTAGTGGTAGTATGAAAGAATCTGTTATTTATTACAATCCTGCAGCATATGGAACAGAAAACCCTACTTCTTTGGAAGTTTTACCAGTTGGTAGTGATGTGCAAATTAGTGCTTCCGGATTGCAGGAAGGACCAGGTTTTTCAACATTGAAAGTATTAAGGGCATATTATCAGTTTATAGGTAATTCATTTACTATGAGAATGCAAGGAATCAAAACCGGCAGCTCAACTACGAAACGCCAATTTGGAATGTCTTTTACCCAATGTGAGTTTTTAGATTTTAATGCTAATTCATTAGTTATTATTACTGGAGAAGATTTTGATAAAGATGGAAAATATAACCATCTAGATTTAGATAGTGATAATGATGGTATACCAGATAATGTAGAAGGTCAAACAACTTTAGGATATGTGTCACCAACAGGGAGTGTTAGTAAGTTTGGTATAGATACAGCATATGGTGAAGGAATTATTACAGTAGATACTGATGATGATAACACACCAGATGTCTTAGATTTAGATACAGATAATGATAATATCCCTGATATTGAAGAAAACGGTATGGCCGATAGTATTTCTTCTTTTTCAGATGCTGATAATGATGGTTTAGATTTGCTATTTGAAGGCAGTAATACTAATGATCCCCTTGATGTTAATGATGATATTAATACGCCAGAATCTTCAGTATTACCAGATACCGATAATGATTTATATACAGGAGGAGATTTAGACTATCGTGATTTATTCAACACTAACCCACCACCTTCGGCTACGCTTGATTTTGATGGTGTAGATGATTATGTTGTTGGAGCTTCAGTGTTTTCATCAATAACTCAAACAGATACCGATGGTGTAACACTAATGGCTTGGATTAAAAGTGATTCTAATGCTTCGGATACTAGCGAAAAATTTGTCTTTGGAGAAGAAAACGCTATAGAGGTGTATATCACAGATAAAGAGATTCGCGCTACCATTAAGTTCGTTAAGTCAACTGGCGCAATTGCAAGTCGAACGATTTATAAATCTACTTTAGAGATAGAACGAAATGTATGGCGTCATGTCGCTGTAAAGGTGTCTTTTACTGATAATAGAGCATATTTGTTTTTGGATGGAGAGGAAGCATTTTCAACAAATTTAATTAACGCTGTGGCTTTTACAAGTTCTACGACATCAGATGAAGAAGTCTTTAGAATAGGAAATAGAGAAACACTTTTAGCATCAAGCTTTTTTAAAGGTGCGATTGACGAAATAAGAGTTTTTAATACAAATTTGACCGAAGAAGAAATTCAAACCATTGTATATCAGGAAATCGAAAATGTTGGTGGTCAATTAAAAGGAGCAATCCTAGAAAATACTATTAATAATATTGACTGGTCTAGTTTAGAGTTGTACTATCCACTTACCGATGTGAAAACAAACATCATTGAGGATCAATCTCCAAAAGGACGTGATGCTAAGATGTATAACATTACTACAATCCAAGAACAAACGGCTCCAATGCCTTTTGAAACAAAACAAAATGGAAGATGGGATCATAAAAATACGTGGTTGCATGGTGATGTTTGGTACATTCCAGGAGATGAAATAACACAAGCGGCTTCGTCTGGAGATGATGAACTAATAAGCTGGGGGATTTACCACATTAAAAATGATGTAAATCTTATAACATCATTAGACTCACAAGAAGGTATGCTAGCACTAGGGTTGATTGTTGATAGCAATAATGAATTCTCTGTTGGAGATAATAGTACAGACTTACAACTCAATGTTTCAAAATATTTAAAACTAGATGGAACTATAGATCTTTCAAACGATTCGCAATTAATTCAAGGATCTAATAGTGATTTAGTAACCTCGGCTACAGGTAAAATATTAAGACGTCAAGAAGGAAATTCAAGTGTATATTGGTATAACTATTGGTCGTCTCCAGTTGGTCAGTTAGGAGCTACCTCACTAGCAGATAATAATACCAATACGAACAACCCAAACAATTCAGATTATAGGCTAAATATGCTTAAAAAAGGAGATGGTAGTGCTGTAGAGTTTACAAGTGCTTACGATGAAGTTGGAAAAGTGAGTATAAGTTGGTTGTATTCTTATAAAAACGGAATTGAATATTGGGATTGGTCTGCTGTAACACCTACAAGTCCAGTAGAACCTGGAGTAGGTTATACTCAAAAAGGAACAGGAACTTCAGATCCGAACCAACAATTCATTTTTGAAGGAAAACCAAATAATGGTACCATTTTAATTGATGTTATTGATACTGGCGGAAATGGATCAGTACCTGCGGTATCTAAAACCGATTATTTATTAGGAAACCCTTATGCATCTGCTTTAGATATTCACCAATTTATTGATGATAATGCTGGTGTTATTGATGGAACATTACAATTATGGCAACAGTGGAGCGGAACATCACATAACTTAGACGAGTATGATGGAGGTTATGCTCAGGTTAATAAAATGGGATCGGTTAGAGCATATCAATTTGTTGGAATTGAAGGTGCTAATAATGGAAGTCAGGATGGAACAAAAACACCAACTAGATATTTGCCAGTTGGACAAGGGTTTATGACTGAAATTGTTGCCGACGGAACTATTGAATTCAATAATGGTCAGAGAGTCTTTAAAAAAGAATCTGATTACGCAGGTAACTATAATAATGGTTCAATTTTCTTCAGAAATGCAAATACTGAAGAGGATAGTTCAATTTCAGATCAAACTACAGAAGAACCAATTATGCAAAAAGTTCGATTAGAGTTTAGTTCAGTAGATGGTCCTGCAACACGACGTGAATTATTATTAGGGTTTAGCAACTTTACATCAGATGATTATGACTATGGTTATGATGCTAAAAATGTAGATGAAAATGAAGATGATCTTAACTTGATTTTTGAAAATCAATTAATGACCATGCAAGCTTATAGTGCAATATCAGATGATAAAATAGTACCATTGTCGTTAAAGGCATCTGGAAGCTACAATTACAACATTAAAGCGACACAATTTGAAAATTTTGAAGAAGAACAAGCGATATACCTAAAAGATAATCTTACAGGAACGTACTTCGATCTTAAGTCTGATTTAGCTTATGAGTTTTCTTCTGATGAAGGTGAATTTAACAACAGATTTGAAATCGTATTTCAATCTGAAGAGGAGTCTTTATCTACCAATGATGATGACTACCAGTATAACCTCATTTATTTTAATAACGATTCAGATAAATTATTTGCTAAAGGATTGCAAACAGATGTCGACCAATTGATGTTTCTAAATATCTTAGGACAATCTGTAAGAGCCTATAAAAATCTTACGGCTCAAGAGTTAGATAACGGAATAGAAGTTTCAAATTTAAGTACCGGAACTTATGTGGTATATCTTAAAATGGGATCACGTGTAGAGACTAAAAAGATAATTATAAATTAAAAGAGCCCCTAATCCCGGCAAACCGCTGAAAAAAAGCAAGTGTCTTAATTGGCCTTGCTTTTTTTATTTCATAACTATTATGCTTCGTTTTTACGCTATTTCTAGCATTATTTTTCTCAAAATTCCTTAATTTCGCGACGCGATTAGAATATTGATATCATGAACGGTAAATTTCCTGAATATAAAGGACTTGACTTACCAAAAGTTGCAGAAGACATCCTCAACTATTGGCAAGAAAATAACATCTTTGAAAAAAGCATTTCTACGAGAGAAGGTCATACACCTTTTGTCTTTTTTGAAGGGCCTCCATCTGCCAATGGATTGCCTGGAGTACACCACGTTTTAGCACGTGCGATTAAAGATATTTTTCCACGTTATAAAACCATGAAAGGCTACCAAGTAAAGCGTAAAGCAGGTTGGGATACTCATGGCTTACCTATTGAACTTGGTGTAGAAAAAGAACTTGGTATTACCAAAGAAGATATTGGAAAAACAATTTCTGTCGAAGATTATAATGCTGCCTGCCGTAAAGCCGTCATGCGTTATACTGATGTGTGGAATGACCTCACACAAAAAATGGGCTATTGGGTAAATATGGATGATCCATATATAACTTACGATCCTAAATACATGGAAAGTGTTTGGTGGTTGCTCAAACAAATTTACGACAAAAGCTTATTATACAAAGGGTATACGATTCAGCCGTATTCGCCTAAAGCTGGAACGGGGTTAAGTTCTCACGAACTAAATCAACCAGGAACATATCAAGATGTGACCGACACCACTGTGGTTGCACAATTTAAAGCTAATGAATCCTCATTGCCAGATTTTTTACAAAATGAAGGTGATATCTTTTTCTTAGCATGGACAACAACACCTTGGACATTACCAAGTAATACAGCGTTAACCGTTGGACCTAAAATTGATTATGTTTTAGTAGAAACGTACAATCAATATACGTTTCAGCCAATGAACGTGATCTTAGCTAAGAAATTAGTAAACTATCAGTTTTCTGGAAAGTATAATTTGGTTGAAGAAAAATCAGACTTATTAGCTTACAATTCAGGAGATAAAAAGATACCGTATTATGTGGTTAAGGAGTTTAAAGGTTCAGGTTTAGTTGGAATAACTTATGAACAATTATTACCATACGCTTTACCAAATGATAATCCGGAAAATGCCTTTAGAGTGATTTCTGGAGATTTCGTTACAACCGAAGATGGTACAGGAATTGTACATACAGCACCAACGTTTGGAGCAGATGATGCCATGGTTGCTAAACAAGCAACACCAGAAGTTCCGCCTTTATTAGTGAAAGATGATAATGGCAATTTAGTGCCATTAGTCGATTTACAAGGTCGTTTTAGACCAGAATTAAACGAGTTTGCTGGTAAATATGTGAAGAATGAATATTACGCAGAAGGTGAAGCGCCAGAGCGTTCAGTTGATGTTGAACTTGCCATTAAATTAAAAGAAGAAAATAAAGCCTTTAAGGTTGAAAAATATAAGCATAGTTATCCAAATTGTTGGCGTACAGACAAACCTATCTTGTACTATCCGTTAGACTCTTGGTTTATCAAAGTGACTGATGTCAAAGATAGAATGCATGCCCTTAATACAACGATTAATTGGAAACCTGAGTCTACTGGTACTGGACGATTTGGGAACTGGTTAGCTAATGCAAACGATTGGAATTTATCACGATCACGTTATTGGGGAATTCCATTACCAATCTGGAGAACCGAAGACGGTAAAGAAGAAATTTGTATTGGTTCTGTTGAAGAGTTAAAAGCTGAAATGGCTAAAGCTGTTAAAGCTGGTGTCTTGGCTAAAGATATCTTCGAAAGTTTTGAAGTAGGAGATTTTTCAGATGAGAATTATGCGAAAATAGACTTGCATAAAAATATAGTTGATGACATTGTATTAGTATCTGAAAGCGGTCAACCTATGAAACGTGAAAGTGATTTAATTGATGTATGGTTCGACTCTGGTTCGATGCCTTATGCACAATGGCACTATCCGTTTGAAAATAAAGAATTAATCGATGATAAAAAATCATTTCCAGCCGATTTTATTGCTGAAGGTGTCGATCAAACACGTGGTTGGTTTTATACCTTACATGCTATTGGTACAATGGTGTTTGATTCTGTAGCCTACAAAAATGTAGTGTCTAACGGATTGGTTTTAGACAAGAATGGGCAAAAAATGTCTAAGCGTTTAGGTAATGCTACAGATCCATTTGAAACCCTAGGAACATATGGTGCAGATGCCACTCGTTGGTATATGATTATGAATGCCAATCCTTGGGATAACCTTAAGTTTGATTTGGATGGAATTGAAGAAGTGAAACGTAAGTTCTTTGGAACATTATACAACACCTATTCATTCTTTACCTTATATACAAACCTAGATAATTTTACGTATTCTGAAGTTGATATTCCTTTAGCAGATCGACCAGAAATTGACCGTTGGATTTTATCCGAATTGAATACATTGATTCAAAAAGTAGATGATTACTATGCAGAATATGAACCAACAAAAGCAGCGAGAGCGATTTCAGATTTTACACAAGATTATTTAAGTAACTGGTATGTACGATTAAGTAGAAGACGTTTCTGGAAAGGAGATTATCAATCGGATAAAATTTCAGCATATCAAACACTATATACTTGTATGGAGACTATTGCTAAGTTAGGAGCGCCAATTGCACCTTTCTTTATGGATAGATTGTACCTAGATTTAAATGCCGTGACTAACAAAGAAGACTTTGAAAGTGTACACTTAGCAGATTTCCCTCAATATGACGCCTCTTATGTTGATAAACGTTTAGAACGTAAAATGGAAAGTGCGCAAACAATTTCTTCACTGGTATTATCGTTAAGAGCTAAAGAAAAGATTAAAGTGCGTCAGCCTTTACAGAAAATTATGATTCCTATTGATAGTCAAACCCAAAAGGAAGAAATATTAGCGGTTTCAGATTTGATCAAATCTGAAGTAAATGTTAAGGATGTTGAGGTTCTAGAAGATGCTTCAGATATATTGGTGAAACAAATAAAACCAAACTTTAAAGTTTTAGGGCCACGTTTTGGACAAGACATGAAAGCTGTGGCTCAGGCAGTTAACAACTTTACAGCTGAAGATATTAAAAAAATCGAGCAAAATGGCGTTTTAAACGTTGAAGTTAATGGAAAAAACATTACTTTAGAACAATCTGATGTTGAGATCACTTCTAAAGATATTGAGGGTTGGCTTGTCGCAAGCGCTGGAGCATTAACTGTTGCTTTAGATGTTACTTTAACTGAAGATTTAAAGAAAGAAGGTATTGCAAGAGAGTTGGTAAACAGAATTCAAAATTTACGTAAGGATTCTGGATTTGAGCTCACCGATAGAATTGCAGTACAGTTTAAAAAAGACGATCAAATTATTAACGCGATAAACACAAATTTAGAGTACATTAAAACAGAAACATTAACCGATGAGTTAGAGATTTTAGAGGACTTAAATAATGGTATAGAAATTGCTTTTGATGATGTAAATACCAAATTGTTTATTAAAAAAATGTAGAAATTATGCCTGACAAAATAAGATATTCAGATAGCGACTTAAGTGAATTTAAAGCACTTATTCAAGAAAAAATAGAAAAAGCACAACATGATCTAGAGTTGATCAAAAGCGCTTACATGAATGACCATAATAATGGTACAGACGATACGTCACCAACGTTTAAAGCGTTTGATGAAGGTAGCGCTGTTATGAGCAAAGAGTCAAATTCTCAATTAGCGATTCGACAAGAAAAGTTTATTCGTGATCTCAAAAATGCTCTAATTCGTATTGAGAATAAAACATATGGTATTTGTCGTGTCACAGGAAAACTAATTAATAAAAAGCGCCTAGAATTAGTACCTCATGCTACACTTAGTATTGAAGCAAAGAACATGCAGAAATAATTTTACATCACTATAAAAAAACGTCTCATAAGATTTATGAGACGTTTTTTTATATACTACAATTAGATGTATTAATTAGCGTTTACAATATTAACCCTATTTTTGTTGATGCTTAAACCCAAAAAATGTCTTTAAAAAAAGCTACTATTCTTATCATTCTCATTTTGCTTATCGATCAAATAAGCAAGTTTTATATTAAAACCCATTTTACTCTAAAGGAAAAAGTAGAGGTCTTAAGTTGGTTTCAAATTGCCTTTGTAGAAAATGATGGGATGGCTTGGGGAACAAAACTTAGTGATTTTATTCCTTCCATTTCTGATAGAACAGCAAAGGTGTGTTTGACATCATTTAGAATTATTGCTGTTTTTGGCATAGGTTATTGGCTACATACATCTATAAAAAGTAAAAGCCCTAAGATTTTAATTTTTGCTATTTCACTTATTCTAGCTGGTGCCTTAGGTAATATTATAGATTCTGTGTTTTATGGGATTATATTTGATTCTAGTGATGGTCAAGTAGCTACATTTTTACCAGATCAAGGTTATGACACGCTATTTCATGGTAGTGTGGTAGATATGTTGCATTTTCCTATTTGGGAAGGAAAGTTACCAAATTGGTTACCTTTTGTTGGTGGAAACTCAGCCAGTTTTTTTGACCCCGTTTTTAATATAGCAGATATGGCTATAAGTACGGGAATAGGAATTTTAATAGTCTTTAATAAACGCGCTTTTAGATAACCTTAAGCAGTTTTTGTAAATACAGCTTCAAGCTGATCTATTTCTACAGGCTTTACTAAGTAGTTTTTTACACTTGATAAAGACTTTGCCTTAGCTATATCTCTTTGATTAATGGAAGAACTTACCACATAGAGTGTAATTGTTTTTTTTATCTTATTCCTTATCGTTGTAAATCGTTCAATAAATTCCCAACCATCCATAACAGGCATATTCAAATCAAGCAGTATAACCTCTGGAATAAATTTATCTTCTAAATTTTGAAGAATGGTTTCAAAATACTCTATGCCATCTTTGCCATCATTAAATACAAGAAGATTGTCACATAGTTTTTTAGTCTCTATAATTTTCCTTATCAAATTTACATAGATACTGTCATCGTCAATAATGCAAGCGAGTTTAATTTTATCGGTCATATCTATTAAAATTTAATGGTAAATGTAGTGCCTTCGTTCAATATACTATTTACTTTTATTTCTCCGTTTAAAGATTCTATTTGATTTTTGGTAATAAATAAGCCAATACCAACAGCATCTTTATTATAATGAAACGTTTTATACATTCCAAAAACCTTGTCACCAAATTTTTCCATATCTATTCCTGCACCATTGTCTTTAACTTCTAAAACCACACGGTCATTATCTTTATAGTCAACAGATGTTTTTACAGTAATGATAGGATCTCTATCAACATGTTTATATTTGATGGCGTTGGTTAATAAATTTAATAAAATACTATCCATGTAAGCAGGAATATAGTCTACGTCTTTAACCTCACTAAAGTCAGGAAGTATGGTAACGTTGTTTGTCGATATGATTTGACTTATTGAAGTACAAACTTGATTTAAGGTTGCAGCAAAGCTTACCTTTTCTCTATGTTGGTCTGCATTGGTTTGAATCGTTACAACTTCGTTTAAATGTTCGATTGTGGTATTTAAACTATCAGACACATCTTTAATGTTGTCCATTAATTCTAACTTTTCTTCGACGCTGTCCATATCATCGATGAGTTGAACAATTAGCGATAGATTGCTAGAATGAGATCGTAAATTATGAGATACAATATGTGCAAAATTGAATAATCGAGAATTTTGAGAAGCAATGATTTCCGATGTTCTTTCAAGATTGATCTCTTTTTGCTTTACATCATCAATATCTTGAAACACACCTCTTAAACCAATAATCTCTTTATTATCATTAAATACAGGCTTTCCCATAGCTCTAGCCCAAAACTTTCTATTGTGTGCTGTAACCATTAAAATTTCAACATCAAATGGTTTTCCAGACATTCCACATTCCATAAATACATTTGTGGCTAGTGCATGATGTTCTTTGGCGTATAGTTTTAATCCCATTTTTAATGATGGGATAAAGTCTTCAGGATATTCTAATATTTTACGGGTGATATGATCCCAATAACTTTTCTTCTTTTCAAAATCTATATACCAACTTCCGGTAGAAGTCATCATAGCAGTCTCATGATAATAAAACGTACCACCTCTTACCTTTTCATGAGTGTTTAACTTGGATTTGAAAAAGAAAATGGTTTTTGAGTTTTCTTTTGAATCAATAGTGATGTCTTCATTTGTTTTACATACGTACTCTAGATATTTTCCTTCTTTACTTCGTAGCAGCACATTTTGCTTAAAGTCGACATCATGTCTAACTAGGTTGTAGAAATTATCTTTAAAAGGAGCACGATAATCCTCATGAATAATATTATTTAAGAAAAAGTCGAGTTTGATGGTAACATCATTTGGTTGGTAACCGAGATTATTGATAAACGCTTTTGACCAATAACTTGTATTGTCATTTAATTCCCAATAGCAATAGTCACTATTAGAAATTAGCTTTTCTTTTAGGGCAGATTCCGTCATTAATTAGTAGGTTAAGAATCAGATTTAGGGATTAAATTCTTATGTTAAGGAATGCAATATATAAAAAAAATGCATTTAATCTAATTTTTATGCATTTAATCGATAAAAACTAATTAAAGAAATGTATAAATCTTGTTAGGAGTAATACAATAATCTAACTTGACATCAGTGTCGTAGATATCAGAAATTTCTTGCTCTGAACTTTGAAAAAAGGAAAGTCCAATCTTTAGTGTTTCAGGTTTACATGTTGCTAAAAACGCATCGTAAAATCCTTTTCCGTAGCCTACACGATGTCCAGTATTATCAAAAGCGAGTAATGGAATAAATACCACATCAATTAGAGAGGAGTTAATGGGAATTCCATCCACAGGTTCTGGAATATTCCATTCGTTTTTTTTGATTTTAGTATTGTCGGTCAATAAGTAGTGCGACATTTCAAGCGTAGAAAAATTGCTTTTAGAAATGACAATATTCTTGTCTTTTCCTGAGAGAATATTGAGTATGTAGTCAGTATTAATTTCGTTATGCTCAGTAATAGATAAAAAGAGATGATAAAAATCACGATCCCAAATTGGTAAAGCGAGCAATTGATTTGCAATTTGCAAACTCAATGTTTCAATTTGTTCTTCGGAAAGATGCTTTCGAAGTTGTTTATAGGCTTTTCGTAATTCTGCTTTAGTCATTTTTTAAAGCTGTTGAAATATGAAAGATCGCATCACCTTGATAAATAATTGGAGATTCGTTGATATTAAAGATATAGCCGTCATTTGGCGCTTTGACAAAGTGATTAAAACTCCCATATGGGTCTGTGATATGACCAATAACATCGCCTTTTAAAACATGAGTATTTATCTTGACAGTGGGTTTGAACATTCCAGAGTAATTGGCGCGAATCCATTTACTATTTGAAATAAATACACATGATTTTTTTGGTTGTGAAACTTTAAACTTGCTATTAAGCATTTCTAAATGATCTAATACACGTTTAGCACCATTTACACCTGTGTTTGTAATTGTATTGTCAATATTAAACGATTTTCCACCTTCAAAAAGAAGTATAGGGACACCTAATTTATAACAGGTATTTCTAAACGACTTATTGAGGTTCTTCGAGTACAAAACAAAAGGGGCTCCAAAGACTTTTGCCAGCTTTTTGAGGTTTTTTTCACCTTTGATAATCCTAATTTGAGCTGCATTAAAACGATCTGCTCCGCCTGTATGGAAATCAATTACCAAATCGGCATGAGGTAAAATTTCGGTTACTAATTTAAAAGCAACCCGACTGGCTAACGAACCACCTTTAATTCCTGGGAATACACGATTTAAATCTCGACCATCTGGAAATTCTCGATCCATCTGGATGAAACCAAAAACATTAATAACAGGAACACAGATAATCGTTCCTCTCTTTGGTTTATTGATGCCTTTGGCAATAATCTGTCTAACAATTTCTACGCCATTTACTTCATCTCCATGTATGCCAGCGGTAATTAAAACTGTTGGACCTGGTTTTTTCGAGCGTTCAATAATAACAGGAACATCAATAGTATTCTGCGTGTGAAGTTTAGCAACATTAAAACTTACTGTTTTGCTTTTTCCTAGAGGGACATCCTCACCTAAAATTTCTAATATGTCTTTTTCGCTCATCTATTTTCTGTTGCGTTCAATAAAAGTGATAATCGCTCTAGCAATATTTTTTCCTGTAGCAGTTTCTATACCTTCCAATCCTGGTGTTGAGTTCACTTCTAAAAGTAATGGACCTCTTTCAGATTGTAACATATCAACACCGCAAACGGGTAATTTCAATGCTTTTGAAGCATTCATAGCAACACGCAATTCATCAGTATTCAATTTTATAATATTAGCACTTCCGCCACGATGCAGATTAGATCTAAATTCACCTTCTTTTCCTTGGCGTTTCATAGCACCTACTACTTGTCCGTCAACAACCAAAGCTCTAATATCGGCACCTTTTGCTTCTTTAATATATTCTTGAACAATGACTCTGGCCTGCAATCCGTTAAAGGCTTCAAGTACAGACTCTGCTGCATTTTTTGTTTCAGCTAAAACAACACCTAAACCTTGAGTGCCTTCTAAAAGTTTTATGATCACTGGAGTTCCACCTACATGTTCGATAACTTCCTCAACATCTCGAGAGTAATTTGTGAACACGGTTTTTGGCATTCCAATACCAGCTTTACTTAAGCGCTGTAAGCTTCTTAATTTGTCACGAGATCGTAAAATGGCATCTGAAGTTACAATAGTAAATACACCCATCATTTCAAATTGTCTTACTACAGCACAACCATAAAAAGTAACCGAAGCTCCTATTCTTGGAACAATAGCATCTACATAGTCTAAGTAGCGGTCTTTATAGTAAATGGTAGGTTTTTCTTTTTCAATGATAATATCACATTTAAGAGGATCAATAACTTCCATATCATGACCCCTTGCTTCTCCTTCTTTTACCAGTCGTTGGGTCGAATATAAATGTGGGTTTCTAGATAAAATGACAATATTCATGTAAGGTGCTTAAGGTGTTTGGTAACTCATAAAACCAAACCCATTTAACGATGTTGCAATATACTAAAATACGTTAGCATTTAATTTTTACAATATTAGCTTTTCATTTACCTTTGAGTAATGCAAAAACCTACGTTAGATATTCAATTAAAGACCTTACCTCGTCAGCCTGGCGTATATCAATATTTTGATGCAGATGATAATTTAATTTATGTAGGAAAAGCAAAAGATATAAAGAAACGTGTGAGTTCATATTTTACGAAAACACATGATAATGGTAAGACGAGAGTATTAGTAAAAAAAATAGCTAGTGTTAAACATATCGTTGTTGATACCGAAACCGACGCACTTTTACTAGAAAACAATCTTATAAAAAAATACAAGCCACGTTATAATGTATTGCTTAAAGATGATAAATCCTATCCTTGGATTTGTATAAAAAAAGAACGTTTTCCTAGAGTGTTTTCAACACGACGTGTGTTTAAAGATGGTTCTGAATATTTTGGACCCTATACTAGTATGAAGACGGTTCACACTTTACTCGACTTAATTAGAGGGTTATATCAATTACGAACGTGTAATTTTAATTTATCTAAAGAAAAAATAGAAGCAGGAAAGTATAAAGTCTGTCTTGAGTATCATTTAGGGAATTGTAAAGGACCATGTGAAAATTTGCAAACAGAAGAAGATTACAATAGAAACATAGTTGCAATACGGGAAATAATAAAAGGAAATTTTAAAGACTCGTTATCTCAGTTCAAGACACAAATGAAGCAATTGGCTCAAGATATGCAATTTGAGGAAGCACAACGAATTAAGGAAAAAATAGAAGTTTTAGAAAACTATCAAGCAAAATCTACTATTGTGAATCCTAAAATTAGCAATGTCGATGTGTTTAGTATTATGAGTGATGAAAGCTATGCGTATATTAATTTTTTACAATTGTCCTACGGAAGTATTATTAGATCACATACCTTAGAAATAAAAAAGAAATTAGACGAAACAGATAAAGAATTATTGGAGCTATCAATTACAGAAATACGACAGCGTTTTAACTCTGGATCTAAAGAAATTTACGTGCCTTTTAAAGTTGATTTGGGAGACGAGATTAGAGTTACTGTTCCTAAGTTGGGAGATAAAAAGCATATTTTAGATTTATCGCTTAGAAATGCAAAGTACTATCGTATGGAGCGTTTCAAACAAGTTAAAATTATTGATCCAGATCGTCATGCGAATCGCATCATGGCACAAATGAAATCTGATTTACGCCTGTCGGAAGAACCACGTCACATTGAATGTTTTGATAATTCGAACATACAAGGAACGCATCCTGTAGCCGCTTGTGTTGTGTTCAAGGATGGTAAACCAAGTAAAAAAGACTATAGACATTTTAATATTAAAACGGTAGAAGGTCCTGATGATTTTGCATCAATGGAAGAGGTAGTATATAGACGTTACAAACGTTTATTAGAAGAAGAACAACCATTACCACAACTTATTATTATTGACGGCGGAAAAGGACAATTATCATCGGCAATTAAAAGCTTAGATGCTTTAAATTTGAGACAGAAAATTGCTATTATCGGAATTGCAAAACGTTTGGAAGAATTATTTTATCCAGATGATCCAATTCCGCTATATTTAGACAAGAAAAGCGAAACGCTTAAAATTATTCAACAATTAAGAAATGAAGCACATCGTTTTGGTATTGAGCATCATCGAAATAGACGAAGTAAAAGTGCGCTTTCAACAGAGTTGGAAACCATTCCTGGTATAGGAGAGCAAACGGTCGTGGCGTTGATGAAACAATTTAAATCGGTCAAGCGAATTTCCGAAGCCAAAAAAGAAGATTTAGAAAAAGTAGTTGGCTTATCTAGAGCTCAAAAAATAATAGATTATTACAGTAAGAAGTGAAGCGCATAGTTGTTATCATATTTATATTGTGTTTGACGTTTTCTATGAAAGCACAAGTCAATTACAAAACAGACAAACCAAAGATAGGTTTAGTCTTAAGTGGAGGTGGTGCAAAAGGATTTGCGCATATTGGTGTGCTAAAGGTTATTGATAGTCTAGGGATTAAAGTAGATTATGTCGCAGGAACAAGTATGGGAGCAATTGTTGGGTCGCTTTACTCAGCTGGATATTCTGGTAACCAATTGGATTCTATTTTTAGAAGCTTAGATTTTGAAAAAGTCATCAATGATAATCTGCCACGTTCGGCAAAGACTTTCTATGAGCGCGATAATACTGAAAAGTATGCTATAGCATTGCCATTTAATAATTTTAAACTCAAACTACCTTCAGCGCTATCCAGAGGTCAAAATGTATTTAATTTGTTGTCAAAACTCACACTTCATGTTAGTGAGGTTGATGATTTTGATAATTTACCTATTCCGTTTTTTTGCATTGCTACTAATATAGAAACTGGAGAGCAAGTGATGCTAGATTCTGGGAGCTTGCCCTTATGTATTACAGCTAGTGGTGCCTTCCCGTCATTGTTTCAACCCGTTAACATTAATGGTCAATTACTCATTGATGGAGGAGTTGCAAATAACTATCCTATTGATGAGCTTAGAGCCAAAGGTATGGATATCATTATTGGCGTTGATGTACAAGATGGTTTGGCTACGCGTGAAGAAATGACATCGGCTCCTGATGTGTTATTGCAGATTAATAATTTTAGAACAATAAATGATATGAAATTGAAGTCTAAAAAGACAGATGTTTATATTAAACCAGACATTAAAGATTTTACTGTTGTGTCATTTAGTGAAGGAAAAAAAATTATAGAAAATGGAAAGCTTGCTGCTTTAGCACAATTAGATCAATTATCACTACTACCAAAGAAATCTGATGACGATAGTAATCACAATCTGAAGATTGTTCCTAAAGATAGTATTGCTATTAATGATATTTATTTAAAAGGAAATAAAAAATACACGCGCTCTTATATCTTAGGAAAGTTAAAACTTAAAACGAACGAGAAAGTGAGTTATTCAAATTTTGACAGAGGAGTAAATAACCTTGTAGCGACTAATAATTTTGATGCATTCCAGTATGATTTTAAAAAATCTAGATCTAAAGAGGGTTATGACTTACATGCCACACTTGAAGAAAGTAAGGTCACTACGTTTTTAAAGTTAGGAGTTCATTATGATGATTTATACAAAAGTGCAGCATTAGCCAATCTCACCAAGAAACAATTACTTTTTGATAATGATATTGCCTCTTTAGATATCATTCTAGGAGATAATGTGCGATATAATTTTGAGTATCTTATCGATAAGGGGTTTTATTGGAGTATTGGTTTGCGATCACGGTACAATCAATTTGAAAAAAATATCAATGCCGAATTATTATTAGACAATGCTCAAATTACTGCTACTGGAATAAATAAACTTGATGTTGAATTGCGAGATCAAACCAATCAATTTTATTTGCAGACCTTGTTTAGAAAGGACTTTGCATTAAGCATTGGTGCTGAGCATAAGCGCTTGAATATTAAGTCTGAAACGATAACAATTAATACCGAAACTGACGAATTTGTATTTGAGAACACCGATTATTTAAGTGTCTTTGGAACACTCAAATTAGACACCTATGATAATAAGTATTATCCGTCCAGTGGTGTTTATTTTAACGGTGATTTTCATACCTATCTTTTTGCTTCAGATTTTAATACAGGGTTTGACCAATTTTCAATTGCTAAAGCAGATATAGGCTATGCCTTTAGTATTTCAGATAAATTAAGTATCAACCTTCAAACTAGTGGTGGATTTAAATTGGGAGATAACTCAACACAAACTTTAGATTTTGCACTAGGTGGTTATGGCAATAACTTGATTAATAATTTTATTCCATTCTTAGGCTATGACTTTATTTCGTTAACAGGTAATAGCTACGTGAAAGCTTATGCATGTGCAGATTATGAAATAGTTAACAAACATCATATCACTTTAGAAGCCAATTGGGCTAATGTGGATAACGATATTTTTGAATCGGGTGAATGGTTTACTCTACCAGATTATAGAGGTTATGGTGTTGGTTATGGTATCGAAACTTTTTTAGGGCCTGTTCAAGCAAAATTTAGTTATTCGCCAGAACAACGAAAAAGTATTTGGTACTTTAATATTGGCTTTTGGTTTTAGAATATTGAGAAATTTCACGATATTTGAAACATGTCAAATCTATTCTTCAAAGATTTATTAAGCTATCTTCATTTTCTTATCAAGAGAAACCCTGAATAAGCACACATATTTGTATCTTTATGTCAAGTCAAAATGTTTTGAGTTGAGCAAATTCAAACTTTTAATTTCAATTATTTAATATAAATATGTATGCCTTTTTATCATAAATTAGGAAAAATCCCATCCAAGCGCCATGTTCAATTTAGAAAAGAAGATGGAAGCCTATATGCCGAACAATTATTTGGTACCATTGGGTTTGACGGAATGTCAACTAACAGTTATCACGAACAACGACCAACACAAGTAAAAGCAATAAAAAAACAATATAGTGTTGCTCCAAAAATTGCAAAAGCAAATCATATACAATCCTATCGTTTTAGAGGGTTTCAAGTCCAGCCTGAAAATGATTATTTAGAGAGCAGAAAAGCAGTATTAACCAATAGTGATTGTACTATAATTTTAGCTGCTCCAAAACAGTCAACAACAGATTATTTCTATAAAAACTCTGATGCAGATGAACTTATTTTTGTTCATAAAGGAACAGGAAAGTTGAGAACACATCTTGGGAATCTCGATTTTAAATATGGTGATTATCTTGTAGTTCCTAGAGGGATTATTTATAAGATGGATTTTGATACCGAAGACAACAGGTTGTTTATTGTAGAGTCACGACGACCAATTTATACACCAAAACGCTATAGAAATTGGTTTGGACAATTACTAGAACATTCTCCGTTTTGCGAACGTGATTTACGACAGCCACAAGAACTCGAAACTTACAATGAAACAGGAGAATTTCTTATGAAGGTTAAAAAGCAAGACGATATATTTGAAATGGTGTATGCATCGCATCCTTTTGATGTGGTAGGTTATGATGGTTTTAACTACCCTTATGCCTTTTCAATTCATGACTTTGAGCCTATTACTGGTCGTATCCATCAACCGCCTCCAGTGCATCAAACTTTTGAAACAGATGCCTTTGTAGTATGCAGTTTTGTGCCACGTTTGTACGATTATCATCCAGAGAGTATTCCAGCACCATATAATCACAGTAATATAGATAGTGATGAGGTGTTGTATTATGTTGACGGTGATTTTATGAGCAGAAATGATATTGATGCAGGTCATATTAGTTTGCATCCAGCCGGCATTCCTCATGGACCACATCCTGGAGCCACAGAACGTAGTATAGGAAAAATAAAAACAGATGAGCTCGCTGTTATGGTAGATACATTTAAACCACTACAAATAACAGAAGAAGCTTTAAAAATAGCAGACGAAGATTACTTTAAATCTTGGTTAGAACATTAAAATAAAATATTATGGCGAAAGAAGTAAAAAGTGTCAATTATGGATTAGAAAAGATCTTTGAAGACGCACAAGATTTTTTACCACTACTAGGAACTGATTATGTTGAGTTTTATGTTGGAAATGCAAAGCAATCTGCTCATTTCTACAAAACAGCATTTGGATTTCAATCCTATGCTTATAAAGGCTTAGAAACAGGCTCAAAAGATGCTGTCAGTTATGTACTCAAACAAGATAAGATACGATTGGTATTAACAACTCCTCTAAATAGTAAATCTCCAATTAATGATCATATTGTTAAGCATGGTGATGGTGTAAAAGTGGTAGCACTCTGGGTCGATGATGCTAGAAAATCTTATGAAGAAACTACCAAAAGAGGAGCTAAGTCTTATATGGAACCTGTGGTGGAAACCGATGAATTTGGAGAAGTTGTTAGAGCAGGAATTTATACCTATGGTGAAACCGTGCATATGTTCGTTGAACGTAAAAACTACAATGGTGTATTTATGCCAGGATTCCAAAAATGGGAGTCAGATTATAATCCAGAACCTGTCGGACTCAAATACATTGATCACATGGTAGGTAATGTTGGCTGGGGACAAATGAATACTTGGGTAAAATGGTATGAAGATGTTATGGGATTTGTAAATTTTCTCTCCTTTGATGATAAACAAATCCATACCGAATACTCCGCTTTGATGAGTAAAGTGATGAGTAATGGTAATGGACGAATCAAATTCCCAATTAATGAACCAGCTAAAGCGGCTAAGAAATCTCAAATAGAAGAATATTTAGATTTTTATGAAGATTCTGGAGTTCAACATATAGCTGTTGCAACAGATGATATTATAAAAACAGTAGCCCAACTTAAAGCTAGAGGTGTTGAGTTTTTGCCACCTCCACCACAATCATATTACGATATGATTCCCGAACGATTGGGAGTGCATATGGACATGATGAAAGAAGATATAAAAGAACTTCAAAAACTCTCTATCCTTGTAGATGCTGATGAAGAAGGCTATTTACTTCAAATTTTCACTAAGCCTGTGGAAGATAGACCAACATTGTTTTTCGAAATCATTCAACGCATGGGAGCACAAGGTTTTGGTGCAGGTAATTTTAAAGCTTTGTTTGAATCTATTGAGAGAGAACAAGCAAAAAGAGGAACGTTATAAATAATTATCATATAAACGCTGTCCATTTGGGATGGCGTTTATATTTTAAATTCTAACAGAAGTATAACACCTTTGTTTATAATGGTTTCAATAAAATTTTTATTTTTGGAATAGTAATTGTAATTCTTCATTACGAACAATAAAATGTGATACTGAAAGTTACATTTACAATACTATATATGATGAGAAACTTACTACTTATAATTGGCGTTCTATTTTGTTTGCAAACTTCTACTGCCCAAAAGAAAAGTGCATTCAAAGATGGTGAATGGTTCAAATTTAGAATGAGCTACAGTGGATTCCTAAAAGCAGGAAACGCTACATTGTCGCTTAAAGAAACAAAGCTAAACGGAAAGCCTGTATACCACGTTGTTGGGAAAGGCTGGACAACTGGTGCGATTAAGTGGTTTTTCAAAGTAAAAGACAGGTACGAAAGTTATTTTGACAAGGAAACCGGAGTTCCATACAAGTTTATTAGAAAAATTGATGAAGGAGGTCACACCAAAGACATAGAGATCAAATTCAATCAAAACAAAAAAGAAGCTCAAGTCGAAAATAAAAAGCATAAAACAAAAAAGACTATAGCTACAGAACAAGATGTTCAGGATATGGTATCTGCGTTTTACTATTTAAGAAATAATTATGACACTAAAAACATTAAAGTAGGAGAAGTAGTAACCCTCAATATGTTTTTTGATGAAGAAAATTATAATTTCAAGCTCAAATTTTTAGGAAGAGAAACGATCAAGACAAAATTTGGAAAAATTAAAACATTAAAGTTTAGACCATATGTTATGGCTGGACGTGTATTTAAAGAACAGGAAAGTTTAACACTTTGGGTAAGTGCAGATGAAAATAAAATCCCTTTAAAGATTAAAGCAGATCTAGCCGTAGGTTCATTAAGAGCAGACCTTGAAGATTATAAAGGATTAAAACATTACTTTCCTATTCAATTTGACTAACCAACATGGATGACACACAACATTTTGACGATATCATAAAACAGCTTCAAGAGAAGTATACAAAAATAGATCAAGATACAGACGATCACCTTTATGGCTTGCTTTATAGCAAGCCTATTACATATTGGGACTATATACAAACAGATGCCCTTTTAAACCTTCAAATACAGCGAACAACGCTTCCTGATGAGATGGTTTTTATTGCTTACCATCAAATCAATGAATTGATCTTTAAAATGATCCTTTGGGAAATTCAACAGGTTGCAGAAAAAGAAAACCTTAATGTTGAATTTTTTGAAAATAAAATTATGCGTGTTAGTCGCTATTTTGATATGCTAACTACGTCCTTCAATATCATGCGTGAAGGGATGGAGATTGAGCAATACATGAAATTTCGATATACACTTACGCCAGCGAGCGGATTTCAAAGTGCACAGTATCGAATGATTGAGTTTGCTTCAACAGAATTAATAAACTTGATTGATTACAGATTTAGAAAAACCATAGATCGTAATACACCTTTTGAACATGCCTTTGAGCACTTGTATTGGCAGGCGGCAGGAAAAGATTATAAAACAGGTAAAAAATCAACACTCTTAGTTAATTTTGAAAAACGATACAAAGGCGATTTCATTCGTTTTATGCAAACTTATAACACTAAAAATCTATGGTCGCGTTTTAAAGAACTTCCAAAAGAAGATCAACAGGACGCAGATTTGGTTAAGGCCATGAAGCATTTTGATTATACTGTAAATATCACTTGGGTTATGGCACATTATAATGCTGCAAAACACTATATAGAAAGTGGAACAGGAGATGGTGAAGCCACAGGTGGAAGTGACTGGAAAAAATATATGCATCCAAAATACCAAAAACGCATTTTTTTTCCTGAACTTTGGAGCGAAAAAGAATTAGAAAACTGGGGAGAGAACATATAATACCATTAGCTTAATGCAACCAAAACAATTATTAATAGCACTTTTTATTTGTATTGGTTTTTTTTCATGTAAAGAAGACGAGAAAAAACCAGAGTTAGATCAATTACAAACTTATGTAGAGCCAGAACCTTTAAAAGAGTTTGGTTTAGTGCTCGACAATTACATCGTTAAAAGAGATACTATCAAAAAAGGGGATAGTTTTGGCGAAATCTTAGAGCGTAATCATATTGGTTACCCAAGAATCTTCAATATTGCTGAAAAAATTAAGGATTCATTTGATATTGGAAAATTAAAAATAGGTAAGCCTTATACACTCTTTTGTGCTAAAGATTCGCTTCAAACACCAGAGTGTTTTATATACCAGCCCAACAGTATCGATTACGTGGTCATTAAAATGACAGACTCTGTCGTTGCTTACAAAGGCAAAAAACCCATTACAATTGTACAAAAAGAAGCCTCTGGAGTTGTGATGAATAATTTGTCTGAAACAATGGAAGCTCAAGGATTACCATATCAATTAATAAATGATATGAGTGATATATATGCTTGGACTATTGATTTCTTTAGACTTCAAAAAGGAGATCGTTTTAAAATAGTGTACAATCAACGCTTTATTGAAGACAGCATTTATGCAGGTATAGAAAGTATTGATGCCGCCTATTTTGAACATAAGAGCGAACCATTTTATGCATTTAATTTTCAGGTGGATAGTATGAAACAAATTTCAGATTATTTTGATGAAAATACAAAGAGTTTAAGACGAACATTTTTAAAAGCGCCTGTGCAGTTTAGTCGAATCTCCTCACGTTATAACCTAAATCGTCGTATCAAATACTATGGTTATAAATTACGACCACACAAAGGTACCGATTTTGCGGCTCCAATAGGAACTCCTATTCTAGCTACTGCAAATGGAACCGTAACCGAATCTACAAGGCGAGGCGGAAATGGTAAATTCGTTAAGATCAAACATAATGGAACGTACAGCACACAATACTTGCATATGAAAGCACAAAATGTTAGAAAAGGTGATTTTGTAAAACAAGGTGATGTGATTGGATGGGTTGGTATGACAGGTAATACAGGTGGACCTCATGTGTGTTATCGATTCTGGAAGAATGGAAAACAAGTCGATCCATTTAGAGAGAAATTACCTGCAGCAGAATCTATTCCAGATTCTCTTAAGGCAAATTATAACGAATTTATCAAACCTTTAAAATCTCAGTTGGATAATATACAGTTTGAAGATAATAAAATTGAATTACCAACCGAAGACGAAGTACTAACGTCGAAAATACAATAATGGCATTACAAACAGTCAACCCAACCACAACAGTCGCTTGGAGTAAGCTAAGAGCACATTTCAAAACCATAGAAAATACACATCTTAAAGCCTTATTTGCAGAGCATCAAAATCGTGCTCATGATATGACCGTAAGATGGGAAGATTTTTTTGTTGATTATTCTAAACATCGCGTGTCTAAAGAAACGATAAGCTTGTTACTGGAACTCGCAAATGAAGTTGGTTTGAAGGATGCCATGCAGAAATATTTTGAAGGAGATGTAATCAATCAAACTGAAGGACGTGAAGTCTTACATACAGCTCTGAGAGTACCTGAAAGCGCTCAGGTTTTTGTAAATGGTGAAAATGTTATCCCTGAAATTTTTGAGGTTAAACAAAAAATAAAAACCTTCTCAAATCAAATAATTAATGGTGACCTTAAAAGTTATTCCAACAAACCATTTACAGATGTTGTCAATATCGGTATAGGCGGATCAGATTTGGGGCCAGCTATGGTTGTCGATTCATTATCGTATTATAAAAACCACCTTAACACTCATTTTGTGAGTAATGTTGATGGTGATCATGTCAATGAAATTATTAAAAAATTAAACCCCGAAACCACACTTTTCGTCATTGTTTCTAAAACCTTTACGACACAAGAAACATTATCTAATGCCAATACAATTAGAGAGTGGTTTTTAAAAGAAGCACCTCAAGATGCCGTGTCAAAACATTTTGTTGCAGTATCTACCAATATTGAAAAAGTAAAAGCTTTTGGTATTGATGAAAACAATATATTCCCAATGTGGAATTGGGTAGGTGGTCGTTTTTCGTTGTGGAGTGCCGTTGGATTATCCATAAGTCTAACTGTAGGCTATGATAACTTTGATCAATTGCTTCTTGGCGCACATAAAATGGACACACATTTTAAAACAGAAGCATTTGATAAAAACATCCCAGTCTTTACAGCGCTTTTGAGTGTGTGGTATAATAACTTTTTCAACGCTGAAAGTGAAGCCGTTATTCCTTATTCGCAGTATTTGAATCAATTTGCAACCTACCTTCAACAGGGTATTATGGAAAGTAATGGTAAAAGCGTTGACCGAAATGGGGATACGATAGATTATCAAACAGGAACCATAATATGGGGTGAGCCAGGAACTAATTCTCAACATGCCTTTTTTCAACTAATACATCAAGGAACAAAATTAATTCCGGCAGAGTTTATAGGTTTTGCCAAATCATTACACGGAAACCAAGATCACCAAGACAAATTGATGTCTAACTTCTTTGCTCAAACTGAAGCCTTGATGAATGGTAAGTCTAAAGATGTTGTAGAAGCAGAATTACGATCTCAAGGACTTTCCGAAGAAAAAATGAATGAATTGATACCTTTTAAAATATTTGAAGGTAATAAACCAACCACGACTATTCTTATAGAAAAGTTAACACCTCAAAGCCTTGGAAAATTAATTGCCATGTACGAGCATAAAATATTTGTTCAAGGAATTATATGGAATATTTTCAGCTACGATCAATTTGGTGTTGAACTTGGAAAGCAGCTCGCAAATACAATTTTAACAGAACTTCAAAGTGCGAATGTTATTAACAATCATGACGAATCTACTCAAAACCTCATTAAACACTACCAAGATATAAGATAGGGTTGTTAAATACTTGTTGACTTAGTGTAAGCAAAATGTTAAATTTTTAAGAATTTTTAAGTAATTTTAACAGTTAAAAATTCTTAACATTTTGGTAATACAGTATGTTCCTATTGAACGTACTTTTGCCGCAAATTTAAAACTCTAAATAATTCTTAAACAATGAAAAAAATTTCAAAATGTTTATTGGTATTTGTAGCTTTATTGTGCACTACAATTGCTTTTTCACAAAGCACAATTACAGGTAAATTAGTTGGTTCAGATATGAATGAACCATTACCTGGAGCAAATATCATTGAAAAGGGGACGTCAAATGGTACTAATACCGATTTTGATGGAAATTTTACCCTTAAAACCCAAGCTTCATCGGGAGAATTAGTAATTACGTTTGTTGGTTACAACTCACAAACAATTGCTTTCTCTGGAGATATGGATCTTGGAACAATTACTCTTGTCTCAAGTGAAGTAGGCTTACAAGAGGTACAAATTATTGCGTCTGTAGCAGTAGATAGAAAAACGCCTGTTGCAGTGTCAACAGTGAGAGCTGCAGATATCCAATTAAAATTAGGAACTCAAGAATTTCCTGAAGTCTTAAAATCTACACCTGGTGTATATGCTACAAAAGCTGGTGGTGGTTTTGGAGATGGTCGTATTAACTTACGTGGATTTAACTCTGAAAATGTTGCCGTAATGATTAACGGTGTGCCAGTAAACGATATGGAAAATGGTCGTGTTTTCTGGAGTAACTGGGCAGGATTAGGTGATGTGACAAGCTCAATGCAAGTGCAAAGAGGTCTTGGTGCTGCTAGAGTTGCTGTACCTTCTGTTGGTGGTACTATCAATATCTTAACTAAAACAACCGATGCTGAAGCTGGTGGAAACATCATGACGACACTTGGTAATGACGGGTATAGAAAATTTGGAATAACATATTCTACAGGTTTAATGGAAAGTGGTTTTGCTGCTACAGTTTCAGCTGCTAAGACTGATGGAGATGGTTATGTGCAAGGAACACCTTTTAATGCTGTTTCTTATTTTGTTAACGTATCTAAAGAGATCAACGATCAACATAAATTATCGTTTACAGCTTTTGGTGCTAAACAACGTCACGGTCAAAGACAAAACAGACATTTAATTGACACGTATAGACAAAGTGAAGACGGAATTAAATACAACTCAGATTGGGGTTTTAAGAATGGTCAACTAACGTCTATAGAAGATAACTTTTATCACAAACCTCAAATCTCTTTAAACCACTATTGGGATCTTAATGATAAAACAAGCATATCGACAGCTGCCTACGCATCTTTTGGTACTGGTGGTGGAGGTGGAACTCTAGGTAGTGATGCTGACGCTCCAGGATTTGAAAATGATGGAAGATTTAAATTTACAAGTGCAGATTATCGTATTGGAGAATTTGGGCCTTTAGATTTTGATCGTATCGTTGATGAAAATATTGCAAATGGAGCTAACGGTTCTAATGCTGCTTTAAGAGCTTCTCGTAACGACCACAATTGGTATGGGATTTTATCTACATTGAAATCAGATTTAACCGATGACTTAGTGCTTTTAGCCGGATTAGACTGGAGAAGCTATACAGGAAAACACTTTAGAGAAGTTACTGATCTATTAGGAGGTCAATTTATAATTAATGAGGATAACGTTAATAATCCAACAGGTATTGCAAGAGTAGGTGATAAAGTAGCTTATAATAACGATGGAATAGTAGGTTGGTTAGGTGCATTTGCTCAGTTAGAATATGATGTAAATGAAAATTTCAATACATTCATATCATTAAACGCATCGAACACATCTTATAAGAGAAAAGATTACTTTAATTACTTAAACGGAGATCCTCTACAAGAAACAGATCGTTTCAACTTTTTTGGTTATGGAGCAAAAGGTGGTGCTAACTATCGTATTGATATGAACCATAATGTATTTGTAAACATAGGATACTTTGAAAAAGCGGCTGATTTTGATGCAGTTTTCCCTAACTTTAACAATGATGAGATTAATGAAAATGCCGAAAATCAAAAAATCACAAGTTATGAAATTGGTTATGGTTTTAGAGGCGAGCGTCTGTCTGCTAATGTTAACTTATATAGAACTGCTTGGAGAGATAGAACAGAAACATTGTCTTTCCAATTAAGTGAAGATGAAACAGGATTTGCTAACATTTTAGGTGTAAATGCAATTCATCAAGGTATTGAAATTGACTTTGTATACAAAGCAACGGATAAATTAGACATCACAGGTATGGCATCTCTTGGAGATTGGAGATGGGAAGAAGATGTTACAGGAGTTAACATTTTAAATGAAGAACAAGAAGTCGTAGATACAGTAAATTTATTTATTGAAGATACACCTGTAGGTGATGCTGCTCAAACAACGATGGCATTAGGTGTTAATTATAGATTTGGAATAAATACGAGATTGTCTGTAGATTATAACTATTTTGATCGTTTATATGCAGATTTTGATCCAAGTGATAGAGGAACACAAGGTGCTCCAGATCCATGGGAAGTACCTTCTTATGGTGTATTTGATGCTGCTATTACTCACGGTTTCTCGTTTGGAGAGTTTGATGCGTCTCTTGTAGCTAGAATAAATAATATATTTAATACAGAATATATAGCAGATGCTTTAGACGGCTCAGGTTCAAATGCTGAAACAGCTTTAGTGTACTATGGATTTGGTAGAACATTTAGTGTAGGAGCACAACTTAAATTTTAAAAAAATAGAACAATGAAAAGAATAGTTTATGTATTAGCCTTTATAGGCGCCATTTTTACTGGATGTGATCCTGTAGAAGATATTAATAATGATCTCGCTAATCAAGATGACCCAATAATTGGTGTTGATGAGTTTACATTAACATCAGATGATTATGCAGCTCTTGTAGAACAAGGCCCTGAAGAAGATCCAGATTACTATGAAACATTTGAAGCGTTTGCTGATTTAGAAGATGCAAAAGTAATTTTACCTCCGTTTTTAGCAGATAGATATCCATTTTGGGGTACTGGTTCATCGGTAACTGTGAGTTTTAATTTAAATGATGGAAACCCAGAAGATGTTAGCGCTTTTGTAAATGCCGACGTTTATAATCTTGGAAATACTGATTACCCAACGAGTAACAGTAATGCGTTTTTACCTGGTGAAGATGTTGAAGGTGCTTTAGAAAGTGTTTTGGCTTCAGAATTTGCAACTCCTGTAGAAGGACAAGTCGTAAGATTATCATACAATGAATTTACTGGACAACCAGAAGTTGGTTTAGCAAGTGTTTATGGTGCTGCATTTCCAACAAACTTTGGTGATTTTGAACTTATTGAGGTCCTAGATGATGGATTAGAAGGAATGGATGATAACTTAGGATGGAGAGACCAATCTTCTTATGCTGAAGGATCAGGATTTTCAGGTGGAGCCAATGCTACAGAAGAATGGCTTATTTCTCCTGAGGTAGACTTATCTGGAATTTCAGGTTTATCTTTTCAAATTACTCAGGAAATAGATTTCTTAGGTGATATTACATTATTTGATGTATTAGTATCTACAGATTATACTACAGGTGGAGATCCTATGGCTGCAGCATGGACAGCTGTAGCTTTTGATAAAACAATTTTTGGAGATATGACAACTTCAGAAGATTTTGATTTTACAGCATACGATGGACAAACTGTACATGTTGCTTTAAAATATAGCTCTACAGATTCTGATTCGCCAAGATGGAGAGTTCAAGATTTTGCCGTTAGAACAACAGGTTTCTCTGGAGATACTGAAGCTAAAAATGCATACTACAGGTACTCAGAAGGAGAGTGGGATGATGTTAGCGGAGTTTACTATTTAACTACTGCAGATTATGATTCTATGGGTGAAAATTCTGGGCAACCAGGAGCTTTCAATAACTTTAGTGGTTCTGTATTACCTAGCAACTATTTACCACAATGGTTAGGTATCAACTACCCATTTGCACAAGAAGAAGATGAATTATTCATCATCTACAGATTCTTTGGTGGTAGTGGAATAGGAACAGTAACTAAAGGAAACTTATACACATTTAGTGGCGGAAGCTGGTCACCAAGCATCTCGTCATTACAGTTTGGCCTTGAGAATGGTGTTTGGGTACCAGATAATACTATTAGATATACCTTAACAGGTAGTGACTATACATTAGTTGCCTCAGAATTAATTGCTGTTGAAGGATTTGAAGCAGCAGCAGATAACTTAGATAATTTTGGTAACTTTAATAGAGCTGGTGGAAGTACGAACTGGACTGATGAAATGATCGTTACTGCTTTAAATATTGTACTAGATAATTTAAACCCTTCTGCAGAAGAAGGACAAAAATATGTTGTTACAATTGCAACTTGGGCACCTGGTAATTCAACTGAAGAATTTTCGATGATTAAAAGTAGTGGTGAATGGGTTATTAACGAATAATTGATTTAGTACCCATCTAATACACAAAAAAAAGCCTATCAATTTTGATAGGCTTTTTTTTTATTCCTTCCATTCTATGGATTCCATAATGCGTTTAATGTCATTTTTTAAATATACAGCAGCAGGATAAATAGAATCGTAATTAGGCTTCGTATAAAAATACAAAGAACCACTCAAAAAGTGATTAATACTATCTGTGACATAAAATTGAGATTGCGAAGCAGCATTTCCTCCAACTTCATAAAACATCCCAAATACGCTTTGCTCTGGGTTTTCATAAATAATACTTTCTATTTCATCGGCTTTTATAGTGTGCTTCTGTGTTAGCGTTTGTGCATCTCTTAGTAACGTATCCAGATTAGTAGCGTTAACCTTTTTGTAGGTAAGATAGATAGTGCCTTTCATAGATGGATAGTTAATATCTAAACCATAAGAGTTATTAATACCGTCTAACTTGATATTAGAAATTTTGTCGGCGTTGATATTCTTTTCAAAGGTGAAAGGTAAACGCACGTCCACTTTTGAATACTCTGGTTTTTTATAGTCCAGTCTTAACATGGCTTTAGGTTTTGGTAGCGGATCATTTCCGCAAGAAAAACAAACTGCAGCTAGTAATAGAATACATAGTTTTTTAATAATCATAAGATAATATACAAGTTTAGTCTAAGATAGTAAACTTGATTTGTTTGATTCGTTTTTTATCAATAGCTTCAATAGTAAAAACGTAATTTTTGAAATTTATTTTACTTTGACGTCTTGGAAAAATCCCTGAAATCTCTAAAACAAACCCTGCAATAGTTTCAGCCTCACCCTTGTTCTCTTCAAAGTCGGCCTCGTCTTCAACCTTGACTATTCGATAAAAATCTTTTAAAGTGGTCTTTCCTTCAAACGAGTAATTTTGGTCATCAATTTTTGTATAGATGACATCATCATCGTCAAATTCATCACTTATATCTCCTACAATTTCTTCGATAACGTCCTCTAAAGACACTACGCCTGAGGTGCCACCATACTCATCTACTACTACTGCTAGATGGACTTTCTTCTCTTGAAACTCAACCATTAAGTCATCAAGTTTTTTGTTTTCAGGAACAAAGAATGGCTCGCGAAGTAAGGTCGTCCAATCAAATTGTTTGCGTTCAATATGAGGTAATAGATCTTTGATGTATAAAACACCTGTAACATTGTCTATACTGTCTTTGTATACTGGAATTCTAGAATAGCCATTTTTGATGACTTCTGGAATGATTTCATCATACTTCAAGTCTTCGTTAAGAGCAAAAATGTCCATTCTAGGTCGCATGACTTGCTTAGTATCCGTATTTCCAAAGGATACTATACCTTCTAATATTTTTTGTTCCTCATCGGTTGTGTCACCCTCAGATGTTAATTCTAACGCTTGAGATAATTGATCAACACTTAGATTTGATTTTTGTTTTCCTAGTTTTTTATGAATGGATAAAGTTAAATGGCGCATTGGCAAACTGATAGGAGAAAAAATAACATCCAAAATTTTTAACGGAATTGCCATAAACGTCGAAAACTTAACACGATTTCTGCTCGCATAAATTTTAGGGACAATTTCTCCAAATAATAATATCAAAAAGGTGATAACGACGACTTCCAATAGAAATCGAACCCAAGTGATCTCTATATCTTTAAACAAGGTTTCACCTAAATAGGCAAAGAGAATGACGATGCCAATATTGATAAAGTTATTGGCGACTAGGATTGTCGCTAAAAGTTTTTTAGGTCGCTCTAATAATTTTGAAATAATAGTAAACTTTCTAGGATTTTCTTCTAAGCCTGTATCTATATCAGACTTAGTTAGCGAAAAAAAGGCTACTTCAGCACCCGAAATCAATGCAGAACACAGTAGTAAAATAAAAAGCAGTATGAGCCCAGAAACGAGCGATACGTTTACTGTAAGTATGGCTATGATTAAACTCGAGGGTTCAGGATCCAAAGTAAATAATTTAAGTTTAATTTATTTAAAACGGAAGATCATCATTATCTTCAGTTATAGGTTCGGAAACAGATGTATTAGATGGTTGTTGAGTAGCTTGCTGAGGGTTAGAAGCTGGAGCTACACCACCTTGGTTATCATTCTTAGTTGATAGGAACGTGAAATCGGTACATTGAATTTCGGTCGAATAACGATCTGCACCTTTGTCATCTTGCCATTTCCTGGTTTTTAAACGCCCTTCAATATAGACTTTGTCGCCTTTTGAGAGGTATTTTTCACAAATCTCAGCGGCTTTGTTACGCACCACAATGTTATGCCATTCGGTGTTTGTAACACGTTCGTTAGTTTGTTTATTCGTGTAGGTTTCGTTTGTTGCTAATGGAAAACGACCAACGCAATTACCACCATCAAAATAATGCATCTTTACTTCATCACCCAAATGCCCAATAAGCATCACTTTATTTAATGTTCCTGACATAATTTCTATTGTTTAAGACTACAAAATTAATCATTTTAAAGTCTGATTATTAAAAGTATGAAAAATTTATGAGTTCTCTAAAATCAGAAATCGAACTTGTCTATAAAATTGCTAATTAATATTGAAGTGGGATAGGTTTTTAATTCTGAAACTGATATGCCTTTTTTGGGAAGGGTCTTCACTTCAATAATCCAGAATTTAGTATATAAATGCTGATGTGATAATTTATGAACGAGCTCATTAGTATTGTAGAGACTGTAGGTAAACTTCGAACCGTTAAAAAGAGATTTAATATCTGGATTACTTTCAAATACTTCGCAAGTTAATGCACTTTTGGTTTCAATAAGAGGGAATTGATATAAATTTTGCCAAATACCTTTAGACGTTCTTTTTTCAAAAATGATGTTGTTGTCTTCAGATATAATGACCAAAAAGTTGAAGTGCTTTTTTGTCACTTTTGTTTTCTTAAGTTTAACAGGAAGCTCATCCACTTTTCCTTTTTGAAGTGCAATACAACTAGTGTTGAGCGGACAAACAATACAGTATGGACTTTTAGGTTTGCACTGCGTAGCGCCAAACTCCATAACAGCTTGGTTATAATCTCCAGGATGTTTACTGTCAATTAAGTTCGTCGCTAGTTTTTTAAATTCTTTGATACCTTTTGTCGAGTTGATTGGTGTATCAATACCAAAATACCGTGACAATACTCTATATACATTACCATCAACAACCGCGTGAGGTTCATTAAAACAGATTGAAGCGATGGCACTAGCTGTATAATCGCCAACACCTTTAAGTTTTACTATTTCAGTATAAGTATTTGGAAATTTTCCATCTAGTGTATTGGCAATATATTTTGCAGAGGCGTGTAAATTTCTAGCTCTAGAATAATAGCCTAAGCCTTGCCAAAGCTTTAAAACGTCCTGTTCATCGGCATTTGCAAGGTCAAAAACAGAAGGAAAATGGTTAACAAAAGCTTCATAATACGGTAATCCTTGAGTAATCTGTGTTTGTTGCATGATGATTTCAGACAACCAAATGTGATACGGATTTTTAGTTGTTCTCCATGGTAGACTTCTCTTATTGACTGAGTACCAATGTGTTAAAATTTCGGTAAAATTCATTTAAATGACTTAATTTTTACAAAAATAAATCTTTACAAGGTTAAATTTTAATTAATTACGCTTGAAATATTGAAATTAAATTACCTATATTTGCATCCCTTATAATTAATAGATAACCCTAAAAATTAATAACAATGACAAAAGCTGATATAGTAGCGAAAATTTCTGACAAACTAGGAATTGAAAAAGGAGATGTACAAGCAACAGTAGAAACATTCATGGAAGAAGTTAAATCATCTTTAGAAGGAGGAGATAACGTATACCTAAGAGGTTTTGGAAGTTTTATCGTAAAAACTAGAGCAGAAAAAACTGGACGTAACATTTCAAAAAACACAACAATTAAAATACCTGCTCACAACATACCTGCATTTAAACCTGCTAAAGTATTTGTTGAAGGTGTTAAGACTAACGTTGAAGTAAACTAAAACATTAAAACAAATATTAATTTAAAAAAGACTTATTTATGCCAAGTGGTAAAAAAAGAAAAAGACACAAGGTAGCGACGCATAAGCGTAAAAAACGTAGACGCGCTAATCGTCACAAAAAGAAATAAATTAAGAAAAGTAGTTTTTTAACTACTTTTCTTAATTTAAAAAACAACGTTCTTTGATATAAAATTTATGAGTTTTATTACGATTTACCATCGTAATACATGAATTTACTGGATTAAATATCCTGTGTCAAAATAAAATAACATCCATCTGTCTCGAAATGAATCGGGATGGATTAAAATGAACAACATGGAAAAAGAATTGATTATAAGATCGAGTTCTGATATTGTTGATTTTGCCTTATTAAAAGATGGAAAACTTATCGAGTTACACAAAGATGAAGATGATAACAACTTCTCGGTTGGTGATATATTTATTGCCAAAATACGAAAAGCTGTTCCTGGTCTAAACGCTGCATTTGTAAATGTAGGTTATGAAAAGGATGCGTTTTTGCATTATCATGATTTAGGACCAAAATTACCTTCTCTTTTAAAATTCGTTAAACGTGTAAGCACAGGTAGACATACCGATTTTTTACTGAAAAATTTTCAGTTTGAGAAAGATATTGATAAAAACGGCAGTATTGCCAATGTTTTAAAATCAAATCAATCTCTATTAGTACAAATTGTAAAAGAACCAATTTCAACCAAAGGCCCTCGCATTAGTAGCGAGTTGTCTATTGCTGGTCGTTATATTGTCTTAGTACCATTTTCTGATCGTATTTCGATTTCACAAAAAATTGAATCGAAAGAAGAGAAAGATCGCTTAAAGCGATTGGTCAAGAGTATTACGCCTAAAGGATTTGGTGTTATCATTCGTACAGTTGCAGAAGGCAAGAAAGTTGCCGAACTCGACAAAGATTTACAGAACTTGCTGAATAGATGGACAGCAATGTGTAAAAAATTAAATAAAGCTCATCATCCTAGTAAAGTCTTGAGTGAAATGAACAAAGCCTCTTCTATTTTAAGAGATATTTTTGATGATTCATTCTCGAGTATTACAGTAGATGACGAAGTGCTTTATGGACAGATTAAAGATTACGTGCAAGAGATTGCACCTGCTAAAGAATCTATAGTAAAGATGTATAAAAATGGCGTGCCACTTTATGAAAAGTATGGTATAGAACGTCAAATTAAAACCTCTTTCGGTCGCACAGTGTCTATGGCAAAAGGCGCTTATTTGGTAATAGAACATACCGAAGCGATGCATGTGATAGATGTGAATAGCGGAAACAGATCTAACAAAGAAAAAAATCAAGAAGACACTGCTCTGGAAGTCAATTTAATTTCTGCTTCAGAAATTGCTCGTCAGTTACGTTTACGTGATATGGGAGGAATTATCGTTGTCGATTTTATTGATATGGGAAGAGCAGAGAATCGAAAAAAATTGTACAATCATCTTCGTGACGAAATGAAAGATGATAAGGCAAAACATAAGATTTTGCCACCTAGTAAGTTTGGTTTGATACAAATTACCAGACAACGTGTTCGCCCAGAACGCAATATTAAAACAAAAGAAGAAAACCCTAACGGAGCAGTAGGAGGAGAAATTGAAGCACCAATAGTTGTGATTCAAAAGATTACTCAAGATCTCGAAAGGCTTTTCAAAAAAGACTATAAAAAGATTACGCTTAATGCGCATCCATTTATAGCAGCCTTTTTAACCAAAGGGTTTCCATCGGTACGTTCTAAATGGTTTTTAGAACACAAAAAATGGGTAAAAGTTTTACCTAGAGATGCTTACACATATCTTGAATATCATTTTTATGACAAAAATGGTAAGGAAATCAAATAATATCTAAAAAACCCCTTTTCACTTATGTGGAAAGGGGTTTTTGTTTATTCAAAATAGGTTCAAATTATTCTTTGTTTTTCTTTTTTATGATTGTGTCTTTCACTTTAAGATTTTTAAATAAAAAGCTGTCAATCTTTTTTTGGTAAACTATATAGTCTTCAACCGAATCAAAACTAAGAGATTTATCGGTATCTATACTGTAATCTAACTCAAAAGTAGAATTAGTACCCTTCATATGCCGTTCCAATTTTAAGGTGATAATCAGTTGCTTTTCATTGTATTTATTTTCAAAAAACAATCTTAATCTCCTATTCAAAGCACTTGGTTGAACCGAATCCTTGATGGCTAAGTGAAGTTCTTTCATGACACCTGCTTTTTTCTTAATCACATTATATTGGGTGTCATTAATATTTACATAAGTTTTTATTAGACTATCATTCAATTTAATATGAGTTTCATTTTGGGCTGAAACTTTATTTAAAGAAACTGATAGCATAAGAAAAATACAAGAGTATAATCTTATAAAGTTTTTAGTTTTGCAAATCATAGCCATATGTGATTATATTTCCAGTTGAGTGATTATATACAACATAAAAGGTATAAACTTTAGATCTTTTCCAAGGGAATCCATCTATATTTAAACCAGTTGTTATTTTTCCTTTTATACTTACTTTAATTGTGTTTTGTTCACTGGAAATGTCTGTCCAATATTCTCCAATTTCTGTATAAGATGTTATTGTTTCATTTCCACTAATATAAGTTTTTACGTCAAGAATCTCTATGCAATCGCAAGAATTTCCATCAGGAATTTCTTTATCAACATCCATTTCTATAGCATAACTAAATAGTGGCATTAAAAAGTTGAAAGTAAAATTATCTCTTTCTACTGAAACAGTATGAGATGATGAATTATTTGAATTTTCAAAAAAATCTTCTACTTCATCAAATGTGTCAAAATTGGGATAGTTATTTATTTGATTCGATAGATCGTATTCTAACGTTACATTAGGATTATTCATCAAATAATTAATCATGCTCATTGCAAAATCTAAAGCCTCCTGTGAGATTTCAGTCATTTGATTTGGATCTAAACCACTATCTTCAATACTATCGTTATTTTTATCCTTGGCACGATTGGCATTCAAAAAATTAGCAATGGATGTTAATTGCTCTTGAGAGGCTTGATTGAGCAGCCATTCTGCTTCAGGCAAAGCCACATGCTCTAATTCTAAAGCCATAATGATAGAAAGTGGGTTGGCACTTACAGTATTATCTAGCCACCAAGGCTCTTCAATACTACCATTAGTGCCTGCGATGCCTTCATCTAAAGCTGGAATACTAAAACCAGGATTTCCAAAGCTAGAATCGCTTATGGGACCGCCAGTGCTAGAATCTCCCACAGCTATAATTTCGACGACGTCATTCTCAATAAAACCATCAAGTCCAAACCAGTCACCACCAACCCAATCGAGAAGACAACCAAGACTATCAAAAGGGCTCTCGCAATCGCCAGTATCGGTTCTGTTAAGTGTTTGACTTGCCAAATTAGGTAGGCCTTCTGAGATGCGCTCGCCATCATCATATTCATAGGCATATTCAATTATACCATCCAAGTTATAGATGAGCATAAAGCCAGAAAAGGCAGTATCATTTGTACTCTGCTTATAAAACAGGATGAAAATTTTTGATTGCATGTCTCCATTAATTTCTACAGACCCAATGAAGCTTTTGGCTTTTCCAGAAGTGGGTAAGTAAATGGGTGTATACAAAATATCCAGAGTTTCTTGAGGTTCCTCCTTATATGTTTTAGATTTCGATTTGTCCCAATCGGTGTCTAATGAGCTATCGCCATTTCTAAATAAATCAGTCGTTTCTAAGGAAGACAAGTTTATTTTTTCATTGAAGTAAGTTCTGGCTTTTTCAATACTTGGTACTTTGTATTGATTGGCGTGTTCATTTGCGTTATCGTTTGTCTCGCAAGACCAAGCTAGTAGTAGCCCTAGAAAGAGTAGGACAGCCGTTTTAAAATTATGTTTCATTGTACTATTGAATTTAAGTTAGTGTTCAGTGATTTTAATCGATTAAATAACCATATAGAATATTTTCTACATAACCAAATATAGAAAATATTCTATATAGATGCAATTAAATATTTGATTTATTGATATTTAATACTGTTAAGGAGGCTAAAAAAATATAAAATCCTAGTCACAGCCAGGATTTATAGATAGTTGTTTTCTTGAAATAGTTTTTAATTCTACTCCTTATCAAGCTCACGTTGCATGAGTTTGTTCTTTAATTTAAAGTATGTCATGATTCTAATATATAGAAATATAAAAAGCACAAAAAAGCTTATTACAGCAGCAATATAAAGAACGTATAAGATCACTGAAAATATTGCAAATCCAGAAGCACTGTCATTTAATTCATAAGGAGGGTTCTGTAAAATTAGAAGAGATAGATTAAATATGTTCATGTCGATTGATTTAGTGTCAACCAAATATAGAATATAATCGACAACAAATCAATATAAACTTCAAAAAAGAATGCTATTATGGCGCTGGATTAGGAATTTCTGCATGCACCTCATTGATGGCTTTTAAGAGCTCGTCACTTAATATTATATCAATACTATCGATATTTTCTTCTAATTGTTCTAAAGAGGTCGCACCAATAATATTACTCGTTATAAAAGGTCTATCGGTTACAAAAGCTAATGCCATTTGCGCTAAGGTCATACCATTGTCTTCAGCAATTTGCATATAACGTTTGGTTGCCTCAGTTGCTGTAGCTCCGCTGTAACGTGCAAATCTAGGAAAGAGCTTTAAGCGTGCATTATCTGATGCAGTACCTTTAATATATTTTCCTGAGAGTACACCAAATGCCATTGGTGAATAGGCTAATAAACCAATCTCTTCCCGAATGGCAACTTCTGCCATATCACCTTCAAAGACACGGTTTAATAACGAATATGCATTTTGTATGGTGATCATTCTTGGTAAGTTATGTGCATTAGATTCTTCCAAATAACGCATAGTTCCCCAAGCTTTTTCATTTGAAATTCCAACCTGACGTATTTTTCCAGATTTGATAATCTCATCCAAATTATGTAGGATCTCATTAAAATTATCGGTCCATGGATCGTTAGCATTATGATTGTAATCCCTAACACCAAACATATTGGTTTGACGCTCTGGCCAATGTAATTGGTATAAGTCAATATAATCGGTCTTCAGACGCTTTAAACTGTTATCTACAGCGTCATTAAGTGCAGCTTTACTAAATCCGTTGGTTCTAATATGTGCAGTATAATCTCCTGGACCAGCAATTTTGGTGGCCAGAACAACCTTATCTCTATTTCCAGTTTTCTCAAACCAATTTCCAATAATACGTTCGGTTTCGGCATAAGTTTCTGCCGTTGCTGGAACAGGATACAACTCTGCCACATCAAAAAAGTTGACACCTTTGTCTATGGCTAAATCCATTTGAGCAAAACCTTCGTCTTGAGTGTTTTGATTTCCCCAAGTCATAGTTCCTAAACAAATTTTACTAACTTTTATATCGGTTTTTGGTAATGTGGTGTATCTCATGGTGTTGGTTTAATTTTAAGAAGTGTAAAGATAAGAAGATGGTTCAGCTTTTTAAAAACTGAACCATCCTAAATCTATGTTAAGGTTTTGAAGCGCTTAAATGTCGTTCAATAGTTTTGAAATCTCATCTAATTTTGGCGTTAAAATTACCTCGATACGGCGATTTTTTGCTTTGCCTTCGGAAGTATCATTGCTTGCAATTGGTGCATACTCACCACGACCTGCAGCTGTTAAATTTTCAGGATTAATTGCTGAATTTTCTCTAAGAATATTCACTATTGCCGTAGCTCGCTTAGTCGAAAGATCCCAGTTGCCACTCAATTGCGAATTCCCTTTATAAGGAACATCATCGGTATGTCCTTCTATTAAGATGGCAATCTCAGGATTGTCGGCCAGTACATCACCTAGTTGCTTAACGGCTTGTTTTCCTTGTGTACCAACTGCCCAACTTCCAGATTGAAAAAGAAGTTTATTTTCCATAGACACATATACTTTACCGTTACGCTGTTCTACGGTTAACCCTTTACCTTCAAAATTGGTTAATGCCTTAGAAATAGCATCTTTTAATTTTGTCATTGCTGCATCTTTAGTCGCAATCACATTTTCAAGCTCGGCAACACGTTGTGATCTGGAGTCTAATTCTTTTTTTAATTTTTCCAGTCGTGCGTTTTCTGCAACTAATGCTTGCTCCTTTGCTTCTAACTGCGCTAATAATTCTCTATTCTTTTTTGAATTGGCAGCGATTGACGCACTGCTATTTTTTTCAAGGGCATCATATGAAGCTTTTAAATTATCAAGGTTTGATTTGGTTGCGTCGTATTCAGATTGGAGCTTATTACGTTGCGCTAAAGTCTTATCATAATCTTGCTGGAGTCTAGTTAGGTCATTTTCGGCTTTGTTCAAAGCTGTTTCTAAATCCCTATTACTATCAGATAATTTGCGGTGCTCCTTTTTCAGATCTGCATATTTATCTTCTAAATCAGTGTATATTTTTTTAGATACACAAGACGTTGTAAGTACTAAGGTTAGTGCTATTAATGACAATTTTTTAATCATGTTAATCAGGTTAAGTTTGTTATAATTAATTTTCTATTTCTACTAAGATTGGACAATGGTCACTATGAACCGCTTCTGTGAGGATAACGCTACGTTTGATGTTTTCTTGTAATGGTTGGCTAACCATGGCATAATCTAAACGCCAACCTTTATTGTTTGCTCTGGAATTGGCACGATAACTCCACCATGAAAATTCTTGTTTCTCTGGGTGTAAGTATCTAAACGAATCGATAAAACCGCTATCAATGAAACGACCCAACCATTCACGTTCTTCAGGTAAAAAACCAGAAACACCCTTCATTTTTGGATTGTGAATATCAATCGCTTCATGACAAATGTTATAATCGCCAAGAACAACTAAGTTGGGTTTCTCTTGTCTCAAGTTGTTTAAATACGAATGAATCATATCCATGTATTCAAATTTGTGTGCTAATCGAGCATCATTAGTTCCAGAAGGTAAATACATACTCATTACGGATAAACCATTAAAATCGGCTCTTAGATTTCGCCCTTCAAAGTCCATAGATTCTATTCCAGTTCCATATTCTATGTGGTCTGGTTCCGTTTTACTTAAAATGGCAACACCACTATAGCCTTTTTTTTGAGCACTAAACCAATAATTATATATATAGCCAGCATTTTCGATGGCTTCAATATCAACTTGCTCCTTCATGGCTTTAATTTCCTGTAAACAAATCACATCTGGATTTGCGCTTTTAAGCCAATCGATAAAGCCTTTATTCATTGCAGCTCGAATACCGTTGACATTGTATGAGATGATTTTCATTCTGAAAAGTTAAGATTTCAGCTAAATTAAATAATACTGTACTTTTACACTATTATTTTAACCCGATTTTAAGGATAAAATAATTTCCGCCTTTAGAAGTTTATATACTGAATGAAAATTGCTATTTCGCTTATGTGCTTTATGATGTCCTTTTGTGCCTTAGCACAAGAGGAACAATCTAATTATAGAACAAAGAAAGTAGCCGTTAGAGATTCTATTAAAGTCGATACTGTAAGTATTAATTCCAGTTGGTTTATCTTAAAGCGTAAAGATAAAACGACCATTGATACCTCGTATTATAAAGTTGATTTTGCCAAAGCTTTATTAACGTTCAAAAAACCGATTGCAGTTGATTCTATAGAGATTAATTATTTGCGATATCCCGATTTTTTAACTCGGAAATATTTCCAACTAGACGATAAGATTATTGTTGATAATACCGACAACCTTCAACGTTTGTACAAACTCAATCAATCCAATGTCGAAAAGAATTTCACCCCTTTTGATGGGCTGAGCACTTCAGGAAGCATCTCAAGAGGTGTCACACTTGGTAATAATCAAAACTCGGTGTTGAACAGTGAATTGGATTTACAGATTTCAGGAAAGCTAAGTGATAAGGTATCACTAAGAGCGTCAATTCAGGATGCTAATATTCCTTTGCAAGAGAGTGGATATTCACAGCGATTAGATGAGTTCGATCAGGTATTTATCGAATTGTTTAGTGATCGATGGAACATTAGAGCAGGAGATATAGATCTAGCCAACACTAATAGTTATTTTGCCAGCTTTACTAAACGTGTTCAAGGATTACAAGTGGCCGCAAATTTTGAAGGAGAATCGTCTAAAACCAACCTATTTGCTTCTGGAGCACTAGTTCGAGGACAGTTTACAACAAGCCAGTTTGTGGCACAAGAAGGCAACCAAGGTCCCTATAAGTTGACAGGTCCTAATAACGAATTATTTGTGCTTATCGTCTCTGGTAGCGAAACGGTTTATGTTAACGGTATTCCTATTGAGCGTGGCGAGAACAAAGATTATATTATCGATTATAACGCTGGTGAGATCATCTTTAATTCGACGTATCCTATCACTTCGGAAATGCGAATTACAGTAGATTATCAATTTAGTGATCGTAATTTCTCTCGCTTTACGGTTTTTGGAGGTGGAACTTATGAAACTGAAAAGCTTAAACTTGGAGTTTCGGTATACTCTGAAGCAGATGCTAAAAATCAACCATTACAACAAAATTTATCTACCGAACAGGTGGATATCTTATCTAATGCTGGAGATGATCAATCATTAATGGTAGCGCCTTCCGATGTTGCACAAGCGTTTGATGATAACCGTATTTTATACAGAAAGGATATTGTTGGTGGTGAAGAAATTTTTGTGTTCTCTAATAATCCTGATGACGATTTGTTTAGTGTTCGATTTACTTTAGTGGGCGAAAACCAAGGAAATTATATCATCATAAATAGTAACGCTGTAGAAAATATCTTCGAGTATGTTGCACCAATAAATGGCATTCCTCAGGGAAATTATGAACCTATCGTACGATTAATTGCACCAGAAAAACTGCAAGTTGCTGTTGTTAATGGTGCCTACAAACCAAACGAAAAAACAGATGTTTATTTTGAATTGGCAGGAAGTAAAAATGACCTTAACTTATTTTCTAGCATGGATGATGATGATAACGATGGCTTTGCTGGTAAGTTCCGCATCAATCAAAAGCTTATTAAAACAGATAGCTTATGGAATTTAAATGCTTATGCCGATGCCGATATTATCAATAAGAACTTCAAAACCATACAACGCTTATACAGAGCCGAATTTAATCGTGATTGGAATTTAGAAGACCCGCTCGGAAATCAGATATTATTGTCTTCAGGTGTTGAATTACTCCATCCAAAAAAAGGCGTTGCAACCTATAAATTTGAGCATCTTAATTATTCCGAAAATTTTAATGGGAATCGCCATAATATGTTGGCAAATCTCCAGCTCAATAGATTCAATATATTTTCTAATTCTAGCTTTTTAAGTAATAAAAGTAGTGTGTCAACATCAACTTTTGTACGTTCTTTTAATCGAGTCACTTATAATTTTAATAAAGACAAACAATGGGTTGGTGCAAAAATCGCTTTAGAAGATAGTGAACAACGTGAAAGATCTACAGACCTATTAACGAATTTGAGTCAGCGATTTAAGTCTTACGAAGCCTTTACAGGTTATGGAGATAGCACAGGTGTTTTTGTTGAAATAGGCTATAAATTTAGAGTAAATGATAGTTTGCGCACCAATGAGGTTAAACGTGTTAATACATCTAATACCTACTATTTGAAATCTCAAATCATTCAGAATAAAACCACCAATTTAGGACTGTATGCCAACTACAGAACATTAAAAAGCGAAGATGAAGGTATTGAAGATGAAAACTCTTTGAACTCGAGGTTAAATTTTAATCAAAAATTGTGGGGCAATCTAGTCCTTTGGAATACGGTTTTTGAAACCAATTCTGGCACATTGCCACAGCAAGATTTTACCTATGTAGAAGTAGAGCCTGGCCAAGGCGCTTACACATGGATTGATTATAATGACAACGGAATTCAAGAACTCAACGAGTTTGAAGTTGCACAATTTGCAGATCAAGGCAGTTATATTCGTGTCTTGTTACCAAATCAGGTGTTTGTAAAAACGCATCAAAATAGATTTAGTCAAACTTTGACGATCAATCCAAAGCAATGGTCTAGCTCTGAAGATAAAGGGAAGAAATTCTGGTCACATTTCTATAATCAAACCTCTTTTTTAGTAGAAAGCAAAAAGAAAAGAGAAGAGAATAAATTCAATTTAAATCCATTTGAAGCACTGAAAGAAAATCTAGATTTAGACGATTATTTTTTAATCAATCAGAGTGTGAGAAATGTATTGTTTTTTAATAGATCAAAACAACATTTTACAACGTCCTATACTTTTTTGTCTAACAAGACTAGAAACTTGTTATCTATAGGGTTATTGCAAAATAAGCTCAACAGCCATCAATTACAGTTTAATCACAAGTTTGCAAAAAGTTGGTTGATGAATTTTGAAACGAGTTATCAAAAGAATAAGAGTTTTAATGAAAATTTTGCGACTAGAAATTATGAGCTGGACGAAGTACGATTTCAACCTAAGCTATCCTATATATTTAATGAAAATGCTCGTTTTGATGTGTTTTATCAATACACGTCTAAAGATAATACTATTGGTGAGATGGAACGACTTACCCAAAGCAATTACGGCTTATCATTTACCTATAACAATGCCAATAAAATTGCACTAACAGGAGAAGTTAATTTCTTTAAAAATGAATTCTCCGGAAATGCTAATACTCCAGTAGCTTATCAAATATTAGAAGGTTTGCAACCAGGAAATAACTTTACATGGAGCTTACTTGCGCAGAAGAAGCTTACCAAGTTCTTGGATCTAAATTTAAATTACTTCGGAAGGAAAACGGAGACCAGTAAAACCATTCATACAGGAACTGTGCAGTTAAAAGCTTATTTTTAGGTTTTGGAAGTTTTATAGGGTAGTTACGAAACCAATATTTGATCCATAAAATTATTGAGATGAATCAAAATAAACCTAATGAACATAGTCATAATCACGGAATTTTAGGTGAAAAAACAGAACTGTATTTTGCCATTTTAAGCGGTGTGTTCTTTTTTACAGGATTGTTTATTGAACATTTCAGTACTGTCCAAGAGTGGTCATTGGGATGTTTTATAGCCGCTTATTTTTTTGGAGGCTATTTCACAACTCTAGAAGCGATTAATAAGATTAAGAAAGGTGAGTTTGAAATCGATTTTTTAATGTTGGCAGCTGCTATTGGAGCAGCATATATCGGAAGTTGGGGAGAAGGAGCGCTGTTATTATTCTTATTTAGTTTAGGTCATGCTTTAGAGCATTATGCGATGAATAAGGCAAAAAAATCTATTGAGGCCCTCGGAAATTTATCACCTAAAATAGCATTGTTAAAAAAGGAGAACGAATTGGTAGAAATACCTATTGAATCGCTTCAAATTGGAGATGTCATTGTAATAAAACCTAACACTAAAGTATCTGCAGATGGTGTCGTTATAAAAGGGAAGAGTAGTATTAATCAGGCATCAGTAACAGGTGAGAGTATTCCTGTAGATAAATATGCTATTTCTTCCTTACAAACTCACACTGAGTTTAATGATATCGAAAGTAAGCACAAAGTATTTACTGGCACCATTAATGGAGATAATGTTATTGAAGTCAAAGTGCTCAAACTTAGTGAAGATAGTACGATTGCTCGTTTAGTGAAAATGGTAAGTGATGCCGAAACTCAAAAATCACCAACACAACTACTAACCAAAAAGTTTGAAAAGTGGTTTGTTCCAATAGTTATTTTACTAGTGGTTGTGCTGTGTTTTGCGTACTTAGTTATTGACGAAACATTTAATCAAAGTTTGTATAGAGCCATATGTGTCTTAGTTGCGGCTAGTCCTTGTGCTTTGGCAATTTCTACACCAAGTGCTGTCTTAAGTGGTATTGCTAGAGCGGCCAAAAGTGGAGTGTTGATTAAAGGTGGTCGTGCATTGGAAGATATGGGAACCTTAACCACTATCGCTTTTGATAAAACAGGAACCTTAACAGAAGGTAAACCTAAATTAACCAATGTTATTCCATTGAGTGGGTTCGATAAAACCAATTTCTTGAGTTTGGTATTAGATGTCGAAAGTTTGAGTAATCATCCGTTGGCTAGAGCTATATCAAAAGATATTAGGGAACAGTATCAAATTGAAACGAATAACCAAGCCTCTGATATGTCTGAGATTCAAGGAAAAGGTATTAAGGCCCAATATCAAGGAGATGAGGTGTTCATTGGTAATCCGCGATTGATGACCGATAATGGTATTGATGTGTCTACTGAAATAGAACAACAAATGCGTGATTTACTTCAAGATGGTGAGACCGTTATGCTCGTGGCCTATCATAAAGAACTCATAGGCTTAATTAGCGTTATGGACATGCCCAGGCCATTTGCTAAAGACACCTTGCAACGCCTAAAAGCAATAGGCATTAAAAACATGATTATGCTTACAGGAGATCACCAAAATGTAGGTAATTCTATTGCACGTCAAATTGGTTTGACTGAAGCTAAAGGAAATTTACTACCTGAAGATAAAGTAAAAGCAATTCAAAAGCTAAAACAAAGAGATTCTAAAATTGCAATGGTTGGAGATGGTGTAAATGATGCACCAGCAATGGCAAACAGTACTGTTGGTATAGCTATGGGAGCAGCGGGAAGCGATGTGGCTCTAGAAACAGCAGATGTTGCCTTGATGTCTGATAAAATTGAAAGCTTACCGTTTGTTATTGGCTTGAGTCGTAAATCTAGATCCATTATAAAACAGAACCTTTGGATTAGTTTGGGCGTTGTTGCCTTTCTAGTACCAATAACCATGATGGGTTGGGCAAATATTGGAAGCGCAGTTGCCATTCATGAAGGTTCTACCTTATTGGTAGTGATTAATGCCTTGCGATTGCTGAGGTATAAAATATGAAAACTCCCAAACCATTGGCTTGGGAGTTTTTTATAGTTTATAGATATCATGTTTGATGATATCAGAATCTTAATTTAAAATCCTAGAAGAAACTACTTTTGTATGATCCATTTTTAGGCTCGTACGATCCGGTAATAATTCCAATTAAATCGACAATTGCCCAAATACCAAGACCTCCTAAAGTAAGGATAAATAGAATGTTCCATCCAACAGGACTTCCTAAGTACCATCTGTGTCCAGCAAGACCTCCTAAGAAAAACCAAAGCAATAAGGCTACCCCTTGACTTTTTTGAGCAGCTTTTGCAGCTGGTGAATAAAATGTACCGTTGTCTTCAGTGTCTACAGTAGTCACAACTTCTGCGCTTGTAGTTTTAGCTTTTACCACAGGAAATGAAGCATAGCTTAAGTTTACTGTTAGCATTAAAGCTAAGAGGGAAAGAATAATTTTAAATTTCATAAGATTTAATTTATAAGTTTATATTTACAAGTATAATAATTAAAATGCTATTAATGAGAAATTTCCTATGTTTTTTGTGTTCAGTGATGTACTTTTTTTCTTACGGACAAGATACTTCAGAGTTTATGGGCGCCATTAAATTAAACGATACATCGTTTATAAGTTACAGTGTACATTTTACTGAAAAAGAAGGTGTTATAGATGGTTATTCTCTTACAGATCTTGGTGGGCCGCATGAAACAAAGTCAATGATTAGTGGATTTTTTAATGATAAAGAGAATAGAATTAGCTTTAGAGAACAAGGTATTGTTTACACAAAATCGGAAGTGAGTAGTGATGATTTTTGCTTCGTTAATTTTAGAGGATCATTAAAAAAACTTAACGGAAAAGGAGAAATTAAAGGCAATTTTAAAGGCTTGTATAGTGATGGTCAAGAATGTATTAGTGGAGAAATTTTGATGGCTGATATGAAAAAAATTCAAAAGAAAGCTAAGAAGTTAGATAAGAAGATCGACAGAAATATTTTCGTAAAAAAAGAAGTTAAAGAAAAAATCAATGTTGTTAAACTTGTCGATTCATTAAAGACCACCTTCATTTCAAAAGATGAAACACTCAACTTTTTTAGCAAAGACAAAAAGATTACCATTGTGTTGTATGATGCTGGACAAGAGGACGGAGACAAAATCAATTTAAAAATTGATTCTAAGGTTGTGCTCAGAAATTATGTCGTTACTAAACATAAAAAGAAGATTGAAATAGTTCTTGATAAACCTGAAACAGTTTTAGAACTTGAGGCATTAAATATTGGAAAGGTGTCACCAAATACTGTGTTTTTGGAGATTGAAGATTCTTCCAATAACTATAAAGCACTTACTAATTTAAAAATTAGAGAAAAAGCGAGTATTGTATTATTAAAACGATAAAAAAAAGCGCCTTGATTATAAGGCGCTTTTTTTATATATAAAAAGACAATTATTTCATTTTCATAAGCCAATGTTTGACATCGACTTCCTTTTTAATAAGATCTTTTAAGTCTTCAATGTTTACACGTTGTTGTTCCATCGTATCGCGATGACGAATGGTGACCGTATTGTCTTCTAAAGTATCATGATCTACAGTAATACAAAACGGGGTTCCAGCAGCATCTTGTCTCCTATAACGTCTTCCTACAGCATCTTTTTCATCATACACTACATTGAAATCCCATTTTAGATCATCCATAATCTGTCGCGCAATTTCTGGTAAACCATCTTTTTTCACAAGTGGAAGTATAGCTGCTTTAGTTGGTGCCAATACTGCAGGTAATTTCAACACAGTTCTCACACTTCCATCTTCTAAAGTTTCGTCTTCAAGCGAATTAGAGAATACAGCTAAGAACATACGATCTAAACCAATAGATGTTTCTAAAACATAAGGTGTATAGCTCGCATTATCTTCATGATCAAAATACTGTAGTTTCTTACCAGAAAACTCTTCATGCTGCTTTAGATCAAAATCGGTACGTGAGTGAATCCCTTCCAATTCTTTAAATCCGAATGGAAATCTAAATTCAATGTCAGTGGCCGCATCAGCATAATGCGCTAATTTCTCATGGTCATGGAAACGATAATTATCATCTCCCATTCCCAATGATAAATGCCATTTGATTCGGTTGTCTTTCCAATGCTCAAACCATTCCTTTTGTGTACCTGGTTTGATAAAAAATTGCATTTCCATCTGTTCGAACTCGCGCATTCTAAAAATAAATTGTCTTGCTACAATTTCATTTCTAAAGGCTTTTCCTGTTTGGGCAATTCCAAACGGAATTTTCATACGCCCCGTTTTTTGAACGTTTAGAAAGTTTACAAAAATACCTTGCGCTGTTTCAGGGCGTAAGTATAAATCCATAGCACTTTCAGCTGACGCCCCAAGCTTAGTTCCAAACATCAAGTTAAATTGCTTGACGTCTGTCCAATTTCGTGAGCCTGTCATCGGGTCTGCAATGTCTAGCTCTTCAATTAAAGCTTTCACATCTGCTAAATCTTCATTTTCTAGAGATTGCCCTAAACGCTTCAAAATGGTATCAATCTTTTCTTGATAGCCAAGAACACGTCCGTTGGTACTTAAAAATTCATCTTTGTTAAAGGCGTCACCAAAACGTTTTGCAGCTTTCTTGACTTCTTTTTCAATCTTATTTTCAATTTTTGCGCAATAGTCTTCTACTAAAACATCTGCACGATACCGTTTTTTGGAGTCTTTATTGTCAATTAGAGGATCGTTAAATGCATCAACGTGACCAGAGGCTTTCCATGTGGTAGGATGCATAAAAATTGCAGCATCTATACCAACGATATTTTCATTCATTTGTACCATAGCTTTCCACCAGTAGTCACGAATGTTTTTCTTTAGTTCTGCTCCATTTTGAGCATAATCATATACTGCACTTAATCCATCATAGATTTCACTACTTTGAAATACGTAACCATACTCTTTTGCGTGAGAGATTACTTTTTTAAATTGATCTTCATTTGCCATGGTGCAAAAATAAAAAACCGCTCCAATTAACGGAACGGTTTTTAAGAAATTATATAGTGTTGGTTATTTTAATTTTACTTCTGTACTTCCAAGCTTTCGGTCTTCGTGAAATATGGAGACATAATACACGCCACTTACTAGAGGCTGTTCATCAATATCTGCATCAACATCAATACAAACTTCGATAACTTTGTTATCATAGTTGACCACTTTTCTTGCGCTATAAATTAAAGACGAATTACCAAAGTGAATAGCACCTTTATCTGCTACAACATTATTTCTCGGATTTAATATTTGAATGTACAGTTCTTTTTCTCCCGCTTCTGTTAATGAGTTTTCGGCAAGTGTAAAACACACTTCGATACTTTGAACACGTTTTGCTTTATTACTTGAGCGTTTAGCACCAAAGAATTTCTCAAAACCTTTGGCACGAAATGAATTAGCTGTAAGTTTAGCTCCAATTTCAATACTCTTTTCAAGGTCTTCATTTTCTTTTAAAAGTGTAGAGTTTTCACGTTTTTGTTTTCTTAATTCGTTGTATGCTAGGAGTTTTTGCTTTTCTAGATTTTTATTGACCTCGTCTAAAGAATCGACTGTTTTGAATAATATTTTGTTTCTAGCCTTTAAGTTGGATAATTGACGCTTAAATTTAGACAATACCGAAAGGTCACTACGAAGCATTCTAAGTGAGTCCAAAGTTATTCGGGTACGTTTTTTAGCATCTTCCAACTGGGAAGAAATCAGATCATTTGAAATTGAAACATCATCATAGCGCGTGATCATTTGGGAGAGCTCACTTTCAACTAGCTTCTTTTCCTGTTCTAAAAATTGCTGATGCGATACAATGGATTGGTAACTTGTAAAACTATAAACTGTTAAAACTGCAACCGCAACTATTAAAGAACCAATAATTAATCTGTAGTTAAATGATTGAGGGTTAACTATCATTATTAATATCGTTATTTTATCTTGCGAAACTAATTAATATGTAACCGATAACTGATTTTAATCGTTGAAATGATAAAAAACTTGTTAAACTTATTTTTTCCGCAAATTTGTAGCGCTTGTAGTAATCATTTGTCAGACAATGAACTACAAATATGTACGACTTGCCGACATCAATTACCACTAACAAATTTTCACGATGATCCTAATAATGCTGTTCATAAAATACTTTATGGAAGAGTAAAACTACAACAAGCAACCGCTTTACTACACTTTTCAAAGAAAGGAATCGTTCAGCAAATGCTACATAACTTAAAGTATAGAGGCCAAGAACAAATTGGTGAGTTTCTAGGAGAATGGCTAGGTGAACTATTGAAACCAATGAGCTCTTATCAAGATATTGATGTTGTGATCCCTGTGCCATTACACAGGGCAAAACTAAAATCAAGAGGTTATAATCAAGTTGATAAATTTGCAAAGGCAATTGCTAAGTCATTACATGCAGAATATAACACTACTATGTTAGTGAAAACAACAAATACAAAAACGCAAGTGTTTAAAGATCGTTTAAAACGACAGTCTAGTGCACATAGTAATTTTGAAATTCAAAACGGAATGACATTAAAAAATAAACATATTCTTTTAGTTGATGATATCATTACTACTGGAGCAACTATAGAAGATTGTGCTAATCAATTATTGAAAATTGAGGGTGTTACCTTAAGTTTAGCCACGATGGCTATTACAGATTAAAACGAAGTTAATTGTTTTGAGGATAAAGAGGTTTATCGTTAATTTGCTGAAATTTGAAGTGAGAATGCATAAAACTGTTTTACAAGGTTTAGTCCTAGTTGCCATAATAATCACCTTGGCGAGTTGCGCTAATAGAGGAAATCCTTCTGGTGGACCAAAAGATGTGGAAGCACCTGTAATTATAAAATCTACTCCTGAGAATTTTACGACAAATTTTAAAGGAAAAGAGATTAGAATCTATTTTGATGAGTATGTTAAGATTAAAAACCTTCAAAAGCAGCTTATCATTTCACCTCCAATGGATATAGAACCTACTGTGACACCTCTTGGTACTGCTAGTAAATCGATTAAAATCATCATCAATGACACCTTAGATGATAATACGACTTATGCTTTTAATTTCGGACAAAGTATTGTCGATAATAATGAAGAAAATCCTTACGATTATTATAAGTATGTATTTTCTACTGGTGATTACATCGATTCACTTTCGGTGAAAGGAAAAATTTTAGATGCCGAAAACAGAAAACCTGATACTTATATTTCTGTGATGTTGTACGAGCAAGATTCGACCTATACAGACTCTACTGTTTACAAACAAAAACCAAAATATATCACCAATACTTTAGACAGTATAACAAATTTCAGTATCGACAATATAAAACCGGGAAACTATAAACTAGTGGCTCTTAAAGATGAAAATGGAAACTTTACATTTCAGCAAGACAAGGACAAAATAGGATTTTACGAAGGCTTTATTACTGCACCAACAGAAGAAGAATATACCATCAAATTGTTTAAGGAAGAATTAAATTTTGAGGCCAAACGACCTAAGCAAGTTGCAGGTCAAAAAATTGCGTTTGGTTATGAAGGCGACTATAGAACGATGGATATTGAAATGCTTGGTAATCAACCAGCAGATTATAAAACTCGAATAACTAAAGACGAAAAAACAGATACTTTGTATTATTGGTACAAGCCAAAAATTGAGTTGGATTCGGCATTATTTGTTGTAAAGAATAAGACATATATCGATACGTTAACGCATAGGTTTCGCGATATTGCCAAAGACTCATTAACCGTTAAGGCAACAATAGCTGGAACCATAAATTTTAATGATGATTTTAGTATTTCGGCTAATATTCCATTTGAAACTATTAATGAAAATCAGATCACTATTCTAGATAAGGATTCCCTTAATATTCCTTTTAAAACCTCATATAGTAACTATGACAATGTTTATAGTTTTCAGTTTGATAAAGAAGAGTCTAACACCTATAAAATTAGAATGCTTCCCAATGCTTTGGAAGATTTCTTCGGAAATGTAAACGATACGCTTAATTATACGGTTAAAACCAAAACGTTTTCTGATTATTCTAATATTAGGATCACACTAAGAAATGCTGAGTATCCTATGATTGTTCAGCTCATGACTGAAAGAGGAGAAGTTAAGTATGAACAGTTTGCTGCTCAAGAACAATTGTTTGATTTTAGAAATCTCAATCCAGGGAAATATTACATTAGAGTGATTTTTGATGCCAACGGAAATAAAAAATGGGATTCTGGTAACTTCTTAAAGCAACTACAACCAGAACGGGTTGCTCACTATCCAGATCTCGTAGATGCTAGAGCCAATTGGGATCCAGTTATCGAAATTATTTTAGAGTAAAGGTATCTCTATCGTTTAAAAAACCAAGCTTCGTCCTGTATTTGGAAATATGCATTTTGTCAAGCGTAACGATTGCTATAGCTTCTTTGCCAATTGGAATATTGTCTATTCGTTCACCAAGCACATCATAAGCAGCTGAGTGACCAGAATACTCATAACTATTACTATCTAGACCCACACGATTAACGCCAATACAATAACTCATATTTTCTATAGCACGAGCTTTAAGTAATGTATCCCATGCTGAAATTCGAACTTTTGGCCAATTGGCAACATAGAGTATGACATCGTAATCATCTGTATTTCTTGCAAAGACAGGGAAACGTAAATCATAACAAACCAACGGACAAATTTTCCATCCTTTATAGTCTACAACTAACCTGTCTTTACCCGATTCATAAACTTTGTCTTCACCTGCAAGTGTGAATGTATGCCGTTTATCATAGCTATTAATTTTACCATTAGGTTCGACAAATAGCAACCGGTTATAAAATTTTTCATTTTCTTTTATAATACAACTACCAACAATTGCCGAATGCTTTTCTTTGGCAATATTTGTCATCCATTTAACTGTAACTCCATCTATAGATTCAGCGACATCTTTTGGATTCATGGTAAATCCTGTGGTAAACATCTCTGGTAATACGATTAAATCTAAAGGCTCAGAAATTGTTTCGATTTTGTCTCTAAGGTTGATTCGGTTTTGAACTGGGTTCTCCCAAACTAAAGACGATTGGATTAAAGCAACGTTTAACTGATTTTGCATGACTTAAAATTACAAATTTTAAGCATAAAAAAAATCTATTTTGAAAGGTAAATCACCAAACAAAATAGATTTATAGTCAACAATATATGTGATGGTTATAATTTCTTTTTGGCTTTATCAATATCTTCCCTTAATCCTTCAAGCTTTTTTAACCATTTAACTTCATCTTGAGGAGATAGTTTGCCTTTGCGTTTTAGCTTATCATATTTTTTTTGAGCAGCACTTAGTTTTTTATTGGCTTTTTCAAATTTATCTTGAGCTCTTTGTTTTTTCTTCAATGCCTTTTCAGCACGTTTTTGCTCTTTTTCTGCCTTTTTTTGTGCTTTTTCGGCTTTTTTCTTGTCTTTTTCGAGCTTTTTTGCCTCTTTTTGCTTTTTCTTCTCTTGTTTTTCTGCAGCTTCTTTTAGCTTCATTTTTTCTGAAACCGTAGCAGCCTGCTTAAAAATATTAGCCCTTTCTTCAGCACTTAATGTTTCAGTAATTTCTTTGCCGTTTAAGTATATTTTTTCTTTTTTAACCTCATAGGTTTTACCATCTTTAATAACTTCTTGTGCATTCATAGTAAATGCAAAGCATAAAAAGAGAAGGGTAATTATATATTTCATAATCTGTAGTTTAGTGTCTTCTAATAATTAGAAACAAAAATATTCAAAAAGTCACTTTAAGTTAAATTGTATTTAGGATTTTCGCTGCAGCTTCTAGAGTTTCATCGGTTTTTGCAAAACAAAAACGAAGTACCTTATCATCACGTCTATCGTCATTAAATACTGAAAGCGGAATAGAAGCAATACCTTTTTCAATAGTAAGACGTTTGGCAAAATCAATATCGCTTTCCGAAGTAATTTCAGAATAATCCAACACTTGAAAATAAGTGCCTTTTGATGGTGTGAATTTAAATCTAGAGTCCTTAATAAGATTGAGAAACGTATCGCGTTTTTCTTGATAAAAATGAGATAAATCTAAATAATGCTGAGGTTCTTTCAAGTAATCGGCCAATGCTTTTTGAGTGGGATGATGAACCGAAAACACATTAAATTGATGAACGGTTCTAAAAGCATCCATTAAGTCTTTTGGTGCACAGCAGGAGCCTACTTTCCATCCAGTATTATGAAATGTTTTTCCGAAAGAAGCCGTAATAAAACTTCGTTTTTTTAATTCTGAAAATAAACACACACTTTGGTGTTGCACTTTATCAAAAATTATATGCTCATAGACTTCATCACTTAGAACAATAATATTAGTACCATTAGTAAGTTCTTGAAGTTTAAGCATATCTGCTTTACTCATAACAGTACCACTTGGATTGTGTGGTGTATTTATAATGATGAGCTTTGTTTTCTTGTTAATACGTTGTGCTACCTTATCCCAATCTATTTGATAATTTGGAGTTTCAAGAGCTATAGCAATTGTTTTTCCTCCATTGAGGTCTATTGTTGGTTCATAACAATCATAGGCAGGCTTAAAGATAATGACTTCGTCTTCTGGTTTTATAAAGGTTGAAATAATAGTGAAAATAGCCTGAGTAGCGCCTGCTGTTATGGTGATTTCATTTTCTGGATGATAGTGCGTGTTGTATAGTAATTCTATTTTTTTTGATATGGCTTGGCGTAATTCAAAATTCCCAGGCATTGGTGCATATTGATTATAACCAGAGTTCATAGCCTTTGAAACACTATCAATAAGCTTTTGATCACTTTTAAAATTAGGAAACCCTTGAGATAAATTAATTGCATTGTGCTTATTAGCTAATGCGCTCATCACTGAAAAGATCGAGGTTTCTACGTTGGTAAGTTTTGGATCTAATTGCATCTTGTAAATATACTAATGATAATAATTAAAAGAAAAGAGAGTTGTATAACCAGTAACCATTATCTCTAACTATCAAACCATTACTAGTATTACTAATTATTCTAATAGTCTCTTGTAACTCCAAAGAAGAGAAAGTTGTTGTAAACTCAACGAATCAAACACCCGAGATTTCATTTACGGTTGAAGATAAAATACCATCATTAGATTCGATAAAACTTCAAATTAATTTCAAACCAAAAGGGAATTACAGTAGTATAGTAAACAGACTTAAAACGGATAGAGCTTATTTTAAGAATGTATACCAAACCAATAGAGAAAAAGCTATAGATTCTGCCACGACCTATTTATATATTAAGCTTTTAAATGAGATTGTACCACATTGGTATGGGACCGAATGGGATTTCAATGGCCATACAAATACACCTAATGATGGTGAGATTGCTTGTGGCTATTTTGTGTCGACAACTCTAAAACATTTAGGATTTAATTTAAATCGTTATAAAATGGCACAACAGGCTGGACTTATTGAAGCTCAGCTACTGCAACCCAAATCTGAACTCAAGATCTTTTCGAACGTGTCTTTTGAAACCTTAAAACATAAGATCAACGCCGTGTATAGTGACGGGATTTATTTCGTTGGACTTGATAATCACGTGGGTTATGTAGTATCAAAAGACAAAGAACTTTACTTTCTGCATTCGAGTTATGTCGATGATAAAGTAATGATAGAAGATGCCGAAACGTCACCTTGTTTTTCTTCTAATATCTATGTGTTTGCTGAAATATCAACGAACAAAAAACTTATTGAAAGCTGGATTTTAAATGAGCGTTTGAATGTACCAACTAATTAAGTTTACTTTCAGTAACTTTTTTATCTTTACGTGTATTCAAAATTTAAAATCAGTTACCATGAGATTTCTAAAAATTATCTTCTTTTTTATTGCGTTTCAAATGACTGCCCAACAAGGCGGTATGTGGATTCCTTCATTGTTAGATGGCATGAACGAAGACGAAATGCAAAGTTTAGGTAGTAAATTAACAGCACAAGATATTTACGATGTCAATAACTCGAGTCTTAAAGATGCTATTGGCCATTTTAATGGCGGTTGTACAAGTGAAGTCATCTCTCCTAAAGGATTATTATTAACCAATCATCATTGTGGCTTTAGTCAAATACAATCACACTCATCTTTGGAAAACGATTATTTAAAAGATGGTTTTTGGGCAATGTCTTTAGAGGAAGAAATTCCTAATGACGGACTTTACGTCGAATTCATTGTACGAATTGAAGACGTTACAGAGGCTATGTTAGCTGGAGTGACTGAAGATATGAGTCCGAGAGAAAAACAATCAAAAATTGATATTAATAGAAATGGAGTTGTAAAAGCCACTCAAAAAGAGGATTGGCAAGGTCTTAAAATTAGACCGTTTTATAAAGGCAATCAATATTATTTATTTGTGACCGAACGCTTTGAAGATATTCGTTTAGTAGGCGCGCCTCCAAGCAGTATTGGAAAATTTGGCAGTGATACAGACAACTGGGTTTGGCCAAGACATACAGGAGATTTTTCGATGTTTAGAATCTATGCCGATAAAAACAATCGGCCTGCAAAATACAGTAAAGATAATGTGCCTTATAAGCCAAAACATTTCTTACCAGTATCATTAGATGGTATCGAAGAAGGCGACTTTACTATGGTTTTCGGATTTCCAGGTCGTACCAACGAGTATCTTCCAGCTGTAGCCGTAGAGCAAATTACACAAAAGGTAAATCCATCCAATATCGCGATTAGAGAGGCCGCTTTAAAAGTTATTGATGCCAACATGAAAGCTGATGACCAAATTAGAATTCAGTATGCGTCAAAACAAGCACGAATTGCTAATGCCTGGAAAAAGTGGATTGGAGAAAATCTAGGTATTGAAAAAAGTGGTGCTGTTGCAATAAAACGCAAGTTTGAACGCGAGTTTACAAAAGCTTTAAAAGCTAAGGGAATGGAAGCAAAATATGGTACTATATTACCAGAGTTCGATCGTTTGTATAAAGAATTTGAGCCGGTAAATGTAAAACGCAACAATTTTCTTGAAGTATTTTTCCGCACCAACGAACTTATGCAAATGACCTTTAGAGCCTACCAAATGGAACAAGCTCTTGCTAAAAATCCCGAAAATTCGAAAGCTATTGCAAGCTTTAAAAGTCGTATGGAGCGTATTCATAAAAACTATAATGCTAAAGTGGATAAAGGGGTTTATGAGTTAGTGATGCCACTATACTCCAAGACTATAGATGCTTCAATTTATAATAAAACTGCATTTACCAATATGGATCGCACCCTAGATTTACTAAAAGGAACGTCAGCAGAGGTGCTTGAAAAACTAAATAACGATGTGGCATACCAATATGCTAAACCATTGATTAAAGAGTTTTTCACAACGCTAGAACCAGAATTTCAGCGTATCAATACCCAGATTAACGCGCTTCAAACAACATACATAACAGCCTTAATGAAAGTAATGCCAGATGAACGTTACTTCCCAGATGCTAATAGTACACTTCGTGTGACCTACGGAAAAGTAAATGGCTATGCACCTCGTGATGCGGTGTATTACAATCCGGTGACCTATTTAGATGGTGTGATCGAAAAATATGTGCCAGGCGATTATGAATTTGATGTCCCACAAAAGTTGAGAGACTTATATGACGCTAAAGATTATGGGCAATATGCTGATAAAAATGGAAAGCTTCCTATTTGTTTCTTAGGAACTAACCATACCACAGGAGGAAACTCTGGAAGCCCAGCAATTGATGCCGAAGGAAACCTCGTAGGACTCAACTTTGATCGTGTTTGGGAAGGCACCATGAGTGATATTTATTACGATCCAGAAATTTGCCGAAATATTATGGTCGATTTGCGCTATGTCTTGTTTATTGTCGATAAATATGCAGGAGCCAAACGCTTAATTGATGAAATGAAATTGGTACACCCAAAAAAATAAAATAATACCTTTTATAGACAAAAACCTTTCTAGAGATAGATAGGTTTTTTTTATTTCATACGATATTGGTCACGCATACGTTAAGCATATATGAAACAACTATTACTTCTTATAACCTGTTTACTGTCATTAACAGTTAGTTCCCAATCCAAATCCAAAACCATTCATGTGTTTGTCGCTTTATGTGATAATGTTAACCAAGGTATTGTACCTGTTCCTGCCAAATTGGGTAACGGCCAAGACATTAAAGGGAATTTATACTGGTCGGCATTGTATGGCGTGAAAACACATTTTAAAAATAGTAAGGATTGGACACTTATCTCTTCAAAAAAAGATATTGGTAATCATATTTTAGAACGTGTATTGTTTAAGCATAAAACGACAAATACTTATTTGTTGGCAGATGCTTATGATGGAAAATATATTAAGCAAACCACTATCGATTTTCTGGAAGCTTCGGCAGGAAGAAACCCTATTGCTATTAAGCACAAGGAACAAACATTACAATTTGGAGGTGATTCGCAGCTAGTATCGTATATAGGTCATGACGGATTGATGGAGTTTAATGTGCAAGGCAATTTTAAACCTATTAATGACAAGAAGCGCGATGCGATTATTTTAGCCTGTATTAGTAAAGATTATTTTAAACCTTATCTGAAACAAACCAAAGCCAATCCGTTGGTTTGGACAACTGGTTTAATGGCACCAGAAGCCTATACCTTAAAATGGGCTATTGACGGTTGGATTCTCAACGAAACCGATGCTCAAATTAGTGAACGTGCAGCAAAAGCATATCATCATTACCAAAAATGCGGATTGAAAGGTGCAAAGCGTTTGTTGGTGAGTGGGTATTAAAAAACCCTCACATGTCTGCAAGGGTTTGTATACTATGAGATGCTGAAATCGAAGATTCATGACTACTTTAATTCAAAGTAAGAATCCACGAATAAACAAGTTCAGCATGACGTGTTTTTAGTATCTGTAATGCTCAGGTTTAAATGGACCTTGAGGTGTTACACCAATATATTCTGCTTGATCTGGACGAAGTTCAGTCAACTCAACACCAATTTTCTCTAAGTGTAATTTCGCTACTTTTTCATCTAAATGCTTTGGTAACATATAAACCTCATTTCCGTAGGCATCAGCATTATTCCAAAGCTCAATTTGTGCCAATGTTTGGTTGGTGAATGAATTACTCATTACAAAACTTGGGTGACCTGTAGCACATCCTAAGTTCACTAATCGACCTTCAGCTAAAATGATAATATCTTTACCATCTACTGTGTATTTATCAACTTGCGGTTTGATCGTATTCTTTGTATGACCATGATTGTCATTTAACCATGCCATATCAATCTCATTATCAAAATGACCAATATTACAAACGATGGCCTTGTCTTTTAAAGCTTCAAAGTGACGTGCTTGAACGATATCTTTATTTCCTGTCGTTGTAATCACAATATCAGAGTTTCCAACAACAGTTTCTAATTTTTTAACTTCAAAACCGTCCATTGCAGCTTGTAATGCACATATAGGATCAATTTCAGTAACCGTTACAATACTTCCTGCACCTTTAAAAGAAGCAGCTGTTCCTTTACCAACATCACCATAACCACAAACAGTAACACGCTTTCCAGCAAGCATTACATCTGTTGCACGACGAATCGCATCTACAGCACTTTCTTTACAACCATACTTGTTGTCAAATTTTGACTTCGTAACCGAATCGTTTACATTAATCGCTGGCATTGGTAAAGTTCCGTTCTTTACACGTTCGTATAAACGATGAACTCCTGTTGTTGTTTCTTCAGATAAACCATTGATACCTGCAGCTAATTCTGGATATTTATCTAATACCATGTTCGTTAAATCTCCACCATCATCTAAAATCATATTTAACGGTTGACGATCTTCACCAAAGAATAAGGTTTGCTCAATACACCAATCAAATTCTTCCTCTGTCATATCTTTCCATGCGTACACTGGAGTTCCAGCATCTGCAATTGCAGCAGCAGCTTGATCTTGTGTTGAGAAAATATTACAAGAACTCCAAGTCACTTCTGCTCCTAAAGCTTGCAGCGTTTCAATTAAAACGGCTGTTTGAATGGTCATGTGTAAACATCCAGCAATACGAGCACCTTTTAAAGGTTGTGAATTTTTGTATTCTTCACGAAGACTCATAAGTCCTGGCATTTCAGCTTCAGCCAATTCAATTTCTTTTCTTCCCCATGCCGCAAGAGACATATCTTTTACTTTGTAAGGTACGTAAGTCGTTGTTTTATCCATTTGTTTATTTTTATGCTTTCTTATTTTTTAATTATGCTTTGCCTTTTAGAGTTTGAAATTGGTTAAATTCGCTTGACCAAAATATCAATTTCGCCAAAGGCGCTGCAAAGATAACCATTAAGTTTCAGATAATTAAATGCCACTTTATAAAACTATCCAACCAAACTCACAAACTACTGTTAAAATCTGGAAGATTACAGAGTCTTATGAGGACTTATTTAAACCTTTAGATTTAAAATCAAATAGCTTAGAGCGTGTTTTAGGAATGAAAAGCGAGCTGCACCAACGCGGATTTCTAAGTGTTCGGCATTTACTTAGAGATTTTGGTTATACAGATCAAGACCTGTATTATGATGACTACGGAAAACCGCATTTAAAAGATGGGAAACACATATCCATTACCCATTCATTTATATTTTCAGGAGTGATTATTAGTGATAATGAAGTAGGAATCGATATTGAAAAACAACGAGAAAAAATTGCAATCATTGCCAAGAAGTTTGTGGATTATGAATTTAAATATCTTTCCAAAGATGACGACACTTACATAAAAAAACTCACAGTTATTTGGGGAATTAAAGAATCACTTTACAAATTATTTGCGACGCCAGGCATGTTGTTTAGAGAGCATTTTTTAGTGATTCCATTTATGTTACAAGATGGGAAAACTGTAGCATGGATAGATTATATGAACAAGAAATATAGATATAACACAGAGTTTTTAGAGTTTGAAGGATTTACTTGTGCTTTTGTGACCACTTAAATGAAGACAGTTTATAGTAACATATTGAATTCTATTTCCGAAGGCAAAAAAGGATTAGCGGTACTTATAGATCCAGACAAAATGAAGTCTGAAGGCTTATCTGATTTCATGAAAAAACTCAATAAGAGTAAGGCCAATTTGATCTTTGTTGGTGGAAGTATAGTTGATGATCATGCTACTGAAATTTTAGTGACAGAAATTAAAACATATACTAATTTACCTATCGTTTTATTTCCTGGTGATGTGACGCAATTGACAAATCGTGCCGACGCTGTTTTATTTTTATCATTGATTTCTGGTAATAATCCAGAGTATCTTATAGGGAAGCATATTCGGGCTGTTTCAAAGTTGAAAGGCTCTAATTTAGAAGTAATTCCTACGGGTTATGTACTCATTGAAAATGGTAAAGAAACAGCAGTTGAGAAGGTCACAAAAACGAAGCCTATACCCAGACTTAATGTTCAAGACATTGTTGATACAGCTAAAGCTGGAGAACTTCTTGGGATGAAACTTATATACCTTGAAGCTGGAAGTGGTGCTCTGCATCCCGTGCCAGCCGAAATTATTAGTTTTGTGAAACAAGAATTAAAGATTCCACTTATTGTTGGTGGTGGTATACGAAGTCAACATCAATTAGAAACCGCTTATACTAATGGAGCTGATATCGTAGTTATAGGAACAGCTTTTGAAGATGATGTCTCCTTTTTTGATGAATTAAAAAAATAATACGTACGTGAATATTTCAGTAGAGTTAACCTTAACGCCATTACATGATGACTATGAACCTGCCATCATTCATTTTATAAAAAAATTACGTGCTTCAAATTTTAAGGTACTTGAAAACCCTTTGAGTACACAAGTTTATGGAAACTATGATGAGGTGATGGCCTTGCTTACTTCAGAAATAAAAGAAGCTTTCGAGCTTATTGAAAATGGACTCTTACATATGAAAATCGTAAAATCTGATCGACACAACTATGAACCACATTTTTGAGTTTTTTTTTGGTCAATATAGTACGTATTCTACTATTGATGTTGTATTAGAAGCTACTGCTGTTGTTTTTGGTTTTCTGTCGGTTTGGTTTTCAAAACAAAACAAAATTTGGGTATTCCCAACGGGTATGATAAGTACTGCAATTTTTGTTTATTTATTGGTGAAATGGGAATTACTTGGAGACATGATGATCAATGCTTATTATTTTATTATGAGTGTTTATGGTTGGTACATTTGGACTCGAAAAGTTGATGAAATGCACGTAACTCCAATTACACGAACAACGCCTAAAGAAAAAAAGATTAGTACCTTCATTTTTATTGCAACTTTAGCATTTGTTTTTATCGTTTATAAAACTTTTGATAAATGGACGAGTTGGGTCGCTTATGTTGATACTGTTACAACAGCTATATTTTTTGTTGGTATGTGGCTTATGGCAAGGCGTAAATTAGAAAACTGGATATTTTGGATCATTGGCGACATTATTTCCGTACCATTATATTTCTATAAAGGGTTTACCTTTACAAGCCTACAATATTTTGGATTTACTTTTATTGCCATTTTTGGCTACTTAGCATGGAGGAAAAGCTTAAACAAATCGGTGACATTAACTCAAACTGTATAAAAGTTGTTTTATATGGACCAGAGTCTACAGGAAAATCGTCTCTGGTAAAAGAGTTGGCCAATTACTACGATACAGTTTATGTCGAAGAATTCTCACGTAGCTATGCAGAAGCTAAGGCATTAGATAACCATGAATTGACTAAAGATGACGTTTTGCCCATTGCTATAGGACAAATGCAATTAGAAAATGAGCAATTAAAGAAAGCAAACCGACTTTTAATTTGTGATACCGATTTGTTAGAAACTCAAGTGTATTCTCAATTTTATTACCATGGGTTTTGTCCAGAATTAGTCAAAAAATATGCTTTTGAAAATACTTATGATTTGTATTTTTTGACTTATATTGACACGGTGTGGGAAGCTGATGGAATTCGTGACCAACCACACAACAGATTGCAGCAATTTAATCGCTTTGAACAAGCGTTAATAGCATCTAAAAAACCTTACATTGTGGTAAAAGGAGGGTTTGAAGAACGATTGAATTATTGTAAAACCCATATTGATGAACTTTTAAAAAAAGCCGATTGAATTTTTCTAAAAAAGATATACAACAAATAGAAAGTAAAGGATTAACAGTACAAAAAGTTGAACAGCAAATTAGACTTTTTGAAAATGGAATACCTTTTTCTAACTTAGTTTCTGAAGCAACAATAGATAATGGGATTTTAAGATTATCTAATGAAGAAAACACACGTTTAATCTTTCGCTTTGAAGCAAAAAAAGATGCTATTTCTATTTTAAAATTTGTTCCAGCATCTGGCGCAGCCACTAGAATGTTTAAGTTCTTATATCCATTTTTGGATAAATACGATTTTAAAAAGAAAAGTATTAATTCGTATATAAACACCAATAAAAATAAAGACTTATCTATCTTTTTTGTGGGCTTAGAAAAGTTTCCTTTTTATAATATTGTTAGAGCTAGGCTTAAAGAAGAGAACCCTAATTTTGATGAGTTATCCATAGACGAACAAGGATTTAAATTTGTTCAAATGATGCTAGATAGTGACAAATTAGACTATGGAAACTTTCCAAAAGGACTATTACCTTTTCATGAATATAAAAATCAAGTTATATCAACTGCTTTTGAAGAGCATTTGTACGAATCTGCATTGTATTCATCAAGCGATGAACCAACAAAATTGCATTTCACTATTTCAGAAAAGCATAATCATAAATTTGATGAGGAGTTCGCCAGAATTGAAAAGAAAGTAGAAGATAAAACAGGTTCCAAATTTGATATTTCATTTTCATATCAAAAGGAATCTACAGATACTATTGCTGTTACGCCAAAAAATAAGCCTTTTAGAAATGAGAACGGATCTTTACTATTTAGACCTTCAGGACATGGAGCACTAATTGAGAATTTAAATGACCTTGATGCCGATATTATTTTTATAAAAAACATCGATAATGTGGTCACCTATAAATACAAAACAGAAGTGGCTAAGTACAAAAAAGTACTGGCTGGAATGCTTATTGAAATTCAAGAACAAGCATTTAAATACTTAGATGTTCTTGACAATGACAACCTTTCAGAAGAATTGCTTATTGAGGTTGCTGAGTTTTTGGCTAATAAATTGAATGTCAGAATAAGTTCGGAGTTTGAAAAGTATTCTCGTAAGTATCAAATCGAATATTTAGCTGAAAAATTAAACCGTCCAATTCGTGTTTGTGGCATGGTTAAAAATGAAGGTGAACCTGGAGGCGGTCCGTATTGGATAAAAGACGAAAGTGGAAATACCTCCCTTCAAATTGTGGAGTCTGCTCAAATCAATAAAAAGAGTAGGCACCAGAAAGATATTTTAAAAGGGGCTACACATTTTAACCCTGTAGACTTAGTTTGTGGTGTTAAAAATCATAGAGGCGAAAAGTTTGACCTTAGAAAGTTTGTAGATCCCAAAGCGGCTTTTATTTCAATGAAGACTAAAACAGGAAAAGATCTTAAAGCATTAGAACTTCCTGGATTATGGAATGGCAGTATGGCCAACTGGAATACTATTTTTATCGAAGTACCATTAATTACCTTCAATCCAGTTAAAACAGTAAACGACTTGCTTAAGGCTCCACATCAAATCAAATAACATGTTTGATGAGCAAACCATATTAAATGAATTAACTTTTAAAGCAATTAGAAGTTCTGGATCTGGAGGACAACATGTTAATAAAACAGCTTCTAAAGTAGAGCTGACCTTTGATTTAGAACATTCTCAAGTCCTTACTTCAGAGCAAAAAGAGTTGCTCAAAACAAATCTCCAAACAAGATTGACAAAAGAAGGTGTACTCATCATGCAATGTAGTGAAAGCAGAAGTCAGTTTCGAAATAAAGCCATTATCATTCAACGGTTTTTAGGATTATTAAAGGTTAACTTGATTGAAGACAAAGAACGGATTCCTACTAAAATACCTAAGGCAGTTGTAAAAAAACGACTCACTAATAAGCGTAGAAACTCAGAAAAAAAAGCCAATCGAAAACCACCAGAAATCGATTGATTAAAAAAATCAAAAATTATTGATGTGCAAATGATAAATCTACTTTATCTTTGCAGCGTTCTCAAAAAAGGGGTGCCTATTATCGGCTGAGATCATACCCATTGAACCTAGAACAGGTAATGCTGTTTAGGAAGCGAACGTTAAAAAAATGTCCACTGGACATTTTTAGTGGGTGCAAAAAAATGCTTCTAGCATTTTTCTAATCAAACTTATATTAATGTTCACAATTTTTATTAATTATTAACGCTAAAGAATAATTACCTCTTTTTATTCGATTATTTACGTATAGTCGTATGAAAAACATTTTTCTTTTTTTAACACTTCTTGTGTTATCAGTCAGTACTTATGCACAAGAAAAGCAACAAGATTCTACCAAAACAGAAAAGCTTGATGAAGTCCTCGTTAAAGCCGTAAGAGTAGAAGCTACATCGCCAATTACACATAGCAATGTGACCAAAAAGGAATTGGCAAAACGCAATTTAGGACAAGATATTCCAGTACTTTTAAACTATCTTCCTTCAGTAGTGACCACAACAGATGCTGGTGCAGGAGTAGGTTATACAGGAATTAGAGTGCGTGGTATTAATGCGCAATCCACCAATGTCACTATCAATGGAATCCCATACAATGATGCTGAATCTTTAGGAACATTTTGGGTCAACTTAGGAGACTTTGCATCGTCTGTAGAAAGTTTGCAATTACAGCGCGGTGTTGGAACATCAACCAATGGTTCTGGAGCGTTTGGTGCTAGTATCAATGTATTAACCGATGCTGTGTCTACAGAATCTAATGGAGAAATTTCTAATTCCTTTGGAAGTTTTAATACTAGAAAACATACTGTAAAATTTAGTACAGGCTTACTTAATGATCATATTGAAATTGCTGGCCGTTTATCAAATATTTCGTCTGATGGTTATATCGATAGAGCAGAGACCGATTTGAAATCGTACTTTTTACAAGGCTCATATGTTGATGATAATACATTGATTAAAGCTATTATGTTTGGTGGTAAGGAAGTGACTTATCAGGCGTGGAATGGTATTGACGCTGAAACTTTAGCAAATAATAGAACCTTTAATCCTTCAGGCATGTATACAGATGTCGATGGTAACACGCGCTTCTATGATAATGAAGTTGACAACTACAATCAGGATCATTATCAGTTGCATTGGAATCAACGTTATAACAACAGATGGTCTACAAATATTGGATTAAATTATACCTATGGACGAGGCTACTTTGAACAATATAGAGAAGATGAAGATTTTTCAGATTATGATTTAACGCCATTAGAGATAGGAAGTGAAACGGTTAACACAACAGATTTAATTAGACGTCGTTGGTTGGATAATGATTTCTATGTATTAAATGCTAGTGCTAATTACAAAAACAATGAAGTGAATTTGATCTTCGGAAGTTCATATAGCTTTTATGACGGCGACCATTTTGGTGAAATCATCTGGGCAGAATTTGCAAGTGATAGTGAAATAAGAGATCGCTATTATGAAGGAAACGGTCAAAAAACAGATTGGAGTTTATTTACCAAAGCGACATATCGTGTGAATGATAAGGTAAGTTTGTATGGTGATTTACAATTGCGTTTGGTAGGTTATGAGACTTCGGGATTAACTTCAGATAGAATTCCGTTTAATATTGATGAGAGCTATAGTTTCTTTAACCCAAAAGCAGGAATTACGTATAAAGTTAACGGAAATAATAGTTTGTATTTTTCATATGCCAGAGCAAATCGAGAACCAAACCGAAGTGATTTTGAGAATAATGCAACCGTAAAACCAGAACAACTTAACGATTTCGAATTGGGTTGGAGACATAACGAGCAGAAGTTTAGATTGAATGTAAATGCCTACTACATGTTATATAATGAGCAACTAGTCTTAACAGGTCAAATTGATACGACTGGAGATCCAATTAGAGCAAATAATGGTGATAGTTATCGATTAGGTTTAGAAGTAGATGCAGCCATTGCAATTACTAATCAATTTTCGGTACAACCAAACTTTACGATCAGTTCTAATAAAAATAGGGAAACATTTGAATCTGTAAATGGTGTCTTATTAGATCTTGGTAAAACAGATATTTCATTTTCTCCAGAATTGGTTGCTGCCAATGCTTTTGTATTTCAGCCAAAAGAAGGCTTTCAAATGGCATTATTAAGTAAATATGTTGGGGAACAGTTTATGGGAAATACCGAAAATCGCGATTCTAAATTAGATAGTTATTTCGTTAATGATCTTAATGTGACTTACCAATGGAAGCCAAAATCAATGTTCAAATCAGTTGTGTTTTCAGGATTGGTTAATAATATATTTAACGAAAAGTATGTGTCTAATGGCTATTTTGGGTCATTTGATTTTGATGATGCTTCAAGTCCAACAGGAACTACAACAGGCTATTTTGCTGGATTCTATCCACAGGCTACAACTAACTTTTTGTTAGGAGTGACGTTGAAGTTTTAATACAATTCCTGAAATACAGGAAGCTAAAAAAGAAAACTCCCATATCTTACGATTGGGAGTTTTTTATATGATTTAATTTTGATGAGATTAATTACTAATCACCAAAGTATTACCAGACAATGTCACACGATATTCTTTTAATCCGCAAGGCAAAGGATCACCAATAGCTTGACCAGTAAATAAACTGTATTCATTTTCGTCAGCGCATCCACAAGTCACATTAACACCATCAATTTGTAAAAAAGAACAGTTAGATGGTGCGTGATTTGGATCAAAAGCGTCCCAAGCACGATAGTTGCCGTTGCCAACGTTTGTAACATAAATGCCACCATTACCTTGATTCGCCACATAGACCGAATTACTAATGAACATGAGTTGACTAAATTCAGGTAAATTTAAATTGAGCGAAGCATTTACACCAACGTTGAGTAAAAAGTTGCAATTATTTATTCTGTCGTCACTCCCACAATTCATTAAAAACAAGAGAGATAACATAAAGAGGCCTTTTTTCATAGACTTGTTAAGTTTTTGTTGCAATTTACAATATTTTAAAGGTTGAATTAAATATTTTGTATCTTTGTATAACAAATCTCGTGATGGCGAGATTTTTTTTATGCTGAATAAGATGAGTTTATTTTATATCTTAGATTTCAGCATCTTTTATTATTAAACGATTGAATTATGAGTAAAGTATCTTATTATACAGCTGAAGGTTTAAAAAAGTTGAGAGACGAGCTGCAACATTTAAAAGATATAGAGCGTCCAAGAGCATCTCAAGCTATTGCAGAAGCAAGAGATAAAGGTGATTTAAGTGAAAATGCCGAGTATGATGCTGCAAAAGAAGCACAAGGCATGTTGGAAATGAAAATTTCTAAGTTAGAAGAAACACTTGCAGGTGCACGTGTTATAGATGAATCTCAAATGGATACGTCGAAAGCTTTAGTATTATCTAAAGTGAAAATAAAAAACCAAACCAATGGTATGGAAATGACTTATACCTTAGTGGCTGATGGCGAAGCCGATTTAGCCTCAGGTAAAATTTCTGTGAATTCTCCTATTGGAAAAGGATTATTAGGTAAGTCTGTTGGTGAAGTAGCAGAAGTTGAAGTGCCTAACGGGATTATGAAATTTGATATTTTAGAAATCTCGAGATAGTTATAAGTCTTGTTAATATAATATATAGATAAAAGATTCCTTCAAAAGAGGAATCTTTTTATATTTACATACACTCTAATACATTATAGCCATGGCTTCTATCTTTACAAAAATAATTAATGGCGAAATCCCTTGTTATAAAGTTGCAGAAACTGAAGAATTTCTCGCTTTTTTAGACATTAACCCTAATGCCAAAGGACATACGCTTTGTATTCCAAAACAGGAGATAGATAAAATTTTTGATTTAGATGAAGCGTCGTATCATAAACTTATGGAATTCTCTCGTCAAGTCGCTATAGCGCTAGAAAAAGCAGTGCCTTGTAAACGTGTTGGAATGACTGTTATCGGACTTGAAGTACCGCATACGCATGTGCATTTAATTCCTTTAAACTCGATGGAAGATGCGCGATTTATTAGTAAAACGCCTTTAACAAAAGAAGAATTTGAAGCGACGGCTAGTAAAATTGCATCGTTTTTATAATTAGAAAGATAAGATTCCCGTTACAAAAAGAACGACCACAATTAATAATAGCGCATCAGCTATTATGAAAATCCAAGCGAGTTTTTTCAACTTAGTAGATTTTGGTTTTGGGTTTACAGCACGTTCTTGATACGCCACTACTTGTTCAATATCGTTGGTCCAGCGTACAGGAAAAATATCTGTATTACAGGTATTGCAACGCATTTCATGAGTGGTGTCACCAGTTATGGCTTTATAAAAAGCATTCTCAACAAAGCGTTGCTTAAATGTCAATTGCAAGCCTTCGTTAGAATAACATTCAGGACAATTGTTGTTGAGCTGTACTTCTTTAAGCGTAAAGTATTGTTGTTCTTTCATGTCGTGTAACTAAGATAACAATTTCAATGAAATTTGCATAGTCGTCCCTTTGCCAATTTCAGAATTAAGGACTTTAATTTTGCCATTATGATAATCATCAATAATACGTTTTGCCAATGAGAGTCCTAAGCCCCAACCACGCTTTTTTGTGGTATAACCAGGTTGAAAAACAGAATTGAAATTTTGTTTAGAGATTCCCTTACCAGTATCTTGAACTGTTATTTTTACATATTTATCATCATTCGTTATGGCCAGTTTTAATGCTCCTTTTCCTTTCATAGCATCAATGGCATTTTTTACTAAATTTTCAATAGTCCAACTGTACAATTGCTTGTTGAGGTCTACATACAATTGCTGTTCTGGTGCTGTAATTTCAAAATCGATCAATTTTGATGATCGTGCTTTTAGGTATTCATATGAGTCTAAGGTCTCTTTAACAACATCGGTTTTTTCTAACGTAGGTACAGAACCTATTTTACTAAAACGGTCTGTAATAGTTTGCAATCTTGTAATGTCTTTTTCAATTTCAGATAAATAATCTGGATTCACATTTTCGCTTCTTAAAATTTCAGTCCAACCAACCAATGATGACAATGGCGTTCCGATTTGATGTGCTGTTTCCTTGGCCATACCTGTCCATAGTTTATTTTGATCAGCAGTTTTTGAGCTTTTGTAGAAGAAATAAGCCACAGCAGCAAATAAAAATATGATGAGTAATAAGGCTAATGGATAAAATTTAAGCTTGTTTAATAGTGGTGAATTTCCATAGTAAAGCGTTTGACTATTGGTTCCAATTTCTATAGGTGTATTTTCTTTACCATATTTTGAAATGAGTATTTTAAGGTTTTCATTGACATATTTAGTTTCTTCAATGTTATGAATAGAATCAACTTCTGTTTTATTGATAATATTTCTAAAATTTACAACAACCGAATCTGCATCAATAAGAATCATTGGTGTTGTATTATTGTTGTCAAGTATTTCAAAAGCGAGATCTAGATCGGCAAAAACATCATCACTATTACTGAGTTCGGCATCTTCAACTGCTTTAAGTAGATCTCTTTGAGCCGATGACCAGATTTCCATTTTGCTACGTTCTTCAGCTTTGAAATTTTGAAAAAACACATAAGTATTCCACAGAATAAGAGAGATAATTATAAATGAAGTTACGATGATAATCCATCGTGTCATATTGCGGTTTATGGTAAGTGCCATTAACTATATTTTTGAATTTTAAATATAAAGGATTTATGTTAATAATATTGTGTTGAGATAGGGTGAATTCATTTTTATAACACTAGCAATATGGTTACATTTGCATTTCAATATCTTGAAACGGTTGCGTTTAAGGGGAAAACAACAACAAAATGGCATCTTTTAATCCAAAAGACATTTCTACAGGACGGTTACATGGCTACTTATTAAGTGCTGTAGCGCCTAGACCTATAGCTTTTGCAAGTACAGTTGATGCCGATGGAAAGCCAAATTTATCACCTTATAGTTTTTTTAATGTGTTTAGCGCTAATCCGCCAATTATGATATTTTCTCCTGCTCGCCGAGTTCGAAATAATACGATTAAACACACCTTAGAAAATGTTGAAGCAACTAAAGAGGTGGTTATTAACGTAGTTAATTATGATATTGTTCAGCAAATGTCATTGAGTAGCACAGAGTATGCTAAAGGTGTTAATGAGTTTGAAAAAGCTGGATTAACCATGCTGGAGTCAGATATTGTAAAACCATTTAGAGTAGCAGAATCTCCAGTTCAATTTGAATGTAAAGTCAATGAAATTGTACATTTAGGGACCGAAGGAGGTGCAGGGAATCTAGTAATTTGTGAAGTGGTAAAGCTTCATATTTCTGATGATGTTCTAGATGATAAGGACGTTATTGTACAAGAAAAATTAGACTTAGTAGCTAGAGCAGGAGGCAGTTATTATAACCGAGCAAAAAGAGGTTTTTTTGAAATCCCTAAGCCAATTTCTACCTTAGGGATAGGTGTAGATGCTATGCCAAGTGAAGTTAAAAACAGTATGGTTTTAACAGGTAATGACCTAGGAATGTTAGGTAATGTTGAAACCCTGCCTGAACAAACTGAAATTGATGAATTTGTAAATAATGTAAGTGAGCGATACCCTAATATTAAGATGATGTCTCACCACGAAAAACATAAAATTGCCAGAAACTATTTAAGTTATGGCGATGTAGATAGTGCATGGAAATTGTTACTATCTTAAATAATAAAAACAATCTAAATTAAACATAAGTAAATACAAAAATGGAAGTACAAGGAAAAATCAAAATGATTGGAGAAACTCAAACGTTTGGAAGTAATGGGTTTAGAAAGAGAGAATTGGTAGTAACGACAGAAGAACAATATCCACAACATATTTTGGTTGAATTTGTTCAAGATAAAACAGACTTATTAAACAACTATCAAGTTGGACAATCTGTAAAAGTAAACATCAACTTAAGAGGAAGAGAGTGGGTAAACCCTCAAGGAGAAACAAAATACTTTAACTCTGTACAAGGATGGAGAATTGAAGCATTGCAAGCCGAAGCAGATAATATGCCACCAGTAGCACCTACTGAAGCTTTTGAACCTGCTACTAATTTAAATGAGGAAGATCATGATGATCTACCATTCTAATTGGAGTTATTCAATAAAAATCTTAAAAGCCTCAATACTAATTGAGGCTTTTTTATAAGAAAAAGTCCCGAAAAATTCCGGGACTTAGTATTGTGGTTTTAGGTTTGACCTTTATAAACAAACTCAAAAAAAAGCAATGATGAACAAAATTTAATTCACAAAGGTCATATCAAATATGGCGAAAAATCAATACTTTTCAAAGTTTAAAACTAGATTTAACATACTAATAGTCAACTATAACGTTATAGTGATTCAATGCATTTCCTTAATCAAGACATAAAATTCCCAGATATATCCAATGCCACAAAAGAGGGTATTTTGGCTGTTGGTGGCGATTTATCTCCTGAACGATTAATATTGGCTTACAAAAGTGGTATTTTTCCATGGTTTGATAATGAGGAGCCTATTATTTGGTGGTCTCCAGATCCTCGTTTTGTACTATTTCCAGAGCGTATGAGAGTTTCTAAAAGCATGAAGCAAGTTCTTAGAAATAGTAATTTTGACGTCACAGTAAATAAAAGCTTTGAAACTGTTATTGACGAGTGTAGCAAAATGAAACGTCCAGGTCAACAAGGCACATGGATTACTCAAAGCATGAAGGAAGCTTATATTAAACTCTACACTTTAGGTTTTGCAAAATCTGTCGAGGTTTGGTTAAATAATGAGCTTGTTGGTGGTTTGTACGGTGTTGATATTGGTAATGGTATTTTTTGTGGTGAAAGTATGTTTAGTAAAGTGAGTAATGCGAGTAAAGTAGGTTTTATAACATTTATTCAAAATTCAAACTATAAACTTATAGACTGCCAAGTCTATACAAATCATCTCGAAAGTTTAGGTGCTGAAGATATTCCTAGAGAAGAGTTTTTAAAATATTTAAGCTAATTTCTAAACCTCATTATACCTAAAGCAGTTAATTTCGTGGTCATTTACCATCCCTGTAGCTTGCATATGAGCATAAACAACAGTTGAGCCTACAAATTTAAAACCTCGTTTTTTTAGGTCTTTACTAATCGTATCACTAAGCGGTGTATTTGCAGGAGCTTTTCTATAATCTTTAAAACTATTTTTAATAGGCTTACCATCGACAAAACCCCAAATGTATTTTGAAAATGAACCAAATTCATCTTGAATTTTCATGAAAGCCTGTGCATTGGTTATGGTTGCATTTACTTTAAGTTTGTTTCTAATAATACCTTCATTTTGAAGTAGCTTATCTACTTTTTTCTGATTGTATTTCGCAATTGTTTTATAATCAAAATGATCAAATGCCTTTCTAAAGTTTTCACGCTTTCTTAAAACAGTAATCCAACTTAAACCCGCTTGAAACGTCTCTAAAATTAAGAATTCAAATAAAGTATCATCATCATAAACAGGAACTCCCCATTCCTCATCGTGATACGCTTCATAAAGTGTGTCTCCTTCACACCAACCACATCTGTGTTTTGCCATAATAGTTCTATTGAATTTTAAAAATAGTAAGTTTTTGCTTAATAATCCGTCTTATTTTAGGACGATGTAAAAGGTTTATTGATTTCATGATTAAAATCAGCTTTCATTGCATTAGTTTCACTTAAATTGCACATCTAAATATTATGACAACATTGGAACAGATAACAGTACAAGACATTATAAAGGACAGCTTAAAAAAAGCAATTTCATATCAGGATTACCGCACACTAGTACATCAATTAGTAGAAGATGAATCTACTAGTGGTAATGAAAAAACAGAACCCTTAGTTAACTACACAATGCTTAACGACCGTCGAATGAAACGTTGGGATAAAACCGTTAAAGTTTCTGAAGACATTAAAGAACGTTTTGCTAATTTTAACGGAAATGTAACATGGTTGGTCATTACCGAAAGTTGGTGTGGTGATGCGGCTCATGTGATACCAGTACTTAATAAATTGGCAGAATTGTCGGAGCACATCGATTTGAAATTGGTGTTTAGAGATGAAAATGATGAGCTTATGAATCAGTTTTTAACTAATGGTGGACGCGCAATTGCCAAGTTAATCATGATTGATAACATTACGGGAGATGTTGTAAATACATTTGGACCTAGACCAAGTGAAGCAACACAAATGGTTAACGATTACAAAGCAGAACATGGTACATTAACTCCAGAGTTTAAAGAAGATTTACAGGTTTGGTACAATAAAAATAAAGGTCAAAATATTATTGAAGATATGGTAGGCCTTTTAGAATTGTAATTACTTTCCTTGAAAATAATACGTAATAGACCCAATCTGACTTTTTCTGTCCGCTGAAGAGAATAGGGCGTTTTTTGCATATTCTAAAGCAGTATCAATTAAGCATTGATTCTTGCTTGATGACGATGAGTTGATATAAGTATCTGTGACTTGCCCAAGTTCATTAACCGTAATATTCACCACAATTTTTCCACTAACTTCACACAAATACACAGGAGGTGGTAACTTAACTCTTGATCGATTGGTTAAAGAAAAAGACACACTACTATTGGCATTCCCTTTATTGTTTTTAGCATCTTCTTTTGGTGAATGCATGGCTAAAACGTCATTTGCTTTATTGAAGGTTTTACGCTCGTTTTCTTTTAAAGCATAATTTTTTGAACTTCCATATGATGAGTTAGAGGTCATTACCTCTTCAGATGTGGAAGATGACTCTTCTTGAGGCTCTTCAGAATCTTCTGAGGTGTCTTCAGGTTGAGAATTCATAGACTTGAAGTTCCGCATCATTTCCTTGAACTCTTCATCTTCATTAAAAGCTTGGTTTGTTTTCGGACTCACATTTTCCTGCTCTTCAAGAGCTTTTAAACGCTCTAATTTCTCAAGTTCTTCAATAGTTTGAGGTTCGAGTTCGTAATAACTTTCGGCTATAAATTCTGCTTTTTTCTTGATATGAAAACTAAACATAGCAAGAACTAACGTTCCTGTAATTAAGGACGTGATAAGGAGTGCTTTATGTTTTTCAACAAAATTCAAGTAGGCAAATTTTAATTATAGTTGGTCTGTTATATACGTTCAATATACATAAATTGGATTAAAAGAGCATGAATTCAAAGAAAATGGCAAAGCTAGAGAGCTTTTCAGTTTGCCTAAAACCAAAGCGTTTTCTACTAAAATCGAAACCGATTAAGAATGAATTTTTGAAGTCATCGTCATAGGCACGATACCCAATACCTAATTTATACGTATTCCCGTTTTCAAAGGCTTTCCCTAGGTCGACCAATTTCCCGTAACCACCACGAACAAAGACCTGATCATCAAAATCGAAGATGTTATACGTAAAATCGAGATATACAGGCAAAAAGTTTAAATTTTGGTCTATGTAGTGGTCGTATTCAATATTGAGCCCTAAACTGGAGCGCGTGTCAAATTGGTAACCAATCGTATTGTTTATGAAAATACCGTTGAGATTAATAAATGATTCACCATCATCATTGGCAATGGTATAATTATCATTTGTAGTTAAAGTTGCAGATAATGATGCCTTGTAGAAAATTCCGCGCGTTTTTTCTTCATCTTGCGCTTGAATCATCAAAACGGACAATAACAATAGTAAAGTAGAGAGTTGCTTCATGATTAATTTTTGTTAGAAGCAAAACAAGCATCAAGAATTATTCCGAAGAAAGCGTAGCAATAAAATCTTCTGGAGAAACGGCGTTTTCAACATCAAAATCTCCTATTTTAGTGCGACGCAATACCGAAAGATGTGCTCCAGAATTTAGGGCTTTACCAAAATCATGAGCCAATGAACGAATATAGGTGCCTTTACTGCAAACAACTCTAAAGTTCACATGTTGACCATCGATATGTGTAATTTCAAATTCTGAAATATGAACAGTTCGTGATTTTATGTCTACAGCTTCACCAGCACGCGCATACTCATACAAACGTTTTCCATCCTTTTTTAATGCTGAAAATACAGGAGGAAACTGTTCAATTGCTCCAATAAATTGCTTGGTGGTGTCTTTAATTAAGGCTTCGGAAATGTGCTCGACAGGAAATCTTTGGTCGATTTCAGTTTCAAGATCATAGGAAGGTGTAGTGCTTCCTAAAACGAATGTACCTGTATATTCTTTGTCTTGCCCTTGAAAGGTATTGATTTGTTTGGTCATTTTCCCAGTACAGATAATCAATAATCCTGTGGCTAGAGGATCTAATGTTCCAGCATGACCTACTTTGATTTTTTTAATATTGAAGGCTTGTCTAATTTCCCATCTCAGCTTATTAACGGCTTGAAAGGAGGTCCAATTAAGGGGTTTGTCAATAAGTAAAACCTGTCCAGATTGAAAATCTTCAGCTGTCATTATTAACGGTTTAATAGGGTGAAAATAATTGCTGTGATACCAACAATAACGCAGTAAAGTGCGAAGTAAGAGAGCTTGCTTTTTTTAACTAGAGCAATCATCCATGTACAAGCAAATAGTCCAGAAATGAATGCTGCGATAAAACCAATTCCTAAACTTGTAAAGTTGGCACTTTCATAAGTAATATCACCACTCCATATATCTTTAGCTATTTTTCCAAAGATTAAGGGTACGACCATTAAAAATGAGAAACGAGCAGCTCTGGTTTTATCATTCCCTAATAATACAGAGGTAGAAATTGTTGCTCCAGATCTTGAAATACCGGGAAGCAAGGCAATAGCTTGTGAAATACCAATAATGAACGCATTAGGGAAACTTACTTTTTTATTGGTATCCTTAGCGCGATCTGCTAAAAATAGTAATGCTGCAGTGACAATAAGCATGCAGCCTACGAGTAAGATGTTTCCGCCAAATAATTGTTCTAATTGTTCTTCAAAAAAGAGACCAACGATTACAGCAGGAATCATAGATATAGCAATTTTAGACACAAATTTCAAATCGTCATTCCATTCAAACTTTAAAATTCCTTTGATAAGGTCTAGAATATCTTTTCTAAACACAACCATAGTACTAAGGGCAGTAGCAAAATGTAAAACGACTGTAAATAATAGGCTTTCTTTTGGTACCGACTTATCGCCAAGAATAGCCTTGCCTAATTCGAGATGACCACTTGATGATACTGGTAAAAACTCGGTAAGTCCTTGAATAATTCCTAATAGAATTGAATCGATGATATCCATGAGGCAAAAATATCAAAATTGATGTACCTAGTGCTAAAAAGTATATGAATTTCTAAAAAAGAGTTGCTTTTGAGATTAAGATCCTTTATTCGGGTTTAATAAAATCGCATAGACCTGAATACCAAAACCTATAAGAACCAAAGTTGGCGCTAAACGAATACGTCTCCAGTTAAAGATTTCTGGGTTAAATACATTTGGGTCGTCACTACCACCTCCAGACATTAAAATAAAGCCAAGTGCTATACAGGCTAAGCCTATAATCATGAATTTGTAATTCTTCTTTCCGAAGATAAAATCGCCTTTAGATGTTTCTTTACGTTTCTGTTCTCCCATACTATTTTAAAACTCTGAAAAAATAATCTCATCACCTACTGCTAATTGTGCTATATGCTCTGAGGTACCGAAAAATAATTTTGGTAAGTGCAAAGTAACGGTTTTATTTAAAACTTTTGCGTTAAGAGAATCTAAATTTAGACCGCGTTCTAATCCGCGATTAATATAATAGTGGTCACCATGGTCATCGCTAAAAATAATATCAGAGGATGTTCCTTCTTTAATACTGATGATTTTTTCAATTTCAATATCGCATTCTTCAGGCTTTGGATTGGTAATGATACAGGAATTAAATGATAAGGTTATTATAAAAAAGAGACTAAGGGCTAGGACAAAAAAAGGACGCAGTTTTTTCATGACTAGTGGGTTGATGTTCAATGATAACGTATGAAACCACTAGGATATTATATGGTCTAGCTTTTCTTCTTAGATCGTCCTTCAGAAAACACAATGTTGTTTACTAAAGCTTCGAGTTCTTCTCGCTGTGCATCGGTATCATACGAAATAACGATTAATAAGCTAAAGCCCTTTGTAATTGTTGACATATATTGCTGTTGAAATTGTGAGCCTAAATAGTCAACATCAACTTCTAGAATATCAAACGAGTAGTTATCCATAACTTTAGGTTCGTCTACATAATTAAATGTATAATCTAGCTGCATCTGTTCCATTAACTTTTGGGCTTCTACTAAGTAATCTTTCCCACGTTTTACCTGTGGAAATTGATTGATGTTTTCTGCAATAAGACTAATAGATGGATTGTAGCCTAATGTTGATCCTAACTCATATTTATAGGCCGTAAATAAAGTCGCATTATTTATAGTTGAAGCATCTATAGCACGTTTTAGATCTTCATCTGCAATAAGGTCTCTTCCAAGCTCAGAAATCTCTTTGCGTTCTTCTACTGATTGTACATCCCAAGTTGCATCAAAAGGCATACGCATTTTAAAATAACTGTTGGTATATACGCCGTTTTCAACTTTACCATAATCGAAATTTTCGGGAATATTAGAAGACTCTGTTTTACATGCAAAAGCTGTAAGAATAGTGATAAGAAATAATAGTTTTTTCAAAATAATATAATATTTAATAATACAATTGGTCGGTTTTTAAATTCAAGAAACGCTGTGTCGCAATAAATGTACTTACCCAAGTAATTAAAATACCTAAAAGGAAAATACCAATAAACAGAGCACTAATTAATACAGGTTTTTGAAGTAATTCTAGTTCTGGGAATGTTTTATTGAGATAATAGAGTACAACTCCCATTCCTACTAAAGCTACAATAGCTCCAATAACTCCTAATTGAATACTTTTAAAAACAAAAGGTTTTCTAATAAAGCGTTTTGTTGCACCTACCATTTGCATGGTTTTTATAATAAAACGTTTAGAGTACACGGCTAAACGTATCGAACTGTTGATTAATAACACAGCAATTAATGTAAAGACAGCACTAAGGATAAGAACCCAAAATGTAATTTTTTTGACATTATCATTCATTAATTCAACAAGGTTGTTGTCATATTTAATGTCTTCAATAAAGGCTTTGTTAGATAACTCTGCTGTAATACCATCTAAAGTTTCGTTAGTCACAAAATCTGCTTTAAGGTATACATCTATTGAGTTTTGTAAAGGATTAGTTCCTAAAAATTCGGTAAAATCTTCGCCGAGATCAGATTTTACGATTTGCGCAGCTTCTTCTTTAGAGACATATTTCGCTTCTTTGGTATAATCTGCCATGGCTAAACTTTTTTGAAGTTGATTCACTTCAACATCCTTTGCAGAGTCGTTCAAATAAATGGTCACAACAACTTGCTCTCTAAAATGATCGGCTACTTTTTTAGCATTTAGCACCAATAAGCCCAAACATCCTAATAAAAATAAGACTAAAGCTATACTGATGACTACAGAAAAGTAGGAGGAAATTAATTTTCGTTTTTGATATTGATCAAAAGATGACGCCATAAATAGAACAGATTAATGATGTAAAAATAAAAAACAATTTGTTTGTTTAAGGTTTACAACGCTTAAACTTTTAAATGTGTTGTAATACCTTTAAATTTGCGGTCTAAATTTGCAAAGAAACCATGAGTTATCATTTTAATGAGATTGAAGCCAAATGGCAAAAATATTGGGCAGACAACCATACGTTTAAAGCTGAAAATAACAGTGACAAGCCTAAATATTATGTATTAGACATGTTCCCTTATCCTAGTGGAGCAGGTTTACATGTTGGCCATCCCTTAGGTTATATTGCAAGTGATATTTATGCACGTTATAAGCGTCATAAGGGGTTTAATGTCTTACATCCACAAGGGTATGATAGCTTTGGTTTGCCGGCAGAGCAGTATGCTATTCAAACAGGTCAACATCCAGCAATTACTACTGAAACTAATATAAAAACATACAGACGACAACTGGATCAAATCGGATTTTCATTTGATTGGAGTAGAGAAGTACGTACGAGTAATCCAGACTATTATAAATGGACGCAGTGGATTTTTATTCAGTTGTTTGAGTCTTACTATTGTAAAGATTCAAATATGGCAAGACCGATAGCCGAATTGATCTCTGTTTTTGAAGCCGAAGGAAATGCAAGAATAAATGCAGCTTGTGATGATGATGTTACAGCGTTTACTGCTGAAGATTGGAACGGTTTTTCTTCGGAAGAACAACAAGATATGTTGCTAAAATACAGACTGACCTATTTAGCCAAAACTGAAGTGAACTGGTGTCCTGCATTGGGAACCGTATTAGCCAATGATGAGATCGTAAACGGTGTGTCTGAACGTGGAGGCCATCCTGTGATTAGAAAGAAAATGACCCAATGGAGTATGCGAATTTCAGCCTATGCTGAACGTTTGCTTCAAGGATTGGACACCATTGATTGGACCGACTCGCTAAAGGAGAGTCAGCGCAATTGGATTGGAAAATCGGTTGGTGCTTCAGTAACGTTTAATGTGAACAATCATGATGCTGTTATTGATGTATTTACCACACGTCCTGATACTATTTATGGTGTGTCGTTTATGACCTTAGCACCAGAACATGATCTCGTGTCGAAAATTACAACAGCAGCTCAAAAGGCAGAAGTGGATGCCTATATCGAAGCCACAGCAAAACGAAGCGAACGCGATCGCATGGCAGATGTAAAAACCATTTCTGGCGCTTTTACTGGTGCTTATGCCGAGCATCCATTTACTAAAGAACCAATTCCGATTTGGATTGGTGATTACGTACTAGCAGGTTACGGAACAGGCGCAGTGATGTCTGTACCATGTGGTGATCAACGTGATTATGATTTTGCTAAGCATTTCAATATCCCGATACCTAATATTTTTGAAGGGGTTGATATTTCCGAAGAAGCCTATTCAGATAAAGACAATACGGTTATCGCCAATAGTGATTTCCTTAACGGAATGAACTATAAAAAAGCGACCAAACGTGCTATTTACGAATTGGAACAGTTAGGTCAAGGCGAAGGTAAAACGAATTATAGATTACGTGATGCTGTGTTTTCACGTCAGCGTTATTGGGGCGAACCGTTCCCAGTGTACTATGTGAACGGTAAACCACAAATGATTGCACTTGAGCATTTACCAATTGTATTACCTGAAGTGGAAAAATACTTGCCAACCGAAGAAGGTGAACCACCTTTAGGTCGTGCCGATGTTTGGGCTTGGTGTACCGAAAGTAATGCTGTGGTGCCTAATGATAAAATTAATGATACAACTGTATTTCCTTTAGAACTAAATACAATGCCAGGTTGGGCAGGAAGCTCTTGGTATTTCTTCAGATATATGGAAGAAGCTGCGAATAGAGGTAATGTGTTTGCTACGGAAGATGCATTAAAATACTGGGAAAATGTAGATCTCTATATTGGAGGAAGCGAACATGCGACAGGACATTTATTGTACTCGCGCTTTTGGGTGAAGTTTATGCACGATAGAGGATTTGTTGGTGTAGATGAGCCGTTTAAAAAGCTGATTAATCAAGGGATGATCTTGGGGACGAGTGCTTTTGTTTATAGATTAACACTTGAAAATCATTCCGATTATTTAGCTAATGTGTTAACTGGAAATGAATTTACTCAAGAGGAAAAAAGGAAAATCGATTCTTTTATAGAAATCTACAATAATAAGGTTTTTGCCTCATATGAATTTGTTAAAAATCATCCTTTTAAAGAATGGATTCCAGAACAAAATAAAGGAACCCTTCATACATATATTCCTGAGATATATGAAGCATTGAGAAATCACTTTAAGGATATGTCGAAGGTAATTGAGGGTATTGGTTTTACCGTTTCTAAAGTGCATGTAGATGTTTCATTTGTTGATTCTTCTGATAAGTTGAATGCTAATAAATTTGAAAAATGGAGACCAGAACTGAGTAATTCTGAATTTTTATTAAAAGAAGGTTCATTTTTAGTGTCTCGCGAGGTCGAAAAAATGTCCAAGTCTAAATACAATGTCGTTAATCCTGATGCGATTTGCGAGCAATATGGTGCTGATAGTCTACGTTTGTATGAAATGTTCTTAGGGCCTTTAGAGCAAGCTAAGCCTTGGAATACAGCTGGTATTACAGGTGTTCATGGGTTCTTAAAAAAGCTATGGAAATTGTATGTGGATGATAATGGCATAAAGGTTAACGATGCCGAGCCTTCAAAAGATAACTTGAAAACACTTCATAAAACGATTAAGAAAGTAGAAGACGATATTGAGAACTTCTCGTTCAATACGTCTGTGTCGACCTTTATGATTGCTTCCAATGAGTTGACACAACAAAAATGTACAAGTAAGGCTATTCTTGAACCATTATTGGTATTAATTTCGCCGTATGCACCTCATATTGCTGAAGAGCTATGGAGTAAATTAGGAAATGACCAATCGATCTCGACAGCTCCATTTCCGAAGTTTGAAGAGAAACACTTGGTAGAAAGCAGTAAGAACTATCCAATCTCTTTTAACGGTAAAATGCGTTTCACCTTAGAACTGCCTTTAGATATGAGTAAAGATGATATCGAAAAAACGGTGATGGCCCATGAAAAGACAATCGCACAATTACAAGGGCGTGAGCCTAAAAAGGTGATTGTGGTTCCTGGAAAAATTGTTAATATAGTAGGATAAAATTAAGATGTTTAGGATTAAGAAATACGATAAGGTTGTGCTGTTCTTTTTTGCAGCAATTGTTATCGGTTATTCTCTTATCTGGCTTTTTGAAGAACGATTTGATAGAGACGAATGGATTACTAATCCGCGAATGCGTTATAAAATGGCAGACCATATTGTGAGTAGTGATACGCTAATTGGAAAGACTAAAGAAGAAGTTATTTTTATTTTGGGTAGCCCAGATGCAGACAACCTTATTGAAGTGGATCACGTGTCTTATGATATTGGAAAAGCCCCAAGTTTCTTTAAATCTGGAGAACGACAACTCATTGTTTTTTTTGAAAGTAATCTAGCTTTTGAAGTTGCAGTTGTATCCTCAGAAGATTGATAAGCTTAAGAACTTTCATTATTTTTACTAAAACATATAGTATGAGAGGTCTTTTATTTTTTGTTATTCTGTTAGTTGCAACGTCAACATTTGCTCAAGACAAAGTGTTTCCAAATGATTACTTAGGTATATATCAAGGAGATTTGGTAATTACCAATCCGCAAGGGAAACAGACTATTCCTATGGAATTTCATTTTAAAGACACCGATTCTCTTGATGTCTTCACTTATAAACTTGTGTATATTGTTAATGACAAACCCGTTGAAAAGGATTATATATTAAGAGTGAAGAATAAATCTAAAGGCGAGTTTCTTATCGATGAAAATAATGGTATCATATTGTCCGCTAACTATATTGATAACACATTATATAGTGTTTTTGAAGTTCAAAATAGTTTATTGACTACCACAGAAACCTTTTATGATGATAAGATGGAGTTTAAAATTGTGTTCTCTAATATGAATGACAAGACCAACATTGAAGGCAATGAGGACACACCTCAGGTTATCAATTATCCTGTGACTGTCATACAAAAAGCGATTTTAACAAAACAATAACTGACAAAATTCCCCTAACAATACCATTGGCTTACTTTTTGTAAATACATTAATAACAATTTAATTCTTAAAATTATGAATGGAATGATGGGATATTACATACTAATTGGTGCCATAGCATTGGTAAGCTGGTTGGTAAGTAATCAATTAAAACAAAAATTCGCAAAGTACTCTAGAGTACAGTTGCGCAATGGCATGAGCGGACGAGAAGTTGCTGAAAAAATGCTTGCAGATAATGGTATTATGGACGTTGAGGTTATTTCTGTGGCAGGTCAGCTAACAGATCATTACAATCCAAAAAATAAAACAGTCAATTTAAGTGAAGCGGTTTACAATCAACGTAATGCTGCTGCGGCGGCAGTTGCTGCCCATGAGGTAGGACATGCTGTTCAACACGCTCAAGCGTATAGTGCTTTAGGAATGCGTTCGGCACTAGTACCAATTGTTAGTGTTACCTCAGGAATGTCACATTGGTTGGTCATTGGAGGTTTAATTCTAGGTGCTGCTGCAGGTGTTGGTCTAGGCTATTGGGTATCAGTTGCTGGACTCGTATTTATGGGATTTGCTACTTTGTTTAGCTTTATTACATTGCCTGTAGAATATGATGCAAGTAACAGAGCATTAGCCTGGTTAAAGAACAAAAATGTTGTGACTCCCGACGAGTATAAAGGTTCTGAAGATGCTTTGAAATGGGCAGCAAGAACGTATCTGGTTGCAGCTGTAGGTGCATTGGCGTCACTTTTATATTGGGCACTCCAAGTATTTGGCGGAAGCGATTAAAGAAAAATACATATAAGATTTTAGCCGAATTACGTTTTTTTACACGTGATTCGGTTTTGTTTTATTACTTTCGATATAACTAAAATTAAATGTACTTATGGAAAATTTCAATCAAAACCCCATTGAAAACACTAACGAAAAATTGATGATTAGCGCTTTGTCTGCTACTGATCGTGTAGCATTCTATAAAAAGACGTATGCTCATGTTGCTGGAGGTGTACTCGTGTTTATTTTGTTTGAATGGATGCTTTTACAGAGTGACACTATTGTTAATTTTGCATTGTCAATGACGCAAGGATGGCGATGGCTTATTATGCTTGGTGGTTTTATGTTTATTACCAATTACGCCGAAGGAATGGCTTTGAAAACACCAGATAAGAATAAGCAATACTTGGCTTATGGACTGTATATCTTAGCCGAAGCTTTTATTTTCGTACCACTTCTCTATATAGCCACTGCATTTTTGAATGATGGTGGTGATATTTTATATCAAGCGGTTATTGTAACCCTTTCTTTATTTACTGGATTATCGGCAGTGGTATTTATAACCAAGAAAGATTTTTCGTTTTTAAGAACTGGAATAATGATTGGTTTCTTTATTGCTATGGGACTCATTGTAGCTGGAATACTTTTTGGATTTAATCTAGGTTTATGGTTCTCTGTAGCCATGTGCCTATTAGCAGGTGGTTCTATCTTATATCAAACGTCTAATATGGTACACAAATATTCAACCGAGGATTATATACCTGCAGCTTTAGGATTATTTGCATCGTTGATGTTGCTTTTTTGGTATGTATTACAAATTTTCATGTCGAGAGATTAATTCTTCCGAAGAATATATACAGAAGCATTCTGAAAAGGATGCTTTTTTTATTGCCATTAGAACTGCTCTTCCAGATTCACTAATTTATTCTGAATAGCATAAACCACTAATCCTGCAAGATTTTTAGCTTCGGTTTTTAATAAGAGATTATTGCGATGGCCATCAACAGTTCTTGGGCTAATAAAGAGCTTTTCGGCAATTTCATTGGTGGTGTATTGCTTACAGATAAGATCCAGTACTTCTTTTTCCCGCTTCGTAAAATACGTCGTATCAAAGTTAGACTTTTTAACTTGATCATTATTGTTTAATAGACCTTCATGGATAAATTTCATCACTTGTTCATCATAATAAAATCCTTTGTCTGCGACTTCTTTAATGGTAGTAAGCATTAATTTTGGCGTACTATTCTTTGCTAAATATGCCACAGCTCCGATAGAGATCATGTTAATAATAAACGGTTTGCTAAAGTAACTTGTGAGTGCTATGATCTTGATATCTGGAAATTCTTTTCGTATGAGTTTTGTAGTTTCTACACCATTAAGACCAGGCATTTTTAAATCTGTGATAACAATTTCTGGTAGTTGTTCTGCAGAACGCAATTGTTCCATAAGATGATTCCCGTCCTCAGCATCGAATAAGATGTCTAAGTTTTTTTCCTTACTTAAAATTGAGATTAACCCTTGTCTAAATAAGAGTTCATCGTCAGCTACAGCGATTGTGATTTTAGTATCCATAAGAGTGACAATTAATTGTGAATATACTTCCTGTTTTTTTCGAGCTCTCAACAAAAAGTTGCCCATTTAAGATTGCAACTCTACTCTTTATATTTTGTAATCCAATTCCGGATTTCTTTTTGTGTTCATTGATATTGAATCCAATGCCATTATCTTTGAAAACCAATTCAAAGCCTTGCTTTTCTTTTTTTAGTTCCATTTGAAGCAGGTCTGCCTTTCCATGTCTTAGTGCATTATTAATCAATTCTTGAGCAATCCTAAACACGTGAAGCTCGCTGTTTTTATCAAGCTGATCAAGTGATTCTATTTGGTGATTGATTTTAATTGAGGTGTTTGACGTAAACTCTTCAAATAATTCTTCTAGAGCCACTTTTAAACCAAACTTATCTAAGATTGGTGGCATTAATTCGTGGGCTATTTTTCTTGAGCTTTCCAAGGTTCTGGTGGTGATATCAAGGATATGATTTAGGGCGTCTTTGTGTTCGTTACCTATGGTATCGTCTTCAATTAACACATTAGTCGTTAGGCTCACGACGTTTAGTTTTGAACTAATAGCATCGTGTAAGTCTTGAGCAATGCGGTTACGTTCTTCTTCTTGAACTTTAATAGTCGTTTGTAGTATTTTTTTCTGATGGTCAAGTTTGATGTTAACCTTTTCGACCTCTTTTTCAATAATTTTTTTACGAGAATAATAGAAAAACAGTATGAGTCCTAGAGTGACTAGAACCAAAAAAATGATACTATAAACAAGTGCTCCTATGACTTGCTCTTGACTGGCCGAAAACTCGTTTTCCATTGTATCAAAATTAAAGTTAAATATACGACATAGAGAATTTTGTTTATTAAATATATATTTCTTTTAATGTCGCTGTTCATATCTTCATAAGATATATAATTACCTAGAATAAAGATAAGTGTGCTTGAGGTAATATAAATTAAAACTCCTGCATTTATTAGACTATAGACGTAAACAGTGTTTAAAGAGTTGTATAAATGAATAGCAGCATACACAACTATAGGAAACGAGGTAATGAATATTTCGAATAAATTAAACTGATATAACAAACTTGGTTTTAATGCATACTGAATTGCCAAAATCAAAGTGACTAATACCATAATAATCACTAAATACTTCTTTTGATTTGACTTGAATAATGATCTGTAAAACAATGAGAGTAATAGAAATTGGCTAATGAAGTAAGCATGCGAAAAATGTAAATTTGTAATTTTAAATTTAGCATAGACAAAAGCGGTAAATGAGACTATAAATGAAATAAATAAATACCAGCTAAAATACTTATAGGCTAAAACGTTTTTATAACGTTTGTAGCCTATAAGATATAATAATGCATTAATAAAAATTAATATAATTCCTGTGTATTCAAAAATGACATTTATTAATTTCATTAATACGCTTCTGAAGTTATTTTGTGATAGAGTAAACTTTTAGTGTCACAATCTGCGGGACATGGTGTTGTAAAATCGTAAATAGCCGATTTCCCACCATCAACAGTAGTGATGTCCTTATAAAGTGTTCCATCTGTCGTTTCTGTACCAACAATTAGTAGCTTTTCTTCGCCATCATAATCGATAGCCATATAACCTCGTAATGAGAATTCATAGGCTCCAGGCACAATTTGTAACTTTTTGGTACTAGCATCTATAGTGAAATTTAAGCTCATTTCATTAAAACAGGCGATTAAATCTTCCACCGGAATTCTAAAAGCTTTAGACAGCGTTTTGTGCTTGCTTTGCCAGTTTTCTGTCCAATCTTTACCTTCTTGAAGGGTTCTTGTTAAGGGTCTTGATGCACTCATAATATTTAGTTTTTGTTGATTAATATGCCTTAAAGCTACTCAATTAGAAATTAAAATTGAAGCCTATTTTAAAAAACAGGTATTTCTACGTGTTTTTAACTTATAGTGATTTTGCGCTTAAAAAATAAGTGGTTTACTGCCACATTTGTAGTCTATTAATCAATATAAAAAATTAGACTATTATGGAACAGTACATTGGACAAATTATGATGTTTGGAGGAAATTTCGCCCCAAGAAATTGGGCGCTTTGCGACGGACAATTATTACCGATTGCAAGTCACACTGCATTATTTTCAATTTTAGGAACCACTTATGGAGGTGACGGAAGAACAACTTTTGCTTTACCAGATTTAAGAGGTAGAGCAGCATTACACGCAGGTAATGGACCAGGAATTGACCCTGTATCACTTGGTCAAAAAGGAGGAGAGAATAGAGTGACATTAAACGTGACTCAAATCCCTGCGCATAGCCATACAGGAACAATTGAAGCTACAAATCCGGTAGGACGTGGACAAGGAACAACTGATCCAACAAATGCTTACCCAGCAGAAGGCGGATCATATGCGTCAGCCAAAAATGTAAAAATGGCGGCAGATGCCGTTCAAACAAATAATACTGGTGGTAACCAGGCTCACGATAATATGCAACCATATTTAGGGGTAAACTATATAATCGCTTTAGAAGGTATTTTCCCACCTAGAAGCTAACTAATTATTAATGTAGAGTGTGCTTTATAGTACACTCTGCATTAGTTATAAAACTCTATTATTATGAAAACAAACTACACTTATTCAAAGAAATCACTATTGAACACCATGGTTTGGTGTTTTTCGCTGTTTTTAAGCTTTAGTAGTGTAGCCCAAAATCTAAATTTTACAATCGATACAGCTGTTGATAATGGCACCGATATTACCGAAACTATTGTTAATGGATCAGATACCTATGTTTTAACCGTTGCGCATTCAGGAAATGAGGAACTTGATAATTTAGGAGGAGGCGACCTTGTATTTTTCCTAAGTGCAATAGACCCACTTACACCTCATAGTTTAAAAATCACTAAAAATGGGAATCTTATTAATTTTAAGCTCAATAGTATTGATTACGACACACTTGGTGCTGGTACAATTTCTGTACGAAATCAAGATGACGAAGTCATTTCGAGTCCTACATTTTATCCTTTAGGAGCTGGATCGTTATTTATATCAAATCCAACAAATGGTTTTGATATTACAGAAATTAGAATCTTTCCTACAGACACAGATGATCTCAATGATTTTGGATTTCATAACATTAATATTGACATTCTAGATACGCTTGGCGTAGATGAAAGTACATTATTAGAAAATCATGTTACCATTTTTCCAAATCCGTCAAATGGAGACATCACCTTAAAGAATTCGACAATTGCTCTAGAAAAAGTAGTTGTTTCAGATTTAAACGGACGAACAATTGTTACTCAAAATCTAAACGGAGTTATTGGCGACCATAATCTTGAAATGAGTTCAGAATTATCAGCAGGATTATACTTAATTACAATCTCTTCTGAGAAGGGTTCGGCAGTAAAAAAAATAATTATTAAATGACCTTATAATTGGAAGCTAGATGATTTATTATGTTATCTTTAGCTTCCAAATCTATTTTATTAAACACTTATATTATGAGAAAACTTTACATTTTAACCTTATTGATTTCATCGTTTTGCACTGCGCAAAATTTAAACTTTACTATTGATACTGCGACTGATAATGGCACTACAATTACCGAAACAATTGTAAGCGGCCCAGATACTTATGTGTTGACTGTTGATCACTCAGGAAATGAGGAGTTAGACAATTTAGGAGGTGGAGACCTTGTGTTCTTTCTTAGTGCCATTGATCCTCTTACACCACACAGATTGAGCATTACCAAAAATGGAATGCCTACTAACTTTAACTTGAATAGTATTGACTATGATACCTTAGGAGCTGGTACAATTTCAGTAACCAATCAAGATGATGAAGTCATCTCTAGCCCTACGGCTTATCCTTTAGGTGCAGGAACATTGACCATTACTAATGCTGCAAATGCATTAAGTATTACACAGATTAAAATCAATCCTACGGATACAGATGATTTAAACGACTTTGGATTCCATAATATTAATGTGGAAATTCTTGATACGCTAAGCACAGAGGATGTGTCTTTAGAACAAAGTATCGATATTTTTCCAAATCCTTCAGACGGAAAAATTACGATTAAAAATTCGGGTGTTGCTTTAGAGAAAGTAGTGGTAACCGACTTGAACGGTCGTACAATTTTGACCCAAAATTTAGAAGGCATTACAACTGATAAAGATTTAGACTTTAGTTCGGTATTGACATCAGGATTGTATTTAGTGACTATTTCTTCAGAACGTAATTCTATTACTAAGAAGTTAACGATTAAATAATAACCAATCGATCTTAAATCAAAAAAGCGACCTTTTATGGTCGCTTTTTTTATAAATTAAAAGTCAATTATATTTTGATTTGCCGCTCAATTTGCTGGTCTAAGGAAATAAAGGTCTCTGTTCTTGAAACACCAGTAATTGATTGAATATCACGATTAAGAACATGCATTAAATGCTCATTGTCCTTACAAAGAATTTTTATAAAAATACTCCAATTCCCTGTGGTGTAATGGCATTCTAAAACTTCGGGAATCTTTTGTAATTGCTTAACGGCTTCAGGATTACTAATGGCCTTGTCTAAGTATATTCCAATAAATGCCATGGTTGTATACCCTAAGACCTTTGGGTTGATAACAAACTTAGAACCCGAAATTAATCCAGATTTCTCAAGCTTTCTTAACCTTTGATGTATGGCTGCTCCCGAAATACCAACCAAACGTGCAATTTCTAAAATTGGTGTTCTGGCATCTGCCATTAATGCACGTAGTATCTTTTTATCGATACCATCAATTTGTATGTTTTGATTGACAATTTTCATAAGCAATACATCTTATATGTTTAAAGGGTTATAGCCTAAATAAGGAACTTCTTTTTCTGAAAATTGAATTCCGAAATCTTCTAACTCCTTTAAAATAGGTTCGTAAACTTCTCTTGTAATTGGAATCTGAACGCCAGGCGTCGTAATCTTTTCGTTTAAAATCGCTAATGTGGCAATTGCTACTGGTAAACCAACTGTTTTAGCCATTGCAGTGTAGGTTTGATCTTCTCCAATAGTAACCATAGTGGAATCAATTTGATGCATGTTGCCATTAAGTTCATATCCAAACTTATGGTACATAACAATCATATCTTTATCCTCTTTTTTAAGGGTCCAACTATCCATTAATATCTTCTGAAGAATTTGTGCAGGTGTTGCTTTTTTGAGTTCAACCATTTTGGTTTTACTAAACAGATCTAATTCTTCGAGCTTATCCCAAACAATATCATCTTGATCTATTTTGAGTGCATGCCTAAATTTTAATTCTACAGAATCTGTAGGACTGTATGGTAAAAAAGCGTTGACAAAATCGCGATAACTCATATTTTCACTATCATCAATAGTGTAGCTGTCATCTGTTAGACCCAATTGTACAAACATATTCCAGGCACGGCTAAATCCCACACGACGCATAGTGCCTCGATATAAGGTTTTGATATCATCTAATCCATAAACAGATTGATATTTAAGAGAATCTCTATTGGCATACGCTTCAAAACGCCCAAAACCATCAATTTCTAAAAACTCTGTTCTTCTAAATAATCTATTATATGGGATATATTTATAAGCGTTTTCTTGTAAAAACTTTGCAGCACTTCCTTGTCCAGCAACAACAACATTTCTAGGATTCCATGTGAATTTATAATTCCACAGATTATTATCGCTTTCTGGTGCTACCAAACCACCAGTAAACGACTCGAAAAGCACCATTTTTCCACCTTTATCAATGACACTATCAATAACCTGCATAGCACTCATATGATCGATGCCTGGATCTACACCTATCTCGTTCATAAATACCAATCCTTTTTCAGTTACCGCTTTGTTGAGTTTTTGCATGTCATCGCTTACATATGACGCAGTAACCATATTTTTTCCAAAGGTGATACAATCTTTTGCAACTTCTATGTGATACCTCGCAGGTAACATAGATACGACGATATCTGCATTTTCAATAGCAGTTTGTCTAGATGATTTATCAAAAACGTCCAAAGTAATAGCATTGGCATTTTCGTGATCGCCAATTAATTTTTTAGCGTTTAGTATGTTGATGTCACCTACGATGACATGAAGTTCTTCTTCAATAGATTTATCTAATAAGTATTTTATGAGGTAAGATGCAGATTTTCCTGAACCTATGACTAAAATCTTTCGCATAATGGGTTGAGTTGAGTAATTTTGTTTTAAGATAAATTCAGCACGAATTTACTAAATAGTAAGGGTTATAAAAACCAAAAGTCAATTTATATATGAACAAAAAAATTCTTGTTACAGGATGTGTTTTAGGTCTAATAGCTATAGTTATAGGAGCTTTTGGCGCACACGGTTTAAAATCAATTATTTCGATAGAATCTCAACAATCTTTTGAAACAGGAGTGCGTTATCAAATGTATCATGCCTTATTTCTTTTATTTATAGGAAGTTATTCGGCATTGAATCAAAAAGCAAAAAAGATCATTTTTTATTTGGTATTATTTGGTGTTTTGTTTTTTTCAGGTTCGATTTATGGGTTAGCTACAAATGAGCTTTCAGGCTTTGATTTTAAACAAATAGGTTTCATTACTCCAATTGGCGGATTACTATTAATTATGGCTTGGTTTATATTGTTGATAAACTTTTTGAAAACCAAGACCGATAAATCTTAAAATTAGCAGTCTACTTTAAAATAATGTTTAATTTTGCACTTTAAACAACACAAACAAATTATGGTAAACCATACACATACAACGAAAACGATTTCGTTAGATACTTACGGAATTAAAAATGCTCAAGTAAGATATCAATTGTCTCCAGACGAACTGCAGGAACTTACAATCTCAAAAGGACAAGGTCAAGAAACATCATCTGGCACTTTAGCTGTTAGAACAGGTGAGTTCACAGGTCGTTCTCCTCAAGATAGATTTATTGTTAAAGATGATATTACAAAAGATCGTATTTGGTGGGGAAATATAAATATTCCTTTTGAGCCAGATGCTTTTGATAAGTTATATGATAAGGTCACTAATTATTTATCAGGTAAAGAAGTATTTGTAAGAGATAGTTATGCATGTGCAGATGAAGATTATAAACTTAATATTAGAGTGGTTAATGAATATCCATGGAGTAACATGTTTGCTTACAATATGTTCTTACGACCAACAGAAGATGAGTTAAAAGATTTCTCTCCAGAATGGACAGTTATTAATGCGCCAGGTTTTATGGCTGATGCCGAAGTGGATGGAACAAGACAACATAACTTTGCGATTTTAAACTTTTCAAAGAAAATTGCACTTATTGGTGGTACAGGCTATACAGGAGAAATTAAAAAAGGTATCTTTTCTGCATTGAACTTTATTCTTCCAGTATATAAGAATACCTTACCAATGCATTGTAGTGCAAATGTTGGAAAAGATGGAGATACTGCCATCTTTTTTGGTTTATCAGGAACAGGTAAAACGACCTTATCAACAGACCCAGACCGCAGTTTGATTGGTGATGATGAACATGGATGGACTAATGAAAATACCGTATTTAATTTTGAAGGTGGTTGCTATGCTAAGGTGATTAATTTATCACGAGAGCAAGAACCAGAAATTTATGACGCTATTAAAAAAGGAGCCATTCTTGAGAATATTGTCATGAATGATGATGGAGAAGTAGATTTTGCTAATACATCTATCACACAAAATACAAGAGTGAGTTATCCAATTCACCATATTGATAATATCCGTGTACCATCTATTGGAAAGAATCCTAAAAATATATTTTTCTTAACTGCTGATGCTTTTGGTGTTTTGCCTCCAATTTCTAAGTTAACTCCAGGACAAGCTGCTTACCATTTTATTTCAGGATACACAGCAAAAGTAGCAGGAACTGAAGCAGGGATAGATGAACCATTACCAAGTTTCTCTGCATGTTTTGGAGCACCTTTTATGCCTTTACATCCAACGAAATATGCTGAAATGCTAAGCAAAAAAATGCAAGAAGCAGGTGTTAATGTTTGGTTGGTAAACACAGGATGGACTGGTGGCCCTTACGGTGTTGGTTCTCGTATGAAATTAAAATATACTCGTGCAATGATTAGTGCTGCGATGAATGGAAGCCTTGAAGCAGCAAATAAGGATAATTATCATATTCACTCTGTATTTGGAGTGAAGCAACCGAGAACATGTCCAAATGTACCTACAGAAGTCTTGAGCCCAAGATCAACTTGGAATAACGACGAAGGTTACTACAAGACAGCAGCTAAATTATCACAATCATTTAGAGACAACTTCAAGCAATTTGAAGAGTTTGCAAATGCAGAAATAATGGCAGGAGCACCTTTAAAGTAAGTTAGAAATCAATATAAATAAAAAAGCGTCCCGATAATTTATCGGGACGCTTTTTTGTACGTTATTATATCTAAAAGAATTATTTTCCTTTATTAACTTTATCTATATATTTCTCTAAAGCCATAGTCATTGACGGTGTCTCAGGTGTTGGAGCTGCAATATCTACTCTTAAACCATGTGATTCTACTGCTTTAATTGTCGTATTTCCAAAAACAGCAATACGTGTATCATTTTGCTTAAATTCTGGAAAATTATGAAACAAAGATTCAATACCAGAAGGACTGAAAAACACTAAAATATCATAGTATACATTTGCCAAATCTGATAAGTCACTGATAACCGTTTTATAAAAAACCGATTGTTTCCACTTCACATTTAAGTTGTCCAAAATTTCTGGAACTTCAGGTTTTAACTTATCAGTTGTTGGAAGTAAGAAACTCTCTTCTTTATATTTCTTGATTAATGGCGATAAATCTTTAAATGTGCGTTTGCCTACATATATCTTACGTTTTCTATACACCACATATTTCTGAAGGTAATAAGCAACAGCTTCAGATTGACAAAAATATTTCATCGTATCTGGAACTTTAAATCGCATTTCATCTGCAACTCTAAAAAAGTGATCTACCGAGTTTCTACTAGTTAGTATAATAGCAGTGTAATTAGAAAGATCCACTTTTTGCTGCCTAATCTCTTTGGCTTCTACACCTTCTACGTGTATAAATGGTCTGAAATCTATTTTTACCTTTTGCTTTTCTTGAAGATCAAAGTAAGGCGAATTTTCTATCTTAGGTTCTGGCTGAGATACTAAAATCGTTTTCACTTTCGTCATATTCCTTAAAGTGTTTTTAAGCGTTGAAATCTTTAATTAACTTATATAAAATTAGATAGGGTCCAATTTCAAGTGCGCAAAGATACAAAATAAAATAGAATATGTTATTTAAAAGTAACTTTTGATGATTCTTTAAGGAAGAAATAAATCCTATCAAATTAATTAAGACCATAATGCAGATAATTATATAAATTATTGTTTTTGAGGGATTTAAAGTGTAAATCAAAATGCAATTAATAGGAAATAAGACAAAACCAGTATAGTTTTTAAATGTTGTTTTTTGAAATAAATATGAATCTATAAGCCCATCAATCTCAAAAAGGCTGCCAATTAATCGTTCCAAGAGGATCTTAATTAGAAACAAAACACCAACACCAAATAATAGCTTGAAAAAGAGATTAAGGTCAAATTCTGAAGGATTGACTAAGGTAGAATAACAGATGAATGCAAAAATAGAAACAGAAATAATGCCATTGAAAAAAAGAAGTGCATCAAACCCATCAATAAATTTTTGATCTCTAGCATAGATCTTTAAATACTTAGAGTTGCCAATAACTGCCAAAAAATCTTTAAACCTATGTGCAAAAACATATTTGGATAAGGTAATAAAGACGAGGCCAAGAATTAGAAAAACTGTAAACCAATCGTTGTAAATTACATCTCTGAGCATACTACAAAACTATGAAGAATATTTGATGAATAGGTGTCTTATATTCTGCAACTTCAAATCAATAAGGTAAGATTAACAATGTTTATGATTTTAAGCCTTATTTTTAAATCATAAAACACTTACTTTTGTCGTTGACTAACATTAAAAACTATTATAACTCCCGATGCAAGATGCTATTGTCATCATACCAACCTATAATGAAATAGAAAACATTGAAGCGATCATAAGGGCTGTTTTTGCTCAAGATAAGGCTTTTGATATTTTAGTTGTAGATGATAATTCTCCAGATGGTACAGGTGCAAAAGTTGGAGCGTTGCAAAATGAATTCCCTAATCGACTTCACTTGTTGTCAAGGGCTAATAAAACAGGACTCGGTACAGCTTACATTGCTGGATTTAAATGGTGTTTGCTAAAACATTATGAGTACATATTTGAAATGGATGCCGATTTTTCACATAATCCCAATGATCTTATTCATCTTTATAATGCATGTGCAGTTGAAGATGCAGATATGGCCATTGGCTCGCGCTACATCGATAATAGAGTGAATGTAGTCGACTGGGATATGAAACGATTGCTCATGTCATATTTCGCTTCTAAATATGTCAAATTTATCACTAGGATGCGTATAGATGATACCACAGCTGGTTTTATTTGCTATAAACGACATGTACTAGAAACCATCAACTTGGATAAAATTAAATTTGTTGGTTATGCCTTTCAAATTGAAATGAAGTTTAAAGCTTATCTTAAAAAGTTTAATATCGTTGAGGTTCCGATTGTATTCACAGATCGAACAAAAGGAAAATCTAAAATGAGTGGAAGTATTATTTCTGAAGCTATTTTTGGAGTTATTAATATGAAGTTTAAAAGTTTATTTGCTAAATAAGATGCAAGAAAAAACCATACTCATTAAAAATGCTAAAATCGTAAATGATAATAGAATCATTGAAGGCGATATTTTAATTGAAGGCGAATTTATCAAAGAAATTTCTGAGACGATAAGTGCAAAATCGGCCGATGTTGTTGTAATTGATGCTGAAGGCAATTATGTGTTTCCTGGAGTTATAGATGATCAAGTTCATTTTAGAGAACCTGGCCTCACTCATAAAGGAAATATTGCCTCAGAATCTAAAGCAGCCATTGCAGGAGGTATTACCTCTTTCATTGAAATGCCCAATACAAATCCTCAAACCACAACAGTAGACAAACTTGAGGAAAAATTTGAAGTCGCTTCAAATACATCATATGCAAACTATTCATTTATGTTTGGAGGTACCAATGATAATTTGGATGAAATCCTTAAAGTCGATCCTAAAACTGTTGCTGGATTAAAACTGTTTCTAGGGTCTTCAACAGGAAACATGCTAGTTGATGATCCAAAAGTAATTGAGAAAATCTTTAGTAGCACTGATATGGTGATTTCTGTGCATTGTGAAGATGAAGCTACTATTAAGAAAAATATGGAAGCGCATATTGATGAATATGGTGACGATATTCCTATTGAAAAACATCCAATCATTAGAAGTGAAGAGGCTTGCTATCTATCATCTTCTAAAGCGATTGAATTGGCCAAAAAAACTGGAGCTAGATTGCATGTATTTCATTTATCAACTGGAAAGGAAACCAAATTATTCAGTAATAAAATTCCGTTAAAAGATAAAAAGATTACTGCCGAGGTGTGTATCCATCATCTTTGGTTTAGCGATGAAGATTATAAACAAAAAGGCACGCATATTAAATGGAATCCTGCAGTGAAAACAGCTAAGGATAGAGACCAGCTTTGGAAGGCACTTTTAGATGATAGAATTGATGTAATTGCCACAGATCATGCTCCACATACCCTTGAAGAGAAAAGTAATGTGTATACAAAAGCACCATCTGGAGGACCATTAGTTCAACATGCTTTGGTGGCAATGATAGAAATGTATCATAAGGATAAAATCTCTTTACCTAAGATCGCTCAAAAAATGGCACATAATCCATCTATATTGTTTCAAGTTGAAAAACGAGGTTATATTAGAGAAGGGTATTATGCCGATTTAGTTATTGTAGATATTAATAATCCATGGACTGTTAAAAAAGAGAATATTCTATATCATTGCGGATGGTCACCTTTTGAAGGAACTACTTTTAAATCTCGAGTAACACATACCTTATTAAATGGAACTTTAGTCTATAATAATTTTAAAGTCTTAGATGTAAAAGCGGCCAAGCGATTAACATTTGACAGATAAATAAGATTTATTTTAGATCATCTAGATAATATTGAGAAACCTTTGCTATTGATTCATCAATAGGTTGAAACTTAAAGTTGAGTTCAGTCCTCACCTTAGAATTGTCATAAATCGTTTTCTCTGAAATAGATTTTGCCAATTGTTTTGATAATTTTCTACGTTTACCAAACAATTTATGATTGACCCAATCCAAACGCCAAACTACAGATAGTAAAAAAGGTGTGGCTTCCTTGGTTGATGGCTTTGCACTTAATTGTTTAGCAACTTTATGCCCAAAGGTTTTGAATGATACATTTTCTGAAATCACAATAAAGCGCTCATTTTTAGTAGAACCATTCATTAATTGTATCATAACAGAAACCGTATCCCAAACATCTACATATGCTGAAGTTCCTTGAGCATGATAGTTTAGCCCTTTGTAAATTTGCCTAAATAAGCTGCCACTGCCACCACCTTTCCAAAAGCCTGGTCCTAAAATAATACCTGGATTAACAATCACTGCATTGACGCCTTCTTGAGTACCTCGCCAGACTTCCATTTCGGCACCATACTTGGTTATGGCGTAAACACTATTATCGTTTTCTGGGTTCCATTCTGTAGTTTCGTTAATCAATGTTTCAGCATCTTGTTCTTGTCCAATCGCAGCGATAGAACTCACATAACACAATTTTTGTATTGAATTTGAAATACACAGGTTGACTATATTGGCAGTGCCTTTGATGTTTGTTTTTCGAAGGTCTTTGTATCGGTTTGGCTCAAAACTTATAAATGCAGCGCAATGGTAGACATGTGTAATACCATAAAAAGCAATTTCTAAAGCAGGAATATCATTGATATTAGCTTCAACCCATTCAATTTTATTATAAAGAGTATCTACATCATCTGTATAATAAGCAAATACGCTCTTTACAGCGTCTAACTTATGAGCTCTTCTATATGTGGCTCTTACCAATTGATTATCACTCACCAATTTGAATAATAAGTGAGAACCAACCAAACCTGTGCCGCCTGTGACTAAAATCATAGCATAAAATTACGCTTTTTTTCGATTGTCTTTTTGTGATTAGAGGTATAAATCTATCTTTGCGGAAGATTACTAATACACTTATTATGATAAAGAATTTTGTAGAAGAATTGCAATGGAGAGGAATGGTTCATCAAACCATGCCTGGAGCCGAAGAACATTTAATGGAAGCGATGCGATCTGCCTATATTGGTTTTGATCCAACAGCAGATTCTTTACATATTGGAAATTTAGTACCTATCATGTTATTGGCACATTATCAACGCTGTGGTCATAAACCATTTGCTTTAGTTGGAGGCGCCACAGGAATGATTGGTGATCCTTCTGGTAAATCGAGTGAGCGTAATTTATTAGACGAAAAAACATTGCGTCACAACCAAGAAGCAATTAAAAATCAGTTAGCACATTTCTTAGATTTTGAAAGTGATACTGCAAATGCTGCTGAACTGGTCAATAATTACGATTGGATGAAAGAATTTTCTTTTTTAGAATTCATTCGTGATGTAGGAAAACACATTACCGTAAATTATATGATGGCTAAAGACTCTGTGAAAAATAGAATTTCTTCAGAATCTAGTGACGGGATGTCTTTTACAGAGTTTACATATCAGTTGGTTCAAGGATATGATTTTTTACATTTATACAGAGCTAATGATTGTACAATCCAAATGGGAGGAAGCGATCAATGGGGAAATATTACTACAGGAACAGAATTGATAAGACGTATTGCTCAAGGAAAAGGCTTTGCGATTACTTGTCCGTTAATAACCAAGAGTGATGGATCTAAATTTGGAAAGTCTGAAGGTGGAAATGTATGGCTAGATGCTAATAGAACCTCTCCATATAAATTTTATCAATACTGGTTGAATTCTAGCGATGAAGATGCTAAAAAGTATATCAAAATCTTTACGTTTTTAACTCAAGAAGAAATAGAGGATATCGTTAAGATGCACCAAGAGGCTCCTCATCAACGTGGTTTACAAAAGCGTTTAGCTGAAGAGATAACAACAATGGTTCATTCTAAAGCAGATTTTGAAAATGCTGAAAAAGCATCTAATATTTTATTTAGTAAAACCTTTAAAGCCGATATTAAAACCTTAGATGAGAAAACCTTTTTAGATGTATTTGAAGGTGTGCCTCAAGCTGAAATTTCTAAAGATGAACTTTCTCAACTAGATATGATTGGTGCTTTAGCTGCTAAGACCAATTTCCTAGGGTCTAATAGTGAAGCACGTCGTGCTTTAAAAGAAAATGCTGTATCAGTAAATAAAGAAAAGGTAAAAGAAGATTATCAGTTATCTGAAGACGATCTCATTAATGATACTTATATCATTCTTAATAAAGGAAGACGAAACACTTACGTTATAAAAGTTGTATAAATAGAAAAACGTCCCGCAATCAACGGGACGTTTAACATTAACCAATCAACTATTATTAGAAGCTAATCCTTCTTTTTCATAGAACTCTAAACTACTAGTCTAAATTCATAGCTTCCCAATTTTTGTCGGCTTTTATTTGTAAACCTTTCACATTATTTTTTTTCCATGAATTTAATGTGTTATTTCCCCAAGCATTATAGAATAAATACAGCTTACCGTCTCTAATTTCGAATGTCTTTGGGTTAATATCTACCTTCTTGCCACTAACAGCTATAGCGTAAGCACAGTAACCACCATATTGCGGAACATATTTTTCTGGATTGTTTTTAAATGTATTCAGGTTTTTTTCTGAAGAAAACTTAAATTTTACATCATCATAAGTGGTTGTATATGCTTTGTCACCTTCAATGGCTTGGTTAGCAAAATAAGCGACAACATCATAACCTTTGGCTACATAGTCTTTTTTTGTATTGTAATCTACAGATTGTGCGAATGTGGTTATCATTCCGAAGAAAAAGATAACACTAAATAATTTTGTTTTCATTTGCTTGTAGTCGGCAGAAAACTACAAACTTTACAAGACCATCAAATTGCAGCCTCTAATATCACTAGAATCAAAGCGACCAATAATTTCAAAACTATGATCTTTATAAGTACGACCTAAATCTTGTGTGGCTATAAACGAACACGAATTGATATTTGCTAAGTCAATGACATTAATACCACCTGTTTTGTTTATATTTTGAAGTGTTAGAGCATCTTCGGGATCTCTGGTTAAAACTCGCATCCAGTTTGGGCATTTAAAACGACCATCACCTAATGAATAGGCCTGACTTAAAAGTTCTGTCATGCCATATTCGCTATGAATTTTGGACACTCCAAAACCAGATTTTAAATACGCATGTAATTCGTCACGAACTAATTCTTTACGACGGCCTTTCATACCTCCAGTTTCCATAACGATGGTGTTTTTTAACTTAAACTGGTATTGTTCTACTAGATCCAATAAGGCAAAGGAAACACCAATAAGTAATATCTTCTTTCCTTGAGTATCTAAAGTGATTAATTGCTGTTTAAGGTCATTAATATTATTAAGATAGAATCCGCTTTCAGGGTGATTAGAGTGTTGTATCATATCGTTGACCATATAGATCAATGACGACCCTTTGCGTTCTAAATAATTAGGTAGTAAGGCTAGAATAACATAATCTTTAATAGCGCCGTAGAATTCCTCAAATCCCTTACGAAAGCTTTGCTCATAAATTGATAAATCAGTTACATAGTGTTTACTGGTTGTAGAGCCCGTAGTTCCACTGCTAGAAAATGTATCTTGAATTTGAGCTTTAGAACTTAATATGTGATGACTTTTAAAAAACTGAATTGGTAAAAACGGGATGTCTTCAATCTGTTTTACATCACTTGGATGCGTGTATAATAAATCACAAAACGAACGATACACAGGATTATTTTCAAACTGAAATTTAAAAATATCTAATGCCAATGTAGAGAATTCTTTTTCCGAAGAAATAGAAAAAATAGCGTTTGTGTTTATCATTAGTGCAAAAATAAAAAAAGCGCCTCAAAATTACTGAGACGCTTTTATAGTTATTTATTATAACGAATTACTTGATCACTAACTTTTTAGTTACCGAAGCATTATTTTGAGAAATCTTTAAAATGTAAACTCCTGCATTTAATGCAGATACATCTAAACGATCATTATTTAAAGCTGTGTTAATCACTTGCTTCCCTAGTATATCATAAACAGCAACAGAAATAGCATCACTATTGTTACTTATAATATTCACAAACCCGGTTGATGTTGGGTTAGGGTATACTTTAAAGTTATTTACAGCAAACTCTTCATTAGATAAAGTGGTTTGATCAAATGTTTGTGCGATTCTTAAATTATCTACTAAAATCGATTCGTTTTGAGCAGAATCAGATTGTCTAAAAGCAAAAGAAGCAACAGTATCACCTGGATCTGCTTCGTCAGCACCTAAAATAGATGGATCACTTTCTGAAGTTGCATCAACCCAAAGCTCAGCGATGTTTGTATCTTGGTTATACCTTACAGTTACACGATATGTAGTATCATATAATAAATCTGTAGCCCAAGTTGCATCTGCAGTATTAGCATCACTAGAAATACCAAGAGTATAATCTCCTGCACCTGTAGGAACAACAATATCTAGTTGTGCCTTAAAACCAAAAGCATCATTTTTAAAGTGAGCAAAATATTCGAAATCTGTTCCACTATAAGGAGCTCCAAGATCTGGAACAATCATATCAAATGCATAATAAAGGTCTCCAGAAACTGAAGTAAAAGGTAAGTTAGCATCTTCACTTGGTGTTCCGTGTTGAACTACTGCTTGACCAGAAACAACTAATAAATCACCTGCGTTTCCACCATGGCTTGCCCAATCACTATTCCCAACTAAACTTCCGTCAGCATAATCAAAATTCTCAGTAATTGGTAATACTAATTGAGGATCGCAATTAGGGCTATTGACGTTTCTAGTAAAATCACAACTGCTATTTGCAGCGTCACCTGTAAACGTCACTATAAAATCAGTACCTTCAGCAACGCCAACAATTGTAATTGTACCTGCAGCAACACTATTAGGATTATCACCAGCAACGGTTCCAACTCCTCCAGTGTCAATAGTATAAGTTGATGTTCCTCCGCCTGTATAATCTATTGTGACATTGTATGTGTCTCCTGGTCCAGGATTAATTGCATCACAAGTCTCAGTAATTGTTCCAACTTGTAAATCACATGGGTAAGCAATGCTAAAATCGATAGTTTCGAAATCTAAAACACTACCATCTACTAACTCTGCTGTAACTTCGTAAGTATCACCATCAGCAGCACCAACGATTTGAAATGGACTAGTTGCATTATTTGTTACTGCAGGCGTTCCTCCATTTTTAATAACAGTAATATCTACTGTTGCGCCTGGAGCATTTGCAATTGTAAAAACCACATCAACCGTAGTAGTTCCAGAAGGAAGTACTTCAAAATCTGTAGGAGATGTAATCGTAACGGTTGGATTTGTATTTACCATTGGAGAGTAAGTTCCTAAAGGAAATACCGAAGCACAACCTGCATTAGTACCTGAGTCGTCTGCTAGGTCACAACCATCTAAAGCGTTAGGTCCACTAAATGTCCATTCTGCAACATCAAATGTTGCATTAGGTCCAAATCCGTCTACTCTATAAGCCCAACCATCAAGATATTCCCATGGTTCACCTGTACCATCAACTCCAGCAACACCAATAGCGTCACTAACAGATCCATTAGCATATAATAGAACTACATCATCACCATTATTATTAAGTTCACCACCTGTAACCTCATAAGTTGGGTTAATTCCAAGATATTGATTAAAAGAAGGTGTTTCAGGAGAGATATAAATAAAATCTCCAGCTGTATAACTATCAGCAGGGAATGTGTAAGATTGAGTGCCAGTTGATGCTCCACCATTTCCAGCTCTTTCTAGTCCGTAAACACTTAAATCTGCAATATCATTAACTACATATAATTCAATTCCTTTAGGAAAACCACCAGGCAATGGGCCGTCAATAATTCCAGTAATTACCAAGTCCTGCCCAAAAGATAACGAGGTTATTAATAGTGTTAAACATAAAAAGTAAAGTTTTTTCATAATTATTTTGTTTGTTAAAAAGTTAAGTATTTGAAAAAATAGCAAACAAATATAAGCAGAATTTGCAGTTTAAACGAATAATTGACAAGCTATATGACCATTTAACAATTGAATAACGTTTTATTTAAGTAACTAAAATGCAGTCAAATAATATAATCGTTAAATTTTTGGAGTAGGATGTTATTTAAATTTCAAATGTAATGCACTATTGCTTGATCATTTTAGTTTAATGCATAGAAATGCTAGGTTTATTTAGCAAGGTTAACTTAATGTTATCAATTTATGGTTTAGTATAATTTTTTGTTATTAGTAGTATATTTACATCACAAAGTTTTCACTATAACAATGAAAAAAAGAGATATTAAAATCTTGTTAGTTGATGATGAACCAGATATTTTAGAAATTGTTGGTTATAATTTATCGTCTCAAGGCTATCAAATTATTACAGCTGAAAATGGCGTTCAAGCTGTAAAAAAAGCAAAAAAAGAAAAACCACAATTAATCATTCTTGATGTAATGATGCCAGAAATGGATGGTATTGAAGCTTGTGAGCAGATTAGAAAAATCCCGGAGTTGAGTGAAACAATTATCACATTTCTAACGGCTCGAGGTGAAGATTATTCTCAAATGGCTGGTTTTGATGCTGGCGCAGATGACTATATCACTAAACCTATCAAACCTAAAGTTTTAGTGAGCAAAGTAAAAGCACTGTTAAGACGCCTTAAAAATGAAGAAAAAGTTGAGGACGTCTTAAAAATTGGAGACCTCACCATCAATAGAGAAGAATATAAAATCACTATAAAAGGTGAAGAATTAGTCTTACCAAGAAAAGAGTTTGAATTATTATCTTTGTTGGCAACAAAACCTAACAAAGTTTTTAAACGAGAAGAAATACTTGACAAAGTATGGGGAAATGAGGTCGTAGTTGGTGGTCGTACCATTGATGTACATATTAGAAAACTACGAGAAAAAATTGGTGATGAAAAGTTTAAAACTATAAAAGGTGTTGGGTATAAGTTTGTAGACTAATGCAGAACAAATTAAAAAAAACGTACAAGTTTGCCTTTAAAACGTCCTTGTATATTACATTTTTTTTGACGCTCTTATCGAGTGTTTTTTTGTATTTGTTGCACTCTATTGATATACTCTACTTAATATCTTTTGCAGTATTTACTTATGTTTTGTCCTTTATTGTGATTCAATATAGAGTTGAGCGCTTTATTTATAGACGTGTCAAAAAAATCTATGATGATCTAACACTTTTAGAGTCAACATCTTTACGTAAGCAACCTATAACTACAGATATGGCGACACTTACCGAAGAAATTGATAAGTACGCTCGAGATAAAAAATTAGAAATTGAAACACTTAAAGTTAGGGAGGAGTACCGCAAAGAATTTTTAGGTAATGTTTCGCACGAATTAAAAACACCATTATTTACGGTTCAAGGCTATTTACTCACTTTATTAGATGGCGCTATTGATGATAAAAATGTTAGCGAAAAATATTTGAATAGAGCAAGCAAAGGGCTAGAACGTCTTATATATATTGTAAAAGATTTAGACATGATTACCAAATTAGAAGTTGGTGATTTAAGACTAGATATTGAAACTTTTGATATTGTAGAATTGGTAGAAGGCATATTTGAACTTCTTGAAATGAAGGCAGCCAAAAAGAAAATATCATTGATGTTCGATATTGATTATAATGAACCTATTCTCGTGTCTGCTGATAAAGACCGAATTCAACAAGTGCTTTCAAATCTTATTGTGAATTCTATTAAATACGGAAAAGAAAAAGGGACAACAGAAATAAGTATAGAGAACCTCATTAAAAATAAGGTCATCGTTAGGGTTACAGATAATGGTGAAGGGATTTCTCAAATTAATATTCCTCGTTTATTCGAACGCTTTTTTAGAGTAGACAAAAGTGGTTCTCGTAAAGAAGGCGGTTCTGGTTTAGGACTTTCTATTGTAAAGCATATTATCGAAGCCCATGATGAAAAAATCTATGTTGAAAGTGAAGTTGGTGTTGGTAGTGAATTCTCATTCACTCTCGAAAAGGCTAAATAATTTTTTATAATTCACTTCATAATCCATGGCGTTCAAACCTTTATATTCTGAAATAGAGTTTAATTTTTCGATGTTAAAATCGTCTTGCGTGCAACTCGCAGTGTAACCAAGATCTGTTAGTCGTTTAGCTAGATATTCTTGTTCAAATTGACCTGGAGTTGGTATAAAAAAGGCTTTTTTACTTAATTTGGTCAAATCCATTATCGATGTATATCCTGAACGGCATACAACAAGGTCACTTTCATTTATAGCTTTACCAAGAGCATCAGAAATCATAAAGTTGTAGATCGTCATATGGCTGTCTTCAGAAATATACTGTTCATTCTCAATGATACCTCGTATAAAAATTACCTTGCCATTAAAATGTTTAAAAGCATCTAAGAGCTTATCCTCCAATAATGTACGCTGAGGTTCTGGTCCAGAAAGTAAAACCATAACATCATACTTAATATCTAATGTCTCTTTTTTAAAACGACTTAACGGACCAATATATTTAATCGGCATTTCATGCATATTGGTGTGTCCCAAAACACCACTAAGATTAATATCACCCAAATTATCTGGCACCCAACATTCATGAAAACGCTGAATTATTTTTTGGTGGAGTTTAGTGCTTAACCAGGTTGTACTTCCACTTAATACTTGGAGTTGATGCGTCATAAACACACATGGTACATTTTTATTGTGAACCCCTAAACGGTTATCAGAGATAACACCATCTATATTATAATCTTCTATAATAGTATTAGTCGCTTTTTTTTCAGCTTTAATAGCTTTCATTAGTTTTGGAGAACTCTGTAATAGTTTAAGCTTAAAGTGCTGTCCTTTTTTTGGGTATGTAATATCATATGAAGGCAATGTAATGGCTTTTAAATCAGGAAACTCCTTCTTTAATAATGAAAGTGCATTACCGTCACTTGCAATAATAGGCTCATAGTTATGAGTAATTAAAGCATTAATAATAGGAATACATCTGGTTGCATGACCTAATCCCCAATTTAAAGGCGCTATGAGTATTCGTTTTTTCAAATTCATTAAAAACAAAGTTAAAGCTTAAAATGTTTCCTTAATTTTACGGCGTGATTAGTAAAAATAAGAAATTGTTAATTTTTAAAAGTGGGAAGCAAAAATAAACTCAAACGATTTAAAGAAAATGAAACCTTTAACAATGTGTTTCAGCCTAAACGAGACGAACTCGTTAGCGACAACTATAATCTTAAAGGACATTGGAATACCACTGTGTTTAAAAATGACAACCCTTTAGTTCTTGAGCTAGGCTGTGGTCGTGGAGAGTATTCAGTAGAACTGGCAAAGAAATTTCCAAATAAAAATTTCATTGGTATCGATATTAAAGGTGCTCGCTTTTGGAGAGGTGCTAAAACAGCTTTAGAAGAAAATATACCTAATGTTGCATTTTTACGTACACAAATAGAATTAGTAGACTATGCCTTTGCAAAAGATGAAGTCGATGAAATTTGGATTACATTCCCCGATCCACAAATAAAATACAAACGTACCAAACATAGAATGACCAATTCTGAGTTTTTAAAACGCTACAAAACCATTTTAAAACCAGATGGTGTTGTTAATTTAAAAACTGATAGCGAATTTATGCATGGTTACACACTTGGGCTTCTTCACGGAGAAGGTCATGAGGTTTTGTATGCCAACCATAATGTTTACAAACAAGAGGGAAGCCCTGAAGAAGTAACAAGTATTCAAACCTACTACGAATCCCAATATCTGGAACAAAACAAACCAATTACGTATATTAGGTTCAAAATTAAATAGATTTGAATATTACTGTCATTTTTTTTCTAGGATTAATTATTGCACTTGTTGGAGTTATCCCTCCTGGTTTACTAAATATGACAGCAGCAAAAGTAAGCCTTAAAGAAGGTTCTAGTAGAGGTGTTGCGTTTTCTATTGGTGTGTGCTTAATTGTATTTTTGCAAACCTATATCGCTGCAATGTTGGCACGTTATCTTAGTAATCACCCTTATGTAGTTGAAATTTTACAACGTGTCGCTTTTGTAATTTTCGTTTTAATTACTATATATTTTTTATTATTAGCTAAAGCGTCTACAAAGCCAGATATAGAACAGCATACAAAGAGTAGCCATAGTCGTTTTTTTCAAGGGATGTTTCTTTCTGCTATTAATGTGTTTCCAATTCCTTATCAGGCATATATGACAATAACCATTGCAACTTTTGGATGGTTTGCTTTTGATACAACAAGTATTATTACCTATTGTTCTGGAGCATCTATGGGAACTTTTGTAATGCTTTATGTATATATTTTCTTTTTTGATAAGATTAAGGATAAAGCATTTACCTCACAAAGAAATATGAACTATCTCATCGGAGCTATTACAGGAATTGTTGCAGGAGTGACATTGATAAATATTATAATGGATTTATAAAAAAGAAAGATAAGCCATGAAACCAGAAACACTTAATTTCTTTGATAAAGTTTATGATGTTGCACGATTAATTCCCTATGGTAGAGTAACGAGTTATGGAGCCATTGCCAATTATTTAGGTGCAAAACGAAGTGCGCGAATGGTTGGTTACGCTATGAATGGGTCTGGAGGTAAGGACGTTCCAGCACACCGCGTTGTGAACCGAAAAGGATTGCTAACAGGAAAACACCATTTTGATGGAACTAACCTTATGCAACAGCTTCTTGAAAGTGAAGGTATATCAGTTATTGATAACCAAATTCAAGATTTAGACAAGGTGTTTTGGGATCCAGCTAAAGAATTGTAATTCGTCTTTTATAAAGGCTTTTGAAATTGTATAGTACAACCTATAACAAACCCAAATTCTACCATAAGAAATAGCAATGTTAAGGCTTTAATCTTCAAGCTTTATTAAGTATATTTGCATTTTAGAATGATTCTTAATAAATAAGAATTTTAGTTTTTAGAAGTTACTATGAAATTAAATAAACAAGATATACTTAAAGCACTCGAAACAATTTCAGCACCTGGAGAAGGACAGAATATGGTAGAGAGTGGCGCAGTTACGAATGTTGTTACTTTTGCAGATGAAGTTATTGTAGATATCACCATAACCAATCCTAGTTTACAAGCCAAAAAGAAAACCGAAGTTGAAATCATGAAAACAATTCATGATATCGTATATGAAAAGGCGAAGATCACAGTTAATGTAAAAGTAGATGCACCAACCCAGTCAGCGCCTAACGTGATAAAAGGAAAAGCCATTCCAGGCATTAAAAATATTATAGCTGTTGCCTCTGGAAAAGGAGGAGTAGGGAAGTCTACGGTTACAGCAAACCTTGCAGTTACCTTAGCAAAAATGGGATTTAAGGTTGGTGTTTTAGATGCCGATATTTATGGCCCTTCGATGCCTATTATGTTTGATGTTGAATTAGAACGACCTTTGGCTGTTAATATAGACGGTAAGTCAAAAATGAGACCTGTTGAGAATTATGGTGTTAAGATGTTATCTATCGGATTCTTTACAAAACCAGATCAAGCAGTAGTTTGGAGAGGACCAATGGCAGCAAAAGCATTAAATCAAATGATCTTTGATGCCGCATGGGGAGAGCTTGACTTTATGTTATTGGATTTGCCTCCAGGAACAGGAGACATTCATTTAAGTATTATGCAATCGCTTCCAATAACAGGAGCTGTTGTTGTCAGTACACCTCAAAATGTTGCTTTAGCAGATGCTAAAAAAGGAGTAGCAATGTTTCAACAAGAAAGTATCAATGTTCCTGTGTTAGGTATTATAGAAAATATGGCTTATTTCACACCAGAAGAACTTCCAGATAACAAATATTATATTTTCGGAAAAGAAGGCGCTCAAAACCTTGCCGAGGATTTAAAAGTACGTTTTCTAGGAGAGTTACCACTTGTGCAAAGTATTCGAGAAGCTGGAGATGTTGGTCGACCAGCAGCATTGCAAACGGCAACACCTTTAGAACAAGCTTTTGAAAAATTAACTCAAAATGTCGTAGAAGAAGTGGTGAGACGTAATGATAATTTACCACCAACAGAAGCAATTAAAATAACGACCATGGCTGGATGTTCAGCAGTAAAGAAATAATAGATGAGTACAGAAGAATTAAGACTTAATGTAGAAAAAGCATTGGATGAAATTCGTCCTTTTTTACAAAGTGATGGTGGTGATATTTCATTACTGTCTATAGAAAATGATAAATTGGTTAAAGTGCAATTACAAGGCGCTTGTGTTGGATGTAGTGTTAATCAAATGACACTTAAATCTGGTGTTGAGATGACGATTAAGAAGTACGCACCTCAAATAGAGCAAGTCGTTAATATTGAGTCTTAGTATGGCGTGACCGCAAGGGTCAGGCTTTCACTACTCGCTCTCTGCGAGGAGCTCAAACAGGTCGTTCAATCCTTCACGCACACTGATAAATATCATAAAAAAGAGACGTAAATTATAAGAACTTTGCCTAAACAAAGCTGATTAAGAACTACACAATTTCGAAGAAAACAAATGATTAAAACAGATATACTCATTATTGGAGCTGGACCAACAGGTTTATTCACCGTTTTTGAAGCAGGTCTACTTAAGTTAAAATGTCATTTAATCGATGCACTACCACAACCAGGAGGTCAATGTTCAGAGATATATCCTAAAAAACCTATTTACGATATACCTGCCTATCCCGAAATTCTTGCTGGAGATTTAACCGATAAATTATTAGAACAATGCAAGCAATTTGAACCAGGCTTCACACTTGGCGAGCGCGCCGAAACTATTGATAAGCAAGAAGACGGCACATTTATTGTAACTACTAATAAAGGAACTAAACATCAAGCACCTGTAGTTGCTATTGCTGGCGGACTTGGGAGTTTTGAACCACGTAAACCATTAATTCATAATATTACCGATTTTGAAGATAAGGGTGTAGAGTACATCATCAAAGACCCAGAAATTTATAGAGATAAAAAGGTGGTTATCGCTGGAGGTGGAGATTCAGCATTAGATTGGAGTATCTTTTTAAGTGATGTTGCAAGTGAGGTGACATTAATTCATAGACGTAATGAGTTTCGTGGTCACCTAGATTCGGTAGAAAAAGTTCAGGACCTAAAAAATAAAGGAAAAATAAACCTTATTACTCCTGCTGAGGTCATTGGAATTGTTGGAGATCGAAAAGTGAAAGCTATAGTTGTAAAACAAGCAAAACATATCGAGAAGGAATTTGAAATAGACTGTGATCATTTTGTGCCACTTTTTGGTTTATCACCAAAGCTAGGACCCATTGCCAATTGGGGATTGGAAATTGAAAAAAATGCCATTGTAGTTAATAATGCCTTAGATTACCAAACCAATATTCCAGGGATTTTTGCCATTGGAGATGTGAATACTTATCCTGGAAAATTAAAGTTAATCTTGTGTGGTTTCCATGAAGCAACCTTAATGTGCCAAGCCGCTTACAAGATTATCAACCCTGGTAAGCGCTACGTATTAAAGTATACAACCGTAAGTGGTATTGATGGTTTTGATGGAACGCGCAAAGAAGCACCAAAAGCCGTTGTAAAAGCAATAGAATAGTGGAACAAGATGTCAATATAAAAATAATTGATCGCGATGGCATAACTCATGAGATTTTAGCACCAACGGATATGGCTATGAACCTTATGGAGGTTGTCCGGTCATATGAACTCGCTCCCGAAGGCACAATCGGTATTTGTGGTGGAATGGCCATGTGTGCCTCCTGCCAGTGTTATGTGAACTCTACACATGAATTACCCGAAATGCAAGATGATGAAGAAGCCATGTTAAGCGAAGCTTTTTATGTTAAAGATAATTCGCGTTTGGGTTGTCAAATTCAAATTACACCTGAAATGGAAGGCTTAGAGGTAGAATTAGCTCCCGAGAGTTAATCTGTCTTGTAATGAGCCAATTTCCGAGGACCTTCCAATAGAATTCTAACAATTTTTAACGTCCCATCATCTGTAGTAGCAATTTGCCATTTGATAAGTGAGATTTCACCATTTTCAATTTCAATACCAGTTATACTTCTTGGGTGAACACAGCTTCCGTCGTTAAAAAAAGCGATGTCTCCTGGCTCAGGAAAACGTGGGCGATGGGTATGTCCTACTATTGTGATAAGGTTATTATTGTCTGCAATCCATTTTTTAGTGCGACGTTCAACCTTAATAAGCTCTTTGTAGTTTTTTGCAGGACTCGTTGGGTCTGCAATGCCCATAACATTTAATGGTTTCCAAAGAATGCGAACCATAAAGCGACTCCATTTCCAGAAGAGATAATTCCACCAATCGGCTTGATGACCATGGGCTAAAAACAATTCTTGTCCAGTTTCAGAATGTTTTAAAATCACAGCTTCATGGTATTTAATATCACAAAACAATTCCACATCTTCGCCAATTTTTGGATCAAAATAAGTAGATAAGTGCTTTTCTACATACTTGGGATCACGATACACCATATCATGATTTCCCCAAATCATATGCAATCGCTCTTGCTCATGAAATAATTTCATCAATAGATACACATTCTTATGTGCATCTAAAATAGATTTGAAAGAGATGTTTTCCCAAAGTTCATCACCATCGCCTAACTCACAATAGTTAAAACCTTCAGCGTAGTAATGTTTTAAAGCATGAAAATAAATGTTTCGATTATTAGCAAAGTCATCAGCAAAGCTGTTATCGCCTCTATGACAATCGCTAAATAAAATGAACTTACTGGTATCATCAAAGTGGACAACCTTAGCATTTTTATAAGCGCGATCTAATCTGGTTTTTGACGACATGGATAAACTTTCAACTAAAATAAGCAGAAATTAAATAACCTGAGAGGACTCATTCAATTTTTTCAATAGCCAACGGCAATAGTCGTTCAACGAACATTGAGTATGCCAATGTTGAAGGGTGTAAACCATCTGAAGCCACTAAACTTGGATTGTCCAATCCTTGACGTGTAATATCTGTTATATTCAAAAAGGTAATGCCTTCTTGTGTACAATGATTTTCTGCAAAAGCATTATATAGGTCTATTTCTGATGACGTGGTTGCTGGATTTCCAAAATTTTGTCCAAACACAGTAAAAGCATAATCAGGAATTGAGAGAACAACGAGTTTAGTTTTATCACCTCTAGCAGCTGTGATAGCTGTCTGAACCAATTGTGGGAATTCAGTCTCATAAAGGGAAAAGGGTTTACCTTGAAATTGGTTATTTACACCAATCAGGAGTGTGACCAAATCGTAATCGTTAGTGATATTTTCCGAAGCAATAGTATTGATAAGATTAGTGGTTGTCCACCCCGTTTGTGCTATGACATTGAGATTTAATGTGTCTTGCTCAGTATACCTTAACTTTAAACTATCTTTCAATTGCTCTGGAAAACGACAGGTCTCACAAACACTTTGTCCGATAGTATAGCTGTCACCCAGACTTAATATTTTAAAGGTTTCTGGGGCAGGTATTTCGTTAGTAATTATTGAATCGTCATTAGCAGAACAACTCATAATCGCCAACAGCATCAAAAAGAAAATCGATTTGATTTTAGTCATAGTTGTAAAGATACGACATGAAATAAAAATGCTTCCCAGATTGAGAAGCATTTGATGTTTTAATACACATATGAACGTATGAGTGAGATAATAAAATAAGCCTTAGGTTTTATTTGAAGGCATTGAGGCCTGTAACATCTAACCCAGTAATGAGCAAATGAATATCATGAGTTCCTTCGTAAGTGATCACACTTTCAAGATTCATGGAGTGACGCATAATACTATATTCTCCTGTAATTCCCATTCCGCCTAACATTTGTCGAGCTTCACGAGCAATATGAATAGCCATATCTACATTGTTACGTTTAGCCATAGAAATCTGTGCAGAAGTAGCAGTGCCATTTTCGCGCATCACACCTAAACGCCATGCTAATAATTGTGCTTTAGTGATTTCGGTAATCATTTCAGCTAACTTCTTTTGTTGTAATTGGAATTGACCAATTGGTTTTCCAAATTGCATACGTTCTTTACTGTAGCGTAGTGCAGTGTCGTAGCAATCCATTGCAGCGCCAATAGCACCCCAAGCAATACCAAAACGTGCCGAATCTAAGCATCCAAGTGGTGCGCCTAGTCCAGATTTGTTAGGTAATAAATTCTCTTTTGGAACTTTAACATTGTCAAAAATTAGTTCTCCAGTCGCACTTGCACGAAGCGACCATTTATTGTGTGTTTCAGGTGTTGAAAACCCTTCCATACCGCGTTCTACTATAAGCCCGTGAATACGGCCCTCTTCATTTTTGGCCCAAACAACAGCAATTTGGCAAAACGGCGCATTAGAAATCCACATTTTTGCACCATTTAAAAGATAATGGTCTCCCATATCTTTATAGTTTGTGGTCATTCCACCAGGATTACTTCCATGATCAGGTTCAGTCAACCCAAAGGATCCCATCCATTCTCCAGAGGCTAATTTTGGTAAATATTTTTGACGTTGCTCCTCAGTCCCATATTTCCAAATAGGATACATCACTAAAGACGATTGTACCGATGCTGTGCTTCTCACACCCGAATCACCACGCTCAATTTCTTGCATAATTAATCCGTAAGAAATTTGATCCAGTCCAGCACCGCCATACTCTGCAGGAATATAAGGACCAAAAGCACCTATTTCTGCCAAACCACCAATAATTTGTGTTGGAAATTCAGCTTTTTGAGCATACTCTTCTATGATGGGTGATACATCACGCTTTACCCAATCTCTAGCTGCATCACGTACTAATTTATGTTCTTCAGAAAGTAATTCGTCAAGATTGTAATAATCAGGTGCTTCAAATAAATCTGGTTTCATTTGTGTTCTATTTATAAATGTAAAATGCTCTTGCTAATACTCGAGCCTATTTAAGTTAATTTCTTTGGGTAACAAAAATAACGAAAACGTTTTCTTAAAACTACATTTTCAAATAAAAATCCTTTGTCAAATTGATATACTCATCGGTATATTGATGACGTGCAGTTTCAATGATCAATTCAGAGAATTTAGGATGTGTTTTGGTAAAAGAAAGTTCTATCAAACTGCGTTTTATATCAGTAGAAGGCGATCCTTTAACATGTGTGATTCGTTTCGGAAAAAGATTAAATGTTGTAGCAAGATTTATAAAACGCTGCTCTTCGGAAAATGGTATGATTAATGAGAATAGTCCATTTTTATTAAGAAGAGTGGAGACACTTTCTAATAAATGCTCAAAAGGCATTGCATCTTGAAAACGGGCAAGGTCACGTTGTGTGTTTTCCGTTTTATAATTTTCGGCGTAAAAAGGAGGGTTGCAAATAATGAGATCATAGTCATCTTCAATTTCTTCTGCAAATTCTTGAAGAGAGGCATGGTAACAGAACAATCGATCATTCCAAGACGATTGCTCAAAATTATCTACGCATTGCTCATATGCTTTGTCATCAATCTCAAGAGCTTCGATAACTTCGGCCTGACTTCGTTGCGCTAATATTAAAGCTAAAATACCTGTTCCAGCACCAATATCTAATATTGAAAATGGATGATCTTCTAGTGAAGTCCAAGCACCAAGTAAAACACCGTCAGTGCCAATTTTCATAGCGCATTGGTCTTGGTTTACGATAAATTGCTTGAATTGAAAGGGTTTACTCATATAGGTCATCCTGAACTTGTTTCAGGATCTTATTATTTTTATGTGTCATGTTGAAATAAATTCAGCATAACGAAAAACTAATTGTCTTCTAAATACAAATCAATCAATCCTTCTGGAGTTTCAACATAAATTGTCTTATTATTTTTATCCACCTTAGAAATGAATTCATCATTCATTGGGATTAAGATTTCAATACCATTGCGATCAATTTCAAACAGTGATTGCGCTGTCGAATCGTTAACCGATTTAATAATACCGACATGACCAAAACTTTTGTCTTCGACTTTAAAACCTATAATCTCATGAAAATAAAACTTATCACCATCTAATTTTGGCAGAAATTCAAGAGGTAAATATAACTCACTTTTAATAAGTGCATCTGCATCTTCTTCGGTGTCAACATCTTCAAATTTAATACGTAACAGTTCAGATTTATGAAGTTGAGACGATTCAATAAAGAACGGAACAAGGTTGTTGCGAAGATCAATAAAAACAGATTCCATGTGCTCATAAAGATTAGGTTCATCAGTATCTAATTTAACTAATAACTCACCTTTGAAGCTGTATTTTTTTACAATCTTACCAAGAAAGAAGCAGTCTTTTTTTTGCATTTCAAGTCTATTTTTTAGAACATACTGGAACTAATCCGCGTTTTAAATAAAAAACCCAGACACAAATGGTCTGGGTTTAAAAGTATAAAAAATAATTTTTTATTCTTCTTCGTTTGAAGCTGTTGCTTCACCTTCAGCTTGTGCTTCTTCTGCAGTTTCTTCTTCAACAACAGGAGCTGCAGCGGCAATTCTTGCTTCATTAACTGCTTTTTCAGCGGCTAATGCTTCAGCTTTAGCTTTAGCTTCGGCTTTAGATAAACCATCAGCTTTAGCTTGTACTTTGGCAGCTTTTTCTTCTAACCAAGCATCGAACTTTGCTTGCGCTTGTTCTTCAGTTAAAGCACCTTTTTTAACACCACCAGCTAAGTGGTTCTTAAGCATTGCACCTTTATAAGATAAAATTGCTCTGGCTGTATCAGTTGGTTGTGCACCATTCTGTAACCATGTTACTGCTCCATCAACATTTAATTCTACTGTTGCAGGATTAGTATTTGGATTGTAAGCACCTAATTTTTCTAAGTATTTACCATCTCTTTTAGAACGTGCATCTGCTGCAACGATCCAATAATAAGGTTTCCCTTTTTTACCGTGTCTTTGTAATCTAATTTTTACAGGCATAAATTTAATTAATTTGTAAGGTTCGCGACCTCGATTATTAATGAGGCGCAAAGATAACACAATAATTTAATTCTCAACATTTTATTTGAAATTAAGTAATATTGAAATTTTATTATACTTTTGGGTGTTCTAAAACGTTATGTTTAACCTAAATACACCTCAAATTTAGATTTGAGAAAGAAAAATAAAGCAATGAAAAGATTAGCAATACTTCTTGTAACTGTATTTACCTTAGTGAGTTGTGGAGATGAGGTTGAGTTTAATTCGCCTGGATTTCAAGGAAATAGAGAATATGGACTTTGGAAAGCAGAATTTACCAATGCAGTGATAGACGACAGTGGTTTTTTAGTTATTACGGCTAGTAATAATTCTGAAACTGTAATTCTTAAATTACCTTCAGTAAATGTAGGTACTTATGTGCTTGGAAATGTAAATTCTAGAGAAGGACGTTATATTGATGCAAATGGTACTGTTTTTTCTACAAATAATCCTCCAGATCCAAGTGTATCCATTTATCCTGAATTAGGCTTTGTGAAAATAAACGAAGTTAGTAACAATACGTTTACTGGAACTTTTGAGTTTTTGGCTTTTGATGAATCTGGACTAAATTCTATTGGTTATAATGAAGGTGTGTTTTTTAGAGTTCCTTTAATTGCAGGAACCATAACTTCTGGAGCACCAACATGTGAAGAAACCGAAGCGGCATCTGCTAATGCCTTGACCGCATACGAATCTACGTTTGCGTCAACTTTAGAGTATATAGATAGTGATGCATATATCAATGCTTGTAATCTTTATACTCAAGCCTTACAGAGCCAAAAAAGTATTTGTGGTGATACTGATGGAAGCATCCAAACATTAATTGATAACTTAAACGATTGTGTGTTCCCTTGTACTCTAGCCACACAGAATAGAGATACGGCTCAAGCAACCTTTGAAGCTGCTACTATAGCCAACTATATTGATGCTTGTGAAAATTACAGAACATTTTTAGAAGAGCAAATTGAATTTTGTGGAGATACCGACGGAAGTATTCAAGCTATTATTGATAACTTAGATTGTAATGACGATGATAGTGATGGGATTCCTAATAATTTTGAGGATTTTGATGGTGATGGTGATTTAACTAATGACGATACCGATGGAGACGGAATACCTAATTATATGGATGATGACGATGATGGTGATGGTGTATTAACAATAGATGAAGCTAAAGATGCCGATGGAAACCCTGCTGATACAGATGGTGATACAGATGTTGATTATTTAGACAACGATGATGATGGTGATGGAATCTTTACTCAATTTGAAACAGGTGATACAGATGGCGATGGCACATCAGATTATTTAGATAATGATGATGATGGTGATGGGACATTAACTGCAGATGAAAACGCAGATCCAAACATGGATGGTGACCCAACAGATGCTGTAGATACAGACGCAGATACCATTCCTGATTATTTGGATGATATGTAATAGATATTTATCATAAAGAAAAAGCAGCCCATAGGCTGCTTTTTTTGTTAAAAACTGTTCATAACTTTCGCTTTAAATAAGACGAGTTTCTTCGTAATTTTATGGACTTACTTTTGAAGTTTTTCTTCGGAAGAGAACTCCTTAAAATTGAAATAAACTACATGTATTTAATTTTCGATACCGAGACGACTGGATTACCAAAACGATGGGATGCACCAATTACAGATGTTGATAATTGGCCTAGATGTATTCAAATTGCTTGGCAACTTCATGACGAGATGGGAAACTGTATCGATCATCAAGATTATTTAGTACAGCCAGAAGGGTTTAATATTCCTTATGATGCTGAAAAAATACATGGAATTTCTACCGAATTAGCACAAGAACAAGGTGTACCGCTTCAAGAAGTTCTGGATAATTTTAATATAGCACTATCAAAAACGAAGTTTGTTGTTGGACAAAACGTCACTTTTGATCTCAACATCATGGGAGCAGAATTTGTAAGAGCCGATCTTGCAAATCAACTTCAAGAACTTCCAGTGTTAGATACCTGTACCGAGCATACTGCCGAGCTTTGTAAAATCCCAGGAGGGCGTGGAGGTAAGTTCAAATTACCAACCTTAACAGAGTTACATCAGTTTTTATTTGATACACCTTTTGCCGAAGCCCATAATGCAACTGCAGATGTTGAGGCGACAACACGTTGCTTTTTTGAATTGGTGCGTTTAGGAGAGTATACCAAAGAGCAATTAGACGTTCAACCCGATTATTTTCAACGATTTAATGAAGAGAATCCACAAGCCATTCAGCTTATTGGTCTAAAGCATATTAACCTAAAAAAGGAAAGTGCTAAAATTAATGAGCGTCTACAGAAGTTACAAAAAGATGATATTTCCGAAGCAGAAATAAAAGGAAATATTTCAGATCTGGCTGATATAGATTTTGTTCACTTACACAACCATTCTCAGTTTTCAGTATTGCAGTCAACCATTAGTATTTCAGATCTTGTCGCTGAGGCGGCAGAGCATAATATGCCAGCTGTAGCATTGACAGATCATGCGAATATGATGGGAGCTTTTCATTTTGTTAAGGCAGTTAATAACCATAATAAATCTGTTAAAGCAAAGCATGCAGAAGCAGAAGAAAAAGGAGAAACGCCAACTTCAAAAGAAATCAAACCAATTATTGGATGTGAATTTTTTGTTTGCGAAGATCATTTAGACAAAACAAGAAAAGATAATGGGTATCAAATTGTACTAATTGCCAAGAACAAAAATGGATATCACAACCTAGCTAAGTTATCTTCTCATGCCTTTGTAGATGGATTTTACTATTTACCACGAATTGATAAAAAACTCATTCAGCAATACAAAGAAGATTTAATTTGTCTCACAGGAAACCTTTATGGTGAAGTCCCAAGTAAAGTATTAAACATTGGCGAAAATCAAGCTGAAGATGCCTTGGTATGGTGGAAGCAAGAATTTGGCGAAGATCTTTATGTAGAAGTAATGCGCCATAATCAGGAGGATGAAAATCGAGTTAATCCTGTATTAATAAAATTGGCTCATAAACACGATGTCAAGATTGTTGCTACAAATAACACCTATTATTGTAAACAAAAAGATGCCAATGCACATGACATTCTATTATGTGTAAAAGATGGTGAAAAACAAGCAACACCAATAGGTAGAGGTAGAGGGTATCGCTACGGATTACCTAATCAAGAGTATTATTTCAAATCTTCTGAAGAGATGAAAACGCTCTTTAGAGACCTTCCAGAGGCCATTACCAATATTCAGGATGTAGTGGATAAGGTAGAAGCGTTTGAATTGGCTCGTGACGTCTTATTACCTGCATTTGATATTCCAGATCAATTTAAAGATGATGCCGATTTGGCCGATGGCGGAAAACGTGGTGAGAATGCCTATCTCAAACACTTAACCTATGAAGGTGCAAAAAAACGATATGGTGAATTAACCGATGATATAAAAGAACGTCTTGACTTTGAATTGAGTGTTATTGAAAACACAGGATATCCAGGTTACTTTTTAATTGTAGAAGATTTTATCCGTGAAGCTCGAAATATGGATGTATCTGTAGGCCCAGGGCGTGGTTCTGCTGCTGGATCTGTAGTTGCTTACTGTTTATGGATTACCAATATTGACCCTTTAAAGTACGACTTGCTTTTTGAGCGTTTTTTAAATCCAGATCGTATTAGTATGCCAGATATTGATATCGATTTTGATGATGAAGGTCGAAGCCGAGTGATGGATTATGTGATTGAAAAATATGGAGCTAATCAAGTTGCACAAATTATTACTTACGGAACGATGGCTGCAAAGTCATCTATTCGAGATACAGCTAGAGTTTTAGATCTACCTCTATTTGATGCAGACCGAATTGCAAAGTTGATTCCTACGATGTCTAAATTGAATAAAATTTTTGGTTTAGATGAAAAGGAATTAGGTAAGAAATTTAGAGCTGAAGATTTAGAGAAAGTTAATCAATTACTCAATATTGCAGATGGTGATGATCTCGAATCTGAAACTGTAAACCTTGCAAGAACATTAGAAGGGTCGGTACGTAATACCGGAATTCATGCCTGTGGTGTGATTATTACTCCGGATGATATTACCAAATTCGTTCCTGTTTCTACGGCGAAAGATTCTGATTTGTATGTGACCCAGTTTGATAACTCTGTTGTAGAGGACGCTGGATTACTGAAGATGGATTTTTTAGGGTTAAAAACCTTGACTTTAATCAAGGATACGGTTAAAATCGTAAAAGCAAAACACGATATTTTACTCGATCCAGAAAACTTCCCTTTAGATGATGAAAAAACATACGAACTATTCCAAAGAGGAGAAACAGTAGGTGTATTTCAATATGAATCTCCTGGGATGCAAAAACACCTTAGAGATTTAAAACCAACGGTTTTTGAAGATTTAATCGCCATGAATGCGCTTTATCGCCCAGGACCAATGGAATATATTCCGAGTTTTGTACGTCGTAAGCATGGTGATGAAGAGATTGATTATGATCTTCCTGCGATGGAGGAATATCTCAAAGAAACCTATGGGATTACGGTGTATCAAGAGCAAGTTATGTTGTTGTCGCAAAAGCTAGCCGATTTTACCAAAGGTGAAGCCGATGTACTTCGTAAGGCAATGGGTAAAAAACAAATTGCGGTTCTCGATAAGATGAAACCAAAATTTATTGACCAAGCGAGTGCCAATGGTCATGATGCAAAAGTTCTAGAGAAAGTATGGAAAGATTGGGAAGCTTTCGCAAGTTATGCGTTTAACAAATCGCATTCTACATGTTATGCATGGATTGCTTATCAAACAGCCTATTTAAAAGCGCATTATCCAGCCGAATATATGGCAGCTGTACTGTCTAATAATATGAACGATATCAAGCAGGTGACCTTCTTTATGGAAGAATGTAAACGTATGCGGTTGGAAGTTTTAGGTCCAGATGTCAATGAGTCGTATTATAAGTTTTCGGTAAATCAAAATGGTGCTGTTCGTTTTGGAATGGGAGCTATAAAAGGTGTTGGTCATGGTGCTGTGAAGACGATTGTAAAACACCGTAAAGAAGACGGACCATATAAATCTATTTTTGATATGGCTAAACGTATTGATTTACGAGTTGCCAATAAAAAGGCGTTTGAGAATTTAGCTTTAGCAGGAGGTTTTGATGGGTTTGGAGATACACATCGCGCACAGTATTTTCATGATGAAGGCGACGGAATTACCTTTTTAGAAAAAGCCATTAAGTATGGTGCCAAGCACCAGGAGAATGAAAATTCTGCTCAAGTGAGTTTGTTTGGAGCTACAAGTGATGTTCAAATTGCTGAACCTATTGTTCCACCATGTGAAGAATGGGGAACTATGGAAAAGTTAGCTCAAGAAAAAGAAGTTGTTGGCGTTTATATTTCTGGCCATCCGTTAGATGATTTTAAAGTGGAAATGAAAACCTTTTGTAATGGTACTTTAGCACTCTTCAATGAACTGGAAAACTATGTGAATCGTGAATTAACGTTTGGAGGTGTAGTAACAGATGTACAACATCGTGTTAGTAAACAAGGTAAAGGCTGGGCTATTTTTATGGTTGAAGATTATACTGATAGTTTTGAGTTTAGAATCTTTGGAGAAGAGTATTTAAAGTACCGCCACTTTTTGGTTAAGAATAGCTTTATCTATGTGAGAGCTTTTGTTAGAGAAGGTTGGGTCAATAGAGATACTGGTAAAAAGAGTGATCCAAGATTACAGTTCAATAATTTTCAATTGTTACATGATGTGATGGATACCTATGCTAAGAAACTATCTATCCAATTAAACATAAGAGATTTACAAGAACAGCGTATCACTATATTGCAAGATTTGTTTAGGTTGCATCAAGGTGAAAAAGCACTTAATTTTATTGTATACGACAATGATGAAAAGATCAAACTCAATATGCCAAGTCGCAAACAAAAAGTGAAAATTTCTCAAGAGCTTTTAAACGAATTGGAAACTAATGATGTGATGTATAAGCTGAATTAGTTTGATGTTAACTGAGATGATCTTTTAACCGTTCTGTAATAAACATATCCCATGTAGTTGAGCACACCTCATAACAATTAATATCTGGAGTTAGACCAACTTGATGAAAGTTAATTATTGTTTTAGAATTGGCCTCGGTGATTTTCCAATGTAAGACGTGACCAATCCATTCTTTGTTGAAATCGGGCTCACCATCAATGCATTTCCAAATGATTTCGTTATTTGGTGTAAATTCTAATATTTTAAAGGTCCACCAATAACCATTCTCAAAATGAATCGTAAAGTGTCCACCTTCTTTTTGAACCGAGTCGCTTGTTCTTGACCACCACAAATGAATATGATCTGTAAGTGCTTTAAAGGCTTCTTTAGGTGAAGCTGATATGTCTATTTGCTTGTGGTAATCTGTGTCTACATAATTCACAGGTTTGTTGTTAAGCATCTTTTGAGGTGTTTAAGAAGTGATCTAAATTATCTAACGAGTTATCCCAGAACTGTTCATAGAATGTCATCCATTTGCTTAATTCTTTTAAAGGTTTAGCATTAGCATTACAAAAGCGTTCACGACCCTTGGTGTCTAAATAAACTAACCCAGCATCTTCTAAGGTTTTAATATGTTTAGTAACCCCTTGTCTGGTCATTTCGAACTGATTGGATATTTGAGTGATTGATAAAGCCGAACTGGCAATCACCAAGGCGTGAAAAATGTCACGCCTTGTTGGATCTGCCACAGCTTTAAAAAGTGTTGTTAATCTATCCTGCATTGACTATTGTTTTTAGATAATCGGTTAATAAATTAACACAGTTGTCCCAGCCACCATTGAAGCTTTCAAACATGGCAATAGCGGTCTCTCCACCGTAGTTTGAAATTCCGGAATGTTCCAAATACAATTTTGTGCCCTCAGCTACAGATTCTAAGGTCCATGTGACCGTAGTTTCTACTTTGGTATCGGCAACAATCCATGTATAGGCTAATACATAAGGATTAGCCTCTTTTACGATGCCACTAATTGTGGTGCATCCTTTTTCATTGGGTTCCGAAGTAAACGTGTATTGGTATCCTTTTTCGGCTTTAAAGTCGGCTTGAATAAACCAAGCTGAAATTTCTTCTGCTTTTGAAATGGCATCCCACACTTTTTCGATAGGATGAACAAATACTTTTTCTTTAGTGATACTATCTTTCATAATATTCGATTTTTTGATTAATATGCAACTTTGTGGTTGCTAAAGTATATTAAATTATATTAATACGCAACTTTGTGGTTGCATTTTAACATTTTTGAATGCGCAAAGGATGGAACAATTGTTGGAGCTCCTCAAAGAGAGCGACTTGTGAGAGCCTGGTTTATGCGCCCAAATTATGGCTATATAACCAATCAATAACCATATAATCAAAACAAATACTGTCATTGTAAGGTTTGGCAAAATTTTTGACTAATTTTGTGTATTAAATTAAAACGAAGTTAAACATAGACAATATAATTATGGCATTAGAAATAACAGATGCAACGTTTGAAGAAACAGTATTAAAGAGTGATAAACCAGTAATGGTTGATTTTTGGGCTGCTTGGTGTGGACCATGTAGAATGGTTGGACCAATTATTGATGAAATTAGCACAGAGTACGACGGTAAGGCTGTTGTAGGTAAAGTAGATGTAGATGCAAATCAAGAATTTGCTGCTAAGTATGGTGTGCGTAACATCCCAACTGTTTTAGTTTTCCAAAATGGAGAAGTCGTTGGACGCCAAGTAGGTGTTGCACCTAAAAATGCTTATACAGAAGCTATCGATTCTTTATTGTAAGAATTAATTAGATATAATCTAAAAGAAATGATAAAAGGTTTGCCATTATGGTGAACCTTTTTTTATTTTTAAAGCAAATAAACACAAGATGACAAAAAAATCGAAAACACAAGATGTAATAGATAGTAAACTATTAGAAGAGCGTAAAGTATTTTTATGGGGAATGGTAGATGATGATTCAGCAAAACATGTTATAGACAGACTAATGTATTTAGACTCTTTAGAAACGAAAGACATCCATTTATATATCAACAGTCCTGGAGGTTATGTCACTTCTGGATTTGCTATGTATGACTGTATTAAGTCGTTAAATAGTGATGTATCTACTATTTGCACTGGGTTGGCGGCATCTATGGGATCTATTCTACTATCTGTTGGTACAAAAGGTAAACGTTTTATACAACCACATGCTAGAGTGATGATACATCAACCAAGTGGTGGTGCTCGCGGACAAGCAAGTGATATAGAGATTACGGCTCAAGAGATTATAAAGACCAAGGAGCTAAGCGCAAAGATTTTAGCCGAAAATTGTGGTCAAACAGTTGAACAGGTCATGAAAGACTTTAATCGTGATCATTGGATGGGAGCCAAGGAATCTAAGGCTTACGGTATTGTTGATGGCATTTTAAAATAATAGATGAATTTACAGGCAGAACTTAATAAAGCAGGTGGCTTTAAAAACTTGGAACTCCTTGCTAAGCAAGTGGTAGAAGGTTTTATTGCTGGGATGCATAAGAGTCCGTTTCACGGTTTTTCAGCAGAGTTTGCCGAACATAAGATATACAATCAAGGCGAAAGCACGCGTCATATAGACTGGAAGCTGTATGCTAAAACAGATAAGCTTTATACAAAACGTTATGATGATGAGACCAATTTACGCTGTCATCTTATTGTAGACAATAGTAGTTCGATGCATTATCCTGAACTCAAAGATTTCAGTATTACTCATCTTAATAAAATAGGCTTTTCGGCATTAGCATCGGCATCATTAATGCATATTTTAAAAAAGCAACGGGATGCTGTAGGTTTAAGTATTTATAGTGATGCCTATGATTATTATGCACCTGAAAAGGGTAGTGAACGTCATCATCAAATGTTACTAAGTCAGTTGAGTAACATGGTGGTTTCAAAGCAATTAAATAAGACTACTGAGACCTATACCTACTTGCACCAAATTGCAGAGAATATTCATAGGCGATCGTTAATCTTCTTTTTTACAGATATGTTGCAAACATCGACAGATGATGTCAAGTTGTTTGAAGCCTTACGACATTTGAAATATAACAAACATGAAGTGGTGTTATTTCATGTGATTGATAAAGAGAAAGAATTGAAATTTGATTTTGACAATTCGCCTAAACGTTTTATCGATGTTGAAACGAACGAATACATTAATTTATATCCAGATACAGTAAAAGAAGGGTATGAAAGTGCTGTTGAAGACTACTTTAAGAGTATACGATTAAAGTGCGGGCAATATCAAATTAAATATGTAGAAGCTGATATCAATAAATCCTTTGATAAGATATTGACGACCTATATGGTCGAGCGTCAAAAATTTATTTAAATTTTTGATAAAAAATTGTCATAAAATATTTGTGATATTAAAAATCGAATGTATATTTGCCCTCGCAATAAAGCAACGGTCTGGTAGTTCAGTTGGTTAGAATGTCGCCCTGTCACGGCGAAGGTCGCGGGTTCGAGTCCCGTCCAGACCGCTAAAATTGCAAGAGCCTTAAGAGATTAGGGCTTTTTTTTGCAATAAAGATTAGTTGTGTTGTTCTAGGAGAAATCCTAGAGTTGTGAGAACCTCAATATTGTTGAGTTCTTACCGATGAGAAGCTTTCCTTTTTTTGAGTAATCAAAAATCGGGATGCTTTTTTGTTTTAAAAGGATTTAGTTTTGTTCTATTACGTTCACAGTACTCTCAAAACTGGAATCATTTAAGGTATTGACTTTAATATCTGTAAAAACATATTCAAAAATCTCTTCACCTTGAGTAAATGTGGCTTTTTTAAACATGTTGAGATTATTTAGTTGTTCCCAGTTTTCAAACGCGATGACGACCTTGTCTTGATCTGGTCCTGGAAAAATTTCAAAACCAAGCGGTTGATAGTTCTCAAAGGCATAATAAAAGTTAACAGGAGATTTTACTTGATTTTCAAAGGTAACCTTAAAAGCGCTCTGATCTTTAAATGACACGATACCATCAAATGAGGCCTTAGAAAAGCGATCCTCCGGAAATAAGCTTAACCAATGTAATTCGTGCCCTTGGACAAAGGTTTTGGTGGCTGTGCTAAGACTATCAATGTGTGTTTTTGTATTGACATTATAACTCCAGGAGTTTTGCGCTCCTTGTTTCATAATATAATGATTGGCACCAGATTGCTGTTCCATTTTACTGTCTTTATGGTTTGATAAAATAAGCGTTTTAAAGTCTCTATTGTCTGGCGCTTTACATTTGGCCATAGCATATAGTGACTGTATGGTATCGCTGGCATTTGTATAATCTCGAGCATAATTTAATATGACTTTTGCACTAATTGATGGCGTCGCTTCAGTATTGGTAGTGCTTATGATTTTCCATTCCCCATTAATCTTTCTTAAGGTGCTTTGCCATGCTACTGCCCAAAAAACAGGCGCTTTGTTTAATATGCCTCTTATGGTTGCCGAATTACTATAGGTTGCTAAAGTGGCATCTTCGGAAATTTCAATAATAGGTTCATCACTCATAACCATGTCTTTAAACTCCATTTGATCTAAATAGGCTTGTGTTGGAGGAATGGCTTCTTCTTTATGTTGTGTTGTTATTTGACCAGATCGTACGTCATACCATTCACTAGCATTAGGCTGATAGAATAGATTCGCATCTTTATTATAATGTGCTTGAGTAACGAGATCAATTTGTGCTTTTATGTATTCTTTCTCTTGATTAATATCTATCGGTTTTTGACATGAAAAACATACAGCAATAAAGAGAAGAGAACACAGAAATTTCATTTTGAAAGGTATTGGTCTTCTCAAATTTAGATAATAGTATTTCAAATTCATATAAACTTATGTTAAGTAAGTCCCTAAAGATGGGTGTATTTATTTGAAGGTTTTGTTCTATATATAATGGAGTTATTAACAGTTAATCAACAATAGGAATTCAAGAATTATGTATTTAATCGATAAAAGTTATCTTTTTGTCGGATATTTTTTTGTTTATCTCCTAAAAAGCGCTATGTTTGAAGTCCTTCATAAGCCCCTAAATTCACTTATCAAGGTATTTTATTAATCCATTTCATGTTTAGATGCATTCGTGCGTTTAAATTTCCCTCAATTTTATAGGCATAGGTATGCCAAAAAAGTTAATAATCCATTCTTCCCTCGATTGGCATTTTTTGATGCGCTATTATTATTAACATAATTTAAAAATTGAATCTATAATCCCTAAAAACGAAAAACATGAAAACCCTGAAAATTACTTTTCTACTACTTGCAGTATTATTATTAACAGTTTCTGGACAAAGCAGTGACTCTGTTGCAGATAACTCTAATGAGCCTACTTTTAAAAAGTACAACCAAAAAGACATTGTTGGTATAGACAAAAAGAAAAAAAGATTAGAATCTCAAGGTTAATAGATTTCTACTAATCATAAAAAAAGCTCTTGTAATTACAAGAGCTTTTTTTATGATATTTAGCTAATTTGTTTTTTTAGTCTATTTTTGAAATAAAAGTATTTCATTTTGCATAGACACTCATTCTTCTTCTTCATTTTAATTCTGATTGGTGTTAAAACTCTTAGTGCGCAAAACAAGTTGGCAGATTCAATTAATGTACTTATTGAATTATCAAAAAATGAAAATGAATCTCTAGAGTCTCGTTTAAAATTTGCAATACAGTCTACTGACATTGCAAAAAAAACTAAAAATGATTCTATTCTTTTATTAGCCCGAAGAAATTTGTCACTCATGTATTTTCATACTGAAGATTATGATAACTATGTGAGTATAAATAGGTCTAATTACGATTTAGCGCAGCAATTAGAGGATTCTTCAGCATTTACAGTAGCCGCTTCTAATTTGGGATCTTTTTATAGGTATTTAGAAAAAAATGATAGTTCCTATTATTTTTATTCAAATGCTATGAAGTTTTATCCTAAAAATGAAGTTTCAGCAGCAAAAGCAACAGCTTTACTTTATTTGGCAGACATACAGCAAATTGAAAAAATTTATGCTGGAGCCGAAGAGGCAGCTATACAATCGATACTGCTATTAGATCAATTACCAGACACTCAAAATAAACTCAATAAGTTATGGGATGCTCACAATCTTTTAGGCATTATATCTAGAGAGTTAGGTAATTATTCAAAAGCTATCGAATACTATGATAAATCTAATAAATATGCTAAACGAATTGAGGATGGGTTCATTAATGAAGTATATTCTATAAATAATAAGGCTTGGGTATACAGGCAGATGGGTGATTATGATAAAGCTATAGAGCTTTATGAAAGCCTTCTCCCGCTAAGGTCAAAATATGAAGAAGAAGACCCAACATTTTATCCAGCAATTATTGATAATATAGCAGATACTCAGCGAGAATCAGGAGACTACGATTTTGATAGCGTTAAAGACAAATTTGATGAAGCCTATTCAATTGCTCAAAACTTGGATGACGAACTCTTAATAATGAATGTTGCTATAGATTTATCTAAGTTGTATAAGGAAATTAATCAAAAAGATTCTATTAGTAAATATGCTAACCAAGCCTATGAAATTGCAATTAATACTTCGGCTAATGAAATAAGACAAGAAGCTCTATTAGTATTGTCTGAAATTGACGACGACGAAAAAGGGAAGTATTACCTTAAAGAATATATACGATTAACAGACAGCCTACTAAATGTAGAAAGAAAAGTAAGAGACAAATTTGCAAGAATAAGATATGATACTGATACTGTCGAAAAAGCAAATGCACGTATGTCTGAGCAGTTGATGTGGCTATTGGCTATTTCAGGAGCATTATTGGTGACCTTGTTTTTATTGTATATTATTATTACACAGCGTGCTAAAAACAAAGAATTGAAGTTTGAAAAGGATCAGCAAAAAGCAAATGAAGAAATTTATAACCTCATGCTATCACAACAAGACAAGGTAGATGAAGCTAGAGCCAATGAAAAGAAGCGAATTTCAGAAGAATTGCACGATGGTATATTAGGACGACTTTTTGGAACTCGATTAAGTTTAGATAGTTTAAATTTTTCCGAAGGACAAGACGCTATCAAGAATAGGGCTACCTATATCAAGGAACTTATGACTATCGAGAATGACATTAGAAAAGTTTCCCATGATTTAAATACCGATTTCGTTTCTGGTTCAGGGTTTATGGATATTGTTTCAGAACTTATAGAGAAGCAAACCTTAGCGTATCAGCTGGAATCATCGTTTGATTATACCGATGATATCAATTGGGAAAGTGTTCCTAATAAAACTAAAATCAACATTTATAGGATTATACAGGAATCACTTCAAAATATTTATAAACATGCTAATGCTAATACTGTAAAAATTAGCATTCAATTAAAAAATAATGTAATTTGCTTATCCATTACAGATGATGGAGATGGTTTTGATGTCAATAAAAGTAAAAAAGGTATTGGCCTTAAAAACATAAACTCTAGAGTAAACGAGGTGGAAGGGAAAGCTGAGTTTAATTCTATTTTAAAAGAAGGGACTGAGGTTAGTATTACTATACCTTACTAAAATTAATATAATGCAACATATTCACATTCTAATGGTTGATGATCACCCGATCATTATCGAAGGATATCAAAATACATTAATGGCTACTAAAAAGGAAAATCAAACCTTAGTCATTGATACAGCGAATACCTGTGATGCTGCAAATTTATTAATGCAAAAAGCGGCAAAAGAGCGTCCTTATGATGTTTGTTTCTTTGATATTAGTTTACCTGCCTCTTCAGACGGAAAAATAACATCAGGTGAAGATCTTGCAAAAATCTCTCGTAATATTTTGCCTAATGCCAAGGTTATTATTCTTACCATGTTTAATGAATCATATAGAATTCATAGCATAGTTAAAGAAATAAATCCTGACGGCTTTTTAATAAAAAGTGATTTGACGTCTAGTGAGCTAGCTGAAGCATTTCACCATATCTTGATTGATCCTCCTTATTACAGTAGTACAGTGAGTAATTTTCTTAATAAATCTGTGGTTAATGAAATTTATGTTGACGAGATCAACAGAAAAATTCTTCACTTATTATCTCAAGGTATAAAAACAAGAAGCTTAACCGAGTATATAGACCTGTCTATGAGTGCCATAGAAAAACGAAAAAAACAGCTTAAAATATTGTTTTCTATTGAGGACGGAAAAGATGAATCTTTGATAATTGAAGCTCGAAAAAAAGGATTTCTTTAAAAAACACTGTTAAAATTACGGTTTTTCCCATTTTTAAAACATCTCGCAACCCTTATCATATATAGAAACTACGGTTTTTCCGCATCAAGTTTACGGTTTTTCCGTAACAAAAAGTTGTTAACATTAGATATATTTGAATAGTCAACAAAATTAATTAATCCCTCTAAGTAATTTGTTGAATTAATAGCAAAGAACTAAAACCTAACGTTTCTCAACAGACGTTAGGTTTTTCTTTTATAATAAGAGGTCTTTATATTCAAAAAACTTCACGATAAAAAATCCTAGAAATACCATAGCTACCATAAATTTAATAAAGGTAGAAGCTATAAACCCTAAAAAAGATCCAAACGCAGCTTTAAGTGCTTTATCAAATTCGGCTTTATTGAGTAATTCTCCTATTAGAGCTCCAAAAAAGGGCCCAATAATAATACCTCCTGGAATAGGAGAGAACAACCCTACAATAAGTCCAATCGATGTTCCTATCATACCAGCTTTGGTTCCTCCAAAACGCTTGGTACCCATTGCAGGAATAATATAATCCAGTATCCATATAGCAAGTGCAAAAATGAAAGTGATGATTAAAAACGTCCAATTCATTGGTACCACATCAGCTAAATGAAAAATGAGTAATCCAACCCAACTGGTTAGAGGTCCAGGTAATACAGGTAAAAAACTACCTATGATTCCTAAAATCATAAAAAAAGCGGCAAGAATGATTAAAAATATATCCATTAAATCGATTTAAAATTCTAGTAATAAGACGCACAAAAACAAAGAATGTTACATTTTTAAACTAAAACTTTAGTTTAAACTAAAGTTTTAGTTATATTAGCAATCTTAAAGACAGAGAATATGGAACCAAAAAAAAACAGAAAAGCAGAAATAGGAAGAAATAGCTCTCTATATTTTGCCGTGAGTCTTTTGTTAATATTGACTCTAACGTACTTAACTATTAATTATAAATCTTATGCCAAAGACAGTATTGATATTGGTCAGCTAGATTTGGATGCGTTAGAAGAAGAAGAGATTCCAATTACTAATCATGAAGTAATTCCGCCACCACCTCCACCGCCACCTCCTGTTGTGCCAGAAGAGATTGAGATAGTGGAAGATGAAAAGGAAATTGAAGAAACTGTTATTGAATCTACCGAAACTGATCAAGAAGAAGAAATAGTGGAAGTAGAAGATGTAGAAGTTGAAGAAGTAGAGGAGGACATCGAAGTCCCATTTCACATCATCGAGAACGTGCCTGTTTTTCCCGGTTGTGAGAAAAAAAAGACCAATGATAAAAAACGTCAGTGCATGTCTGATAAAATAAAAAAGTTCATCAATAAAAAGTTTAACCTCGACTTGGCGAACGATTTGGGTTTGCAGTCTGGTCGCTATAGAATTTCTATGATGTTCACTATTGATGAAAAAGGTAATGTTGTTAATATCCAGGCCAGAGGCCCAGATCCACGTCTTGATAAAGAAGCCAAGCGCGTTTTAGGATTGTTGCCAAGAATGCTGCCAGGTAAACAAAGAGGTAGACCAGTAAGAGTGCCTTATGCATTTCCTCTTACATTTAAAGTTGATGATTAAACTAGTGAAAACTCACATTTTAAATTCTAGATCATAATTAAATTTTGGTCATAATTTGTTAAAATTTAAACTAAATGCTTAGTTTTAACTAAGTATTTAGTTATATTTGAATGTAGAATACTGAAAACATAATTATGAAACAACTTACAAAAGCCGAAGAAGAAATTATGCATGTCTTATGGCAACTTGAAAAAGCTAATGTCAAAGATATTCTTAATCAGCTACCAGAGCCAAAACCAGCTTATAATACAGTCTCTACAATTGTTAGAATTTTAGAGAATAAAGGCTTTGTAGATTATGAAAAACAAGGGAAAGGGCACATCTATTTTCCATTAATGAAAAAGCAGGATTATAGTAATCAGTCTATAAACAATTTGGTTGATAATTATTTTCAAGGTTCTTTTAAAAGTATGGTCTCATTTTTTGTTAAGAAAAATGATGTTGATTTAAAAGACATGGAAGCTATTTTAAAAGACATTAATAAAACGAAACAATAGTATGTTACATTATATTTTACAGGTCGTCACATTTCAACTATTGTTTTTAATCATCTACGATGTGTTTCTGCGGAAGGAAACGTTTTTTAATTTAAACAGAGTTTATTTACTAGGGACTGCATTACTTTCTGTGGTGATTCCGTTTATTAAAATTGAACAAATAAAAACAGTTGTTGCAAAAGATTTTGTGATTCGTTTACCCGAAGTTATCATTGGAGAAACAACAACAGTTGCAAGTGGTATAGATCCTCAAATAGCAATGGAAGCGGGTATCAATATTGAGCCAGAACCTACATCTATTTGGAATATCATTTTAATATCTGGTATGTGTTTAGCTGCTTTGATATTAGTGATTAAAGTTTCAAAATTATTATGGCTAGCATCTAAACACCCAAAACGTTGGAGTGGTAATTTTTTGATTATAAATCTGCTTAACAGCACGAAAGCATTTTCTTTTTTTCATTACATATTTTTAGGTGAAAAATTAAACATTCAAGAACGCTCGAGCATATTAGAGCATGAAATTGTTCATGTTAAACAAAGGCATACATTAGACTTACTGCTTTTTGAGGTATTCCGTATCATATTTTGGTTCAATCCATTGGTTTATATGTACCAAAAAAGAATTGCCGCGTTACACGAATACATTGCCGATGCTAATGCAGTAAAACTACACAATAAAGCTGATTATTATGATAATTTGCTATCTCAGGTCTTTGAGACACAGCAGTTTTCATTTGTCAATCCTTTTTTTAAACATTCACTCATAAAAAAACGAATTATCATGTTGAGCAAGTCAAAATCTAAACGAATTAATATTATTAAATACGCATTATTGATACCTATCGTATTTTCGATGCTTATTTACACATCTTCTTATGCTCAAGAGAAAACAGTGACAACAGAAGCAGAACATGTTGTAGACCAAGAATTGTCAGATGAAGACTTATATAATAAATACTATGAAGACTTCGTGAACTTATATAGTAGTAAGGCTATAACAAATGAAGATCTAGACACATATATTCTTGGAAATGAGAATTATATAAAATCAAGAGATGAATTCATAAAATCAAAAGCTTTTGGTACATATCTTAAAGATTTACGTGTTGCCAAAGAAAATGAAAAGACAAGCTCCAAAACACCTTTTAGTGAGACGTTAGATCCAATAACCTATGAAGCGTATTTGCAATATAAAAAGACAGATGAAGCCAGGTTAGAATGGGAAAGTCGACCTAAAGATGGTATACTGAGATTGGTGGTAACCGAAGCTGGAAATATGACTCCAGAAGAGAAAACCAAATTTGATGAGAAAGTAGCTTTGATTGAAAGTGAAGAGCTTTATAAAGGGCTTTTAATGGTTTCTGTAGATGGAAGAACTAAAATGGTTGTAGAAGATGTATCAAATTACACTAAATTCAAGAAGGAGCTTACAGAAGAGACTGTTGTCGAACAAGAAACTTTAGATCTAGAAGTCCCATTTGCAATTATTCATGAGGTACCAACATTTTCTTTTTGTGATTCCTTCAAAAGTCAAGAAGAACGCAAACAGTGTTTGGTAGACAATATTTCTAAACATGTCAATAAGAAATTCAATACAGATTTAGCTAAAAAACTGGGTCTTTCAGGTAGACAACGTATAAATGTGATGTTTAAAATAGATAAAAAAGGTGTTGTGACCGGAGTAAAAGCAAGGGCACCACACCCAGCTCTTGAAGAAGAAGCCATTCGCGTCATTAATGAACTACCTCAATTCATCCCAGGAAAACACAAAGGGAAACCAGTAGTTGTACCTTATAGCTTGCCTATTCTTTTTCAAGTGCATGCAGATACTTCAGTAGAAAAAGGTGAAAACTATAATGTGGGAAGTGTTGAAGAGGTGAAGCAAATAGTAAAGGATCACAATACAACTAAAGTTCAAGATAAAGAAGTTCCTTTTGCCGTTGTAGATGAGGTTCCTATGTATGAGTCATGTGTAGGACTGCCAGATAACGAAGCTCGAAAAAAATGTGTAAGTCGGGAAGTCGCTATTTATGTCAATAAAAACTTTAATGTCGATTTAGCTTCTAAGCTTGGATTACTTGGTAGACAACGCATTACTGTTATCTTTAAAATAGATAAGTTGGGCTATGTAACTAATGTAAAGGCTAGAGCATCTCATCCAGATATAGAAAAAGAAGCCATAAGGGTAATCAAGGGACTTCCGCAATTTATTCCAGGTAAACATAAAGGAAAGCCAGTTATTGTACCTTATAGTTTACCAATAACTTTTCAAATAGCACCAGATACAAATAAAGACAAGAAAAATTAATGCGTATACTATTTATCCTTTTATTCTCAATACTTATAACTAAAACCGAAGCTCAGTCTTCGGTTTTAAATACTGCTGATAGTCTATACTTAAATGGTAATTATAGTAAAGCAATCACTGTTTACAAAACATATAATAATCCATCTGAAATTTATAATAAAATAGCTAAGTCTTATGTTGCGATTGGTAATTATGATTTAGCATTGCAGTATTACAACCAAAGTGTAGATGCTAATCCTAAAGATGCTTTAACGCTCTACGACTATGCGAAGTTGTTGTCAAAAACTAAAAAATTTGAAACGTCAATAGCCGTTTTTAATCAATTAATGAATATTGATTATCGCAACCCTAATTATCATTATGAAATGGGATTGGCGTTAGAACGAATGAACGATTCGACAGCAATAAATAGATTTAGATCTGCCTATGACTTAGATCAAACACATCAAAAATCAATATATAAAATAGCAAGACATTATCTTAAGAAAAGAAGACACACACTTGCCGAAAAATATATAGATAAAGGATTGGAAAGCTATGCTAATAATGTTGAACTTATTAGTTTAAAAGCACAGAGTTATTATTTGCAAGAGTATTATACTAAGGCTCGAGATAATTTTCAGAAATTAATAGACCTTGGAGAGTCTTCAGAATTTATTCATGAAAAATTAAGCTTGTGTCATGCACAAAACTCAGATTATGAGCTAGCTATTAAACATCGTAAAGAAGCATTAAAATACAACGCTTATAATTCTACAGCTATCTTTGTGATTGGAACATATTATCAGCGTTTAGATGATTTTAAAAATGCCGAAAAATATATCAAACAAGCTTTGCTTTTAATGGATGTGCCTCTGGATCATGAGTATCAAAAATTAGGAACACTATATAATAGACAGAATAGATATAAGGAAGCGCTTCAAGCTTTTCAAAAGTCGCTTAAAGAGAATCCCAATAATGTAAGAACAGAATTCTTTATTGTCACTACAAAAGATGCTTACTTTGAAGATATAGATTCAAAGATCAAACTCTATGAAGGTTTTAAGAAAAAATATCCTGAGAGTTTTTATGCAAAATATGCAACACGACGAATTTCAGAACTTAAAGAAGAGAAATTTTTAAAGGCTAAAGAGTAAATCTTATAATATCCAAAAAAATTGTACTTTTCGGTTTCAGTTTATAACAATGAAACGCATACTCTACTTTTTGGCTATCGTTACGCTTGTCTCTTGTGATTATTTCGACAAGAAAAAAGTATATACTGAAGATATTCTGGAAGAACAATTACAAACCTTCACGTGGAATGATGTGGATGAGTATCCAACTTTTGAATTTTGTGAAAACACATCTGGTAAAGAGAATAAAAAAGTCTGTTTTGAAAACACATTACGCCGAATTCTCAATAAAAACTTAGCTAAATATCAAATTATCGTTTCAGAAGAAATCAATGACACTGTTCAACTAAAGATTACGATTGATAATAAGGGCGAATTTTTTATTAATGATATCAAAAGTGCTCAAACCACAAAAGAACAAATCCCTCAATTAGACAGTTTGCTAAGACAAAGCTTAGATTCTTTACCTAAAATATATCCCGCTATAAAGCGAAGTCAGCATGTGAAAACTCAATTTGTCCTACCCGTAATTATAAAGATTGAGTAGCTTAATGTCACTTATCTTAAAATCTAATCGCTAGTTTTTGCATTAGTCGAAGCGTTTCAACATAGAGCCAGACTAGTGTTGCTAAAAGTCCCCAAGTTGCTAACCATTCTTTCCATTTTGGCGCACGGTTTTTGTAGCGCTCTATATAATCGAAATCCAATAGCAATGAAAATGAAGCCACTATGGCTGCAATACAATTAAAAACAATTGCGAACCACGATGTTCCCCATAGATAGCTTTTGATTCCAAAAAAACTCAATATCCACGATATCAAATAAACGACCATAATACTTATTGCTGAAGTAATAATTACACTTCGTAATTTTTTAGTCACTACAATAATTCGGGTTTGATAGAGCAATAGCATTATAAAAAAAGTAACAATAGTAACGCCAATAGCTTGATAAGGTAATTCGGGAAAATTTTTATGTGCATAAGCCGAAAAACCTCCTAAAAAAAAGCCTTTAGCTATTGTATATATAGGAACCAACATTGGAGCCCAATGCCTTCTTACTGAAATAATGACGCTAATTACAATAGCTCCCAGCATACCGCCTAAAGTAAACCATCTTACAGACATACCATCTTCACTTAGTTTCCAGACATATCCTGTGATACCAGCAATAACTAAAATGCAAAAGAGTGATTTAAAGAAAATTCCTAAAACGGTCATTTTTTTAGAAGCACGCTTTTGGTCTTCCCAAAAATAACCTGAAAAGACAGGATTATTTGTTTTGTAATTTGATAGTCTCATTAAAGATTGAACTTATAACCTACAGAGAAATCTTGAGAAAAGTTACCTTGATTATCTAGAAATAACGCAAACAATTCATTATACGCAAGAGTGATATAACTATTTTCGGTCACTCTAATATCGGCACCTATGCCAAAAATAAAAGGGACATCAAATGACGTGTCGTTAATCTCTTCTGAAATTGCATTTCCATTATTTTCGGTGACGACAACGACATTAGAAAAATTAACTGTTGCAAATTTTACATTTCCATAGAGACTAAATTTTTCCTTATTTATAAATCTAAAACGATAACCTAATGCTATTTCAGTTGTAGAATACTGGAGTTCATCTTGTTCTAAAACATGTTTTATTTGTAAAAAAACGGCATGTCTAGAAATTTGATTCACATCCAATACTTCAAGTTCTCCACCAAAAAGAGGAGTTGTTAGATTGTCAGGATTAGTAATAAAGGGATTGTTAGTAATACCTCCAAAGAGACCAAACCGAAATTGCAACTTATTTCTTACTACTGTAGATTGGTATGAGGAATCTACACTGCCATTGTATTTGTCTATAAACTCCTTCAAACTAAAAAGTGTCAAATTTAAACGCTTTGTAGGCATCGATTCGTCGGTGAGCTCATTAAGTAGTGACTTATACTCTTCTTGAAATTTCCCGTCTTTTTTTGTGTTTTTGAGCTCAATAATGGTATTGCTTTCAGTTCTCACAAAATAACGGTAGTTCCCATCAATTATATTCCAAAGCAAATCAAGTTTTCCATCAACTTCATTTTTTAGTACTAATCGTTCACCATCGACCATGAAGGTTTCTTGAGCTCCCATAAAAGAGAAACTTAATAAAAGGCAAAATAAACAAACAATTTTTTTCATTGCGATTAAGGGTTACGGTTTAGGTAAATCTAACAAAAATAAATGATAGTACCACTATTTACTATAAGGACGATCTTTCCATTTATAACCTTTAAACACCGAAATAAAAGCGATGTATACGTTAAAAAATGGATACAAAATACTTGAGAACACATATGACCCTAAATACGATTCTTGATTAAAAAAACGAGATGTTTTAAAGAGTAATAAAAAGTCAATAAGAAATTTGATAGCAAAACTATAAGCTAAAGTTTTTAGCGTTATTATTTGAAGTATAGCCAAGAGAGGCATACTTACCATAAGTGCATTCATTAGTAATATTATTAACCCTGTGAGTTTTGTAAAGGGATTTTTATAGCTTGAAGTTTTTGCAGCCCATCGGACACGTTGTGCTTTTAATGCTTTGAAATCCTTTTCAGGTTTTGTAGTCACCGTAATATGGTTGTTTTTAATATAATGGACACTATTTTTTTCTTTTTTTATAGCCTTTTCCAACAAGAAAATGTCATCACCACTTGCGATATTGCTATTCCCTTTAAAACCTTCAATAGAATTAAAAAACCCCTTTTTATAGGCTAGATTGGCGCCATTGCATAGAAACGGTTTCTTTATGCCAAAACCGCCAATAGTGGCACCTTGTAAACTTAAAATATCAAGTAATTGAAAACGCTCAAAAAATGACCTCGCTTTATCAAAAGTTACTGGAGCTACTAAAACTTTTGAAGTGTTATTTTGAATGTAGCTATCAAAACAATCCAGCCAATATTTAGGCAATTGGCAATCGGCATCTGTGGTTATAATCCAGTCATATTTTGCATGTTTTATAGCTTTAGTTATGGCATCTTTTTTAGGCGATTTTGTAAGTCTTTCATTGGCTAATACCGAAAAAGTTATCGATTTCAAATTGGCTTCTATTGCATAAATTTTTTCTACCGAATCATCAGTCGACTCATCATCTACAAAGAGAATTTCAAACATAGATTTAGGGTAATTCAAACTCGAGATAGTTGCTATTAGTTGAGGTAAATGCTCAGCTTCATTTCTAAATGGAATAATAACTGAAAATTTTGTTTTAGGTGATAAATCTTCCATTTTAAAATTGACAACCTTGTCAAAACCGTATATAAAACTTCCTATGAATAATAGGTACAAAACTGTGATTATAAGTACGATAGTTAGCATTAGTGACTTTTGGTTTTTGGAAAATTAAAATTAAGAACATAGTAACTTCCAAACACACTTGGTATTACAAAATTTAATAACCACATAATGGTAACAATACAAAGTGATGTAAATTCGTTGACTCCAATAATGGCGAATATATGCACTGCAACACTCCCTTTTATAATAACGTCAAAAATAAATATGGAAGGAATCACTGAAGCTAGCAAATACATGGTTGTAATAGCTGCCATTCCATTAAAATAACTCACATTGATTCCGAAAATTTGCAATAAAAAATAAAACTGAAACGAGAAAATAAGGTATCTCAAAACTGAAAGACCAAAAGCAGTGATATGGATTTTTACAGGAAGTTCATTAAGAAACGATTTTAATCTTTCAATAGAGAAACCTTTAATTTTAAATCGGTTTTGTTTTAGACCCAAAGCAGTAAAAATTCCAATAATTATAACAAGTACTATAAATCTAGAGACCTTAAAATAATTGATGTCTAAATTATATTTAGAATGCATGAGGCTTAAACCTATAATGCCTAATATGACTGTTACTGTCATTTGCATCATATTGCTTATTAAGTTAAGTAACACGACTTGTTTCCGTTTTGATGCACCAAAGTAAATGGCTTTCGCACCATATTCTCCAATTCGGTTTGGTGTAAATAATGAAGCGGTTAAAGCACCCAAACTTTGTTCTAAAGCATTTTTAAACGATATTTTTTTAATATGTGTGACTAAAGTCTTCCATTTTAAAATTTCAAAAAACCAATTAAAAAAAGTTAAAAAGAGCAAAAAACAGACGTTTTTTGGCGAAAACACGTTGTTTTCACGCAAAAAAATCGAAAATTGATAAAAATCTAAATCTTCGTTTTTAACTAGTTTCTGATAAATAAAATAAAAAGCACCAACAACAATACTTAATTTAATAAGTACAAAAAAGAATTGTTTAGTTTTGTAAGGAAGGCTGCCAAAATGCATGTCGCAAATTAACTAATAAAAGAATATGACCTCAAATTATAGACTTCAAAAATTGAGTATTTTGATAATAGCGTTTATTTGTTTTATTAACAGTCATGCTCAAAGAGATACTAATAAATGGAAAGCTCAAATAGCTTTTGGTATAAATAGTCCGTCCCAATCGGGTTTTGTTGATGGTTTTCAAGCGAAATCGGTTAACTTTCCAACAGTAAATTTAGGTATTCAGCATATGTTTAAACCGGAATTAGGGGCGAAATTAGATTTTGGATTTAACCGATTTTCAAGTGATGATAATTCGATAGAATTTAAAACCAACTATACACGACTAAATGCTCAAATAGTATATGATCCTACCGAGTCTATTTCATTTATACCACAACGTATGGGACTTGTGGCGCATGCTGGACCAGGATATTCATTTGTAAAACCGCTTGGAAATTTTGGAAGCAACAACATATCGTTTTTTAATGTCATGGCTGGATTCGAAATACATTATGGTTTAACACAACGTATGTCGGTTTATGCAGACACATCCTATATTTTAGGTTTCGGAAAAGATTTTGATCCTGCAACCGATGGTTTTGGATCATTCAACGGAAACCTTCTAACGATTACTTTTGGAGTGACGTTCTCTATTAGTGGATGCCAATATTGCGATTAATGAGTAATGAAAAAATCATATTAGGAATTGATCCTGGAACTACAATTATGGGTTTCGGACTCATAAAAGTGGTCGGTAAAAAGATGTCTTTTCTTCAGCTTAATGAATTGGATTTAAAAAAGTATAGTGATCATTATCTTAAGCTCAAGCTCATTTTTGAACGTACAATAGAATTAATAGATACGCATCATCCTGATGAAATTGCTATCGAAGCACCATTCTTTGGAAAGAACGTACAAAGTATGCTTAAATTAGGACGAGCTCAGGGTGTTGCTATGGCTGCTGGTTTATCACGCGAAGTGCCTATTACAGAGTATTCGCCTAAAAAAATAAAAATGGCCATCACTGGAAATGGAAATGCCAGCAAAGAACAAGTAGCAAAAATGCTTCAAAGTTTATTAGACTTAAAAACCTTACCCAAAAACTTAGATGCTACCGATGGTTTAGCCGCAGCGGTATGTCATTTTTATAACCAAGGCCGAGTAGAGGTAGGGAAAAGTTATTCTGGCTGGGCAAGTTTTGTGAAACAAAATGGAGATAGAGTAAAGAAATAATATGCAGTTAAAACTTAAGTCCTTAATAATGTCATTGAGATATGTTGGTGTTATACTTTTAGTTGTGCTGTTCGTTACTTGTTCCTCGAGTTTATCTGATGAAGAACTTAAGACACGCTATAATAAAGCACTTGATAGTAAAAATTGGCAAGCGGTTATCGAATTACTTGATGAAGTGATTAAACGCGAACCCGATGTAAAAGACTATTACTATTCAAGGGCTATTGCCAAGTCAAACATCAATCCCAAAGATGTCAAAGGTGTTGTAGAAGACTTAACTATTTATATATCGTATGAGCCTAATTCTTATGAGGCGAGATATATCAGGTTTCAAGCGTATTCTGTATTGAAACAGTATGAAAAAGCACTTGAGGATATTGATAAAATTATTGAACTCAAAGGAAAAACTGCATTTTTATTGGCATGGAAAGGGAATTGTGCTTTTGCAGCCAAAAAATTTGATATTGCAGAGCAATCCTATGAAGAACGATTACGATTAACGGGAACTGCTGAAGACCTCAAAAATACATACTACTATTGGGTGTTTTCAAAGTATTTTGGAGGGAATAAGGAAGGAGCGCTTTGGGATGTTGCTTTTTTAGAAGATAGAGGCTTAGAGGCAAATAACGAATTAATGAAGCGTATTGTAGATGACAGCTTAGTTTTTGAAGAATTAGCTAATTTTCAATTGCCTCAAATGACCTTAGAGCAACTAGAAGAGGTCCTTAATAATTTCTGCTCGACCTTAAATCTTTTTGAAGACGAAACTTATTTTAGAGTCGAGTTGTTAAATCGTTTTGCACGTCTTGAAAGAACGGAAGATTTAACAACGTTACTAGACAGAAAAGATGAGGTCTATGCCTTGAATTTGAGCTATTCCAATTTCACAGAGCTACCAAAAGAGCTGTCACAATTTATCAATTTACAGGCGTTGAATATTGCAGGAAATAAATTTAAAGACAAAGAAAAATTGTTTGAAGACTTAAGTAAACTTCCAAACCTAAAGATATTAGAAGCCTACAGATGCAATTTGAGAGCACTACCAGACAATATTAAATTACTTCAGAATGTTGAAATTTTAGATATTGGTACTAATGGATTACGAGAACTCAACGAGAATATAGGAGAGCTAACGAAACTAAAATATTTAAGTGTTAGAAGCAATAGTTATTTAAAAGATCTACCGCAATCTATTGGTAAGTTAAGATGTTTACAATTTTTGAATGTCTCTGGAAGCGGAATGACTAGTTTAAGAGACGAATTGTCCAATTGTAGTGAGCTAGTTAGTATAGTCGCCAATGCGTGTAAAATTAAAACCCTACCAGTACAAATAGGCAGTTTGATAAATTTGAAATATATCAATTTAGGTTACAATAAAATTGAAACGATTCCAGAATCAATAGGGAAACTTACAGAACTAAAGAATCTAAGCCTTGGTTCAAATGAAATTTCAGAGTTACCAAAGGAATTTTCCAATTTAAAAAACCTGGGATCGGTAAGTCTAGAATTTAATAGGTTTAAACAATTTCCAAAGGAAGTATTGTCTTTAGATAACTTATACTCTCTTTGGATTCACAATAGTAATTTTGAGATTATACCGCCTGAGGTTGGAAAGATGAAAGCTTTAAAAACGATGTTAGTAGACCATCAACTTATAACAGATGACAATATCGAAGCTATTAACCGATTAAATCCCGACTTAACTATTTCAAGACACGATACCAGACGATTAGTCAAAGGCAGAAAACGAAAAGAGTAATGAGTGGCATATATATTCACATACCATTTTGTAAACAGGCTTGTCATTATTGTGATTTTCATTTTTCGACGTCTTTAAAAAAGAAAGATGAACTCATACAAGCGTTAGCCAAAGAATTGGAAATGCGTAAAGATGAGTTTCAAAATATAATAGTAGATACCATTTATTTCGGAGGAGGAACGCCCTCGTTATTATCTACTGAGGAACTTCAGTTGCTCATTTCAACTATATATACGCATTATAAGGTTTCTGAAACACCCGAGATCACTTTAGAAGCTAATCCTGATGATCTTTCTGAGGAGCAAATTATAAAGCTTTCTAAAAGTCCAGTGAATCGCTTGAGCATTGGCATACAATCGTTTTTGGAAGACGATTTAAAGCTTATGAATCGTGCTCACAACGTTAACGAAGCTAAAGAATGTTTGTCTGTAGCGATACGTTATTTTGATAATATTTCTATCGATTTAATCTATGGTATTCCTGGTGCTACAAACGATCAGTGGCGTGAGAATATTGAGACGGCTTTGAGTTATAATATTCCACATATTTCAAGTTATGCTTTAACAGTAGAACCAAAAACAGCTTTGGCGCATTTTATCAAAAAAGGCGTTATTGAGAATGTTGATGATGATATAGCACAACAACAGTTTCATATATTAATTGATGCTTTAGAAGCTCATGATTTTGTACACTATGAACTATCAAATTTTGGTAAAGAAGGATATTTCAGCAGAAATAATTCGGCATACTGGCAAGGAAAACCCTATTTGGGAATTGGACCATCTGCACATTCTTTCAACGGAAATAATCGTAGTTGGAATGTATCAAATAATTCAAAATATAGTAATGCCATTTCCAGTGGTAGCCTTCCTATGGAAACAGAAACGCTTACAGTTACCGATAAATACAATGAATATGTGATGACTGGCTTAAGAACAGTTTGGGGCGTTTCATTAGAAAAAGTAGCGAAAGATTATGGTAAAACGTTTAAAAATTACCTTTTGCAACAAGCACAACCCTTTATAAATCAACATTTATTGTATATTGATGATGAAAAGCTATTGGTTACTAAAAAGGGTAAATTCTTAAGTGATGGTATAGCTTCAGACCTCTTTAAAATTAATGTATAGTGATAGCAACAATTCAATATAATTCAAGAAAGCTAAAAATTGACCTATCAAACCCTTTAGATATTTCTATTCCGCTAAGGGCTTCAAAGTCTAATGTTAATGCATGGTATATTGATGAACCAAAGATAGAAGCCGTTAAATTTGATGATGATGTGATAAGTGTTTCGGAAGGTGCAGCTGTAAATTTTAATACAATTCAGTTTAATCCGCATGCACACGGAACGCATACCGAATGTGTTGGTCATATTACCAAAAACGTATACTCTGTAAATGAAAATTTAAAGCAGTTTTTCTTTTTAGCTGAAGTGATTACAGTAGCTCCAGAAGAATTTGGAGACGATACAATAATCTCAAAATCTCAATTACAATTTGCGCTTGGTAATAAAAAAAGAGATGCGCTTGTGATTAGAACTATTCCTAACACAAAAGAAAAATTATCACAGCAGTATTCAAATACGAATTGGACATACTTAAAGGAAGACGCTGTCACATTTCTAGTAAAAAAAGGAATAAAGCACTTACTTATAGATTTGCCAAGTGTTGATAGGGAAGAGGATGGAGGGGAACTTAAAGCACATAAAGCATTTTGGAATTACACAGGAAAACTCCGAAAAGACTGTACCATAACCGAGTTTATATTTGTCCCAAATGCAGTAAACGATGGTGAATATTTTTTAAATCTACAAATCGCTCCTTTTGAGAATGATGCAACACCAAGCAAACCTGTGTTGTATAAAGTTATAGAGTAGAGGTTAGATTTTGAATGCGTTCATTAATTATGGCGCGACATTTGAAAGCAGTTATTAAAAACTAACTATGGAAACATTTTTTATAATCATTTTAAGCATATTGGTCACTCTAGGGATTGTGACTATCGTCAAGCAGTTTAGATTGCGACAACAAACCAACTCACAATCGGTAATTTTACTAGATAAGATTAAAAAAGTGTGCAAATTCATTACTGTTGAAGGCGATTTCGCTGAGATTTATCACTATGAAGACGTTAAAGAGCGTTTTTTAAAACTTATTAGTAGTAAAAAGAAGGCTTTGGTGGTTATCAATGCGAAAGCACATGTTGGTTTTGATTTGTCGAAAATTAGAATGGATTCTGATCTCAAAACAAAGACAGTGAAACTGTTCCATTTTCCGCAACCTGAAGTATTGAGTATCGAAACCGATTTAAACTATTATGATAAGTCTGATGGCATGTTTAATAAGTTTGAAGCTTCAGATTTAACCGAATTACACAACGAAGCAAAGCTTCATATTATGAATAAGGTGCCAGAAAGCGGGTTGTATGAGATTGCAAAAAAAGAAGCATTAGAATCTGTATTGCTTATTGAAAGTATTGTTGAAACTATTGGTTGGAAACTCGATTATTCGGCTTTAAAAATTGAAGACGGTACACCTAAAAAATTAGAAGAGTGATAGATATATCTACCGATAAGACACGTTTAGATATTAAATTAATTCACGAGTTTTTAACTGAAACGTATTGGGCAAAAGGACGTACGCTAGAAGAAGTGAAAACCTCTATTGAACACTGTTTGTGTTTTGGAGTATATTATGAAAATGAACAAATTGGTTTTGCTCGTATAGCAACAGATTATGTGGTTTTTGCATACCTCATGGATGTGTTTATTTTACCAGAATATCGAGGCAATGGGTATGCTAAACAGCTTATGGAAACGGTTCATAAAGAGCCAAAATTGAAGTCGTGTCATACATGGATGTTAAAAACCTCAGATGCGCATAAATTATATCATCAGTTTGGCTACACCGAGTTAAAACATCCAGAAAAAGTCATGGAACGTTTATTAAAATGAATATAGAAGACTACAGAAATTATTGCATGAGCAAAAAGGCAGTGACCGAACACTTTCCTTTCGACGAAGATGTTTTGGTGTTTAAGGTATTAGGGAAAATGTTTGCCTTAGCCTCTTTAAAAAAATGGGAGAGTGGAGAAGGTTTTATTAATCTCAAATGTGATCCAGAATATGCTATTGAGTTAAGAGAGGCCTATGAGAGTATCAAGCCAGGTTACCACATGCACAAACAACAATGGAATAGCGTATATATCCATACAGGAGAACTTTCACCAAAACTCTTGACCAAATTAATTGATCATTCTTATGATATGGTGGTAAAGGGCATGACTAAAAAAATGAGAGATCAACTTTTATAACTCAATGTCTCTAATATCCAAGCGCATATTTATTAAATGTTTTTTAAAGCCTGCTTTTTCGTAGGCTCTAAGAGCTGGTAGATTCGTGTCATAAACATCTAATTTAATTTCGAATACACGTCTAGATTTGCACCATTTCAATAAAGCATTTAAAAGGAGTTTGTTATAGCCGTTTCCGCGATGTTCTTCTGGAACATACATAAAACCTAAATATCCTTGAAAATCATGCTTTAAGTAAGGTCGGTCAGGAATAATTTGAGCATAGCCAGAAGCAACGAGTTCACCATCTAGCTCTGCAACTAATAGTTCTGAATTATCGTCAGTAATTAACGCTTCTAGATCATAATAACTCGTCGTGTCTTTCTTAATAGTCTCATCCATAGGGAGTTCAGCTTGAATTAACCCAAGTTTAAATTGTTTTAAAGTTTGTAAGTCGGCTAATGTCGCCTTTCTAACGTTTGGTATTTGCATACTTAAAAATAAGCAGATAAAATTAAAACAATACATTTGCGATACTAAAAGTTTTAACTTTATGAGTTTAGAAAAAGAATTAAGAGAGCGAAGCAATACTACCTGTGAATTATGTGCGTCTAATCAAGATTTAAAACAATATACAATCCCACCATCTTTGAATGAAAATGTAGCTAATGACGTGCTTGTTTGTACTACATGTTTGGATCAAATTGAAGGCAAAACAGATATGGATCCTAATCATTGGAGATGTCTCAATGATAGTATGTGGAGTGAACATGTGGCTGTGCAAATAATGGCTTGGCGTATGTTACAGCGCTTGCGCAATGAAGGTTGGCCCCAAGATTTGTTGGATATGATGTATTTAGATGATGAGGCTTTGGCATTAGCAAGAGCTACTGGAGAACATGAAGACGAAGAAAACAAAATTATTCATAGAGATTCAAATGGTGTTCCCTTAGCATCTGGAGATTCGGTTGTTTTAATCAAAGATCTAAAAGTTAAAGGTTCAAGTATGGTTGCCAAGCAAGGAACTGCTGTTAGAAATATTCGTTTAGACCGTGAAAATGCTGAGTATATTGAAGGAAAAGTTGATGGTCAACAAATTGTTATTATTACACAATACGTTAAAAAACTGTAGTTGTCTTGAGTGCTTTAAAAACTGAAGGACTCATCATTTTTACAGATTTAAATTGCCTATTAAAATTCGAAATGTTACGAAAACCGGTCATTTCTGCTATGTCAACAATAGGCATGTCTTTATTTACCAATAATAGTTTACAAGCGTGCTCAACACGTAATTCGTTTAAAAAGGTAATATAGGTTTTGTTTGTACGCTTTTTGAAATATTTACAAAATGCATTTTTTGTCATATTTGCCACTTCTGAAATTGTCGTCAAAGAAATATCTTCATTAAAATGATTCATCGTATATTCAAATACATCTCGCATACGATGTCCTTCTATATCTGTATACATTTTATTATAAATGAAAGACGATAGACTCGTATAACCAGACTTTGACAATAATTGCAGAAGTTCTAATAATATAATAAAGCGCTTTAGCTTAGAAGCGCTTTCAAGTTGTTCAAATAAGACACCAATTACTTTTTTATGAGAAGAGACCTTAAATCCGTGTTTTGAGCGTTTAAAGAAAGGTTTCAATTCTTTGAGTTCTTCAAGATCAAAAAACTGAACTCCAAAAGAGGTTTCAGTAAAAAATAAAGTCAACATATGTGACTTTAAATTTGAAGTCTGGTCGCTTTTAAATACATGAGGGATATGACTTCCTATAACTAAAACATCACCTGTTTTGTAATAATTGATAGTATCTCCAACAATTAAAGTGCCTTCCCCTTCAATGATTAAACTAATTTGAATTTCTTCATGCTGATGTAATTTATCATAAAACAGATGGCCTTTATCCTCCTGAAATATGAGAGCATCAAAATCTGGTTTCGGAATTTTAAATGGTAAAACTTTCATGTATTTACGATCAAATTATCATCAAATATATGCAAATACTATTCTATTTGTTAGTTTAAAACTAATTTAAGGATAATATAGTATCAATAATGGATAAGTAGCCATTAACTATTTTGAAAATAGTGCACTAGTTTTACAGTATCAAAACAAGTTAATTTATGAGCATACAATGGAAAGGCGTCATGCCAGCAGTAACGACCAAGTTTACAGATTCTGATACCTTAGATTTACCGATGTTCCAACATAATATTGAAGCTCAGCTAGAGGCTGGTGTTCATGGGATTGTTTTAGGAGGAACATTAGGAGAAGCAAGTACACTGAGTGATGAAGAAAAAAGGATTTTAACAAGAACTACCGTAGATATTGTTGATGGTAAGGTTCCAGTTCTTATCAATATTGCAGAGCAAACAACCAAAAATGCAATTCATGCCGCTCAAAAGGCTGAAGATGATGGCGCTAAGGGTTTAATGATGCTGCCGCCAATGCGTTACAAATCTGGAGATAGAGAAACAGTTGAGTATTTTAAGGCGGTTGCAAATAATACATCATTACCAATTATGGTGTATAATAATCCCGTAGATTATAAAATTGAAGTGACACTAGATATGTTTGATGAATTATTGAAATGCAATAACATCGAAGCTGTTAAAGAGTCTACTAGAGATATTTCTAATGTCACTAGAATTAAAAGCCGATTTGGTGACCGACTAAAAATTATGACAGGCGTTGATACATTAGCTTTGGAGAGTCTGCTTATGGGAGCAGATGGTTGGATCGCTGGTTTGGTATGTGCTTTTCCTGCCGAAACTGTCGCTATTTACGAACTTCAAAACGCAGGCCGAATTCAAGAAGCGTTGGAGATTTATCGCTGGTTTTTACCATTGTTAGAGTTAGATATAAACCCTAAATTAGTACAAAATATAAAGCTCGCCGAAGTAGCTACTGGGATTGGAACCGAAAATGTTAGAGCACCTCGTTTGCCACTTTATGGAGATGAACGTCAACATGTTTTAAACGTTATTGAAGACGGTTTGAAGCGTAGACCAACACTGCCAAATTATAAGAATTTATAAGATGCTGGAGATTAGACCAACCTGTGAACATTGTAATAAAGCATTACCTTTTAATGCAGAGGATGCTATGATTTGTACATTCGAATGTACATTTTGTAGAGATTGTGTTGACAATGTTTTAGAACAGATCTGCCCAAATTGTGATGGCGGATTTGAAAAACGACCGATTCGCCCAGAATCATTATTAGAAAAATACCCAGTGTCTACAAAAGTGATTCATAAACCCGTTGATGTAGTATTGCATTTAAAACGAATTAAAGAAAGATGATAACAGGAAAAAATTACATAGGAACTGCCTTGTCTGCAAAAGGAGATGTAACGTATAAAACATTTAACCCAAAATTAAATATTGAAAACCAAAATACGTTTACTGAAGCAACTCCTGCCGAAATTGAAATGGCATGTATACTAGCAGAACGTGCATTTCATAGATTTAAGAACTATTCAGGAAAGGATAAAGCTGAATTTTTAAATGCTATCGCAGATGAAATTTTAGCGCTTGATGACGTGTTAATACAAACATATTGTTCTGAAACTGGCCTGCCAGAAGGTCGTGCCAAAGGGGAACGCGGACGAACAGTCGGGCAATTAAGAGCCTTTGCCGAATTAGTTGCCGAAGGATCTTGGGTTGAAGCGTCTATTGATACAGCTCAACCAGAACGACAACCGATGCCAAAATCTGATATTCGTAAAATGATGGTGCCTCTTGGTCCTGTTGTAGTCTTTGGAGCCAGTAATTTTCCGTTGGCGTATTCTACTGCTGGTGGTGATACAGCTGCAGCATTAGCTGCTGGTTGTCCTGTAATTGTCAAATCACATCCTATGCACGCTGGAACTGGTGAATTAGTGGCTTCAGCAATTATAAAAGCTGCAGAAAAAACTGGAATGCCAAATGGTGTGTTTTCTAATTTAAATAGTAGTGGTATTGAAGTTGGCGCACAATTAGTAAAGCGTCAAGAAATAAAAGCTGTCGGTTTTACAGGAAGTATAAAAGGTGGACGAGCTTTGTATGATTTGGCTGCACAGCGAGAAGAACCTATTCCCGTATTTGCCGAAATGGGAAGTATAAATCCGGTTGTGATATTACCAGAAGCTTTAAAGAATAGAGGTGAAGCCTTAGCAAAGACTTATGCTAGTTCGATTACCTTAGGTACAGGGCAGTTTTGTACAAACCCTGGTTTGATCTTAGGAATTAAAGGTGATATGCTATCAAATTTTATAACGAAACTTTCAGAAGAAATTATAAAGATTGAGCCTACTTGTATGCTGCATCCCAATATTATTGGAGCTTATGAATCAAATAAAGAAAAAGCTTTAGCGCAACCAGAATTGACACTTAGTGTTGATTATGCTTCTGAAGTACAAGCCAATTATGCAAGACAAGCAATTACAACCGTTAAGGGATCTACTTTTATTGAAAATCCTACCTTACATCAAGAAGTGTTTGGACCATTTTCAATGGTGGTTCAATGTGAAAGTACGACGCAGTTAGAACAAGTGATTTCAAACTTAGAAGGGCAACTCACAGGAACAGTTATTGCAGATAATAATGAAGCATCTAACTATACTGAGGTCATTTCAGCATTGCAAAATAGGGTTGGCCGAATTATTTATAATGGTGTTCCAACTGGTGTTGAGGTTTGTCCATCTATGGTTCATGGTGGTCCATATCCTTCGTCAACAGATAGTCGATTTACGGCTGTAGGTATTCACTCCATAAAACGATGGGTAAGACCATTTAGTTATCAAGATTGGCCAAATGATTTACTGCCAAATGAACTTAAGAATGAGAATCCATTATGTATTTCAAGGCTAGTCAATAACCAGCAAACGACCATGAAACTATGAGATTTTTAAAAAGCATTTGTGTACTAGCACTACTATTGATTTTTGGATGTGAAAAAGAAGAGTCTAATACAGCATCAAAAGAATTAAACCAAATAATTAATAGTTATCAAGACTACGAAGGATATGACGATAAAGCATATCCTTTGGGTCTTTTTACAAAGGCATATTTTGAGTCTGAAGCAAGATTTGCAAAAACCAAATTGCAAGAATTATCCCATATCAAATTAGACGACTTAAATGAAACCGAGCAAATTTCGGCTGAGTTACTAAGATTTATCCTTGAAGATCGAATTAACTATTTTGAGTTCGAACAATACTTAAATCCGTTACTTTCCGATACTGGATTTCATTCAAACCTCACTTATAATGTGAGGTATTTAAATAATTATGAGCAAGTTATAGACTACCTAAATAAATTAAAAGCCATACCAGAGTTTGTTAGTCAAAACCTAGTTAACCTTCGTGAAGGTTTAGAAAAAGGAGTGTCTCAACCCTTGGTTATTTTTAAAGGCTACGAGTCTACTTATAATGACCATATTGTCGACAATTATCAAGACAGTTATTACTACTCGCCTTTTAAAAATTTACCACCAGATTTAACTCAAAGTCAAAAGGATTCGGTTTTGAACGTAGCAAAAGATGTTATCCAAACAAAAGTGACTCCTGAATTTAAACGAATTAAAGCATTTTTTGAGGCAGAATACTTTCCAAATACAAGAACAACTATAGGTGTTTCTGAAACACCAAATGGAAAAGCTTATTACCAAGATCGCATCAATTTTTATACAACAAGTACACAATATACAGCAGATGATATTCATCAAATTGGTTTAAAAGAAGTGGCACGTATAAAAGCTGAAATGGAACAGATCATTTCAGAGCTAAACTTCGAGGGAAGCTTTGAAGATTTTTTTCAGTTTTTAAGAACAGATGATCAGTTTTATGCAAAAACGCCTAATGAACTCTTAACGATTGCCAGAGATATGGCAAAGCGAGCAGATGAACAGTTGCCGAGATTTTTTAAAACATTGCCTAGAAAACCCTATGGCGTAGCTCCAGTTCCTGATGCCATTGCACCCAAATACACTAGTGGTCGTTACGTTGGAACTTCAAAAGAGAGTAGTGAACCTGGATATTATTGGGTAAATACTTATGATTTGCCTAGTAGAACATTATATACCTTACCAGCACTTACGGTTCATGAAGCGGTTCCTGGACATCATTTGCAAGGCAGTTTAAATAACGAATTAGGCGATAGCATTCCACAGTTTAGAAAAGACCTGTACCTCTCTGCGTATGGTGAAGGTTGGGGATTGTATTCTGAGTATTTAGCCGATGAAATGGGAATGTACACGACACCTTATGAGCAGTTTGGACAATTAACTTACGAAATGTGGCGTGCTTGCCGACTAGTTGTAGATACTGGAATTCATATGAAAGGATGGACGAGAGATCAGGTCGTTGAGTACATGTCGTCAAATACAGCTTTGTCGCTTCATGAGATTAATACAGAGACCGATCGCTATATCTCATGGCCAGGACAAGCATTGTCGTACAAAATAGGAGAACTTAAAATAAGAGAGTTGAGACAAAAAGCCGAATCACAATTAGGCGCTAAGTTTGATATTAGAGAGTTTCATGAAGTGATATTAGAACAGGGTACTGTAACGCTTTCAATACTTGAAAATCGAGTGAATCATTATATTGAAAAACATAAAAATGAGTAAATCCAAATTTATATGTATTGATGCACATACCTGCGGAAACCCTGTTAGAGTAATCAAAGAAGGTGGCCCGAAGCTGGAGGGAAACTCTATGAGTGAAAAGCGTCAGCACTTTTTAAAAGACTATGATTGGATTAGAAAAGGACTGATGTTTGAACCTAGAGGTCATGACATGATGAGTGGAAGTATTCTATATCCTCCTCATGATCCAGAAAATGATTTCGCTATCTTATTTATTGAAACATCTGGTTGCTTGCCTATGTGTGGTCATGGTACTATTGGAACTATTACAATTGCTATTGAAGAAGGATTGATTCATCCAAAAACACCTGGAAAGATTAAAATGGAAGCACCAGCAGGTTTAGTAGATATTGAATACCAACAAACTGGAAATAAAGTAGATTGGGTTAAACTCACGAATGTAAAAAGTTACTTAGCTGCTCAAGATTTAACCATTGATTGCCCAGAATTAGGAGTCATTACATTTGATGTCTCTTATGGTGGGAATTTTTATGCTATTGTCGATCCACAGCAAAATTTTTCTGGAGTACAGGATTTTACGGCCAGCCAAATTATTCAATATTCGCAAGTAGTAAGAGACCGAATAAATGATAAATACTCCAATCTATTTGTGCACCCAGAAAATGAAACGATTCGAGATGTAACCCATATGCTGTGGACAGGAAAACCAATACATGCGTCTTCATCGGGAAGGAATGCTGTGTTTTATGGTGATAAAGCTATTGATAGAAGTCCATGTGGCACAGGAACATCGGCTCGATTAGCTCAATTGTATGCAAAAGGTCATTTAAAAATAGGGGAAGCGTTTATTCATGAAAGTTATATAGGGTCTACTTTTATTGGACGTGTTGAAGAAGAAACACTCTTGGATGGAACATTAGCAATTATCCCAAGTATTCAAGGCTGGGCAAAAGTGTTTGGATATAATACCATAACTATTGACCCAGAAGATGACCCATATGCTTATGGGTTTCAAGTGATTTAATTTTTAACAAATGAGTAAAGACATTATCGTTATAGGAGGCGGAATTATAGGTTTGTGTTCTGCGTATTATCTTCAAAAGGAAGGTCATCAAGTTACTATTGTTGATCAATCCAACTTAGATGCTGGTGCCTCTTATGTTAATGCTGGTTATTTGTCTCCAAGTCATATAGTTCCTCTATCTGCGCCAGGCGTGATGAAGAAGGGGTTCAAATGGATGTTTAATTCGTCAAGTCCGCTATACATTAAACCTAGATTAGAGCAAGATTTTATAAAATGGACTTGGGCTTTTAATAAATCATGTAGTGCCAATCATGTATCTAAAGCAATTCCAGCTATTAAGGCGATGACCTTATTGAGTCAAGACTTATACGATGATATCAAGCGCGATGAGCAGTTCTCATTTCATTATGAAAAGAAAGGGCTGTTAATGCTTTGTAAGACTGAAGCGATGCTTGAAGAAGAGATTGAAACGGCTCATATTGCCAAACAAGAAGGTTTAGACGCGAAAACTATTAGTTTGGAAGAGTTACAAGTTTTAGAGCCTAATGTAGCGATGGATGTGAAAGGTGCAACCTATTATAAGTGTGATTCACATACTACACCACATGAATTTATGGAGGAGATGAAAACACATTTGAAGAATTCGGGTGTTCAGTTTTATAAGAACGAAAAGGTACAAGATTTAAATATTTCCAACGAAAAAATAAACTCTATTATAACAGACAAACAAGTTTTAAAAGCCGATGAGTTTATATTAGCAGCAGGTTCATGGTCGTATTTATTGAGCAAAAAACTAGGATTGAAATTATTGCTTCAAGCAGGGAAAGGGTATCGTATTAACACCAATCGAAAGACAAATATTTCGGTTCCAGCCATTTTGGCCGAAGCAAAGGTTGCTGTAACACCTATGAATGGTTTTACGCGTTTTGCTGGTACAATGGAAATAGCTGGAATAAATCATACAATCAATAAAGCTAGGGTAGAGGCTATTGCAAATGCAGCAACCCGTTATTACCCAGAAATTACATTAAATCCTGAAGAGAAACAAAAAGCTGCTTCAGGATTGAGACCAGTATCTCCAGATGGATTGCCTTATATTGGGAAGTCTTCAAAATGTGAGAATTTGACAATTGCCACAGGTCATGCTATGATGGGTTGGAGTATGGCAACCGCAACAGGTAAGTTAGTTTCAGAGATTATTGCCGATAAACAAACAGTAATACCTGTGACATTATTTAGTCCAGATCGGCGTTTTTAATTAGTTCTGTACCCACTCATCTATTATATCATAAATAGACTGTTGTGTGTTTTGAGAAAAACTTCTTATACGTGTTCTATGATCTCCTTTAGGCTTAACAAACTTGTAAAGATCTCTATTTTTTGCCGAGTCACTTAATTCAACAGCTGTGGCACTCCATGCATCGTATTCACCATAAATAAAAAGTATCTTTTCGGCAGAATTATCTAAATAGGATTTAATGTCTTGCATGGGTTTTAAATCGTATGCCTTTGAGATCCCATCTGGAAAAGCCCAATCAAATTTGTAGATCTCTTCTGTATTTAAATAGTTTTTAAAAGGCGCAGTTTCATAGCCATAAATGCCTTGTTGTGTTAAAGCTGCCCAGAAATAGGGTTGTAAATCTTCAACAGCTTTCTGTTCAAAAAAGCCATAGCCTACAACATCGATGAGGTGCTTATATATCTGCGCTACAGAAACATCTGAAGTTGGAATACTGTTTAACGGAATTCCCCATTGCCAAAATGCAAACGAATATTCAAGAATTGTATAATCGATAGCTTTTTCAACCCCAAACTCCCAATTCATATTCTTTTGTCGCGCTTCATCTTTCATGAGCTGAAGAAGTGCTGTCCTGTTTTCAAAACATAGATTTTGAAACGCTTTAACTCTATCTCTATCTTCTTTAGTTGCAACTGTTTTTAGAAATTCATATACTCGAGGATCCTCGCGTTTATAGTTGAGCGGTCCAACATAGCAAACACTCGCATCAACGTTATTTGGAAAAAATCGACGATGGGCCATCGTGGTTTGACAACCTTTTGAAATACCAGTTGAAATAAATTTAGCATTAGGATACATGGCATTTCTTATAGTCGTAATAATATTGGCTTGATCTTTTGCGGCATTTTCAATGGTTAGAGTATTCCAATCTATCGTGACAGGACGCGAATTATTAAAATATCGATGTTCAATAGTAAGTTGGTTTGCCTTATAGTGTGCGGCCAGTTCTCCAGCTCTTTCCGAGCCAATTCCATAACCTCTTAATTCTACAATAACTGGCAGATTAGCATTTTCAAATCCAAGAAAAACACGTTGCTTAAATGTACCTTTTGATGGATTGTTATGATCTATTGGTTGTTCAAACCAGATTTCATAGTTTTCATCAAAGTGACTTGTAGGTTGCTTTTTTTCAATACTAACAATATTTGAAATAGAGGCTAATTTTTCAAAATTGGACACCTCTTTTATCGGAGTAGTAGCTGTTACGTTTTGTGTTGTTTTACAACTAAAAAAGGATACTATAAAAAGGACAGTGTAGATAAAATGAGATGACTTCATAACTAATTATTTTCTTTGATAAAAGTAGCAATATCTATTAAAATGACATAGAATTAGTGCCTCTAAGGAGGAAAAACACTACAAAATCTTAAAAAAATATTTTTGTAATCTATTTAAAATGTGTTGTTTATCGAGTAAAAAAGTCCGTTTATAATCCAAAACCAACCAATTATACATTTAATCGAATATATAGTAATACGCGCATTTTATTTTAGATATTTATAACATAATAATATTGATTGATAGCAAATAAGTAAAGACAACCTTAAATCGTATTATTATGAACTTAGAAATTACAAACGCAAATAACTTCTTTAAAGTTAAAGGCTCCTTGGATAGACACAATGTTCATGTGTTTAAAAAACAGTTTAGAAATGTTTTTGAAAGAGCCAACACAATCACTGTAAGTATTGAAAATCTAACAAGTATTGATCGTTATGGTGTAAGCGCTATAGCTCAATTGCATAATGAAGCCTTGGTTAAAAATAAACGCTTATCAATTATAGGATTAGGTCATAGCAATCTATATAATCATTTTAAGTCTGAAGAAGCAGCTTAATTAGCAAGACATATCAGCAACGATTTTCCATTGTCCATCAATCTTTTTAAAGATAATCATAAACACACCATTAGCATCACCAACTGGACGTGTTAAATGGTATTCTCCCATGACCCAATAATTACCGTTTTCTATTTTAGAAATATCATTAATGACAAATCGTAAAGTGCCACTCTCGGCAGGCGTTGGGTAGCCTTTTTTGTAGTTTGCAAGTGTATTATCCCAGCCTTGTGTAAGTCCGTTACTACCATAAAATTTTAATGAATTATTGTTCCAGTAGCCTTGCATAAAGCCTTCAAGGTCATGATTATTCCAAGCGATTTCTTGAGCAGACATTACTTCTTTAATAGCGGCTTTAGCCTCTTCAGTATTGTCTTCGGAAATTTCTACAACATCGATTTGTTTTGTTTCAGTTTGACAAGACATAAGAGCCACTATACAAAAACAGTATATAAATTTTTTCATAAGTATATATTTAAAATCTAAATATACTTAAAATTATAAGGCATTCTTTTGATGTTTAAAAAAAGCATCTGCTTGTAATTGCATTAATTCTCGAGCTTTTTTACGCTTGTAAGTGTATAATTCATCTTCTTCAGCTATATCAGTATAGATTCTATTATTAAGTGTCTGGTCGGTCTTTAATAAGATTTGACGTTCACTAACTTTTTGCTGTACCCAAGTTTTAACTGCAGTTTCGGCATCTTCCAATTTGAAATCGTATTCTCCTTTTGGAGATAATAATTTGGCGAATATAGGCGATGTTTCAATAGCCAGAAATAACAGAAGAATAAAGAACGAAGGCAGCCATGGTAGCTCACCCAGAGCATTAACGCGTGCCATTAGACCATCAAACCCGTCAATAATGGGTTGAGAAGAACTCACTTGTGAATCATAATCAGATTTAAGCTGAGCGATTTGAGTTTCTGTAGCTGTGATTTTGGCTTTGTTATCTGCTTTCAACTGTTGTAACTCGGCAAGGGCTGCATCATGCTTTTCTCGTTTTTCTTTATAAACAGGACCTTTCCCTAAAAGCTGTGTTCCTGCTGTGCCTTCAGCTTCAGAAATATAAATATCATAAAGTGCATTAACTTCAGCTTCTTTTGTTGCTATTTGAGACTGCAGTGTGGTGATATTATTTTCTAAGGCTTCTACATTAGGTGTATACTGCTCGGCAATTTGAGTTTGATTGGCTAAGGTTAATTCATTTTTCTGCTCTAGAAGGACTTGATTGATTTCCTTTTCAAAGATTTTAAGCTCTAAAGGTTTAGAAATAACAACAGCAATAATAACTGCTAGAATTATTCTTGGAGAGGCTTGAATAATCTCATCAATAATATTATTTCTCTTTTTTATAGTTGAAACGATAAAACGGTCAAGATTGAAAATCAATAATCCCCAAACAAATCCAAAACCTATGGCTGCATATAGATTGTCAAAAACAGTATATAGAGCATAGCTACAGGCGATAAAAGCCATAATAGCAGTAAAGAAAACAGTAGCTCCTATCCCTGCATATTTGTTTTGCTCACCTATCGCACAATTTTCGAGAATATCTGTATCTGCACCAGAACAGATGATAAAGAATTTTTTTAGCATGATGATTGTTTTTTGATTGATTGCTTATTAGAACGCTAAAAGTATCACTTTGTTACATTATTTAACAGAAAAAGATCTTTCAGGTAATATAAATTCTGAAAGATCTCAAACTTTTATTTTTAAATGTAACCTTTTAGTTTGAAGCGCAATAAACTCTATTAGGATATTCACCACTAACAAACATATTGGTGTTTTCTTTAATAACAAATTCTGAAAGGCCTACGTGTGTTGGATTATCTGGACTCCAATCATAGGTGTATCCTAATTGCGTCCAAGGATATCCATATTGGTTGAAAAGCGTGTCTTTACAATCGTTGTATTGTGTTGCTCTGGTATTGTTAAACCATTTTCGATAATCTGGAGTTACGTTATTGGGTAAGTTGAGTCCGCATGTATTATCATTGACTTCATTATCTGGTCCAGGTCTAAACATATCTGATGGTTTTACCCATAATTCAAGAAAAAAGGTCTCTGGAGTAAATGGTTGTAAACCGAGTAATTGTCTGAGACGCATATTAGGATCTTTATGATTTTTATAAAAACTTCTGCAGCTATCTTTGATAATTGGAGCTGCTGTAACCCAAATAACTCGATTTCCATTATTAAACTTTCCTTTTTTAGGATACCATGCAGGATTTAGTTTCCACGACACCATTTTAATATAGCGTTCGCCGTTAATTGTTGTATCAATAAGGTTTTTGTTTGTTTTAAGATTAATCAAATTATGACTTATCTCACTAGGTTCAGGATTTTGAGCATCTAACATTGCCAAGCTAAAAAGTGAATCTAATTCCTTTATAGGTATTGAAGTAATGGGTACTATACCTGATGTTTTAACATCTTTAGTTGTTGAATCAGAAGATTTAGTTGTCGTTTGCTTATTAATGCTTTGTTGGGAATCTTCTGCCTTTTTGCACATAGTGAGGTTTAATGTTAGACACAAAAAGAATAACAAAGACAGACAAATGTTTACTTTAGGATTGTAAGATGATTTCATGATTAACGTATTTTCAAATACTATTGAATTGAAAACTAATCATATATCTACGAATTTTTTAGACTCCATTTACCCAAAACTAAAATCACGTAAAATTACGGGTATAAAAAAGCCTCAACTAGTGAGGCTTAACTTATTATTATTTGATGGTAACTACTATGGGTTTTAGCTTTATGCCATTACTACTTTTGATGTCAAAAAACTGCACAGCACTTCCTTCGTCCATTGCTTCTACATATGATTTTGATTTATCGTTCAAAACGTTACCAGAAATTGACTCTGTTCTTTTTCCTGGCACTTTAAACTTAAAGCTCTTCACTTTTAGTTTTTTCATTGTTAATTTTAAATCTTTAAACTCCTTTTTTGATAAAGTTAACTGACCATTTACTGGTGTTTTTCCATTAATCATTACTAAGAGTTGATCATTTCCTTTAATACCAAAAAGAGGTCCTTTTTCAGTAATGAAAACCGAAGGTTGTTTAGAGTCGACATTTTTAGCGTCAATTTTTAGAAGACCACCTTTTCTTTTAACTAATGAAATCGCCTTATTTGAAGTAATCTCTTTGTCTTTATAAAAGAACTTAGCATTCTTTTTTGACATAGCAATCACAAATACTAAAGGAGATTCCATGTTAAGGGTTTTAGGCGAGATCTTTACAACATTGGATTCTAAGGAAGTCGATACATCAGCATCTTTATGTTTTTTTACATAGGCTAAAGCGTCTTTATATGTCATCTCTTTGTTTTCTAGATAAAAGCGCGCACCATGTCGATTCATCACTTTGATATGATCTTCAATAGTTGCTGGTGTGGGTTTTTGAAGACCTGCTTTGTTGTTTATAATGGGTTTTTTAGAAAGCAGTATTGTTGGAGTATTAGTCTCATCCTTAATGGTTTGTATATGAATAGAAGTGTCTTTTTTTAAGATTTGTATCGCCTTGTCTGATGTTATTTTTTTTCCGTTGAAATAGAAAATAGCATCTTGTTTTGCCATATCTATGATGTGATCTAATGGAGATTTTGGTGGTGGAGGCGGCGGAATATTAAGTTCTCCTTTTAAACTGGGATTGTTATCCTTGAATTCTGCGACTAGAATATCATTAGTGTACACTTTAGTTACATATTGATTAGGGATAACCTCTGAAGCATTTACTTGCGCTTTACTTATGACTTTACCGTTTTTAGATATTTCAAAACCTTGTCTGTTGTAATATTTAGTAAGCCCATTAATGGAGACGTAGTAATTAGTATGACCATTAATTTTTATAAACCCGGTTTTAATGTCGGCTTTTTGTTTTCTCCAATAGTTGTCCGCAGCGTTCTGCATTTTTTTGCGTTGTTCGGGAGTAGCATTTTCAGGAATAGGAGGTGGTGGTGGAACATCTGCATAGTCGTCTACGCTTGGTCCATTTCCTGTTTTTTTCTTTACATGAGGTGGCGGTGGTGGTGGTGGAGGTAATTTTGGAAAAGGTTCGGCATTTGCTCTTTGTGCTTTAGTCATGAGTTTATAAATGCGTTCTAACCTTTTATAATCCTTAACTTTTATAATTCGATTTTTTATACTCTTATCGTTTAGAAATTTTGCCATTTTATTGTACTCTGCTATTTGCTCTGATGTCGCACCTTGTTGCGATTGTCTTTTGGCAGGCGGAGGCGGAGGCGGTAAAATATTATGCTTTTTTATGTCTTCTTTTGAAAAAGAATCATATAACCTTAGACAACGATCTTTTAAAATCAATAAATCGGAGTTATCAAGCCTGTCACCTTTCAAGAAGACTTCAATGGCCTTAGCATATTTTTCAGTAAGTGCATGGTATTTTTTAATCTTAGATTCTTGGTAAGTATTCTTAAAGTCTTCTTTTGTGTATAGACTAAATTGATGTTGCTGAGGGAATTTTTCGCTTCGTGCATTTTTATGTACAAAACTACCTGTATAGTGAGCAATATCATCTACATTATAAGAATTTAGCTTATCATTGGACACATGAACTCCATCAATCCAAATGGCAAATTCTTTCTCGTTTTTCCAAGATTCAAATTGTGCTTTGTTAGGCACTTTAGCCTTAGTTTTTGAAAGATCAACATCTGGAACTTTAGGATATGGCTCTACAGAGGCTTTTTGTTTATCAGACATTAAATTGTAAATGGATACAATTCTTTCGTATTTAGAATAGTCTATTACATGAGTTGTATTGAATTTGATAATGAATTCATTGTATTCTTTCATTAATGCATCTGAAACACCTTCGGAAGAAGTTTCTAAAATAGTATTTTCAACAGGTGAGCTGTCATCTCTTACAATTTGTTCTCTATTTGTGAAACTGTATAATAAAACGGCTAATAGTGGCAAAAGAAATAAACTTCTTAGCCAGATTGATGTTTTTGATGTTTTTGTTTTCATAACTGTAAATCGTTTTTTGATGGATGAATAATTTATGGCATTTGCCAATTGTTGATCAGAAGCTTTTGATGAGAAAGCCAATATGATATTTTGATATGCCGAAGCTTGTATTCCATCATTTAAAACAGCACGATCTGCTAAAAACTCATGGTTGAGCTTAACGTCTTGTTTTAAAAGATAGATAAGTGGATTAAACCAAAACACTATTTGTAAAAACTCAATAATGAGTACATCTATACTGTGTTTTTGTTTGGCATGTGTTTGTTCATGTAGTAATACTTCTTTAGGGATTTCTTTGTGTTCAAACTTATATTTATTCAAAAAGATATAGCTAAAAAATGTATGTGGGATCATCAAGTTGGTAACAAGTACATTAATAAAACGTTCCGATTTAAACTTTGGATTGTTCTTGATTCTTGAGATGATCTTATATAAATTAAGGCTAAATTTCAGTAGAAAAATAATAACACCTAAACCATAAATACTCCATAAAACAATTGGTGTGAAATTCCTTGATGTATCTTCGACATATATTTCTGTAGCTTCAAAGGATGCAATTGGTTCAAATGTGTTAAAATTTGAAGCAATTGGCTCAATGTATTCTGTAAACGTTATTGATGGGATAATTAATGAAAGAGTTAAAGCAGCTAATAAGTAAAACCGTTTGAATGAATGGATACTTGACTTTTCTAAGACCAATTTATAGAATACCATAAAAATGGTAAGGCAAGCACTAAATTTTAATATATAAATGAGCATGACTACTTATTTTTAATTTCGTTATCAATTAGAGCTTTTAAATCTTCTAACTCCTCTTTAGTTAGATCAGTTTCTTTTGTGAAAAACGATGCGAATTGAGATGCACTATCATTAAAAAATGTTTTGATAAGCGCATTTACATGTTTTGAGAAATAGTCTTTCTTTTTTACTAAAGGATAGTATTCGCGGGATTTTCCGTAGAGCTTATAAGCAACAAACCCTTTGCCAATCATTCGTTTTAAAAGCGTAGCAACAGTGGTTGTTGCTGGCTTTGGTTCAGGGTAAGATTCTAGTAAATCTTTCATGAAAGCGGTCTCGAGTTTCCAAAGATATTGCATGAGTTGTTCTTCAGTTTTGGATAATTGCATTGCTCTACGTTTTTAGAATTAACTCTACAAATGTAGAATAAAAAATTGAATTTGCAAAAACCTTTACCTCGTATTTTGCTAAAATCCACTATATTTGATACAAAATCACAAGAAAAAGAGCCCACAATGAAAGTAATTAAAACAACCTTAATCTGCATTTTATTTTGTTCCATTTTGTCCTATGGGCAAAATGTGCAAGACATTATAAATCAGGTCGATATCACTAGATTGACTCAAACACTTAATGAATTTACTGGTGAACAAACAACTACTGTAGATGGTAATACAGTTACAATTTTAAATAGACAACAAGCTAATAATGATTTAGCTGCAGATTATTTAGTAGAACAATTTGAAGCGCTAGATAATCTAACAATTACTGACCAAACGTTCAATACTAATGGACGTAATATCATAGCCACTCAATTAGGAAAAACCAATCCTAATGATATTTATATTGTATGTGCCCATTATGATACTGTTGATGATTATTGTGCTGATGATAATGCCACAGGAACCGCTGCTGTACTTGAAATAGCTAGAATCTTATCTAAGCAATGTTTAGACAATACCATTATTTATGCGTTATGGGATGAAGAAGAAATTGGACTTCGAGGTTCTGCCTTTTTTGCAGACTTAGCCGCTGCAAATGGAGATAATATACTTGGTGTTTTAAATATGGATATGATGGGTTATGATGGAGATAATCCTGGACAACCAGGCGATAATCAGTTTGATATTGACTTTAGAGATATTGCTGGTTCAATCGCTATGAAAAATGATATTGTAACAGTTTTAAATACATACACTTTTGATTTGGAAGTGGTTGAGGTTCCTAACGGTACCACCGCAAGTGACCATGCTAGTTTTTGGTTTGCTGGGACTGCTCCTAGTGATGCTTTTACTGCTGTTTTGGTTGGTGAGTCATGGGAAACTAATGATGAAACACCTTTTTATCATACGTCTGGTGACCGTTTTACCACATTAGATATTCCTTATTATCATGAAATGGTGAAATTAGTCACAGGTTATATGGTGACAAAAGGGAACTTAATTGCTGTCGATAATACTGTATCACAAACAATGACCATGTTAACATCTAATCAATCTTCAGCTTCTTATCAATGGTATAACTGTGATACTGATATGCCAATTTCAGGAGCAACAAATCAGTCTTTTACGCCTACAGCTAATGGTAATTATGCCGTAGAAGTGATTTCAGGGACATGTACAGAACGCAGTGATTGCTTGTCTTTTAATACACTTGGATTAGACTCTTTTTCTGAAGAGGAGGTCAATGTGTTTCCAAATCCTGTAAAAACAGACCTGCATATAGAATCAACAATAGGAAATCAAGATTTACAAATTAACCTCTATGATCTTTCAGGAAAGTTGATTTTAAATACTATATCTTCAAATGAACTGACTAGTTTAAACCTTAAAGATATTCCTCAAGGGATTTATTTCTTAAATGTGTTGTCTTCTGAAAAAACAGGAACATATAAAATAGTAAAAGAATAATGGCATTAGCCATGTCATAAATAAAAAAGCCACCAATACTATTGGTGGCTTTTTTATTTATGACTTACTCAACTCAGTGAAATATTTATAAAACAAAGGGATGGTTTCAATACCCTTAAAATAATTCCAAACTCCAAAATGTTCATTAGGAGAATGAATGGCATCGCTATTTAAACCAAAGCCCATTAATATAGTTTTACTTTTTAATTCTTGTTCAAATAAAGATACAATTGGGATACTTCCACCACTACGTTGAGGTATAGGTGTTTTTCCAAAAGTATCATTATAAGCTTTTGAAGCGGCTTTATACCCAATACTGTCAATAGGTGTAACATAGCCTTGTCCACCATGATGAGGAGATACTTTAACTTTCACACCAGCTGGGGCGATGCTTTCAAAATGAGTTTGGAATAGATTTGTAATGTCTTCCCAATCTTGGTGTGGTACTAATCGCATTGATATTTTAGCAAACGCTTGGCTAGCAATAACTGTTTTAGCACCTTCACCAATATAACCTCCCCAAATACCATTCACATCTAAGGTAGGTCTAATCGAATTACGCTCATTGGTAGTATAGCCTTTTTCACCGTAAACGGCATCAATATCGAGCGCCTTTTTATAGTCTTCTAAAGAGAAAGGAGCTTTAGCCATTTCGGTTCTTTCTTCTTCGGAAAGTTCCTCTACTTTATCATAAAATCCAGGAATGGTAATATGATTATTTTCATCATGTAATGAGGCAATCATTTTAGTAAGGATATTAATTGGGTTCGCTACAGCACCACCATATAAACCTGAATGTAAATCTCTATTTGGACCAGTAACTTCCACTTCAACATAACTTAAACCTCTTAGTCCAGTAGTAATAGATGGGACATCTTGAGCAATCATTCCAGTATCTGAAATTAAGATGACATCATTTTTTAATTTTTCCTGATTGTTTTTAACAAATGTTGAAAGATTGACGCTTCCTACTTCTTCTTCGCCTTCAATCATAAACTTGACATTGCAAGGAAGTTGATTGGTAGATGTCATGAACTCCATAGCTTTTACATGCATATACATTTGACCTTTATCATCGCAAGCACCACGAGCAAAAATAGCACCATCAGGATGTATGTCTGTTTTTTTAATCACAGGCTCATAAGGTGGCGAGTCCCAAAGTTCTAAAGGATCTGCTGGCTGAACATCATAATGACCATAAACCAAAACCGTTGGCAAATTTTCATCAATCATTTTTTCGCCATAAACAATAGGAAATCCGTCAGTTTCACAAATCTCCACAGTATCACAACCTGCATTTTCAAGGCTAATTTTAATAGCTTCAGCAGTTTTGATCACATCATCTTTATAAGCAGAATCTGCGCTTACTGAAGGTATTTTTAATAGTTCAATAAGTTCATTTAGAAATCGGTCTTTATGTTCTTCAATATAGGATTGAATATGTTGCATGAGTCTGTTTTTTTTGAATTCATTCAAAAGTACAAAAACGAGGGTTATTTTTTCCTAATTAAAGTTATTTGAATATTGAAACTATTGTTTATATTTGCATCCCAATATTTATTGGAAAGTTGCAGGCGTGGTGGAATTGGTAGACACGCTAGACTTAGGATCTAGTGCCGCGAGGTGTGTGAGTTCGAGTCTCACCGCCTGTACTTAGTAAAAAAGCCAACTCATATGAGTTGGCTTTTTTGTTTTACGGTTTGAGAATCATTAAAAAAAACCTCCAAAAAAAATTCTTGGAGGTTTTCGACCTAATTCAAATCACTAATTAATCAATTAATATTAAAGTTTAATAAGCTTTGAAGTTAATGTTTGACCATTATCATTTTCAATTTTAACGAGATAGATACTCTGTGTTAAATCAGAAATATCATAAGTATCATTTTCTGTGAAATCTCCTTTAAAAGATTTCACTAGTTTCCCTGTGATATCAAATATTTGTAAACGGTTTAAAGTTTTATTGGTTTTAAACGATGTATTTACTGGGTTTGGATAAATACTGAATGTATTATTTGTGTCAAAGTCTTCAGTACTCAAGGTTACTGGGACATTTCCAAATATTCTAAATTGACCTGGTTCAATAGTTACAGTTGAAGCGCTATAAGTTGTACTTCCTGAATCATCCATCAAGTCAAACCAATTTCCGCCAGTTGGGAAACTGGTGTTTACAGTTTGAGCAACAACATCAAAATTGGCAAGAACAATAACATTTCTTAATTCAGTTGTCGGAAGTGATGTGTCAAAAATGTCAATTCTTGGAGTCAAGTTCCCAGAAGTGATTGTATAATCACCTTCAAAAACAGGTTCGTTTATTTTTAATGCATTAAGTCTTGCCCAATCATTATAAATTTGATTTCTATTGGGATCACTTAACCAGTTTTCGGTCCATTGTGGCTGAGGTTTAGTATCAAGCTTGCAATTTGGATTATTAACGCTACCATCTGGACATGTAAATATCGAATTGTCCATACCTAAAGCTGCAAAATGCCAAATCATTTTTGGACCAGGAACTGTTAAGCTAACTGCACCTAATGCTGACATTCGAGATAAGGCCGTGTTTAAATCTCTCACATTATGAGAACCATTACTATTGTTTCCAAACTCTATGTTTTTGTACATCAAGCGTTCTTCATCATGACTTTCTGGATACCCCATAACACGAGGGCCGTCAAATTGAGATCGTGATTTATGACCAATACCACTAATATTTGTATTTGAGCTAAAGCCCATAGTTAGCTGATTATATGGATCGGTCATTTTTCCCCACATCATGATACCTTTTCCTTCACCAAAACGATAGTTTGCCCATTCTTTTTCTTCATTTTCCTGACCTAAATGTTCAAAAATCACATAATGGTCTGGATCTAATGACCATGAATAATCGGCATATGCTTTTAAGATGTCGACACGATCTTGTTGGTAGCTGTTTGTACAACCTTCGTTATTTTCACAATTTTGAGTAAATCCTTTAGTTAAATCCCAACGGATACCATCAATTTTAAAATCTACAATCCAATGTTTTAAAACACGTTCTACATAATCATTTGTAATTGGATTTGTTGTTTGGTTTGTACTAGCACCTGGGTCATTTGGTTCTTCTTCTGTATGGCTAAAATCTGATCCTACATTGTAGCTATGTTGAGGTGTTTGATTGAAGTAAGGATTTTCACTACTTGGTCCTCCCCAACCATCATTATCCGGATCATCCATCCACATGCGTACCATTGGGCTTCTTCCAAAGGCATGATTTATGGCTAAGTCCAAAATGACAGCAATACCATTTTGATGGCATAGATCAATAAATTCTTTAAACTTGTCTTCCGTTCCGTAGTATTTATCTAATGCCATATGAAATGACGTATTGTAGCCCCAACTTTCATTACCTTCAAATTCCATAACTGGCATTAATTGAATGGCATTGATATTTAAATTTTTGAAATAATCAATTCTGTCAATTAAATCTTGATAGTTTCTATTGCTATCAAAATCTCTAACTAAAACCTCATATACAATTAAATCTTCTTCTTTAGGTTTTTCAAAGTTTGTGACTTGCCAGTTGTAAGGTGTTTGTCCTGTTTGTAAAACAGTAACTTCACGCTCTTGTCCATCAGGATAAACAGGTAAGTTTGGATACGAAGACGCTGGAATGAATGGGTCATCAAAAGGAGATAACACTAAAGTAGAATATGGATCAGCAGTTTTTACCAGAGCAGGAGAATCAGCTACTGGATTTGTATCAAATACCCAATATTGATAGGTTTCGATTTGACCAGGAGTTAAACCAGTAAGTTCTAACCAATACTTTCCTGTACTTGGGTCACGCTTCATAACATCTGCGCTCGTTGGAAGATAGTTATTAAAACTTCCTGCAATTTGAACGAACTCTTTTTTAGGAGCGGTTAATACAAGCGTTGCTTTTGTCTGATCTGCATCATAATTGATGCCGTCTTCGACACCAGCAGGCATTGCTTCTTCTATAACGGTAGATATTACATATACTTCAATAAATGCTTCTCCTGTTTCTGTGGAACTCTGGGGTGATCCAACAAATTTGTATATAGCACTTTCAGTAATATTTTGAATTGTAGTATTACAAGAAGGAAATCCACAAGTACCAGAAACTACTGGAGTGACTTCATCATTCTTAAAAATATCAAAAGAACCTTGAACTGTGGTGGCACCTTGAAATTGAATTGTTGCAGATACAGCCAAGTCATCTCCAGAATTTAAAATGACTACAGAACTTGATGGTTGTGTAATGGTAATAGAGACGCTTCCGATAGGGAAAATAAAGTCATTACAACCATTGGCTTTCAACTCTTGAGTTCCATCAGGATTTCTAAACACCATTCCTATTTGGGTGGCATTATCGGCTTGCGTCTGATTGAGTCCATAATACGATTGTGGCGTGATTGTAATACTGTAAGTTCCATCACCATTATCAGTCATTTCACCAACACCATCATCTTGTCCCCAATTTCCAATAACGCTAAATCCAAAGGCATTCGAATTATCACCTATGCCAGAATGCATATACACTTTTGCAGGACTATTTAATCCATTACAATCACTATCAGTACTATTGATGTCAACAGTTATCGTAACTGGTTGATCTACCTCAATGGCTCCAACATCAAGTGAAACTTGTGCACTTAAAAAAGAAGAGCAAAGTAATAACAAAACATATAATTTTCTTTTCATAGCAAATAAGTTTTTTTAAAAAAAGGCTATGTTATGACATAGCCTTTTTACATATTATAGTATTATTTAATATGAACGAACTACTGAAGTGTAATTGTCTTATTAACAGTATCTATTATTGTATAATATTGGCCAGTTGTTCCAATGAATCTGAAATTATTGTCACCATCCATAGCATCTTCAAAGTTTGAATCGATAACATAACCATCATCAGCAAAGAATGGGAAGTTTTGTCCCGAAGACCAATCTGTAGCTGTTGTAAAGAATCTAAAGTTTGCGTCGCCGTCAGCGGTATAATTTACCCAACCTTCGTAAACACCATTACCTTCACACATTAATTGTACTGGAGTTCCCCAGTCCCAACCAGCATCTGGTAAACCAGCACCTACGGCCCACAATTGATCTAGGTCACATGTACCTTGTGCTGTAGGAGCGTCTAGTGTAATAGTTTTGTTTAAAGCATCAATAGTTAAGAAATATTTACCTGAAGGACCTGTGAATAAGAAATTATTATCACCATCCATCGCGTCTTCAAACATTGGGTCGATTGTATATCCATCGGCAATAAAACCAGGATAGTTAACACCAGAAGACCAATCTGTAGCTACAGTAAAGAATCTGAAGTTTCCATCACCATCAACATTATTTACTAAATCTACATTAACAGTATATACATTAGTTCCAGAACATTTCGCTTCTTGAGGCGTTGCCCAGTCCCAACCAGTAAATTTCACGCCAGCTCCAACCATATAATATTGATCGAAATCACATACTGCTGGTGATACTGTAGTTTCTTCAGGAAGTACAACTGTTAAAGCACTTGAAGGAGAGAAGTTCTCTTCACCATTATCTCCAACAAATGAACGTAATCTAAAATATACTTGTCCTGTATTAGGCGCTTCTGTTTCAGAATCAGCATCTAAACCAGCTTGAGCAGCATAACCTAACATGTCTCCAATGGTAATAGCAATTTCATTTCCAGAAGTTGTTGCTATAACTTCTCCATCAGTAAAATCTCCTATTATAGATTTTTGTAATTCATAAGATACGTTAGTTGGAACAGCTACATCTGCCGAGTTCCAAGTAAAACGCTCACCTAAATTATTTGCAGTTTGTGGTGTTAAAACATATTCAGCCTGAAATGAGTTTGTGAAAACTAAATCAGAATTATTATTGGCTATGAAGACAACGTCATCTTCTGTTTCACAGCTATTAAAACTTAATAAGGCAAAGATGAAAAGGCCTAAAATTGATAATTTTTTCATGTTATTTGTTGTTATTAGTATCCTGGGTTTTGTGTTAAATTGGTGTTTACTCCTAAATCATTAGCAGGAATAGGCATTAGATCTCTAAAAGCTTCGGTAGTTGCTCCGTTAGGAACATTACCTTTCCAAGCCCATATTCCTTGAGTAGAGAATTGACCAAAGCGTATAAGATCTGTTCTACGGTGACATTCCCAATATAATTCTCTAGAACGTTCGTCTAGTATAAAATCGAGAGTTAAATCACCTGCCGTAATATTTCCACTAGTATCTCCATAAGCACGCTCACGTAATTCGTTTACATAGTCAACAGCAGTAGACATGGTTCCACCACCACCTCTAAGCATAGCTTCGGCATACATTAGGTACACATCGGCAAGTCTAAACATTGGAAAATCGATATCAACAAATTCGCCAGTTGAGTCATTTCCTTGGTTTCCATTTACATCGACGTTTCTCCATTTAGTAACAGCATAACCACTTGTAAAAGGACCAATTGCTTCAACTTCTTTAGTTTGTCCATCTGTATAGAATAATGCACGTCCATCTGCAGAATTTTCTTCATCTGGGAATTGTTCTACAAACGTAGGTGTCGTTCTAATTCCGAACCATCCACCATTGATACCAAAATCACTAGCAGGCATTGAACCTCCAACAGGAGCGTGAACTAAAAATGTTGTTCCTCCATATGATTGTGAATTAAGTCCGTCGAAAGGAATTGTAAAAATTACTTCTTCTTGAGCACCATTAGAATTGTTGTCGGCAAGGAATGAATTAATATATGGTCCAGAAGGAATAGAGTATCCAGCTCCAATAATATTGTTAGCATAAGTAATAACCTCTGTGTATCTTGGTGTACCAGTATACACTTCAGAGTTAAGGTACATTTTAGCTAATACCATCCATACAGCCGCTCTATCTGCACGACCATATTCATTTGATCTTGGTGCAGCAATGTCATTCTCTATAGCTAATAATTCAGATTCTATATAATCGAATAAGTCTGCTCTTTGGATTTGTTGAGGTAAAAATGCACCAACATTATCATTTTCAGTAACGAAAGGCATATTTCCAAACACATCCATAGCGTGATAATAAGCTAAGGCTCTTAAAAATCGTGCTTCTACTCTATAATTTTGAATTTCAGCTTGCAACTCGGCACTAACACCTCTATCATTTAGTTTAGCATCAGTTGTTTCTCTTAAAAAGTTATTAACGATAGAGACTTCATACATAAATCTAGAGTAGGCAGCTCTTGTAAATTCGTTACCTGCTGTCCATGTTTGGTAGTTTAAGTTTCTAATACCTCCATCATTCCATCCGATAACGGCTTCATCTGTTGGTAACTCTTGAACTTTCCAAAGAGATCTCAAATATGCCGAAGCACCTTCATCATCAGAAACAATATCAGGAGAACCCGTTGTATTTTGACCAGTTAACCCAAGACCTGCATATAGTTTTGCAAAGGCTTGTCTGTACGCATCAGGACCATCAAAGGCGGCATCACCAATAAGGCGACCGTCTTCTGGTTGTAAATCCAGTTTGTCCTCGCAAGAGTGCAATACTGCAATCATAGCGAATAAAGCTAGGACTAATCTAATTGTTTTCATTTTTAACATAGCTTTGTAGTTTTATATTTATTCATCATTTTTTTAGAAAGAAAAATTAAGTCCAAGTACATAATTTGTAGATCTCGGATAAAAGTTATTATCTATACCACTAGAAATTTCAGGATCTAAACCATCATATTCTGTAATCACAAATAAATTTGTTCCAGTTAATGATAATCTCAATTGTGTTTTTTCGAATGGAATTAAGTATCCAATAGATAAGTTGTCTAATCTTACGAAGTCAGCTCTTTGGATATAAGCATCAGAAAACAATTGCTGATCTCTAAATCCAGTAGTTAATACACTTTGATGTGCATTTGGCTGATAGTTTCCTGCAGCATCTAAAATAGATGCTAAGTTTCCTCTACTTGAAGCTACATTATTGTAAACATAGTTTCCAAAACTTCCTCTAAATGTAAAGCTTAGATCAAAGTTTTTGTAGTTGAAATTGTTAGTGAATCCCATAAACGCATCAGGTGTAGCTTTTTTATAGGCTTGTCTATCTGCAGTTGTAATTTGATTATCACCATTAACATCTACATAAGCACCTTCTATAGCATTTCCGTTAGCATCGTATACTTGTCTAAAAACAAAGAACGTCGACGGATCTAAACCTGGCTTGTATAATTGTATCGTATTACCCGTTCCACCAGAAATACCTCCAACAGGAATTGAAAATTCTGGATCATCAGATAAATTCAATTTAGTAATCTCTCGATCTTGTAATGTAATGTTGAAATTAGCATTCCAGTTTAGATTTTCAGATTTTATGATCTCACCATTTAAACTAAATTCTAAACCTCTACTTACCGTTTCACCAATATTAGTTGTAACTTGATCTGACAGGTTTGAACCAGCAGGCACAGGAACCTGTGCTAATAAATCGGTTGTTTCTCTATAGTATCCATCAATAGTACCTGTTAGTCTATTGTCAAAAAACCCAAAGTCTAATGCAACATTATATTGTGAAGTTTCTTCCCATTTAAGGTCTGCAGCAAAAGCATCTGGTCTTAATGTAGGAACAAATTCATCTCCAAATTGAACCGATACTTGGTTGTTAACAGCTGGAGAATAAATTCCTAAATAACCATAGTTATTATTATTTAATTCTTGCTGACCAGTAACACCCCAACCAGCTCTAAGTTTTAGGTTAGAGAAGAACGATTCTGCAAGGAACTCTTCATTTGATAGTTTCCATCCAATAGAAGCTCCAGGGAAATTACCCCAACGATTATCTGGTCCAAATCTAGAAGAACCATCACGTCTGTAACTTAAAGAGACTAAGTATTTATCTGAAATATCAAAACTAGCTCTTGCAAAATATGACTCAAGTGCATTTCTGTTAATGATTGTTGGTACAGGAGCTAAAGCGCCTTCAGAATTTGTTCTGGTATTTTCATTGAGTTTATAAAACTCTTGGTAAGCATGACCTACAGTAACATCTAGGTCTGTATCTATGGATTGAATATCAGATTTGTAGTTAAAGTAAAAATCTAATGATTTGTTTTTGTCAAATCCACCATACAAATTTGTAGTATTAAAACCGCTAGCATTGTTTGGGTTAGCAACTCTAAACTCGGCACCGTCATTTTCAGAATAATCTATACCTGCATTAAGATTAAAACGCAATCCTTCTAAGAACCAAAATTTGTAATCGATGTTAAAATTGGCAATAGCACGTTTTGTAGTACTTCTGTTTTGGTAGTTATTATTATCTAAATAAAACAATGGATTTACAGGTGCTAAAGGATCTCCTAATTGTGTGTAGTTTCCATCTTGATCAAATATAGATTGTGTCGGATCAAATGCAATAGCGCCACCAATAGATCCTTGGTCAGCGAAGTTGTATTCATCCTTAATTCCTTTAGCAGTTAATGTTAACTTCAAGTCATTATCTAAAAATCTATGAACAAATGCAGTATTGATAGCATTTCTTTCGTAAAGGTCTCCTAATAATGTTCCTTCCTGAGATACATGATTTAAATTTACTCTAAAATTGAAATTCTCGTATCCTTTAGACACTGTTAAGTTATGAATAGCGCCTACACCAGTTGTAAAAATTTCTTCTTGCCAATTGGTATTAGCAGTACCATTTAATGAAGGATCAAATTCTGGATTTGTACTCTGAATATCGATAAATTGATCTGCCGTAAGCACATCTACATAATCATTAACACTTTGTAATGATGCTTTTAAATCATACTCTACAGCCCAAGGCGCGTTTGTTTTACCTTTTTTGGTCGTAATTAAGATAACACCATTTGAAGCTCTAGAACCATAAATAGCAGTTGCAGAAGCATCCTTTAAAACCACAAAATCCTCAATATCAGCAGGATTTATGGCATTCAATGAATTTCTAACACCTTGAACACCTCTTTGGTCTAAAGGTAAACCGTCTACTACAATAAGAGGAGAGTTGTTGGCAGTTAGAGAAGCTCCACCACGAATTCTAATTTCAGATCCTTCACCTGCGGCTCCACCACCAGATGTGATACGAACACCAGCAGCTTTACCAGCTAATAATTGTTCGGGTGCAACAATTGCACCTCTATTAAATTCTTCGTCACCTACTTTCTCAACAGCTCCAGTTGCATCCTGTTTGGTTGTAGAACCATAACCAATTAGAACGACTTCGTCTAATTGACCAGCATCTTGAACTAAGGCTACATTAAGTGGCGATTGTCCTGTGTAAGTGATTTCTTTTGTCTTATATCCTAAATATGAAAATACTAAGATATCTCCTTGACTGACTGTTATTGAATAATTACCATCAAAGTCAGTAGATGCTCCAGTCGTAGTTCCTTTTACAAGAATGTTTACTCCTGGAAGCGGTAATGCGTTAGCTTCATCAGTTACTATACCAGTTACTTTAGCTTGACTAAAGAGAGTTGCTGGTAATAAAAATGTTAGTACTAATAAGCTATTTAAAAATGTCTTCATAAAATATTTTTAAAGTTAGTTGCTTTAGTTAATTGATTTATATTTTCACTTCTGGTGTTAAATCTATGTAAAATTTAGGTGTTTTTTTTGTTATCCCTTTGTATTTGGGCAACGCAAACGTTTTCGTGTTGAAAACTTTTTAGATTTTAACAGTAACTAACTTAAAATGACCAAAAATTATCGAATTTGTAATAAAATAATATCTTTATTGTCAACTTCGGAATATAAAATACATAAATATAGTAAGAAAAACAAATAATTGTTTAACTTAGTTGTAAAAACATTAAACAAAAATTGTTGTTGTAAATCACTCGAATGAAACGAAAAATAACCTTAAAACAAATAGCAAAAGAACTAGACGTTTCTATTTCAACTGTATCAAAAGCATTAAGAAATAGTGTCGAAATAAGTGAAGATACAAGGCAGAAAGTTCAAGCTTTTGCGAAACTCTATAACTACAGGCCAAACAATATTGCACTAAGTTTGAAGAATAGAAAAACAAAAACCATAGGTATTATTATACCTGAGATTGTTCATTATTTTTTTTCAAAGGTGATTACTGGTATTGAACTTGTAGCCAATAAAAGAGGTTATAATGTTATTGTTGGGCTTTCTAATGAATCTTTTGACAAAGAGGTGATTAACATGCAAATGCTTGCTAATGGCAGTATAGATGGTTTTATTTTGTCAATATCAAAGGAAACACTTCAACAACAAGATTATCACCATTTTTTAGAGACTATAAACCAAGGTATGCCAATAGTAATGTTTGACCGTGTCGTTAATGAAATTCCTTGTGATAAAGTTATCGTTGATGATGTTAAAGGAGCAAAAAAAGCGGTTGAAAAACTCGTGTCTAGTGGCTGTAAAAACATAGCTATAATTACTACAAAAGATTATGTTAGTGTAGGTAAGCTTAGAACTCAAGGGTATTTGGAGGCTTTAGAAGATCATAAAATGCATCCTGAAGCATCTATGATATTAAAAATTGAAGATAAATTATTGTCTGATGACGATTTGGATAAATTAGAATCTGAAATTGAGCAATTATTTAAATCCAATAAATCTATTGATGGCATTTTTGCAGTAAATGAGCTTTATGCAGTAACTGCTATCAAAGTAGCGAGAACGTTAGGGTTAGAAATTCCTAAATCGTTACAAGTTGTTAGTTTTACTGATGGTGTGCTCTCCAAACATTCTACACCAAGTCTTACGACTGTGAGTCAGCACGGACAAGAAATCGGCGAAAAAGCTGCCGATTTGTTGATTAACAGATTAGAAATGGACGAAGATAACGAAGAAGAGGAGGAGACCTTTGAAACAGTCGTTATTGAGACTAATCTCATCGAAAGAGAATCGACCAAATAAGATATTTAACATTGATTAAATAAAAACTTTACTATATTTACACCCTAATCAAAACTTATATTTTCACTTCTACATTTAAGTTTTGATAAGTTTTATCGCTTGTCAATAGTATTAATTTAAACATACTATTATGAAAAAGCGCGCGCTTGGTTTTTGGGAAATCTGGAACATGAGTTTCGGTTTCTTAGGAATACAATTCGGATTTGCATTACAAAATGCAAACGTCAGCAGAATTTTTGAAACCCTTGGTGCAAGTAAAGACGAACTACCAATTTTATGGTTGGCCGCTCCCGTTACTGGTCTCATTGTGCAGCCAATTATTGGTTATTTCAGTGATCGAACTTGGCACCCCAAGTTAGGACGAAGACGTCCTTACTTTTTACTTGGTGCAATTCTAGCATCTTTAGCTTTAATTGTGATGCCAAATTCCCCTATGTTATGGGTCGCAGCCGGAACATTATGGATTATGGATGCGTCTATTAATATTTCAATGGAACCTTTTAGAGCTTTTGTTGGTGACTTATTGCCTGAGGAACAACGTACTAGGGGATTTGCTATGCAAAGCTTTTTTATTGGTATTGGAGCTGTAGTAGCTTCGATGTTACCCTATATGCTTAAAAACTGGTTTGGAGTTGAGGATGAATCAACATCTGGTTTGCCTGCTTCTGTAAAATGGTCATTTTATTTGGGTGCAATTGCATTTTTTGGAACTGTACTTTGGACAATTTTAACGACAAAAGAATATCCTCCAGAAGATATGGAAGCATTTAGGAAAGAAAATGCCGAGGTTGGAGTATTTGACGGGATTAAAGAGTCATTTATGGGTATTTTTAAAATGCCTAAAACAATGAAGCAATTGTCATTAGTGCAATTTTTTACTTGGTTTGCACTATTCTCGATGTGGATCTATACCACCACATCTATTACTAGCCATGTATATGATATGAAAGTGTCAACAGCACAATTTGATGAAATGTACTCAAAGTTTAAAGCCGAAATCTTAACACAAAATCGTAAAGATGGAATCGCCAAGCTTGATGATATTTCATTTTCTGAAAAGATAAAAAGTGTATTTGTGCCAAGTCCAGAACGAAGCTTGCTAAAACGAATTAATGCTGCCGATTCTGAAATGGAGTCATTAAAAAACAAATATGAAGGTAGTGAAGACGTATTACTCTCTAAAGGAATTATCGATTTTCTAAGAGACAAAGAATTTTCTAAAAGTCTAAACCTAACTAATACAACAAACGAGAGATTAACCTATGTGAACGATCAATACAATGAAGGAGGTGATTGGGTTGGTGTTTGCTTTGCGGTTTACAATGGTATAGCTGCTCTTTTTGCTCTTTTATTGCCTTTCTTAGCTAGAAGATTTAGTAGAAAAGTAACCCATATGTTATGCCTAATTGCAGGTGGGTTAGGTCTTATTTCGATTTTTTTCATAACATCCAATACAGGATTGCTTATAGCAATGGTTGGAATAGGTATTGCTTGGGCAAGTATTCTTTCTATGCCTTATGCGATGTTAGCTGGTGCTCTTCCTGAGAGTAAAATGGGGTATTATATGGGAGTATTTAATTTCTTTATCGTTATTCCACAAATTGTCTCAGCTGGTATTTTAGGCTATGTATTAAATAAACTATTTGGAGGCGAACCTATCTATGCACTAGTTATTGGAGGAATGATGATGATTTTGGCCGGAATTTTAACACTTAGAGTAAACGATAAAGCAACGATTGAAATCAATGAATAAAAAAGGATTCATATTTGACCTAGATGGTGTTATTGTTGATACAGCAAAGTATCACTTTTTAGCTTGGAAAAAATTAGCCAATAGTATTGGCATAGATTTTTCCGAAGTACAAAATGAACAACTCAAAGGCGTTAGTAGAGTACGTTCATTAGAAAAAATATTAGAATGGGGAAGTACATCCCTTTCGCAAGATGAATTCATGAGACTCATGGGTTTGAAAAATGACAATTATCTGAGTTATATTAATACTATGGACGACTCAGAGATTTTGCCTGATGTCACCGAAACTTTAAATTTTCTTGTTGAAAAACAGCAAGGAATAGCTTTAGGTTCGGCAAGTAGAAATGCAAGATCAATTCTAACTAAAGTAAACCTTTTAGACAAGTTCCAATCTGTTGTAGATGGTAACGATGTGTCTAAAGCAAAACCAGATCCTGAGGTGTTTTTAATAGGCGCAAAACTATTAAATATTGAGCCTGAAAATTGTATTGTATTTGAGGATTCTGTTGCTGGAATTCAAGCAGCAAATACAGCCGGTATGATATCTATTGGGATAGGTGAAAATAGTGTGCTGCATGAGGCAGATTATGTATTTAAAGATTTTACCAAAATGTCTAAAACCTTTATAACAGACATTATTTCTGGAAAAATCGAAAAACAATCAAAAAAAAGTATCAATCAATAATTGATTTGTAAAAGAAAATGAATAACAATTATATACAACCAGATAACTGGTCAATCATAGAGGAGGGCTTTGATGCCGACCGTGTCAAGTCATCAGAAAGCTTGATGAGCTTAGGCAATGGAGCAATGGGGCAACGTGCTAATTTTGAAGAGCATTATTCTGGAGCTACATTTCAAGGAAGTTATGTCGCAGGCGTTTACTATCCAGATAAAACAAGAGTAGGTTGGTGGAAAAATGGCTATCCAGAATATTTTGCCAAGGTGTTAAATGCACCAAACTGGATAGGAATTAATGTTACTGTAAATGGCGAAGTTTTAGATTTAGCCAATTGTAATAAGGTTGACGATTTCCGAAGAGAACTAAACATGAAAGAAGGTTGGCTGTCAAGAAGTTTTACAGCTACACTCCAAAATTTTATTCAAGTTAAAGTAGAGACTAAACGGTTTTTAAGTTTGGACGTTGATGAAATAGGTGCTATTGCATATAATGTGACGCCTATTAATAATGATGCCCAGATTGATTTTTCACCATATCTAGATAACGGTATTACCAATGAAGATTCAAATTGGGATGATAAGTTTTGGGATGTCTTAAGTGTGAATCACGAAAAAGAGCAAGCATTTATTGTGTCTAAAACCATGAAAACGCATTTTTATGTGTGTACTTCTATGCAAACTCAAGTCTCATTAAATGGTAAGATCTTAAAACAGGATAAAACTATAAATGATACTATTGACAGAATTGATTTTACTTACAAAAATCAGGTATCTAAAGGGGATACAATTACACTTACTAAGTTTGGTGGTTATACTACCGATAGAAATCATGACAAGAATGAATTAATTTCAATAGCGAAGAAAACCCTAAATATGGTTTCTGAAATTGGATTTGATACACTTCTAGAGCAACAAAAGACAGCTTGGGCTAAAATTTGGGATATGGCAGATATCACAATCGAAGGTGATGTTGCTGCTCAACAAGGTATACGATTTAATATTTTTCAGTTAAACCAAACCTATCTTGGTAAAGATGCACGATTAAATATTGGTCCAAAAGGATTTACAGGAGAAAAGTATGGTGGAAGCACCTATTGGGATACCGAAGCTTATTGTATTCCTTTTTACATGGCTACCAAAGATCAAAATGTTGCGAAAAGCCTTTTAGAATATCGATACAATCACTTGCAGAAAGCTATTGAAAATGCTGAAAAATTAGGATTCACTAATGGTGCTGCATTATACCCTATGGTAACTATGAATGGTGAAGAATGTCATAATGAATGGGAAATTACCTTTGAAGAGATTCATCGAAATGGAGCCATTGCATTCGCCATTTTTAATTACCATCGCTATACTGGAGATTATAGTTATATACCTCAAAAAGGTCTAGAAGTATTAATTGGTATTGCAAGGTTTTGGCAACAGCGTGCTACATTTTCTGAGGCAAAACAACACTACGTTATTCTAGGTGTGACTGGTCCAAATGAATATGAGAACAACGTCAATAACAATTGGTATACAAACTACATTGCTAAATGGTGTATTGACTATACCTTAGAAAATATCAATAAGATTGAAGCTGAGTATAGTTCTGATTATACCAGAATAATGAATAAAGTCAAGCTGTCAAAAGCAGAGTTATCGCAATGGAAAAACGTTGCAGATCATATGTACTTTCCATTTTCAGAAGAAAAAAATGTCTATTTACAGCAAGATGGCTTCCTAGATAAAGAATTGATAACGGTTTCAGATTTAGACGTATCGCAACGTCCTATTAATCAGAAATGGTCATGGGACAGGATTTTACGTTCTCCATATATTAAACAAGCCGATATTTTACAAGGATTCTACTTTTTCGAAGATCAATTTTCTACCGAAGAATTAGAGCGTCATTTTGATTTTTACGAACCTTTTACAGTTCACGAAAGCTCTCTGTCACCATGTGTACATAGTATTCAAGCTGCTAAATTGGGTCGTATGGAGCAGGCTTATGAGTTCTACTTGAGAACATCGCGTTTGGATTTGGATGATTACAATAAAGAGGTAGAAGAAGGTTTACATATTACATCAATGGCAGGTACATGGATGAGTATTGTTGAAGGTTTTGGAGGAATGAGAGTCGTTAATAATACAGTATCATTTGAGCCAAAAATTCCAGAGCAATGGGAAGGATATTCCTTTAAAGTGAACTTTAGAAATCAAATCATAAAAGTTAATGCCTGTAAAGGGCATACACATTTTGAACTTGAAGGGCATAACGATTTAGATATTATGGTTAATGGTAAAATAGTAACCATAAGCCCAAATAATTTAGTAACCGTGTAATATACAACGACACATTTAAACTAGTATAATTATGAAAAAACAGATGTATTTATTTTTCTCATGTATCATTGCTTTAAGTGTATCCTGTAAAGACCAATCTTCAACTAATGATGTTGTTAATGGGAATTCACCAGAACTTATTGATAAAAACGATATTGAACGTATCGAACCACCTAACTGGTGGATTGGTTTTGAAAATGACAAATTACAGTTATTGGTTAAGCATAATAATATTGCAGAGTATACACCAAGTATTTCTTATAAAGGCGTATCTATAGAAAAAGTAAATAAAGGTGATAATAGTAATAATTACTTATTCATTGATCTATTAATTTCTGAAACCGCTTCTGCTGGAACCTTTAATATAAAATTTAAAAATGGAAGTGGTGATGAATTGATCCACACGTATCAATTGAAAAATCGATTAAAGCCAGCCGAAGATTTTATAGGCTTTGATAGCAGTGATGCTGTTTTTCTAATTACACCAGACCGTTTTTCGAATGGAGATCCGTCAAATGATATTGTTGAAGGTTTAAAGCAAACTAGTATAGATAGAACTGATGGTTATGCAAGGCATGGTGGAGACCTAAGAGGAATAATTAATAACATAGATTATATTCATGATCTAGGTTATACTGCTGTATGGCCAACTCCTGTTTTAATAAATGATATGCCTCAAGGCTCGTATCATGGTTATGCAATAACAGATTACCATAAGGTAGATCCTCGTTTTGGAACGCTTGAAGAGTACAAAGAGCTATCTGCCAAACTAAGAGAAAAAAGCATGATGCTAATCATGGATCAAGTGGCTAATCACTGTGGCTTAGAGCATTGGTGGATGAAAGATTTACCATTTAAAGATTGGGTGAATAATCAAAAAAACTACGAAGACAATATTGAGAATTGGAATTGGAAAGTTACGACGTTTTCTAATCATAGACGTACTACAAATCAAGATTTGTATGCCTCAAATGCAGATCGTAAGGGAAATACAGATGGTTGGTTTGTAGAAGGAATGCCAGATTTAAATCAGCGTAATCCATTCTTAGCAACCTATATTATCCAGAATAGTATTTGGTGGATTGAAACACTTGAATTAGGAGGAATTCGTCAAGATACGTATCCATATCCAGATAAAGATTTTATGGCAAATTGGGCAGGATCAATTATGAAAGAATATCCTAACTTCTCAATTGTCGGCGAAGAATGGAGTTACAATCCGCTTTTAGTTGGGTATTGGCAAACAGGTAATAATAATAAAGATGGATACGAGTCTAATTTAAAGTCTACTATGGACTTTCCAATGACCAAGGCTATAAAAGATGGTATAAATGAAGAAGAATCTTGGGATAAAGGTTTAGTAAAGCTCTATGAAGGTTTGGCTAATGATTTCAGTTATGCCAATCCTAATGATATTATGATTTTTATGGGAAATCATGATAAGAGTAGAGTGTATACTGAGTTCGGTGAAGATGCCGTTAAAACTAAAATGGCATTGAGTTACATGTTAATGCTACCAAGAATACCTCAAATTTATTATGGTACAGAAATATTGATGGATGATACAGCAATTCCTGGTGATCATGGACTCATTAGAACTGATTTTCCAGGTGGCTGGGAAGGCGATACTGTAAATGCTTTTACTGGAGAAGGCTTGTCAATAGAGCAAAAAGAAATGCAATCATTCATGTCAAAGCTTCTTAATTATAGAAAAAACAGTAAAGCTATTCATGATGGTAAAACAGTTCATTTCTCACCATTTATGGGCACGTATTTCTTATTTAGAACACTTGGCAATGAAACGGTAGTTTTGATCATCAATAAAAATGATGAGCCAATTACTATAGATCTAAAACGTTATACTGAAATTGGTCTTGACGGAAAAACATTAACAAACATTATTACAGGTGAAACCTTTGATTGGAATGATGCCATAGACTTATCTGTTAAAGGTCCATTATTACTAACAACTAAAACAGAATAGTATGAAACGATATATTCTAATGGTTTTGATATTATGGTCTTTTGATAGTCAATCTCAAAATGAAAGCAGCTCCAATACAGATGATATTACATTTAAGCAACTAAAAGAAGCGGTCCTTTATGAAGGGACTTTGCATCGCGTTGAAGCTTTTCCATCACAGTATATTAAACCAAGACCTGTTGATGTTTGGTTGCCAAAAAATTATTCTAAAAAGAAGTCATATGCTGTATTGTATATGCATGATGGACAAAATTTATTTGATTCTACAACCACTTGGAATAAACAAGAATGGAAAGTTGATGATTGGGCTTCAAAACTAATGAATAACAAAAAAACCAAAGATTTTATCGTTGTAGGTGTTCATAATATTCCACAAATAAGATGGCTGGATCTATTTCCTGAAAAGTCATTTGAGTACATCAATAAAACAACACAAGATTCTTTAATTGCCATGGCCAAAAAGAACAATTTTGATGTGAAATTAAATGGTGATAATTATTTAAAATTCCTTGTTGAAGAATTAAAACCAGTCATTGATAGAACTTACTCAACTCTACCTGAAAAAGAGCATACGGTTGTGGCAGGTTCAAGTATGGGTGGCTTAATGTCGATGTATGCTATTTCAGAATATCCAGATACTTTTGGAGCAGCAGGATGTATTTCAACACATTGGGTTGGTGCAATGCCAATGCCTAACAATCCTTATCCTGAGGCTATATTTAAATATATGGAAGACCACTTGCCATCCTCAAAAACCCACAAGCTGTATTTTGATTACGGAAATAAAACCTTAGATCAATTTTATCCAAAATTTGCACCTCGTGTAGACAAGATTTTAAAGCAAAAAGGATATACAGAAACAAATTCTAAAAACTTATTTTTTGAAGGAACAGATCATTCTGAAAGTTCATGGAACAAACGATTAGATCAACCATTATTATTTTTATTAGCCAATTAAATGAAGACTGTTTTATTTTTAATAAGTGCCATTTGCTGTTTTACGATTGGATTTTCTCAAAATCCGAACCGTATTTTTAAAGGTGCAGAAATTAAAGGTTCTAATTTGAAAATTGAGGTGAATGATGGCTACTATATCATCAAACCTTTATCATCAGAAATTATAGAAACGACCTTTGTTCCAGCCGGTGAATCGTTAAATGAAAATTCTCATGCTGTTGTTTTAAAAAAATCAAATACGTCTAACATTCAAATATTAGAACGCGGTGAAGATGTGTTGTTAAAAACTAATGGGCTTTACGTAACTGTCAAGAAATCACCTTTTCAAATATCGTATTTCTTCAAAGACAAGCATATTATTTCTGAAAAAGGAGGTTATATAAAGACTGATAGTTTGGAAACTATTCAATTTCAACTTACCAAAGATGAAGTGTTATATGGTGGTGGAGCAAGAGCTTTGGGTATGAATCGTCGTGGTAATAGATTACAGTTGTACAATCGTGCGCACTATGGTTATGAAACACGATCTGAGTTGATGAACTACACATTACCTATAGTAATTTCGTCTAACAAATACATGGTTCATTTTGATAATGCACCAATAGGATTTTTAGATCTAGATAGTAAACGTGATAATACACTCACTTATGAAACCATTTCAGGGCGTAAGACCTATCAGGTTATTGTTGGTGAGTCTTGGTATGATATTGTTGATAATTATACAAATCTAACAGGAAAACAACCCATGTTACCACGTTGGGCTTTAGGAAATTTCTCAAGCCGATTTGGATACCACTCACAAAAAGAAGTGATTGAAACCATTGATAAATTTAAAGAAGAAAATATTCCTGTTGATGCTATCATTCTAGATTTATATTGGTTTGGAAAAGAAATTAAAGGCACCATGGGAAACTTAGCTTTTGATAGAGATTCTTTTCCAAATCCTAAGCAAATGGTAGACGATTTAAAAGCTAGAAATGTAGAAACTATTCTTATTACTGAACCTTTTATCCTTACGACTTCTAATCGTTGGGATGAGGCGGTTACCAAAGATATTTTAGCTAAAGATTCTATAGGACATCCAGCAACCTATAATTTCTATTTTGGAAATACAGGGATCATCGATATTTATAATAATAAAGGAAATGCCTGGTTCAAAAACATTTATAAAGACCTATCTCGATTAGGTGTCAACGGATTTTGGGGAGACCTTGGAGAACCTGAAGTACATCCAAGTTGGGTGCAGCATGCCACTGGAACTGCTGATGAGGTTCATAACATCTACGGTCATGATTGGGCAAAATTAGTATATGAATCTAGTTTAGAAGCTAATCCAGATAAACGACCTTTTATTTTAATGCGCGCTGGTTATTCTGGTTCTCAACGCTATGGTATGGTGCCTTGGTCTGGAGATGTCAATAGAACTTGGGGAGGCCTGCAGCCGCAACCTGAAATTGCAATTCAAATGGGGATGCAAGGACTTGCTTATATGCATAGTGATTTGGGCGGATTTGCAGGAAATAATTTAGATGATGAACTCTATGTGAGATGGTTACAATATGGTGTATTTCAACCCATTTATCGTCCGCATGCGCAAGAGGAAGTAGCCAGCGAACCCGTGTTTAGAAGTGATAAGGCTAAAACTTTAGCAAAGCAAGCTATTGAATTGCGTTACAGAATGCTTCCGTACAATTACAATTTGATGTATGAGAATCACCAAACGGGAGCGCCTTTGATGCGACCACTATTTTTTGAAGAACCTAGTAATTCAGATTTATATACCTATTCAGATACCTATCTATGGGGAAAAGATATTTTAGTGGCTCCAATCTTAAAGGCTGGACAAAAAGAAAAAGAGGTCTATTTTCCGAAGCATACCACATGGTTTGATTTTTACACAGAAGAAAGAATTGAAGGCGGACAAACAAAAACCGTTGCCACCAAAGAAAATTCTATTCCTACGTATGTGAGAGCTGGTGCTTTTGTTCCAATGGCTCAACCCATGAACTCTACCAAAGATTATAATAGTAACGAACTCCAACTGCACTATTATTTTGATAATTCAATACCTAACAGTAAACGTAGGTTATACAATGACAAAAATGATAGAAATGCAATTGAAAAAGGCTTTTATGAAATTGTCGAGTATAAATCCAATTTCAAAGGCAGAAATCTCAAATTTAATTTTGAGTTAAAATCGGGAGTTAACCTTAATTTATCTGATAAATCTATTGATTTGGTTATTCATAATATTCAAAATGCACCGAAACGAATTAAAGTTAACGGTAAAAAACTGAATATTTATATGAAATACGAGCCTTCAAAATTTATAAAAATCGAAGGGCAGAAAAATATAGTTTGGGATTCAGAAAAAAAGATACTAACTGTTCCTGTGAAATGGGATACAACCAAAGACAAGCAAATACAAATCAAACTCAAAAAATAATCCAAAATGAAACAGTTAAAATTTATCATTATAACTATTATACTCGTGAGTGCCTTTGGATGTAAAAATGAAACCAAAAAAGAAACAGAACCCTTTAAATCAAATGTTACTTTGAAACACAAACAAGTCGTTTACCAAGTTTTTACAAGACTTTTTGGAAATACAAATACCACAAACAAACCTTGGGGAACCATTGATGAGAATGGCGTAGGAAAGTTTAATGACTTTACAGAAAAGGCATTAAAAGAAATTAAAGATCTTGGTGTTACACACATTTGGTATACAGGTGTACCACATCATGATGTGATTACAGATTATGTACAATATGGTATTTCTAATGACGATCCAGATGTTGTGAAAGGAAGAGCGGGCTCACCTTATGCTGTAAAAGATTATTACAATGTCAATCCAGATCTTGCAGAAAATGTTGAGAATCGCCTCCAAGAGTTTGAAGCTTTAATAGAACGTTCTCATAACGTCGGACTTAAAGTGATTATTGATATTGTACCAAATCATGTTGCTAGAAATTACGAAAGTTTGACTAATCCTGAAGGGACCTCAGATTTTGGTGCTGAAGATGATAAAACACTAACTTATCATAAGAATAATAACTTTTATTACAATCCTGGAGAACCTTTTAAAGTACCAGATTGGAAAAATGGATATCTACCTCTAAATGGCGAAAAGCATCCTATGGTAGATGGGAAGTTTAACGAAAATCCTGCGAAATGGACAGGTAATGGCTCGCGTGCTTCGCAACCAGATATGTATGATTGGTATGAAACAGTAAAAGTAAATTATGGAGTGTCTCCTGATGGTCAAAAGGATTTTGACGAATTGCCAGATGGATTCGATAGTAAAGACTACAAAGCACATTTTGAATTTTGGAAAGATAAAACAGTTCCTAGTTCTTGGATGAAATTTAAAGATATAGCACTCTATTGGACAGAAAAAGGTGTGGACGGATTTCGATATGATATGGCCGAAATGGTTCCAGTTGAGTTCTGGAGTTACATGAATTCCCATATCAAAATGAAAAATCCGCAGGCATTTTTATTGGCTGAGGTTTATAATCCAAGCTTATATCGTGATTACATTAAAAAAGGAAAAATGGACTATCTATATGACAAGGTTCAACTGTATGATACTATTAAGCATGTGATGCAAGGTCATGGGAAAACAGATAATATTCCGCCAATTCAAAATGATTTAAAAGATATAGAACATCATATGCTTCATTTTCTAGAAAATCATGACGAACAGCGTATTGCAAGTCCGGATTTTGCTGGAAATGCAGAAAAAGGAAAACCAGCAATGGTAGTTTCTGCAACCATAAGTACATCACCAACAATGGTATATTTCGGACAAGAATTTGGGGAGCCTGGTGCAGAAGATTTAGGGTTTGGCGATCCTACACGTACTTCTATCTTTGATTATGGAAGTGTTCCAAGCATAGTGCGTTGGAATAATAATAAGCAATTTGATGGTGGGCAATCCACTTCAGAGGAAACATTACTTAGAGATTTTTATAAACGCTTATTAAACTTCACAATTACTAGTGAGGCATTAGCAGGTAATTATCAAGATATCCATCTTTACAATAGAGAAAACAACCAAAACTACAACGATAAGGTGCTTTCTTTTGTACGCTGGAGTGATAATGAACAACTTGCTGTGATCTCAAATTTTGATGCAGAAAACACGCAAAATTTTGACTTAAAGCTTCCAGCTAATATCATAGAAACCTGGAAATTAGATAATGCATCTTACGAGTTATTAGATGAATTATATAAATCGTACAAAACGCAATTAACAGTTATTAATGGGGAAGGATCCATTAAGATTACCTTGAAGCCATTACAATCCTTAATCCTTAAATTGAAGAAATAGCATGAAAAAACTAACCATTTTAATTTTAGTATTCGCAACATTTTTTAGTTGCAAAACGCAAACAAAAGAGAATATTAAGGAAAAAAAAGCAGAAACCCCCTTCGTTTGGGAAGGTGCTAATCTTTATTTTCTATTAACAGATCGCTTCAATAATGGTGATACATCTAACGATGTCAATTTTGATAGAACTAAAGAAACGGGGAAATTACGCGGTTTTAAAGGTGGAGATATTAAAGGGATTACTCAAAAAATTGAAGAAGACTACTTTACAGATCTTGGAATTAATGCGATTTGGATGACACCAATTGTTGAGCAAATTCATGGAGGAACAGATGAAGGTACTGGCGTTACTTATGGGTTTCATGGGTATTGGACAAAAGATTGGACAGCTATTGATCCCAATTATGGAACAAAAAAAGATTTGAAACAACTTGTTGAGGCTGCACATGCTAAAGGGATTCGAATTCTTTTAGATGCTGTAATTAATCATACAGGACCTGTTACCGAAAAGGATCCAGTTTGGCCGAGTGATTGGGTTCGAACCGAACCACAATGTAAATACAGTAACTATGAAAATACGATTACTTGTACGTTAGTAAAGAACCTGCCAGATATTAAGACCGAAAGTAATGAAGCCGTTGATTTGCCACCACAATTGGTTGAGAAATGGAAAACGGAAGGACGTTATGAAGACGAGGTCGCCGAATTAGATGCGTTTTTTGAAAGAACAGGTCATCCTAGAGCACCACGTTTTTATATCATGAAATGGTTAACCGACTATATTACCGAATTTGGTATTGACGGTTATAGAGTGGATACTGTGAAACACACTGAAGAATTTGTATGGCAAGAATTTAAAAATGAATGTGATTATGCTTTTTCAGAATTTAAGAAGAACAATCAGGATAAGGTGTTAGATGATAACGATTTTTATTTAGTTGGAGAGGTGTATAACTATGGAATCTCATCTGGAAAGGCGTTTGATTTTGGCGATAAAAAAGTGAACTATTTTGATGAAGCTTTTACAAGTCTTATCAATTTTGAACTCAAATGGAATGTGGCTCAACAGTCTGAAGAAGATGTTTTTAAACGGTATTCAAATGAATTAAATACAAAATTGAAAGGTTATGGTGTCTTAAATTATTTAAGTTCACATGACGACGGACAACCATTTGATCCAACGAGAGAAAAGCCTTATCAAACCGCAACAATGTTATTACTAACTCCAGGAACATCCCAAGTGTATTATGGAGATGAATCTGCTAGAAGTTTAGTTGTTGAAGGTACAGTGGGAGATGCTACTTTACGTTCTATGATGAATTGGGACGCTATTGAAAGTGATGCAAAGACCAATAAAGTGTTAGAGCATTGGCAGAAACTTGGTCAGTTTAGAGCTAATCATCCTTCTGTTGGCGCAGGAACTCATCAAATGATTACTCAAGAACCATATACTTTTTATAGAAGCTATACCAATGAAGATTATAAAGATTTGGTGGTCATAGGTTTAAATTTAGCTAAAGGCGAAAAATCAATAGATGTATCTAAGTTTTTTAAAGATGGAGAAACGATTCATGACGCCTATTCAAATGAAAATATAGTAGTGTCTAATGGAAAAGCAGAATTCAGTTCTGAGTTCTATACTGTACTTTTAGAACAAAAATAATTAGAATTATGAGAGGTTTAATTACATTACTATTAGCGCTATTTTTAGTGTCTTGTAATTCTTCTGATGACAAGCACGTATTTGAAGCGGTGTCATCAAATGGAGTATTGAAGTTAACATTTAATGTCACCAAAGAAGGAGCTCCTTTTTATGTTGTTACTCGAGAAAACACGGTTGTGATCGATACCTCTTTTCTAGGTTTCGAGTTTAAAGATGCGCCTGCATTTCACAAGAACTTTAGTGTTAAAAACTCCGAAACAAAGACAAATGTTGAGACTTGGTCAATGCCTTGGGGAGAACAAAAGGATGTTGTTAATAATTATAGAGAATTAAAAGTGATGCTTCAAGAAAAAGTATCGCCAGAACGCTTTCTTAATATTATATTTAGAGTCTATGACGATGGTATTGGCTTTCGTTATGAGTTTCCTGAACAAGCAAGACTCAAAGATGTTGAGATCACCGAAGAACGTACACAATTTAACTTAACACAGGACTACAATACCTTCTGGACTCCTGGAGATTGGGATATTTACGAACATTTGTATAGTACGACTAAACTTTCAGAAGTTAATGCTTTAAAGTATGTAGGGCATGTTAATTTGGCTCAAACGTATATACCAGAAAATGCTGTTAATACGCCTGTGACTATGGTTGGTGAAAATGGTATCCATCTCAGCTTTCATGAAGCAACTTTGGTAGACTATTCGGGTATGACCTTAAAAGTAGATACGACCAATTTAAGTCTTGAAAGTCACCTTGTAGGCTCTGAAAACACAACCTATAAAGTAAAACGTAGTTTGCCGTTCCATACACCTTGGAGAACTGTACAAATTACAGATAATGCGCCAGATTTAATAGCATCTAACCTTATTGTAAATCTGAATGAACCTAATAAATTAGGAGATGTATCTTGGTTTAAGCCAATGAAATATACAGGTGTTTGGTGGGAAATGCATTTAGGGAAATCGTCATGGGACTATGGTATGGAGATGGTTGATGGAAAATGGACCGATACAGGAAAGGCACATGGGAGACATGGCGCTACTACCGAAAATGTAAAGCGATTTATTGACTTTTCAGCAAAAAATAATATCAAAGGTGTTTTAGTTGAAGGTTGGAATACAGGTTGGGAACGTTGGATTGGTTTTGAAGATCGGGAAGGTGTTTTTGATTTTGTAACAACATATCCCGATTATGATATCGATGAAGTAGTGCGCTACGGAAAAGAGAAAGGTGTTGATATCATTATGCACCATGAATCTTCTGCTGCTACCGAAACGTATACAAAACAACAAGATACTGCTTTTGCTTTGATGCAGAGCTATGGTATACATTCTGTTAAAACTGGATATGTTGGAAAAATCCTTCCGAAAGGAGAATATCATCATGGACAGTATATGGTAAATCATTATAACAATACAGTTGAAAAAGCTGCGAAATATAAGGTAGCGATTAATGCGCACGAACCAATCAAGGCAACAGGATTGAGGCGAACATATCCTAATACCATTTCGAGAGAAGGTCTTCGTGGACAAGAATTTAATGCATGGGCTCAAGATGGAGGTAACCCTCCAGAGCATTTACCAATAGTGGCTTTTACGAGAATGCTTGCAGGTCCAATAGATTTCACGCCTGGAATTTTCAATATTAAGTTTAATGAATACAAAACAGAAAATCAGGTTAATACAACTTTAGCGCAACAATTGGCCTTATACGTTGTAATTTATAGCCCAATTCAAATGGCTGCTGATTTGGTAGAGCATTACGAAGCAAATCCTGAACCATTACAATTTATTAAAGATGTAGGAGTTGATTGGGAAGACACAAAAGTGTTAAATGGCGAAGTAGGAGATTATGTGACCATTGCAAGGAAAGAGCGAGAAACAGGCAACTGGTTTTTAGGCAGTATTACCGATGAGAATGCTAGGGAATTGGATATAGATTTTGATTTTCTAGAGGATAATCAAGAGTATACAGCTACGATTTATAAAGACGGAAAAGATGCACATTGGGACAAAAACCCATTAGCTATAGACATTGAAACACTAGTAATACGTAAATCATCTCAATTAAAACTAAGATTAGCTCAAGGTGGAGGTGTCGCCATAAGTATTATAAAAAAATAGTGTTATATTTTTTTTATTGACAAACGTTTCTTTGAGTGAGCTTATAGTTAAGCGCTATTATAAATCGATTAAATTTCTTACTTTTTAACATAATTTCTTGTAACATTCCGGCACTTAGAAAGTCTTATTAATAAGAATTAAACTATTAATTTGTAACTTTGCATGCAACAAAACGTTGGTATGAGTGACATTAACGAGAACATAGAATCTCCTTTTGAGCTTAAAGTAAGTTTTAGCAAACTGCTTAAGCACTATGAGGAATTAGCAAAAAGTGAAGATGAATTCATTGCTGCTAAAGCTAGACGTGTCTTGAAAACAGCTGATGCTCACCCTGTTTTGCGCGATGGATTTAGTGATCCTGCAATTTTGAAAGAGAGAGAGAAAGAGATTAGTATTATTCTACAAGACTCTTTTAGTCCAGTTTTGACAAAAAATGAAATTAAAACAGCTTCTGTCCCTTTTCATAACCTCATTTTTAATTCTTCTGAGCGTTTCAAAAGTATTATTGAAACTGCTGGAGACGATTTCGAATTAGAAATTAAAAATATGCCAAAGGATGATAAGTATATTATTGCATGTACTATCATTTTAGCGTTTTGTTACGGTCACAGTATTAACTTCAAGCGACCATTCTATTATGAAATTCCTGATGCTAATGGCATAATGCAGTTCTATAAAATATTGTACAATGCAGATTTTACAGAGATCATTCCAGCCGATCATGCGCCAAAAATAACACAAGAAGATGTTGACGAATTGCTAGACAATTTTGACAATATGGAATTATGGAAGGAAAAATTCCCTCCTAATAGTTATACGTTTAAGGGTTTTGTAATTTCTAATATTTTCAATGTTACAGATGACCAGTCTATTTCTAATATTAAAACCACATTAATTGGTGAAGATAAGCGGAAAGATGAAGGTTTTATGGAAGATTTTCAAGAAATTTTTAGATCACTCTTAGGGCTTAAAGATATCAAAGTAGGTTTTTCTATTTATAATGAAGAAGAAGATGATTTTGAGAAGGTATATGGTGTGGCAATGAATAGCTTTTTACTAAATAACTTAGATTCTAATAAGTGTTCAAGTGCGCTTTGTAGTGACTCATATCAAACCTTATTAAAAGAGAAAAAGTTTTACGCTATTTCTGATGTAGAAAAATATTATAAATTATCTAAAGGTGAAGCTCCTCAATACAAAACACTTAAAGATCAAAGCATTAAAAGTGCGATTTTAGCGCCTATAGCTAACGAAGAAGGCTTAATGGGAATTCTGGAAATTGTTTCAGACCAACCTAAAGTTTTAAATAGCATTAACGCTAATAAACTAGTTGATGTGATGCCTTTTATTGTGTCAGCAGTTGAACGGTCTAAAAGTGAAGAAGAAAATTTAATTGAAGCTATTATTCAGCAAGAATGTACTTCGATTCACCCAAGTGTTAACTGGCGATTTGTTAAGGAGGCCAGAAACTTTATTAAGGATCAATTAAATGGTAAAGAGCCTAGTTTTAATAAAATAGCTTTTGAAAATGTTTATCCGTTGTATGGTCAAATAGATATTAAAGGGTCATCCGATGCAAGAAATTCGGCTACTCAACAAGATTTAACAATTCAATTAAATGCTATAAAGGCCATAATAATCAATGCTCTTGAAATTGAAAACTTACCAATTTATGAGCAATTTCTATATCAAATAAATGACTATTTAGAAGGTTTGAATTCGCATTTTCAAGTCGATAGTGAGCAACAAATTTCTGCATTTATAAGAAAAGATATAGATCCTTTATTAGGTCATTTAAGAAGGGATGGTGTTTTAACAGATCAAGTAAACGCTTACTTTGACAGTATTGATGATAGGGTAGATGTCTTATATAAGCATAGAAAGAATTACGACGATACTATTACTTTAATAAATAAAGAAATGGCTGCGCTTTTAGATAAAAAGCAAGTAGAAGCACAGGCTATGTATCCTCATTACTTTGAGCGCTTCAAAACCGATGGTGTTGAACACAACATGTATATTGGTGAATCCATCACAAAAGAAGATAGCTTTAACCCAATCTATTTATATAATTTGAGATTGTGGCAGTTGCAAGTTATGTGCGAAATGGAAAATGCCTTTTATTTAATGCAATCTGATTTTCCGGTAAAGCTAGATGTTGCGTCTATGGTTCTAGTGTTTAACCAGCCTTTATCTATTAGTTTTAGAATGGATGAAAAGCAATTTGATGTTGATGGTACTTACAATGCTAGATACGAAATTGTAAAAAAGCGTGTAGACAAAGCCTACATCAAAGGTACTACCGAACGTGTCACTCAAAAAGGTAAAATAAGTATCGTGTATTCTCAAAAACAAGATGAAAGAGAATATTTAAGATATATTAAATTTTTACAGTCTAAAAAGTATTTAGATGATGATGTTGAAATTGTTGAACTTCAGGATTTACAGGCAGTTACAGGTTTAAAAGCCTTACGAGTAAGTGTGTTATATCACAAAAATGAAGATGATAAATTGTTCTATACCTATGACGATTTAATGAAGGAAATTAATGCTTAAGTGTGTTTCTTAAGTTTATGGAATCACTGCTCCTGAATATTGAAAAGCAATAGCAAAAGCAATAACACTTACTACTATACCTATCATAAACACCGTATAGGTTTGACGCAATAAACTGTATTTTCTGTTTAAAACTAGACCTAAAAAGTATAAATCTTTAGTAAGTGAACTGTATAAGTAATCTCTATCTTGCATCATTTCATTCATAGCCCACTCAAACTCGTCAAGTTTCATTTTATGGAAGTTTCCAAAGAATAATAAATTAACTTTTTTATTAGCGACATCTTCTTTATTAAATTTTCCCTGAGTTACATTTGGTCGCGTAGCTAATACAGATAAAATAATAGAAGCTACTGTAAACGCAGCAAATATTGCAGTAGGCCAAATCAGGTAATCGTTTGATGGGTTATCAAGTTTAGAGACTAAATTTGATAATACTAATGAGATGATAATAGCATTTACAGAGAGTAAAATATTCGCTTTAGTATCGGCAATGTCACTTAAGGTAATGTGATTTCGAAGTGCAACTCTAAACATAGTCTCAATACCACGTTCAGGTAAATCTAGCTTGTGTTTTTTAAAGCTTAATTCGGCTTTTTTTTGCTTTAATTTCTCTGTGTTTTCCTTAATTTTATTTTGACTTTGTAATAGACCAGCTAGGTTTTTTCCTTTTCGCTTTTCCCATTTACTGGCAGCGATATTTGTATAAAATGTATGGTTTGTTAAAAATGAAATGTTATCATTTACCCAATCAGGCTTTGATATAAATTTGTCTTGAGTGAGTTCCCACTCTTTTCTTAGTAGTGATGCAAATTCATCATAATTTTTACTGGATACATGTGCGCAATCTGCATCTCTAATGATGCCTTCTAGCTCATTTTTAGGCTCATAGGTCATTTGAGTAGCTAATATGATATTAGCAACCGCTTTTATGGTGTCTTCTTCAACTTGTTTTGATTTTAAAAAGTCTGAAGCAATTTTTGCACTCTCTTTTTCATGACCTTCAATTACTTTAGTAAAACCAGTATCATGAAACCACGCTGCAATCAATAAAATATGCTTTTCATTGTTACTAAGACTACTGGTATCTGTAAGTTCTTTTACTTTTTCTACCACACGTTGTGTGTGTGCGAGGTTATGATAAACAAATTTAGGATCTAAATTATCATTTAAATAACCTGTGACATATTTTTCAGCTTCAAGAACTAGGGTTTCCATAAAGAGTGTTAGTTTATTTAGTAAAAATACTAAACTTTAATTAATGACTGTTTTACAACCAGATTTGTCGAAAATTATTAAAATGCTTTCATCCAGACAGATCAAAAAATCTGTAATTTTTTTCAAGGGATAACGACTAAATTATTTGTAAATTATGTGACTTTAAAATTTATTTAAAAAAACAGATTATCTATTAGTTCAATTTTAATGAAATTAAACCTAAAACATACATTCATCCAAGAATTACCGGCTGATCCTATTTCAGAAAATACTAGACGCCAAGTAAAAGAAGCTTGCTTTTCTTATGTCACACCAAAGAAAACCAATGCTCCAAAAATGTTACATGTTTCGAAAGACATGGCTAAAGCATTAGGACTCTCTGAAGCAGATGTTTCATCAGACACGTTTACCAAAGTATTTACAGGTAATGAGGTGTTACCTCATACAAAACCTTATGCGATGTGTTATGGTGGACATCAATTTGGTAATTGGGCTGGACAATTGGGCGATGGAAGAGCAATAAATTTATTTGAAGTCGAACATAATAAAAAACAGTGGACGGTTCAACTTAAAGGTGCAGGGGAAACACCATATTCTAGAACTGCAGATGGATTAGCTGTGTTAAGATCGTCTATTCGCGAATATCTATGTAGCGAAGCGATGTTTCATCTTGGTGTTCCTACAACGCGAGCTTTGTCCTTAGCACTATCTGGTGATGAGGTCTTAAGAGATATGCTATATGATGGGAATTCGGCATATGAAAAAGGTGCTATCGTATCTCGTATTTCGCCTTCATTTTTACGCTTTGGAAGTTTTGAAATATTTGCTGCACGGCAAGATCATAAAACGCTTAAACAGTTAGTCGATTATACAATACAGCAACACTTTACACATTTGGGAACACCTTCAAAAGAGGTGTATATCAAATTTTTTGCTGAAGTTTCTCAGCGTACACTTGAGATGATTATTCATTGGCAGCGTGTAGGATTTGTACATGGTGTGATGAACACTGATAATATGTCTATTCTCGGATTAACTATAGATTATGGCCCTTATGGTTGGTTAGAAGGGTTTGATTTTGGTTGGACGCCAAATACAACCGATAAACAGCATAAACGCTATCGTTATGGTAACCAGCCTAACATAGGTCTCTGGAATTTGTATCAGTTAGCTAATGCCTTATATCCATTAATTGAAGATGTAGAAGCGCTAGAAGCTATTTTAGAAAGCTATAAAACAGATTTTGAAAAGAACTCTTTAGTGATGATGAAAACCAAATTGGGTTTAGAACTAAATGATGACAAAGACCATATGTTAGTGCAAGCTTTGGAAGACGCCTTGTTATTAACAGAAACAGATATGACATTATTTTTTAGACTTTTAGGTCGCTTCAAAAAGGGCGACGCAAAAAGAGGGTTGGATATAGTAAAAGAGGCTTTTTATATACCTAATGAGGTATCTGATACAATTGCGCAACAATGGCGAGATTGGTTTGAGAGGTATGATTTTAGATTGGATAAAGAATTACTTTCTAATATTGAAAGACAATCAAAAATGAATACTGTCAACCCTAAGTATGTACTCAGAAATTATATGGCGCAATTGGCCATTGATGATGCTAATAAAGGCAATTATAATTTGATAGAGGAGTTGTTTCAGCTTTTGAAGAAACCTTACGATGAGCAACCAGACTATGAAAGATGGTTCGCCAAAAGACCAGATTGGGCAAGACATAAAGTAGGATGTTCCATGTTATCATGTAGTTCGTAATGTCAATTTTAAAACGCATTATGTTACTGCCAAAAGGGTATAGCGAAGTCCTATTTCAGGATAAAAAATACGGCATCACTAGAACAGATTTCAATAAAGGAAAAAGTATAAAAATATATGCTGAAGAATTAGCTGGGAATGATTTTATCAGCTTAAATTATTACATCACATCAGATAAAGAAGTATTGAAACCCTGTGAAATGCCAGATGAGAAAGTTCTTCAATTCTTAAACAATATGATTGTCCTATGAATGAAAACGAAGCATTAGGGTTTGGAACAGCGGCAATTGGTAGACCACAGTATATTAATATTCGTCAAGGACATTATTTTGATGGTGATTTAGAAGCCTTTAAAACTCAAGGCTATGCTGTGCTTGAACGAGCTTATAATTTAGGAATTCGCTATTTTGACACAGCTCCAGGATATGGCTTAGCTGAACAGTTACTTATCGATTGGCTGAAAACTAAAACAGATCCAAAAATTAAAATAGCTACAAAATGGGGATATACTTATGTGGCTAATTTTAATCCAAATGCTGCCATTCATGAAGTGAAAGAACACAGTTTGAAGAAATTGAATGAACAATGGGAAAAGTCAAAAGTACTTATGCCAAATTTGAAGGTATATCAAATCCATTCGGCAACATTTGAAACAGGTGTGTTAGAAAATGAAGCCATTCTAAACCGGCTGGCATTTTTGAAAAATGAATTTAACATTGACATAGCTATTACAACTAGTGGAGCTAATCAAATTGAAGTGATTAAAAAGGCCATGGATATTTCTGTGGCTAATGAACAGTTATTTGATGCGTTTCAAGTCACCTATAATATTTTGGATCAAAGTTTGTATGAATTGCACTCAGAATTAATGAATCAAAATAAGACAGTTATCATTAAAGAAGCCATAGCCAATGGTCGTTTGTTTAGAAATGAAAGATTCTATAATTATAATAAACTCTATGCTGTTTTGGAGGAATTATCAGAAAAATATAACGTGGGAATTGATGCTGTTGCTTTGAAGTTTTGTCAACAGACAATAAAAGGCAGCATAGTTTTAAGTGGTGCCTCAAATGTTACGCATTTAGAATCAAATGTAAAGGTGACATCATTTAAATTATCTGAAAATGATATAGAACGGCTTAAGGATTTTGCTGTTAATACGACCAACTACTGGAACGAACGAAAACAATTAAATTGGAATTAAAATAATTATGAAAGCCATTTGGAATAATCAAATTATAGCAGAAAGTAATGACACAGTTGTTATAGAAAACAACCATTATTTTCCACACGAAAGTATTAAAAAGGAATTCTTTAAACCAAGTGATACGCATACCACATGTGCATGGAAAGGTGAAGCGTCTTATTATACTTTAGAAGTCGATGGAAAAGAAAATAGAGATGCCGCTTGGTACTATCCAGAAGTATCTCAATTGGCCAAATCGATAAAAGGGCATGTTGCCTTTTGGAGAGGTGTAGAGATTACAGATTGATGAATAATGAAGAGAAAATAGGATTTGGAGGCGGTTGTCATTGGTGTACAGAAGCTGTATTTCAATCGTTAAAAGGAGTCATTGCTGTAGAACAAGGTTATATCGCATCTACTAATGAATTTGCAAGTTTTTCTGAAGGTGTTATTGTGACCTATAACCCAAAAGAGGTAAGTCTTGAGCTGCTAATAGAAATTCATGTATTAACACATAAGAGTACCAAAAATCACTCTATGCGCGATAAATATCGTTCGGCAATTTATACATTTTCAGAAGTTGTAAAAGCAAAAGCCAAGCATATTTTAAATGATTTGAACAAGCAACATAAAGATGAATTAATTACTCTTGTTTTAGATTTCAATGCATTTAAAACCTCAAGAGAAGAGATTACTAATTACTATTTCAAAAATCCTGAAAAACCGTTTTGTAAAACGTTTATTAACCCTAAATTGAAACTATTATTAACTAATTATACCAACAAAGTTAACTGTGATAAGTTAGATCATTTAAAGTTGGAAACATCACTGTAAATGCATAATTATGAGCAACGAGAGATTAAAAATAGAAAACAAAAAAGGGCATAAACTTCAGGCATATCTGGAGTTGCCTGCTAATCAAAAGCCAAGTTATTTTGCCATTTTCGCACATTGTTTTACCTGTAGCAGTACATTAAGTGCTGTCAAAAATATTAGTCGATCACTAACTAATCACGGTTTTGGTGTGGTGAGATTTGATTTCACAGGACTAGGACGTAGTGAAGGTGAATTTGCAGACAGTCATTTTTCTGCAAATGTTGATGATCTCATAGCTGTTAATGACTATCTAACAGAAAACTACAAAGCTCCATCTTTACTTGTAGGACACTCTCTTGGTGGAGCTGCTGTTTTAGTAGCCGCTTCAAAATTGGATAATATCAAGGCAGTAGCAACAATTGGTGCTCCAGCCACAGTAAATCACGTTAAACATTTGTTTTCTCATGGTATCGAAGATATAAAGCAAAAAGGTAAAGTAGAAGTTAACATTGGTGGTAGACCTTTTAAAATTGACGAAGATTTTGTTTCAGATTTTGATAAAACAGATTTGCCTGCGATAGTAAAGTCTCTTAGAAAACCGCTACTTATTTTGCATTCGCCAATCGATACCATAGTAGGTATAAAAAACGCCGAGCAATTATATCATAATGCACATCATCCAAAGAGTTTTGTGACCCTTGATGATGCCGACCATTTGTTGTCAAATACTCGCGATAGCTTATATGCTGGAGATATTATAGGCAGTTGGGTGCAACGTTACTTTGAACCTAAGGACAATAAGATGCTCGATACAGGAGGAGAACAGTTGGTGGCACATTTAAATTTGAGAGACGATAATTTTACAACAACAATTCAAACATCAAAACACAATTTTATTGCTGATGAACCTGATAGTGTTGGTGGTGATGATTTTGGACCTTCACCTTATGATTTTCTTAGTGCAGGATTAGCGGCTTGTACAGTGATGACCCTAAAATTATATGCCGAACGTAAACAATGGGATTTACAAGAGGTATATGCTCATATAACCTATTCTAAGAAACATAGCGACGATTTAATGTTAGACATTGAATCTCCAAAACGAATCGATCATTTGTCAAAAAAGTTGACTTTTATCGGTAACTTAGACGATTCACAAAAGCAACGATTAAAAGAAATTGCATCAAAGTGTCCAGTTCATAAAACGTTACAAAGTGAAGTGATTATTGACACAGAACTTATATAATTCAAAAATTTCATCATCAATCAATGACATTAAAAGATTCGTATCTAAAAACACGACAACGATTTACAGCAATTTGCAGAACTCTAAAAACCGAAGACTATTCTGTGCAACCAGTTATATTCGTGTCACCTCCAAAATGGCATTTGGCACATAGCACATGGTTTTTTGAGCAGTTTGTACTTTCTAAATTTAAACCTGGTTACAAAACTTTTGACGAGGATTTTGCCTATTTGTTCAATAGCTATTATAACAATGCAGGCACACGTGTATTAAGACCTAATAGAGGGTTAATGACGCGACCAACGGTTGATGAAGTGTATCAATATAGGCAATACGTGGACCAAGAAATGCTCGAATTTTTATCTGAAGACATTTCAGAAGAGATTAAAAAAATAATAGAACTCGGCATTCAACATGAACAACAACATCAGGAGTTGTTTTATTATGATGTTAAATACATTTTAGGACACCAACCTACGTTTCCAACAATTGAAAGTGATATTCACTTTACTGAAATTGAGCAGCCTTCAAAATGGTTAAAAATTGAAGAAGGTGTGTACGATATTGGTCATAACGATGACTCATTTTGCTATGATAATGAATTAGGTAACCATAAAGTGTATTTGCATGAATTTGAAATTTCCAATCAGTTAGTGACCAATCAAGATTACATAAATTTCATAGACGCGGGAGGTTATGATAATTTCAATTTATGGCATGCCGAAGGTTGGGATTTTATTCAACAAAATGCTATAAAAGCACCAGAGTATTGGCATAAAATTGATGGTATATGGCATCACTATACACTTCAAGGCTTTCAAGAAGTTAATCTTAAAACACCTGTTAATCACATTAGTTTTTATGAAGCTCATGCGTTTGCCGAATGGAAACAAATGCGTTTACCAACAGAGTTTGAATGGGAAGTGGCATCAAAACATTTTAACTATGGCGAGCTTTGGGAATGGACTAATAGTGCTTACTTGCCTTATCCTAATTACTCCAAAGCACCTGGCGCTTTAGGCGAATATAACGGTAAATTTATGATCAATCAAATGGTACTTAGAGGTGCTTCGGTAGCAACGGTAGATTACCATAGCAGACCAACATATCGCAATTTTTTTCATCCAGAAATGAGATGGCAGTTTTCAGGAATTAGACTCGTAAAGTAATATGAACAACACATTTGCAAAAGATATCATTGATGGTTTAACCAATGAGCAGAAGCAACTTTCTTCTAAATATTTTTATGATGATAATGGCAGTCGCATATTTCAAGAAATTATGCAAATGCCTGAGTATTATCTTACCGACTCAGAATTTGAAATCTTGTCACTTCAAGCACAACAAATAGTAGATGCCTTAGAGTTTCAACAACCGTTTAACATTATCGAGCTTGGTGCTGGTGATGGATTTAAAACATTCAAACTTCTAGAGTATTTGGTGAATAATTCAGTTGCCTTTAATTACATACCCATAGATATCTCCAAAGAAGCTATTACAATATTAACTCAAAAATTAACAGAGCGTTTACCCCAACTTTCAATCACACCTAAAGTAGGCGATTATTTTGAAATACTAAAAGAGACATCTAAGAGTAAAATACCAAGTTTACTCCTGTTTTTAGGAAGTAATATTGGTAATTATTCTCAAGAAGATGCTAGTAACTTACTAACGCTCTTTAATAAGAATATGAATAGAAATGACAAGTTGCTCATTGGTATGGATTTAAAAAAGAATCCGATAACAATTCACAATGCGTATTACGATAAAGGTGGCGTGACCAAGCGATTTAATCTCAACCTTTTAATTAGAATCAATCGCGAATTTGATGCTGATTTTAAGATAGATGATTTCGACTTTTACTGTCATTACAATCCTATTAATGGCGAAGTGAAAAGTTATATCGTGAGCTTAAAAACACAAACGGTTGATATCAAAAAATTAGGAACAACCATTGAATTCAAACAAAACGAATTGATATGGACTGAGCTCTCAAAAAAGTACGGACTTTCAGAAATAGAAGAACTATCTCGTAAGGCGAATTTCAGTATAAAAAAACATTTTCTAGACTGTAAGCATTATTTTACAGATAGTCTATGGGAAAAATTAGATTAAGAATCAATATCTTTAGAAAACAAAACCGTCCAAATGAAAACCTTCAATAAATTAGCTCCATTAATTTTAATAAGTATTCTTTTAAATGCCTGCGCTAATTTTAAAGCGCAGTATAATATCGAGGGATCTAATGTCTCGCATACTAGTGATGATATTAAGGCGCATTTTGATACTTATCCAGAAAACAAAGAAATAGCGCATACATTTTACTTAATTGGAGATGCAGGGAATTCTCCGGTAGGCGAACTTTCAGATGGCTTGATCGCTTTTGAAAAAGAACTAAAAAACGCTTCTAAAAATAGTACAGCTCTATTTTTAGGTGATAATATCTATCCAAAGGGATTACCAGAAAAAGGCGATGAGTCAAGGGCTTTTGCCGAGTATCAACTCAAAGCACAAACAGATGTTGTTAAGGATTTTAAAGGAGAAACTATTTTTATTCCTGGTAATCATGATTGGTATAGTAATGGTGTTGAAGGTTTAAAACGACAAGAGAAGTATATTGAAGATCAACTAGGGAAGAATACATTTTTACCTGAAAATGGTTGCCCTTTAGAAAAGGTCACTATATCTGAAGACATTGTAATGATTTTAGTCGATTCGGAATGGTATTTAACCAATTGGGACGATCACCCAACCATTAATGATGATTGTGAAATTAAAACAAGGAATAAATTTTTTGATGAATTTGAAAGTCTGATAAAAAAGGCCAGAGGAAAAACGACAATTATCGCCTTACATCATCCCATATTTACTAATGGCTCTCATGGTGGTCAATTTTCATTTGGGAGTCATATGAAGCCCATTCCAATTTTAGGAACCCTAAAAAATGTGATTCGGAAAACTGGAGGTGTCACTATAGTCGATATACAGAATAAGCATTATAATGAGTTTAGAAAACGCATCATAACTCTATCTCAGGAAAATGATAAAACCATTTTTGTTTCAGGTCATGAGCATAGTTTACAATATTTAGTTCAAGATAATTTACCTCAAATTGTTAGTGGATCAGGATCGAAAGTTTCGGCAACACGAAATGTTCAAGGCGGTCAGTTTTCATATGGAACTCAAGGTTATGCAGTTCTTGATGTGTTTAAAGATGGATCGTCTTTTGTAAGCTTTGTCAAGGCGTCTACTAACGAAACCGTTTTTCAAAAAGAAATACATGCGGCTACAAAAGAAATAGCAAGTGTAAACTATAACGATAATATAGCCAAACAGACAACAGCTTCAATTTACACCGAAGAAGAAACGACGAAAGGAGGTTTCTATAAAACACTTTGGGGAGAACGTTATAGAGAAGAATTTAGTCAAAAAATATCTGCGCCAACAGTAAGTCTTGATACACTATTTGGAGGGTTAAGACCAACGCGTAAAGGCGGAGGACACCAATCAAAATCTGTTCGATTAGAAGATAAGCAAGGACGAGAATATGTGATGAGAGCCCTTCGCAAAAATGCATTACAATATTTACAAGCTGTGGCTTTTAAAGATCAATATATCGAAGGGCAATTTGATGATACGTATACCGAAGGTTTGCTTTTAGATGTGTTTACTGGGTCTCATCCATATGCACCTTTTACTATTGCAACGTTATCTAAGGCTGTAGGTGTCTATCATACGAATCCTGTTTTATATTACATTCCTAAACAAGAAGCTCTAGGCATGTATAATGATGAGTTTGGAGATGAGCTATATATGATAGAAGAACGTGCATCGGATGGACATGGCGATAAAGCGAGTTTTGGGTTTTCAGATGAATTGATAAGTACAGATGATTTACTAAAAGAACTTCATGAAGACGAAGATCATATTCTAGACGAACCAGCATATATTAGAGCACGTTTATTTGATATGCTTATTGGTGATTGGGACAGACATGAAGATCAATGGCGTTGGGCTAAGTTTAAAGAAAATGGAAAAACGATTTATAGACCAGTACCTCGAGATCGTGATCAGGCGTTTTCTATCATGGCCGATGGTGCTTTACTTAGTTTTGCAACAACGGTTGTACCTGCATTACGCTTAATGAAAAGTTATGATGAAGAGTTAAAGAGCCCTAAGTGGTTTAATCTAGAACCGTATCCATTGGATATGGCCTTAATAAATGAATCAAATCGTGACGTTTGGAATGCACAAGTACAACAGATCGTTACCAATCTTACAGACGCGGTTATTGATGAAGCCTTTACGTATTTCCCTTCTGAAGTCAATCAAGAAACGGTTCAAGATATCAAGCGAAAATTGCAGGGAAGACGATCAAATCTTCAGAAGATATCCGATGAATACTATAATCATATCAACATGTTTGGTTTGATTAAGGGAACTGATAAAGACGATTGGTTTGATATCGTACGTCTGCCAAATGGAGACACAAAAGTGACTGCTTATCGCATTAAAAAAGGCGAGAAATCTGATGTATTTCATGAACGAACTTATACCTGCAAAGACACCAAAGAGATTTGGATTTATGGTTTAGATGATGATGACGTGTTTAAGGTATCAGGAGAAGGCAACAAGCTAATAAAGATACGATTAATTGGTGGGCAAAATAAAGATGTTTATGACATTCAAAGTGGTAAAAAAGTAAAAATCTACGATTATAAATCAAAAGAAAGTGAGTTTTTAACCAACAAAGGAAAAGTCAAATTAACCGATGACTATGAGACCAATGTCTACGATTATAAAAAGCTAAAAAATAGTAGTAATCAGTTTATTCCAACCTTAGGAGCCAATCCTGATGACGGATTTAAATTAGGGTTCTCCAATACCTTAACTAATTACGGCTTTGAACGTAATCCTTTTACATCACAACACATCTTTTCGGCAGCTTACTATTTTGCTACACAAGGTTTTGATTTGGGATATAATGGCGAGTTTGCTAATGTGGTTGGACATATGAATCTAGGAATTCAAGCACATTTTACAAGCCCTAATTATGCCGTTAATTTTTTTGGATTTGGTAACGAGTCGCTAAACCCTGAAGCCGATGATGATGATGGTTTAGATGTAGATCTCGATTATAATCGTGTAAAGATTAGAACATTTAAAGTGTCACCTTCATTAATTTGGAGAGGACAATTAGGTGCTAGTTTTAAAGTTGGTGTGAGTTACGAATCTAATGAAGTAGAACGAACCGAAGGTCGTTTTATCGCTTTATTACCTGCTAATAATCCCGTGTTTGACAAGCAAGATTTTTATGGCATTGAAGCAAAGTACCACTATGCCAATACAGATAATGCAGCTTTTCCAACATTAGGTATGATGATAGCATTAGAAACAGGATATAAAAATAATGTGAGTACATCCAGTGGTTTTGGATATATCATTCCAGAACTTAGCTTCGATTATAAATTAGTACCAAGCGGACAATTAGTTTTGGCGACTAAACTTAAAGGGCAGATCAATCTGGGAGATGATTTCGAATTTTATCAAGGAGCGAATTTAGGAGCGAATGAAGGGTTGCGTGGCTATAGAAATGAACGTTTTATTGGTAACAGTGCTTTTGTTCAAAGTACCGATTTAAGGCTCAATTTAAATAAAATCAAAACAGGATTATTACCATTAAATATTGGCTTTTATGGTGGTGTAGATTATGGTCGTGTTTGGCTAGATGATGAAGATTCCGATCGATGGAATAATTCATTTGGAGGTGGTATTTTTGCTAATGCTGCAGATATGATCACTGCAAATATTTCAGCATTTAATAGTGATGATGGTTTACGTTTCGCTTTTAAACTAGGTTTTGGGTTTTAAAATTATTCTCCCGAAGCTTTGTTGGTAATTTCGCTACAACTCTATTAGATGTGGTTTTTTTTGTACATTTAAATACTAACCCACAACAAATGAGAAAGCACTTTATCTTCTTTTATTTTCTTTTAGTATCAGTTTGTTCGTTTGCACAAAAACCCAATTATAACATAGGTATTCTTCTTGACAATAGAACCGAAGAAATGGAGCCCTTGCTTCAAAAAATTCAAAATCAGATTATTGCTGTAGTAGGAGAAGACGCTAATATTATATTTTCTGAAAAAAATATTCTTGTCAATAACTACAACTTAGAAAACGCGAGACTACATTATAATACGCTTGTTTCTAATGATACAGACATTATTCTTGCCTTTGGTGTCGTTAATAATGAGATAGTGAGTAAGCAATCTGTTTATGAAAAACCTACCATTTTATTTGGTGCTGTTAATAGAGATTTTAGTTCAATCGATTTTAGTAAGACTACTTCTGGAATTGATAACTTCACCTATTTAATAGAATCTGAATCTTACAATGAAGATTTTATCAAGTTTAAAACCCTTACCAATTATAAAACATTAGGAATCTTGGTTGAAGACCATATGGTAAACCTTTTACCTTTAAAAGACACCTTTGATAAAGAGTTTGAAGCTTTGGATGCCAGCTACAAACTAATTCCTTTTAAAACAGTTTCAGATATCACGTCGAACTTGGACGATATTGATGCTGTATACTTAGCTAGTGGGTTTTTCTTAAAAGACGATGAGGTGAAATTATTGGCTCAAGCTTTTATTGATAAAAAGCTACCATCATTTACATCTAATGGTATAAAACAGGTTGAACAAGGTTTGATGGTAACTAATCAATCTCAAGATAATTTAAACCAATTTATTCGTCGTATTTCACTTTCAGTAGAAGGCTATATTAATGGAACTCCGTTGTCTGAAATGCCAGTATTTATTGATTTTAGTGAACGTTTAACTATAAATTTTAATACGACTGAATTGGTTGGAATTCCAATCAAGTATAGTTTAATCAACGATACAGATTTTGTGGGTAAGTTTGAAAACGTAATTTCTGAGAAGCAATACAATTTAATAGATGTCATCAATACAGTACTAGATCAAAATTTATCATTGCAGTCCATTCAAAAAGATGTTGAATTAAGTGGACAGGATCTTAAGACAGCTAAAAGTAACTATTTGCCAAGTTTAACTGCCGCAGCTAATGGCACTTATACAGACCCAAACCTTGCAGAGATTAGTAATGGGCAAAGTCCAGAATTTCAAACGGCAGGAAATATTACCTTACAACAAACCGTGTTTTCTGAAGCAGCTAATGCCAATATTTCTATTCAAAAGAGTGTATTGCAAGCACAACAGGAAAATTTCAATGCCGAGCAATTAAACTCAGTTTTTGATGCTTCTAATGCGTATTTCAACGCCTTAATACTTAAAGCAAACTTACAGATTCAAATGGGTAATTTAGAATTGACACGGAGAAATTTGCAAATTGCCGAACAAAACTACGAAGCTGGCGAATCTGGAAAATCAGATTTATTACGTTTTCGTAGCCAAATGGCACAAAATACACAAGCTATGGTTGAGGCAATTAATCAATTAGAGCAGAGCTTTGTGACTTTGAATCAATTGCTTAATAATCCTGTAAATACTGAAATAAGTATTGAAGATGTCAATTTAGATCAAGGCTTTTTACAACAGTATAATTACGATAGTTTTATTGATTTATTAGATAATCCGAAGTTAAGAGAACCCTTTATTGAATTCTTAATTCAAGAATCAAAAAACAATGCTCCCGAATTAAAAGCCTTAGATTATAACTTAGATGCCACCGAACGGAATATAAAGTTAAATAGTTATGGTCGTTTTTTGCCAACAATTGCCTTACAAGGACAATATAATAGAGTTTTTGATAGAAATGGTATAGGTAGTAAGGCACCACCAGGAACGTCTTTTTTAGATGATAATTACAATATCGCTTTAAATGTATCTATTCCTATATTAAATAGCAATCAAACTAATATAAATAGGCAAACAGCTATTATTCAAAAAGATCAATTAAATATTAATAAAGAGAATACAGAATTAGCTTTATCCGCAAATATTAGAAATTCGGTGTTAAATATTATCAATCAAATATCTAATATTGAATTGTCTAAAGTTTCTGAAGAAACTGCCAAAGAAGCACTTGATTTAACTCAAACATCCTATTCAAACGGTGCTGTAAATATTGTACAATTAATAGATGCCCAAAACAACTATTTAAGCGCAAGAGTCGCAAGTGTAAGTGCAGTATATAACTATCTAATCAATGCTTTGCAAATGGAGCGCTTTCTGGGGTATTATTTTCTGCTGAATGATCAAGCCAAAAACAACGAATTTAATCAGCGCTTTTTAGAGTATTTAAACACAAGAAATTAGAATTTATGATGAAAAATAAAACTAGTATTTACCTCCTTTTATTAATGGCGTTTTTTTCCTGTTCTGAAGAAAAAAAAGCTGTGGAAAAATTTGTTCGCCCTGTTAAATATCAAACGGTAACGTATTTAGGAGGAGAGAAAATAAGATCATTTAGCGGAACCGCTCAAACAGATAAGATTATTAATTTGAGTTTCCGGAATAATGGAATCATTACGCAATTTGATGTTAAATTGGGTCAAAAAGTAAAAAAAGGACAACTATTGGCTAAGCTGGATAATGTGCAATCTCGATTGTCATATGAGCAAGCTATAACAGATTTAAATAGCGCAGCATCACAAATGAATACCGCTAAACTAAGTTTAAATCGAGTACGGTCTTTATACGAAAAAGGAAGTTCTTCATTAAGTGATTTTGAAGCGGCGAAGAATGCTTATAAAACAGCACAACAGAGTCATGAATCAGCTAAACGTGGTGTAGCTATTCAGCAAGAGCAAATACGTTTTGGATATATCAATGCTCCAGAAAATGGTGTTATAGCTGCAGTGATGTCTGAAATTGATGAGAATGTTAGCGCTGGTCAAGCTGTTGCTACGCTTAATGCAGGAAAGGATATGGAAATTACTTTAGGGATTCCAGAAAGTGTCATTAATGGTGTAAAACACGATATGCTTGTGAATGTAAGTTTCACTTCTTTGTCTGATAAAAAGTTTAAAGGAAAGGTGACTGAGGTTGCTCCGTCTGTAGATTCAAATACATCAACATATCCAGTACGTGTTACAATAACTAATCCTAGCGATGAAATAAAAAGTGGTATGGCCGCCAATGTTACTTTTGATTTTGGAGATAGTAAAACAAAAAGCACTGTCTTAGTTGTTCCTGCTAATGCGGTTGGAGAAGATAGTAATGGTCGATTCGTATTTCTCGTTGAAGAAGGTGAAACAACTAAAGTAAAGAAACAACCAATTACGATTGGTAACTTAACAGGAGATGGTTTTGAAATAGTATCTGGATTGACAGAAGGACAGAAAATAGCAACTGCGGGTTTACAAACATTATTAGACGGACAAGAAGTAAGACTACAGTAATTCTAAACAACCAACCAAATGAATTTATCACAATTTTCTATAGATAAAAACAGAATTACTTTTATGGTATTGGCTACTATCATACTTATGGGTTTAACCATGTATTCTGGTTTGTCAAGAGATAGCATGCCTCCTTATACAGTAAGAGTTGCTACTGTAGTATCTCAGTTTCCAGGTGCTGGTCCAGAACGTGTAGAGCAATTGGTTACAGATAAAATAGAAAAAGTAGCTCAAGAACTTCCAGAATTAAAAGAAGTAAAAAGTACTTCGAGATCAGGTTTGTCTGTTGTTACAGTGACTTTAAAAGATGAAGTTTCACCAAAAAAAATGCAGGCGGTTTGGGATAGATTACGACGTAAATTAAATGATTTACAAGGTTTACCTCAAGGTGTTAGCCCTTCTTTAAAAGATGATGGTGTAGGTGATGTTTATGGGATTGTAATTGGGTTAACTTCTGATGGATACTCCTATGCCGAGATGAAAGAATATGCGGATGATATCAAAGACGCTCTTATTAAAATACCGGACGCTGCAAAGGTTGAAATGGGAGGTGAGCAAGATGAACGCATTTTTGTTGAATTTGATAATACACGATTAAAAGAGTATGGATTGTCTGCTTCAAAATTGCAACAATCTATTGCTTCAACTAATATCTTAAATTCTGGAGGGCAGATTAATTTAGGAGACGAACGTATTATTTTAGAACCAACAGGAAACTTTAATTCTGTAGAAGATATTAGGAATATGCTTATATCTGTTGGTAATAATAACGGGACACAGTTAGTGAAACTAGGTGATATTACTTCTGTAGAGCAAGGGTATATCGATCCACCAACGCAAAAAGTCCGTATCAATGGAAAAGATGCCATTTCATTACATGTGAACTTAAAAGAAAATGCTAATGTTATTGCACTTGGAGAAGAAGTCAATAAGGTTGTACATGCATGGCAGCAAAAATTACCGGTAGGATTAGAGATTACAAGAGTCTCCTCATTAGATACATATATTGATGTGAAAGTTAGTGACTTTATAGTCAACCTCATGCAATCTATTGCTATTGTTTTATTGGTGATGCTCGTCTTTTTAGGTATTAGAACAGGTTTTGTTATTGCGAGTTTAATCCCCATTGTAACGATTATGACTTTGATGATTATGGGAGTTATTGATATGGGATTAAATCAAGTAACATTAGCGGCTTTAATTATGGCTCTTGGGATGTTGGTTGATAATGCTATTGTAGTAGCCGAAACCATCATGGTTAAGATGGAACAAGGTATTGATAAAAAACGTGCAGCTGTTGAAGCCTTTTCAGAATTATGGATGCCTTTACTAATTTCAACCTTAACGACTTCTGCAGCATTTTTAGCTTTTTATCTGTCTCCAACGACTATGGGAGATATTGTAGGGCCAATTTTTGTCGTGATTACCATCGCATTAATGTCGTCTTGGATGATAGCATTAACAGTTGTTACTTTATTTTGTTATCTCTTTTTAAAAGTTAAACCAAAAGGAGAAAGCAAACCTAGTTTTATAGATAGAATTATAAATAAGCTCAAAGAATATTACAAAGACCTTATCTTAATTGCATTAACCAATAAATGGAAAGTGATAATTGGGATATTTCTTATCTTTTTTGCATCCTTGTATGGGTTTACAAAAATACCTTTCATCTTCTTTCCCGATAGTGATCGAAATATGATTACTGTAGACATAAATTTACCTGAAGGAAATAAAATTGAGCGTACAACTGAAGTCGTCAAGCGAATTGAACAGTTTATGGGAGATTCGTTGCAAGTCAATACGGATAGAACTAAAGGTATTTTGGATTGGTCTTCCTATATTGGTGAAGGACCAGAGTCATATGATTTAGGATATTCTCCAGATGAAGCAAATTCAAATTATGCGCATATATTGGTAAATACATCGTCGTTTAATGAAAATAATGATGTGATAACCAAACTTGATAATTTTACGTTTAACAATTTTCCTAATGCAGATATTAAAGTTGGAGCATTAGGGTCAGGAGGCAGTGGAACACCTATTGAAATTAAAGTTTCTGGTAAAAACCCTGATGAGTTGTCTCGAATCGCTGAAGTCGTTAAGTTAAAATTGTCAGCTATTACTGGAACCAAAAATGTAAAAGATGATTGGGGACCAAAGAGTAAAAAATTCTTGATTGAAATTGATCAAAATAGGGCTCAAACTGCTGGAATAACGAGTGAAGATATTGCTACATCGCTCAGAACTGTGTTGGATGGCTTTCAAACGGGTGAGTATCGTGAAGATGATAAGTCTATACCAATAATAATGCGAAGCGATGTGAGTCAACAACAATCACTAGCATCGTTAGAGACTTTAAACATATATTCACAAAATTCTGGTAAAAGTGTGCCTCTATTGCAGGTGGCTTCTATTGTTCCACAATGGCAATATTCAAAAATTAAACGCTTTGATTTGCGTCGAACTATAAACGTGACAAGTGAGTTAAGAGCAAGTGGAAATGCCTCTGAAATCACTAAAGCCATAACACCATGGTTAATAGAACAACAACAAAATTGGCCGCAAGATTACCAATACGAATTTGGTGGAGATGCTAAGCAAACAGCAGAAAGTATGGGCTCTGTAATTGGATACTTGCCTGTTTCAGCATTTATAATTGTTTTGCTTTTAATTATTCAGTTTAACTCCTTTAGAAAAATGACAATGGTCGTACTAACGATACCTCTAGGTATTATTGGTGTTGTTATTGGCTTATTAGTATTTGGTGAAGCATTCGGTTTTATGCCATTTTTAGGTGTGATCTCTTTAGCTGGAATCGTTATTAATAACGCGATTGTACTTATAGATCGTATGGAAGTAGAACAACGTGATTTAGGAAGAACTGAACAAGATGCTATAATTGCTGCTTGTTTACAACGATTTCGACCAATTCTTCTCGCTACGTTTACAACAGTATTAGGTTTAATTCCACTATATATTTCTGGAGGAGAGATGTGGGAAGGCATGGCCATTGGAATTATGGTAGGATTATTATTTGGTACTGTAATTACATTACTATTTATTCCTTCGCTATATAGTGCATTGTTTAGAATAAATTATAAAAATTATGAGTTCAATAATAAATTATTAGATGATTAAAGATTTATATAAACATAGATTCGAAATTTTCTTTGCGACGCAACTGTTTATATTGTTTGGATCGCTGTTATTCCCTAGTGAGTTTTTTGAAAATGTGTTAACACCAATCTTGTTTTTGGTCAATACTATAGCAGGTATTTTTTTAGTATCAAAAAAAAGAAAACTCATGTGGTTTTTAATTATTCTCTTTGGGATATCTCTTGTGGTATTTGGCAGTAGTATGATGAATAGACAAACTGAGTTTCAAGAGAATTTCCTTATAAGATTAAGCGTTTACTTTATTTTTTATATTATCGTTGCTCACCAAATCATACTTCAAATATGGAAAGCTAAACGCGTTAATAACCTTGTAGTTATTGGGCTCATGTGTGGTTATATTTCTCTTGGTTTTATTGCATTTTTTCTTTTTACAACTATAGAAATTGTAGAGCCAAACTCTTTTAAAGGTATTGTAATTGACTCCACTAATGCATCTATGGGGCTAGACTCTATAATGTACTATTCCTATATTACGTTAATGACTATAGGTTATGGCGATATAGTTCCTGTGTCACCTCTCGCACAAAAAGCGTCGTTAATTACTGGACTTATGGGACAGTTTTATTTAGTGATAGTAACAGCAATTGTTGTTGGGAAATATATTCAGCATAATGCAAAGTCTGACGATTAATCAAAACTAAAACTATAAATATTTCCGCCTTCATTTTTTGTTTTTTCATCTGTAATTAAAACAGTGTTTGGTCCAATTAAGGTGATGCCCTCCTTTTGAGAATCGTGCTCAAATTTAATTGTTTCGATGGTTCCATTAAAAAAATCATCAGAGGTGTAATTGGTTAATTTCCATAGCTTGTCATGTGTGAGTAATACCACTGTTTTTCCATCGTCGCTAATATCGGCCGAAGTTACTTTCTTGTATTTTCCTTCAAATTTATATTCTGAAATAAACTCAGCCACATGATCGCCTATGGTATTTGGAACCTTAAATAATTTACATTTCTTATGATCTTTACTGAATACATAGAACGCATTATTATATAAAAAGAAAGATTCGAAATCTTTAGACTTTATCTTCTTAGGAAGTGTAAAACTAATCACATGAGCATTTGTAGAGGTGTCTATATTTTTAGGGTCTGTGACTTTATATATAGCAAAGTTTTTACGCTTTTTTGAGTTGTTTCCAAAATCGCCTATATAAATATTTCCATCACCATCTGAGGTAAGATCTTCCCAATCAATATTCTGAATATTGTCAATATCAATGTCTTTGATAATAGCACCTTCACGGTTCAATGCATATAAATTATTCTTATTTCCAGCATCTTCAATAACCCATAATAACTCAGGATTTTTAGTAACTTCAATCGCTGAGGTCTCTTTTAAACTAGAGGGTAGATCTGCAATTACGGTTAGTTTTCCAGTATCACATGACGCTGTGAGGACTATTAAAAGAACAACTAAATTGAAATGTGAGCGCATAAAAACCTGTTTTCAAAATAAAGTTAAAGCCTTTTTCTTGAGAATCACAAAACTAAGTGTATAAAGATTTGATAAAATTAGTTTTGTTGATAGTTCTACAGTTGAATTTAATACTTTTATACTCTATGAAAAAACCACTTAAAATTGGACATAGAGGTGCTAAAGGCCATATCGCTGAAAATACTCTAGAATCTATAGAAAAGGCAATGGAACTCCATGTAGATGGTATTGAAGTTGATGTTCATAAATGTGCTTCTGGTCAACTTGTTGTATTTCATGATTTTACTCTAGATAGAATGACCAATGGGATGGGAGAAGTGTCTAAACATACCTTAAGTGAGTTGAAAAAATTAATGGTTGATGGCCAATATGCTATTCCAACGTTGGAAGAGGTCTTAAATACCATTGATAGGAAATGTATACTCAATATAGAACTCAAAGGAAAGGATACAGCCCTAGAAACATGCAATGTAGTCACTCATTTTATGAATACTAAAGGATGGACAACCGAAGATTTTATCATTTCAAGTTTTCAGCACCATGAACTTGAGACGGTGTTTAAAATCAATGCTAATTTGCGTTTAGCGGTTCTAACCAAAGCTAGTGTTACAGATGCTTTAGAATTTGCTAATACTATAAATGCCTATGCTATTCATCCAAATGTAGCTTTGGTAACACGTGAAAATGTGAAACGAGCTCAAAAGGAAGGTTATAAAGTCATTACATGGACAGTCAATGATATTGAAACCATTCAGCGAATGAAAACATATGGTTTAGATGCTATAATTTCTGATAATCCAGATCGCCTATGAAATCATATGATGTCATAATAGTTGGAGGAGGTGCTGCAGGTTTTTTTGCAGCTATTAATATTGCCGAACTCAATCCAAATCTAAGTATTGCCATTCTCGAGCGTGGAAAAACAGGACTTCAAAAAGTAAAAATATCTGGAGGAGGACGCTGTAATGTAACGCATGCTGAGTTTGTGCCATCAGAGTTAGTAGGTAATTATCCAAGAGGAGAAAAAGAGCTCTTAGGACCGTTTCACCAATTTATGACAGGTGATACTATTGAGTGGTTTGATAAAAGAGGTGTGACCTTAAAAATTGAAGATGATGGACGTATGTTTCCTGTAACCAATTCGTCTCAAACGATAATCGATTGTTTTTTAAACGAAGTAAAAAAACACAAGGTTGATGTTTTGTATAATCATGCACTGAAGTCTTTAAAACAGTCAAATGAACAATGGCTATTAGAGACAACTCAAGGTGATTTTTCAGCTAATAAAATAATGGTGGCTACTGGTAGTAATCCTAAAATATGGAAGGTGTTAGAACAGTTAGGACATACCATAGCCCAACCTGTTCCATCCTTATTTACATTTGATATTAAAGATGAACGCATTAAAGGTATTCCTGGTGTTGTTGCCTTAGATGTTGAAGTAAAAGTAAAAGGTTCAAATTTATGGAGTGAAGGACCATTACTAATCACACATGTTGGCATGAGTGCTCCAGCTATTTTAAAGCTCTCTGCTTTTGGAGCCATAGAATTGGCTAAACGTGATTATAAATTTCAAATTGAAGTGAACTTTATTAAACAATCATTAGACGATTGCTTAGATCATTTAAAGACTCTAAAACAAGATTTAGCTAGGAAAACAGTGCTTAAATTGGCACAATTTGAATTACCAAAGCGTTTATGGCAAAAATTAGTATTGGCTTCAAATATAACTCATGACACACGTTGGGCAGATCTTAATAAATTCCAAACTGAACAATTGGCGTTACAACTCACAAAAGCTGTATTTACAGTAGATGGTAAAAGCACTTTCAAAGAAGAGTTTGTAACGGCTGGCGGGATACATTTAAAAGAAGTTAACTTTAAATCCTTTGAAAGTAAATTGTATGAAAATCTGTATTTTGCAGGTGAGATTTTAAATGTAGATGCTGTTACTGGAGGGTTCAACTTTCAGAATGCCTGGACAGGAGCCTACATTGCAGCAAAAGCCATATCAAAATGATGAGTATATACGTTGTGCTTTTAAGAGGAATTAATGTTGGAGGTCATAAAAAAGTGCCTATGGTCAAATTACGTGAATTACTGTCTACACAAGGATTTGAAGACGTGAAGACTTATATTCAAAGCGGAAACATCATATTGAAATCTTCAGAAAAAGATCATGAAAAAGTAGAACAGATCGTTCAACAAGCGATTTTAGATCATTTCGGATTTGAAGTCCCAGTTATGGCGAGAACTAGAAGCGAATTAGAGCAGGTTTTTGATGCCTGCCCATTTTCCGAAGTAAAAAAGGAGAATAGTTATTTCACTATACTCAGTAGGATCCCTAAAAAAGAATTAGTTGACGAGGTGATGCAAATCACTTACGACAATGAAGAATTTCAAATTATTAAGGATTGTCTATATTTTTATTCATCTGTAGGTTATGGCAAATCAAAATTCAATATGAATATGTTTGAAAAGAAGCTAAATGTAAGAGCAACATCTAGAAATTATAGAACCATGGTAAAGTTATTGGCAATGTCTTTAGAAAATGAAAAATAACAAGAGATATTCACTATTTTTGCTAAAAATTAATTGACTATTGTTGTTATGCTGTCATTTACAGTATGTCTCAGAATTAAATAGTACATGACTGAACATCATTTTATTTCAAGACCTTATGTAAAAACTATCGACAATGGCAGTTTTACTTGGTCATCTCCTAGTAACATTGCTTTAGTGAAATATTGGGGAAAAAAAGAACATCAAATTCCAGAAAATCCTTCAGTAAGTTTTACATTAGATCACTGTAAAACAATAACTACTCTTAGTTTTTCAAAAAAAGAAACCGCTAGTGAATTTTCATTCGAGGTCTATCTGGATGATGAAAAAAAAGACGATTTCAAACCAAAAATTGAAACGTTTTTTAAGCGTATCGAACACTATGTTCCGTTTTTAAAAACGTATCACTTTAAGATTGAAACAGCTAACACATTTCCACATAGTTCTGGTATTGCGTCTTCCGCTTCAGGAATGAGTGCCTTGGCCTTGTGTTTAATGAGTATTGAAAGAGCGCTTTTAGGAGATATTTCAGAAGCTATGTTTAACCAAAAAGCATCTTTTTTAGCACGTTTAGGCTCTGGAAGTGCGTGCCGAAGTATTGAAGGTGACTTAATCGTTTGGGGAACACATCAAGAAATAGAAGGAAGTTCTGACCTTTTTGGAGTTAAATATCCGTATGAGGTGCATCAAAAATTTAAAAATTACCAAGACACTATTTTATTGGTTGATAAAGGAGAAAAGCAGGTGAGTAGTACTGTTGGTCATAACTTGATGCATAATCATCCATTTGCTCATCGTCGTTTTGAACAAGCTCATGAACATATGTCTCAACTCATTTCTATTTTTAAAAATGGAGATGTTGATACGTTTATCAAGATTGTAGAAAGTGAGGCGTTAACCTTGCACGCCATGATGATGACGAGTATGCCTTATTTTATTTTGATGAAACCTAATACCTTAGAAATCATCAATAAAATTTGGACCTACAGAAATAGAACGAACTCAAAAGTATGTTTTACTTTAGACGCCGGAGCTAATGTGCATGTGTTGTATCCCGAAAATGAAAAAGAAACTGTGCTGGACTTTATTAAAAATGAATTAGTTGGATATTGTCAAAACGGACATTATATTAGCGACCAAATAGGATTTGGAGCCCAATTAATTAACGCTTAACTGTTAATAATTTATAAATGTCTTAACTATTGATTATAAACGACATACTGGAATAATACGTATATTTGCTAAAGCTAATTGCTAAAATACATGAAAGGACCTCTTTTTTATTCAAAAATTCTACTCTTTGGAGAGTATGGAATTATCAAAGATTCTAAAGGTTTATCTATCCCTTATAATTTTTACAACGGCGCATTAAAGACAGATGAAAATCCGTCGCAAGATGCTGTAAAATCTAATGAAAGTTTAAAGCAATTTGTATCTTACCTCAAAGATATTGATGATGAATTGGTAAGGTTTGATATTGAAGTTTTAAGTCGTGATGTAGATGCTGGGATGTATTTTGATTCATCAATACCTCAAGGTTATGGTGTTGGGAGTAGTGGCGCTTTAGTTGCTGCGATTTATGATAAATATGCACATGATAAGATTACAGTTTTAGAAAATCTAACTCGAGAAAAGTTGTTGAAACTTAAAGTTATTTTTTCTGAAATGGAATCATTTTTTCATGGGAAATCATCAGGTTTAGACCCTTTAAATAGTTATTTAAGTATTCCAATCTTAATCAATTCTAAAGATAATATTGAGGCGACTGGAATTCCTGCGCAACAAGCAAACGGAAAAGGTGCTGTGTTTTTATTAGATTCTGGAATTATTGGAGAAACTGCTCCTATGGTTCGCATTTTTATGGAAAACATGAAGCAAGAAGGCTTTAGAAGTATGCTTAAGGATCAATTCATTAAACATACAGATGCTTGTGTAGATGATTTCCTAAAAGGAGATATTAAATCGCTGTTTAAAAACACAAAGCAATTATCTAAAGTGGTATTCAACCATTTTAAACCAATGATTCCAAAGCAGTTTCATGAGCTGTGGAAAAAAGGAATCGAAACTAATGAGTATTACTTAAAGCTCTGCGGTTCTGGCGGAGGAGGTTATATCTTAGGTTTTACCGAAGATATCGATCGTGCCAAACATTCACTTAAAGATTATAAATTAGAAGTCGTATACAACTTCTAAAAGGTTATTTATGTTTTCCCGTAAACAAAAACATATTCTGCTAAAGTTCTTTAGCATGTTTTCTGTGGTTCGCGGTTATAATATTCTCATTGTTGTTATTGCTCAATATCTAACTGCTATCTATATTTTAGCTCATGATAAGCCGCTTAAAACAGTGGTGCTTGATCTTAACTTATTGATGTTGGTTTTGGCTTCTGCAGCAACTATTGCAGCAGGATATATCATTAATAATTTTTATGATTCTGAAAAAGATCTTATCAATAGACCCAATAAGTCTAAACTTGATAGACTGATAAGTCAAAACACGAAGCTTTCTTTTTATTTTGTATTAAATTTTTCGGCAGTGATTATGGCAAGTTATGTGTCATTTTATGCGGTATTATTTTTTTCGTTTTACATTTTCGGAATTTGGTTCTACTCACATAAATTAAAGAAACTTCCATTTATCGGAAACTTGACCTCTGCGATACTCACCATTCTCCCTTTTTTCGCTATTTTCCTATACTACAAGAATTTTGAGTCTGTTATTTTTGTGCATGCCATCTTCTTGTTTTTAATGATTTCGATGCGAGAATTAACCAAAGATTTAGAAAATATGAAAGGGGATTTATTACTCGACTATAAAACGATACCCATTGTTTATGGTGAAAAAGCCTCAAAGCTTATGTTAACTGCTTTGATTGCACTTACAAGTGTTCCTATTTATTTGTTGCTCAATCATTACAATGTAGGTCACATGTATTTATTTTTCTACCTCTCTGTAATTTTACTTCTTGTTTTTCTACTATTGCTATGGAAATCTAATACTAAAACACATTATTTGATACTTCATAATATTTTAAAGTTTATTATAGTGGCAGGTGTGTTTTGTATTGTTTTAATTAATGTAAATGTTGTTTTAAACCGTATCTAATGAATCATACACTAAAAGTTGCCCTAGCACAAATTTCACCAGTTTGGTTAAATAAAGAAGAAACCCTCAAGAAGGTAGAAAACTCTATTATTGAGGCAGCAAAAGAACAAGCCGAACTGATTGTTTTTGGAGAGGGCTTGGTGCCAGGTTATCCATTTTGGTTAGCACTAACTGGTGGAGCAGAATGGAATACTAAGGTCAATAAAGAATTGCATGCGCATTATGTAAGCAATTCTATTACGATTGAAAAAGGGGATTTAAATACTGTTTGCGAATTAGCTAAACAGCATAGTATTGCCGTATATTTAGGTGTTATTGAACGTCCTACAGACAGAGGCGGTCATAGTGTTTATGCATCATTGGTGTATATTGATACTGATGGTTTGGTTCAATCTGTTCACAGAAAATTACAACCTACCTATGATGAACGTTTAACTTGGGCTCCAGGTGATGGTAATGGTTTACAAGTACATTCGTTAAAAGATTTTACGCTTGGCGGACTTAATTGTTGGGAAAACTGGATGCCCTTACCAAGAGCAGCACTCTATGGTTTAGGAGAAAATGTGCACATTGCTGTATGGCCAGGAAGCGATCATAATACAAAAGATATTACACGATTTATTGCTCGAGAGTCACGTTCATTTGTGATTTCAGTTTCAAGTTTAATGTCAAGGGATGATTTTCCGAAAGACACACCTAATTTGGAACAAATTCTTGAGAAAGCACCTGAGATTCTTGCCAATGGCGGAAGTTGTATTGCTGGACCCGATGGCGAATGGTTGATAGAACCTGTTTTACATAAAGAAGGATTAATATATCATACGCTGGATTTCAATCGTGTTTTAGAAGAACGTCAAAATTTTGATGCTGTAGGTCATTACTCAAGACCAGATGTCACTCAGTTATCGGTTAACCGTGAGCGTCAATCTACAACTAAATTTATAGATTAGTTCAACTATTATAGTACCTTTGCGCAAAATTTAGTCATCATGAGCAGACAGCAAGGACGTAGCGGAAAAGGAAAAACTTCAGGAAAAGGAGATCAAAAGCCTACTAATAAAAAGTATGGTAGAGGTGGAGATAATGCAAAGGGAGGCAGGTTTCCTAAGAAGAAAGCATCTACGACTTCTAAAGTTTCTAACCCAGATGAAATACGTTTAAATAAATACATTGCAAATTCGGGTATTTGTTCTCGTAGAGATGCAGATATGCATATCTCTATTGGAAGTGTTACGGTAAATGGAAAGGTAGTAACCGAAATGGGTTATAAAGTGAAGCTAGATGATGAAGTACGTTTTGATGGTGCACGAATTAATCCGGAAAAGAAAACGTATGTATTACTAAATAAACCTAAAGGGTTTGCCACAACAACTAGTGAAAGTAAAGGGAGAACGGTTATGGATTTGGTCGCTAATTCTACAAACACACGTATTAAACCCATTGGTCGCTTAGGAAGAAACTCAACAGGATTGTTATTGTTTACAAACGATGATGCAGTAGTTAAGAAGTTTACAAATTCTAAGAATGGTGTTGCACGATTATTTGAGATAGAGCTAGATAAAAACCTAAAGTTTGATGATTTCAAAAAAATCCAAGAAGGCTTTAAACTTGAAGGTAAACTTGTTTCTGTAGAAGAGGTTAGTTATATAGATGGTCAGCCAAAAACCAAAATTGGTCTAAAAATTAAGAATACTGGTAATTCTATTTTACATACTATTTTTGATTATCTAAAGTATGACATTATTAAAGTAGATTGTGTGCAGATTGGCCACTTGACTAAAAAAGATTTACCTCGTGGACATTGGAAGCATTTAACACAACAAGAAGTGAATACTTTGCAGATGTTATAATAGCGTCTTATTTTATTGTACCTCCAGCCAGATACTTCCACCTCTGTTTTTTAGGCATAAAGGCATATTGGCTTTAAACCAATCTTCATGAAATTCTTCTAAAAATGTATTGAACGCGATGATTTTGAACTTAGCATTGTATGCTAAAAAAGCACGTAATAAATAATCTTCATTCCAGCTTCGCTTACCATCTATGACCCAACGTTTCGGATATTCAAAAGGATAGAATATATCATGAAAATGAATTTTCACACCTTTTTTCAATCGTGGTAAAACGTCAAACATAAGAAAGTTAACATCGCTACCAGTTTTAGAAACATGCGTAGAATCGATAAAAAGAATATCGTTGGCTTCTAATTCTTCAAAAAGCGAAAGTTCAACATCCTGAACAGGTTTTTGGAGAAGTCTAATCGAATCACTTTCAAAAAGAAGTGAGTTTAACCGTTCAGGATAAGGCTCAATAAAAGTACACTCCATGTTGTTATCGAAGAACAAATTATTAGTGTCTAATGTAACGGCAGAACTAAACCCAGATCCAACTTCAATAATACGTTTTGGCGTAGACTTCCTGAGCATACAAAAAAGAAATATAGCATCGGAATAACTATACATTCGGTTCTCATAATAATAGCGTAGCCCTTCTTTTTCAGTAGCTTCAAAAGGTAATTCTTTGTAATAGGCAGCAAATTCGTTGAGTAAATTCAATTGAGATTCCTCATTAAGATCCAATCCAATAATTTCCCTTGGATGATCTTTCCAGATGTTTTCAGATCGTTTTACGAGATCCTCTTTCGATATTGTTGGTGAATAATAATGTCCTGGTGGAACATGTAGTTGGTCTAATTGCGCTTTTAACCCTTTAACGTATGGTAATTTGTCGACTATTTTTTTTATTGCTCTTTTCACTAATCGTATTTAAAATTATTGGCAACACGTTTTTAAAACATAAGTTGGCATAGAATACTAATTTAGTAAAAGAAACTGAACCGAAGTGAAAACACTTAATTTTTAAAGAATTTAAATTTTAAAAATACACCTAGAATTACGCACTAAAAATTTCATCTAATTTTTCAAAGGCAGCTAACATGCCGTCCTCAAACCCGTATTCAATACTCGCCTTCAATTGATCTAAATCAGGATATGTTGTATGATGTTCTATAAGTGTTTTCTCTCCTTTATCTATAAAGACAATGCTATAGGTTGATTGCGGATAGTCTTGATTTATAGTAGCGTTTTCATCTGCAAAACAATCTTTACCAGAAAATCTAACATAAAGTTTAATCTTATCGTAGGTTGTGATTCCCCAAAATTCCTCGCCTTCAGGACCTCTAACAACGTAATGGCGATGTCCTCCCTCTATAAATTTCATTGATTTTGTCTGAGAAACCCAATCTTTTGAAACCCACCATTGATCTAATAGTTCTGATGTTGTCCATGCTTTCCATACCAATGAAAGTTCTGCAGCGAACTCTCTTTTTACACCTATAGTATTTGTTTTTTCGTTAACGGTAAAGTCAAAAAATAGCTTGTTTTTCATTTTTCATTTTTTTTTATGGTTAGTAATACTTGATCAAGATTATTAAATCGATTTTGCCAAATAGTTCTGAATTGGTTCATCCAGTCATCAACAATTTTCATTTTTGTGACATTAAGCTCATAGTAGATTTCTCGACCTTTTCGATCTTTTTTTAGTAGGTCACATTCAGATAAAATTTGAATGTGCTTTGAAACTGTTGGCCTGGCACTATCAAAGTTTGAGGCTATAGCTCCTGCAGTCATGGATTGAGATGCTAATAGTAATAATATTGATCGTCGTGTTGGATCGGCTAAAGCTTGGAATACGTCTCGTCTTAAATTCATATGAAGTCATTTGACTACAAATATAATGTGAAGTCATTTAACTACATAATTTTTTTAAAACTTTTTTATTTTAAAAGGATAGCACTGTTTTACTACTGATATAGAAGATGTCTTTGTTTTTTTGTAAGCTTAGAAACAACTAAATCATAAGAAATATCTAGCCAACTGTATAGCGTTTCATCTTTAATGGTTCCATCTACCACAACTTTACTCCAATGTTTTTTACTGAAATAAGATGGTTCTTCAAGAGCAGGGTATTGAGATCTTAGGTCATCTATAGTTTCTGGTATGCATTTTATACTGAAACTTGAGAACGTATCAATATTTGTTGCTGTAAACATTTTTCCTGCCACTTTAAACACAAGAACATTCTGAAGTTTAGGAAACGGGAATGATTCTGTAACTCCTTGTTTAGATAGACAATATGTTCGGTAGTCTTCGATGTTCAAAATATAGCTTGTATTATTGTTTTATATCATAAGTTAACTCTACCATTCCATCTTTATAAGCCGTAACATCTTTTAGATGAAGATTGTGTTCTTGACCAATAAAATCAAAAAAGAGTGTGCCGTCACCAAGAATAATTGGCATCATTGAAATGATAATTTCATCTGCTAATTTCAAACGAATTACTTCTTTGGTAATCATTGCGCCTCCAACAACCCATATATTCTCATGTTTAGATTTAAGTTCTTGGATTATGAGTTTGTTTATATCTCCCGAAAAGAACATGACATTTTTTTTGTCCGATCTCAGAGGTCTATGACTTAATACATAAACAGGCTTTTCACCATAAGGCCATCCTAACTCTAATGCATGTTCGTAGGTTTTTGAACCCATAACATAACAGTGTATCGTTTTGAGGTAGTCTTCTATATCTTCTTGTGAGAGGGTGATACCTTTATCATAAGTGTCTTTAGATTGAAGCCATGATACAGTTCCATCTTTTTTGGCTATAAAACCATCTAAGCTTGAAACCATATGTATAGTAACTTTAGACATAGCATTCAACTTTTTACCTTTACTGTATATGTTGAAATCAAATCTTCACCAATGTATAAATGTACATCGTAAAACCCTTTAGTATCAAATAGGTGTTCTAGAGTTAAATTCTCGTTCTCAATGTGAGTAGATGTAGGCTTTATTTTTTTGTTATGATAGCCATTATCAATGAGAAACTTGATGTCATCTTCTTCAACTGATTTATAAAGCTGATATTTAAAGACAACTTTTTCATTCTTTTGAATAATATGATGCATTTTTTTTGGTGCATCATGACCCGTTAAGTTGGTATAGGCCTTGCCATAAATAACTGGAGCATTAAGAAATTCGTCAAATGTTGGCTTGTTTTCCTTTAAAAGCATCCACCTATCATCTATAGGAAAATGGTTTACAGCAAAGAGTTTCGGGTTGGTAAGAAACATCCCATCGTTATATTGAAATTCGAATTCATTTGTTTCAGGATTTGGTATCCCACTGGCCCAAGTTGGATCGCAGAGATACCACTTTCCGTTAAGTTGAATCACATTCCATGAGTGATTTGGAGCATCAAGCTTTTCGACATCTGTCATGCTCGTTCGTCCAAACCCATGAACGATTTCACAATTGAGGTTGGCCATTTTCGAAAGTTCTTGTACGATATAAGCATAGCCTGTACAAATGGTTCGTTTTTGTTTTAAGAGTTTACGGAAAATTTCTTTTTTTAAACGCGTATTCCAAGCATTGAGTTTTATACTATCGTTTTTATACTTGTAGCGTTTTCTTTTATTTTTTTGATACAGATTGTAATCATTTGCAATGTTAGAGCAAACCCATAAATAAATGGCTCTAAAGCGTTCTACATCTGTATCTAAATTAGAAGTGAGTTTATAAGCTAATTCTGGTAAATTGCTAAGCCCCTCATCTTTGCATGCCAATGCCGCACTATCTGCTTTTCGAAAATTGATATGTTCAAAGTCAGATAATTGTGCATGCGTTTGAAATGCAACTATGAAGAGCAGTACAAATAGCCTTGTTTTCATCTAAACAATGCTATATTAATTTTTTGAGCGCTTAGATTTATATGGTTTATCTGTAGACACAGCTCCCATGATCTCAACAAGATCGGTTGATAATACTAAATTGATAAATGTTGTTTTTGAATCAATTTTAACCTCTTGCTTTTCATAACCTAAGAAGCTAAATACCAAAATGTCTCCCGAGCTTAATGCCTTCGGAAATGTAAACTCACCTTTTCCATCAGTAATAGCCCCAATCTTATTCCCTTTAAGTACAATGTTAACTCCAGGTAATGGTCCTTTGTCATCACTTACTTTCCCTTTGATCGTCATTTGTTGACCAACAGCTGTAGCAGATGCAGTAACTTGCGTTTGTGCATATAGCGGATTAGAGATAACTGCAGCGATCATTACCATACTTATTACACCTAAGGTTTGTGCAATTCTTTTCATCGTTAGTGTTTTCATAATTATAATTGTTTTGTTTACATCAAATCTATAGACTTCACTTTGAGTTTTCAAATGATAGTGAGTAAGCTCAAGTTCTCATTTAGCGAAAATGCTTTTTCAGTGAGTGAAATTTTAATAAAAGTATGAAATCTAAGGTTTTCTATGAAAAAGTAACCAGACTTTAACGTTAATAAACCTTCAATCCTTAACCTATATTTAATATTCAATTTTAATCTCTAACAATAAATAATTTACTTTAGCTCAAATTATTTTTTTAATTTTAATACTAGCTATTGATTTATTTAAATATTAATAAGGGAGTGTTATATCTTAATTCTAACCTACTAGATATATACAATTATGAATAAAAAAGACAATTTAAAGCGTGTTATTGTTGATTTTAAAAAGTTGACACCTGAAATTTTAGCTTTATTAGTAGAAAAATATCCTTATGGATATGATGATGGCCATATTATTTCATTTACAAACGCCAAAAATGAAATTGTTGAAGCAGTTGAAGTTACTACAGATGATACCAAATATTTGGTAAAGGTAAGTACCAAACTAGCTGTAACAATGCAAAATTATGATGAAGATGATTATGAGGCTTTTGATAATGACGATCCAGAAGCGGTTCAAGATCCAGGGTTAACGAGCGACGACTAAAATTAGTCTTCCCAAGCTTTAAGATCAAGCCTCAATTTTTTGAGTCGACTTTCTTATGAAAACTTCCCAAATAAAAACGCCATATACAATCGTGTATTCTAAGGCAATTATCCATAGGTTTTCAGACTTATCGGCTTTATTGAGGTTTATGTATGCTAGATAACTTAGTATGATAATAAAACTCCACACTATAGGAAACTTATAATCAGTAAACACACATAAAATCAAAAGCATAGCAACATACCATGGGTGAATAGTTGTACTTAGAAATAAATAGAAAGTAAATGCAAATAACATATGCGTTATGAGCCTTTTTAAATCAACATGCTTCTTGAAAAATGCTAGCGAAATGATAAATACAAAAACCAGAGCTGGTAATATTTTACCAATTATAGCAATTTCATTATAACCTGTAATCCAATAGCCAATGTGTCTTGCAACATAATAGACACTGGCGTTAAATTCAAATTTTTGAAACCATAATCCAACAGTTTGTGCATAGTTGTTTATAAATTCTGTTGAAAAGAATGGCGCAAATAATAAGAGTGTAGTAATACCTACAATAGCATAAAATCCAATAAGATTTAAAAACCCTTTTTTCAGTGTTGGTCGCGAAGAGATAAAATAGTAGAAGAATAAAGGTAAAAACAACAATGGGATTAATTTCACCGAAATCGACAAAGCAAAAACAACTGCAGCCCATTTCCATCGTTTAGAATGTAGTAAGTACAAGCTCCAAACAAGGAAGAAAATCATCACGCCTTCAAAATGAAGATTTCCAGTTAATTCAATAATAATAAACGGATTGAGAATATACCAAAAGATATTTTTCACAGGAATATTTAACGTCTTCAATAGTCGTTTTCCGAAGAATAGTGTACCAAAGTCCGCTGTAATAATTAAGAGTCGTAATACAAGTGCTGAGCCTAAAATACTATGACCAGAAAACAACGCGGCAATTGTAAAACATAGTTGGTTAATTGGAGGATAGTTGGTGTAATGACTTCCATTGAGTTCACCCATTCCATCGTATAAAGCTTCTGCTTGTAATACAGGCAAATCTGTTCCTGCTTGTATAAATGATTCGGGAGTATATAAATACGGATTTAAACCTTCAAAAATCATACGGCCATCCCAAATAAACCTATAGAAGTCTTGAGATAGATTGGGAATGGCTAGAATAAATATAGCTCGACTTAAAAACGCAACAATCGTTAAGAACTTTAAGTGAGTTTTGGCGTATTTCAGAATAAAAATAAAGACCAACCAAAGTAAACCATATAAAACAATAAGAGTTGTATAATCTGTTCTTATGAGTTTATAAGCGAAAAGCCAATAGAGAATAAGGCTAACAAATGTAAGCAGTAACGGAACTTTATAAAGTTTCCAGAATTGCATTATACTTTAGAAGATAGAGATTTGAAAAAGACGTAGCCGAACCCAACAAATAGCATTAAGTGGAACGGAAATAATCCAAAATCACCACCCTGATCACCAACAACAAAAGCATAGTATAATCCAAATCCAAAATAGAGCATTAAGAGCCCTTCAACAATGACATTAAGGGATAGTTTTTTGCGCAAGTATTTGTTGCCTTTCCAAGAGTCTTTTATGGTACTAATATTAAATTTAGGTGTTCTAACAAACTCACTTCGCTTTCCTATGTGCCCTTCAAGAACAGCTATAGAGTTATGTAAAGAAAAGCCCATGGCTATTGAGAAGAATGTAAAAAACATACCTATATAACCAAAAAACCTCTTGAACCCACTTCCATAAATTTGCTTGTACATAAACCAATAGCAGATAAAGAAAATTACCGTACTCATTACAAAGAAACTCATAAAGTAAAAGTAAAAACGTAAATGTGCATATTCGTTTTTGATATAAAGCATTGGAATACTCAACACAGCAACTATAAATACATTTAAAAACATGGTGCTATTGAGTAAATGTAAGAGGCCGTGGACTTTAGTCTTAGTCGAAATATTTTTAGATTTTAAAACGCGCCAAAGCATTTTTCTAAAATTTTCGGCACCTCCTTTATTCCATCTAAATTGTTGTGAACGCGCTGCGCTAATGACTACAGGCAATTCGGCAGGTGTTTCAACATCTTCTAAATATTTAAACTTCCAGTTTTTGAGTTGTGCTCTATAACTTAGATCCAAATCTTCGGTTAAGGTGTCTCCTTCCCAGTTTCCAGCATCTATAATACATTCTTTACGCCATATACCAGCAGTACCATTAAAATTGATAAAATGACCTTTACTATTTCGTCCAACTTGTTCTAAGGTAAAGTGGGCATCTAAAGCAAATGCTTGAATTTTTGTGAGAATAGAATAGTTTCTATTGATATGTCCCCAACGTGTTTGAACAACGCCAATATCTGGCTGCTTAAAATATGGGATTGTACGCTTCAACCAGTTTTTCTTTGGAAGGAAATCTGCATCGAAAATGGCAATAAACTCGCCTTTAGCAATTTCTAAACCTTCTTTAAGTGCTCCAGCTTTAAATCCAGTTCTATCTGTTCTAGTAATCTGTTTAATATCTAAGCCAGTTGCTCGTAATTTTTCTACATGCTTTCGTGTGGTCTCAACAGTTTCGTCTGTTGAATCATCTAGAACTTGTATTTCTAATTTGTCTTTAGGGTAATCTATACGCGCAATATTGTCTAACAGGCGCTCCATTACGTACATCTCATTGTATACAGGTAATTGTATGGTCACTAAAGGAATTTCATCTGGGTTAGATAAATCAAAAGTGTCACAAGTCGTATCTGCTCTTTTCGAAGACAAGTAATTAAAGAGTAGGTTGAGCTGTGCTAAAGCATACATAAAAATAAGTATGATAGCAATGGTGTAAATGACAATTATGGTCGTTTCAAGAATCATTTTTTAAAACTGTATTTAAAAATCCAGCCTAGGATTTTTACGCCTGCAAATATAGCACCTTTTACCGTACCTGAAACTTTTGAGACGCCTATTCTATTTCTGTAGTTTACAGGGACTTCTGTGTAGCTTAATTTTTGTCGTAATGCCTTGAGTTGCATTTCTACGGTCCAGCCATAGGTTTTATCTTCCATTTTTAATTGAAGAAGTTTCTCATACTTAATCGCTCTAAAAGGACCTAAATCTGAAAACTTAGCTCTAAAAAACAAGGTCATCAATGTAGTAGCTAGCCAATTTCCAAAGATTTGTGGACCTGTCATAGACCCTTTTTCTCTCAGACTCTTAACTCGTGCTCCAATAACAAAATCAATATTATTATCAATTATAGGTGCGACAATCTTTGTTAGCTCTTCAGGGTAATCACTGTAATCACCATCGAGAAATACTAAAATATCTGGATGCTCAGGTTCTGGTTGGCTGGCGATATAATGCATGCCTTTCAAACAGGCATAACCATAACCTCTATTTTGTTCAGTAAGTACAGTCGCTCCTGCGTTTTTCGCATTGATTTCAGTATCGTCGTTAGAATTATTGCTCACTACAATAACTTCGTTTACAATGTCTGGAATATCTTTTATAACATGCGTTATAGAATCTGCTTCGTTATAAGCAGGAATAATCACTTTAATTTTGGTCATTTAAGATCGCTGAGTTTATTTTCTTTTTTAAATGACGCTAAATCCGTCCATTCTTTTATTTTTTTTCCTTTGGAATATTTAACGGCCGAAACCAGTTTTTCATTTTTATACATTAGACAATACCCGTTTTTTTGATTGTTATCTAATTGACATTTATGATTTATCTTTTCTTCAGAATCATAAAACAACCACCAATTTTTCTTTTTCCCATTAACGTAATGACCTTCAGATGTCTTTTTTCCATTTAGGTTGTAAAATTGCCAATAGCTAGTGAATTTTCCTAACTTAAACTCACCATCTTTTTCCAATTGTCCATTTTTATGATAAAACCTCCAATAACCAGTCGTTTTATTGTGTCTAAAATGACCTTCTTTTTCGAGTCGACCATTTTTGTAATACGATTTCCAATACTTGGTTTTTAAATCATTAGAATAGTGCCCTTCTTCTTTTAATGCTTTATTGGCATAATAAAACTTCCAATGGTTTATTCGTTTTCCATTACTATAGTTTCCTTCTTGGGTAATACTATTATTATCGTAGATTTTCCAATAACCAGTCTTTAAACCATTTTTGAAATATCCTTCTTTTTGAAGTTGACCTTTAGCATTGTAAAACTTCCAGAAACCATTTTTCTTATCGTTATTATAATGACCTTCTTCAGACAGTTGGCCATTTTCATGATAAAATTTCCAATACGCTGTTTTTAGATTATTGTCTAACCAGCCTTCAGATTTAATAGTTCCATTTTCAAATGGATTTTTCTGATAGGTGTTTTGTCCATATACTGAAAACGAAAAAAGAAGGCATATTACTATTAGTCTCATTATTTTTGATTTACCAAATCCATTAGGTCTACGTCATTACCTAATAATACTTCTGTCGGATTAATTCTTCCTTTCATACTATCATTCTCCAATTTTAATACTCCTCTTGGGCAAACAGCAGAGCAAATACCACAACCAACACAACTAGATCGAACAATATTTTCACCTTTTTGTGCATAAGCTCTAACATCAATTCCCATTTCACAATAGGTAGAGCAATTTCCGCAAGAAATACATTGTCCGCCATTTGTTGTAATTCTGAAACGCGAGAACATACGCTGTTGGAATCCTAATATTGCTGCCATTGGGCAACCAAAACGACACCAAACACGATTTCCAAAGATAGGGTAGAAGCCCGTTCCGATAACACCAGAAAAAATAGCACCTATAAGAAAACCGTATGACGTTCTTAAAGTTTCTGCTTCAAAAATGAAAAGTTTGGTTTTCGAACTAAAGAGGTGAATGGCAATTAAAGCGATTATAATGGCAAAATAACCAATTGCTCCATATCTAGCATCTTTTCCTAATTCATTGCGCTTAAAAATCATAACCAAGGCAAAAATTAGAGTAAGAAAACCAGCTACAGAGAATAAAAATACATCTCTTGTTAACCAATATTTATCTGGGTCATAACCTAAATACGTATAAATAACAGCTGTTGTCATTAATACCACAAAAACTAAAACACTATGAATTACCCATCGTTCTATTTTCCAGGCACTCTGACTTTTATCACTCAAATGTCTAAACGAATCACCAGCAGTTTCTGCTAATCCACCACAACCACAAACCCATGAACAATACCAACGTTTTCCAAATTTGAACGTTAATATAGGTGTGATTACAAAAATGGATACAATTCCAAAAATGAGCATAACCATACCAATAGTACCACCATTGATAAATGAATTGATACGATACTGTTCAAAGTTGTAATAGTTAAGTGGCCAAACATTTTTAAGATCATAGTATGGTAAATCTGAATTCATGACATACATAAATTCAGGAATTAAAAAGGCAAATGCTAATTGAAAAAACATTACCGAAATGGTTCTGATTTGTTCATAACGATTATGTCTGTATTTCAAAATAAATTTGTAGCCAAAGGCTAAAATAGCAATAGTATAAAGTGTTCCGTAAACAAACCACTGACTTGCAGGTCTTCCGCTTAGTAGTTGACTTAATGGGTCGAATAACCCAATTAAACCTGTATTCGCTGCGCCATCAACACCAGCTCCAAGAAGTCCTTCATAGAAATAAAGTACCACGTAAAACGAGGTCAGTACGATTCCTGTAATCCATCCTAGTGAACCACGAGAGGATATCGACTTAAACCAAACACCATCATTCTTGATACCTTTTAGTTTTGTGAGATAGGCATCATTTGCAAATAGAATTGTTCCTACAGAAATTAACAACAGTGAAACGGTTAAAAATATTGAGGTATTAGGTAAGTCAAGATTAAATAAAGCCAAGACTAAGATGAATAGTCCAATGACTCCCATTCCTACAGCTAATTTTTGCTTCTTTGATAAGTCTTGAGCATCAGGTTTAGCTAAAGACATACTATAGTTTAATTTATTACTCATAATTACGCAGTTTGTAGTTGGTTGTTGTAGGCACTTAAAATATCTTTTTCAAAATGCTTATAAAATTCAGGATCAAAATTGGCCTCTATAAGATGATTCATAACATAGTCGATATCTCTATGTTCAGTAAGCCATGTGTCAAAAGTCTCATGTCGCATTCGTATTCCAAAAGTGTTAATTCCTAAAAATTCATTAGTATCTTTATGATAAGCCACTGTTATACACTTAGTGTCGTCTTCGTGTTTCCAATGAAAATGTTGTTCATGATCTTGTTTGCTTTTTTCACTAAATACCCAACCATAGGTTTGATATTCGATATCTAAGAACTTGGCCGAATTAAACCAATGTCCTGGCTTATATTGAATGCGATTTCCACAAATGGTTTGCGCTAAGGTTTCACCCATCATACGTCCAGTATACCAAACAGCTTCGATAGGTCTTCTATTTTCAATCGCTTCATGCTGCTCAGCGCAATCGCCTATAGCATAAACATCTGGTATATTGGTTTCTAAGTATCTATTCACTTTTACACCACGTCCAGTTTCAATGTTTGAAGATTTTATGAAGTCAATATTAGGAGATACACCTGCAGTTAAACCAACCACATCACACGAAATTTCCTCACCAGTTTCTTCAATGATTATAGATTTTACTCGTCCGTTATCGTCACTTTTAATTTCTTTCAGGTTTGTAGATAAGCGCAAATCTATATGATGATTTTTAATATGTCTGTTGATCATAGCGCTTTCACCTTGAGGTAATACGCCGTTCCAGAAACTGGATTCACGAACTAAAAAAGTAACAGGAATATGTCTGGAATTTAGCATTTCAGCTAATTCAATACCTATAAGTCCACCACCTACAATAACAGCGCGCTTGCAAACATCATTGTTGGGCGCATTTTTCTCTAAAGCGTCTAAATCTTGTTTGCTATATAAACCTTGAACACCTAATAAGTCTTGACCAGGCCATCCAAATTTATTAGGCTTGCTTCCTGTTGCTATAACTAGTTTGTCATAACTTAAAAAGTCTCTCTCGTTAATTTTAAGGACCTTATTGTCGGTATCAATATGATGAACATAACCTCTAACAAGTTCAATTCTGTTCTTTCTCCAAAACCAATCTTCATAAGGTTGTGTATGCTCAAACTTCATATGTCCCATATAAACATACATTAATGCAGTACGGGAGAAAAAGTAATCGGTTTCTGCCGAAACAATAGTGATTTTTTTGTCGGAAAGCTTTCTAATGTGTCTTGCAAGTGTGACACCTGAAATTCCATTTCCAATGATAACGATGTGCTCCATAATTTTTTGGTTGTTACTACGATTCTGTCGTTACTAAAGATAAGAACTTAATTGTGCTTTCTAATTTATATCTGTTTTAAATTAAAATTTTTCTGTAAGGTTTTCTTCGGAAATTAGACAGCACATTTTTTTTAAAATCCTTGTAAGTAAAGGGTTTTTAACCGACTTAGCCATAGTAAAAATTATAATAAAAGAATTTATAATCATGAAAAAGATCATATTCATACTAGCATTTTTTGGAGCACTAAGTTTTGGATTTGGGCAGAGTACTTCAGAATTTTTTAAAACTGCAGATGCTTTTTTTAAAGCTAATGTGTCCAATGGAAAAGTAGCTTACTCAAAGATAAATGACAACCCAGAGACTTTAAATAAGTTAGTGTCTTTAACCGAAACTATTTCTGTATCAAAAAACGATGCTAAAACCTATCAAGCATTTTGGATTAATGCCTATAATATCTCTGTTATTAAAGGTATTATAGATAATTATCCAATAAAATCACCTTTAGATAAAGCGGGTTTCTTTGATAAAACCAAATATAAAATTGCAGGTGAATCTATCACATTAAACGATATAGAAAATAAAAAATTAAGAGCGCAATTTGAAGATGCACGTTTTCACTTTGTATTAGTATGTGGTGCTAATGGTTGTCCGCCTCTAATTAATAAAGCTTATTTGCCAACTACTTTAGAACAGCAATTACAGAAGCAAACCGAAATAGCACTTAATAATTCCAATTTCATAAAAGTAAAAAAGAACAAAGTTGAACTTTCAGAAATTTTTAAATGGTATAAAGAAGACTTTGTAAAAAATGGTAGTGAAATAGAGTTCATCAACACCTTTAGAACTGATAAAATTGCTACAAAATCTAAAGTGTCCTATTACGCATACAATTGGAATTTAAACAAACAATAAAAAGAAAAATTAAACAACCAAAAAAAAATTAAAATGAAAAAAATAATCACCTTAATAACTATAGTAAGTTTTACATTTTTAGGATTCTCGCAAGAAGATCAAGAACCTGAAAAAAGTGTTATTCAAGAATATACACCTTCAAAATTATTAAATAAAGGGCAGTGGGATATTAAATGGTTTAATAACCTTTACACACAAACAGAAAGCACATTTTCAGACGGAGAAGAACCAAGACAAACATTTTTCACATCTACATTAGATATATTCACGGGTGTTTCAGAGAACAGTAGTTTTAATGTTGGATTATTATTAGAGTTTCGTTCAAACGTGGTCAACGATAGAAATGCATTAGATGTGTTTTCATTTGATGGTGAAAGAGGAACTGCTCGTTCTGGGTTTACATCATTTGCACCAGCTGTAAAATTCAATCCAATTAAAAGTGTAAGTAATTTTACAATTCAAACCGCTTTTCATATTCCATTAGTGGATAATGAGACTGAAGATGGTGTGTTTTTAGACCAAAAAGGATTTATTTTTCAAAATAGATTCTTTTATGATTATACATTTCCTAGTGGAGACTGGCAGATTTTTACAGAACTTAATACTGAATATAACTTCGGAAAAAAAGAAGATAGCTTTGCCAATAATAGTTTAAGCCTTACACCAGGCGTATTTTTAAGCTATTTTCCAAGTCAGAAATTTACAATATTAGCATTAGTACAGCATCAACAACGCATAGATACAGGTAATGATTTTGAACAAGATTTTACTGCTGTTGGAGGAGGTGCAAAGTATCAATTGAGCAAAGTTTTGAATATTGAAACCTTATATACCAACTTTGTTAGAGGAAATAATACAGGTCTCGGACAAACATTTAACATAGGCTTAAGAGCATTATTCTAGTCTTTAGTATTAAATTAGGAGTCTAAATTAAATCTCATGAGAATTTTTAGACTCCTAATTGTATTATGTGTCATTACATCGTGTGCTGCACAGCCCGAAAAAATTAATGGTTTAAGCTTTGTAGCTGCTCCTGATGCTATCGACGAATCTCATACAAAACCAGTGGTTAACGTTGGTGCAAATTATACGGCAATTATGCCTTTTGGCTTCATTCGAAATTTAGAGCATCCAGAAATTGTACATAATACAGATCGCCAATGGTATGGTGAAACCAGAGCTGGAGCCAAACAATATATAGAAGAACTTAGAAAGAAACAGATTAAAATTATGGTCAAACCTCAAATTTGGGTTTGGCGAGGAGAGTTTACAGGATACATTAAAATGACTACTGAAGCCGATTGGAAAACACTCGAAGAATCCTATTCCAAGTTTATTTTAGAGTATGCCGATCTGGCTCAAGAGACAAAAGCTGAAATTCTATGTATTGGAACAGAGTTAGAGAACTTTGTAAAAGAGCGTCCAGACTATTGGAATAGCTTAATCAAAAAAATCAAGACCATTTATAAAGGCCAATTAACGTATGCTGCCAATTGGGATGAATTTAAACGCACACCATTTTGGGGCGAATTAGATTATATTGGTGTTGATGCCTATTTTCCGGTGAGTGATCAACAAACACCTACGGTTGAAGAATGTAAAGCAGGATGGCAAAAGCATAAAACAGTCATTAAATCACTTTCAGACACACATAACAAACCCGTTTTGTTTACCGAATATGGTTACCGAAGTATGGACTACACAGGTAAAGAACCATGGGAAAGTGATCATACAATCAAATCATTAAATTTTGAAGGACAAACCAATGCAACTCAAGCTTTGTTTGAAGAATTTTGGAATGAAGAATGGTTTGCTGGCGGCTTTATTTGGAAATGGTTTCATAATTATGATAGAAGTGGTGGAGAAAAAGACAACCAATTTACACCACAAAACAAACCTGTGGAAATGGTCTTACAAACTTTTTATAAAACCAAATAAAATACTCGTGATTTAACGTAAGGAAATGTGATGTAAACGACCAAAGAGGTCTAACAACAATCACATGAAAACTCTAATAGCATTACTGCTTTTAATAACAACATTTGCACAGGCGCAAGATGCTACTGTGGCCGATTTAAAAGTTCAAGGCCATAAAAAACTCAAGGCATCATTTGTTAGAAAGATTTCTAATATTAAAACAGGAGTAAAACTAGATTCAGCGGTTATTGAGGCCGATATTAAACTGCTAAAACGTTTGCCTTCAATAGCACATGCTTACTATCAAGTATTTCCTGCAGATGAAGAGAATACCTATAATGTCTTTTATAATATTGAAGAGAATTTTACTATTATTCCATCTGCTAATGTCTACACGACAAATGATGATGAATTTGCCTACCGTTTAGGCTTATATGAGTTTAATTTATTTGGTCAAAATATAACCTTTGGCGGATTCTATCAAAAGGATATTTATGATTCGTATGCGTTAAATTTTAGAGCACCTTATTTGTTTTCTAGACAGTTAGGATTAGCAGTCAATTACCAAGATTTAACAACGCAAGAACCTGTGTTTTTTGATAATACAACCTCAGATTATAAATACAATAATGAGTCTATAGAAGTATTAGGCTTATTTCAACTCAATTTTAATAACCGATTCGAATTTGGATTGAATTATTTTACCGAAGATTACGAATATAAATCTGGAGCTACAAACCCAGATGTGCCTTTAGAATTAAGAGTGCATAAATTGCTTTATAAATTAATTTATGAATACAATAATCTAAACTACGATTATCAATACGTTGAAGGCTTTAGAAGTATTTTTAATTTCCAATATGTGACCTCTAGAAACGAATCGCAATTACCAGCCTTCTTAATTGGTTGGAATGATTTTCAATATTTTCAACGATTCGGAAACAAAGGTAATTGGGCAAGTCGATTACGATTAGGTGTCGCTACAAATAATGATACACCATTTGCACCTTTTTCAGTAGATAATAACTTAAACATTAGAGGTGTGGGAAACACTATTGATAGAGGTACAGCCGCAATTGTACTTAATACAGAATATCGTCACACACTCTATGAAAAAGACTGGTTTTCACTACAAGGAAATGCGTTTATAGATGCTGGTAGTTGGCGAAATCCTGGAGGCGATTTTGGTGATTTTAGCGATTCTCAAAATATTAGAGTTTATCCAGGAGTTGGACTTCGATTTATTCATAAAACCATTTTTAATGCGATTTTTAGAATCGATTATGGTATTGGCGTTACCGAAAACTCGACGCAAGGGTTGGTATTTGGTATTGGTCAATATTTTTAATTTTCTTTTTTTTACATGCTTTAATCTCATAGATTTGCGGTAAGCGAAAACGATATGAGAACACTAGCTATAGGAGATATTCACGGTGGATTGCAAGCCCTTATTCAACTCTTACATCGCGCAAAAGTAACTAAAGATGATGCACTCATTTTTGTAGGCGATTATGTCGATGGTTGGAGTGAATCTGCACAGGTTATTGAATACTTGATTGATTTGTCTAAAACCAATACCTGCATATTCATTAAAGGAAATCATGATGTTTGGTGTGAAGATTGGTTACGAACGGGTTATGGTGAACCTGTATGGTTGATGCATGGTGGTGAAGAAACAGTTGAGAGTTATCAAGGCTTTTCTGAGGAAGACAAAGGCAGGCATCTCGATTTTTTTGAGTCCATGCCTTTATATCATATCGATGATCAAAACAGGTTATTTATTCATGCTGGTTTTACTTCAAAAGAAGGTGTTACACAAGAGATAGATCAAGAGAATTTCTATTTCGATCGCACGTTATTGGAAATGGCTTTAACCATGCAAAGACGAGTTATTCAATCTCCGCAATCATATCCATATAGACTAAAAAACTATAAGGAAATTTATATTGGGCATACGCCAACGATTCGTTTTAATAGCGACCTGCCAATTAATGCACTTAACCTTTGGAATATTGATACAGGTGCTGCTTTTACTGGGAAATTATCTGCAGTAGATATTAATACTAAAGCAATTTTTCAGAGTGATGCTTTGCCAGATTTATATCCAAATGAATTGGGAAGAAATAAGAACTAATCAGCAAATATGCTTCTTGTAATACGCAAATAATTCGTCGGCTGAAGCCCCAAACCACTTCTTGACATAAATGGTCCAAAAATGATATTGGAGTTTCCATACACCATGTTTACGATATAGTCGAGCTGAGGTTTCAATCTTTTTATTGATCACAACAAATTCCTTTCTTTCATAAAGGGCATTAATCAATATATTGTCTTCATAAATGATATAGTCTTCATCATAACCACCAATCTCATCAAACAGTTGTTTTGTGATAAACTGACTTTGGTCACCACCACGACAAGCTCTCCAACGAAATTGTGTAAGCCAACTAGCCAAGCGTAGCCACCAATGACTACTGTCAAATTTTAATCTGAAACAACCAGCTTGATGTCCTTTTTCAATTTCATTAATAATAAGTTGGTCATAACGATTCGGCGGGAATGAATCGGCATGTAAAAAGTATAAAATATTTCCTCTGGCCGCTTTCGCTCCTAAATTCATTTGTTTGGCTCTGCCTTTTGGAGCCGACAATAATTTAATGTTGAGGTCTAAAGCTTTTATAAGCTCTTGAGAACCATCAGTGCTACCACCATCGACTACTATAATTTCTGAAATGTTCTGTAAAGAAGCACTGTCTATTAAATGAAACAAGAGTTTTTTAATAGTTTGAACTTCATTAAGAACAGGAATTATAATCGAGATGTTATTCATTCAAACTCCAGTTATAATCTTTATAGCTCTTTTTTGCCTTAGCCGAAATCTTAACGTCAGAATACTGATTTAAAAAATCGATTAACGTTTTACCCTTACTTTTAAAATCACCACCATACCATTTAAATATTCGCGATAACTTGATGGAATTTTCATTAATCTCATTCTTTGAAGTATCACTTAAAAATCCTCGAGTTAATAAATCTAAATCGGCCTCTAGATCTTTTTCAGTAAAGGCTTTATTGTATAATCTTGGGCAGGATACAGCTGCGCAAACGAGAGCAAAGTGAATACGAGGTTCATCCATTTTACGAATGATTCGATGCTCGACATCATTTAAGGTGTACCATTTTTCACCAATGCGTATAAAGCGATGACTCCATGGTCCACTAATATCTTTGATGCTTTTTGTTGGATAATTATCTAATATAAGTTTTACTGTAAATGCATTGTAGACATTCATCCAATAGGCGAGTGTTTCATTCTTACTCCAAGAGTCTTGAGGAGGTATTTCAGACAATAAGTCTAAATAAGCATAGAAGGTCGCCTTATCTTCTTTAAAGCCTTTGTAATTAACATTTCCTTGTTCTGAAACATGCTTTTGAAGTAGTGTATTCCAAGCTGAGTGGTTTACTCTAGCTCTTATCGCATTGGTACTAGTAGATGTTGATTCATCTAGCTCAATTTTGGTGGCTTTAACCGCTTTTGATGCTTTATTCATGTCTTCAATTTCCTGTTCTGATAATACCGTTTCTTCTACATCAAGTTCGGTCTCGTCGATTTCTATAATTTCAACATCTTCTGTATTCGTTTCAGTAACAGTTGTTTCTTCTTTTGCGTCCTCTTTAATCGTAGCCTTTGTTGTACCACAACTATAAAGACTCATGCCAATGTATAAGAACACGATATATTTTAGATTATTCATGTTTCAGTTTTAATGTTCATTATAAACACTTACGACAATTTTTAACTTTTGGTTTTAAGTGGATATAATTCTTGTTGAAAAAAATCTTTTGGGAATTCTTCGTCACCATCAAAGCCGAGTTCAATATCTCTTCCATTGTGAGGTACATAGTTCGTTTTGAAGATATAATCCCAAATACTTAATGTTAGTCCGTAGTTTACACCAAACCTAACATGTTTAGGAAGTTCTTTGGCATGATGCCAGATATGCATCTTCGGATTATTGAAAACGTATTTGAATATACCATAGTCCCAACCAAGGTTAGCATGGTTAAGATGACCAATGGCGATGGCGAAAAAATGAACTATGGCCACATCTTTGGCATCAAATCCACCAATGATTGCTATAGGTACGTAAAGCAACGATTTGTATACCACAGGTTCCATCCAATGGTAGCGTAAGTGTGCTGCAAACCCCATTTCTTTTACAGAGTGATGTACTTTATGGAAATTCCATAATAAAGGTACGCGATGCAACAAACGATGAGTATTCCACTGTACAAAATCACTAACAATAAAAAAGATGAATAGACCAAGCCACTTTGGTAGATCGTCAACATCAAAGAGTTGAAAATTAGAAACGGATAGACCTATTAATCCTAAAACATCATCAAAAAGAGCAGAAGCTGTATTTGATAAGGCCATAAATACGAGTAAATTCAGAAGAAAAAAATTGAAGAACATATAGAAGGTGTCCAGCCAAAAATCTTTTCGGAACAAAGCTTGATCCTTTCGCCAAGGAAAAGCAATTTCCAACACCCAAACAATAAGAGAAATAGCAATTAACCCATAAAAATAATTATCCCAATTGTTTTGAAGAAGAATTTCATTTTTAAGGTAATTCCAGTAGCCAGAATAAGAATTTGCAATAATATCAATATACTTTTCGATAGGCAGGTAATTAAGAAAGTGTTTCTAATAACTTGAATAATAAACCACTTACAATAGCAGCTATTGGAAGTGTTAGCAACCAAGATAATAATATTTTACCAATCATTTTATAATCGGCTTTTTTTGTAACGCTTCCAATTCCAAAAATAGAACCAACAGAAACATGCGTCGTCGATACAGGCAAACCATGTACACTTGCAGTTGTTACTAATAGACCTGTTACCATGTTTGCTGTAAATCCTTGACCTGAATTCATTGGTGTTATCTTTTTACTCATAGTTACACCAACTTTCTTAGCATTAAGCAATCCTCCAATGGCCATAATAATAGCAATTATAATCATGCTCCATTTTATGTCTACAGCATTAATAATTAATAGCAATCCAACAATTTTTGGAGTGTCATTTAAACCTCGAGCAAAGCTTACAACTCCAGCGCTTAAATAATGCAAAGTATCTAAAACTTTTTGAGAACTTAGTCCAAAAATTTGACCATCATAGGTCTCTATTTTATTTTGAATTGTAGCCTCAATAGTTTTCTTTGTTTTTAATGTAGCTCCATTATCCATGTTAAGCGAAGCAACACTTGAAATTTGTTTTTCATGAATATTAAGGCTTGTTTTTTTTGTAACTCCTAGTCGTTTCCTAAAAAATCTAAAGATGAGATAAGCAATTAAACTAATAACTGCTGCCATTAACGGACTTACAATTAAAGGCATTAAAAAAGTGCCTCCAAGTTTTGCAAAATTAAACTGAGAACCAACTGCCATAACTCCGGCCCCAAATAAAGCACCTACTAAACTATGCGTTGTTGATATAGGCATTCCTATTTTTGTGGCTATAAATACCGTTAAAGCAGCGCCAAATGCAATTGATATGGCAAAAATAGGCATGGTTATTAACTCGTTTGGAACTAATCCTTTGCCAGAAAAGTTTTTTACTAACGCATTGGCAAAAAAAATGGCTGCAACAGATCCAGAAAATGTGGTTATTGTAGCCCAGTTAATGGCTTTTTTATAATTAGTTGTTCCGCTTCCAAAGAGTGTGGCAACACCTTTAAAATTATCGTTAGCTCCATTACTATAAGCTAAAAAACAGGCAGAAATAAACAGTAGGATTAAAATCATGGTTCGCAATTTGTATTTTGTTTTGGACGAAAAACTTAGGTCATGCTTACAGCGATTTTTAGAATTTAATGTTAAAAAAGAGCCTCTATTTAGAGGCTCTTTTTTATTTTAAGATGATAATTCAACTACAATGTTTTTATTAATTCTTTAAATAGCGTAATCATATCAGGTTCTGCTTTTGCAGCCATGGCGATTATTTCTCCAATATCAACTGGTTTTAAATCGTCTGGATCACATTCATCTGTTAAAACGGATACGGCAGCTACTTTTAAGTTCAAATGATTCGCCACTATAATTTCTGGAACAGTGCTCATACCAACAGCATCAGCTCCAATAATTTTAAGCATTCTGTACTCGGCTCTTGTTTCTAGTTGCGGACCAACAACGCTAGCATAAACACCTTCATGTAATTTGATATTATTAGCTTTTGCTATAGCTTTAAATTTTTCATTTATGTCTAGATTATAAGGTGCACTCATATCTGTAAAACGTTCGCCCAATTCTTCAACGCCTTTAAATGCTAGAGGAGAACTGCCTTGTAAATTGATATGGTCATCAATTAACATCAATTCTCCTTTTTTGAAATCTAAGTTAATAGCTCCAGAGGCATTAGATACCAATAAGGTTGTAATGCCAAGCTTTTCCATAACTCGAACGGGATAGGTCACATCTTGTAATGAATAGCCTTCGTAAACATGAAAACGACCTTGCATTACAACTACTTTTTTACCAGCAAGATGTCCGTAAATAAGTTTTCCTTTATGGAATTCTACAGTAGCTGTTGGGAAATTAGGAATATGATTGTAGCTTACTTCATGAAGGACTTCAATTTCTTGGGTTAATAAACCAAGTCCTGTACCAAGTATGATTCCTATTTCTGGATTATCAAAGCCTTTTGATATGAGATAATCTGTCGATTCGGTTATTAGTTTAATCATGAGTTTTATAAAATGGTTTGAGTTGATTGTAATGTTTCATATCATCAAAAGTATCAATATCATTTAACTCTTTCAGTAAGTAGACATTACTATTTTGTAAATCTTCTAATGTGTCTTGACGAACAGTTTCGGTTCCCCAATCTTTGTTTTTAAATAGGTTTGAGTGTTGTGTTTTCATGCCAAGTAAGTAATAACCACCATCCTTAGCAGGACCAATAACAACATCATGATGATCTAATTTTACAAAGGCTTCTTCTATAATTGTTTCATTTAAATCTAATAAGTCGCTTCCTATAATCACTACTTTTTCATACCCAGAATCTAACAGTTCTTTAAACGCATTATCCATGCGCTCACCAAGATCTTCTCCTTTTTGAAGTTTTTTACTGAAAAAATTAGAACTCCAGATATCATCATAATTGATGTCAACAGAATAAAACACGTAGCGATCAACTTGAACACCTTTAGCAACATTAGCCGTATGTTGAAGTAAATATTTGTAAATATCCAATGCAGATTGATCTCCAAGTGTTTTGGCTAAACGTGTTTTGCATTTGCCTAATTCAGGATTTCGGGTAAATACGATTAGTGCATTTTTAGTCATTCGATTTCAATGCTTTTGGATATACTTTTTTTCCTTTTTTTAACCACTTTCCCCAATAACTTGAGCAAACATGAACACTATCCGTCGCCTTGTTTTTGATATTGTAAACATCAAAATTTTTATTTTTCCATTCAATAATGCCACCAAAAAGATTCTTGACATTAGTATATCCTGCTTTTTTTAATCTATTGGCTATCACCTCAGATCTTACTCCTAAAGTACAATAGACAACAATGGCTTCATCCTTATTTGGAATTTGTTTTTCTACGGTCTTTAATTTAAAATTATCATAGCCTACATAAATGGCATCTCTAAGGTGACTCACATTAAACTCATCTAGTTCTCTGGCATCCAAAACAATGGCGTTTGTTTTAGGCATAGCCAATTCTTGAACTGAAATATATGGGACATTATTTTTGTTAAAACGCTTAAGTAAGTCGTCAAGCGTTTCTTGCCCATAAAGGGATAATGATACAAAAGCGAAAATGAAGATTACTATTTTTCTCATAAAAAAAGAGATCGTTTTAAGTCATGAATAGTGCTTTCTTATTTAGCAACAGCCACCACCATCGTAATGGAATGTTGATTCACTAATAAATATATCTTTTCTGTCAAGATTGGCAAGATCAGCAGCCGTTTTATCACAAATTGCTAAAGGTTGGTTCTTTAAAAGTATGTGGCCTTTTTTGTCGTCAAAGTAATCTTCTTTACCAAAATAGATAGCAGCTTTTCCAGTAAAAATACATGGACCGTCTTCGGGCATTGGATCTTTAATTGCTGCCACTTCAATAGACTCAATATAGATAAGTTCGTCAGTTGGGTAATCTTCAGGATTCAAAATTCTGTAAGGCTTACGCGCTCTAATTTCTATAGTACCAAAACCTACATCTGTTAATGCTTTAACGTAGTCGGCAATAGGAAGACTTCCACTTAAACACAATGCACGTAAACGCTCATCATTTCTGAGTGTTTCATTCATAGGTTGCTCACAAGTAGGATCACTCATCACCAATCGCCCATGAGGTTTTAAAACGCGATACATTTCTTCAATGGCACGTTTTAAATCTTCAGCTTTAAAAATATTAAAGAGGCAATTTTGAGCAGCAACATCTATACTATTGTCTTCAACAGGTAGATTAAGTGCATCTCCTTTTTTTAGATCTACAAATTCACTTTTAAACCAACTGTTTTGTTCTTCGGCGATTTTAAAGTTTTCTCTTGATGCTTCTAACATTTCATCAACGACATCAACACCAATAACACCATTTTTTTGTCGGTTGAAATATGAAAATTGTAATAATTCCATACCACCTCCAACACCAACATATAGCATTTTTGGGTTATTAGATAAATCTCTTGCATGTACAGTACTACCACAACCGTAATTCATTTCTTGCATTATTCTTGGGATTTTTAAGCCTGGTAATTCCCAAATAGGGTTGGTCGTGCAGCATAATCCAACATCTGGTGTTAAAGCAGCTTCTTTATAGACGTCATGTGTAGTTTCTAAGTAACTCATAGTTCAATTGTATTTTTAATAGGGTCGTAATGTGACACAAAATTTTATTTATAATTATTCAATCGCTTTTCTTCGTTATGAATGAAGAAGCAATATTTTAAAATCTAAGGGTAAGGTATTCTAAACTAAGCTAGGCGAACCTTTATTAAAATAGGTGTCTCTACTTAGTATTGAAACAAGGTTTATTGAAGTGTAATAAATCCTTTTTTCTATGGAAATGTATGTTTTTAAAAGTTGTTTTAGGTCATTAGAAATACGTTCAAACCTATTCATAATAGCTTTGATATCTGAAGTTTTATCGATATCTGAAAGTGTTTCTAAGTAATATAGATTTACTTTTTTGGAACGAATTAATCTTGAAATACTTTGGTTTAATCGAGATGTTTGCCATGGTAATTTCAAGAATGTTTCAACATTAAAATTAGATTGTTTTAATCCCATCAAGTAAAAACCACCATCTTTAGAAGGTCCTAAAACAACATCATTCTGTTCTAATTGTTGAACAGCTTTTAGAATGTGTTTTGTTTGTAGGTGAGGTGTGTCATTTCCAATAGCGATAATGGTGTCAAACCCTTTTTCATAAACAGATTGAATGGCATTAGTGAAACGTTCGCCAAAGGTTGAGCCAATTTGGTTTTTTTCAGACGAATGAAAATAAGGCAAACCAGCACGCTCAACAATCTTTAAGGTTTGAGCATTGAACGCATCAAATAAGACTTCCGACGATTGAAATGGTTTTTGTGCCGCTTCAAATTTGGCAGTATTTGCAAAGATTAATATGGCTGTTTTATTGTTCATATATTAAGCTACGACACCTTGACAACTACTTCCTGCACCAGCAGTGCAACCATAGCAGTGTTGTGAAATAACAATGTTTCTACCTTCTAGTAATTCTTCATTAAATTCTGAAATATGCTTGGCTTTACTATTTACAGGTAATTCAAGCATTTGATTGAAATCACAGTCATATAAGTAACCATCCCAACTCACAGATAACGTATTGGTACACATCACATTGGCAACTGCAGCAGGATTGTAAGCATCAACCAATTGATACATATAATCTTCATAGTTTTCTGAAGCAATTAAATAGTCAAGAAATCTTGAGATCGGTAAATTGGTAATGGCAAAGAGATTGTGAAATTGTATTGCGAAATCTTCCATTAAAGCCTTTTTGAAATCTTTTTCCATCGCCATTTGGTCTCCTGGTAAAAACGCCCCAGATGGATTGTAAACCAAGTCTAATCGTAAATTACTGTCTGGCATTCCATACCCAACAGCATTCAGCTCTTGTAAGGCTTTAATTGATTTGTCAAAAACACCATCTCCACGCTGTTTATCAGTCTTTCCACGTGTCCAATGTGGCATAGAACTCACGACATGAACATTGTGCTTTTTAAAGAATTCAGGTAAATCGTAATATTTTTTATTGGCGCGAATAATCGTCAAGTTAGAACGTACAATAAAATCTTTGATTCCAACTTTGGCCGCTTCTTCAACAAACCATCTAAAATCAGGATTCATTTCTGGAGCACCTCCAGTTAAATCTAAGGTATGTGCACCAGAATTTTTAATCACCTCCAAACATTGTTGCATAGTCTCGCGCGTCATGATTTCTTTTCGATCTGGGCCAGCATCGACATGGCAATGCTCACAAACCTGATTACACATGTAACCAACATTAATCTGTAAAATTTCTAATTTTTTTGCTTTTAAAGGAAATTGACTTGTCTCAGAAATCTTATCTTTAAATGTAGGTAATTCTCCATTTTGGAAAATTCCATTAGATAAAATCTCTAGCTGTCTATTACTTTGAGCTAAGTCGCTTCCTTTTTTATGAAGGGATTGGGTCTTTAATTTCGTCATTTACAATTAACCGTCTAATTTATTTACTTTATTCATCATCTGCACACCATGCACTAGAGTGGCACCACTTTTTATTGCAGCTCCAACATGAATAGCTTCCATCATTTCTTCTTTGGTAACACCTCTTTGAAGACCATCTTTTGTGTAAGCATCAATACAATATGGACATTGTTCAGTATGTGCAACAGCTAAGGCAATCAACGATTTTTCACGAGCTGAGAGCGCCCCTTCTTCAAAAACTTTTCCATAGTATTCGAAGAATTTATTACCAAGTTCTTCACTCCATTCGGTGATTTTCCCAAACTTTCTTAAATCTGCTGGATCGTAATATGTTTTTGACATGTTTTTAAAATTTCACAGGGTTATCTTATCTACGTAAAAAATAGATGTCGAGTTTTTGTCGCAATTAATTATCAAACTTAACAGAAAATTTACCAGAAAGCTAATTTATTTTTCAAGACAAAATTCAAATATGGTTTACAGCAAAAAAGTCTTACTTTTAAACGCGCTTTAGGTCAATAATGAAGAACTGGATTACACTATTATCAGAATTTAAAACTAAGCAACAACCTGTTGCTTTGGTGACTGTTACAAAATGCTTAGGATCAACACCTTGCGTTGTTGGCTCTCGAATGATAATTACTAACGATAATGTGGTTCACGGTACCATAGGAGGAGGGAAGTTGGAGTTTTTAGCTATTGATGAAGCTATAAATGCACTTCGTGAAAATAAAATTATTGAATCGAGTTACACCTTAGGACCAGAGTTTGAACAATGCTGTGGAGGAAAAGTTGAATTTATTATAGAACCTATGAATCAATCACCAGAATTATTTTTATTTGGAGCAGGTCATATCGGACACGAAATTGCTAAGATTTTAGTAGATACACCTTTTGAAGTATATCTTATCGATTCTCGTCATGACTGGTTTAAAAATTCAACGCTAGATGAAAGTATTACCCTTTGTCAAGTTAATATAGATGATTTTAAGACGTTTAGAGATCTGGTTAGATGGGGAAACAATTGTTATGTCTTGGTGCTAACTCATGATCATTCCATCGACTTCGAGATTATTGCAATGGCTTTGCAGAATGAAACCCGGTTTTTGGGTTTAATAGGAAGTAAAACGAAACGAGTGCGTTTTAATAATATGCTTATTAAAGAGATGAATATCGAAGCAGGAATGCGTGATGTTGTTTGTCCGATAGGATTGGAAATTGGAGGGAATACACCTAAAGAAATAGCAATAAGCGTTGCTGCACAACTACTTCAAGAGCATTATACATCCAAAGCCTAACTGAATAGCGTTTCACTCAAGGCATAATAAATAGCCATTAATGCTGAAAACAGAGCACTTGCTAAAAAGCGCCACTTGAGTTTAAATCGGTTCTGAATTAGATAATTAGCTACAAACGAAATTAAAATATTAGCAGCGAATGACCAGAAGGCGATTTCTAATAATGGCCAACCTATGGCTTCAAATTGGCCAGAAAATAACTTGATGAATAATAAATGTCTAGCAATCCACAATGGATTGAAATACAAAATGGCCAACCCTGTTTTGGTTAAGGTTGCTTTTATACCTTTTAAGTGGTGTGTTTTTTTTACGATCCAATCAAAATAGTTTGGAATCTCAAAAGCATAAAAAGTGGCACCAATCAATAACATTCCTAGAAGGCGGGTCCATAAAAATTCGTCAAGCAAAAGTGCAGCAACTGTATCACCTGCACTATAAATGAGTGCGCCTTTTAGAATGTTTTGTTTTTTGTAGTATAGTGGAATAAGCTTTATGTTTTAATTGATATCCGATTTTAGTAAGCAGTAAATTTCGCTATCTAAGAATTGTCCATTGTAATAAAAATTTTCTCTAAAATAGGCTTCTAATTTAAATCCGAATTTAAGCAATAGCGCCTTTGAGTTTTTATTGTCAATATTGACATTCGCTTCTAAACTATGAAGGTTTAAATCATTAAAGCCAAAACGAATCAGTGTATTCATTGCTTCTGTCATGTAACCTTTACCCCAAAAAACAGGATGTAAAATATAGCCTATTTCGCCTCTAGCGTTTTTTCTGTCAATTCTCCAGATGCCAAAATCGCCAACAAGTTGATTGCTGGTTTTATCTATAAAGGCCCAAGTAATTCCTTTACCTTCTTCAAAAGCCGTGTGGTATCCTTTAATTCTTTTTTCTGTATCTGAAACATGCGTCGGTATTTCGGTATCCATATATTTAGATACAGCCTGATGACTTCTCATTTTTAAAAGAGCTTCTGCATGTTCAATGTTATAAGCCTTGAATACAAGTCGTTCACTTTCCAATTCAGGAAAGGTATCAAAAACATGTTCGTTTACTTGAGTTTGCATAATGGTCTTAGTTTAGTTGTTTTCATATAGACTCATTAGTACTTTTTCTGGTGTCATTGGTGCATGAAACTTCAAATCATAATTAGGATTAAAAGCTTTGATTGCATTTTGAAGTGCGAAATAAGCGCCAATACCATACATTAATGGAGGCTCACCTACAGCCTTTGATTTTAAAATAGCGAGTTCGTGCCCTGTTGTTTCAACTGGAATCACTTCAACGTTTTTAGGCACTGAAAATAAATCAGGAATCTTGTATGTTGATAAAGCGTTTGAAAGCAAGCGTCCTTCCTCATTATAGGCAATATCCTCCATCGTCATCCAACCAATACCTTGGGCAAGTGCGCCTTCAACTTGACCAAGATCAATCCCTTCGCTCATACTTTTTCCGTAGTCATGAACAATTTTAACCGAATCAAATTCATATGTGCCTCGAGTACAATCTACTGTTGTGGTAATGATTGCCGTTCCGTAAACATGATAGGCAAATGGGTGTCCCTTTTCTTTGGTTTTATCGAAGTGAATTTCTGGTGTAGCATAATGCGCATTTTCAGTTAAAGCGACGCGCTTGAGCATTGTTTTACTGATAAGTTCTGTCCATGATAAATTTGATTTTTTATTATTGATATAAACAAACTCATCTTTCAATTCTATAGTATCTTCGGAAACGTTTAGCTCTTCAGAAACGACGGTCTTTAGCCTTTCTAATAATGCCTTACAAGCTTTTAAGGTTGCTTTTCCATTTAGATCTGCTGTCGAACTAGCAGCAGAAGGTGATGTATTAGCAACTCTTGTTGTATTGGTTGTTTCAATTTTAATGTGTTCTATAGGAACTGAAAATACATTTGAAGCAATTTGCATCATTTTGGTATTTACACCTTGTCCCATTTCTACAGCTGCTGTACTGATACCAATGCTACCATCAAGATAAATATGTACTAAGGCACGAGCGTGATTCATTGGTGTATTGGTAAATGAAATACCAAAGGTTATTGGCATTACTGCTAATCCTTTTTTAAAGTTTGAATTGTTTGCGTTGAAATCTTCAACTTCTTTTTCTAGAGTATTAATGTTATAGATAGACTTTGCCGAATCCCAAGTATTTTTAGCTTCAACTTTTTTGGCGATTTGACCATAAGAGAAGGCGTCATTTTCATCTAGTAAGTTGGCTTCCTGAATGACTCTAGCTGTTACTCCAATTTCACTTGCAGCTTTGGCAATTGCAGACTCAATAACAAACATGCCTTGCGGTCCACCAAAACCTCTAAAAGCCGTATTAGGAGGCAAGTTAGTTTTACAACTTATGACTGTTGTTTTTACATGCGGCACAAAATAACTATTCGTGGCATGAAATAAGGTGCGTTCAGCAATTGCAGGAGATAGGTCGGCAGCAGCTCCAGAATTTTGAAGAAACTCAGCTTCGTAAGCAAGAATTTTCAAATCTTTTGATAAGCCAATCTTATACGTGCTTTCATATGGATGACGCTTTCCAGTCATTCGCAAATCGTCATGACGGTTCAGGATTAATTTTACCGATTGATTTAAATGATAGGTTGCCAAAGCAGCCATAACTGCCCATGGTGTTGCTTGGTCTTCTTTTCCTCCAAAACCACCACCAAGTCTGGTAACATCAACTTCTATTTTATGCATGGCAACACCCAAAACTTGAGCTGTTGTTTTTTGAACTGCTGTAGGACCTTGAGTAGATGAGGTGATCTTTATCGTTCCATTTTCCAGAGGCTCGGCATAGGCACCTTGCGATTCGATATATAAATGTTCTTGACCATTTGAGAACGTCTCGCCTTCAAAAATATAATCACAGTCTTTAAATGCTTTTTGAGTATCGCCCAAACTAAATGAACGTGGCGCATTGATAAAACTTCCTTTAGCTTTGGCTTGTTTTGCAGTAGTAATAACAGGAAGCTCTTCAATTTCAATATCTATTAATTGTCTTGCTTTTCGGGCAATTAATTCGGTTTCAGCCACAATCAAGGCAATAGGCATTCCCCAAAAATGAACCTCCTTTTCAGCAAATAAGGGCTCATCTGGTATGATACCTCCAATTTGATTTTTCCCAGGTACATCTTTATACGTAAAAATACGCTTAACGCCTTCTAGGGCTTCAGCCTTAGTGTAATCTATATGCTTTATTTTTCCATGTGCTTTTGGTGAATCAAATACAACCGCATGAAATGTACCTTGCCTAACATTAACATCGTCAACGTATAAGGATTCGCCTCGAACGTGCGTATAGGAATCCATGTTTTTGATACTCTGCTTTATTGATATGGAAACAGTATCTAGTTTAGAATCTAAAATGTTATTTGATTTGTGTTTATGCATGCTGGACAAAGTCGTTTAGAGTAAATTGTTTTGGAAATAACGTTATGAAATGAGCAAAAAACAATTGTCTGGCTAATAAGCGTTTGTAATCACTAGAACCACGAACATCACTTATTGGAGCAATTTCGTTTTGAAGTACGTCGTTGGCTTCGATAATAGTTTCTGGAGTTAATGATTTACCATTTAAAAATTTAGATGTGTTGTGTAAATATTTAGGAATGGCTGCTACACCACCAATAGATACATGTGCCTTGGAAATGCAATCGTCAGCTATATGCATATGTATGGCAGAATTTACACTAGCAATATCTAAATGTGTACGCTTACATACTTTTTCAAAATTAAAAACCGATTGACTTACGGGTAATGTAAAGCTAATATCTTTTAAAAGTTCTCCATCCTTTAGATCGAAAGTTTTATAGCCTTGATAGAAGTTTTTGAGCGGAAGTGACCGTTCTTTTTGGTTTTTATCTGTTATTGTTATATCACTATTGAGCGCTAAAAAGAAGATAGTCATATCTCCAATGGGAGACGCGTTAACAAGATTGCCACCTAAAGAAGCCATGTTTCTAATCTGCTCTGATGAGACTAGTTTTAAATGTGCTTTAAGGCGAGGAAAGTACATGTTAAGTTGACTGTGATTCCATAGATCGGAAACCGTAGAATTGGTTCCAACTTTGCAAACGTTATCATTAATAGAAATACCTTTTAAATAGTTTTTTTCGGCAATAAGATGTACTGAATTGTCTGCTAAATGATCGGCTTGTTGCACATATAGATCTGTTCCGCCAGCGACATACTTTCCTTTAGGTTGTTCTCTGTCTTTTACTTCTAGATCTTGTAAGCGCTTAGTGATCGTAGAAAAATAATCAGGCACAAATCCGTTTTTAATAAGCCAGTCAAAGTTGGGTTGAGTTTTATGTTCTTTTAAATTGCTCACCATTTGATGTGCGGCCTTTTCAATAGATTTATAGCCTGTGCATCTACAAATATTTCCGCTAATAGCATCAAGTGCGTTACTATAGTTTTTTTCAGAATTTGACAATGCGAAACCAGTAAATGCTACCACAAAACCTGGTGTGCAAAAACCGCATTGTGTGGCATAATTAGCTTTCATTGCTTCTTGTGCAATAGTAAGTTCATTTTGAAGATTGGTACCTTCAACAGTAACTATATGTTTGCCATGTGCATTTCCTAAAGGAGAGATACATGACGTAATACTTTGATAGTTTACATGTCCATTTTCTAGAGTGCCAACTAAAACTGTACACGCGCCACAATCACCTTCACGACAACCAATTTTGGTTCCAGTAAGACGCTGTTCATAGCGTACAAAATCCAACAAGGTCATCCCAGAATGCTCTGAGGTTCTAATGGTTTTATTATTTAAAATGAAGGTAATCATTAACTAATATTGGGTTTTATCTTCTTTCTTTGTCCATTCTTGAAATGGTTCGAGCGCAATTTCACGAGCTAATTGTTCAAAAGGAATACTTCTTTCGTTGTAAGGCAACGGAATTTCTTTATAAATAAATTCGTCATCAAAGCCAATATTAGCAGCATCTACTTGATTGCTTCCATAGTATACACGATCTGGACGAGCCCAATAGATAGCACCTAAGCACATAGGACAAGGTTCACAAGAGGTGTAAATTTCACAACCATCTAATTGAAATGAATCCAGATTTTTACAAGCGTCTCTTATTGCTGTAACTTCGGCATGCGCTGTTGGATCATTGGTTGAAGTTACTTTATTATTTCCACGTCCTACGATTTTTCCATCTTTTACAATCACACAACCAAAAGGACCTCCTTCATTATTGTTCATTCCTTTTAAGGCAGCATTTACTGCTTCTTTCATGAATTTTTCATTCTCACTCATATATGTTGTTTTCTTTTTATTTTCTGAAGAATTGAAACCTTAATTAAAGTATTGTTTCAAAAATTCGTTAGCATTTATAAATAGCACACGATCTATTATTTCACTTGCTGAAATCTGATTTCTAGCTTGTAATTTTGTGGCATTTGCATTGAGGTAATCTTGTGCTTTCTCAATGAGATAGGGTTTAATGTCTTTTATGTTTTCTGCAGTCCATAAACCTTTTATTGGATTAACGATGCCGTCAAAATCAGATCCAATTGCTATGGTTTCCCAACAAAATAAATCATTTTTATCTAAGAGTTCGGCAATATGCTGAATTTGTCTCCAGATTAACTCAGATTTATTTCTGTAACGCCTTTTTTTACTAGGCCAATAAATTCTGGAACTTCTTATTGCTTTTTTACTAGCTATACGACGTTCATCTAACTGCAGTCCAAAAATACCTTTTGATTTTGCAATACGCAAGATTTCTGAATCATAAAAATTGATATCATCTGCTCTAAAATATTTACCCAAGGGTGTATCTGAACTATTAGATTCTGAGATTGAGCGTTTTCCATTAACAGCACCATGACTTACAATGATGGGGATATCTTGATTTGCATACGTAGTTTCCAATAGCTTATAATAACTAGTTCTTGATGCTTTGCTCATATGTTTGATGTCAATGAAGATTCGTTTTCCAGTAGAATTATCAAGGAGCTTATCAATCACTTTAAATCCCAAATCTGTAATGTCTGTGTTAAGTCCGCGATTTTGATTTTTTTTAATCAAGCCAATACTAATACTTCTCGCATGACCACAAATTTCATTGTAGAAATGATGGGCTAAAGTGATAAAAAAGGGTTGGTGTTCCCAGTTTTTCACAGTGTCTATATTGTTTAAAACAGTAGCTTCATCTGCCATGTCATGATCCTTGTCTAATCCAGTTTCGAATGCATGAGCACCTTCTATTGTTGGGACTAGACTTATAATTTTTCTGGTATCTGTTGAGGTGTTCTTATGGTTGGAAATTTCAGTATAACTATTGACCAAGCGATAGGTATAGGTAACACCTTTAATGACTTCTGCAAAATTGTGACGCTGCATATAATAATCATACTCATCATTTAGGTCTTGAAAATAACTATTGTGATTTCTGAGGTTGTCAATGCGTTTCTGACTCACTCCTGCAGCTAAATTGACCAATAAATCAGATACAAATTTAAAGCCCAACATCTTTTTCTTTAAAAAGTGCTTCTCAAAAGGATATAATGAAATTACCATTACATCGCAATTGGCTTTAGCAACTGCAGTGACATCAGTTTGGGTAAATTTGGTGAGCGTTAATAATCTATTCACTTGACGTTCTAGAAAATTGGGTGGACTGTAATGCCAAATGGAATTTTTACGACCGCTATGACTTGCGTTTTGCTTTGGAGGATCGTATTTAAAACTCTTTCCGAAAGGTTTTAATGAGGGATGGCAATGTAGATCAATGTATGACATGCTCATTTAGAATTGGTTAGATACTGAAAAGATATTCATTTTTTGTTAGAAATTAGATGAAATCGATTCAAAATCATTAGTTTAGAATCCTAAACTTAATTTGATCTGCTTATATGATTTACTTCATTGTCTTCATTGGCCTCTTCGTTTTTGTGGGTTATACTTTTTATAAGATGAATTCTAAAAAGGCCAAACCATTTCCACAGCATTGGCATCCGATCTTATTGAAAGAGGTAAAGTTTTACAAAAACCTTGAGCCTACAGAACAGAAGCGTTTTCAAAATAGAATGATGCAATTTTTAAGTGAGATTTATATTGATAGTGTTGATGTTGAGCTTGTTGAGTTAGATAAGATATTGATTGCTGCAAGTGCAGTAATCCCTGTGTTTGCTTTTAAAGAATGGTATTACCCAACGGTAAGTGGTGTTATTTTATATCCTGATAATTTTAATGAGGATTTTGAGTTTTCGCATAAAAGTAAATCTAAACGTATTGCAGGTGTTGTTGGTACAGGTCGTTTGGAAGGTAAAATGATTTTATCAAAAAAGGCGTTGTATCATGGTTTTAAGAATTCAAATGATAAACGAAATACAGCCGTTCATGAGTTTATACATCTTATTGACAAGATGGACGACAAGATTGATGGCATCCCAGAAATACTAATGGAAAATGCCAATGCCATTCCTTGGCTAAAATTGATGCACGACGAAATGGAAGCTATTAATAACGACAAGTCCGATATTAGAGCTTATGGTGGTACGAAGCAAGCCGAATTTTTTGCAGTCGCTTCAGAGTATTTTTTTGAAAACCCTAAACTTATGAAACGCAAGCATCCTGAATTATACCAAATGATGGCAGCTTGTTTTCGGGTTAAGGTGTGATATTATACCTTCAAGTTAGTTTCATACTTTTTTAAGACGCTCATAAACGGTTGCTTTAATAGTAACTGTCCTGTAGCTGCTTTTATCGCATTTGCTAAAGCACCACCAGCTGGTGGAAGACCTGGTTCTCCTAATCCCGTTGGAGATAAATCATTCTCAACAAAATAAGTATGTACTGTTGGTGTTTCTCTCATTCTAATTAAACGATACGTATTGAAATTAACATCTTGAGGTTTCCCTTTGTCAAATGAAAAATCACCATACATCGCATGTCCGATACCATCAATAACGCCACCTTCTACTTGGTTTTTTGCGCCTGTTGGATTAACTACGATACCACAGTCTACTGCAACGGTTACTTTTTCAACAGAAGGATAGCCATTTTTTAAAGTAATATCTACAACTTCGGCTACATGAGTATTGTGACTATAGTAGGCTGCAAATCCTTGATAGACACCTTCTCTTGTTTTTCCCCAATTACTTTTTTCGGCAGCAAGTTTGATTGTATCTGTCATACGTTTTGCTGAATACTGTATGTCTGGGTCTTGACCGTCTTTTACATTCTTAAGTAAATCTAAACGTAATTGCACAGCATCAACTTCTAGAAGCTCAGCTAGTTCATCAAAGAAGCTTTGTTCAGCATAAGCCAAGAAGTTCGTGTAAGGCGCTCTCCATGCACCAGTAGTGATATTACTTCGATAGTTCCCTGTTTCTACTTTATAATTATCAATTGCTCCAGCAGGGAAGAAGTGCGGAATTAAACCATACATATTATTATTTATTGCCGCTTCTTTTAAATGGTAACCAGTAACTTTTCCATCTTTGAGCGATGCAGCAATTCTATATTTTATGGCAGGTCTGTAAATACCTGCAGCCATATCATCTTCTCTTGAGAATACGACTTTTACAGCTTGTTTAGTAATGTTAGAGATTTCAGCAGCTTCTAAAGCAAAGTCACCATAGAGACGTCGTCCAAATCCGCCACCCATTCTCGTCATTTCCAAATGAATATCTTTTTCATCACGATCGATCAGGTTGGCAATTCGTCTTGCCGTACCTGCAGGTGTTTGAATTGGTCCTACCAAATGCACTTTATCTGCAGTGACATTAGCATAGAAATTCATAGGTTCCATGCAATTGTGAGGTAGGAAAGGTGACTCGTATGTGCGTTCTAAAACTTGGTCGGCTTCTGCAAATGCTTTTTTTACATTGCCGTCTTCCCGACGTATATCTAATTGATTGCCATCAAGAATGGCATTAAGTTTTTTGTCATGATCAGCAGTACTTTCTAAGGTCCCGTCATTCGTCCATTGTACATCTAAGGCTTTTTTTCCTTTCATGGCAGCCCAAGTGTTAGATGCTAGTACAGCAATTTTATCACCAAACTGTACCACATCAGAAACACCATTAATCGCTTTAGCATTGGTGTCGTCAAAAGAACTTATTTTTTGACCAAAAGCTGGAGGCCTCATAACAGAGACATATGTCATGCCTTCGGCTTTATAATCCAGACCAAACAGAGGTTTGCCAGTTATAATTTTATCGATATCGACATTCACAGCATCTTTACCAATTATTTTATAATCTTTGGTTGCTTTTAGTGTTACATTTTCTGGTACTTCAAGTTGTGCAGCATCATTGACAACATCACCATAACCAAGTGTTTCACCTGTTGGACTTGTAATTACACCATTTGATGCAGAGCAAGACGAGGCTTCAATTCCCCATTTTGCTGCTGCTGCATTAACAAGCATTTGCTTTGCTGTAGCTCCAGTTTGGCGCAAGGCATCCCAACCAAATCGAATGGACTGGCTACCACCAGCAACTTGTCTTGTAAAATTATTAGTATCTAAAGCACCTTGCTCCACACTAACATGTTCCCAAGGCACATCGAGTTCTTCCGCAATAATCATTGGCATCGATGTTTTAACACCTTGTCCAATTTCAGGATTGGGAGAAAAAATAGTGACATAACCATTATCGGCTATTTTAATGAAGGCATTAAAGTCGTTAAAATTAAGTTGCGATACATCAACAGGAGGAACTGCAGCTTCTTTACATGATGTAAAGAAGTTGAATCCTATTAAAATTCCGCCACTGGCTAATGCAGAAGTACGAATGAAACTACGTCTGCTAAATGTGATTTTGTTTTGATTTTCCATGATGATTTAGCTTAAGACATTTTTTTAGCAGCCAAGGCAACTGCTTTTTCAATTCGGTTATAACTCGCGCATCGACATAAATTACCATTCATGGCATTTCTTATGTCTTCGCTACTAGGGTTTGGATTGTCTTTTAAAAAAGAAGAAGCGGTCATCATTTGACCAGCTTGACAGTAACCACATTGCGGTACATCTAATTCTTTCCAAGCTTCTTGCACAGGATGTAATTCATCTTTTGCAAGGCCTTCAATAGTTGTAATGTTAGAGCCTTCAAGGCTAGATACAGGAAGTGAGCAACTCCTGACAGCAACACCGTCTAGATGCACTGTACATGCACCACATTGTGCAATTCCGCAACCAAATTTGGTGCCTACTAAATTGAGTTCGTCACGAAGTACCCATAGTAAAGGAGTATCATCGTCTACGTTTACGTTAACTGATTTTCCGTTAACTTTTAAATTATAACTTGCCATAGAACTTGAGATTTAGCTAAAGTTATAAAATATTTGCTGGAAAATCGTAGTGGATTAATTTTTTATAAAGATTTTAAGAAATCGAGATAGTCTTGTTGTGTATCTATATCTAATAATGTATTACAATTGACTTTAATAACATTTTGATTATTGGAATTCAAGACATTTTTAGCGCCTTTATCTCCTTCAAGTCTTTTTAACTGTTTAAAATATGTTTTTGGAAAAATTGCAGGCACACCATTATTATCTTGATAATCTGATGCAGAAATTTTTGAAGGATTTTGATTAAAACTATCAATTAATACATTTAGATGATTGACGTCAATACGAGGTTGATCTGCGAGTGTTATCAAGACAGCATCAAAGTTTAGATTTTCAATATGGTCTAATCCAGCTATAATGCTAGAGCTTAATCCGTTATTGTAATTCGTGTTAATGATAATGTCAACATTATATGATGTGATAGATTTGCGAATTTTTTCAGCATTTGCACCTAATACACAAAATACCTCCTTGGCATTAGATTGTAAAGCTGTTTCGATAGATTTTCCTATAAGTGTAGTATGACCAATAGTTAATAATTGTTTTGCCGTTCCCATTCTATTTGAACTACCAGCTGCTAGAATTAAAATGGCAACCTTCATTGTTCCTTAGACATTTTATTCGCAAAAGTTCTTAGCGACATCACTTCAGTTTTTCGTATTACTGATAAAATTTCGGCAAGAATAGACAAGGCAATTTCTTCAGGAGTTATGGCGCCAATATGTAATCCGGCTGGACTGTGGATACGTTCAAGAAATGTTTCAGATAACTCTGAGACATAATTCATGAGTTCATTTTGTAATTGATTTCTACGTTTAGATGAACCAATAATGCCAATATATTGAGGATGCAATGGCTCTAACTTGATCAAATATTTTAAATCTAAAACATAATTATGAGTCATCAATACAACAACTGTTTCAGTATCTATTTTGAGATCAGCTATTTCGGGAGTTTGCGCAGTGACTGATTTGGCACCTGGAAAATCAGATAACAACTTAGGATCTTTTATAGACGTTATGATATCAACTTCCCAGCCTAATAAACTCGCCATAGCACATAACTTAACAGCGTCATGCTCACCGCCAATAATGAGTAATTTAAGATTGGGTTTTAAATCTTGAGAAAAGCGTTGTATCGTTTCAGAGTGTTTAGGTTTGAAAGTTTCTGAAAACGTAAAATTAGTATCGGTATTGATGTGAAACACACTTCCGAAATGACCATAAGCTTCATCTTCTTTCTTGAAATAAGATTCAATTTTAAAAGTATCTCGACGATCTAAACTCGATTGAAATGTTTTCAAGAAGTCATCAGAAATATAGAATGGTTCAATTAAGATATACAATATGCCTTCACAGCCTAATCGGTAACGCCCATCATAAGTAATGACTTTAGGCTTTCCATCTACAAATACGGATTGTGCACGTCGTTTGACTTCATTTTCAACACAACCGCCACTTACTGCGCCAACCATTGTACCATCTTCAGAAATGAGCATTCTTACTCCAGGTTTTCTGTAGGACGATCCTTCGAGAAATACTACAGTGGCAAGGATATTTTTTAATCTGTTTTGCTGATTGATCTTAGCTTTGTAAACAATATCTTTGAATTCGTGTGTCATAGATCTTATTATCTGAATGTTTACTAAAATACAGTTTTATTGAATACTTAAACATTTGAATTTAAATAAAATCTTTGCTAAAAATGTTAAAATAAGATGATATAAGTCATGTTTAAGCAACTATTATCGCTATATTTTTGTGATGTAAAGCGCAACGCTCTTTATAAACTAAATCACTAGATATTATGAGATTAAAAAAGATTTTAGTTGTTGTTTTTTTATTAGGAACAGTAACAACTTACGCACAATTAAAGATTGATGCAGAGGTCAGACCACGTTTTGAGTATAGACACGGATTTCAAACACTTTTTCCAGATGATGCAGATCCAGCAGCTTTTGTATCTCAACGTACACGATTGAATGCAGGTTACGTCATGGAAAAATTAGATTTTTTCTTGAGTTTGCAAGATGTTAGAGTTTGGGGTGATGTCCCACAATTAAATAGAGCCGATAGAAATGGGTTCTCGGTACATGAGGCTTGGGCTAGAATTGCATTAGATACGAGTTGGGCTATTAAGCTTGGACGTCAAGAAATCATCTATGATGATAGTCGTATTTTTGGTAATGTAGGTTGGGCACAACAAGCGAGAAGTCATGATGTGGCTTTAATACAATACGGAAACAATGGTTTTAAAGCGGATTTTGGTTTTGCCTTCAATCAAGATGGAGAAACATTAACTGGAACCACATTAACTACAAATACGTATAAGGCATTTCAATATGCATGGTTACATAAAGATTGGGATGATGTTTCAGGAAGTTTACTTATACTTAACAATGGTTTGCAATATATTGATAGTGATAATTCGGATAATAATGAGACACGATATAGCCAAACCATTGGAGCACACATAAAAACTAAGGGTGAAATTGGTTTAACGGCAAATTTATTTTATCAATTTGGAAAAGACATCTCTGATAATGATTTAAGTGCTTATCTTTTAGCGTTAGAGGCTAGTTATAAAGCTTCAGAAAATGTTGGACTCAAACTTGGAGGTGAATTGATTAGTGGAAATGATAATGGTGTGCCATCAGATGGAGACAATAATGCATTCAATCCGTTTTATGGTACCAACCATAAATTTAATGGACTCATGGATTATTTTTATGTTGGAAACCATTTAAATAATGTTGGTTTATTAGATATATATGCTGCAGTAAACTTTAAGTTAAATACGAAGTCTAATTTGAATGTAGCACTTCATAACTTTTCTGCAGCTGCAGATTATAGTGAGAAGCAGTTTGGTAATGAAATAGATGTGGTGTACTCACTGAAAGTTCAGCAGTTTGTTACACTTAAGGCAGGTTACTCACATTTGTTTGAATCTGATGGTATGGAAATCCTTAAAGGAAATTCAGATGGAAATATTAATAATTGGGGTTGGGTGATGATTGCTATTAAGCCAACACTTTTTAAAAGTAATAGTAAATAAAAACATATTCATAACTAACTATAATTAAGCATGATTATCTATCCTCCAATAGTAATCATGCTTCTATTTTTTGAATGCAGATCAGGTGTTTTTAGCTTTTCGAGTGTATCCATTCCACCTCTCATTTTGGCTTTTAGACGAATGGCTTTCTCAATGATTGTCTCAATAGATTTTCCTGCTCTGAGTGCTGTTAATAGATCAGATTCTTCAGCCGAAAACAAACAATTCTTTAAATGACCGTTCGCGGTTAACCTAAGCCTATTACAAGAATCACAAAACGGATTGGTTACAGAGCTAATAATTGCAAATGAACCTTTGTAGCCTTTAATCTTATAATTTTTAGACGTGTCATTCTTAGCGTCTTCTAATCTTATGAGTTTTTCTTTTGAAAAACTATTAGTTGTGATGCCCAATATTTCTTTTAATGAGACCATTTTTTTGATATCCCACTTGTTACCATCAAAAGGCATAAATTCTATAAAACGAACAGTAACAGGTAATGTTTTAGTTAGTTCTATAAAGTCGATGATTTCATTGTCATTAAATCCTTTAATTAAAACAGCATTGATTTTTACATTGAACCCTTCTGCAACTAATGATAGAATATTGTTATACACTTTATCAAAATAATCCCGTCTTGTAATCTCTTTAAACTTTTCAGCATTTAAAGAATCCAAGCTAACATTGATATTTTTTATGTGACAGTTTTTTAGCGTTTCAATGTGACGCTCTAGATTCACAGCATTCGTTGTTAAAGCTAGTTCAACAGGAAGCGTTGCTAATTTTTCTAAAATAATATGCGCATCTTTTCTAACCAAAGGTTCTCCTCCAGTAAGTCTAATTTTTGTCACGCCATGATCTACAAATGTTTTGGCAATGGTGTAGATCTCATCAAAAGACATGATATGTGATTTTGGTGATAACTGAATGCCTTCGGCAGGCATACAATAGGTACATCGTAAATTACAACGTTCGGTAAGAGAAATACGAAGATATGTATGCTCTCGTTTATAGGTGTCTATTAAAATAGGATTTACTTTTTTCATGTTTAATCGTGACGTGCGCCTTTAAATATTCTGAAAATATGCAACAGTGAAGGAAAAATAGCATCCATAGATTCTTTGGCACCATTAGTTGAACCAGGTAAAGCTAATACCAAACAATTTTTATACGTTCCTGCGACGCTTCGAGATAACATAGCATATGGTGTTCTTTCTTGTCCGTAACTACGAATAGCTTCTTCTATACCAGGAATGGTTCTGTCTAATAGCGGTTCTAAAGCCTCTGGTGTGACATCACGTTTAGATAATCCTGTGCCTCCAGTAAAAATAACCAAATCTATATGTAGTTCTTGATAGTGTTTTACTTTGTGTTGAATACGATCTATTTCATCAGGAATTATGGTATAGTCTGAAATCGCAACATTGCAGTCTTCTAATTTTTGAATAATAGCTTTTCCAGCTTTATCCTCTTTTTGTCCTGCCGAAATGGTATCTGAGCAAACAACAACAGCAGCTGTTATATCTTTTCTGAAGCGATCTTTAAAATCAGATTTTCCGCCTTTTTTATTTAATAATTTAATATGATGAATTTCAACACCTTTATCAATAGGTTTTAGCATATCATACATGTTTAGAGCAACAATACTTGCACCATGCATGGCTTCTACTTCGACTCCAGTTTTGTAAATAGTTTTTATCGTACAAAGAATTGTAATTTCTAAGCCATTGATGTCATAGTCTATACCTGTAAATTCAATTGGTAATGGATGACAATCAGGAAGCAGGTCAGGTGTTTTTTTAACACCTAACAAACCTGCGGCTTTACTCATAGCAAAAACATCACCTTTTGGTACTGTTTTGTTTTCTATTGCTTTAATAGTATCCAAGGTACTCACTTTTACAATGGCTTGAGCAGTTGCAATTCTTAACGTGTTTATTTTGTGTGTTATATCTACCATTTTTTAACTATTAACTTTCCATTGGTGGCTTTGGTCTTCAAAAATCTCTTTGCCAAAAATGGGAACTTGTTCTTTAATTGTGTTAACCAAATATTCTATAGCGTTAAAAACCTCTACACGTCTTGGGGAGGAAACGAATACGAAGAGACAAATTTCTCCCGCGTTTACCTTTCCTAAGCTATGATAAATATGCATACAAGTAAGGTTGAATTTTTCAAAAGTTGCTTCACGAATTTCATGAAATTTTTCATTTGCCATGTCTTCATAAGCTGTATATTCAATAGCTTTAATGGTTTTTCCGTCTATAATATCTGCTCTCACCTGTCCTAAAAAGATGTCATGAGCACCAATGGTGGTTTTTGTTTGATGCTTAGCAATAGAATTTCCTATAAATTCTGCTGAAATAGCACCTTCTATAAAAACTGCTTTAGGTTTACGTTCTTTATTCATTATGCATGTATTTTAAAATAGTTCTCAATGGCGGTTATGCCATTTTTTATACTATAGCAATTAGTAATATTGTGTTCTTGTAACATAGAAACGGCTTTTTTACTTCGTGTTCCAGATTTACAAAACATCATTATGGTTTTTGTTTTATCAATATTATGAAGTTCATGGTTTAATGTACTCAATGGTATTTTTATATGTTGTAGTCTGTTAGCTTTTGGTAACTCATCAAGTTCACGCACATCAATAAACAAGATGTTTTCTTTTTGTAAGGCTTTATCTATGGTCATTTCTTTTACAGTAGAGTCACACGTTTTGGTATAGTGTTGTTTTTCAAAGTGATCTCTTTTGGATTTGATCTTTTCAAATTCAGTAGTGGATTTTTTAATATCTATAGTAAATGTTTGTGTGGTTTTCGAATTGTAACAATAGAGCTTTCCAGAGAGAACATTTTTAAAACCGAGGATGATTTTAATAACTTCATTGGCTTGCATCGTTCCAATAATTCCAGGTAAAACACCTAAAACGCCGACTTCAGAACAATTGGGAATGTCATTTTTACTTGGAGAATTAGGGAATAGACATCGGTAACTTGGTCCATTATTATAATTAAAAACAGATACCTGTCCTTCAAACTTATAAATAGCGCCATATACAACAGGTTTGTTAGTTAATATGGCAGCATCATTTATAAGATAACGAGTTTCAAAGTTGTCTGTACCATCGACAATAATATCGTAGTTTGAAAAATAGGCTAATGCATTTTGAGGTGTAAGGGCTTCTGTAAAAGCATCAACAACTATAGTGCTATTTAAGTCGGTTAGCCGTTGTTTCGCTGCGATGGCTTTTTGTTGTCCTAAATTGGAGGTTCCATAGAGGATTTGGCGTTGCAGGTTTGATTCTTCCACAATGTCAAAATCTATAATACCAATATGACCTATACCAGCAGCTGCTAGATATTGAAGCACAGGACAGCCTAAGCCACCAGCACCAATAACTAAAACTTTAGCTTGATTTAGTTTGTTTTGACCATCAATGCCGATATCCTCTAAAATAATATGTCTACTATATCTACTCATAGTGTTTAACCTCCAGCAAAAGGTGGTAATAGTACAATTTCAGAATTTAAAATTTGAGCGTCTTCTGAAACCAAAGTTTGATTTTGAGCTACTTGAAATTCTTTTTTTTCAAGCGCAGGGTATTTAGCAAGGAGCATCTTTAGTAATTCAGAAACAGTACTTTCAGAAAATGTAATAGTTTCCTCAGCACATTCTGTAACCTCCGCTAACATTCCAAAATATTTAATTGTCAATATCATTGCATAACAGATTTAATTGATCTCGTGTATTTATGTTTTGTGTATATTTCTCTAGTGACGATTTCAGAGTAATAGTCTTTGTGTTTTGTTGGTTTACAAAGGTTTGTAAGCGACGTTCTCCAGATTCTATTGTTTTTAAACAAGACATCATACAGTGTTTTTTGTATACAGCTAATAAGGGGTTTGTTCTACCTTTAACTGAAACCTGTACAATATCATCTTTAACAGAAACTTTACTAATAAGTTGTTCTAGTAATTCTTTAGTAATCAGTGGAATATCACAACTTAGTACTAGATTGTCTTGGGTTGTGGAATGGTACAACCCAGAATACAAACCTGCTAAAGGCCCTGTATTTAACATCATGTCATTAACACGTTTCAAATTAAATTGATCATAGTTCTTATTGTTACTTACGATAATGACCTCATTAACCAAAGTCTCAGCAGCATGAATAACGTGGGCAATAAATGGTTTGTTTTTGTACATAACAAGTCCTTTTTCGTAACCCATACGTGAGCTTTTGCCTCCTGCTAAGATAATTCCTGTGATGTTACTTTGGTTTAGCATTTATATTATAATTAATTTAACTGAAGCAATGATTAAAACGATAGCAAGCATATAGCGTAGCAGTTTATTATTGAATTGTTTACTTCCTAGGTAACTTCCAAAGAAACCACCAACAAGCGCAATACCAACAAGTAAAAATGATTGACTGTCCAATGTAAGTCCGTTGCTAAACTGACCTGCTAATCCAGCTACTGAATTCACCCAAATAAAAAGTGCAGACACTGCAGCGGCTTCTTTCATTTTTCCCCAATCTAATAATAGAATTACAGGACTTAAAATAATGCCACCTCCAATTCCAATAAGACCAGAGAAAAAACCGATAGCACCTCCAACTACAAGTCCTTGCCAAACTTTTACATCCTTGATTTGTGAACTTTCTTTACCAAAGACATTTAGCATTTTTAAGATGGCAAAAATTAACAGTATCGCTAATATTTTTTTGTAAATCGAAGCGTCAATTTCAAGCATGCCTCCAATAAAAGCTGCAGGAATTGAAGCCACTGCAAATGACAAAAATAGTTTTATATTAAAAAATCCAGCTTTATAGTAATGGTAAAAAGCTATAGCAGCGACAAATAAATTAAGCAATAAAGCTGTTGGTTTCATTACGTCTGGTGCAAATGAAAATAAGGCCATTAAAGCTAGATAACCACTTGCGCCACCATGACCTACACTTGCATATAGAAATGCAACAACAGGCAAGATTATTAAAAATAATATATTATATGAAGTATATATCATCATATGCTATTAATTGTATCTAGGTGTTTATCTAAATATTTCCAGCAACCTTTATTAATTGTATCAAAAGCTGTTATTAGTGATTTACCATAAGGTGTTAGTTTTGCGCCACCTCCATTTTTTCCGCCAATACTTGTAATAACTACTGGTTTAGTAGCAGATTTATTAACAGCATCTAATAATGTCCATGCTTTTTTATAAGACATTTCTAAGCTTTTAGCAGCTTTAGATAATGAACCGTTGGTTTCAATAGCTTTAAGTAATCGTACCCTTCCTTCTCCGAGGAAAACATTGTTATCTGCTTCAATCCATATTCTACTCTTTATTTTGTAATTCATAACTATTTTAATTAGGTAGTGTTATTACATTTACAGTATCTCCAATATTGACTTGCATGATTTCTTCAGGTAAAAAAACCAATCCATTGGCCAGTGCAAACGTTTGAAGCATGGCAGAACTTTGTCCATCTAATATGGTGACAGATTCTTCTTTTATTACTGCTTTTAAGAATTGTGGTCGATCTCCTTTTTTAGTAAAAGTTGATGTTGATTTTTTTTCTGTTTTAGGTAACTGAAACGTTGAATTTCCACTAAGTAACTGAAGCGCCGTATGAACATAAATATAAAAACAGTTGAGTGCAGCAGCAGGGTTTCCTGGTAAGGCAAAGATGGTTGTCTTGTTCTTATTACCAAAGAACAGGGGCTTGCCAGGTTTCTGTTTTACTTTATAAAAAATCTCATTGACATCTAAAGCTTTTAACGCTTTACCAACAAAATCATAATCGCCAACAGATATTCCTCCAGTTATTAAAACAACATCATGTTTGGATATAACATCTTGTAATAGACTATAAGTGTTTTCATAATTATCTTCAACTTTATAGGTGTCGTAATCAGAAAACCCAAGTGCTTGTATAGCCGATACCAACATGATAGCATTGCTCTCGTAAATTTGACCATATTGCAAATGTGTACCAGGCGCAACAAGCTCGTTACCTGTTGTAACTATAGCAATAGATGGTTTTTTGTATACTGAAACTTCTGTAACTCCTATTGATGCTAAAAAACCAATAGCTGCAGGAGTTAACAGGGTTCCTTTTTTTAAGGCCGTTTCCCCTGATTTTATTTGCTCCCCTAAAGGACGAATATTCAAGCCTTTATTGATGTCTCCAGATATTACAATGCCCTCATCTACGACAGTAACTTTTTCCTGCATAATCACAGCATTTGCAGTATCGGGAACTGCTGCACCAGTAAATATGCGTATAGCCTCTCCAGGTTTTAAAATGGGATGATCATTGTCTCCTGCTTTGATTTCTCCTATTAGTTGGTAGGATTCTAAATCATGAATATGTATCGCGAAACCGTCCATAGCAGATTGCCTAAAGGGAGGCATATTGATAGATGAAATAACATCTTTAGAAAGAAAATAACCGCTACTGTTACTTAGAGTCATTCTAAATCCTTCCAAAGGTTCAATGTTGTACATTATTTTATGGTATGCTTCTTTAATACTAATCAATGTGTAATCCTTCTATGCTCTATGTTTTAAATATAGCGTTATTTCTTGACAAATATAACGGTTTATAAAAACTTTCTTTTATGATAAATGTCATGTAAATCGTATTTAAATATTCAGTAATTTGTTAGAACTAAAACAAAAGCGATGCCTATCAAGAGTTATTTAGCCCATCCACATCAAGGAAAGAAAGATGAGCTTATTTTAGCAATTTCAGCCCTTAAACACTGTGAAGTTGTTCCTGCACAAAATCGAGATATTATAGTAATAGTTACAGAAACTGATACAAGAGAAGAAGAAGATAACTTGAAACTCAAGCTTGAAGCGATAAGTAGCTTAAAGTTGCTTGCCATGGTTTCGGGATTTAACACACCACAAAAAAATTAAGATAGTATGTTTACATCGATGACAAACAGAAGAGATTTTATAAAAAAAATGGCAAGGTTATCTGCCATAACTGCTGCAGTTAGTATGTTTCCAGGAATTCTTTTTGCTGAAGAACAGGAGCGAGGCTTGCCAAAAGGCGGTAACTTAGATTGGAAAAAAGCACCATGTCGTTTTTGTGGTGTTGGTTGTGGCGTTTTGGTTGGTGTTGAGAATGGTAAGGCTGTTGCGGTAAAAGGGGATCCAAAGTCTGAAGTAAATAAAGGCTTGTGTTGTGTGAAAGGGTATCACTCTGTGATGGCCATGTATGGTAACGATCGTTTAACAAAACCATTAGTCAAGAAAAATGGAACTTACGTTGAAACATCAATGGATGAGGCATTAGACTTAATAGCGTCTAAAATGAAAGAGACGATACAAGATCATGGAAAGGATGCAGTGTCTATTTACGGTTCAGGGCAATGGACCATTCCAGATGGTTATGTGGCGTCAAAATTATTTAAAGGTTGTATAGGTACAAATAATGTAGAAGCCAATGCACGTTTATGTATGGCTAGTGCCGTTACAGGGTTTCTAACCTCATTTGGCTTAGATGAGCCTATGGGGTGTTATGAAGACATTGACTATGCTGATGTGTTTGTGCTTTGGGGTAATAATATGGCAGAAATGCATCCAGTATTGTTTTCCAGATTATTGGATCAGCGTCTCAAAAGAGGTGTGAAAATAATCGATTTTGCAACAAGAACAACCCGAACAAGTATGGCGGCCGATAAATCCATACTCTTTTTACCTCAGACCGATTTAGCCGTTGCTAATGCCATTTGTTATGAGATTATTAAAAATGGATGGGTAAATACATCATTTGTAGAAAAGCATTGCAATTTTACGAAAGGATCAACCAATATTGGTTATGGTTTAGAAGATAAGTTTGCTTTTAAAGACAAACCAGAAAAAATAAGTTTTGAAGATTATAAGGTCTTTTTGGAAGATTATAGTCCTGAAAAAGTAGAAAAGATTTCGGGTGTTTCTGCAAAGGATATTAAATACATGGCTGCCTATTATGGCGATCCTAATAAGAAGGTCATGTCATTATGGTGTATGGGGATGAATCAGCATACAAGAGGGACATGGATTAACAACTTAGTATATAACATTCATTTACTTACTGGTAAAATTTCAGAGCCTGGTAATAGTCCGTTCTCATTAACAGGACAGCCTTCTGCTTGTGGGACAGTTAGAGAGGTAGGGACATTAACCCATAAATTGCCTCATGGTGTAGTAATGAATAAAGAACATCGTGAATTTGCAGCAAAGATTTGGGATGTTCCGGTTGAAAACATTCCCTCAAAACCAACATATCATACCGTTGAAATGTTTAGAGCTTTAGATAGAGGGGATATTCGTTTTATGTGGATACAGGTCACAAATCCGATGGTAACAATGCCGAAGTTAAAACGCTATAGAGATGGTGCAAAAAAAGAAGGGCGATTTATTGTAGTTTCTGATATCTATCCAACGCCAACAACAGATATAGCTGATGTTATTTTACCCTCTGCAATGTGGGTGGAACGAGAAGGGATGTATGGTAATTCAGAACGTAGGACACAGTATTTTGAACAAATGGTCGAACCGCCTGGTGAAGCGATGAGTGATACTTGGCAAATTGTTGAAGTAGCCAAACGCTTAGGTTATGAAAAACAGTTTTATTATAAAGAAGAGACCCATATCGAAGAGATTTATACCGAATATCGTAGACATCACGATAATAAAAAACATAATATGGCACCTTTAGAAGTGCTAAAAGAGAACTCTGGGATGCAATGGCCTTATGTAGATGGCAAGCCAACTAAATGGCGATTCAATTCTAAGTATGATCCAGCATGTAGTAATGGCGAAGACTTCCATTTTTACGGCAAACCAGACGGTAAAGCAATCATATGGCAACGCCCTTATGAACCAGCAGCAGAGGAACCAGATTCAGAATATCCATATTGGTTAAATACAGGACGTGTTGTAGAACATTGGCATACGGGTTCAATGACAAGGAGAATACCTGTGTTGCATAAAGCAATGCCAAAAGCTTACGTAGAACTAAATCCAGGTGATGCTAAACGTTTACAAATACAAACAGGTGATAGTGTGAAACTAACTACCCGCCGCGGTGAAATTATTTTACCTGCATCTGTAAACCAGCGTGGAGTACCTGCTCCTATGCAAGTTTTTGTACCGTTTTTTGATGAAAATATGTTAATCAATGACATTACTCTAGATTCTTTTTGTCCAATATCTAAAGAGCCCGATTATAAAAAATGTGCAGTAAATATTGAAAAAGTATAATCCATGAAAAAGCGACTCGGCATTATATCATTATTCGTGTTATTGTTTATAGCGTTTATAGTGATTTGGAATTATAGTTATTATCAAGGAAGGCAGGAAGCTTATATTCCAATTGATAACAATCAAGAACTTCCTACTATAGCTTCTGAAATAGGCGTGTTTCAGAGATCTGAATACGCTTTAGATTATGCCAATATGCCAATAGATGAAAAGCATCAGCGCTCTCTGGAAACCTATTATGACAATAGGGCTTTTTATGGAGCGCCACCTTCAATTCCTCATGACGTAGAAAGTGAGCGAGCCATGGGAGATAATAGTTGTTTAAAATGTCATAATAATGGAGGGTTTACAGAAAAATTTAATGCTTATGCACCAGTAACTCCGCATCCTGAAATGATAAATTGCCGCCAATGTCATGTGCCAGAAAATACACAAGGGTTGTTTAAACCAACCAATTTTGAAAAAGGATCTGTTCCTGTAACAGGAGCAAATAGTGCTTTTCAAGGCGGACCTCCCGTTATTCCACATCAATTACAAATGAGGGAAAATTGCTTGTCTTGCCATGCTGGGCCTAGTGCTCCTAAAGAAATTAGAGTCACGCATCCTGAACGAATAAATTGCCGTCAATGTCATGTGCCAAATAACAAAGTGATAGAGGATATAGGAATATTTAAAAGATCAAATACTAATGAATAAATGTATCATATATAAGATATCAATTATACTTTGTGTCGTTCTATGTTTCAGTTCATGTAAACATCACGACGAAGAATATCATAGTGTTACAGATAAAATTAAAGCAGAAAGTAAAGATTATCATGGCACATCGATTTCCTCAGAAGCATATATTGATCATATCAATACCATCGAAGTTACAGAGAATGACATTACATTCTTGATTCCTGAACGAAAAGGTGAAATTAAATCATACAGCTGTACAGAGTGTCATAGCAAACCACTAACTCAAATGCAGAATGAGGATTTAAAAAAAGCGCATTGGGATATTAAACTAAGTCATGCAGATAAAATGACAATGAACTGTGTTACTTGTCATAATGGTAACGATATGGATTTTTTGCAGAGTTTGACAGGTGATCAAATTGATTTCAATGCCAGTCATCTACTTTGTAGTCAATGTCATCAAAAACAATTTAATGATTGGACTGGAGGAGCTCATGGGAAACGTATCGAAAGTTGGGCACCACCAAGAGCTTCAATGACCTGTGTGAATTGTCATAATCCGCATACACCAGGATTTGAATCGAAGTGGCCAGAACGATACAATACTCAAAAAATTAATGAACGAAAGTAATCAGGTATGAGTAGTACAAATAAAAAATGGTTTTCATTAAACCTAAATTCTAAGCATAAACAAGGGTCTAGCTCTTGTGGATGTGGAAAAACTTCGGGAGGTTGCAATTCTCATAAAGAACCCAATACCGAATTAAGTGAAGAGGAGTTTTTTGATGCGGCTGTAGATGCTTCAATAGGAGAAGAACGGCATAAAGATGGTTTTGATCAAGTGTTTGATGTTAAAATGAGTCGACGATCTGCCTTTAAGAAACTAACGGCAAGTTTATTAATTGGAGCAGGAGCCGTAAATACCTCGTGCAGTTTTTTAGCAGGTGATGAATCTAAAGAAAAAGCTCAAATAGATTGGGAAGAACAATTTAAAGGCAACTATAAGTTGATGAACAACGATGAGAAAAAAGCAACGGTAGATCGATTGGTGCGTTCTTACCAATTACGAACTGGAAAAACCATTAGTATGTCGTCTACAAATGCCGAAGACGATGTTCTTTTTGGATATGCTTTTAATATCTCAAAGTGTCAAGGTTATATGGACTGTGTAAACGCTTGTGTTGAAGAGAATAATCAAGATCGTAATTCTCAAATGCAATACATCCGTATTCATGAAATGGAAGATGGTAAAGGATTTAACTTTAATGAAGCCGATGATAATTATTATCATGAAGTTCCTGCAGAAGGACATTTTTATATGGGAACACAGTGTTTTCACTGCGACAATCCACCATGTGTTGATGTATGTCCTGTGCAAGCAACATGGAGAGAGGATGATGGCTTAGTAGTTATTGACTATGATTGGTGTGTGGGATGTAGATATTGTATGGCAGCATGTCCTTATGATGGGAGGCGATTTAATTGGAGCAAACCTGAGGTTCCTGAAAGCGAAATCAATAAAAATCAACATTACTTAGGGAATCGACTTCGTAAGAAAGGTGTTATGGAAAAATGTACTTTTTGCGTACAACGATCTAGAGCCGGAAAAAATCCAGCATGTGTTGAGGCATGTCCTACAGGAGCTCGAATTTTTGGAAACCTCTTAGATCCGAATAGTACGATACGTTGGGTCTTAGAAAACAAAAAAGTATTTAGATTAAAAGAAGACCTTGGTACCGAACCTAAGTTTTGGTATTTCATGGACTAAAAAGCATATCATGAGAAGACTTAAAGTATTTAAAAGATTAGTGATTGATAGTTTAGATGTGATTACACATGGATCTAAAAAATATCATTTGTGGATGGCGCTTTTAACGCTAATCATGCTCATTGGAATGTACTGCTACTCTATTCAGATAGAACAAGGTTTGAGTGTTACCGGAATGACCGATAGAGTAAGTTGGGGTTTATATATCTCTAATTTTACTTTTTTAGTTGGTGTAGCGGCTGCTGCTGTGATGTTAGTTATGCCAACTTATGTCTTAAAGGATATTGACTTCAAGCAAGCTGTTTTAATTGGAGAAGGATTAGCAGTGGCAGCACTGATTATGTGTTTGGCTTTTGTTGTTGCGGACATGGGAGGTCCTTCTGTATTATGGCATATGATTCCAGGAATAGGAGTGTTTAATTTTCCAAATTCCATGCTCACTTGGGATGTTATTGTATTGAATGGCTATTTGTTTTTAAATATTACTATTCCGTTTTATATTTTATTTAGACACTATCAAGGGAAAAAATCTAAAAAAAGTGTTTATGTACCAGGTGCAATCTTGTCTGTTTTTTGGGCCGTTGCAATTCATTTGGTAACCGCTTTTTTATATCAAGGTTTGCAAGCTAGACCTTTTTGGAATAATGCCTTACTAGGTCCAAGGTTCTTGGCCTCAGCATTTGCTGCTGGACCAGCATTAATCATTATAGTTTTGGCCATTATAAGAACATATACAGCCTTTAAAATAGAGGATAAAACCTTAAAGAAAATTGCTATGGTGGTTACTGTGGCTGCACAGATTAATTTGATTATGTTGATTTCGGAATTGTTCAAAGAGTTTTACGCACCTACACATCATAGTGAAAGTGCTTACTATTTGTTTTTTGGATTAGAGGGTAAAACGGCCTTATTACCTTGGATATGGACCGCTATTTCTATGAATGTATTAGCAACAATTATTCTTACATTTCATAAACTTAGAAACAACTTTAAAGTCTTGTTTTTTGCCTGTTTCCTGCTATTTGTGGCCATTTGGATTGAAAAAGGATTTGGTTTAATCGTGCCTGGTTTTATTCCAGGACCTTATGGTAAAATAGCAGAATATACACCTACTGGAATTGAGATTGGCGTAACCATTGGTATTTGGGCTATGGGTGCCTTTGTGTTCACAATTTTGGCTAGAACTGCTATTAAAATCGAGACTGGAGAATTACGATACAAAAAGGATAAATAACTAACGCTACTAGATGAAAGGCGATAGAATAAATTAGCTATCCTTTACTTCTATTTACTAAAAATTTAGCTTCAATTAGACCTAAAGCGTCGGCAATTGATATGGTTAGTATCAATATGAAAAATAAAATGAGAATAGCATAGCCAAAATTAGGATTAAGCTTTGACTTTATAGAATTCAATGCACTCTCTTTTTCTATGAATAATTTATATCCATGACCACGTAATGTTTCAATTTTAATTGTTGTTCCAAAGTTTTCACTAAGAAGTTTTCTTAAATCTGAAACTGCTCTAGTCAATGATTCTTCATTTACAATGGTATCCGACCAGATATTATCGATTAAGTAATTTCTTGAAACATAAGAATTCATGTTCAAGCTTAAAAAATAAAGAAGTTTGGAAAGGCGAGGTTCAGTTAAAAGTTCATGGCCCTTGGGACTTTGAAGAATTCCACGAACAGATGAAAAATTCCACTTGTTAACATTAACAATATTTTCAGCTTCATTCAATTTAGAGACTTTCATATTAATTGGATGTTTATTTCATACTCTTTAAGGTGTGGTAAAATAAATTTACGCCTTTAAGATGATATAGTCTTTAGTGGTTAACACTAGTTAACACTAGTTAACATAATGGCTATTTAATATTAATTTAAAATGAAAGTAATCATGAAAACCATTGTTGTAACCTTATTCTCTTGCCTTATATTTTTTATAGGATCCTGCCAAGAAAAAAAAGAAAAGCATAGCGAAAATGAACCCAGTAGCCAAAGGCAGATTAGAAAGCAAAGAGTAGAGAGTATTACAATTCCGATGGATTTAAGTACGAGACGACCAATTGTTGAATTAATGATAAACGGAAAAGGTCCTTACAAATTTATATTCGACACTGGTTCTATGACTCATGTTATTGATGAGAGATTACAATCTGAATTTGGATTTAAAGTTGTTGGAGAAGACCCATTAGGTACACCAGGTTCAGACAAGAAGCTAACCTCAAAAAGAATTGAAGTTCCCAAAGTTAGTTTTTCTGGTACTAATCTATCTCAAGACTTAGTAATGAATGTTATAGATATTAGAGCTATGCTTCCTGTTGATGGAATTTTAAGCAGTATTTTTTTTAAAGATTACTTACTAACTATGGATTACCCAAATTCAAAGTTAGGAGTTGCCATTGGTGAATTAGACGAAGTAAAAGATAATGCTATTACGTTTTTACAAAAACCTCGAGTCGTGAACTTAAATCTCGATGTAAATGGAGAGATTGTAGAGGCTCATATTGATACAGGAAGCCCAGGAGGAATTAGTCTGCCGTATTCGCTAAAAAACAAATTGACTTTCAAGAGAGGACTACAAAAAGGACACACCATTAGTACTCCTGTAGCTAGTTTTCAACGTTGGGATGCAGAACTAGAAGGGGATATCAAAATTGGTGGAGTTCTGTTTAAAAACCCTAAAGTTGCATTAGTTGAAGGATTTGAATATGCAAATTTAGGATTTGAAGTGGTCAAAGATTTGAGAACAACCATAGATAGAAAAAACAGTCTAATAAAATTTGAAAGAGTTAAACCCGTCGTAGTAAATCACGATAAATTAAGTAAAAAAGAAGTACAGTCTAATTCGTATATAGGGGAATATGAAGGCAGTAGAAAAGTATGGGAAAATGACAATGGTGAATTGGTTTATAAAAATGCTGCATCTCCAATTGATTTAAAACTCATAGAAATAGAAAAAGATCTTTATGCGATGAAAATTCCCGATGGTGTAAGAACTCCAATGGAAATTCCAAAAATCAAATTTCTCCGAAATGAAAACAAGTTGGTTATAGGATTAAGTTTTATATATAAGGATGGGCGAATTGATGGTCCGCATAAAAAAGTATCTGAATAATTAAATGCATTACTTATGAAAAAAAATATAATCACATTTATAATTTGTAATCTGTTTTTATGGAGTTCTTGCCAATCTGATAAAACTCCAATCACTCCAGTTGAATCAAATAATAGAGTAGTTATTCCTGTAGATATCAGTAGTCGAAGACCTATTTTAGACGTGACAATTAATGGAAAAGGACCTTATAAGTTTATTTTTGATACTGGTTCTTCGACCACAGTAATAGATGAAAGATTAAGCAATGAATTTAGCTTTAAACAGGTGAGTACAGACACGATTGGTGTGCAAGGTTCCGATAATAAATTAATAACACAAACAGTATTAGTTCCTAAAGTTAGTTTTCCTCACACCAATATCATCAAAGATGTCAACATGAATGTTTTAGACTTGAGATCAATGCTTCCAATTGATGGCGTTTTAAGCGGTGTGTTTTTTGAAGATTATTTGGTGACCATGGATTATCCAAAGTCTAAGATTATTTTAACAAACGGAACGCTAAACAAAGATGATAAAGATGTCACTAAAATTATTGAGAATCCAAATGTTCTTAGTTATAATTTAATCGTAGATGGTATTATTGTAGAAGCCCATTTAGATACAGGAAGCCCTGGAGGTTTTAGTTTACCTTATGCGCTCAAAGATAAATTAAATTTAAAAGGAGAGATGAGAGAAGGCACTTTAATTAGTACACCTGCTGCAAGTTTCAAACCTTGGCATGCAGAATTACTGGGCACAATACAATTAGGTGAATTAAATTATGAAAACCCAGATATTGTTCTCGTTGAAAACTTTGAGTACGCTAATTTTGGTTATACTATTATTAAAGATTTAAAAATAACTATTGATAGAACTAACAACTTAATACGCTTTGAAAAACCTAAGAGAGAAAAAGCAATTCCTTATAAAAAAGAGCAATTAGGTGATGGTAGTACAAATGAATTTACAGGATCTTATGAAGGTGGTCGAGAAGTATTTCTTGAAAATGGGCAATTGTTTTTCCAAAGACAGGGCTATAAATTTAGACTAGAAAAAATCTCAAAAGATCTATACAAACTAGTTTATAGTATTCCAGTAAATAATGAACTTCCAAATGCACGATTTGAAAGAAATGAAAGTAATCAAATAAAAGGTCTAACCTTTATTTTTAAGAATGGTAAAGAAGAGTTTAGAAAAAAAGAAAACTAAATAGTGTTTTGATGGTGATTAGAAAGCGGAATGGCTTATTAATTTTATGGTTATAAGGAATTAAATAAGTCGTTTCGCTTACTTAAGGCAATTGCTTAATTACATCAATGCTACTTCACTTTCTAATGATATAAGTAAAAACCCCGATTCAATTGAATCGGGGTTTTTACTTATTAGAACAAGCCCATAGATAACATCAAATACTGTTAACTCAAAAAATGTTTCGAATAATACTTTTTTCTATCTGTAGAATGAGAAAAGTATAAATCCCTAAAAATGGGGATTGACTAAACTCTTCATTATGAATACCTTAAACTCCAAGTTTTTCATGATAAATAAGCTTCAGAAAATAAACAAATATGATTGCTCTTGCGCTCAAATTATTAAGAGATGAATTAAGTGACTACATCGTCCAAAACAAAAGGTCGGGTGATGGTATTACGAAAGATAGAATAGCCCTTGGTAATATCGCCTCAATGGATAATGATACCATAGTAGAATTAAAGGATAGTGTTATTATCACCTTAGTCAATATAGAAGAGGAAAGTACCCTAAAAAATGGAAGTCATATTGTTAAGACTAATTCGGGTATAAAATATATGGAACCTGCAGTACATTTAAATCTTTATGTTTTAATATCTGCTACTCAAAAAGACAAACCTGTTGCCGATAATTACGAATTTCCTTTACATAGATTATCCTTGGTCTTACAATTCTTTCAGGCCAAAAAAAGTTTTACCGTTAAAAACTCTCCTTTTAGTCAAATATCCTCAGATCAACCAGGTGTAGAAGATGATTGGATCACAAACGAACTAAGGGATGAGATCAAATTAAATGTTGAACTATATACCTTAACCTTTGAGCAAATTAATCATTTATGGGGTTCCTTAGGAGGTAAGCAAGTGCCTTTTGCTATGTATAAAGTAAGACTGGTTAAAATTCAAGAAACTTCTGGTATTGAAGCTCCAGTTATTGAAGAAATTGAGAATAATGTTCTAATAACTAATGCAGAATGTGATGAGTGAATTCCTTTACAAACGTTTGTTTGAAGTCAATCTACTTCATGATTATTATTTGATCTCATCAGATGGTATTTCCTTTTTTGAAAAACCCAAAGCAGAAAAAGAAGCACTAATTAAGAACGTGATAAATCAGCAAGCGTACAATGTTGCAGATTTTTTAGAGATACAACCTACAGAAGCTACCAAAAAAGCCTTGAGTGAGTTTAAACTGATTTACAAAACAACAACACTCGGGTTTTTAATAGGAATAGAAGTAAAAGAAGAACTAAAGTTGGGAGCTAAAGTTTATAAACCTCGTTTTAAACTTCCTGATACGCTTAGTCTCACTTTTTCAATACGTATAGCAATAGCTAATTTTCTGAGTATGACCAATATAAGTATGAGACCTGCTTTACCTGCTATTTACTATTTCACAAATAAAGGCAAAGACCAGTTTATTGAAGCTGACCCCAACTATAAAACTTTACCTATATCAATAGAGGCAAAAAATCATCAAAGTGGTATGCAACATGAAATGGGAGCCTTGGTGAAATTTGGAGCTGAATTAAGAGAAGCTTTAGAATTTACAACGACTAGCAGTAGTAATTTAAGTTTTTGGGGAAAACTCAAAGACAAGCGCTATGTCACTAATGCTGATAGGATTTTGTTGCCACCTATGTTCAACTATCCTATTAAAAAAGAACAAAACATAACGCAACTACAAATTGTATTAGAAGATAGAGATGCCAACCCAATAAAGACCATTGCCAAAAGTAGTGCTAATCCTCTCCAAAATGTCCTTTTAAATTTTGAAGTGATCGATGAATCTATTGAAAATCCAATAGCAATTCCTGAAGGGCTTTACAACTTAAAGATTAAAGAAAATGGAGGGCCAGAAATCAGCTATTTCGTGCATCTAAATGATGACTTATATAATAAAAATCACTTAGGCGTTATAGACATTCGCTTAGACGAAACAGACTCCCCATTTAGTCTTTTGGATGCAGACGGATATCTAAAAACTAGAACAGAAAATACGGGAGAGTTCATATCACATCCTGTATATGAACTTCGGTTTAAAAATAGAAAAACGTATTGGAGATATAACAAAGAAGCCAATTTTAAAGCTGCAGATGTCACTGGTGATCTCAACCCACATGTGGTATTTGAGCCAACAACAAAAAAAATAATTTCTAAAAAGCCAAAAGGATTAACACAAACGTTAGTGCCTTTCATAAGTGGAGCCAATGAGAAAATATTACCTCATCCTAGAACACCTTCATTGAAGGTAGAAGGGAAAAGAATGTTTTCTGAAATCTATATTAATAAATCAAACAGATTAGTAAATAGTTGAAATTAATCTTAAAACAAAAATGACATTATGAATTACAAAACACCAGGAGTTTATATTGAAGAAATCCCTAAACTCCCACCGTCAATTGCACAGGTAGAAACTGCAATTCCTGCTTTTATTGGATATACTGATAAGGCTTTAGATGAAAGAGGAAATTCGCTACTTAACGAGCCCAAAAGAATTAGTTCTATGTTAGAATATGAACGCTTTTTTGGTAAAGCCGTTCCAGAAGAAAACCTTTCAGTACTTATTAAAGAAACACCAGGTGCACCCGTAAATGTACAAGCATCTATCACAGACAGAGCAAAGTATATAATGAAATATTCATTAGAAATGTTTTTTGCTAATGGAGGAGGACCATGTTGGATTGTTTCAGTAGGAGATTATACTACAGGAATAGTGAGCTTTGCCGATCTTAAAAAAGGTTTAGATGCCACCGAAAAAGTAGATGAAGTAACACTTTATGTTTATCCTGATTCTCAGGGTATAGATAATTTTTCAGATTTCTATAATCTTTTTGGAGAATCGATGGACATGTGCGAAGAATTAAAAGATCGTTTTACTGTAATGGATATTTGGTTAGATCCTACTCAACCAGATTTACTAGCAAATATTGAAACGATGCGAAATAATACACCTCCAGAAGAAAATACAATTAAGTATGGAGCAACATATTTTCCAAATGTAGAGACTATACTAGATTACTATTATGGAGGAGAAGGAATAGGAGATGCTAGAGTAACAATTGTACACGAAGGTGGTGACGGTTCTTTAAATGGAACATTAGAAGAATTAAAAACTAAAAATAATGCACTCTACTTTCAAGCACAAAATTCGATACGAAATCTGCCAATGGAAATGCCACCATCACCTGGAATTGTTGGAATATATGCAAATGTAGATTCTTCGCGTGGTGTTTGGAAAGCACCTGCCAATGTCAACATGGATTATGTAATAAAACCAGTTATAAAGATTACAGATAAACAACAAGAAAGCTTAAATGTAGATGTTAATGCAGGTAAATCAGTTAATGTTATTCGCTCCTTTGTTGGTAGAGGTAATGCCATTGTTTGGGGAGCTAGAACCATGGCTGGTAATAGCAATGAATGGCGATATATCTCTGTTAGAAGATTTTTCAATATGGTCGAAGAATCTGTAAAAAAAGCATCGGTACAATTCGTTTTTGAACCTAACGACCTCAATACTTGGGTGAGAGTTAAATCAATGATAGATAATTTCTTAGTACAACAGTGGAAAGCAGGAGCTTTAATGGGAACTACTCCAGAGCAAGCTTTTTATGTAAAAGTTGGATTAAATGAAACTATGGATGAAGTAGACATTTGGGAAGGAAGAATGATAGTTGAAATTGGAATGGCTGTAGTAAGACCTGCAGAGTTTATCATTTTAAGATTTAGTCATAAAATGCTATCAGAGTAATATTAAAAGACGATAAATAAATTTAAAACAATAGTAAAATGGCAAATACAAATGGTAATGATAGCGATTTGCAAAATCCTGAAAAAAAGATTTGTGAAAAGCTGAAATATATCAAAAACGAGAAAAAAGCTGCAGATAGTTTATATAAAGCTAATGACACAAAAAGAGAGTCTAAAGAAAGCTCTCGTGGTTATAAAATATGCTGTCTTAATAAAGCAGAAGAAACTCATAATCTATATCAAGATTTAATGAGTTGTATAGTTTTAAAAAACTACACGAAGGCAGGGATTATTCAAAAAAGTGTTGATGATTATTGTAAAAAAGATGATGACCTTGAAAAGCTTATAAATGAATCTTCAAAACTTATTAATGATTTGCGAGTCAAAATAAATGAAGCGAATGATGCCGCTTGTGTTATGGTTAATTGCGTAAAAGAATGCATTATTCCTAAGCCTAAAAGAGGTAAGGGGAGTAAAGGTTCTAGCGTCGCTAAAGAAGTTAAAGATGTCTCTAGAACACTAGGTGATATAACTGATAAAACTTCCGAATTAGCGTGTAAAGGACAAAATGCATTTAATAGTGTAGTTAATATTGCGGGAATACAAACATTTACAAATACAGGTGGTCTTAAAAGTTTTGCAACTAAGCTTATGGACACCATGAAAATACTAAATGACTGTATCACTGAAAATATAAAAACTACCGAAAAAGATGTGATCACCTATCGCGATGAATTAAATGTAATTGTAGAAGAATTAGCAGAAGTTAGCTGTACAATGCTTGCAGAAGGAAGTAAAAGTGAAGGATTAAAAAACACTCGAATATTTATTTGTGAAGGAGAATGTAAAGAAGACGATTTAGATATTCTATGTGAATGTGCAGATGAAGGTGATTGCGATGACGATGACCATTATTCTGGAAAAAATAAGCAACAAAGCGTAGATAAAGATTAATAAATAAAAAATAGAACTATGGGCATGATAAAATTTTTGAACGACAAAATCTGTTGCGAAGATGACCAAAGCAACGGAGGTAATGGTGATAAAAATTGCTTAACACAGTGGGAAGAGCAATTAACAGATGCAAGTAATGATTATAGCGAGAAGTCTGCAGAATCAGATAAAGCAAAAGAAAAGTATGACAATTCCTATAATTGGAGAGATAAATTAACCAAATGGTTAGATCTCATCGAAAAGTCAAACGAAAAAGCCGATAACATTGTTATTGAACTTGAATTCTTTCATGGGCAAGTTATAGAGGTTTGTAAAAATGCAGAATGTACCAGTAAGGCTTTAGAAAAACTGCTTTGTCAAGTGAAATCAATTTTTGATCTTTTGTATACCTATGAAAATGGGGAAGATCAGCTTAAAGTCCTTATTGCCAAACTAATTAAAGAAATAAATTGTGTTAAAGACGTCAAAGACCAAGACAAAGAAACCGCTATTAATTGTGTGAAAGTTTACGAAGAGAAAATTAAAATGGTGTGCGAACTCCAAGATGATCTCTTATGTAAGCTTATAGACGCACTCAAATGCGCCAATCTCCTTTTTGCATATATCTGTGATGAACAAGGGTTACGTTTTAAACTGAAGAAAATCTTAGATGAATTTAACGGTAGTATAAAAGAGGAAGCTAGTTGCTCTTCAGATGACGATGATTCTGAATCTTACCCTTGTGATGCACAAGCTAAAAAGCCTCAACCAACAATGCCAATTGATAAAAGCGATTACTTTAAAAATACAAAAAGTAACCTAGATATTGCAATTGTTAAAACTGATAAGTTTAAAGAGGATTGGACAAAAAAGAAAAAGAAAAGCGATGATGCTCTATCAAGAAAAAATAGTCTAGCAGAAGCAATAAAAGCGGCAAAAGCTGCAGAAGGCAAATAAAATTAAAAACAATAAAAAAATAATATCATGGCAGAAAAAAAAATAGATTATCCACTACCAAAGTTTCATTTTAAAGTAGAATGGGGCGATAAATTTCGTATTGGATTTACAGAAGTAAGCGGATTAGATTTCGAAACAGAAGTGATAGAATATAGAGAAGGTGACAATGTAAAATTAAGTACAACAAAACAGCCTGGACTCACCAAGTATAGTAATGTAACACTTAAAAGAGGTACGTTTCAAGGCGACTTCGACTTTTATAAAGAATGGCAAAAAACATATTACTTCCAAGAGGGTAACAGTACAAGATCTAAATTTAGAAGAGCTGTTACGATTAGCTTGTTAGATGAAAACCATAAGGCAATAATTACATGGGTTTTAGAAAATGCATGGCCTAGTAAAGTACAATCTACAGATTTAAAAGCAGACGCCAATGAGGTTGCGATTGAAACTATGGAACTTGTGCACGAAGGCCTAACCATTCTTGAAGCAAAAGGATAGTAATTTTTATGAAAAGTACGCATCAAATAGTAGGGTTTTACTTTAAAGTAATTTTTGAGGGTCTTTCAGGTACAGATGGCACAGATGTTAGCTTTCAGTCTGTCACTGGTTTAGATGTACAAATAGAAAAAGAAGCATTGAAAGAAGGTGGTGAGAATCGGTTTGAGCATCAAATGCCTGGACGCACTAAGTATACAACTTTAACTCTAAAAAGAGGAATCATAAAACCCAAAGATTCTAAGCTGTCTACCTGGTGTCAAGAAGCCTTTCAAAACAAGATAATAAACCCTCTCAAAGTCGTTAATGTACAGCTGCTAGATCAAGAAGCTAAACCACTAATGCAATGGCAGCTTTCACATGTATGGCCAGTAAGTTGGAAAATAGGAGAGTTTAATGCCGAAAGAGGTGAGGTGCTAATAGAAACCTTAGAACTTAATTATAATTATTTCAAACTAACACCTAAAAAAGAATAAAAAATGCCTTTAGAAATTAGAGAATTAGTTATAAAAGCTTCTGTAGGAGATGAAAAGAGTAGTTCTAGTTCAAATAGTGATGCTAGTGGTAGTACAAGTGATGAATCTACTATTAATGAAATTGTAGAAAAAGTACTTAGTATAATAAAGGAAAAGTCAGAAAGATAATGAATGAGTCAGGAAAATTAGTAAAGGTTTTAATTCATGCTTATGATGATGAGGAATTTAAAATAAAATCCTCTACAAGTCCAGATCCCATTGCTTTGCCTGTTAACCCAGAAAGTTTTAACCGAAACTTAAAAGTAACATTAAATCGACAACAAGGCCAGGGTAATCAAGGTACTAATCCAGACTACAGAGGAACTGAACCAGAGGTACTCAAACTTGATTTTGTACTAGATGAGACAAACTCTATTCAAGGATACAAACCTATTGCAGGAAAACAGTTTGTCAAAGATGAATTAAACGCCCTAATGAATACCGTGTATAAAATGAACTGTGGAATACACCGTCCAAATTTTTTAAAAATTCATTGGGGAACGCTGGTATTTACCTGTGTTTTAACAGATCTCGCATTAAATTACACATTATTTAAACCTAATGGAGATCCTCTACGAATAAAAGTTAGTGCTACTTTTTTAGAGTATCTATCTCAAAAAGAGAGGGTGGCTAGGGAATGTAAAAAATCACCCGATTTGACACATGTTAAACAAGTAAAAGCAGGTGATAGATTAGATTGGATGACACACCAAATCTATAAAGACCCGAAGTATATAACTCAAATAGCCAGAGCTAATGGTTTAACAACTTTCAGAAAAATAAAACCAGGAGTAACGTTGGTTTTTCCACCTCTTGTAAAAACAGCTGAATAGTATGAAAAATAGAGAAATACCTGTAGAGGCCTCATATAATGTAGCAACGTTTGACATCTTGATTAACGAACAATTAGTTGATCCAGGCTATCAGGTAATTTCAATTTCAATAGTTAAAGAGGTAAATAAAATTCCAACAGCTAAAATTGTTTTAAAAGATGGAGATTCTGCAGATGAGAGCTTTAAAATAAGTGAAGAAGAAGAATTTTTACCAGGTAAGTCAATAGCAATAAAAACAGGTCGAGATGGAGAAAATGATCTACTATTTAAAGGAATAATAGTTAAACATGGTATTAAAGTTAAAGAAAGTGGTGAAACTCATTTGATATTAGATTGTAGAGATGAGGTCGTAAAAATGACATTAGGAAGGCATAATTTTTATTATGAAGAATTGAAAGACAGTGAAATTATGGAACAGATTATAGACAGATATCCGTCTTTAAGTCATGATGTAGAAGAGACTACTATTAGTCATTTAGAAATGGTACAGCATCACTGTACAGATTGGGATTTTTTATTACTAAGAGCTGAAGCCAATGGTAAATTAGTAGTTGTTGATGACGGTGTAATTAACATCAAATCTCCAGTTACAAATGTAGATCCTGCTCTTTCTGTTTTATTTGGATCAACACTTATCGATTTTGAGGCCGAAATGGATTCTAGAAGTCAGTGGACATCGGTTGAGGCTAAATCATGGGATTATGCTGGGCAAAATATGTTTGAACATGTAACCGACAGTGTGCCAATTAACGAACTAGGAAACGTAAGTGGAGAAGATTTAGCTGAATTAATAAGTCCCGAAAAATTTGAACTCAGACACACAGGTCAGGCGATTGAAGAAGAGTTGCAAGAATGGACAAAATCTTTGATGCAGATTAGTCGACTTTCAAAAATACAAGGGCGTGCTAAATTTATTGGATTTGGAGCTATAAAGCCAAGTCAATTAATAGGATTACAAGGTGTTGGCGAGAGGTTTACTGGTAATGCTTTTGTTTCAGCTATTAGGCATGATGTTTATAATGGATCATGGTATACACAGGCGCAATTTGGTTTAAAAGAAGACTGCTTTTCACATGTTCATAAGAATATAACAGATGTGCCTGCTGCAGGATTAGTGCCAGCTATTAATGGTTTGCAAATAGGAAAAGTTGTTCAGTTGCAAGATGATCCAGAAGGGGAAAATAGAATACTGGTAAGATTACCAATTATAGATAACTCTGCAAGAGGAGTATGGGCAAGAGTAGCCACATTAGACGCTGGTAATGGTGATGTCAATGGAGGTAGAGGGTCATTTTTCTTGCCAGAAATAGAAGATGAGGTTATCGTAGGTTTTTTAAATGATGATCCTAGAGAAGCTGTTGTATTGGGAATGCTCAATAGTAGTGCAAAACCCGCACCGATTAATGCACAAGATGATAATCATGAAAAGGGGTTTGTAACCAGATCCAATTTGAGGGTTTATTTTAATGATGACACCAAAACGATAGTGATTGATACACCAGCAGGTAATAGTATCAAATTAGACGAAGATACAACCTCAATAACAATTGAAGATCAGAATGGGAATCTAACAAAAATGGATTCATCGGGTATAGAAATAAATAGCCCAGGAGATATAAAAATTGAAGCCTCGGGTAAAGTAGATATAAAAGCAGGAATGGAAATGAAATTAAGTGCGATGCAAATAGAGGCCAAGGCCAATGCAAGTATAGAAATGAAGGGGGCAACTGCGAAGTTTTCATCAGATGGAATTACAGAGATCAAAGGATCTTTAGTTAACATAAATTAGAACGAATGTTATGGGAGCAGCAGCAAGATTAGGAGATATGCATGTGTGTCCAATGTTTAATGGACCAGTGCCACATGTCGGAGGACCAATTGTTGGACCAGCAAAGCCCAATGTTTTAATTGGAGGGCAACCAGCTGCTGTAGTTGGAGATATGTGCGTGTGTGTTGGCCCTCCAGATACTATAGTAAAAGGGTCATCTACTGTTTTTATTGGAGGAAGTCCTGCAGTAAGAATGGGCGACATGACATCACATGGAGGAAACATCGTGCAAGGATTTCCAACAGTAATGATAGGAGGATAATATGAATAATGACAAAGCATATTTAGGAACAGGTTGGTCATTTCCACCAACATTTGATAGCGACAGTAAAACTGTGACTATGGTTAGTGCCGAAAAAGATATAGAACAAAGCCTTGAAATTTTACTTTCAACAAGTTTTGGCGAACGTGTTATGCAACCCGATTATGGTTGCAACTTAAGAGATTATCAATTTGAGAGTATGGATAATGCCTTTATCGGTTTTATAAAGGATTTAGTTGAAAGAGCTATACTCTTTTTTGAACCTAGAATTAGTCTAGAAAGAATAGACATAACCCAGGAGGACTCCTTTGATTTAATCGAAGGCTTTCTGAAGATTGATATTCACTATGAAATTGAGGGCACAAATACACGGTATAACTATGTGTATGATTTTTATTTAAGAGAAGCCGATCAAAGGATATAAAAAGAACAATTAAGTAAATGAAAAATCCGTCAAACATAGCACATCCATTAAAAAATAGAACTGGAACTAGCCAAAGAAATAGAGTGATTCAGGCTTTAGGAACAGATGCTGCTCCTATTGATGGAAAAACTTTGGCCGATCGATTGTACTTAATTAATAACTATGCAAGACAGATTAATTTCTATCAGTATAAAAAAACGGAAACAGATGGCGAATCTCAGGAATTAAATACGTGGTCATTATTTTTTGAAGATAGCCTTCCTTTTCAACTCGCAATTTTAAGTAAAACATCAATTGACAAATTAGAGACTCAATTTCTCCTCTTATATGAGGAGTTAGAGGCAAATCCTTCAAAGGAATCTCTAGAATCACTGTTCAATTTTATATTTAATAAAATTATTACTCCTATAACATTACTATATAAATCGGTTGAATATAATGAGAATAGTTTTACCGAATCATTAGTAGGAATCATTAAAAGCTCATTCTTAGAGCCTATAGCATCATATATATGTTTGTATAATTCTAGTGCTAATTTTTTGTGTATAACAAAAAAGAATTTCATTGATTTTATAAAAATGCCATGGCAGTTAAAAGTAGATGAGATATATGCATTGGACTTATGTATTAAGTATGTAAAAAAAGGGAAGAAAGAAGCTTTTTTAAAAGCAGGAGACGTATTGAATACCATATTTTATCAAGTTTTAACGGGTATGCAAAATATTGTAATTGCAGCTCCAGACTATATTGAAGAAAGCTTAATCCCTTTAAAAGAATCACTACAAAAAAAGCACGAGCCGCATATTGCATTACTATTTGCTTTTCTAGAACTATTTAAACATTTTCAAGGCAACATCAATGAATTAACTAAGAAGCATTTAGATTTCTTTTATGAGGAAGTGTTAAAAATGGTTCCCAAAGAAGCTGTTCCAGATATGGCTCATATTGTGTTTGAAGTTGCAAATCATCAAGACGCCTACTTATTAAAAAAGGACTTGTTATTAAAAGATGGGAAGGACCTTAACAAACAAGATATACAATTTGGTTTGGATCAGGAAATTGTTATAGATAAAGCACAAGTTAACGACTTAAGAACATTGTCTTTATATCCTATTGAAAATAGCAATACTACAAAATTTATTGAGGGTGTATATATGGCACCAGTAGCAAAAAAAGCTGATGGAAAGGAAAAGGACTTTAAAGACGATCAACCGAAAAATTGGCCCACATTAGGTTCAAAATATAGTAAGTGCATTTTAGAGGGAAAAGAAACACCAGAAGACTATCCCAAAGCGAGATTAGGATTTGCATTGGCATCACCAGTGCTGCTATTGCAAGAAGGAAAACGAAGTATAAAAATTGTTTTGAATTGTGATTTAGTATTTCAGAATGATGAAGAAAGGGAATCAATTACATCATGCTTACCAGCGTTTATAACTGCTTCAAATAACAATGTAGAACCTCTATTTAAAATTTGGTTTAGTGGTGAAAAGGAATGGATACAGGCAACGCCAACAATCATCGCTAAAAACCCGTCTGGTAAGATAGAGTTTGAAATAAATGTGACATTAATGCCAGAAATTGAACCAGTAACTTTTTTTGACGAAACAGTACTCAACGAAAAACTTAATCTAAAAGAATCACAACCTGTAGTAAAGATTGAGTTAAATGAAGACATAGAAATTGAATGTGATATACCTTCTTCAGATATAAATTGCTGTTTGAGAAAAAAAGATATTGAAAGCCCTCAAAACAAAATTTCACCTTATAACTTTCTGAAATGTTTGAAATTAGTTGATGCAGATATTGATGTCAAAGTTTGTGGTGTCAAAAATTTAATTGTTCAAAATGATGAAGGCACTTTAGATATTAAAAGTCAATTATTTCCATTCGGATTACGTCCTGAAGTTCCAGGTTTTGATCCTATGAATCAATTAGAGCCTCCTGAAGGTACACCAACTTGTAAAGATAATACAGATGATAATAATGCATCTTGTTTTGGTTCTAGTTTTTATATAGGAAGTAAAGAAGTATTATTTAAAAAATGGGATTCTATACGCGTAAATTTAGAATGGAAGGATAAACCCGATAGTTTCAATGATTACTATAAAGCCTACCTCAAAAAAGAAAAAGACTTAGATGTAACAACAGACATAAGTAAACTTGGTTTAGATGAAGATGATTTTCGTTTAAGGATAGGAAAATTAAAAGATGGGACTTGGAACAATCTATCTAAAATTAAGCTATTCGAAAAAACAGTAGACGCTTTTGGAGATTTAACTTGTGATACAACTGTATATGGATGGGAGGTCGAAAACAAAGGGGTTAACAGTTTTATAGACTATAATCAACCTATAGATTTGTTTAAAAATTCACTTAATGGGTTTTTGAGATTTACTCTAGCTAACCAAGATTTTTTACATAAAGAATACCCTTTTGTCTTGGCAAGACAAATGCTCGCTTATGCCAATACTGAGGCGAATGGTGGAAAAAAATTAACAGATGCCATTTATATAGAGGAATCTGGAAAAACGGTGATACATCCTTTTCTTGATTTTAGTTTAGTAATAGAAGAAGTTTTAACAGATCTAAGCGATGAATTACAAAAGATTCATGATGCAGTTGAAGCAGCAATCGAATTTCTTCAAGATGATACTGCTCTTTTGGCTTCAGTTGAGAATGTAAAAACACAATTGACTACTATTAGCACTAGTATTACTACTTTTTTAGGAAATCCATTTGATCTTGGAGCAATTACTACTTTTTTAACAAATCTAGGCTCTAGTATTCACAATCTTACTATAGGCAATGGTGCAGCAAATCAGGCTTTTGGTGACGTTGTAGATTTTATAGCAAATGCATTGTTAGAGCTTCGACTAGACGGTGAGGCACTAGATACATATATTCTTAATCTTAAAACTTCGTTTGATAATTTTTATGTTATACTCGATAATTCAAATATTTTGAAGTTTTTTAATACAAATGCCTATCAGGCATTAATCCCAAATGAACCATGGACACCTATTATTAAAAATTTATATATCGATTATTCGGCAAGTGCTGAAAAAAACAATATGGATATCATTCATCTCTATCCTTATGAAAATACATCTAAGCACGAGGATATTGAACAAAGCCCAACACTTTTTCCATATTTTGATGCTGAAGGCACACTATTCATTGGAATAGAGAATATAACGAAAGGAGGAAACCTATCAATACTTTTCCAATTAGCAGAAGCAACAGCCAATTCTGAACTAGATAGAGCACAGGTCGATTGGGCTTACTTAAGTGAGAATAAATGGAAACCCTTAGCATATGATTTTGACATTATTTCAGATGAAACAGATGGATTTACAGTATCAGGTATCGTTACTATCGCAGTACCAGATGATATAAATAACAATGGAAATACAATAATGCCTGACCCATTGTATTGGATTAGAGCATCATCACCAAAAAATGTAAAGGCAACAGCCGAAATCATAGGAGTACATACACAAGCTGTAAAAACATCGGCTAGATTTAGTGAATTAAGCGACAAAAGCAGATTAGAAAATGAACTTAAACCTGGCAGTATATCAAAATTAGTTGAAGGTGATTTTAATGTTAAAAAAGTCGAGCAAATATATCCTGCATTTGGAGGTAGAAAACCAGAGGCGAATGGACATTTTTATACGCGTGTAAGCGAACACCTAAAGCATAAAGGTAGAGCATTAATGCTAAATGACTATGAGAAAATTGTTTTAGAAGGGTTTCCAGAAATTTATAAAGCCAAATGTATTACACATACCATGGGACTTTCGGCTATTAGTTATGAACGTGACCTAGAAATAGCTCCTGGCTATGTAGTGCTAACTGTAATTCCTGATTTAACAAAGCTCAAATCGGGAAACTTACAAGAACCAAAAGTACCAATAAGCCTATTAGAAAAAATTGGAGATCATATTAGAATACGCACTTCTCCTTTTGCCCGATTAAAAGTGATGAACCCAAGGTTTGAATATGTTGACGTGACCATTTCTGTTAGACTGCATCGTGGTAAGTCAGATGATTTCTATAAGCAAAAACTAAAAGATGACATCCACTTATTCTTAGCGCCTTGGTCACTAGGTGATTCTGAAAAATTAGCTTTTGGACAAGCAGTGCTTTTTTCAGATATCGTTGGTTTTGTTGAACAGCTTGAATATGTAGACTTTATTTCAGAGCTTGATTTAGTTGGTCCGTGTGGGCAAACAGGATCTATCATAAAACCATTGACAGCAAGATCTGTTTTAACGGGCGGAACACTATGTGTTGATACCGATAAGGAGGAATGTCCAGAAGATAATGAATGTATAGATAAAGAACCTATAATACTGATTAATCATATTAATTAATGTAAATATGTCAGAAGAATCAGAAAACACAATATCTGCTATTAAGCAACTCGACCCAGATTTGCCTCAATATCTAGATTTTAAGAATCTTAGAAAAGAAGGGCTTGAACATATTGGAAATTTGGCAGGTAAAATATGGACAGACCATAACGTACATGATCCAGGAATAACAATTCTAGAGGTTTTAGTATATGCTTTAATAGATTTAGGATATAAAACAAACCTTCCTTTCAAAGATTTAATTGCTCGCGAGAACAATCAGGATAAAGACGATAATTTTTTAACTCCTTTGGAAATACTTACTGTAAACCCAGTAACTATAACCGATTATAGAAAATTACTTTTAGATATAAAAGGTGTTCGAAATGCTTGGTTAGAACCAGCTAATCAGGAAGTAAAGTTATTTATAGATCAAAATGCAAATGCTTTAAGCTGTTCTTACCCACGCAATTCTAATAATGATAATGATGATTGTGGTTTAGATGCAAAATATGAAGAGCTCTTTTTAAATGGGTTGTATAAAGTTTATATAGAAAAAGGGAATGATGTTGCAGACGAAGACGCGCTTAAAAAAGAAGTCAGAGAACGGCTTTTACAACATCGAAATTTATGTGAAGATTTTATAGATATAAAGATTTTGGAGCCTATTAATTTTGGTATCTGTGTCGATGTGGAAATACGTGCAGGATATGATCCCAAAATCATATATTCAGAAATTATTAAAGCGTTAAAAAATAGTATTCAACCCGATATTAGATATTATACGCTTAACCAACTTCTCAACAAAGGAAAAACCATCGATACTATTTTTGCAGGAAGACCATATAGCGAAAAAAGCTTTGGATTTATTGATACCGATGAGTTAGAAGCTTATGAAAGGCGTAGAGAAATCCGTTTGTCCGATTTATATCATAGTGTGCTTAGTATAGAAGGGGTTCGGAAAATAAAAAAAATACATGTAAATAAAGAACATAAAAATGAAGGTGAAGATTCTCTGCCTTTAAATTGGACTCATGATATTGGACCTTGTGAAGTCCCTGTGTTTTCTCTTGAAAGTACTTGTGTAGATATATACAGTGAACAAGGGGTGTTAAAAATAGATAAACTTAAAATTCACAAATCATTTTCATTTAGTAAAAAATTCGAACTACCTTCAACTAGTTTGAATAGTGAAATTCCTTTTGGAGTATATCATGAAGATATAAACGACTACTATTCTATTCAAAATGATTTTCCTGTAGTATATGGTATTGGTGAAGATGGCTTACCAGAAAGCGCAACATTGCTTCGTAAAACTCAAGCGTTACAGCTCAAGAGTTACCTTATGTTTTATGATCAAATATTAGCAAACTACACATCACAATTAACCAACATTCGTTCGTTATTTTCATTGAAATCAGAACAAAATAAAACTCAGGACGAAAAGAAAACGTATTTCACGCAAATTCCAGAAAGTATCACTGGAATAGAAGACCTATTAAGATTTTATGATTCAAATCCAACCCAACAACAAAGTTCTGTACTAGCATATCCAGTATTGGAAGATGATGCATGGGAAAAAGCATTGAAACAGCTTGAGAATAATCCTAGAACAGAATTTTCAATTGGAAATACCTGTGACACTAAAAACAGATTAGTCGATATGTTTACGTTTTCTTCGGCAAACATTCGTTCTATTTATATCAATCAGATTATTGATTCTTTTTATGCTAAAAATTATACCATTCAAATTTTAGAAGATCGTTTCGGCTGCTTTTTTGTATTACGTCCTAGCTTGCCAAATGATGTCTTAATTGTTGGAACTAAACGATATGAATCGGCTAGTAAAGCGAAGATTGAAGCAAAAAATGTTGCTTTTATTGCTGCTACTAATACAAGTTATAATTTAGTGACTAATAAATCGGAAACTAATGACCCTGACCAGCATTACTTTGGTATTATATACCATCCAATATCATACATAGATCTTATTCAAGAATTAACAGAAAACAAAGAAGAATACATTTCTAGACGGAAGCAATTTTTAGATCATTTGTTAGCAAGATTTGGAGAAGAATTTACAGAGTATGCACTACTTCAATATAAAGGAAAGTTAAGTGAATCTGAGCGCAGAGAAGACATGATTAATAATCAATCTAAATATATAAATGAATTTGCAGAATTAAGTCGAAATCGTGGGAAAGCATTTAACTATTTAGAGCGATCATGGAATACAAATAATGTTTCCGGATTTGAAAAACGAGTATCATTATTATCAGGAATACATAATTACCACAGAAGAAATCTATGCAATTTTGAAGTAACAGAATGTTATAGACTATTACTTAACGATCCAAACGGAATTCCTCTTTTTAAAGCTAATAGAAGTTTTGAAACTAAAGAAGAATTACATCGTGCAGCAAACAAGGTTTTATTACAGCTTCGAGATTCTGATTCTTATAACGCACTAGAAAAAAGCTTAAACGGTTTCAATGCTAGTGCTATAAGTAGAGTGTTTTCAGAGAAGCCAAAAGATGAGAACATTATAATTACCAAGTACCACTTTAATCAACAACTATTAAATAGTGAAGGGAAAGAAGTTGGACTAAGTAATACTATCGCCTCAAAAAATAGTGCTGTTAAAAAGAAAGGTGATTTTTTAAAAATAGGAATCCCGCAAGTTTTACCTAACTCATTGTATTCTGATAAAAGTAGAACATATCGTTTGCTTTCAATAGACAAGGATAATCACTATTTAGACGCTACTCATCTGGATAAATCTCTAACAATTAGTCCTATTGAAACATGGAAATGGCATATCAATACGAAAGGTTCAAAAAAAATAATAAGTGAAATTTCTTTTAATAGTGATGAAAAAGCTTGGGAGGATGTAATTAATAATGGCGCACTCGATAATTATTTAGTTAAACATAAAACAGGATATAAATGGGTATTTAATATTCCAAATCAGCAAATTTCTTTTCAAGGATTAAATTGTTATCCCGATAAAAATAAAGCAATAGCTGCGTGGCGAAAAGCAAAAGTTTTGGGAAGTACTATTAAAAACTATACCCTCGATAAAGGAGAGAAAACACATCGGTTAGTATTAAAAAATGAAAAGAAAAAAATTATAGCCGTATCAGGAAAGCTAGAGAAGAGTAAAACCGACATTATAAAGCAGTGTACAAAAGTTTTTAGTAATAGAACAGTAAAACCAAAATATGTTAAGGAAACAGATAAATTAGGGTTTAGAATTCCTATTAACAGTGATTTAACATCACTTGTGAGTTATTGCGTCTACGATTCTAAAAAAGAAGCTTTACAAGAAATGAACAAAGCTTTCAAATTTGGGGAGACCAAAAAAAATTATTTACAATCAGGTGACGAAGGAAACCCTGAATATAACTTTTTACTTAGAGATGCGCATAACTCCTTTTTAGCTTTACCTCCCGAACACTTTGAAATAGCATCAAATAGAAACAATGCTTTAAAGTCAATACTACGTTTTTTTAAAAGCAACGCAGCTCCTGTTCTGATTAAAAAAGAGCCTAATACATACGTCTGGTCTTTGCTTGATAATGAAAATGTATTATTAAAGTCAGAAGCTGAATTCTCATCAAAAGTAAGAGCACAATCAAATTTTGATAGTGTTATAGCGTCTGAATCTCTAAAAAGTTGTCATGAATTATGTAAGGAACACATTTATAAATTTGATATCATATCTACACCTTCACAGTTTAAATTTATTTATGGTAATACGAATGTATACAATGAATTAAATCCCCTTTTTATAAGTGAAGCTTCTTATGATAATGAGGGAGAAGCCAAAAAAGCATATACAGAATTTGTAAAAAAATTACCTCAATTATCATTAAAAGAACCAAAAGGGAAACCTTTTCAGTATAGGTTGTATCATAAAACATCTCCTATAGCTGTACAATATAAAAAAGGGAGGGTTAAAGGAGATTTAAGTACTGCAAGAGAATTAACAAGTTATATAAGTAAGATATATAAAGACAGTAAAGCTCCTAATCAAGAATTTGTGCGTTCTCAAATGGCTGAGAGTCAGCAAAAATCATATGAATGGCGATTTTACAAAAAAAATTCACCATTAGCTAAGAGTCCATATCTATGTCTAAGAAAAGAGCAAACAGAGTCCATAAAAACCAATGTTTGTGGCATAATACCTCCAGTAAACTTAAATAAATGTCCTGTAAAAGATATTGTTGTTTGTCCAGATAAAGACAAAAAAAAGTATCACTATCAAGTATGTTTTAATGATAATGAGGATAATGAATTTCTCTTAACAAGTTATGTTGGCTATGCAACTAAAAAAGAAGCCGAAGATGCGTGGTCCAAAGAATGGTTTGAAGTCATTAATCTAGCTAGAGACCCAAAGCAATATATACCTGGTGGAAAAATAAGTCCTGTTGAAGAGTATAAGAAACCTGAGGATAAAACATGTGATGATATATCATTTATTGCAGTAATTCCAGACAAAAGAAAAACCGATAAAAAAGAGCAAGAATTAATAGATCACTATATACAACAGGCTAATTTATATCCTTTATACAAAGTTGAAATTGATGATGAAGATGAAGAACAAAATAAAGAGATTCAAAAGTGTAAGGATAAATATAAATATCGTGTCGTTGTATCAGATAAAGAATTAATTGACACCGATTGCACATTAAAAGATGAAAATGAATATCATGGTACTTTAGTATGGGATAGTGTAGATTGTTTTAATAGTATTGATGAGGTTATGCATGCTTACAGACACTTTTACACCTTGGCAGGAACTTATAATAATTGTAGAATTCTATGTGAAAAAGGTAAGTTTTATATTGGTCTAGTTGAGGTTCTTGCTGAAAGTTCATGTGATTTTATCTCAAAAGAAGAAGCTTGGGATGACGCATTTCCAGAAGATAAAAATTCATGCGGAGATTGTATTCCGAAAGGAGTTAGAGCATTTATTTATGCCGCAGAAGATGATAAAAATTATATTCCAGTCTGTGATCAAGAGTATTGGAAATTCAAAGTGGTTTCACCAGACTATTTTGTAGTTGATCATAAGTGCTGGTATAATTCTGAATGCGAGAGAGACCATCAAAAAAATGAATGGATGGATAGCTTAAAAGCATTGAATTGGGATAACTATACAACAGGATTACTCTTTGAAAATGATGAGATTATTTTAGATGATCATCCATTGACTCACATAGATTCATTTCAATCAAACAAAAAGCCATTTAAAATATGTTGTGATATGGTTCATGACATTAGGGAATGCTTAAAATTATGCTCTAAAGGCTTAGAAAGAGATAAGCAATTAGTTGAAATCAGGAAGTGCTTAGTTGAAAAATTTAAAACATATATATGTACAGAAGAAGAGATTAAAAGCGGGATTTGCAGAGATGAAAAACGTACAAAGCACGATAAAGCTACTAAATTACTAGACTTGTTTGATTCAGATATTGACCAATTTCACTTTTTGATAAATCACTTCCCAATACATAAAACAGATAAAGGCTACTGCTATAGAATCTATTTGGAAGAAGACGATGAAGGGATTAAAGAAGAGGAGTTACAACCTTGTGGATGTGATAGCGAAAATACTATTGAAAAAAACGATGCATGTGACGAGGCGCATCCATTTATAAGCAGTAATTGTTATTCTTGTTGTTCGGAAGCATTTGATGCATTCAAAGCATTTCGAGAATTGATAGAGTTAAAGAAAACATTTGATTTTGAGTCTGTTTCAAAAACAAAATATGGTCCATATTCTTTTCAAATAATTGATACGAGTAAAGTACTAGCATACCATCCGCAACAATATAAATGTCTACAGGAAGTAGAGGACGCCATTCAAATAACTAAAGATTGTGTAAATAATGTTGGGATGCACCTTTTAGAGCATATTTTATTAAGACCTAAAACGGCAAATGAATGTGGTCACAGTATTCATACAGGTGATGATGTTTCTGTAAGTAATAACATTGAAAATTGCCTCTTACCTATATGTCCAGATTATTGCTGTGATATAGAATGGCAACCAGATATGGATAAAGAGGATCCATGTTCAAATAACACAGAACAAAACAAAATTTATTATTTGCCAGGCACAGATCCCTACTCATTTTGGGCAACTGTAGCATTGCCAGGATGGATAAAACAATTTAGAACAAATGAATCTAGACAGGTTTTTGAAAAGTTACTTTACAAGGAAGCACCTGCTTTAGTTGGACTAAATATTTTATGGTTAAGCCCATCTAACATGTGCAAATTTGAAGATGAATATCAAAGATGGTTAGAATGGATAGAAAGTTCTAAAAAATATCTATGCGGACCTCAAAAGTTACCAATATGCACTTTGGCAGATTGCATTAAAACACTAAAATCTGAAGCTGCTTGTCCTACAATGCCAGGCGAAAAAGGTGATTGTGATTGTGAGGAAAAGGACTGGGTGAATGATGATGAATGCTGTATGCCAAATGAGACCAAGGGAACCATCTTTTGGTCATGTTGTGAAGCATCAGATTCTGTAATTTATAGTGAGATTTCAAATTTAGAGTCTGTAAATGTAAAAGAGAAATCAGTTTCAAAGCGTAAAACATCTAAAAAGACGCCCAAATCAAAAACATCTATAGAAAAAGTCAAAAAATCTGTAAGTGAAGAAAGAGATGTGCTAACTCTTGTGAGAAAGAGAAAACCTAAGTACTTATCGGATATAAAATCATTAACAAATAATGATATTCAGAAAACTAAAAGCTATGAGCGAACACTATTTTTTCTACAAAATATACCTACCGTGAAAGCTCATACTCAGTTAGTAAATTTCTTTAAAAGATACAGCTTACAAAAAGACAATAATATAGAAGGCTTCTTTTACCTCTTAAAGAATGCAACATGGCATTTATTTGACAATATGGTACTACATCAGAAAGGAGAAATCAAAAAAGAAGATCTCGATAGCCTAAAAGCCAATCTTCAAGTTTTAAAACGCGAAGGCCTTTCTCTTCAAATGTTAGTCAAAGAATGGAATATTGAAGAGGTGAAATCATTAGTGAACCGAAAATCTCTAAACCAATTAAAAAGAATATTGAAGTAATACAATGACCGATAAACACCTCATAGGAAAACAGATTTTAGAACTGCAAGTTAGTTCCTCTGATAAAATATATGCCATGCAACAGCGTATGAGTGATTTGTTATGGAACGATTTATTACCTGAGCTAAATAATCTATTTGATAGAGTCGTAAGTGAAAATGAGGTCATATGTATAAATAAAATTGAGTTAGATATAGGTCGCATAGGTTTAAGTACCGATAATAGTATTAGTGAAATAGTAAACAAAATAATTAGTCTTTTAGAAGAAAAAATAAAAGAGCAAATACATAATTATTCTCTAGAGAAAAAAGATTCGGAACTTAAAAGTAAAGATCATTTTAACGATGAATCGGAATTAAAAAAGGACAGCCACTATAATGAAAAAGAAAAAATTCTAAAAAAGTACCTAAAGGAAAAATATAACACGAATCATAAAAACCATCACGAAGAACAAAAACTAAACAGAAAGAGTCATCAACTCCTTAGACGCTATTATTTTGAATTATGGCTACACTGGTTAGAAAAAGGGATTTTACCTTCCTATTCTATTGAACCAGAAGAAAATTGGATGGAGTTGGTATTAGAAACACTTGCGTTAGATATAGATGCAGTGACGCTATTAGAGAATAAAATAAAACAATATCCAGTGGTGCTTCAAAGATTAATCCTTCAACATAAATTGAAAGACTTAAAATCAATAGTAGAATTATACACAGCGATATCTCAGATACAATTATTAGATTTTTTTAGTGAATTAAAACAATTGTTTAATGAGAAATCAATCCACTCGAACTTAATGCACTATAGGGTATTTGAAATTAATGCTTGGGAAATAATTTTAAAGAAAGTCATTCTCGAAAGAAAAAAGTTAGATAGTATAGCTTTAGGAATTCAGGTCGTTAATCATCCATTTGTTAATACATTCAGGAATGAATTAATAAAAAAAAGCAATCCAATTAAAAGTGTATATCCCTTTTTACAAGACGTGTTCAAAACAGATGATTTGAATACTTCAAAAGACAAAACCATTGAGCTCAAAGTGATAAAAACTGATCTCACTTCAAGAGACAATACCAAAGATGTAGAAGAAACTCAAGATGATTTACAAATAGACTCCCCTCAATTTTTTAGAAACGCCGGAGTCGTATTAATACATCCTTTCTTAAATAGTTTCTTTAAAAACCTTAACCTACTTAAAGAAAATAGATTCAAAGATTTTAGAAGCCAAAGTAAGGCAGTAATACTATTACATTATCTGGCAACTGGTGAAAATAATCCACTAGAATATGAAATGGTATTGCCAAAGTTTCTTTGTCAAATGCCAACTAACATACCTATAGATCATACGCTGTCAATAACAGATGAAGAGAAAGAAGAAGCTAATAACTTATTAGTAGCGGTTCTTGAGCATTGGGGAGCTTTGGGAAGTACAACTCCAGATGGTTTGCGAGAAGGATTTTTAAGTAGAGAAGGTAAGCTAGACCATGAAGCAACAGGCTGGAAGTTGTATGTAGAACATAAAACATTAGATATACTCCTAGACCGTTTGCCATGGAATTTAAGCTTGATAAAATTGCCTTGGATGAAAGAGATTTTAAAAGTTGAATGGAGGTAAAAGGATGAGTATAAAATAATAGGTCAAATAAAACGGTTTTTCATAATTATATTAGGTGCAAACAGCAGAAATAAAAACAAGTTCAACTGCTTTAAATCAAATACAAAAGAAGCAGCAGCCCTTTTTTAATAAAGAAGGACAAGACGGCTTTTTTTCTAAACCGAATGAAACAACACAACCTTTTTTCAATGCATCAGCTATACAGACAAAACTAACTATTGGGCAGCCTAACGATAAATATGAAGTAGAGGCAGATGCCATGGCAGATAAAGTGGTGCAACGACTGAGTCAACCTGAAAATAATTCAATTTCTAGTACATCTTCAGGAACAGTTCAAAGACAATGTTCAGAATGTGAAGAAGAACAATTACAAAAAAAAGAAGAGCCTTTAGCAAAAGAGATTAATTCGGTACAATTAAAACCTATTTTTGAAAGTAATGCTGAACATCCTGAAGCAAATGTTCAAACCAAACCAATTAATAATGTTGTAATTCAAGCTAAATGTTCGAGTTGCGAACAGGAAGAACATTTACAAAAAAAGGAAGAGGAAGAACTTTCTGATAATGAATTGTCATTGCAAAGAAAAGGTATGGAAACACCTTCCAACAATACACCAAATCTTGAAAGCAGGTTGAATTCAAGTAAAGGAGGTGGAAATTCCCTTCCTTCAGATTTGCAAACCTCTATGGGTTCAGAATTTGGAGCCGATTTCAGTACTGTAAGAATACATACTGGTACTGAAGCTGTTCAAATGAGCCAGGATATAGGAGCTCAGGCATTTACTCATGGTTCAGACATCTACTTTAACGAAGGCAAGTATGATACCAATTCAAATTCTGGAAAACACTTATTGGCGCATGAGTTGACGCATACGATACAACAAGGTCAAACTTCTACAAATATTCAGAAACAAGATGAAGACGGAGATACTGGATATGAGTCAGATGAATATGAAGAAGGCATAGACTCAGAATATATGGAAATTCCATATTCTTGTCATGAACTAGTTTCTATTCTCTCTCCAATAATTAAAAGAAATCTAACGGCCTTATTGGTAAACCCACAATATAACGAAAATTCACTTATATTTTTTTTAGATGAGGTCGTTGATGATATTGCAGAACAACATCTAGATATTAGTGAACCGACATTTAATCTAATAGAAAATAATACGTATTTAATTTCAACTATAGAATCTTCTATTTATGACCTTAGATTTAATTATGTCTCGGCCGTTTTATGGTTGCAGACCTATTTAGGTAACCCTCCTGAAGTTTTAGATGCTGGAGGAGAAGTCTCTTATGGTCTCCAGTTTTTTATTAATACGGTTGCTAATGAAATGGCTAGTTATATTATTAGACCACTTAGAGATAGATTAATGCTAGATGAGGAATATTGTCCAAATTATTCATTAGAAGATTTACAACACTACTTTGATGGTTATGTGTCAGCATGGGGAACGAAGGATAATCTCATAGAGCTTGAGTTTATCGGAAGCATGGAAGCTTTAATCCAACTTCGAAGCGAATTTATTAATCCCGAAAATACAAGAGAGGATAATATTAGAATTGGAACTGAGATTACCAGATTGTCAAGGTACATTTTATTGCTAGATAGAGAATTGGAAGAGCTAAGAGATGTTCTTAATTCTAATGATCAAGAACTGCCAACAGCTTCTAGTCAATCTGAATTGGAAATATTTATTGAGTCAAACATTGTAGATATCGAGAGAATAAGATCAGAATCAAATTCAGAATCAGAATCATTATTGGCTTTAGGAAATGAAACAGATTTACTCAAGAATAGAGGAGTTAATCAATTGCCATATAGTAATTATGCATATACTGGAACCGACCTTATTATTTCTCCAGATTCAGCATTCCCTGTTGCTACAGATGATGCTACTTTAACTATGATGGGTACACTTGCAGAAAGAATCGACACACAAATAACAAATCTAGAAGGGTTACAGGAAGAGGTAATACCATCTAATCCAGATTATTCGATAAACGAATTTATGAGGATTTATGATCAATGGTTTGCATTTTTTAGCCCTACCGCTCGTGATTTAGATCCTTATTATAGAGAAATGGATACTTTCATTTCAGAAATATATATGATAATGGGATACGCTGGAGTCGAAGGAGGTATAGGAAGGTGGTTATTTATGGAGCAGATAATAAATAACATAAATCATCTTGGTAGCCCTAATCGATCTTCCTTTACTAATATCATTCATAGTTTGGATAATCAGCGTGAGGAAAGAGTTAGTGGAGATGCTACCAATATTAATTACCAAGTAGGCGAATTCTTTGGTGGTACTGCAACTAATTTTGGTCCTTCAGGTGAAGCAGACTCTAGAAATACCGTTATTCAAAGAGAGCGATTTGAATCTACAGAAGGATTTAATAGAATACGAGAATTAAAACAAGCAAGTGCGCCAGTGAGTGAAATAACACAAACGGCCGAAGACTTGGGATTAGTTATCAATGGAATAAGAGCTCCAATTATTTTACTTCCCAAAGAAAGACATCAAAATCTTTGGAGTTATCTTATTACAACACATATTCCAAACAAATCGTCCAATAGTTATTTTCCAATACATGAACAACAAGTAATACCACAATCAACATCACGATTTTTGCTCGCTCAAACGCAGCACTATAATACGTTAAATGAGGTTCATAAACCAGGCATCGGAGATGGTTCAACAAGGGTTGAAGGAATAGAATCAGGAAGAGCAGCAAGCACAAGTACCTATCTCCAGGGAGGACAGTCAACAGCGGCTACTCGCAAAGCTACTGAATTGAGACGAAGTATGTCGGAAGCTAGAAACAATCTGTATCCAAACCTTTGGAATCCAATAGGCTCAGGTAGTATTAATTCAGTTGAAGAATTGGTAGTTCAAAATTTGTTGAATGATCTTAATAATTACTTGGATGAATATTTTGTTCAAAACGAAGATGTTGAATCAAGAGTATTAGCCATACTGCGTATTAGTATTAAAGAACATCGTGGCGACGAGATGATGTTCCATCACCTTACTGCCTGGGAATTAGGCAAGGCATTGGGTATTAGTTTGGGAATTGCAGCAATGGTTTCTGCAATTAGATTAATACCATACATTGGCTATGCTTTATCCCATGTTATTGGTAAAATTCTAAAAAGGTATGGTATTGCAACTGATGTGGGTAGTATAATTAGTATAGCAGGCTTTATTAAAGAAGCTGGGAATGCTAATGGTTTTTATGCCGCCAGAAGATGGGGATATATTGGGAAATTTATTCTGAGTGAATTTGGAAAATTAGTTCAAGGTTTAGCAGTAAGCTCTCCAATGATCGCATTTCAGTATGTCAGAACTATAAGATCTAAACCTCATTCAAGTGTGGACGAAGTAATGAAAGATCTGGATGTTATTATTCGAGATCCAGAAATGAAACAAATACTACGAGCAGAACTTTTAACTCAAAAGCAATCGATTGAGGGACAGGGATCTGGAAATCAAAGTAATTCAAGGTTAGAGCTTATTAATGATATCCTTCTCAGACTTGATGGTTCTGCGCGAAACCGACCAATTATTGCAGAACCTATAAGAGGTAATGGAACCGAGGCTGACAGTATTATACGAGCAGATTCGACAATTACAGTACGTGGTGAAAATCATGGAATGAGTGTTAGTTATAGAGATGGCCGATTGGTAGTTCGGGTATGTTCTGATTGTGATTTATTCATTCGTGCTTTGAATGTTGCTATGGAAATGCCTAGTATTCAGAGAAACACTAGAGCAATGGAGAGGATTAGAGGTTTAAAAAATGATGCTACAGCTTTACAAGAAAAAATAAACAATCAAGAAATTTCATTACAAAACGCTCAGCCTAAAATAAATGCAATGATGGGCAGATTAAAGGCTATTGGTCGTGAACATCCTGATGTGGTTGACGCCATTTTTAATCGAGATGGAGCACGATCTTTTGAAGACGGATTGTCTTCAATAAGAAGTCTTACAGAGTTAACAGGCTCAAGTAGAGGGTTAAGTGTAGAATCAATGAGAGCTGTTGAATCTGAAAGCGGAAATATAACTCTAGTTCATGAATCAGCTGTACCCAATAACTTAAGGCCTGGTCAATCTTTTGAAATCAATGGAGCAAGATATGTATACCACGGCGATCCTTATCAAAGAATGTTAATCGAAGAAGGTTTTAGTAGTCGTGATATGACGAGCATTGAAAGAATGACTAGAATAAAAGAAACCCACGATATGGGTGTAGAACAAGGCCGAGCTCAAGCTATATCTGAAGGAATACGAATGACAGATTTCCATTCTCCCGATCAGCATCTTGGTCTTTATGGTAAAGGAATAGACGACATTGGTGTAAAGGGTAATATTTTTTATGTTCTAGAATGGAAAGGAGGTAGCTCATCTCTTGGAAATACGAGACATGGTAGGCAAATGAGTGATGAATGGATAGGTACTAAGCTAGCTGAGTTTAATATTTATCATAGCGATGCTCAAGGAAATTTTGCCATGCATCCACGTGTAGAACAATTTTTGCGCGCTGCAGATGCTGGTAGATTAAGGGGAAGAGCTTATAAAACAGAATGGGACAGCACTAGAACAACTCCAGAACCTACAACAAGAATTCAAGAAGGGCCACTAGCAAATGGGGCAAGAGTATCTAACGGAGAAATAAGATATGATGGAGCACAGGTGAGAGCAGCATTCGATGTGAGAATTAACGAATTAAAAAGAATACACGGAATCACAGATGCAGTCCAACCTAAATTGATGAATCATCTATCAATTCAGCAAAAATGTAAGAATTGCGAGGAAGATAAACATTTGCAGATGAAACCTATGGGACATGAAAATGTAAGTACTCCAAATCTTGAAAGTAGATTAAGTTCGAGCAAAGGTAAAGGACACCCTCTGCCTTTAGAATTGCAAATCTCAATGAGCTCAGAATTCGGAGCCAATTTCAGTAATGTAAGAATACATACTAATTCTGAAGCTGCTCAGCTAAGTCAAGATATAGGAGCACAGGCATTTACTCATGGCTCTGATATCTACTTTAATAAAGGTAAGTATGATACCAATTCTAATTCGGGAAAACATTTATTGGCTCATGAACTGACGCACACTATTCAGCAAGGTAAGTCAGCTAGAAATATTCAACGTTCGGCTTTAAGTGAATTTAGTCAGGAATTCCCTCAAATTGCAGCTGAGCTTTCAAGATTGTCTGATGCCTACAGAAACCTTATTCGACATGTTGATCCGTTATTTAGTGAAAACGGTATATATGATTTAACAGGAAGAAGAATGCTTAATGGAATTCCGGTAAATTATCTTTTGGCAAATAATTCACAGAGAACGAGCCGACAGCAATTATTTGCTTTTGAGCATTCAATGAATCAAAACAATCTCTTTGATATTAATCATGTTAGTCAATGGCGTATAAAATACTTGGCAGCCTTAAGACATCTTAGGCCACTTTTTACAGCGTTAATTAATTTAAGAGGAGAAGTAGGACTTCGAGGACAGTTTTTTAGAGATGAACAGCAGCGTTTATTATTTGAATCTAATCAATTAAGAGAATTATTTCCTGATTTCAGGCCTAATGAAGAGCAAAATACTGAGGCCGAACAGCTTTCTAGGGAAAGAGAATCTGGAGACTTGAGATGGTTTCTGCAACCCGATATTCCAAGTCCTATCATAAGAACGGGTACGACTCTAACATTAAGCTTGAGGAACAATAATAGGCTTAATCCAAGTAGACGGGAAGAATTAGCGCGTGATAGTGCCTCAGGAGAAGGAGCCCTGCAGTTTAGAGAAGGAGAGATTCCTGTCTATACTTGGGAAGAAGCTGAATTTGGAATAATTGATGAAACGGGTAGAGAATTTCCATGGCCTTCGGGAACTTCTGGATATCCCTTAGAATTTGAACATACCTTTAATCAACAAGGTAGACGCATTATTTACTTTAGAGGAAGGCCTAATCAGTTTTCCAGAAATACAGTCTATGTGAGGCATGTAATATTTGTCGGTGATGGGGCTAGTGCACCTTATTTAGATGATGCTGCAGAAGTTTCTCAAGGTGATTTGGAACTCATTACCAATCCAGATACAGGATATGGAGAATTAGTTACTCTTTTTAAAAGAATAGTTTCACGTGATGCTTTGGAAATGCTATCTGATAATAAAAGGGAAGCCATTCAACTCAAAAGACATTATGAAGGATTAATGGGAAATCCAAGTGCGGCAACTGATTATGATTTAAGAACAGGTTTTGCATTTAGACTAGCTCCAGTTCATCGAAATCTTGTAGAGCAAAAGAATCAAACACAAGAAGAGATGGAAAATATAGAAGTAAGAGTGCCAACTGGCGATTATGCATCTGGTAGACCCATTACAATAGTAGATCATGTTGCCACAGAAACTAGAAGGCAGCCTCTACGTCAAAAACTGATTAGACTTCGTGAGGCAATTACTGAAATTGAAATGAACTACCCTGAAGTTGCTGCCCTTAGGAGGTTTAGGAATGAAGCTTCGCTTTCAGAAAATATTCAAGCTAGCTCGGCGTCTGGTGGTGGTTTTGTGGGACAAATGATACGAACTATTAGTGGGGTTGAAAGAGATATTGATTCTACAAGACATAATATTATTAGTGGGAATATTGATATTATGCAAATCCAATCTATAACAACAGATCTTAGAAATAGATTGATTCCGCAAAACCCTAATCTCAGAACGGCTTTGAATAATTACCATGAAAGTGGGGATGATCTCTGGTTATCTCTAGGTATAACAGGAGTTTCTATTGCATTGTTATTTGTGCCAGGAATAGGTCCGTTTTTGAGTGCAGCTGTCGGGCTCATTGAAGGAGCTCATCAAGCCGCAGAAAGCTGGGAGGAAGCAGAAATATACAGAGCAGGACATAATGCTGGGCTCAGGGAAGGTGTTTTTAGTGAAGAACAGTATGAAGAAAGACGCCGTCAAGTAGTGATCGATAGTCTTTTAGTTTTATTAAATATATCTGATTTTGGAACAGAGTTAGTAACTGTAGGTAGGTTTTTAGATGATTTTTCTGAGGTTGGAAGAGCCGCTAGAAGAGCTACTAATACTTCAGAAGAATTAGTAGAAAGAGAAGTAAGGACTTCAAGAGAAATTTCTAATGAAGTGGAAGAGGCTTCTTCTTTAAGAAATCCAGCTGGATCTGCAAGACCTACGTCTAGTAGACAAACCAGATTGTTACAAGACACTTCACATATTGAAGATGGAAGGTTATTGACTCCATCAGAACTTGAAGCAGAACTGGATATTGTTAGAAGAAGTGAAGTACAACCATCCAGCAGACGTAATTACATTGGAGAAGTAGACTTAGGAAACGGGCACATCTGGAGACAAAATTCCGATGGAACTTGGTGTAGGTTTAGCGGAACCCCAAGTTTATGCGGAACAACGCTTACAGGTTCAAACGGATTAACTTCTGCACCTTCGGAAACATGGACATCACCGCTGGTAGGTTCTTCGGATTATGACGATTTATTAGAACGTCGAGGCTCTGCCGAATTTCATTTGGAGCACAGACCTAGTGGTTGGAGAGCTCGAGATGAAGCAAGGTTCAGATATGGTCCAGAAGCAGAACCACAATCAGGATATCGATGGGTTTTACTGCAAGATGGAACCTTAAGATATGATAGAGTAAGAAGATTAGATGATGAGGGAGAAGAGATCGCAAGACGATATTTTGATGTTGAAAGAAGAGAGTTTATAGATAGACCTCCAAGGACTTCATCTGTTGCCTTAGAATCTGAAGAAGAACTTGCAAGTTTAGCACATATAGGTAGTGAAGCAGTTTCCCGATTAGACTGGCTAAGTCGTTTGAGAACTATTTCTGGCTTAGAAAACTTAAGTGATGAAGCCCTTGAAAGAGTCATGCGTTTTTCTCCAAATATAAATCACATGAAAGGACAGCTTCTTGAGGAAATAGCAACAGCATCTCTTACTTCAAGAGCCGAAGCCGCAGGTGAAGCTTTTGAATTTATTGCAGGTCATCGTATACAAGATGCAGTTGGAAATCAATTGACTGACGGAATACTTGTAAGAAGAGGACCAGATGGAAATCTAATAGTACTTGCCATTGCAGAATCTAAGGCAGGACAAGCATCTTCTCGAGGGCTCAGGAGGTCTTATACAAGCTTTTCAGGTCTTAGTGAAAGGGAATTGTCTGAACTAAGAGGTGTGGCGATCGAAGAATTGCGGTTAAGAAATGGTTTAAATCCTAATAATGCTGGTATTCCTGAATGGGCATTGATGGAAAATATATCACAAACACATCAGGCCGAAATTGAAGCAATCATGCGTGAAATACATACTCATGATATGGGTCAAATTGAAAAAGATTTTGAGCGACTAATGCCAATCTCTGGTGATGGGAGAACCACTTCAATAAGGATAGATGGAGAACTAGTTGAAGTTGAGGCGTCCAGAAGGACAACTAGAGCTATAGCTATTGCGCCTGATGATGTATCTCTTACTTCAACTTTTAGCCATTTGGACAATTTAGAAATACAGCATGAGGCATTAGAAACTGGTATAAGTTCCAGTGAATTAATTGAGTTATCGAGAATATTAAGGGCAGAAACCATACAAAATGGTAGTAGGTTCTAATAAATAAAACTTTTAAATATAAGATCATGGCAACAAAAAAATACAAACCTAGCAAAGCCCATCAATGGAACCGTTTAACCTGTGATGCATTGCACTACGTTGGAGCACCTCCTACTGTAGCAGCACGAGCCTTGGCTATGGTGCATACAGCAATGTATGATGCTTGGACCAATTATAATGATGGCGGATGTGAAGTGAGTACTACTACTGGAAGTCGTTTAAAACAACCCGATAGTAAATGTACTTCCGAAAACAGAGCAAAGGTATATAGTCATGCGGCTTTTACGGTATTGCAAGCACTTTTTTGGCTGGAATTACCACCAGAAAAGAAAAATATGTTTAGGGATTTTATGTGCGATTGTGGTTACGATCCTGATGATACTTGCTTAAAACCTTTCAATGCCGTTGGTATTGGAAATTTATCTGGAAAACTAGTGTTAGAATGTCGTATGGGAGACGGTTCTAATCCGCATGCTACATTGCATAAAGGTAACTTTTCTGATTTCACAGGCTACCATCCTGTTAATCCACCAGTGCCACAACCATTAAGACATATAGACCGATGGCAACCACAATTAAGAGATTTTCAACCGCAAAAATTTTTGACACCACATTGGAGCGTAGTTAAACCATTTGCATTACAATGGAGTGGGCAATTTAGACCTCCTCCACCTGCTGCGTGTGATGAAAAAGAGTTTAAAAAACAAATAGAGATTCTTATTGATTACAGTGCTAATTTAACTGATGAGCAAAAGTTAATTGCAGAGTTTTGGGCAGGCATGCACGAAGATAAATTTGTAGATACTGCAAATAGTGAAAAAGGCCCTTGGGCTTCACCACCCGAACAATGTTGTAGGCAAGCACGCTATTTATCTAGAAAATACAAGTATAAAAATGCGAATGATGTAAAAATGTTTTTCGTGTTGTCTAATGCTTTGCTAGATGCGGCTATTGCAGCTTGGGATTGTAAAGTGTATTATGACTATGTGAGACCGAAATCGCTAATTAACTTATTGCACAAAGGAGAAACCTTAGAAGCTTGGGGAGGCCCTTGTGAAGGTGCCAAAGAGATAGAAGGTGAAAAGTGGATGCCATACATACCAACACCGCCTTTTGCAGAATATGTATCGGGACATAGCACGTTTAGCGCTGCTGCCGACGAAGTGCTATATAGTTTTTGCAATAGTAGAGATTATGGAGAATCTGTTGTGATACCCAAAGGAGGCTCTAGAATTGAACCTAGCTGTACACCTTGTGAAGATATAACCTTGACTTGGGCAACTTTAAAGGATGCTGCTAATCAGGCAGGTATTTCAAGGTTGTATGGCGGTATACATTTTATAGATGGAGACCTAGAAGGACGAAAACTTGGAAATAAAGTGGGATGTGAAGTATGGTATAAAGCCAATGAATATTTTAATGGAGAACTGGGCTAAATCAACATAAAATGAAAGTAATATCAATAGCAAATTTTAAGGGAGGTGTGGGTAAGACAACTACGGCTATTAACCTAGCCGCTGGATTAAAGAACCTTGGTAAAAAAGTTTTAATCATAGATATTGATCCACAAGCCAACCTAACACAATCTCTAGGTATAACAGATGAGATTGAAACTTCTGTTTATACTATTTTGCGTAAGGAAGCATTTGGTGAAACAACGAAGTTAACTGATGCATTAGTGAGTGTTTCTGGTCTTAATGTAATACCGTCTTCTTTAGATCTTGCTAGCGTCGAATTAGAATTAGCAAGCGTCTATGGAAGAGAGCAAATACTTTCTCAATTAATAAAACAATTAAAAACATACGATTATGTGTTTATTGATTGTCCACCCTCGATGGGAATGTTAACTATTAATGCTTTAGTCGCTAGTGACTTTGTCTTAATCCCGTTACTAGCAGAATTTTTACCCTTAAAAGGAGCACTAAGTTTTTTAAAACATTTTGAGCTGGTTCATAAATTAAATAGTCAATTAAAATTGCTGGGTTTTATTTTGATGAAGTATGATTATAGAAAAAAAATGAACCAAGAGGTTAAAAGAGAACTAGAACGTGAGTTTACAACCGATAAAGTTTTTAAAACTCATATCCGAACCAATATTGCCCTTGCAAATGCTCAAGAAAAAGGCATGGATATTTTTACATATGATAAGACATCTAATGGAGCAATTGACTACAATGATTTAACTCGAGAGTTTTTGTTAAAAATGTAATTAAAAATTGAAATCATGAAAAATATATTTTCAAGTCGTCGAAATAGAAATAAAAGACCACATAATAATGAAGAAGCTGAAAAATCAGAAACTCCATTTTTTTCAAAAGAGAGTAAAACGCCTTTTTTTAATAAGGGAGCAACAGTGCAAACAAAACTCACCATAGGGCAACCAAATGACAAATATGAAAAAGAGGCTGATACTATGGCCGATGCTGTTGTCAATAATTCATCTAAACCAGAGATTCAGAATAAAGAGATTAGTAATATTCAGCGAGAATCGTTGACTACACCTCAGGAAGATGAGAAGTTAGGAACTGCCGAACAGCGTATAGAGGAAGATAAACTAATACAGGAAAAACCAGAAGTTCAAAGATTGGAAGAGCCTGAGGAAGACATGGTGAACAAGTTGGACGAAGAAGAGGGAGAGGTGCAAACTAAAAGTAATACAGGAGCAACACAAACGGCAAATGCAAATTTATCTCAACAAATAAAGAATAAGTCAGGCAAGGGAAAAAGTCTACCTAAAAAAACACAAACTGAAATGGAATCTTCTTTTAGAACAAATTTTAGTGATGTCAATATTCATACAGATGATGATGCAATACATATGAATAAAGAATTAGGCGCTCAAGCTTTTACCCACGGTAAGGATGTGTATTTTAATTCAGGAAAGTATAATCCAGATTCATCAGAGGGAAAGCATTTATTAGCTCATGAGTTGACACATGTGGTACAACAAAATGGAAAAGAGAAAGCAAGAGATGAAACTAAAAATAGCATTCAGCCTAAACCTCATGCTCCTGACTTGGAAGATAAAACTAATTATGCGTTTGACACCTATAGAATTACTAAACATGATTTAAGTGATCCTGAGATTAAAGGTAGAATTGAAGCTTTGAATTGGAATGGACTTATACATTACAGAGATAATGTTAGTGATCCTGACGTTAAATTATACATGCAAAATATTATAGACAGTTATACAAGTCATGAAGTTGCTCTAGGTTATAAAATTCAAAACCCTCCATTTACGAAAATGATAAATGGGTTAAAAGTAGTAGTCTTAGCAGATCAATCTGATACTACTATTGGGCAAGATGGAGTTACTAAATATTCATTCCCAGATAAGATTAATTGGGTTACTCATCCAAAAACGAAAGAAGTAACGTCAATAGATTTTGATTATATCATGACTATTCAATCTAATTATAAACAGATTCGAGATAGAGAAGGTGCTTCTGGATATGGATATGGAACTAGAGCGCAAGATAAAAATAACAATACGACTAGTTTGGCTCATCATGAAGGGCAACACGTTTTGGATATTTTAAGTTATTTAGAAGCAAATCCCTTACCAACGTTTAATGGGAGACTACGAATGTCTAAAACATCAATTGAAAAAGAAGGGAAGACGTACATTAATGCTCTTAGTAACTATAAATCTCAAATGGATGCATTCTTAGTCAAAAAGGGACATTGTGTTGGAATCTCAATTGATAAATTTAATAAGTCAAAAGGGGTAACAACCCATAAATGTAAATCAACAAAACCATAAAAAGGGGTGTTGGTAAAAAGAATAGGATTATTACTAACGAAACATTTGAGATACGTTACTCACCATAATAAATAAAAAGATATGAGCGAAAGTCAATTAGATAATATGTATATAAACAGGTTAATTACACCAGAATTTAATTATCTCAAAAGATTAATCCAATTTAGATTGGAGCGGCATTTTGATCATAATGAAGGGATATCGCTACCTGTTTTTCCAGCTATAGAAACCTGGTCTTTGCATGTGCCAGAGAATATACTTAAGGCTACACTTTCTGAATCTGAATTAACCTTATTATTACTTGCTCTGTGTCCGCATTTTAATAGTAATTTATTAGATGAGGTTATTCAGAATACATTGGCATCTACAGGAGATTTTCCACAATTAGGAGGTGTAAGAGGTAAAAACTTCAGAGGGTTTTTACCTACGGGACAGACTGTATTGTTTTTATTAGCAGGAGATAATTCAAAAAAAAGAAAGGAAATCCAAGAAGTATTTAATACAGGTCATTTTTTTGAACAAAACCACATCCTTTGGTTAGAGGATGTTCCTGAAGGAGAACCCAAAATGAGTGGGAAGATAATTATATCTCAAGAATATGCGCACTTATTTATATTTGGTAGGCCAAGCAGACCTAAATTTAGCATGAAATTTCCTGCACAGATTATAGAGACAGAAATGGAATGGGAAGATTTAGTATTGGATACTGAGACTAGTAAACAAATACAAGAGATAAAAACTTGGATTACTCATGGAAATACATTGTTGAATGATTGGGGAATGCATAAAAAAATAAAGCCAGGATTTAGAGTATTATTTCATGGGCCACCCGGAACAGGAAAAACACTAACAGCAGGTTTGTTGGGTAAACATACAGGTAAAGACGTATTCAAAATTGACCTTTCTATGGTTGTTTCAAAATTTATAGGTGAAACAGAAAAAAACCTTGCGAGCCTATTATCTAAGGCAGAAAAAACAGATAATATTTTATTTTTTGACGAAGCAGATGCCTTGTTTGGTAAACGTACAAGTGTTAGAGATGCACATGATAAATATGCAAATCAAGAAGTGTCCTATTTACTTCAGAGGATAGAAGGCTATAAGGGCTTAGTTATTTTGGCTTCTAATTTAAAAAATAATATAGACGAGGCTTTTTTAAGGAGGTTTCAATCTATTGTACATTTTCCGCTTCCTAAAAGTGCCGAACGTTTACGATTATGGAAAAAAGCTTTTCCGAGTAAAGTTCGTCTGCATAATGATGTGAATCTATCAAAAAACGCTAGAAATTATGAATTATCTGGTGCCGAAATAATGAATGTAGTACAGTACAGTTGTTTAAGAGCCTTGGCTGCAAATAAGAAAACGATCTATCAAGAATATATTCTGAGTGGTATACAACGCGAATTTCAAAAAAGTGGTAAAATTATGCGTTAACAAATGTTGGGACAAATCTTAAATATTCTATAAAAGCATTATTCTATTAGGTAATGTTTTGGTATAAAATACATGAAGTGGAAATGCCAAAATCAAGAGGATGTATTTAATGAATTGTTTTTTCTTCTAAAATTTGTTCAAGTTATTGTGAATCAGTATATTTACAATCCTGAACAAATATTGATATTTTGTTTTGTAGATACATTTTTCAAGAATGGGAGTTTCTTTAACTTTTATTCTATATCTCCACTAAAATCTACAAATAAGAGTAACTAATTTAATAGATAAAAATTAATGTTGTTTTGCATGATAAAGCAAGACAACAAGCTTGATGTTACATTTAGTTTTATCTGTTTTATGAGTCCTAAAGACAACCATACAAAGCTTATCAATTTTGGTAATGAATCTGATCGATGCAGTATTTCAGGTTTAATCAAAGCATGCGATTGTCTTGATAATCTACTCATATCAATTTATTTACTTAAAAAAGACAAGTTCATTTATTGTAATTCGATGTTGGAAAAAATTGTAGGAGGTGATTTTTGTGAAATTTTGAGCAAAGGCTGGCAGTTTTGGTTTGATATGGTTAGTAAAGATGAAGTGTTGTATGTAAAAAGTGAAATAGAATATTTTTTTTCAATGTCTCATCTTAAAACGTCACATACCTTAAAGTATCATATTATAAATGAAGATGGTAAGAAAACGTTCTTAAGACATGAATTATTAAGGCATTGTATTGATGATCAAATTCTTGTTGTCAATTATTTTTTTGATATCACTGAGAAGGAAAAAATTGAAACTTATTTTAAAGTAGATACTATTAATGATAACGATTTTTATAAAAAAAAGAATTTAATCTCACCAAGAGAAAAAGAGGTTTTAATGCTTGTTGCTGATGGTTTTTCGTCAAAGCAAATAGCCGATATGCTCTATATAAGTAACCATACGGCGATAACACATCGTAAGAATTTAATAGAAAAATTTAAAGTAAAGAATACGGCTCAGTTAATTAAAAAAGCATCGAGAAATATAGAATTTTGGTAAGTTACTACTGAAATAAATAAGAAGTCATTTTTTAATACTATAGACTCCTTTCTCCCTACTTGTTATCTTTTAAAACCAAAAAACCCGATTCATACGAATCGGGTTTTTGATGGTGGTGCCTCCAGGAATCGAACCAGGGACACAAGGATTTTCAGTCCTTTGCTCTACCAACTGAGCTAAGGCACCAGTTGCATAAAATTGCGAGTGCAAATATAGACCCATTTTTAATATTCACAAAAAGAAACAATAAAAAATTAAGTATATTATTTGTTTCATGCCCCAAATTGTTGATTTCAACCAAAATAATGTTATAATTTGGTTAATTACTACCCCTAAATGTATCTTCGTTTTGTAGTTTTAACACTTTGATATTATTTATGAATTTAATTATTGACGTTGGTAACACCTATGTCAAGTTTGCCGTTTACATGGAAGGTGAACTAAAAGAGAAGGTGATTGGTGAGCTAAATGATTTTGAGAGTATGGTCTCAGGTATCATTAGCGATCATCCCCAAGTTAATCAAGCTATAGTCTCGTCTGTAGGAAAGCTGGAGGCGTCAACTATAAAATCGCTTGAAGATAAAGTCCAAGTCTTAGAACTATCTCATAAACTAAAATTGCCTTTTACCAATCTATATGCAACACCTACTACATTAGGCGTTGATCGTATAGCATTAGTTAGTGCCTCTGTAGAACAATTTCCAGACCATAATGTGCTTATAATAGACGCAGGAACTTGTATTACCTATGATTTTATAAATACAAAAAACGAATATCTTGGAGGTGCTATTTCTCCAGGAATTAGATTGAGATATCGAACACTAAATAATTTAACGGCAAATTTACCGTTATTGGACACGGAGATGCCTCAAGATATATTGGGAGATTCGACACAAAATTCAATTCACTCTGGAGTTGTGTTTGGTGTTTTAAAAGAAATCGACGGTGTAATTGATGAATATGTTAGAAAATATTCAGATTTAACAGTTATTTTAACAGGAGGAGACACCAAATTCTTGTCAAACCAATTAAAAAATAGCATATTTGCCAACTCAAATTTTCTTTTGGAAGGTTTGAATTTTATTTTAGAATATAATACGAAATAATGATAAAAAAACTTGTAATAGTTTTAATCGCTTTTTTTGCACTACAATCGTATGGGCAAGAAGGTACAGCGTCTCCATATTCATTCTACGGAATTGGAAGTTTGAAATTTAAAGGAACGGTTGAGAATAGAAGTATGGGAGGATTGAGCATTTATACAGATAGTATACATGTTAATCTTCGTAATCCGGCAGCTTATGTGAGTCCCAATCTTAAACTATGGAATAATGAAACTAGACCAGTAAAGTTTTCGGTAGGTGCAAGCCATACTAATTTAAATCTTAAAGCAAACTCGGGAGAGTCTAAAGTAAATTCTACAACATTTGATTATTTAGCCTTATCGATCCCAGTTGGTAAATTTGGCTTTGGTTTTGGACTGGTGCCTTATACATCAGTTGGATATAAACTTGAAGATAATGATGATGGCGTACTTCAAAATAGATATAGAGGTGAAGGTGGTGTGAATAGAGCATTTTTAGGGTTCGGTTATCAAATTGCAAATGGATTAAATATTGGTATTGATGCGAATTATAATTTTGGAAACATTCAAAATAGTGTGATCCAATTTGCTTATGACGAAGATGGTAATCCGGTTCAATATCAAACAAGAGAAAATAACCGTTCAGATTTAAGCGGACTTAACTTCAATATTGGGTTGACATACAAAACCATGCTTAATGAAAAACTTGAACTTCAAACAGGTTTAACGTATTCTCCAAAAAGTGATTTATCCTCAATAAATGAACGATCTTTCGCTACCATAGTTATCAATCAAATTAATGGTCAAGAGTTTGTACTTAATGAAATAGAAGGTGATTTAGAATCGCAAGGTCTTGCAGAAACAGACTTAACATTGCCATCCCGTTTTTCATTTGGTGCTGGTATTGGAGAACCTAGACACTGGTTTTTAGGTGCAGAATATACACGTCAGAATACAAGTGAATTTTCTAATCCAATAGTTTCAATAGAAAATGCTAATTTTGTAAACGCCTCAAATATTTCTGTTGGAGGTTTTTATATCCCAGATTATACATCGTTTTCAAATTACTGGAAACGTGTTACCTACAGGGCTGGCTTTCATTTTGAGAATACTGGCCTAGAAATTAATAATGAGACCATAAATGAGTTTGGCATGTCTTTTGGAGTAGGATTACCAGTTGGAAATGTGTTTTCAAATGCCAACCTTGGTTTTGAGTTCGGACGACGTGGGACAACAAACCAAAACTTGATACAAGAAAACTTTTTCAATATAAATATAAGTCTGTCATTAAATGATAGATGGTTTCAAAAAAGAAAATATAACTAACATAAATATAAAGGAAGATGAAAACGAAATTAACACTTATAATAGCGGCTTTGTTTATGGCGACAAACTTCGGGTTTGCGCAGCAAGACGAAGAGTGTATGCTAAATTTGACGTTGTTTAACGACTACGTTAAAAGCAAAAAGTACGACGAAGCTTATGAGCCATGGATGGCTGTAAGAAACAAGTGTCCTAAATTTAATATTGCTATATACAAAAGAGGAGAGAAGATCTTAGCTCATAAAATCAAGAATTCTAGTGGACAAGAGAAAATTGATTTCATCAATGATTATATGTTACTTCTAGATAAAGGTGCAGAATATTTTGCTAGCAAGTATCCATTAGGAGAAGTATTAGAGCAAAAGGCATTATTGAAATATGAAAACAGAAAAGATCTAGGTGTTGATAACATGCAAATCTATGAAGCTTTTGATGAAGTATATACTAAGGATAAAGAGAACTTTAAAAGTACTAAAGGACTGTATGTATACTTTACAAAAACTGTAGATTTATTTAAAGCTAAGAAGTTTGAACTTCAAAAGGTGTTTGATAAGTATGACGATGTTAATGAGTTGCTTGAAAACTTAAATGATAAATATGCAAAGTCATTAAATAAATTAATTGAAAAGGAAAATGCGGGTACTGCATTAGGGAGAAAAGAAAAACAGTACAAAGGGTTTTACCAAAAGTCATTAGAAGCCAATGCTAAAATTGCTGGAAGTTTAGATACTTATATTGGAGATCTAGCAAACTGTGAAAACTTAATCCCATTATATAAAAAGGATTTTCCAACGTATAAAAATGATGCAGCGTGGTTAAAAAGAGCAGTGAGCAAAATGTACAATAAAGAATGTACAGATGATCCGTTATATATCGATTTAGTAAAGGCATACGACGAAGTTGACCCATCGGCAGAAACAAAATACTTTGTGTCTACTGTATTGCGTAAGCAAGGAAAAACTAAAGAGGCTGATGACTATGTTAGGCAATCATATGATTTGCAAACAGATCCTATCAAAAAGGCAAGAATGTCAAAAAAGATTGCTAACGATTTCAAAAAGCGTGGTAGTTATGGTAAAGCTAGAACTTACTACAGAGAAGCTTTGAAATTAAACCCGTCTGATGGAACGCCACATTTACAAATTGCAGCAATGTACGCTAAAAGTGCTAATAACTGTGGTGATACAAACTTTAATAAGAGAGCTGTATTCTGGTATGCTGCACAAGAAGCTTTAAAAGCAGGGAAAGTTGATCCAGGTTTAAAGGGAGCCGCAAATCAAGCAGCTACATCTTACAGAGCTAATGCACCAACAAAATCTGAAATATTCACTTGTGGATGTGCAGGTACTACAATCAAGATTGGTTGTTGGATTGGTGGAAGCGTAGTTGTTCCTAATCTGTAAATGAAAACGAAATTTTCACATACTAATATATTCATAGTCACAGCAATTGTTGTGACTATGTTTTTTTCATGTGAAAAGGATCTAAAAGAAATACAACAAATAGGAGTACTTCAAAATCAGCCTATTGGCGAGGCTAAAAATATCAATTTAAAGTATACCGAAGCCCAAGATACGATTGGACGAGTTGTCGCTAATCTAGAGAGTCCTAGAATGTTAGATTACTCCAATCGTGACTTTTCTTTCTCCGAATTTCCAGATGGTGTGCGGTTGTCTTTGTTTGACGAAAACGATAAAAAGAATATCGTTTTAGCAGATTATGCGATTGTTTATAATGCCACAGATTTAATAGATTTACAAGGGAACGTTATTTTAATTACGCCTCAAAAAGATACCCTTTTTGCAGACCAAATGTATTATGATCAAAAGCGAGAATGGTTATTTAGCAACCATCCAGTGCAATTAAAGTCGGCATTATCTAGAAGCGGTTCTGGTGATATCTTTGATGCAGATACTAAATTTAACAACTATACCATTCTAGAAGGTAGAGGGCAGGGTGTTCTAAAAGATTAATGGATTGCACCATAGTTGGCAAAACATCTTTATCTTTGTACTACAATTCAAAAAAAATCATTAGAAATTAACACATGAAAATACTTCAGTTTTTTCAATACGTATATCTCTTTTTTGCAGCCTTATTTATTTATGACGGTTTTGAAAACTTAGGAGAAGACGGTAACAGGTCTATCATCTCATTCGTATTTGCTGGTCTAGCAATATTTATGTTTTTCTTTAGAAAGAAATTTAGAAAAAAGTTCGATAATAGAAATGGTTCCTAAACATGGATCTTAGCATTGTTATTATTATAGTTATGCTATTGCTTTCGGCGTTTTTCTCCGGAATGGAAATCGCTTACGTGTCATCAAATAAAATCCACATAGAAATTGAAAAAAAACAAGGCGATTTCTTAGCCAGGATTTTAACCAAACTTACCGAAAAACCCTCAAAATTTATTGCTACAATGCTTATTGGAAACAATATAGCATTGGTGATTTATGGATTTGTTATGGGAGATGTTTTGATGAGTTGGTTTCAATCCATGTGGCCTTCTCAATATCAAATAATCAATTACTTAATTGTCGATCTTAGTTTATTAACTCAAACTGTTATTTCAACAATCGTTATATTAATTACTGCCGAATTTTTACCAAAGGTCTTTTTTCAAATTTATGCCAATAGATTTATAAAAATTTTTGCGCTTCCAGCGTATCTCTTTTACCTATTATTTTGGTTTTTATCGTCGTTTGTCATTTGGATTTCAGATATCATTTTAAAACGTTTTTTTAAAACTGAAGGTGACGATGTCCAGTTAGCTATGACCAAAGTAGAACTGGGAAATTATATTAGCGAGCAAATGGAATCTGTCGAAGAGCATGACGAAGTTGATAGTGAAATACAAATTTTTCAGAATGCACTAGAGTTTTCCGAAGTAAAAGCACGTGAAGTTATGGTGCCTCGTACCGAAATCATAGGAGTAGAAGTTAATGATACAATTAAAAATATAAGTACACTATTTATCGATTCTGGACTGTCAAAAATTTTGGTTTATAAAGAGTCTATTGATGATATTTTAGGGTATGTACATTCATTTGAACTGTTTAAAAGACCTAAATCTATAAAGTCTGTAACTAAACCAGTAGTTTATGTTCCTGCTACTATGTTGGTTAAAGATGTATTGAACATATTAACCAAGAAACGAAAAAGTATGGCGGTTGTTATTGACGAATATGGAGGTACTGCAGGTATAATGACTATTGAGGATATTGTTGAAGAACTTTTTGGTGAAATTGAAGACGAGCACGATAGCGTGGAATTAATCGAAGAAAAAATTGATGATCAACACTATAGATTCTCTGCACGATTAGAAGTAGATCATATCAATGAGACTTATAAGCTCAATTTACCTGAAAATGAAAATTATGAAACGCTTGGCGGACTTATAGTTTTTGAGACCGAAGGTATTCCAGAGTTAAACGATCAAGTGGTTATTGATAACTTTAAATTTGAAATCTTAGAAGTGTCATCAACTAAAATTGACGTTGTTTCTCTACAAATAATTGAAACCGATTAAATCTGCAAAATGAACTATTTTGTAAGGTATTGCCTATTAAAGTTCAATGCTTTGCATTCTTCATTTATGAGTTTAATCATCACCCTTTGCCTAACAATCGATGAAACCTATTAAAAATCGGTAATAAAAACATAAATCTGCTTTTATAATTAGATAGAAAATGGTATTTTCGCCCACTTATTATTCGATAAATTATACATTAAAATGGCAGTTTTAAATAAAATTAGACAACGTTCATTGTTTTTGATTTTAATCATCGCACTAGCGTTATTTTCATTTGTACTCACAGATCTATTCAAAAATAGTGATGCCTTATTTGGAGGATCACAGGATGTAGTAGCTACTGTTAACGGACAAAACATCAACAGAGTTGACTTTATGAACAGAGTTGAGAATATGCGTAGACAATTAGGCCCTACAGCAACTAATACTCAAGCAATGAATAGAGTTTACGATCAACAGGTAAGAAGAGCCGTGATGACTACTCAATTTGAAGAACTTGGATTAACAGTTGAAGAGGATCAAATGAGAGATCTATTAGAACAAAACTTTTCTGCTTACCCAGAATTTCAAAATGAAGCAGGTCTTTTTGATGAAAGTAAACTAACAACCTTTATTGCTAACTTGAAAGAAGCTAACCCAGAAAAAATGCTTCTTGGGAACTTTCAGTTAAACTATGATGAGTGGGTTAGTAATGAAAATTCTATTGCAACAATTGCGAAAGAAAGATCGTATTATAATATGGTTAAAGCTGGTGTTAGTGCTACTTTAAATGAAGCCGAAGTTGATCATATGTTGGAAAATTCTACAAGAGATTTAAAATATGTTCAGATACCTTACTCAACTATCAATGACAGTTTAATTGATGTAACTAAGGCCGATATAAAGGCGTATATCAATGAGAATAAAAAGCAATTTGAAGTTGAAGCTTCAAGAGATATTGTATTTGTTGAGTTTAAGGAAGAACCAAGCCTGAAAGATGAAGAAGCTCTTAAATCTGACTTCGATCGACTTATCAATGGAAAATTAGAGTTTGATAATACAACTAATGATACAATTAGAGTGCAGCCGTTTGCGCAAGTTAAAGAGGAAGATTTAGCAGGTTACGTTAACCTTACTGGAGAATCTGCTCAAAGTTATAATGATTCATTTATTAAGAAATCATTGTTGCCAACAGTTGCTGCTGATACAATCTTTAATTTAAATGTTGGAGGTGTATATGGTCCTTATAAGGATAATGGAATGATGAAACTTACACGATTGGTGGCAGAAACTACAGTTCCAGACTCTGCTAAAGTTCGTCATATTTTAATTCCATTTATAGGAGCAAATAGAGCAGGAATAGATGCGCAATCAGAGGAAGATGCAAAGAAAACAGCCGATAGTGTATTAGCTATTGTAAAAGCAGATAATTCTAAATTCCCAGAGTTAGTAACCGCATTGTCTTCAGATCAAGGTAGTGTTGCTAATGGTGGTGTTTATGATTTTCACCCAAGTACTCAAATGGTAAAACCATTTAGTGATTTCGAATTTCAAAATAATGTTGGAGATATTGATGTTGTAAAAACACAGTTTGGATTCCATATCATTGAAATCTTAGATCAAAAAGGATCGTCTAAAGCGGTTAAGGTGGCTACGATTGCTAGACCAATAGAGCCTTCAGAAGAAACTATAGATGACGTATTTACTAATGCTTCTAAATTTGAACTAGCTATCCAAGATGGTGATTTTCAAACAATGGCCGAAGAACGAAAATTAGTTGTTAAGCCAGTTAATAATATCAAGATATTAGATGAGAATATACCAGGGTTGCAAGCACAAAGACCTATAGTGCGTTGGGCTTTTGAAAGTGAGACTAAAGTAGGAGACTACAAGCGTTTTACAATTCCAGGCGGTGGATATGCTGTTGTTCAATTAACTAAAAAGAGCAAAGCTGGATTAATGGATCCAGAAAATGCATCTGCATCTGCTTTAAGTGAGATTAGAAAAGAGAAAAAAGCACAGATGATTCGTGAAAAAATTACTGGTACTACAGTAGACGACGTTGCTAAAAATCAAAATAGACCAGCTAATACAGCAGCTGCAGTAAATATGAAAAACCCGACGATCTCTGGAGCAGGACTTGAGCCTGAAGTTGTAGGTGTTGCTTTTGGTTTAAATGAAGGTGATACTTCAGGATTGATTAATGGTAATAGAGGTGTTTATATGGTGACAGTGACCAAAGCGAATGAGGCTACTAAATTAGATAATTACCAAGCTATTGCTAATAGATTGAGTGCTGCTAGATTAAATGCAGCTCAAACTAAAGTGTATAATGCATTAAAAGAAACTGCAGATATAGAAGATAATAGATCTAGATTTTACTAGTATTATCTTTTTAATCAAGATATAAAAAAGCTTCGCAATTTGTGAAGCTTTTTTTAGTTTAAAACCATTTCAGTATAAGGAAGTATAATATCAAATCCCTTCGATTTGAAATAAGCTGTAGGGTTGTCTTTTGAGGCTGCCATTACAAAATCACCTCCCCAAGCACCTAAGCTTTTTATACTACCATTAAAACCATTAAACAGTTGTTGTTTAACTGGTGTTTGTTTTATGATTGTTGAAATGAGCTCTTCATGCACATTCATTAGCTGCTGAAACATTGTTAGAGAATTACAAATGATCATAGCTTGAGTGAGTTCTGTGATTCTTGAAATGATTGATGATAGATTAGATGTATTTGCTCTGTATTTCTGTATACCATCACGACTATTTTGTTTCTTATTGAGGTAAACAAAATAAAGATGCTCTTTAAATGAAGGATTGAAATCAACCATTTCTATATGGCGATTGCTACTGGCTAATTGATAGGTTAAACTTTGCGCTGCATTGGCACATGCAATGTCATAACCACTTCCGCCAAAGGTAGCTTCAAGTAATTTATAAGCATCTACATTAGCCCAATTTGCAATATTGTTTATTAAAGTGGATGATGTGCCAAGTCCCCAGTCTTTAGGAAACCCCAACGCTGTGGTGCATTCATAACCCTGAGTGCCTTTTAAAAATTCTGGATTAAGATCTTTGACCGCTTGAAGTATACTGAGCAATCGCTTTGAAATAGGATGGTCATTATGTATAACATCCTGTAGCTTGTCATTTCGAATTTCAAATTCCGTTTCAAACCAAATGTGACCTTGGTGATCTAGACTGGTCCATTTAATTGTCTGCTTTTGATTGATTTCGATAGTTAACGATTGTCCAAATCGCGTTGGTACAGCCAAGGCGTTGGCACCATCAAGAACAACATATTCTCCCGTTAGCAATAATTTTCCGTGACTGAAAAAAGTTTTCAATTTAGTGTCTTAGTTTTTCAATTTCCTCAACAACTGCACTATGCGTCACAGTATTGGTTTTAAAGTACTCTACAAGTTTTACTTTTTCTTCTGAAGTAGCTTCAAACTGATTTAAGATATTCATCAAATGCATCTTCATATGACCTTCTTGAATGCCTGTTGTAGTTAAAGAACGTAGTGCTGCAAAATTTTGGGCTAATCCGGCTACAGCAACAATTTGCATGAGTTCTTTTGCTGAAGGTTCTCCTAATAGTTCTAACGCAAGTCTTACTAATGGATGCAGTTTTGTTAATCCGCCAACAGTACCTAAAGCCAGTGGAATTTCTATCCAAAACGTGAATATGCCATCTTCTATTTTAGCATGTGTTAAGCTACTGTATTTGCCATGACGAGATGCATAAGCATGAACACCAGCTTCAACAGCTCTAAAATCATTTCCAGTAGCTAAGACAACAGCATCAATGCCATTCATGATGCCTTTATTATGTGTCACAGCTCTAAAAGGTTCGACCTCGGCTATACGCACTGCCTGCACAAATTTTTCAGCAAACTCTTGAGCCGAGATATTAGGATTCTCTGTTAATTCTTCAACCTTGCAGCTTACTTTTGCTCTTACCAAACAATCTGGCACATAATTGGAAAGAATAGACATAATAATTTCAATGTCTTTTTCTTCCGCTGAAAATAAATCAAAGCATTGTGCTTGATTTTTTAACGTTTTTGCAAATTGTTCTAAGCAAGAGTTGATAAAGTTTGCTCCCATAGCATCTAAGGTCTCAAAAGTAGCATGTAGCTGATAGTAACCTTCAATGTCCTGTGTTTTGTTTTTGAGTTCTATATCTAAAATCCCACCACCACGTTTTTCCATATTCTTGGTAATAGATTTTGAGTCTTCAATAAGTTTTGGTTTTAATGTTGTAAAAAACTGATTGAGTTTAGCAACATCGCCATGATACATAAAATGAACCTGACCAATCTTTTGAGTTGATATGACTTCAGCTTTAAATCCACCACGATCATACCAGAATTTTGCGGCCTTACTTGCTGCGGCTACCACAGAACTTTCTTCGATAGCCATTGGTATGGTGTAAAGTTTATTGTTTATCAAAAAATTAGGTGCAACACCTAATGGAAGATAGTAGTTGGTAATCGTATTTTCTATAAATTCATCATGAAGTTGTTGTAGCTTTTCATTGGCATTCCAGTATTGTTTTAAAAGTGTTTTAGCCGATTTAGAATCGGTAAAATAAGTACTGACAAGCCAATCGATTTTCTCCGATTTTGATAATTTTGAAAAGCCTGTAATCGTTTTTGTCATGTGTTTATATTTAAAATAGATGCCAGTAAAAAGCGCTCCAATACGAAAAGCAAAGATACTATTCTTGGTATTATTATTGATGCAATACCATATTATTGCGCATTTAACACACAATAGTTACTGTTTTTTGCATTATTTTTAGTAAACTTGACATTATTTTATCAAAAAAATATCCCTATGAACATATTCAAATCGGTCGCACTTCTTTTATTTTTTGTAACCGCTTTAACATCAGCACAAAATAAAGAAATCACCCTTGAAGAGATATGGAACGGAAGTTTTAGAACCGAACGCATGGATGCTTTGCATTCTATGAAAAATGGTCAGCAATATTCAGTTTTAAATTTTGGCAATAGAACGTCTCAAATCGATATTTATGACTACAAAACACTTAGTAAGGTTAAAACCTTAGTCAATTCTGCTAACATTAATGATATTGATTACTTTACAGATTACACATTTAGTGATGATGAATCAAAAGTGTTATTGGCTACTAATGTTGAGTCGATTTTTAGAAGGTCTACTTTAGGTCATTATTATGTTTATGATGTGACATCTAATACAGTTGATCTCATTTCCGAAGAAAAAATACAAGAGCCTACGTTTTCACCTGATGCCTCAAAAATAGCATATGGATTAAATAATAATCTTTACATCAAAGATTTAAAAACGGGCAAAACAGAACAGTTTACCTACGATGGTGAGAAAAATAAAATCATAAATGGAATTACAGATTGGGTTTATGAAGAGGAATTTAGTTTTGTAAGGGCTTTTGAGTGGAATGCATCTGGAGATAAGATTGCATTTATTAGGTTTGATGAAACCAATGTTCCGGAGTTTTCAATGGATGTTTATGGACAACAGTTGTATCAAACACAGCAAGTCTTTAAGTACCCTAAAGCAGGCGAAACAAACTCTGATGTATCATTGCATATCTATGATGTTAATCAGAAAACAATTAAAGAATTTAAACCTAAAAAGCAATATTCAGATTTTTATATTCCAAGACTAAAATGGACCAATGATGCTAATATATTAAGTGCTCAATATATGAACAGACATCAAAATGAATTGGATCTATGGATGATTAATTCTAATAGTGGTGATGGTGATTTGGTTTTAGCCGAAACAGATAAGGCTTATATTGATGTGACATTCAACCTCACTTTTTTAAAGGACAATAGTTTTATTTGGACTAGTGAAAAAGATGGATTCAATCATATATATCATTACGATAACAAAGGAACTTTGATTAATCAATTGACATCAGGAAACTGGGAGGTAACCAACTATTATGGCTACAATGAGAAATCAAAACGAATTTTCTATCAATCTACAGAAGATGGTTCAATCAACCGAAGTGTCTATTCTATTGGTCTCAATGCTAAGAAGAAAAAACGCTTAACCAAAAGCACAGGAACAAATGCTGCATCATTTAGTGCAGATTTTACATACTTCATTAATTCATACTCTAGTGCTACAAACCCACCAGAATATACCTTAAACAATTCTAAAACTGGAGATTTGGTTAAGAGTATAAAAGATAATGACAAGCTTGCTCAAAAGTTATCTAATTATAAAACATCACAAAAGGAATTTAGTACTATTAATATTAATGGTAACGATTTAAATATGTGGATGATCAAGCCTGCAAACTTTGATGAGAGTAAAACCTATCCATTGTTTATGTATCAGTATTCTGGTCCGGGATCACAGCAAGTTGCTAATCGATGGAATGGAACTAACGATTATTGGTATCAGCATTTAGCTCAGCTAGGTTATATTGTTGCTTGTGTTGATGGCCGAGGTACAGGTTTTAAAGGTTCCGATTTCAAAAAAGTAACTCAAAATGAATTGGGTAAATATGAAGTAGAAGATCAAATTGCTGCTGCTAAGCAGTTAGCAAAACTGCCTTACATTGATGAAAATAATATTGGAATTTGGGGATGGAGTTATGGTGGCTTTATGAGTAGTAACGCTTTATTTAAAGGTAATGATACGTTTTCTATGGCCATCGCTGTTGCACCAGTAACAAGTTGGAGATTTTATGATACAATATATACTGAGCGTTATATGACAACGCCTCAGGAAAACCCTTCAGGTTATGATGAGAACTCTCCAATTAACCATGTGAATAAACTCAAAGGTGACTTTTTGTTAATTCACGGAACAGGAGATGATAATGTGCATGTTCAAAATACAATGCGCATGGTAGAAGCACTTATTCAAGCAGATAAGCAATTTGAATGGATGATCTATCCAGACAAAAACCATGGAATTTATGGTGGAAACACAAGATTGCACTTATATAAAAAAATGACAAACTTTATTCATGATACTTTAGGTAAGAATCGAGAGATGCCTGAAGAATCAAAAGAAGAACAAGTGAAGATCAAAGGATAACATACTAACTAATAAATAAAATTTATGTCAGCAACAACACTTAAACCACATCAAAAAGAGTTATTTGGGCAACCAATTGGACTCTATATTTTGTTTTTAACCGAAATGTGGGAACGTTTTTCTTACTATGGAATGCGTGCTCTACTTGTTCTCTATATGACAACTCAAACTATAGGAGATGATAGAGGGCCAGGTTTAGGATGGACTAATCAAGAAGCTTTAGCACTTTATGGATGGTACACGATGTTAGTTTATGTGATGTCAATACCCGGTGGAATGATTGCTGATAAACTTATTGGTCAAAAGAAAGCAGTACTTGTAGGAGCGATAGTATTATGTCTTGGTCATGGCGTCTTAGTTTTAACCGATATTTGGGCATTCTATACAGGCTTAGGACTTGTAATCTTAGGAGTAGGATTATTAAAGCCTAACATTTCTACTATGGTTGGTGGACTCTACAGAGAAGGTGATATTAGACGAGATAAAGGATTTAGTATATTCTACATAGGTATTAATTTAGGATCGCTTTTAGCAACGCTAATTGTTGGTCTTGTGGTTAAAGAATGGGGATGGCATGCAGGATTTGGTCTTGCTGGAATTGTAATGGTTTTAGGGTTAATTAATTATATAATTGGGCAAAAATATTTAATCCATGTTGGTAATTTAACTAAAGATAAGGATGACCCTAATGAGATTTCTTATGGTAAATTGTATGGTAAATTATTTAAATCTCCTGTCCAGTTAAGTTTTACAGTTATTCTTTTATTAGCTTCAGCGTATGGATGGTATAAATTAGAATGGGGCTATGGATTGTTATTCCTGTTTTTAACAGCAATCGCCTCTTTATTAATGATGATTTATAGAGAATTAGATTCTCAAGTCTATAAAGATAGGTTCATGGTGCTATTATTATCATTTATCATGGTAATTATATTCTGGGGAGCTTTTGAACAAGCTGGTGGATTAATGAATCTTTATACCGAAACCAATACAAGAAGGATGTTACTCGGTTGGGAAATACCAACTGTAATGTTTCAGAGTTTAAATGCTGGCTTTATAATCATTTTCGCAACGATTGTTGCTGGATATTGGGCCAAACGACAGCTTAAGGGTAAGGAAGCCTCGTCATTATTTAAAATGGCTTTAGGTATTATTATTATGGGATTCGGATTCCTATTTATGGTATTTGCCGCTATGGAATTTGAAAATGATGGATCTTCTAGCATGTTGTGGTTAGTATTGGCTTACTTATTTCATACTATTGGTGAATTATGCATTTCACCTGTAGCCTTGTCATTTATTACTAAGTTAGCTCCTGTAAAGTATGCCTCATTAATGATGGGTGTGTATTTTGCTGCGACAGGACTTGGAAATAAAGTAGCCGGTATTGTAGGTGAATCGGCATCAGAATTTGGAGAGTATGCAATCTTTTTAGGGATATTAGTGTTTACAGTAGTTATAGGTGCATTATTTATCATGCTATTAAAGCCTCTGAAGCGTTTAACGCATGGTGCTGAAGATAATGAACGCGAAATGCACAATGATGAAACTGAAGGTTTTGAATTAGCAGACCCAAAACTCAATAACTAAAACATACAATAAAAACCCTTGTAATATTCGTATTACAAGGGTTTCTCTTTTCTAACTAAATATATTTCCTATGAATACAGATATCGAAAATTTATTTAAAGACAAAGTAATTGGTCATCCAGCTGGACTATTCGTGATATTTTTCACTGAAATGTGGGAGCGTTTTTCTTTCTACGGAATGCGAATTTTACTTGTTCTATTCCTTACAGCACCAATTATAAGTGATAACCCTGGCTGGGAATGGCCACGAGAACATGCATTATCACTTATTGGAACCTATGGAGCTTTGCTCTATCTTACACCTATCGTAGGTGGATGGCTGGCAGATAAATTTACAGGTTACAAATTGGCTGTAATTATTGGTTGTTTTATTATGATGCTTGGTCATGCCGCAATGGTTTTTGAAACACCTTGGTCTTTGTATTTAGGTTTAGCATTATTAATTATTGGTACTGGTTTTTTTAAGCCCAATATGACGTCTATGATTTCTGAAATGTACAAAGGAAAAGAGTCTAAAAAAGATGGTGCTTATACGATTTATTATATGGGTGTGAATGCTGGAGCATTTTTTGGAATGATGCTTTGTGGTTACCTTGCTGAAAATATTGGATGGAGCTACGGTTTTGGATTAGCAGGAATATTCATGCTATTAGGTTTGATTCAGTTTTGGTTGGCCAAAGATCTTTTTGGTCAGATTGGAGAAAAGCCTAGTAAAGTGCATGAGGTTGAATTACCGCAAAATATTAATGAAGAAAGCCCACAAGAACATCTGAGAGATGATGATTCAGAAAAATTGAATCCTTTTACAACTTTAGATAAAGTTCTAATTGTACTATCTTCTATTGGAGGTTTATTGTATCTGTTTAATGATCCGCTTTCTACAATTGGTGGTGTAGATCTTTTGCCGTTTTCAATAGGAAATCTCAATGGGTCTAATTCTACTATATTAATAGCTTTAGCATTATTTTTATATCTAATTATTTCAAGAATTTCACGTTACTCTAAAATTGTTAGAGATAGAATCATAGCTGTATCTGTTTTTGGAATATTTACAGTGTTCTTTTTTGCAGCTTTTGAACAGTCTCTCGGCTCTATGACTTTATTTGCTCGTGATTATACTGAACGAGCATTGACTGGAAGTTCTGCGACGATTTTTAAAATTGTAGACTTAATTCTTACGGTTGGACCGCTAGCAATTATTACTTGGGTATTATATCTTTTATTTAAGAAAACATATTCTAAGATTCCTTACTCTAATATCATATTAGCGCTCTCGTTTGCCTTTTTATGGTACATTGTGTATTATAAATTAAATAGAGAATTTAGTAAAGAGGCTACAGAGGTACCAGCATCTTGGTTTGGAATCTTAAATTCATTCTTTATAATCACTTTAGCACCTTTCTTTTCTAAATGGTGGGAAAGTAAATATAATCCAAGTGCAGCTATGAAATATGGTATTGGACTTATATTACTCGGACTAGGATTTGGTATTCTAGTTTTTGGAACCATGGGAATTCCTCAAGGAGCGAAAACAGCTTCGGTGAGTATGATATTTTTAATATTAGCCTACTTGTTTCATACCATGGGAGAACTTTGTATTTCACCTGTAGGGTTATCTTACTTAAGTAAGTTAGTACCTGGTCGTATGATTGGCTTTATGTTTGGTATTTGGTATCTGGCCATTGCAATTGGTCAAAAATCTGCTGGTAAAATGGGAGGAATGATAGATAAAATTACAGAAGAATACTCATTAAGTACTTTCTTTTTAATATTCACGTTAGTGCCAGCGGCTGTTGGTTTAATCTCAATGGTGCTGAATCGCGTTCTAAAAAGATTGATGCATGGTGTTCGATAATCGAATAAAACCGTTAAAATAACGCAAAATGCTCCAGATTTGGAGCATTTTTTGTAAGTTCGGAATAACTTTTGCAACGAATTAGATTATGAAGAGAATCATTTTAATATTAGCAGTAGCCTTGATCACATCAACGTCTGCTATCGCTCAGTCACAAGAAATTAATTGGATGACTTTTGAAGAAGCATTAGCTGCTCAAAAGAAAACACCTAAAAAGATCATGATGGATGTCTATACCAATTGGTGTGGTCCATGTAAAATGCTTGATAAGAATACCTTTCATAACAAAGATGTGGTAGACTATGTTAACAAAAATTACTATGCTGTAAAGTTTAATGGTGAAGGAAATTCAGTTGTTAATTACCAAGGTAAATCTTATAAAAACGCTAATTATAAGGCAGAATTAAAAAATCGCCGAAATAGTGCACACGACTTAACTCGTGCTTTAGGAATAAGAGCATATCCAACCATCGTTTATTTTGATGAGAAAGGGGAGAAAATTCAACCTATTAGCGGCTATATGAAACCAAGACAAATCGAATTATACTTGAAATTGTTTCATACCGATGATTATAAAAAGATCAAAACACAAGAACAATTTAATACGTATTACAAAGCGTTTAAAGCAGAATTTAAAGAGTAAAATATTTACTTACTTAATGATAAATGCTCCCTTTTTACCCGTTTGGTGAAATGGGAGCTTTCTTTTTTTACAAGTGGATTCCCATCGTTTTATGTAAGACTTATAATTACTGCCATCTGCAATGATGAGTTTTGGATGAATGGAGTCAATGAGACGCTCAAGGTGTATTCTAGGAGAATTACGAAGTAATACAAAATCTGGTTTGAAATGTTTTACATTATAAATGCTTAAACTGTCTACAACAAGTAATGTTTTATTCTGAAATTGATATACCGATTGTAAAGGTCTTCTTTTAATGGTATTAATGAAATTTCCAACACAAAAACTCATAATCGTTTTATCTTTTGTGTAGGCAATACTATCAAGGTTATCAAAAACATTTAATTCTGAATCAACCTTTTTTGCAATTAAACTATATCTGTTCTTGTGAAATATTACAAATTTGCTATTCGCATTTTTGTATTCAGAATATATCCATACACCTTGAATTAGAATTATAGATATCAGAAAAAATGATAAGCGTTTGAAGCTTTGTTTTTGGTAAAGGAATACTATGGCAATAATGGTAAAGTAAGAGACTAAAACATGCTCTATGTCAAAAGAAATAGATGTTATTATAAAAGTATCTTGCTTTGCAACCCAATTGACCACAGCATTCATTAGGTGAATTAAATACTCAAAAAGATGTGCTAAAAATTCTGGTAAACTATGTAATAATGCCAAAATAATAACTAAAATACCTAAGCATAGGATAAGACCTAAACACGGAATAATAGCTAAATTGGATATAAAAAACAGACCTGGAAATTGATGAAAATAATACAGACTAATTGGAATAACTCCAATTTGAGCAGCTATAGTTACTGTGAAAATTTGCCATAGGTAATCTGTAATTTTCCATTTAGGTTTCCAAAACTTATAGAGTATAGGTTGAAGACTTACTATGGCAAATATAGCTAAGTAACTCATTTGAAATCCAACGTCAAATAAAAACATAGGTTTGCATAAGAGAAGGATAAAAATAGAGATTGTTAATGTGTTATATATGTTTGTAGGTCGTTTCAAGTTTATAGCAAAAGCTACTATGCTGAACATGGTAACAGCGCGAGTTACAGATGCTGAAAGTCCAGCTATTATGGCAAACATCCAAAGCAAAAGAATAATGAGTGACATTTTTATAAGCTTGCCATTTTTAAAACGTTCAAAAGGTTTGAGTATATAGCTCAAAAGCATAAGAATAATACCAACATGTAAACCCGAAACGGCTAAAATATGAACAGCGCCTGCATTAATATAATCTGCATAAATGTCTTGATCCATATCTTGTCGTTGCCCCAAAATGAGCGCATTTATAATGTTGAGTTGTTCAGGTTTAAAATCATATGTTTTTAACTCATAATTAATTGTTTTGTGCAAGGACTCGGCATAACCAAATAAAGTTTGCTTTTGAGATTTTAATGTTAAGATGGACTTAGAATTACTGTATAGTTGGTGATAGATATATTGCTTTTCCAAATAGGCTTTATAATTAAACTGATAAGGATTTAATGATTTGTGTATTGGTTGAATATCTAGCGAAGTAAATAATATATCATCTACATTATATGTGTGCTCTAGACTATCTTTTTCAATATTTAGCAAAAGTTTACCTCTAGCTACTTGTTCGTCAATGTTTAATACTTTTACCACATATTTGTTATGATAAAGCGTTGGCTTAAGTCGCTCTTTTATTTGAATAGTTAATTCGTAAGAGCTTGTATTATTGTCGTCGATTATAGATGTATAATGACTTTTGAAATTTTTTTGATCGTGAAGATTATAGACTAAAACACCAATACAACACATCAAAAGAAAAGATGAAAGCCCAAACCAGATGTGTTTTCGAAATTGGCGTTTAGAATGACGGAATAAAAATATAAATCCTAAAAAAAGAAATATCGTGTTACTAAAGGATTGACTTAGAGATAAGGGTAAGAAATGAGCAGCTAAAATGCCAATTACAAGGCAGGCTGTAAGCTTTATGATAATAAAATTAAGAGGTTTCACACTCTTAATATAGTAAATAATCTACAATTATAGAAAATAATCTACAGCATTCGTCTTGCCTGAACATAAGCGAGATACCAATATTTTTCAGATAAATTTGAAGTAATCACACCACGACTTGTGGTAGAGTGAATGAATTCTACATGACCTGGTCTACTATCAGTCACAATACCTACATGGTTTATTTTCCGACTATTCTTTTTTGTTGCAAAAAATAGTAAATCACCTTCTTGAACCTCTTTGACATCAATCCAATCACCACGTTTTGATAAATCGCCTGTAGTTCTAGGTAATAAAATATCTTCTTTCTTAAAAGCCGTTACAACTAAACCAGAGCAGTCCATACCTTTTTTAGTTGTCCCTCCATATTTATAGCGTGTGCCTTTAAATGTTTTAGCGTAATCAATAATATTTTTAACTTCTTTTGAAGTTACAGTTGATGACGAAGATGTTGAGGTTTTCGTCGAGACTTTTGATGTTTTACCTTTTTTGGTCACAACACCTTTCGAGGAATTACAACTAGCAAAACTAATGCACAAAATTAAAAGCAGGATAATGTTTTTCATAAGTAGTAAATAATGCCTAAAAATATAGAATTAGTATAATCCACTAAGAAGATAACGATTGGGTTTTCAACAATCTTATTTACAATTAGGGCCTAATTTCTTCGAGCGATCGTTTTGATTAAACTGAAACGGCTAAAACTATTTTTTTGTACATTTAGATATCAATAAACGATGTAGATGGATTTTTTTCTTACGAACATTCTTGGTCCATGGTCATGGAATAGATTTGAGTCGATATCTTTTGGAGGCGTACTAGCTATGTTGGGTATCATACTATTTTTTCTAATTATTGATCGCATTTTTAATAAAAAACCATCAAGACTTATTTTAGAGAATGATGCTGATTTTGAGCATTATACTTTAGGTTTAGAAAACTATCATAACAGTACAAAAAGGCTGTCTCTTGTAAATAGACTAGTTATGTATTCAATAGTGTTGTTGCTGGTATTGACGCCGTTAAATTTCCTTTTAAAATTAACAGATAGTTATTTTGTCTCTTTTTGGTCTTGGATGTTTTGAAAAATCAATCGCGCTGCATTTTCACTAGCGCCTTTACCACCAAGCTTTTTCTCCAGATCGTAATAATCGATAAAAAACTTAATACGCTCATTTTCATCTAAAATTGTAATGAGCTCTTTTTTAAGACGTTTTTTATTTAAATCACCTTGAATGAGTTCTGTCACCACTTCGCGGTCCATAATTAAATTGACAAGCGAAATATATTTAAGTGTTATGATACGCTTGGCGATTTGGTAAGAAATAGCATTGGCTTTGTAACACACAACTTGCGGTACTTTGAATAAAGCTGTTTCTAAGGTTGCTGTTCCAGACGTTACTAATGCTGCTGTAGAGACACTCAATAAATCATAAGTTTTGTTAGAGATAAATGCGACATTGTCTTGTTTGATAAAGGTTTTGTAAAAACTAAAATCTTGACTAGGTGCTCCAGCAATTACAAATTGATAGTCTGTAAAATCATCAACCAAACTTAACATAACTCCTAGCATTTTCGTGATTTCCTGTTTTCTACTACCAGGAAGCAATGCTATAATAGGCTTTTCACTTAGGTTGTTGTCTTTTCTAAACATCATCTCATCTACTTGCTCTCTATCTGAAATGGCATCTATAAGTGGATGACCTACAAAATTAACCTCATAACCATAGGTGTCATAAAACTCTTTTTCAAAAGGAAGAATAACGTACATAGCATCAATATCACGTTTGATTTTTTCAACACGGCCAGCTCTTGATGCCCAAACTTGAGGTGAAATGTAATAATGCGTTTTATAATCTAATTCCTTTGCCCATTTGGCGATACGAAGATTAAACCCAGAATTGTCAATAAATATTATTACATCAGGTTTGTATTGATCAATATCACTTTTACAAAATTTGATAAGCCCTAGAATTTTTCTAAGGTTTAAAATAACTTCAGCAAAGCCCATGAATTGACGCTCTTTGTAGTGTTTTACCAAAGTACCACCAACAGATTGCATAAGGTCACCTCCCCAAAATCTAAAATCGGCATTACGATCTTCATTTTGTAATGCTTTCATCAAATTGGAACCATGTAAGTCTCCAGAGGCCTCGCCAGCAATAATGTAGTACTTCATTTTAATACATACCCAATTATGGGTTAAACAAATCTAATGATTATGGTAATAAGGGCAACAACTATAGTAGCAATAAGAACTCCTCTCGCCCTTAGGTCTTGTTTTCTTTTAAGAAACAGGAAAAAAGCACCAAGATTTAAAATGGCACCCATACTAACTAGTTTTGTTAAGACACCGTTATTAATGGCTATGTCTAAGGAGTCTGTTATTGAATTTCCTTTTCCGAAGATGATTAACGTTGCTATAAGTCCGATAATACTGGCCAATAAGCCTATAACCAAGCCAATGATGAGTTCTTTATTTTTCATTAAAATTCCAGGTGTTTAAATGTTGAATACTATGATGAGCTGTTAAATCAAATTGAATCGGTACAACCGATATATATCCATTAGCCAAGGCCCATTCGTCGGTGTCTTCGCCATGATCTAAATTGACAAATTTCCCTGTAAGCCAATAATAATCTTTACCATACGGGTTTTGACGTTTGTCAAATTCTTCTTCCCAATTGGCTTTGGCCTGTCTGCATATTTTTATCCCTTTTATCTGTTTTTTATTCAAATTAGGAATATTTACGTTCAAAACAGTACCATCAACTAAACCATGTTTCAATACATTTTCTACAATAGTTTTAACAAAAGATTTGCTGTGTTCAAAGTTTGCGCCCCAATTATAGTCGCATAATGAAAATCCTATAGCAGGAATACCTTCAATACCTGCTTCTATAGCGGCACTCATTGTGCCCGAATAGATAACGTTGATAGAAGAGTTAGAACCGTGATTAATTCCAGAGACACATAGGTCTGGTTTTCGTTCAAGAATTTCTCTAATACCTAGTTTTACACAATCTGCAGGTGTTCCGGAGCAGCTATATTCTTCATAGTCTCCAGTGCCATCAGTCATCTTGTCAATATGCAATGTAGAATTAATCGTAATCGCATGTCCAGCTCCACTTTGAGGGCTATCAGGTGCGACTACGACAATGTCTCCAATGGTATTCATAACGTCTATTAGCGTTCGTATTCCAGGAGCAGTAATTCCGTCGTCATTGGTAATTAAAATTAGAGGCTTTTTTGGCATAAAATGTCTTGATTTATATATTTACAAAAATAGGTAAACGCGCTCGAATTTCCTATAAATAAGGGTTTAACAAAAAATTAGTAGCACATGATTTTATTGGCATGATTTTTTCAATTACTTTAGTAGAAATTATAGAATTTAGCATTAACTTACATGACTAAAGAATTAATTTCTGGTTAAGTGCGTTTTATATCAAAAAAATATGAAGAATATGATGAAAAGGAATTATAAACTGCTGCTACTTGTTTTATTGTTAGCTTTTGCCTCATGCAGTTTTACTACCAAAAATGAAGACCCAAATAAAGATAAGTTGTTAATACAGCTTATAACTTATGTTTTAGAGAATGGACATTTCAACCCACAAGATCTCAATGATAACTTCTCAGAGCAAGTATTCAATGACTATCTTGAGCAATTAGATCCGTTCAAACGTTATTTTTATGCCTCAGATATTGAAGAGTTCGAAGCTTATAAAATTGAGTTAGATGATCAAATCAAGGCGTATGATATTTCGTTTTTTAACTTAACTCATGAGCGTTTGTTAAAGAGAATTGAAGAGTCTAAAGATATATACAATGATGTATTGTCTGAACCTTTCGATTTTTCTAAAGCTGAAGACTTTTCAACAGATTATGGGAAATTGACCTATGCAACTTCAAAAAAGGAAATGAAAGAGCGTTGGAGACAACAGCTTAAGTTTTCAACTATTGCTAACTATGATGACCTATTAAGTGATCAAGAAAATGCAAAAAAACAAAACTTACCTAGTGAAAGCTCTGCAGAGTCAACAGAGAAATCTATCGTTGATAAGTCAAAAGCCGAATTAGAAGCCGATGCTAGAGATGCTACCCAAAGATCTTTAGATGAATTATACGATTTTATTGATGATAGACAGCGTAAAGATTGGTTTGCAGTTTATATCAATGCCATTGTAGAAGAGTTTGATCCACATACCTTTTATTTCGCTCCTGAAGATAAAGATCGTTTTGATGTGGCCATGTCTGGAAATTTTGAAGGTATTGGCGCAAGGCTTCAGAAAAAAATGGATGCTATCCTTGTGAATGAAATCATTAGTGGTGGTCCAGCTTGGAGACAAAATGAATTAGAAGTTGGTGATCAGATACTGAAAGTGCGACAAGAAGATGAAGATGAAGGTATTAATATTGTTGGTATGCGCTTAGATGATGCTATTAAGTTTATTAAAGGTCCTAAGGGAACAGATGTGACACTTACGTTGAAAAAAGTTGATGGTACAGTAGAAGATATTACAATTAAAAGAGACATAGTTGAATTGGAAGAAACCTATGCTAAATCATCAACCGTTATTAAAGATGGTAAAAAGTTTGGTGTAATTAATTTGCCAAAATTCTATGTAGATTTTGAAGATTATAAGAAAAGAAATGCGGCATCAGATATCAAGTTGGAAATCGAAAGATTAAAAGCTGAAGGTGTTGAAGGCCTTGTTCTTGATTTAAGAAATAATGGAGGAGGATCGTTACAAACCGTGGTTGATATGGGTGGATTATTTATTGATCAAGGTCCAATCGTACAAGTTAAAACAGCTGGTGAGCCTAAAGAAGTGCTTAGAGATAGAGATAAATCTATTGTATGGGATGGTCCTTTAGTGATATTGGTTAATGAATTATCAGCATCTGCGTCTGAAATACTTGCAGCTGCAATGCAAGATTACAAACGTGCTATTGTTATTGGTAGTAAGCAAACTTATGGTAAAGGAACTGTGCAAAATGTACTAGATCTGAACCGAATGGTAAGACAAAGTAGTAACGGCGATTTAGGCGCATTGAAGTTTACAACCCAGAAATTTTATAGAATTAATGGAGGTTCAACACAGTTAGAAGGTGTAAAGAGTGATGTGGTTGTTCCAGATCGTTATAGTTATATCGACATAGGTGAGAAAGATCAAGAGAATCCATTAGAATGGGATAAAATAGATGCCGTAGATTATAATGTTTGGGAAAGCTATTACGATTACGATGCAACTATTGCAAAGAGTAAAGAACGTATGGCAAATAATGAACAACTTAAGTTAATTGATGCTAATGCACAGTGGGTAAAAAAGATCAGAGATCGAGAAATGTACTCACTTAACTATGACGATTATAAAAAAGCTTTAGAAAGTAATGAAGAAGAGTCTAAGCGCTTTGAAAAGCTTTCAGATTATAAAACAAATTTAACGTTCCAATCATTGCCTTATGAAATGAAATTAATGAATAAGGATTCTATTTTAAAAGAGAAACGTGAACGTTGGCATGTTAGTCTAAGTAAAGATGTATATATCGAAGAAGCATTAAATGTTTTGAATGATCTTAAAATGACCTACGAAATCAAAAAAGTAGCGACTTCTGTAAAAAATTAAAATGAGTAAAACAAGCGACTCATTAACACAATTAGCGCTCCGAAAGTTCAAAAAGAACTTTTGGGGCGTTTTGAGTTTTTGGCTAATCGTTAGTATTGGTCTAGTGTCATTGTTTGCTTATGTTATTGCGCCAGACGATTCGCAAAATGCAAATCAAATGCATTTGTCAATCCATTCCCAGCGTCCAGGATTTAAAGTGCAAATGTTGTATGTGCCTTCTGAAATAGTAAGTGATCAAAATATATTTTCTAAACTATTATTTGGTAAAAATAACAATCCCAATGAAATCCCTGTGTCTCAATATTCTGTAGAAAACGATACCTTGATTTATACAGAATATGCTGCAGATGGACTAGTTGGTGTAAGTAAATCTATAGGTTTAGATGTTTTCCCAAAAAAAGATTACGCTTCATACATTAAGCAAAAAACCTTCATTTTTGGAACAGACAAGTATGGACGTGATCTTTTAAGTCGCATTCTTATTGGTTCAAGGATATCATTTTCCATTGGGTTTATAGCGGTGTTGATTTCTTTAGTTATTGGAATTTTTATGGGAAGTATTGCTGGTTATTATGGTGGAAAAATTGATGCAATTATCATGTGGATTATCAATGTCACTTGGTCCATTCCAACTTTGCTACTTGTAATAGCCATTACACTTGCTCTAGGTAAAGGTTTTTGGCAAGTTTTTATAGCTGTAGGTTTGACCATGTGGGTTGAGGTCGCAAGAGTTGTACGAGGTCAAATTATTAGTGCTAAAGAAATGCAATATGTCACTGCTGCTAGAGCTTTAGGGTTTAATGATTATAGAATAATAACCAAACATATCTTGCCAAATATTATGGCGCCCATAATTGTTATCTCTGCTGCAAATTTTGCTGCTGCTATTCTTATTGAAAGTGGTTTGAGTTTTCTTGGAATTGGTGCACAACCTCCAATGGCAAGTTGGGGAGCAATGATCAAAGACCATTATAATTATATTATTCTTGGGAAACCGTATTTAGCAATGATTCCTGGATTGTGTATTATGATTTTAGTGATGGCGTTTATGCTTATTGGAAATGCTTTGAGAGATGCGTTAGATGTCAAGTCTTAATGCTAACGTAGGGCTTCAATTTCTGTATTCGTATCATCAATAAATTGTAAAACTTCTGCTCTTCCTATAGCTTTTGAAGATGAAGTGATAAAATAATTTGGAATGTCCTCCCATGTTTTTAAAAGTTCTTGACAATATGCTTCTACATTACGCTCAATCGCTTTTGGTTTAAGCTTATCAGCTTTTGTAAAAATAATTGAAAAAGGAATTTGGTTAACACCCAAATACTCCATAAATTCCAAATCTATTTTTTGTGGTTCATGTCTCACATCAACCAAAACAAACGCTGAAACCAGTTGTCTGCGTGTCTCAAAATAGTTGGTAATAAACTTCTGAAATTTCTTTTTTGCGGTTTTAGATACACGTGCATAACCATAGCCAGGTAAATCGACTAAAAACCATTCCTTATTAATCATAAAGTGATTGATAAGCTGCGTTTTTCCTGGTCGTCCCGAAGTTTTAGCAAGATTTTTATGATTGGTAAGCATGTTGATTAAAGATGATTTTCCAACATTACTACGTCCAATAAATGCATATTCTGGTATCTGATTTTTTGGACATTTGTCCACATCAGAATTGCTCACTATAAATTCGGCAGTTTTTATGACCATGATAGTTCTTTAAGTTAATTGTAATGGAGAACTATAATTCTTTTTTAGTCAACCAATCATTAAGGATTTGATTGAATTCATTTGGATGTTCCATCATTGCAGCATGACCACATTTGTCAATCCAATACAAGTCTGAATTAGGTAAAAGTTCATTGAATTCTGTAGCAACTTCAGGAGGTGTCACAGTATCATTTTTACCCCAAATAATACAAACAGGTAAAACCATTTTTGGTAAATCTTTAGCCATATTGTGTCGTATGGCACTTTTTGCTATAGCTAAGGTCTTAATGAGCTTATTTCTATCATTAACAGTTTCATAAACTTCATCAACAATCTCTTTTGTAGCTACTGCTGGATCATAAAAAACCTCTTGAGCTTTTTTCTTAATAACCTCGTAATCTCCACGCTTGGTGTATCCACCTCCCATGGCACTTTCGTATAAACCAGAGCTACCTGTTATGATTAATGCTTTTACCTTTTCGGGATATAATTTCGTGTGGTAAAGACCAATATGACCTCCAAGAGAATTTCCGAGTAGAATAACATCATCAAAACCTTTAAAATCAATAAAATCTCGTAGGTATTTAGCAAAACTCTTAACATTAGTCTTTAGTAAAGACATCGTGTATATTGGAAGTTCAGGAATTAAGACCTTGTAACCCTTTTTGCTAAAAAAATCTGTAACAGCATCAAAATTACTCAATCCACCCATTAACCCATGTAGCACAATTATAGGAGTGCCCTCTCCAACTTCAATATACTTATAGTCTTTCTCTTCCTTTAAACGATGCGTCATGTACGAGTTAGTGGTTTTGGTCAAAAACAAATATAGGTATTTCCATTAAAACATTAGCATAATTATTTGCTATGAGAATGAATAGTTTGAACGAAGATGTTAACAATGAAAATGGGATTTTCAATTGAAGATTTATTAAGCTGATAGTAAAGTTTTTATGGCATTTTAAACTGAAATTTTTTAGAGCAAATTTAGTCTAAACTAGAAATTTATCAACAAAAGTGGAGTAGAGTGGTAAATTGTGGTAAATTTTTCAATATATTTGAATCTTAATCGTTATTCTAAGTAAATCAATCATTTTGAACCCTTTAATCGGAACATACGAATGTAAAGTTGATGCCAAAGGAAGGCTGATGCTCCCTGCTGCTATAAAGAAGCAGTTGTTGCCTGTGTTGCAAAATGGGTTTGTATTGAAGCGTGCTGTTTTTCAGCCATGCTTGGAGTTGTATCCTATGAGTGAATGGGAGGTTTTGATGCAAAAAGTAAATAAACTCAATCGCTTCAAAAAGAAAAACAACGATTTCATTCGTCGTTTTACAGCAGGTTTAAAGCAAGTGGAAGTTGATGCTGCTGGACGATTATTGATTCCAAAAGATCTAGTCGCTTTTTCTGGCATAACTAAGGATATCGTGGTCTCATCTGCAATAAACATTATTGAGATATGGGATAAAGAAAAGTATGAAAAAGCCATTGATGATGCGACAGGTGATTTTGCAGATTTAGCAGAGGAAGTGATGGGACAAGATGATAGCGATGGAATATCATAATCCAGTATTGTTAAAGGAAACTGTTGAAGGTTTAAATATAAGACCAGACGGGATTTACGTTGACGTCACCTTTGGTGGTGGAGGACATAGCAAAGAAATATTAAGCCAATTAGGACCTAACGGAAAGTTATATGCTTTCGATCAAGATAAAGACGCTCTTTTAAATACAATTGATGATGATCGCTTCACATTAATTAATGAAAACTTTAGATACATAAAACGTTTTTTAAGGTTTTATGGAGTCAAACAGGTTGACGGGATTCTAGCTGATTTTGGTGTGTCGTCACATCAATTTGATGTAGCCGAACGTGGATTCTCTACACGATTTGAAGCCGATTTAGACATGCGTATGAATCAAGATGATGCGTTGTCAGCATATCATGTGGTTAACGAATATGATGAAGAACAACTACGACAAGTTCTTTTTCAATATGGAGAGTTAAGACAGGCACCAGCTATGGCTAGAGTAATTGTTGAAACACGTCGTGATGGAGAAATAAAAACGAGCGAGCAATTAAAAACAACGCTTAAACGCTTTCTTAATCATAAAAAGGAAAATAAAGTGTTGGCTCAAATCTATCAAGCGATTCGTATAGAAGTCAATCAGGAGATAGAAGTGTTAAAAGAGTTTTTGTTGCAAACACCAGAAGTATTGGTGAAAGGAGGACGATTAAGTGTGATATCCTATCACTCTTTGGAAGATAGACTGGTGAAGCGTTTTATAAGAAACGGTTTGTTTGAGGGAGAGCCTGAACGAGACATGTTTGGGAATTTTGAAGTGCCTCTAAAAAAAGTTGGAGGTTTAATTGTTCCAACTAAAGAAGAAATAAGTCAAAATAATAGGGCTAGAAGCGCAAAGCTTCGAATAGCTGAAAAACTATGAAAAAAAGCATTTACAGCATATTAAGAGGTAAATTTTTAGTGAGTGATGACTCTTTTAAAAACTGGCGAATCATCATTTTTATTTCGGTTTTAGCCATTATTATGATTGCAAGTTCGCATAGTGCAGATCAAAAAGTATATGAGATTGCAAGACTCAAAAATGAAGTAAAAGAATTACGATCTGCATTTGTAGATGGAAGATCAAAATTGATGAGGCTAAAAATGGAGTCTTCAATCATAAAAAAAGTAGAAAAAAAAGGAATCAAAATATCAGAGATTCCGCCTCAAAAAATAAAAGTAAAAACACAGAATTGATAGCGTGGCAACAACCGAAACTAACATATTAAACAGATTGTATTTCGTAGCTGGCAGTATGTTTGTCTTCGCTCTTGCTGTGGTCTTTAAGTTGTGCAGTATCCAATTTATTCAAGGAGATCAATATAGAAGCTTAGCTGAACAACGTACGATAAAGGATGTAGAAATTCCTGCAAACAGAGGTAACGTTTATTCTGCAGATGGAAGTTTGTTAGCCACTTCAATTCCAAAATATGACATTCGTATTGATGCCATTCAACCTAAGCAAGACATCTTTAACGAGAACATAAAAGCGCTTGCAGATTCTTTGTCTAATTATTCAGGGAAATCTTCAAGTCATTATCTAAAAGGTATTAAAAAAGCAAGGCTTGATAAAAATCGTTACTTCCTTTTGGCTAGAAATATCAGTTATTCCGATTATATCAGACTTCGAAATTTTCCATTGTTAAAACTTGGTGCGATTAAAGGCGGTCTTATAGTAGAACAAACAACTAGACGTGAGCATCCAATGGGTGGTATTGCCGAACGTACTATTGGTTATGAGAGAAAAGATGAAGATGGAAATGTAACTAGACCAGGAATTGATGGCGCATTTGGAGCAAAATATTTAAGTGGTGTCAACGGTAAACGATTAAAACAAAAAATTGGTAACGGACAATGGAAACCTATTGTTGATTATAATCAAGTCGAGCCTCAAGATGGGTATGACGTGTATACGACAATTGATGTAAACATTCAAGATATAGCACATCATTCTTTATTGGGCCAGTTAGAAAAATATGAAGCAGATCATGGTTGTGCTGTAGTGATGGATGTAAAAACAGGTGAGATAAAAGCGATTTCAAATTTAGGGCGTAACAAAGACGGGAAATATTACGAACGTCTCAACTATGCTGTTGGAGAAAGTCATGAACCTGGATCTACTTTTAAAACAATGGCATTTATGGCAGCCTTAGAAGATAAAGTTATTGATACATCAACAGTTGTTGATACGCAAAACGGATCTAAACGCTTCTATGGAAGAACGATAAGCGACTCTCGTGGAAATGGTAAAATTTCTGCTGCTCGTGCTTTAGAAGTGTCTTCAAATATTGGTTTGGCTACCATTGTAGATGAGCATTATTCTAAGCAGCCAAAAAAGTTTATCAACCGTATTAAAAGCTGGAATTTACATGAGACATTAGGTGTTTCAATTATAGGTGAAGGAAAACCTGTTATTCCAGAGCCAGGCGATAAAATTTGGAGTAGAAATGCATTGCCTTCTATGGCTTATGGATATAATTTACGAATGACACCTTTGCAAACCTTAGCATTTTATAATGCAATTGCTAATAGCGGTGAAATGGTAAGGCCACGATTTATTAAGGCGGTTAAAGAATTTGATCGAGAAGTAGAGGTGTTTGAAAAAGAAGTGATCAATCAAAAGATATGTTCGGATAAAACACTTGGTGAAATTCGTGAAATATTAAAGAATGTTGTGGTTAGAGGAACAGGGAGACGTATGTATTCTGAAAATTTTTCTATGGCTGGTAAAACAGGAACCGCCAGAACTGAGTATAATAATTTTGAAGAATGGAAAAAGGACAAAAAGTATGTCTCATCGTTTGCGGGTTATTTTCCAGCAGATAATCCTAAATACTCTTGCATTGTCGTGATTCATAAACCAAGTACCAAAGTTGGATTTTATGGCGCTGATGTTTCTGGTCCTGTATTCAAAAGAATTGCTCAAAAAATTTATACCGAAACACCACTTATTGATGAAGTAGAATCATTGGAAGTTGTTAACGCTAAAGCAGAGGAGCAATACCAATCATTTTTCAAAACAGCACAAACCTATATCACGATTATGCCTAATGTTATTGGTCTCCCAGCCATGGATGCATTAGCACTATTAGAAAATATGGGGCTAAAAGTAAAGTTAGAAGGTGTGGGTACTGTTAAGTCACAATCCATTAGTAAAGGAACAAAGATAAAACCAAACCAAATCATTGTTATAGGAACTTGATGAGTCAATTAAAAGACATATTGTATAAGGTTACTATTAATGCTGTAGTTGGAAGTACTAGCATAGCTGTTAATGCTTTGCATTTTGATTCTCGACAAGTATCAAAAGGAGATGTATTTATTGCTATAAAAGGTACAGTGGTTGATGGTCATCAATTTATTGATACGGCTGTTGAAAAAGGAGCGATTGCAATTATTTGTGAGGTATTGCCAGCAGATTTAAAAGATGGTATTACTTATGTAGAAGTAGAAAGTGCTAGTCAGGCTTTGGCATTCATGGCGGCAAATTTCTATGGAAATCCTTCGGAAAATTTACGATTAGTCGGTGTTACTGGAACAAATGGAAAAACAACAATTGTGACCTTGCTATATCAATTGTTTAAAAAGGCAGGATATAAAGTTGGATTGTTGTCTACTGTTAAGATTATGGTGGATAATGTCGAATATAAAGCCACGCATACTACACCAGATTCATTGACTATCAATAAGTATTTGAAGCTTATGAATGACGAAGGTGTTGAATTTTGCTTTATGGAAGTTAGCTCTCATGGGATTCATCAAAATAGAACCGAGGGTCTTTATTTTGAAGGTGGTATCTTTACTAACCTTTCACATGATCATTTAGATTACCACGATACGTTTGCTGAATATCGTGATGTCAAAAAATCATTCTTTGATCATCTTCCAAAGACAGCATTTGCATTAGTAAATATCGATGATAAAAATGGTTTGGTAATGTTGCAAAATACTGAAGCCAAAACCCACACATACGCACTTAAAACATATGCAGACTACAAAGCTCAAGTTTTAGAGAATGAATTTAGCGGGCTTTTGCTCAAGCTTAACGACAGTGAATTATGGACTAAGCTCATTGGGAGTTTTAATGCATACAACATTACTGCAATTTATGGAGCTGCTGAATTACTTGGCTTGGAAAAGGTTGAGATTTTAAGATTAATAAGTGAGTTAGAAAGTGTTAGTGGTAGATTTCAGTATCTCATTTCCGATGAAAAGGTTACCGCAATTGTAGATTATGCTCATACACCTGATGCTCTAAAAAATGTATTGGAAACGATTAATAGTATTCGTACAAATAATGAGGAATTGATTACGGTTGTCGGTTGTGGTGGAGACAGAGATAAAACCAAACGTCCAAAAATGGGACACATTGCCTCGGCATTAAGTACCAAAGTCATTTTTACGAGTGATAATCCAAGAAGTGAAGTTCCTGAAGTTATAATTGAAGACATTGAAAAAGGAGTAGAGCCTCAAAATTTCAAAAAGACCATGTCCATAGTGGATCGAAAGCAAGCGATTAAAACAGCTTGCCAATTAGCACATTCAAATGATATCATTCTAATCGCAGGAAAGGGGCACGAAACCTATCAAGAGATTAATGGTAAGCGAACAGATTTTGATGATTATAAAATAGTTAAAGAATTTTTAAAGCAGTTACAAAAATAATATGTTGTATTACCTATTCGAATATTTAGAACAGCAGTTTCAGTTTCCTGGAGCCTCACTCTTTGGTTTTATTACGTTTAGAGCTGCTGTTGCTATTATACTATCTCTACTGATTTCAACCATTTTTGGAAAACGTATCATTCGTTTCTTGCAGAAAAAACAAGTAGGTGAAACTATAAGGGATCTAGGTCTTGAAGGTCAAGTTGAAAAAGCGGGAACACCAACCATGGGAGGTATTATTATAATTCTTGCAACCCTTATTCCTGTATTGCTATTAGCTAAGCTCGAAAATATATATATCATACTTCTTATTGTAACTACAATATGGATGGGAACCATTGGATTTATTGATGATTACATTAAAAAATTTAAGAATAATAAAGAAGGATTAAAAGGGCGCTTTAAAGTACTTGGACAAGTGGGTCTTGGGATTATCGTTGGAACAACAATGTACTTTCATGAAGATGTTACAATCAAGGAAAAGTTGCCTATAGAACAGCAAAGAGTGCTTTTAGCTGAAGACCCAAATATCTCTCCTGCTAAATTATTTGAAGAAGAAGAAAAATCTACAAAGACAACAATTCCTTTTGTAAAAGGTAATGAGTTTGATTATGCAAATTTGATTACTTGGATCAGTCCAGGCTTAGGTAAGTATGCTTGGATTATTTTCATTTTAGCATCTATAGTTATCATCACTGCAGTCTCAAATGGCGCCAATCTTACCGATGGTATCGATGGGTTAGCGGCTGGAACTTCGGCTATAATTGTACTCACTTTAGGGATTTTCACATGGGTTTCTGGTAATATCATTTTTTCAGATTACTTAGATATTATGTACATCCCAAGAGTGGAAGAAATCACAATCTATATTGCAGCATTCGTTGGAGCATTAATTGGGTTTTTATGGTATAACACCTATCCAGCTCAAGTGTTTATGGGAGATACTGGAAGTTTAACTATTGGAGGAATCATAGCAGTAATTGCAATAGCAGTTCGTAAAGAATGGCTCATTCCAGTGTTATGCGGAATATTCTTAGCTGAAAATTTATCAGTCATAATGCAAGTCAGTTATTTCAAATACACAAAAAAGAAATTTGGTGAAGGTCGACGCATCTTTAAGATGTCTCCTTTGCATCACCATTATCAAAAATCTGGCTATCACGAAAGTAAAATTGTAACTAGATTCTGGATTGTAGGCATACTGTTAGCTATCATAACGATAGTAACACTGAAAATTAGATAGATGAAACGAATAGTAATTCTTGGTGGAGGAGAAAGTGGTGTTGGGACAGCACTTTTAGCAAAGGATAAAGAATTCGAAGTGTTTGTTTCTGATAAAGGAGAAATAAAAGAAAAGTACAAACAAGTTCTTATACATAATGAGATTGAATTTGAAGATGGAGCGCATTCTGAAGAGAAAATTCTAAATGCTGATATCATCATGAAAAGTCCAGGAATTCCAGATAAAATTCCCTTAATAAAAGAGATTAGGGCTAAAGGAATTACTGTGGTTTCTGAAATTGAATTTGCATCCCAATATACCAATGCAACATTAGTTGGGATAACAGGAAGTAATGGTAAGACAACAACAGCTACTTTAACATATCATGTGCTAAATCAAGAATTAAATGTTGGTTTAGCAGGTAATATAGGAGATAGTTTTGCAAAGCAAATTTTAGAACATGATTATCAAAACTATGTACTGGAAGTGAGTAGTTTTCAATTAGATGATATTATTGAATTTAAACCAAAAATAGCGGTTATAACAAATATTACTCCAGATCATTTGGATAGGTATGAGTATCAATTTGAAAACTACATCGCTTCAAAATTTAGAATTGCAGAAAATCAAACCAAAGATGATTATCTCATTTATGATGGTGATGATGAAGTAATTCTAAATTGGTTAAAAGATCATCCAGTTCAATCCACATTATTACCATTTTCATTGACAAAAATCATTGAAAACGGTGCGTATTTAGACAACAACAATATTAAAATAACAATAGATAACAATCAAATAATTATGCCAACAGCGAATTTAGCATTAGAGGGAAAACACAATATTAAAAATGCAATGGCTGCTTCAACAGTAGCGCATTTGCTTAAAATTAGAAAGCAAACCATTCGAGAAAGTTTAGAGAATTTTCAGGGTGTAGAACATCGTCTTGAACATGTGCTCAAAATTAACAAGGTGCAGTATATTAATGATTCGAAAGCGACTAATGTAAATGCTACATATTTCGCTTTAGAAAGCATGGATGCGCCTACAATTTGGATTGTTGGAGGTACAGATAAAGGTAACGATTATCAAGAATTATTTCAATTTGTAAACGAAAAGGTTAAAGCTGTGATATGCTTAGGAGTCGACAATGAAAAGTTGATGAAAAACTTTGGTGGTATGGTAGATATCATCGTTGAGACTCAGTTTATGAGTGAGGCTGTGAAAATAGCATATAAAATTGCTGAAGCAGGTGATAATGTATTGTTGTCTCCTGCCTGTGCAAGTTTTGATTTGTTTGAAAATTATGAAGATAGAGGGCGTCAGTTTAAGGACGCAGTAAGAAACTTATAATCGGTAAACAGTGCAGGCACTATTTAAAAATATAAAAGGAGATCGATTAATCTGGGCAATTGCAGCGCTGTTGGCAATTTTCTCATTTCTTCCTGTATATAGTGCTGCGAGTAATTTAGCTTACACTGGAGGTTCAGGCAATACTTTCACCTATTTTGTAAAGCACTTTATGCATTTGTTTTTAGGTTTTGCAATTATGTACGGCGTGCATAAAATTCCATATCGCTATTTCAGAGGGTTGTCTATGGTAATGATTCCAATAGTGTTGGTATTGTTAGTTATAACAATGCTTCAAGGAACTACTATAGGAGGTGCAAATGCAAGTCGTTGGATTCAAATACCGTTTGTTGGTATGTCTTTTCAAACCTCTACATTGGCAGCTGTAGTATTAATGGTTTATGTAGCAAGGTATTTATCAAAAATTCACGATAGAAAAGTGTCGTTCATCGAAACCATTATTCCATTATGGGCACCTGTATTCTTAGTTTTAATTTTAATATTACCTGCTAACTTTTCAACGACTGCTATTATTTTCTTAATGGTAATGATGTTGGCTTTTATTGGAGGTTATCCTATAAGGTATTTAGGAATAATTTTAATTTCTGGTGTCGTTGCATTAGCTCTTTTTGTGACAATGGCAAAGTTAACAACGGGATCATTAAATGTGAAAGTTACAACATGGGAAAATAGAATACTTAATTACTCAAACAATGAAGATACTGAAGGGGATTATCAAATCGAAAATGCTAAAATAGCTATAGCTTCTGGAGGGATTCGAGGTTTAGGGCCAGGGAAAAGCAGACAAAAAAATGTATTGCCACAGTCATCATCAGATTTTATTTTCGCCATTATTGTTGAAGAATATGGTTTGTTAGGCGGATTGTTTTTGTTGATTTTATATTCGTGGTTGTTATTCAGAATTGTGATTGTATCACAAAAATCAGATACCATTTTTGGTAAACTCCTAGTTTTAGGCGTTGGCCTACCCATCATTTTTCAAGCATTAATAAATATGGCTGTAGCGGTCGAATTATTTCCAGTTACAGGGCAAACTTTACCCTTAATTAGTAGTGGTGGTACTTCAATATGGATGACTTGTTTAGCAATAGGTATCATATTAAGTGTTAGTGCGAAACGAGAACAAATTAAAGAACAAGAGATAAATAATGATAATCCACTAGAAATCTTAAGCGAAACTATTTAATGAGTCATTATAAGATCATATTATCCGGAGGCGGAACAGGAGGACATATCTATCCTGCTATCGCAATTGCAAATGAGTTGAGATCTCGTTTTCCTGATGCTGAATTTTTATTTGTTGGTGCTCAAGATCGTATGGAAATGGAAAAGGTGCCACAAGCGGGTTATGATATTGAAGGACTATGGATTTCTGGAATTCAGCGTAAGCTTACTTTAAGAAACCTAATGTTTCCATTTAAATTGATATCAAGCTTATTAAAATCACGCAAGATTATTAACGCGTTTCAACCAGATATAGCGATTGGTACTGGCGGATTCGCAAGTGGACCATTATTAAAAGTAGCAACCTCTAAAGGTGTGCCTAGCTTAATTCAGGAGCAAAATTCCTATCCTGGAATTACCAACAAATTACTGTCTAAAAAAGTAGATAAGATCTGTGTGGCTTATGAAGGTCTGGAAACATTCTTTCCTAAAGAAAAAATAGTCCTTACCGGAAATCCTATTCGAAAGGATTTACTAAATGTGGAGAATAAACATATTGAAGGGAAAGATGCTTTTTCACTTATACATAGCAAACATACGCTGTTGGTCTTAGGCGGAAGTTTAGGTGCAGGGCGTGTGAATCAATTGATTGAAGATAAGCTAGAGTATTTTAAACAACAGGGAATACAATTGATATGGCAATGCGGAAAGTTATATTATCAGCAGTACAAACACTACAATGATATAGAAAACGTTCAGGTGCATGCCTTTTTGAATAATATGGATATGGCCTATGCAGCTGCCGATGTTATTATATCTCGAGCAGGAGCGAGTTCTGTGTCTGAACTTTGTGTGATTGGAAAGCCTGTGATTTTTATTCCGTCACCTAATGTTGCAGAAGATCATCAAACCAAAAACGCTAAAGCAATAGCCGATAAAAATGCTGCGATTTTAATTAAAGAAAACGATTTAGATGAAACGTTTGAAAATCACTTTAATAGGTTAATGTCTTCTTCGGAAAAAAGACAAGCATTAGGGCAGCATATAAAATCGTTGGCATTAGTAAATGCAACTAAAGATATTGCAGACGAAGTTGAAAAATTATTAAAACGATAAATGAATTTAGAGCGTACAAATAATGTGTATTTTATTGGAATAGGAGGCATAGGTATGTCTGCCTTGGCACGCTATTTTGTCGCTAAAGGGTTGACGGTTGGTGGCTACGATAAAACTAAAACGGATATCACAGATGCTTTAGTAAATTTGGGTGTTTCTGTTCATTTTGAAGATGATGTTAAGCATATCAAAAACGAATTCCTTAATCCTGAAACATCACTTATTGTATATACACCTGCAATTCCTAAATCGCATAAAGAACTAACCTATTTTAGGTCAAACGGATTCGAAGTTTTGAAGCGCTCGGCTGTATTAGGTGAAATTACGAAACAAACCTTTTGTTTGGCTGTTGCCGGGACTCATGGAAAAACAACGACTACTAGTATTCTCGGTCATTTGCTCAATGCTTGTAATGTTGAAGTTACAGCGTTTTTAGGAGGAATTAGTGAGAACTATAACTCTAATCTTATTCTAAATGGTACAGAAGTAACTGTGGTTGAAGCCGATGAATTCGACCGTTCATTTTTAACCTTATCTCCAGATTTTGCATGTATCACTTCTATGGATGCTGATCATTTGGATATTTATGGAGATGCTTCTGAACTCATAAAATCCTTTGAGGATTTTTCAGCAAAAATAAAACCTAATGGTAAGCTGTTTGTTAAAAGCGGACTTCCAATACAAGGCATTACCTATGGTATTGATGATAACTCAGATTATTCAGTAAAAAACATAAAAATAGTAAACGGTAGCTATGTGTTTGATGTGAAAACACCTAATGCGCTACTCGAAAATTTCAAATTTAGCCTACCTGGTAGACATAACCTGTCGAATGCATTAATAGCCTTGGCGATGTCTGTAGAATATGGACTCCCTCATCCGCAGCTCGCCAAAGCTTTAGCATCTTATAAGGGTGTAAAACGCCGATTTACCTATCAGATTAAAACCGATGAATTGGTGTTTATTGATGATTATGCTCATCATCCCGAAGAAATTAATGCTGTGCATCAGGCAGTAAGGGAAATGTATCCAGATAAAAAAGTTCTGGCTATTTTTCAACCACATTTGTTTAGTAGAACTCAAGATTTTGCTGATGAATTTGCAGTGAGCTTAGCTAAGTTTGATGAAATCGTATTGTTAGATATTTATCCGGCTAGAGAACTACCAATTGAAGGTGTGACATCTCAATGGTTGCTTGATAAAATTGAAAATCAGAATAAAAAATTAGTTCAAAAATCAGAACTAATTCAGACGATAAATCAATCTAATGCTCCTGTGATTTTAACCATTGGAGCAGGAGATATTGGAGAGGAAGTGAAACATATAAAAAATGCTTTGAATCTTGCGAGTTAATTATAATTTCATAAGAGTTGTATTGCTGCTAGTTTTAGTAGGCTTTTTGTATGCCTTTTCTTCTGTTAGAAATTCAGCAAGAAAAGTGGCAGCGCCTCAAATAAAGTTTGTTGGCGATGATAACCTTTTTGTGACACAGGAAACTGTTAGTAAATTGTTAATACAAAATCAAGAGACTGTTACGAATAAGCCGAAAGATATTATAGATTTGAACGAATTAGAATCTGCCCTAAACTCTAATCCAATGATTAAGCAAGCACAAGTGTTTATGAGTGTTGATGGTTTAATCACGGCTGAAATTGAACAAAAAAAACCTATTGCAAGAGTAAGCACAAATGCATCTTATTACATTGATGAGACGGGCTCTTTTATGCCTTTATCAACAAATTATACTGCACGTGTGCCTCTAGTTACTGGTTATATTGAGAAAAATGACTTGGAAAATGTGCATGTTATAGCTCGAAAAATTCAAAGTGATGAGTTTTTAACAAAGCACGTTGTTCAAATACATCAAAATCAAGATAAAACCATTGATTTAAAATTTAGATCCCATGATTTTAGAATCCATTTAGGACATCTGAAGTTATTAGATAAAAAGATAAATAATCTTAAAGCTTTTTATGTAAAAGCAATGAAAGATAAAACACTAGACAATTATAAACTAGTGAATTTAAAATTTGATAAGCAAGTAATTTGCACCAAAAAGTAAGTGATGGAGAATAATAAAATTTCAGTAGGACTCGATATCGGAACCACAAAAATTGTGGCAATGATTGGTCGTAAGAACGAATATGGCAAAGCCGAAATTTTAGGGATAGGCAAATCCAAAAGTTTGGGAGTACATAGAGGTGTAGTTAATAATATTACGCAAACAATACAATCTATACAGCAAGCAGTGCAAGAGGCCGAGGCCGAGGCCGGATTAAAAATTGAAGATGTTACTGTTGGTATTGCAGGTCAGCATATTAGAAGTCTGCAACATAGTGATTATATCACTAGAGCAAATTCTGAAGTGGTTATTGATGAAGAGGATATCGATCGTTTAATCAATCAGGTTCACAAGTTAGTCATGCTTCCGGGAGAAGAGATTATTCATGTGTTACCTCAAGAATATAAAATTGACGGACAAGCTGAAATTAAAGAACCTATAGGAATGTATGGTGGACGATTAGAGGCTAATTTTCATGTTGTGGTTGGTCAAGTATCATCCATTAGAAATATTGGACGTTGCGTTAAGAGTTCTGGTTTAGAGCTGGAAGGCATCACCCTAGAACCTCTAGCATCGGCAAATGCGGTATTGAGTCAAGAAGAAAAAGAAGCTGGTGTGGCATTAATTGACATTGGAGGTGGTACAACAGATTTAGCGGTGTTTAAAGATGGTATTATTAGACATACCGCTGTGATTCCGTTTGGAGGCAATGTTGTGACAGAAGATATAAAGGAAGGTTGCTCAATTATAGAGAAGCAAGCCGAATTATTGAAAATAAAATTTGGTTCGGCATGGCCTGGAGAAAATAAAGATAATGAGATTGTCTCTATTCCAGGATTACGTGGTCGTGAACCTAAAGAGATTACATTGAAAAATCTTTCAAAGATTATTCATGCTCGAGTTGTAGAAATTATTGAGCAGGTGTATGTAGAGATTAAGAATTATGGCCATGAAGAGCAAAAGAAAAAATTGATTGCTGGGATTGTGCTAACAGGAGGAGGTAGTCAGTTAAAGCATTTAAAGCAATTGGTGGAGTATATCACTGGAATGGATACGAGAATTGGGTATCCAAATGAACATTTGGCAGGCGATAGTGATGATGATATTGCTAGTCCGTTGTTTGCTACAGCAGTTGGATTGGTAATGGATGGTTTAAAACGCCAAGAACGCAGACGTGTTGAAAAAGAAGTAGAGCAAATGGAGCATGTGGTAGAAGAGCATTCAGAAGATAACATGACTCACGAAGAGGAGGACGTTATTCAACAACCAAAAAAAGAACGTAAATCGTTTTTAGATAAGTTAACAGAGCGTGTTAAAGATTTTTTAGATAACGCAGAATAAATAGATCATACATCTTCAATTGGGTAGGACTGTTGAAGATATTTGGGGGAAGTAAAGTATAAATAGAGTAAAAGTAATTTTATGAGCAACAACAAAGAGTTAGGCAATATTGCATTTGATTTACCAAAGAACCAATCAAACGTCATTAAGGTGATTGGAGTTGGTGGAGGAGGAAGCAACGCAATTAATCACATGTTTTTACAAGGGATTAAGGGTGTTGATTTCGTGATCTGTAATACTGATGCCCAAGCACTGCAAAACAGTGGTGTCCCGAACAAAATCCAATTAGGAGTTAATTTAACCGAAGGTTTAGGTGCAGGTGCAAATCCAGAAGTGGGAGAGCAGGCTGCAGTTGAAAGTTTAGAAGACCTGCGTCGTATGTTAGATACCAATACTAAAATGGTATTTATTACTGCAGGAATGGGTGGAGGTACTGGTACAGGTGCTGCACCAATTATTGCTAAACTTGCTAAAGAATTAGATATTTTAACTGTAGGTATTGTGACGATGCCTTTTCAGTTTGAAGGAAAAACTAGAAATGAACAAGCACTTAAAGGTGTCGAGACCCTTCGAGGGCATGTCGATTCATTGGTAGTTATCAATAACAATAAATTAAGAGAGGTTTATGGTAATTTAGGCTTTAAAGCTGGTTTCTCAAAGGCAGATGAAGTATTATCAACAGCCTCTAGAGGTATTGCAGAAGTGATTACTCATCACTATACGCAAAACATCGATTTACGTGATGCTAAAACCGTATTGAGTAATAGTGGAACAGCCATTATGGGATCTTCAACAGCGTCAGGAAAAGCTAGAGCGCAAGAAGCTATCATGAAAGCACTTGACTCACCATTATTGAATGATAATAAAATTACAGGAGCTAAAAACGTATTGTTGCTTATCGTTTCTGGTTCTCAAGAAATTACTATTGATGAAATAGGTGAAATCAATGATCATATTCAAAATGAAGCTGGGCATGGCGCAAACATTATTATGGGTGTTGGTGAAGACGAATCATTACAAGAATCCATCTCTGTAACCATTATTGCTACTGGTTTTGATATTGATCAACAACATGAGATATCTAATACAGAACAAAAGAAAGTTGTTCATGCTTTAGAAGACGATAGAAACGATGACGTGCATGTTAAAGAAAGCGATCCTGCAATTATAACTCCGGATATCATTTTGGAGAAAGAAGAAGATGCAGCTCCAGAAGTTGTTATTCATACCTTAATGGAAGATGAAGAAGACTTAGATGATGTTACTGATGATTTTGAAACCGATCTAATAGCCACAACAGATATTATAAGAGATATAAATGTAGTTTATGATGAAGTCCTTGATCATAAAGTTGAAACAGATGATTTTGTAATTACGCCTGTTCAAGAAATAAAAGAGGAAATCGTTGAAGATGTCGAAGAAGAGCAGATCACATTAACGTTTGACCTGCCGTTATCTTTTGGAACTCCCGAAGATGAAGCTGAAGTTGAAGATGAAAAAACTGTTTTTGCTTTAGAAGATGAGGTTAAAGATTTGGAAGTTAAAGAGCATGTTGAAATCGTGCCTGTAACTGAAGCTAATGAAGAAGGAGAAAAGCGTTATGCCTTGGATGATTTTATGACCTATGAGTCTGCAATGAACGATAATGAAGCAAAAGTTAAAGTTCAACCAGAGATTGAAGAAGAGATTGTATTTGAAAAGAAGGTTATTGAATCTGAAGTAAGTGAAGAACAAGTACCTGACGAAATTGATCCAATGAATAGTCCTATTTCAGAACTATTGAAAGAGAGAGCAGATGAAAGACGTCGCAAGATGAAGGATTTCAATTACAAGTTCAATACGGCTAAAATAGATGAAATTGAAAAAGAACCTGCATATAAAAGACAAGGTGTGAATTTAGAGGATGCTCAGCATTCATCAGAAACCAACGCTTCAAGAACATCAGTTTCTACTGACGAGAACGACGATGTTCAATTAAGAAGTAACAATTCATTTTTACACGACAACGTAGATTAATAGCAAATTTAGTTTAGTGTTCCACACTTTGTTAAACCCGAAAAGTTGAGATAATTTTTCGGGTTTTTTATTGCGCAATGTCAGTTTGTATTCCTAAAAAGCACTAACTTTTTTCATATCTTCGCAGTTCAAATTAAATCACGTATTATGAGTTTACAAAATGATGTTATGACTGCTATGAAAGCAGCAATGAAAGAAAAAGACCAAACAGCATTAGCAGCATTACGAGCTGTGAAATCTGAAATATTATTAGCTCAAACTTCAGGAGAAGGCGGAGATTTAACTGAAGAACAAGAGATAAAAATCTTATCTAAGTTAGTAAAACAACGTAAAGATAGTGCTGCAATTTATTTAGAACAAGACCGAAAAGACTTGGCGTTACCTGAGATTGACCAGGCAGAAGTGATAAGCCAGTTTTTACCCGAAGCATTAAGTGAAGAAGAAATCGAGAAGGTTGTAGTTATGACTATTGATCAAATTGGTGCCGAAGGTATGAAGGATATGGGCAAGGTTATGGGGATTGTCAATAAAGAATTAGCCGGACAAGCAGATGGGAAGACGATTTCCACCATTGTAAAAGCGAAGCTAATGTCTTAAAAGCAATGGTATTCCTATGTTCTATAGGAAATTAAGGCCTCGTAGTTCAACTGGATACCTGCCTGCGGCAGGCAGGGAATATCAGATTGCAAAGTAGTTTGAATGTATTATGTTTATGTTATAAGGAGTGAAGTTGATGGTCGTTTATATAAAGGCATGACGATGAGGTTGGATAATCGTATTAAAGAGCATAATTTTGGTAAAACAAAATCTACTAAAGGATATTTACCATGGGTTTTAGTTTACCAAGAAGTATTTAATACGAGAAGAGAAGCTAGGTTAAGAGAGAAATTTTTAAAATCAGGACAAGGAAGAGATTATTTAAAGAAAGTATTGGCCTCGTAGTTCAACTGGATAGAATATCAGATTTCGGCTCTGAGGGTTGGAGGTTCGAATCCTCTCGAGGTCACTAATACATCAAAAACGGAGTTTAGAAAGGCGTACGAAGTACGTCAATCCTGATGATAAAATGGAGTTCCCTAAAGTTCAAAACTAATTCTACTGTAATAACTGTTTAATTGTTCTAATACGTTGAATTCATCTTAGTACTTCTCAAACCAATCAAAGTGATTTTTCATGATTTGAGATTTACTGTCGTTAATATGATTTACGAAATGCCTAGCTATTGCAGATAAGTTTTTCGATTTAAGCCAGATCAAATTCCAATCGGTAATCATAGGAAGTCCTTTGATTGGAATGACTTGTAAATCGCCATTATTCAATTCATTTTTAATACCTATAAGTGGCATAATTGAAAAGCCTAGACCAGCAATAACAGCCTGCTTTAAAGCTTCATTTGATTTCAACTCCATTTTCTTATACGTTGATATTTTATGAGAAGCAATAAAATATTCCATTTGATTTCTAGTGGCCGAACCCTGTTCTCTGTAAATAAGAGGGAGTTTTTCAAACATGGATTTAGTTAGATATTTTCCTGTATGTTTAAACTGTTTACCTCCAACGAGGTAAAGCTTGTTTTCCATGAGTTGGATACGGTCTATTTTTAAGTATTTTGGAATGGTTGATACCATAGCAAAATCAACCAAATTATTTTCTAGTGATTTTACGACTTCAGATTTATTGGTTACATCCATGCTAAGGTCTACACCCTTATGTTGATTCATGAAGTCGGTTAAAAAATAAGGCATTGCATATTTTGCAGTAGAAACAATAGCGATTTTTAATTTTCCCGAGAGCTCACCTTGAAATGATAATGCCTTGTAGTTTATGGCATTCACTTCGTTTAAAATGTTTTCGGCAGCAAGTGCAATCTCATCACCGAAATCGGTGATGTAGATTTTTCTTCCGACAACTTCAAAGAGAGGAATTTCAAATTGATCTTGAAACTTTTTTAGCTGGATAGATACTGCTGGTTGGGTTAGATAAAGTTCTTCAGAAGCTTTGGTGACACTCTTTAATTGCGCCACTTTATGAAATATTTCTAATTGATGTAATGTGTAATGCATAACTAATGTTTATGTTTCGTATAATAAATATAAATAAAAATATATAGATTTTCTGTGTAATCTTTGCAAAAAAACATCTATCTAATGAGTGATTTAATTTTAAGCAAGCAAAGAAAAAAAGAAACAAAGGTTGCTGGAAGTTTAGTGTTAGTGGTTAAAAAACTTTTGAAATTTATCAAACCTATGGCTATGGTAGCCACTTATGTTGTAATTATAAGAGCATCTTTAAAGTACAATAGCTTGTTTCTATCTGAACTATTAGTGTCTGGAGCTATTATGGCAATGCTGTACTTTGTGCATGTGCTATCTCAAAAACAATAGCTCTGATATTAAATATAAACTATAATGGATCTACATTTACTTATAGATAATCTTACGAATCCTGCCTTATTATTTTTTTTTCTTGGTGTAATCGCGGTTCAATTGAAAAGCGATCTCAATATACCAGAAAACTCATCAAAATTCATATCATTTTACTTGTTGCTATCTATTGGTTTTAAAGGTGGTCAAGAGTTAGCGCATAGCGAATTTAGCATGGAGATTTTATGGGCACTCTTATTTGGGATTTTTCTCGCCTTATTAGTTCCAGTATATACATATTTTATTTTGCGAAAGAAGTTTAGCGTTGAAAATGCTGGAGCTATTGCTGCGGCCTATGGATCGGTGAGTGCTGTTACTTTTGTAACCACAATTTCTTTCTTAGAAATGGAAGGAATTCCTTTTAGTGGTCATATGGTTGCTGTAATGGCATTAATGGAAGCGCCATCTATAATGCTTGGTCTGTTGTTAATGACCTATTTCAAAAAGAAAAATAAAGAAAAGCAAGACGCACCAATGAAAAAAGTTTTGCACCATGCACTAACTAATGGGAGTGTTTTGCTTATCATTGGGAGTTTGATTATAGGGTTGATGGCAAGTGAAGCACAAGCCGAAGGAATCAAACCATTTACTACTGATATCTTCAAGGGTTTCTTAGCTGTATTTTTATTGGATATGGGGATTGTTAGTGGTCGAAAATTATCAGATTTGATGAAGAAGGGATGGTTTGCTGTTTTGTTTTCAATCATTATTCCTGTTGTAAACGGATCGATTGTAGCGGTTATTAGTGGTGTGCTAACTACTAGTCAAGGTAACAGGCTGTTATTTGCTATTCTAGCTGCTAGTGCCTCTTACATTGCTGTGCCAGCTGCTATGAAAATTGCTGCACCAAAAGCTAATCCGAGTTTATATATACCAATGGCGCTTGCTATAACATTTCCATTTAATATTACACTAGGCATGCCACTGTATCTCTGCATTATTAATTTGACATAGGAAATGCTTATGATTAATATTAAATATATAAATAAAAATATATGAAAAATAAATTTGAAATTTGTACCAATATAAAACACCCATAATTATGGAAACTTTAGAAAAAGTAAAAAAAGCACAAAAAATTGATTTGATAAGTGGATGCTACACAGCATCAGAAGCATCACATATTATTAATGCTGTATTGAATGTGAAAATTAACTTTCATAAATTACACCGTTTATCAATAAAAGAAGGGAATGAAGCCGATGCTTGCGAGTTTGATAGTGGAAGAATAGAAGAACTAATAAATGAGCAGGATATAGCTAAACAATTCTTTTCTCAAGCCAGACTTGAAGGCAAAAAATTGAAAATGAAAAGTATTATACACATTGAAATAGAGAATTAAGACTATAAGTGAAGTCGTTGAATTAGTTATTGGATTTCAATTTGTCAAAACCCAAGCATAACTCGAATGCTTGGGTTTTATTTTTTCAGTATATTTAGCTAATGATATTAGCCCTTTTTAATTACATATTAGCGATTTCACCTACTACTCGTATTGTGCTTCTTGTTATTTTTTTTGTTGGTATGTTTGCGGTGGTTTTCTCGCGTTTTTATATGTTTTTTGAACAGCGATATGCCAGTAAGTATAAACGTCCTTTTTTTGTGCATTTTTATCTTTTTAAGAAGAGATTGGACAAAGAACAGCGAAGCATATTAAGACGTCAGTTTAGTTTTTATCAAAAATTAGATGACACCGAAAAAGAGCGATTTGAACATCGTGTTGCAACATTTATCAATTCAAAGTATTTTCTTGGTCGAGAAGACTTAGTTGTGACCACCGAAATGAAGGTTTTGGTGGCAGCTACATCCACCATGCTCACCTTTGGTTTTAGAGACTATCAAATAGATTTAATTGATAAAATCATCATCTACCCAGGGACTTTTTATTCAAATTCAAATGAGGCTTATCACAAGGGAGAGCTTAATCCTAAATTAAAAGCTCTAGTGATTTCTTGGGAAGATTTTTTGTATGGTTATGATGACGAAAATGATAATATTAATTTGGGCATTCATGAATTTACACATGCAATACATATAAACAGTTTAAAAAACAATGATGTGAGCTCTTTGATATTTAAAGTGGCTTTTTCTGAGCTTACTGATATGCTTTCAGCTGAAGAAAATTTAAGAAAGCAATTGATTGCTTCTAAGTATTTTAGAGATTATGCGTTTACAAATCAGTTTGAATTTGTGGCAGTCATTGTTGAGACATTTATAGAAACACCTGAGGAATTTAAAAGACAATTCCCTAGGATATACGATAAAACTAGGGAAATGTTAAATTTTAATTTTGCTCAATACTAATTATAGTCTAAACATGACTTGTAACACATATTGAAAGTGATTATTATCAAAACGATTGTCCTTAGCGTTAAAAGCAAATTTACCAACGCCTTGTAGTCTTACGCCAATATTACTATTGAACCAATAAGCTCCACCAAGTATCAAGTTGGCAGAAGTATTAAGTTCATCTATAGAAAAAACACCTAAACCACCACCTACAAAAAGGTCTAGCCATAGAGTTTCAGGGAATAATTCATCTGAAAAAAAGTACTTAACATAGGTATTGGTAGAAAAGTAATTGAATTCTTCTGGAAGTGAGCCATTGTCAATTCTAGATGTAATCTTAAACCTATTCATAGTAAAGTCTTGCTCTACAGATAAATATCTTGACCACCTATGCTGCACCGAAAGTGCTAATGGACGGTTAAATTCAAAATCACCTAATTTTTCAAAAGGATTTCTTGTTCCTAAGCTACCAACTGCATTTACTCCAACACTAACAGTCCAAGCTTCAATATTTCTTAGATCTCTTTTGCTTACTTGCGACTGACTATCATAACTAAATAGCGATACTAATATTAAGAATAGGATGATCTTTTTCATGTTTCAATTGTATGGGTTAATTCAAAGATATACTTTGAACTATAATATTGCAAATAAACCTCAAAGTTATTGTATTTTAAATTAAGGCTTTAAAAATTTTGAGTTTAAATCTTTTAATATGCGTTTTCTATCATTGAAAAGGGCTTTTCTATACTTTTTATTTGTCACAAAAGTACTTAGTCTTGAAGGGATTTGTCTTAACAGTACAGATAGTGTCAGTCGTTTTCTGTGAAATGAATCAAGACCGGGTGACTTTAAACGTGATATGAACTTATTAATCCTAGATTGACTTAACTCAACATTCTTAAATTCCTCAAAGAATATTGAGTTTAGTGAAAAGTATGACGTGAAATATTTACTAGTGTTAGATATTATTAATTCTGGAAACAATAGTATCAAAACGAGGCTGTCATAAGTTGAGCGCATATTCAATTTTGAATAATAGTGACCTCTATCATTAATTTGAAAGTTTAGAATATTATGACTGAAAAGATCTTCGGCATGAAAAATAGGGAATTCCTTATGGTACCATACTCTGTTTAAAAGCATATGGCTTGACAATACATTATGATGTGGTTTGTTGAGCAAATATTTATGCAGCTCCACAGCGCCTAAGCCGTTATCAATAATGAGTCTATCCAAATGCTTGTGATCGAAAAAAGTAGATCTAATACTTGATGGTATTTTGGTATATCCATAATCGAGAAGTAGGTCTAATGCTTTAAATATATGATTTTCGTCTACCAAAATATCAATATCTCCAATCATACGTTCGGCATTATCTTGGTAAAAATCAGCAATCAAAAAAGCGGTCCCTTTAGTGAAAGCATATCTAATATTATTAGCATTGAAAATGTCAGCGATTATTTTTGACTGTTCTATTAAACCTAGGTTACGATTTTTATTAATCGTGGTGATATCTTCAAGATATGCCTCTAAATCTCTAGGAATACATTCTAAGAGTTTCTTTTGTTTTAATCTACAATATATGGTTGGCAAAACTAGATGGTCACTAGCTACTGTTACAAATTGTTCCCAATTTATTGTAGCACTTGTTAGTGATAGTTTTAAATTTTCATTGGGATATTCAAAACTCAAGATATCAGCTATTAGCTGTAAAGTGTCTTTGTATGTATAATTTGTTTTGGACAAATGTTATATTTAAACATTCAAAAATAAACAAAGAAATTCCTAAAAAAGCGTTTAAGAATCAAATAGTGATTTAAAACTTGAGATTGCAAAATCATTATCGCTATAATTTAATCGATAGCATTTGAGATGATTAAGCCAATCTAAAAAATGACGTGCGTGGATTTCATTTGGTGAAATCCATGAATCAGGAATTAAGGTTTCTAATATTTTATCGATGGAAATCTCTTCTAACGATGACTTAATTGCTTTGTCATATTTAACATATACAATAGTTTGACACGGAAAATTATGTTTCGAGTTTTTAAAACCTAAAGACGATGGTAAATATTTTAAGTTGACTTTTTTAGGGCCAGAGGTGTGGACTTTTAAGTCTTGAAAGTTTTCAAATTGAGTCTCTAAAACGTCGAAAGCTCCTTTTTTAATTGAAATAGCTGCGGGATATCTATAGCAGTTCATATCCTTATACAGAGGCGTAAAGTCATCGGCTAATAAATCTAATCCGCTAGCCATCAATAGCGCAGATAGTGTACTTTTTCCATTGCCAGAATCACCTACAATCATAATAGATTCTTTGTTATTCGTAATAGTTGAAGCATGAAATGTAGCAATCCATTGTTCTATATTCAGGTTGTGGATTACATTAGTGAGTTCTAATGCAAACTTTCCTTGGAGAAAATGAAAAGCTTTAGTTTTATAACTACCTATGTGCTTGGCATTTTTAAATAGGTGTAAGTCATCATTTGTTTTAAAAATATCAAATGTAATATCTGGTTTTGGTAGTTGCTGTATTTTATATTGAGATAATTGAGGGTGAATTAAACTCTCAATGACATGTGATTCAAAATTTACACTAATAGTTTTATTATTGACTCTATAGGTTTTGTTGATGCTTTCTTGAGGTACTTCAAGAGACTCTTGAAAAAATGAGTTCACTATAGAAGTTACATTTGCTTCGTCTAAAAAGTTAGATATATCATTATAAATCTTTTCACATTCAGCAAGTTCGATTTGTAATGATTGCTCTAAGGTATCTATAAAGGAGGTTTTATTGTCAACCCTTAAATACAAGTCAATTAGAGTGTATAAGGTTTCTGAGACGACAACATATTTATTAGAGTTGTGAAACCACAATAGTATGGTTTCATTAATCTTATGTACGTACTTCGGAGATAAATCCGCTTTCAAAATAAAAATAGAAATTAATCAAAAGGATTTCCTCCTGGATCTGGTGGAGAAGATGCTTGTGCTTTCTTTGGGTTTAATATAAGAAACGTACCTATTGCAGTAAGCGCAGCGTACTTACCCATTCTTTGTAGGGCTTCCTTACGAGTAATTTGATTTTGAGGACTATTTCTTTTCATTATATCATATAATACAAAGCAAAAGTAAATAAAATATTACTATTTACCTGATTTATTAGTTTTTAATACCTTGAGTTTACTGTAACGTTAATTGATAATCACTTTTTGAGATTTCTGCTGAGTACTATTACTCAACTGAACAATATAAACTCCAGAAGTGACATTAGAAATATCAATTTGATTATTATCACTTCTACTATCAAGTTTTGTTGATAAGATTATACGGCCTTGAATATCATATATTTCAGCTTTTGTTTCGTCATTCAACTCACCTTTAATAAACAATGTTTTAGGTGTTTTAGTAGTATATATTTGAATAGAACTAAAGTTTTCTTCAGACGTAGATAAAGCATCCGCAGAAATTCTCAAGAAGAAACGACCAGTTCCAGATAACGTTACATTTGGAGTAAATACATAATTAGATGTATTTAATAATGTAAAGGTATTAGTTACAGTGTCTTCTAGATAAATATCAAAATTACTTGGTATATCTGTATCTAAAATACTAATTGTTAACTGCTCACCTTCATTGGCATTAACGCCTAAAGGAATGACTACATTATTTAGTGCATTATAATGTACAGCTTGGACAGCTAAATTATTTCCAACGTTGTCATCTACTAAATGCGAATATATTGCAAAATCAGGAGTATTGCCATTAAACATCACAGCATCATAACCAGAGTCCATACTTAGAGACGCATTATCGTTAAAGTAAAAATCTGTATTGAACAAAGAACTTTCATTTGACAGCTGAAGTCTTAAGTGAGCTAAATTTGGATTAACTATTCTTCCAGGAATAAAATCATCATTAGTACCTATAGAACGCATTGGTGCATTAAAAGTAATGGATCCACCACCTGCTTTAGAAGACACGAAAAATCCTTGTCCTGGCGCTATTAATGCGGTAGGGTTAGCATCAGAGTAGGCTTGATTCCATATAGTGAAACCATCAGAGATATCGCCATCATAGCCATAAACTCCAGAGTTTAGTGGATTAAATTCTGTGTTATTAGCAGTTAAAAAATCTGCTAACTTTATATAAGAAGGATAAGGGTTACCAATAAGGTTAAAATCGCTATTAGTACCTACAGTAATAGGAACAATGTTAGTCGTTGTTTCTACATTACCTTCAAATCTAAATGTAGAGCCAGTTGGAGCCGTAGAGGCTGTTCTATATCCAATACCTGCAGTAATAATAGAGGCGTCATCTGCATTGGTGTAATTGATATAAGCATTAGCATTATTGTCAAAAGGACCAAATAGGAAAGAAGGTACTCCTCCTATGGTTCCTGAAGGGATGTCAGGGTTAGCAGTTCTTAAATTAAGAAATGTTTGGTCTGAATTAGTAACAGGTGCCGCAATTAAATCATTAAAACCAGTTGTTGATCCTGAAGGTGCAAATTGATTGACATGTCGGTTGTAGACGATTTCACCTTCAACACTACTCGCAATTAAACTAGAATAGGTTGTTGAAACCGAATTTAATTCAAAAGAACCATTATTAACCAATTCATTATTAACAGTCATTGATTGTGCAATAGGAACTTGAACCTGTGCTCCAGGATTAACTATGAAATTATTAATCTCAACATTTGAATCTACCGTGTAGCTTCCATCAATAACTAATGCGTCTAATGCTCCAGTAGTTGGGCTTGGTGCTTCATTATTAATCCATCCATCTGCATCGTAGTATATTAAACCTTCAAAAATACTAGCCACTCTAAAATTATCAAAACCTGAGAACCCAGTTAAAAGATTATTTCTAATACTTAATTCCAATCCTATAGTGTTTGTTGTGTCAGGGACATTTATAAGAACCGAACCTTCGTCTGAATCTATTGGTCCATTACCATCTACTAAATATACTATTGGTTGTGGTATTCCATCTAAATATAGTCTGTAATATACGTCACTATTGTTTTGTACATAGCCTTCAATATCCCAATCAAAAGTAATTTGCACATTATCATATACCGAAACATCTATAGTGTCAAAAGTAATAGTAGCAAAGCCTACAGCACCATTTCCTTCATCATTGAGGTCATTCTCACCTAATATATTTCCTGATAAAAATTCGAAATCTAAAGGGGCGATATCTGCAGCATCTATTAGGCCATAGTAACCATCTGTTCCCCATCCATTATCAAAGAAAGGAGTGTCATTAGTAAAAGTCCACTCTGGTGAAGAACCATCAAAGTCTTGTATGGCAAGATTTATTAATGGTCCATTAACGTCAAACGGGTCACTAAATGTAAAAAAGCCATTACTAAATGTAAAAAGGTTTATAGCTGTATTTTGATCAGAATATTCTATGGTATTTAAAACAGCTTCCCCATTTACAAAAGAATAATCAATTGGAGAACCAACTAAAGTTCCTGCAGAAGTAATCACTGTTAAAACATCACTGTAGTCCAGATCAAGATTGTCATTATTATCTTGAACTAAAACTGTTGGATAAGGAAACATAACTTCAAACTGATTGCTGTCTGTTACTTGCTGGTCAAAGACAATTTTTGACGCCGTCACTTCAATTCTATTGTCATCACCTACAATAGGTGTAGCTGCTCCTCCAGCATTTGCGAGTGCAAAAAGTGAACTTCCTGTTGCAGCCGCAGTTGCCAAGTCTACAGTAACTTGTATCTGTTCGTTATCAGTTACTACAGAATTAAATGTAGCATAAACTGTAAAGTTTTTTGTAGCATCGTCATTAGCAATTAAAGCTGTTAAACCACTAAAAGAAACTAAAGGATCGACAGTAGATGTTTCGGCAATATTTGTAGTACCATCAAAAATGGCAAGTGCAGCTAAATATTGATTATTTGAAACTGCAAATTGAATATCTGTAACGTTAGTGCCATCACTATCGCTATCTGGAGCAGTAGCTCCACCATCTCTAATTGAGAATTCTCCAAGCTGTATAGCGTTTGTGGTCGTTAATCCAGAAGTAGCATTAAATGCACTATAATTAATATTGTCTGTTGGGTCAAAAGCCGTAGCAACGATGTCAGATTCGATGCTGTTGGAAGCGCTTGTTGAAGTACTACCAATAATACGTATGCCTGGATCAGCAATTCCTAATGATCCAGCCCAAGCTGGTTGACCAGTTACTCGTAACCAACCACCAATACTATTTGCATCCCAAGCATATAGTCTAAACGTAATGGTACCAGATGTAGGTGAAGTTATTGATAAACCGGAAAAATTAAACTCAAAACTGCTCGTAGCAGGCATAGTTTGTGGAACTGATACAGCTGTTCCTGCTGTAGCAAAGTTGTCTAAACTATAATATATTTGCCATTGGCTAGGGCCGTTTCCATGTCGTCTTAATCGGATATCAAATTCATTTACAGTGACTTCAAAATTTGTTGTTGCTGATACCGACCATTCAATATATTCATTAGCTGCTTCGGCTGAGGCTTGATCTGTTCCATCCCAATCTCTTGATGTAAAATCTGTTGGACTTGACGCACTAAGATTTACGCCAGAACCTCGAGTTAATCCTACCGATGAAACCGAAGCTGCATTTCCAGTTGCAGTTGGTCCAACAATGTTATCTCTATCAACTGTTGTAATCGGGCTTTGTGAGAAACCAACAGTAAAAAAAAGTAATGTCAACGTTGCTAAGTAAATTTTTTTCATAACTGTAATAAATTATTTTTTTCTTAAATCACTTAAACTAATATACGATTTAAAGCAAATTGAGGGAATTATCAAAGATAATAAAAGATATGAGTGATAAAAACTAATTTTATCTTTTTACGGTTTTAAGAATTAGTTCATTAAGGTACATATTATAAAAAAACGCATTCAATTGAATGCGTTTAAAAAAAGATGAGATAGGGATTTCTATTAAATTATTTGATAATGATTTTTTTAGACCTATTCTGTTTTTGGCTATTAAGCTTGACAATGTAGATACCACTGCTTAATTTACTAATATCTATTTTTTGTGAGGTTCTATTTATATCCAGTATAGATTTAAAGATTAATCTCCCTTGAAGATCATAGACGGTTAATGTTGTTTTTTCATTTAAAACCCCATCAATGAATAGTGTTTTTTCATTAAGGTTAGCATATATAAGTATATCGACTAATTCGGGTTCGTTTGTACTTAAAGTACTATCTGAAAACTGTAAAAAGAAACGACCGGTTCCATTTAGAGCTTCGTTAAGTAAAATATTATAATCCTCATTTGTTAAGAGTGTTGTTGTGTTAGTCTGATTGTCAATCAAAAAGACATCTACTGTATCTGGAAGTGATGATTCAGCGATACTAAAATTTAGTAATGAACCATTACTTGCATTAACACCTAAAGGAATTAAAGTATTTGCTATATCATTACTACCTATAGTTTGAATAGCCATTGCTCTACCAGTATTCTCTTCTACTAAATGCGAGTATAATGAAAAATTTGGTGGTGTTGTATTCCAAACTGAAGCGTCATATCCAGGATCTAATCCCAAACTAGCATTATCATTAAGATAAAAACTAGTTGAAAAACTGCTTGAAGCTGAACTAAGGTTAAGTTTCAAATATTGTAAAGGCCCTGAGTTGCGTCCTAAAATAAAATCATCATCAGTTCCAGTAGTTCTCATATTTGGATCTATAGTAAAACTACCAGCAGATTCTGCTTCGACAAAAAAACCTTGACCAGGAGCAATTTTAGTATCTATAGTAGTGTTGGCTAGGTTGTAAATTGTCCAGCCATCTTGTGCAGAACCATCATAGCCATAAATACCCACAGCGTTAACATCTACAGTTTCTGAGTTTATAATATTGGTAAGAAGAGCGTCAACATTTAAATAGCTTGGATAGGGGTTTCCAATGAGGTTCCAGTTTGAGGTTCCAGAAGTTAAATTAATTTGTACTGCACCAGTTTCAATGTCTCCTGTAAAAATATAGTCTCCATTATCTGTTGAGCCAGTTCTAAAACCAATGCCAGCATCTAATGTATTACTATCATTTGCACTAGTATAGTTAATAAAACTATTAGTAGCTGTATCAAATGGGCCAAATAAAAAGGCGATATTTCCTGAAATGCTGCCAGAAAGAATATTAGAATTAACTGCTCTAAAGTTTCCAAACGTTTGCCCTGTGAGTGGCGGACTTATAAGATCATTATTGCCAGTGGTGGTTCCACTAGCTGCTGCATTATTTATATGACGTTCATACCTAACAGAACCAACGATACTTCCGTCAAGAATTAAGCTTGAGTAGCTTGTTGAAGACGATTCTAAAACAATATCGCCTATAGCAGTTAAAACAACGCCACTATTAATTGTTAGTCCTGCACCTGGATTAATTGTCAACGAATTGCAATTGATGTCATTTATGAAATTGGTGTCACCATTTGCTATAATAATATCATTAGCAGTTGTAGCAACACCATCTGGATCTGTAGGAGTCCATCCATTGTCATAGACATAAGTAACTCCAGGTAAAACAGTACCTGTAACTAATATGTTATCAATTCGTTGTCTTTCATTTCCAGCATTATTAATAAAAATCACCCTAATTTCTAATGAGCTTCCATTTAATCCAGATTGGCTGATAATCACATTTCCGTAGTCATTAATAAGTACATCATTAGTACTGGCATTAATCCATAAACCATTATCAATACGATATTGCGTCGTCACAATATCATTGTTTTCTAGAGTATTTGGATTATTTTCAGAAGCATCTATTGTGAATTCAACATCAGTGAAATCTGATATATCAATACTAGGAGAGAACCAAATACTTTCGCCATCCAAATCTCTAGATTCTAATCGTTCGTTTCCAGCAATAGTCCTAACGCGAAACCAATCTGTTGTGGCTGTTAGGTTAGCGTCGCTAACATCAACGCTCCAGTCGACACCACTTAAGTCAATGGTGGGAATCCCAGAGTTTGAGCCTGTTGCACCTTTAGTGTTTTGACCTGTGAAGTCTTCAAGGTATATTGTTGTTTGACTAAAAGCATTGCATGCTAGTAATACTAACATTATTAAAAGTAAATCTTTAATTTTCATAATTCTACATCCATCTTTTTTTTGAAAACCTTAGACAAAGACATTGTAACAACTAAGTCACAACGCTTGTCCTTTTCCTCATTAATGAAGACAGTGCATAACTATGCTATAGTGCTGGTGTACATATAAACTACGTCGAAGTAATGATATACCGCATTTAGTGTTAAGACCATGATATAATCACGATCTAACAGATTTTGTAATATGAGTATCGGAAATTTAAGAGGGGATCAATACCAATGATAAACTGGTCTTGAAAAGTGTCTTTCCAAAATTAAAATCAAAACTATTGTAGTTAAGACACGAGCATTTATAAGGTAGTCAACAAAATTAATGAGGTCTTAAAACTATACTTACGTAATATTTAAGTGTCTGGTTTCATCTCTATACTTTTTATTAATTAATTAAGGTATGCGCACATTAGATAATTCTAATGGACATCACCATTGTAATTAGGTAGAGATAATATTTTGATGAATAGGGGTAGTTAATAGTTGTGAAAATAATACTTAACGGGTACTTAGATTTAAATCTCAACAGATCTAAGTATTTCATAAACAATAAACTATCGAGGGATTATAGTTCAAAATTTTGTCACTTTACTGACTAAGCATGTTCTTTTCAGTGCCTAAAATAACACTTTTTAGTTAATTTTCCTACAAATACGAAAACTCAGGCTTATTTTAAGAACTAACTTTTTGACTAAATTTATATCGCAAATCATTTAATAATCTATATTATCCTATAATTTAGAATATATTTGCAAGCTTACATGGAATAACTCCGATTTTAGATAATTATATGATTACTGTTACTAAAACTTTTTTCCCTCCAATAGAAGAATACAAGGCTTATATTGACAAAATATGGGAAAATAAATGGTTGACAAACAATGGTGATCTCACTAAGGAGTTAACAGCTAAATTGACCAAACATCTTAATGCTAATCACCTTATATTGATGACTAATGGCACGCTTCCAATTCAAATAGCATTAAATGCCTTTGCCGAACAAGGAGAGGTGATTACTACGCCGTTTTCTTATGTAGCAACGACATCTAGTATAGTTTGGGAAAAATGCACACCAGTTTTTGTTGATATACATCCAGAATATCTTACAATTGATGAAACGAAAATAGAAAAGGCTATTACGAACAAAACTACTGCAATATTAGTAACTCACGTCTATGGTAATCCTTGTGATATTGAAGCAATTGATGCTATTGCAAGAAAATATAAACTGAAAGTCATCTATGATGCAGCGCACTGCTTTGGAGTAACCTATAAAAACAAACCGATATTTAATTATGGAGATGTAAGCGTGTGTAGTTTTCATGCCACCAAGTTGTTTCATACTGGTGAAGGTGGTGCTTTGTTTTGTCAAGATGAGAACACGTACAATGAAATGCTATATAGACATAAGTTTGGTCACGACGGACCACTTCGCTTTCATGGAATAGGTATAAATGCTAAAATTAGTGAGTTACAAGCAGCGATGGGATTAAGTGTCTTGCCTTATATAGATGCTATTATTCAAGACAGGAAACGTGTTTGCGAACTATATGATAGTTTGTTAGATTTCAAATTGCTGAGAAGACTTAAAATTAGAGCGCATACAGAATGGAATTACAGTTATTACCCTATTATTTTTAATTCGGAAACTGAATTGTTGAAGACAGAAGAACTATTAAAAGTTAATGATATTATACCAAGACGCTATTTCTATCCAAGCTTGTCGTCATTATCATATGTGAATAATAACAATGATTTAAAAGTTTCCGATGATATCGCTCCACGAATTTTATGTTTACCATTGTACTATGGTTTAGAAAATGATAACATTAAAAAGATTTCAGAATTGATATCTACTGCACTAGGAAAATCTTAGATAATACTGATTTAGTATGACCCATCAAAACGTATTTATTATTGGTAGTCCAAGATCTGGAACCTCGATGTTTAGAATGATGATGAGCAGCCATTCATCAATTATTGTTCCTCCCGAATGCGGATTTATTCAATGGTGGCATAAAGTTTATGGTGATTGGAGTATTGAAAATTCGCAATCTAAAGATGATTTAAAAGCATTTATTTCAGATTTAAAAACGTCTAAAAAAATTGAAACGTGGGAGTTAGATTATAAGGAATTAGAGGGTTTAATACGCTCAAGATTGCCAAAGTCTTATAAGGAATTAACGTCATTAGTCATTTTACAGTATGGACTTCAGAATGGGAAAACTCCTTCTGTGTTAGGAGACAAAAACAACTATTATATAGAACATTTAGATGTACTTGATTCTATTTATCCAGACGCTAAATACTTAATTATAGTAAGAGATTGTAGAGATGTGGTTTGCAGTTACCTAAATGTAAATGCTCTTACAACGAACTCAAAATACAAACCAAAATTCCCAGAGACCATTAAGGAAATGAGTTTAGATTGGTTACATAAAAATAAAAAGATACTAAGTTTCTTAGAATCAATTCATACTTCAAATTATGCACTCATTAGATATGAAGATCTATTAAATAAGCCTGAATTGGAATTACAAAAATGCACCAAAATTCTTGATTTACAGTTTGAAGATCAAATGTTAGACTATTATAAAAATAAAATGGAACCTTCTGAACTTTTGGATTGGAAAAAGAAAACCAATGAACAAATTGACAAAAGTAACACTCAAAAATACTTAGAACAATTATCTGCATTTGAGATCGACGAAATTATATCTGTTTCTGGAGATTTAATGCGTAAATTTGGTTACCTATAGGTGCTTTTTATATGAATCTATCTCAACTCAAAATTAAAAAGTTGTACTACATCTCACCTAGAGATATGCGAAAAAACAGAGCAGACGCTGTTCATATGATGTATAGCTGCGCTGCATTTTCTAATAATGGAATTGATGTGGAGTTGATCACTCCTAAGGTGAAACGCAGCGAATATACTGTAGAAAAAGATCGTATTTTTGATCTATATGACGTTCCAGAAAACTTTAAATTAACCGAGTTAAACACTAAAATAAGAGAAGTCAATAATAAGTCTTCTGCGCTGGTACTCTTAATTAATAGATTTGTTTTCAATTTTATCTATGTGTTACGGCATTTATCTTCTTTCAGAGCTAAGAATGTAGTTGTGTATAGTAAGTGCTATACATCAATTATTCCCTATATTTTGTTCAGGTTTGTTGGTTTGATACGATGCAAATTGGTTTTTGAAACACCATTTCTTAGTAATAACAACTATCATAAGTTTATCATGAAACGAATGGATGCAATTGTGGTTATGACAACTTATGTACAGGAGTTTTTAATTAATACATTTAAAATTTCGGATGAAAAGGTGATTAAATGTCCAATTCGTTTTCAGTCAGATTATCATGATCACACTGCTATCGATAAGATAGCAAAAAGAAAACACTTAAAATGGAATACTGATTATAAGTATATCGTTTATGCAGGAAAAGCGGGTGAAAAATCAAAAAGAATTAAAAACTTTGCTGAAGCTTCAAGTGCTTTTACAGACGTTAAATTTATCGTTGTAGGTGCCACAAAAGGACTTCAAGAAGAATACAGTGATGCCACTTATAACAATCTCATTCTTTACCCTTTCCAAACCTATCCTGAGTATTTGAATTTTGTATATGCTGCTGATGTATTAGTGTCGACCTATGAAGATAATTTATATAATAGATATACATTAAGTCCAGGTAAAGGAGGTGCTTATCTACAAAGCGAGAACCCTGTGATTTTTTCTGATTTGCCCTGTCTAAGAGAACGTTTTCCAAGTAATTTAGTGTCTTTTGTTAAACCAGATGATTCCAATGATTTAGTTGTTAAGATCAAAGAGATTTTAGATACGTATCCCGTCTATCAAGAACGCGCAAAAAATGCGGCTCGTTTTGTTTCAAAGCAGACATTTACAGATGCCTCAAAGGTTATTTTAGATAAACTAAATAAGATACTTTTTAATTGAGCAAAAATAGAATCATAAAAGGAGGGTTTTATCTCACAATTGTCAATGTATTATCGCAATTCTTGGCCATTGTGGTCAATATTGTATTAGCGCGTTTACTGTTGCCTGAAGATTTTGGTTTGGTCGCTTTAACCATGACCTATATTGGGTTTATTACTTTATTTACCAATATGGGATTTGGCTCGTCTATTATTCATGAACAAAGTACCACCAATAAGCAATTGTCGTCGATTTATTGGTTGAATTACGGATTGTCTATTTTTTCATTCATTATTATTATATCAACGGCCAAGTTTGCTGCTAATTTTTACGATGAACCAAAGTTAAGTGCTATCGTATATGTTGCTGCGCTAAATATATTAATCAACCCATTTTATAGTATTCAATACAAGCTTTTAGAAAGAGATCTAGAGTTTAAAACAATTAGTAAGATTAACCTTTCTGGTATTCTTGTTGGTTCGATTTCGGCAATTATTGGAGCTTACTACGGTCTTGGAGTTTACGCACTTGTGATTCAACCTTTAGTGTCTTCCGTTGTTAGGATGATGTTAATACTAGTGTACAAAAGATGGTTCCCTAAATTTTATTTTAATATCAAGGAAATAAAGCATATGATATGGTATTCTTTAAAATTTAAAGCTTCTCAAATGTCAATGTACTTTGAGAGAAATATTGATTATTTAATCTTGGGTAAGTTTTTTACAAGTGTGATTTTAGGGTATTATGCATTTGCCTATAATATTATGTACACACCTGTAAAGCGTATTTCTTATATTTTTAGTGAGGTGCTGTTTCCGTCATTTTCATCATTTAAAAATGATAAAATAAAAATTATTAATGGGTATTTTAAATCGGTCAATTTAGTTGCATTGGTGTCAATACCTGCTATGACAATCCTTGCGTTTAATGCCGATTTAATTATTCATCTCGTATTTGGACAAAAATGGGATGGTGCTATTCCAATTGTTAGGATTTTATGTTTTGCTGGAGCAATACAATCTATAAGTCAGTTTGGAGGTGTCATTTTTTCAAGTATTGGAAAACCAGAAGTAACACTTTACGTTTCCATAGGAAGAACTATTTTAACGGTATTGGCTATAATTCTCGGAGTTCAATATGGTGTATTGTGGGTGGCTTATTTCCTTGTGATAGCAAAAGCGTTATCATACATCTTATTTTTACTAGTGCTTAATTACTATATTCCATTTTCAATACGTCAATTGTTTAATAGTTTACAAGGACCAATGGTATCATTGTTTAGTTTGAGTACCATTTATGTGTTATTTTATTTGGATTATCTCAATGTGAATGCATGGACGCTTCTATTGCTTATGATTCTTGTAGCATTAACAATATTGTATATATTTCATAAAAATACGATTGTTGGAATTTTGAAAGTTTTAAAAGATAAAAGCAAGTAATGACCTTAAAACATCAATATAATATAACGATTAATAAGTATGATGGTACACTTGACCTGGTTAGGGATATAGCGCTTTTGATTGATCGGAAATATGCTAAAATTTTTCATTCGGTTGTTGTTCATGGAAGTGTTGCTACAAACGAAGTTATACCATATAGTGATTTTGATGGTCTACTAATAGTTAGAGACGAATTCGTCAATTCAAAGCAACTTCAGAAGTTTAAAATTGAATCTATGAAATTGATCTTGAAATTTGACCCATTACAACATCATGGATGGTTTCAGATTAAAGAAAGTGATTTAAAAAGTTATCCTGAAAACTATTTGCCCGTTTCAACTTTAGAACATTCAAAATTAATTTACCCTAGTAAAGAAAACCTTGAGTATAATTTAAAATTTTCGGAAGAAATAGATTATAAAAGTAGTTTAAGAGCTATGTTGAACCAATTTGAAAAGCGACATCAAAACAATTGGAAACCAAGCAATACCTACGAATTAAAAAGTATCTTAAGTCAGATTATGCTTATGCCTTGCCTATACTATTCGGCTATTAACAACAAAGGAATTTTTAAGAGAGAAAGTTTCGACGCCGTTAAACACCATTTTACAGATCAAGAATGGGAACCTATTGTCATTGCATCACAACTAAGAAAGGATTGGAATAATAACTTTTCTAAGCTTCAATTAGTTTTGCTCAAAATACCACATCCACTATTGCGAAAAATAATTAAGAAATTTGGTGCTCCAAAAATAAATTTGGCTACACAAAACATGTTGAATCGCGAATTCTATTCAAATCTAAATATGTTGATTAAAAAAATTAATACAGATATACAATGAGATACGCTTTCGTAACAGGAATGGGAAGGTCGGGAACGAAATTTTTAGGATCTTTATTAGCATTAGATATTAATGCTTTCTCGACTCATGAGTATATCGGCAATAGAGAATATTGGTTGGTTTCATGGTACGTAGGAAAGGTCTATTCTAATGTCATACTTAACAATGCAAAAAAGAAAATAGATGCGCAAATCACTAAAGATATTTTTATAGATGTCAATGGGTATTTATCTGATAGTGTTGAGAGTTTAAAAGACGTATTTGAAAATCCTGCTATATTTCATCTCGTAAGAAACCCTAAAAAGGTTGTGCCATCTTTAATGATTAGAAGAGATGACAGAGGGATACATAAAATTCCTAAAAACCAAAAAGACATTGAAGCTTGGACAGCAATGAGTAAACTAGAACAAGTATGTGTTAATTGGGTGCAAACCACCGAAGATTTATTGCAGTCTGATGCTCAACTTTTGCTTTTTGAAAACATAATTAAAGACTATGATTATTTGTCTAAACATGTTCTAACACCATTAGGTTTAACTATTAGTAAAAAACAATACGATGAGTTTAAATCTAAGAAGGTAAACAAAACCAGAGGTTGGTTATATCGATATCTATATGCCAAATATAAAGGGAAACGACAAATTAGTAAGACCATAACTTTTGAAGATTTAAATGACCAACAGCGCGAGCTTTTTTATGCTATTTGCGGACCAACTATGGATAAATTAGGTTATAAATAATATGATGGCATTAAAATATATAGATCACCCGATTATGATTTCAGTGTCACAATACGAGGCGCTCAAAGAGAAATTGGTTCACCTGTTAATGTCTCATGAGGCAATTTTGAGTGTCTATCAAATGGGCTCAGTAAAACATCCAGGAATATCAGATTTAGATATTATTTGTGTGTTTAAAAATGGTTCTCAATGTCATGAAAACTTTAGACTACAATTAGCACCAGACGAAAAAAGCATTCTAACTCATGGTATTTTTGGTATTCAAGAGAAAGACCTTCTTAAAAGTATGTCGTATAATCTTATTTCTAATTTAAAACACCTTGGAGGAGAAAAATTAATTATTGATGAACCAAAAACAAATACTGATTTAAAACAGCAAATTGCATTAGAGTACCTTGTTAAAATGTTAATTACTATAGATGCCCAAGTCACCTTGAAAATTGTGAAGCTTCGGGCGTTTTTATTGTTAGCGAAAGCTATAGAGTTTGATTTAGAACTGTTAGAAGTCAATAACGGAAAGCTTTACGAATTAGTACAAAGAGTGATTCAATATAGAAATCAATGGTATACGAATACGCCTAGTAAAGAAGAAATCACATTATTAATTTTAAGTTTTAATGATGAATTGAGAGTGTTTCTAGACAAAGAGTTGCAAACATCTCGATTTTATTTACCAGCTCAATCCTTCAGTTTACCTGGTAATTTTAGTATTCAAAAAAGTGAATCATTTTCAATTGACCATAGTGGTTTTGTACTACCTAATCAGTTTAGTTTTTTAGGTAGAAAGTATATCAACCTTCAAAACAGGCTTAATAACTTCACATATGGTCTCCCATTTGAGATTCCATCTAAGGACTCTATTCACGAAGAGCGATTTCAGTTTAGCAAAAAAATGGTGCAAACCAATAGACAAAAATATCCTCATTTTATACCATTAACCACTAGCTTGTCAATCTATTAATGACAGATCAATTTAAAACAATTAATATCTCTATTTTTACACATTATAAGATAAGAAATTGAAAGTAATTCACTACATAGGAAGTCTAGGATTTGGTGGTATAGAACGCTTGGTTTACAATTTGGTAAATGAGCAAAATAAACGCCAAATTTTAGAAACAGGGATAGGCGTAGGCAAATTAAAAGGTGAATTTAAAACAGAATTTGAAAGTCTAAACACCCAATTGATAGATTTTGATTTAAATTCTGGTTTTGATCTCAATCCATTCAAAATTTTACAAATTGCTAAACACCTTAAAAGGTTTGATGTGTTGCATCTTCACGGCTTTCATTTGAGTGTTGCTTTGGCTGCAGTATGGTCTAGAAAAAAAATTATATATACTGAGCATGGTAATTTTGGATTGGGCAGACGAATAAAAGCTTCTGATAGGTTGAGCTTCTTTTTTAGAAAACTATTTTTTAAGAGCACTAAGGCCATTATTTGCTGTAATTCAAAGTTTACTAAGCAATATGTTGAGACCAAGTTTTATTCCGGAAAAAGGCTTAAGTTAGTATATAATGGCAGTGCTTTGAACCATAAGGTAAATGATAATTTAAAACGTAAGTTAAAAGAAAAATACGACGCTAACTATATTATTGGAACGTCATCAAGATTAGCTGGCTTTAAAAAAGTTGATAGGTTGATAGCTGTATTTGCTCAATATGTAAGGGTTAATCCTAAATCATTATTGGTTATTGTTGGTGATGGTATAGAGCGAAAGAATCTAGAGAAACAAGTTTCAGAATTAAAACTGCAAGACCATGTTGTGTTTGAAGGGTATCAAAGCGAAGTAACGACGTATCAATCTATCTTTGATGTGAGTGTATTTCCATCTTTAAATGAACCCTTTGGTCTAGTAGCAATAGAATGTTATAGTCAAAAGAAACCAGTACTTGTATTTAATGATGGCGGTGGAATAACCGAAATTGTAAGCAGATTTGAACCTGAAGATGTTTGTTTAGATACTAAAGCAATGATTAAGCGACTTAATTATTACTTTGAAAATGAATTTGCATGGAAAGATCATCATATGGATCAATTAAGCTATTTTAGTGTTAAACGAATGGAACAGGATTATTATAATGAATACACAAGTATAGTTAGGAGTTAAAGAGAATATATGTTAGGATTAAGCCATAGAAACGGAAAATATTTTTACTCAATTTTCAGTCATCCAGTATCGAGGGTAATGAAATCTGAGTTGTTTATTAAATATTTTAATCTAATAGATAAGCGCAATTCTGTTTTAGATTATGGATCAGGAGATGGTCCGTATAAAGAGATGCTCAAACACTATTTTGAACATTATGTAGCTGCAGATTACCAAGTAACCAATGCGCATCACAGTGTGCGACCAGATATATTTATAGACGATAATCAGCATGTTAATGTTAATGATGAATCATTTTCGTGTGTTGTTATTTCTGAGGTGTTAGAGCATGTGTATAAACCGCATGAAGCGCTCCAAGAAATCAATAGAGTCCTTAGTTCGAATGGATTTGTGATTGGAACTGTTCCGTTTTTTATGTGGGAACACGAAAAGCCTTATGATTTTTATCGATATACTTATTTCGGATTAAAACGAATGTTTGAAGAGAACGGATTTGAAATTGTTAAACTTGATTATGTTGGTGATATTGTTGGTGTCTCTACTTATGGTTTTAGTAAGTTGCTAGGCAATTTTATCAAACCAATTAGAAAAATTAAGCCTTTACATTTTGTTTTAAAGACAATAATTAGCATCCCTTCCTTACTGTATTATTTTCTTGTAAAGGTGAAATTTGTCAAGTCCTTCTTTATGAAATATTTTGGGGAATATCCATTTGGTTTTGTTTTTGTTCTCAGAAAATCTGTCTAATAGTGTTCAAATAAAATAAACTTAATACCAGTTCTATTATGATTACTGTTTTTAAGATAAAACAAGTAACAATCAGTTAAGGTTCTTTTATATTTATTATACATTTGCAGCGGTGGAAAAGCCCACGACAAAAAATAAAGCATGACTAATACAAGAGAGATAGAAAAAGATTTTATTGCCAAACGCGATAGCTATTTTGAGGATAATTATATAAAGAAAACCAAAGGAAATTACTTAAGGCGATATCGAAATAATTTAATAAGGAATGAAGCTGAACAACTTAAAAATGTACAAAAGGTATTAGACGTAGGTTGCGGACCAGCAATTCTTTATCCAGAAGTGTACGAAAGATGTGATGAGTATCACGCTTTAGACTTAGTGCAATCGAATCTTGATAAAATTTTAAGCGAAAATGATTCGCGTAAAATTACTGTAATTCAAAGTGATTTAGACAGCTTTAAACCCAAAGAAGAATTGTACGACTTGGTTATTTGTTCGGGCTCGATCGAGTATACCGAAAACCCCGAAAAAGTTGTTGACGCACTAATAAAAGTTTTAAAGCCTGGCGGCACTTTAATAATGTCATTTCCTAACAAAAAGAGTCCGTATAGAATTTGGAGCGAATCAGTTTATAAGTCTTTCAACCGTTTTAGAAATAAATTAAAAAACAAAGAAGTAAGAAGTTATAAACGAAAATTACTGAGTGAGAAGGCTATCAGAGAAGTGCTAGAGAGAAATACTGAAAATGCTAACCCGTCAATCAAATATTTTGGATTGAAGTTGTTGCTTCAGCCATTAGATGCTATATTTAGGAGTCTAGACTATACAATTTTGAAATATTTCAATGAACATCCTTCAAAACTGTTACATAAGCTATCTCAAGAGTTTTTAGTAGTCTATTCCCGAAAATAAAAAGATTAAATGTAATTGTTGAATACTAATTTTATAGGGTCATTTATAAAATCTATAAGTTTATAAGAGGCTAAATTTTAAAAGTAACATGTGCAGTTAACAGCAAGTCATATTAATTGGGACAAGAAAGTCTATAAAAAGTGGTTCACTACACGGTCTATTAACTTAAAGTGGATGCTATTGGCTATTTTGGTCTTTCCGTTTTTTGCTGCGACTTGGGAAATGAAAAAAGCTGCCGGTTTCTCACCTTTACAAGTATTAGGTTTGTTGGTGTTTGCTTTTGCGTTTATGTCTGTAATACGAAAAAAGACAAGTGCGCCTAAACTCATTTTTACATTCTATATCTTCATATTTCTTTTAATTATAAATCTTTTATTTGTTCTAGGTATGGAGCAATCTGTATCACAATTTGGGGATACAATTCGTACCATTTTACCATTTTTGCTATTCTTTTACTTTAGAAAATTCATAAACAACTTAGTCGATTTAGAAGGATTTTTAATCACATTCCTTATTGCTTCGGTATTTCCAATTGCAACATTGTATTATGAAATTTTATTTGATCCAATTAGAGAAGTTTATAATACAGAATCAAGAGGAGGAGGCTTAAGGTTAAGTGGTTTTTATGCCGATTTATTTGGGTATATGAGTCATTTGATCTGTGGATTTATTTGTTATTGTTATTTTTATATAAAGCGTATCAATAAAAAGAAAAAACACTTTGTTTTTACCAACATAGGGTTTTTAATCGTACTACTTATATGTTTAATTGGAATATATAATTTAAGACATCAGGCATCTTGGGCAGTATCATTAGTGCTTATATTTATGTTTGTCTATTTTATTCGTAAGAAAGTTTCAGCTTTTCAACTCATTATTTTTTTAGGAATTATGATTGGTGTAGGTTTTTATTTTTATACTGAAATATTTAGTACACTATTTGCCAAAGATATTCAAGTATATGAAGGTGATGCCAAAGATACAGCAGCTTTAAACGGTCGTGTTTGGATCTGGAAACGTTATTATGCGTATTGGGAGAATTTCAATGTGTTGTCGCAATGGTTGGGGTCGGGATTTGCACAACATGAAAAATCAAAAATAATGATGGGAGGTGGTATGCATAATGACTATGTAAGGTTGTTTTTTTCAACCGGAATCTTAGGTATTTTATGCTACATATCTTTTCTGTTGTACTTAATTAAAAATGCTGTAAAAATTAAAATATCCGAACTCAAATATTTAATGCTAGGTGCTATTGTAGTAATAATTATGTACAGTATAAGCTCATTACCTTTGTTAGCATCAGGAGCTATGATGTACTTTTTAATGGCAGTAATATCTCAAACCAATAAAAGAAGATTATGTTAAAGGTATTATGGTTAGCACCAAATTTTAATCATTACAAAGCACGGTTTTTAAACCATTTGGCTAATGAAAGTGATATTGAGTTAGCTATTTTATCAGGTACAGGTAGAGCTAATATGGGTGATCAAGAATTAGAAGGAGATTGGAGTTTTAATCTTGAAAAACTTAATGTTACTAAAAAAGACTTTGGAAACTCTAAACTAGTAAAAGAACATCTGAAATTAATATTCAAAGAGTTTGATTGGATATTAATCCCTGCCGAAAAAAAGAATCTTCCCCTTTTTTCTTTTGCATTAAAACTTAGAAAACAAAACACATCTGTTCGTCTTTTTTCTTATAACCATGCACAACTTAAGTCTAAAAGCATATTGCATTCATTTTTAGATAGGTCGTTGACTAAATTCTACAATAAAAAATTAGATCGTGTTATTTTTTATACTGAAGATGCTTGCAAACAGGCAATTAAGCACAAATTAATAGCTCCAAATAAAGCATTTTGGGCAAATAATACGGTTGATAACATCGAAATCGATAAGCATTATACATACTCCCTTCCTCCAGAAAATCAGCTAGCATTACTCTTTATAGGACGGTTAATTCCATCTAAACGTATTGGAGATGCCATAAACTATTATAAACGCCTTAAACAAAGATTCCCAAAGCTAAAATTAGAAATCATTGGCGACGGACCAGAAAACACCATTGTTAAGTCGGCTATTCAAGTAGATTCAAATATTATCTGGCATGAAACCCTAGTTGATGAAGCTAAAATAGCTCCAGTTATGGCTCGTGCTTCGTTAGTTTTTATACCTGGACTCTCAGGCTTGTCAATCAATCATGCGTTTTCTTATGGAAGGCCTTATGTGACATTAGAAGCAGATAAACACGGACCAGAAATTAGCTATTTGCAACATGACGAAAATGGATATATTTTGAAAGATGATGTCGATGAGAATATTGAGATATTATCAAATTTGCTTAAAAATAAGACCTTGTTGCATCGTTTTTCTACTAGTGCAAAGGAAAAAGGAATCTATCTATCTGTTCAAAATTGGGTAGAACAAATAAAGTCGAGCCTTTTACATGAATGATAAAAAATCTAAAATACTATTTATAGGTCCAACGCCACCACCTTATTCAGGACCTGAACTAAGTATGCAGCAATTTTTGGAGTCTGAAACCTTAAATAAAGCCTTTCACATAACATTCCTAAAAACAAATTTTAGAACAGATAATACGAAAAAAGGGAAATTTGGTTTTTCAATGGTAACCAATTTTTTCATTTTCTTTTCAAAGCTGCTAAAGTTATTGATAACTACCAGACCCAAGTGTGTTTATTATCCTATAACGCCAACACAAATAGGATGGATTGGAAGAGATGTATGGACTATTTTGCTCAGTAAACTTTTTGGAGCAAAAGTGATTATTCATTTGAGAGGGAGTCACTTCAAACTCAATTTTCAGGAGTTTAAGGGTATTGTGAAAAAATTGGTAGGATTTAGTTTAAGAAAAGTAGACTGTGCAATTGTTCAAGCTAGTTATTTAAAAGACCAATTTGAGCCTTATATATCGCAAAGTAATGTTGCTGTACTTTATCAAGCTATGGATGTAAATCAATATTCTAATACAAACAATTATAAGGTTGAAAGAGGAAAAATTCTCGTTATGGGACATATGACTAAGGCTAAAGGATATACTGATATTTTAAAAATAATTCCTGACCTTTGTGAAGCGTTTCCATATGTAAAGTTTTATTTTGCAGGAAATATTAGAAAAGGGGAAAGAGGCGTATTTTATAATCAATTTACGGGAGAAAAAATCACTTATGAAGACCCTTTTGAAGCCGAAGAGACTATTTTGAATTCAGTATATAAAGATAATTATGCGAACTTGGGAATAATTAGTGGAGAAGATAAAATGAAACATTTGCAAACAACCGACATATTTTTAACGGCCTCATATTCTGAGGGCTTCTCAAGATCTTTACTTGAAGCAATGTCTATAGGAAAACCTGTTGTTTATACACCTGTTGGAGCACATCGCGAAGTTTTTGAAAACGAAACTCATGGTTTTTCCTTTGAACCAGGTGAGCTAGATCAACTTAAAAATGCTTTAAAACACTTATTGGTTGATGATCAAAAGCGATATGAAATAGGCTTAAATAATAGAGCATATGTTGTTTCAAATTTTTCTATAGAAACTATTTCCGATCATTTCAAAACGATTTTATCAAATACACTGGCATCATGAAAGTAATTATTAGAAAAATGGTGCATTATTGTGGAAATGTACTCCGATTTATTCAAATGTCTTTTTTGAGAGCTTCAGGTGCTAAAATAGGAAAGAATACTATGATTAGTCTTGGTGCGAAAATTGATGTAAGACGTGGTAAAATAACAATTGGAGATCATTGTCTTATTACGCATGGATGTTATATATTGTCGCATGACGGAGCAGCACACGTTCTAGATCCCGAAGATAATGGAACAGGCTATGTAACTATAGGAGATCATGTGTTTATTGGTGTAAATACTGTTGTCATGAGAAATGTAACTATTGGTAGTCATGCTGTAATTGGTGCAGGATCTGTAGTCAATAAAGATATTCCTGAAGGGGCAGTAGCAGCTGGTAACCCAGTCAAAATAATAAAACAAATAGAAAAACCATACAGACCTTTACCAAAGGTGCATAAAAAAGTAGATTAAATGCAACAACTTACACAAAAGCTAGGTTCTGGCGATATGATAATTCAAGACGTACCTTATCCTCAACTGGGTAAAGGAATGGTTATCGTTAAAAACCACTATTCTATAATTAGTGCTGGTACTGAAGGGTCTACAGTTGTGGCTGCTAGGAAAAGCTTGATTGGTAAAGCTAAAGAGCGTCCACAACAAGTAAAACAGGTTATAGACACTTTAAAAAAACAAGGTCCAATACAAACTTACAGGGCCGTAATGAAAAAATTAGATGCCTATTCTCCTTTAGGCTATAGTTGTGCTGGTGAAATTATTGAAGTTGGTGAAGGCGTTACTGAATTCGAAATTGGTGATAAAGTAGCTTGTGCTGGAGCTGGTTATGCAAATCATGCCGAAATTGTTTCTGTACCAGTTAATCTTTGTGTTAAGTTAGATGCTTCGACTAATTTAAAAGATGCTGCTTACAATACTTTGGGTGCTATTTCTATGCAAGGTGTTCGTCAAGCCGATTTACGTCTAGGTGAATCTTGTGTTGTGATTGGATTAGGATTATTAGGCCAATTGGCAGCATTGATATTAAAAGCCTCTGGTGTTAAAGTTATTGGAGTTGATGTTTCTGAAGCTGCAGTAAAGCAATCCATAGATAATTCAGTTGTAGATTTAGGGTTAACAAGGAACGCTGCAGGAATAGAAGAACAAATACAAAGTGCGACCAATGGTTATGGTGCAGATGCTGTTATTATTGCAGCAGCAACATCAAGTCTAGACCCCATAAATTTTGCTGGATCTATTGCTCGTAAAAAAGGGAAAGTGGTTGTTTTAGGTGCTGTACCAACTGGTTTTGATCGCGATCCATTTTGGTACCGTAAAGAATTAGAGCTAAAAATGGCTTGTTCTTATGGTCCTGGTCGTTATGATCTAAATTATGAAGAAAAAGGAATCGATTATCCATTGCCATATGTACGTTGGACAGAGAAGCGCAATATGCAAGCCTTTCAGGACCTAATTGCAAATAATAAGATTAAAATCAATTACCTTACAACACATGAGTTTGATTTTGAAAATGCAAAAGATGCCTTTGATCTAGTGGTTTCAAAAACCGAACCTTTCACTGGAATTGCACTAAAATACAATACAGATAAGGCAGCGTCTAAAACCAAAATTTCTACCTCAGAAACAGATAAACTTGGAAAAATAAACATCTCTTTCATTGGAGCAGGAAGCTATGCTCAAGGAAATTTACTGCCTAATATTCCTGAAAGCAATGCCATAGGTCGTGTTGGTGTGCTAACAAATACAGGAACCACATCTAAACGTGTTGCTGAAAAGTTTAAATTTCAGTTTTGTGCTACAGAAGAAGAAGATGTGCTCAATGATAAAACCAATACTGTGTTTGTAGCGACACGTCATGACTCACATGGCGCTTATGTTTTAAAAAGCTTAGAAAAGAATAAGCATGTATTTGTAGAAAAGCCATTGTGTCTTTTAGAATCCGAATTAGAAGCTATTATCGAAGCACAGTCTAAAGCAAAAACAGCTGTAATGGTTGGTTTTAATAGACGATTTTCTCCCTTAACAACTCAACTTAAAAAAGCACTTGGAGATCACCCAATGACTATGCTGTATAGAATTAATGCTGGAGCTATACCAAGTGATAACTGGATTCAAGATATAGAAATTGGTGGTGGTCGTGTTTTAGGAGAAGTATGTCATTTTATTGATTATCTAACCTTTCTCAATGGAAGTCTCCCAGTAAAAATATCGGCTACAGCACTGCCTGATGTTAAACAATTAAATGATACATTGAATATTTTGATTCAGTTTGAAAATGGATCCTCTGGAGTTGTGGCATACTACGCTAATGGTTCAAAATCGATGACCAAGGAATATGTTGAGGTATTTTCAGCTGGATTATCTGCAACGCTAAATGATTTTAAAGAGCTGAAAATCTACGGAAAAGGTAAACCTAAAAAGCGCAAACTTTTCAATCAAAATAAGGGTCAAAAAGAAATGGTAAATGCCTTTGTTGATGGATTACTCACTCAAGGTAAAGCACCAATTCCATTTGAAGATATTGTTGCTGTGACCAAAGCATCTTTTAAAGTTTTAGAATCTGTAAAACGTGGAGGACAACAAGTTGAGATATAACGTCGCATCAAGCTTTTTAAAACTCAAAGCCTATTGTGAAGCCGAAAACTTCAAAGGTTGGGATCCTTATGATGGATTAAATTCTAAAGTATTTCAAGCATTACCTTTCAAACACTGGGACTTAGCTAGATTAGCTTGGATACAAGGGTTTAAAAGAAGTCCGATTAATTTTAGAGGACTACTTATGGTGCCTAAAGAACACAATGCTAAAGGTGTCGCATTATTTTTATTAGGGTATTGTCGATTGTATAAACTGGCTGAAAATGGTTGTGAAGATTTTGGTGATAAAGACGAGATCTTAAAACGCATTAATGAGATTTCAGATCTATTACTTAACTTGAGAAGTAAAGGATATTCAGGTTCGGCTTGGGGTTATAATTTTGATTGGCAAGCTAGGCGATTGTTCCTGTTTCCGAAGCATACACCAACAGTAGTAGCGACTTGTTTTTGTGTTGAAGCTTTATTAGAAAGCTATGAAATCACAAAGAATAAATCTGTTTTAAAAGAAACCTTATCTGCTGCAGATTTTGTGCTTAATGATTTATCAAGAACACCTCATGGGCAAGGTGTGATTTTCTCATACAGTATAAAGGATGGAAATAATACAGTGATTAATGCGTCACTTTTAGGTGCTAAAATATTGAGTTATTCATACAAGTATACAAAAAATGAGGAGCATGCAAATATGGCTAAACTTGCCATTACTGCTGCTTGTGACTTGCAAGAAGAAGATGGCTCATGGATTTATGGGTTGCTGCCAATTCAATCTTGGAAAGATAGTTTTCATACAGGGTTTAATTTGGATGCAATAGAAACCTATCAGCAACATACCAAAGACTATAGTTTTCAAAATTATATAGACAAAGGCTTAGCTTATTATTTACATCATTTCTTTGAAGATAATGGTATGCCAAAATATTATAATGATAAAACATATCCAATCGATATTCATTGTCCGGCGCAAGTTATAGTGACGTTATCTAAATTAAAGGCATTTAAAGAGAATGAAGCGCTATTGTCAAAGGTTTTAAATTGGACAATAGATCATATGCAGCATAAAAAAGGCTATTTTTATTACCAGTTAAAAAAAGGCATAAGCTCCAAAATATCTTATATGAGGTGGAGTAATGCATTTATGTTTAATGCTATGGCACATTTCTTATTAGAAACTAAATCTGAAAATCGTGGAAGCTAAGTCCTTGAACGGAGTGATGACCTATGCTCCAAAATCTAGAAAAGAGTTGATGCAATATGCATTTGATAATCATAAAATAATGGTTGCCGTAAATGCTGAAAAAATTCTTCATGCAACAGAAGATAGTCGTGCTCTTATTAATAGAAACTTAGGCTATCCTGATGGAATTGGAGCCGTTTGGGCACTTCAGAAAAAAGGATTTAAAAATGTGGTAAAAATCCCAGGGTGTGAACTTTGGTTAGATGTTGTTCAACAGTATTACAAGACCAAATCATTTTATTTGGTAGGTGGAAAGCAAGAGATCATCGAAGCTACAGTTAATAAGTTGAAATCTGAATTTGAAGGGATTAATATCTGTAATTTTAGAAATGGATATATTAAAACTGAAGCAGAAGAACAAGCTTTAATTGCCGATATTAAAAAGCACAGCCCTGATGTTGTTTTTGTGGCAATGGGCTCACCCAAACAAGAAAACTTGATGGAGCGTATCCAACAATCACATCAAGCTGTTTACCAAGGTTTAGGTGGTAGTTTTGATGTCTACACAGGATATGTTAAACGTGCACCAGAGTGGTGGGTAAAGAATAATATGGAGTGGACCTACAGATTGCTAAGCCAGCCTTCAAGAATAAAGCGTCAAATACACTTAGTGCGTTTTTTTGTTAATTTGCACTTAAATCGCTACTAAACGATATTATAACAAAACTCAATATGTATAAAGTCACAATAATTGCTGGAGCTAGACCTAATTTTATGAAAATAGCACCAATTATTCATGCGATTCAAAAAGCTAAACAAGATAATTTCGATATGGACTATCGATTGGTTCATACCGGACAGCATTATGATAAAAATATGTCAGGGAGCTTTTTTGAACAGCTTGAAATACCCGAACCACATGTGAACTTAGAATGCAGTGGAGGGACTCAGGCTGAGCAAACAGCAAATATTATGATTCATTTCGAGAGAGAGTTAATGGCTAATCCAGCCGACTTGGTTTTGGTTGTGGGTGATGTAACTTCTACAATGGCTTGTGCTTTGGTTGCTCAAAAGTTGCATACTAAAGTGGCACATGTTGAAGGCGGTATTCGATCTGATGATTGGACAATGCCAGAAGAAATTAATCGATTAGTAACAGATAGTATTACAAATTACTTTTTTACGACATCTGATACTGCGAATAATAATTTAAAGACTAGTGGTGTAGGAGACGATCAAATATTTTTCGTTGGAAATACAATGATAGATACGTTGTTAAAACAACGTCCTAACTTTAAACAGCCATCAGTTTGGAAAAATCTTAATCTCAAAGAGGGTAATTATATGGTGATGACACTTCACAGACCAGCAAATGTTGATGAAGAGTCTCAGCTAAAAGATATGATTGATGAGATTATTGCTCACACTCAAGATTTACCGTTAGTTTTTCCTGTACACCCTAGAACAGCAAAAATTTTAGAACGATTACATGTCAATCACCAAAGACTCCATATGGTTGAACCTTTAAGCTACTTAGAGTTTAATTATTTGGTAGAACGTGCTAAAGCAGTAATTACCGATTCTGGAGGCATTACCGAAGAAGCTTCTATCCTTAGAGTTCCATGTTTAACACTTCGTGATAATACCGAAAGACCAGAGACTATAACTTTAGGTACTAATGAATTGGTTGGAACCGATCCCAAAAAATTAAAGCCCTATTTAGATACTTTGTTTGCCGGAAACTGGAAGTCTGGAAGTGATATTCCTTTATGGGATGGTCAAACAGCTCATAGAATTATAGAGATCTTAAAAAACAAAATAAGTCATAAATAATATTCGATACCTGCTGCCTAAATCTTTTTCTATTAAAAGTTTACTTTTTTAATTTGTATCTTGTACTAACTATTAATGGATACATAAAATTACATCAAATCTATTATGATAGAAACACTACTTGAAAATTTTAATCCTGAGAATAGTCCTATTATATGGTTGCTCGCGGCGTTTTTGTTGGCTTTTATAATAGCTCAACAAACCTTTCCCACGATTCTTTATGTTGCGAAAAAAAAGCAACTCATGGACGAGCCAGATAGTAGGAGTTTGCACTCTAATAATACACCAACTTTGGGAGGTATTGGTATTTTTTTAAGCTTGGTTGTGGTAATGACTATAGTTGGAGCTATGTTAAATACTAAGGTGTTGCTGTTAGTTATGGGCGGACTTACAATTTTGTTCTTTCTTGGGTTAAAAGACGACCTAACTGTACTGTCGGCACGATCAAAATTTCTTGGGCAATTAGTAGCTGCCCTACTTTTAATAGTTTTTACCGATACGAGAATTATAGGATTTTCTAAAATTCTTGACGTCGATGTATTACCATATTGGGTGTCTATATTTTTTACGTTGTTCGTTTATGTTTTGATTATTAATGCTTACAATTTGATTGATGGTATAGATGGTTTAGCTGGAAGCATTGCGCTTTTGATTAGTATAGTATTTAGTTTACTTTTCTATGATTCTGGAGCTTTAAGTCTAGCAACAATTTCAGTCGCATTAATAGGTGCTTTACTCGCTTTTTTACGACTTAATTTTTCAAAAAAGAATAAGATCTTCATGGGAGATACAGGTTCAATGATTGTGGGTTTTCTTTTAGCCTTCTTTACCATTAGCTTTATATCTCAATCGCAAACAAATATAAATTCAGACTATTTTAAAGCGTCACCAGCCTTAGCGTTAGCTATGTTATTTTTTCCATTAATGGATACATTTAGAATATTCTTTATCAGAATTTTTGTGTTGAAGAAAAGTCCGTTTGAAGCAGATAAAAACCATATTCACCATCGTTTTATTCAGGCAGGATTTACGCATATACAAACAACAGTGTTCATTGTTGCAATCAATTTGGTTATCATTGTTATAGCTTTTAATATGCTTCATCTAAATCTTAATACACAAATAGGACTTCTACTAATTTATGGATCTATACTATATTATCTACCTTTTGTTTTAAAAAGGAATTTCGCTAAGCAGCGAGATAAAATTGAAATTTAATGTAATAAGTGGCGTCAATCTTGGTTAGACAAGACTTTGAGATTGCCTTAAATAGGTTATATTTGCTTCTTGATTAACTTACAGATATATGAAAATTAAGTTTTTAGGATTAGTGTTACTTTTTGTGATAACATCATGTGCTTCAAAAAAAGAAATTTTGTACTTACAAGATGCTACAGAGAATAACAGCTCAGAAATAACGTATCAAACAGCTACAATCCAGCCTAATGATATTTTAAAGATAACTGTTGAGAGTTTAGTTCCTGAAGCTGCTATCCCTTATAATAGAGGAGGAAATAGTGATGTACAAGTAAATTCGTTGGAATTAATTAAACTTCAAGGCTATTTAGTCACAAATGAAGGAACTATTAATTTTCCTATCTTAGGACAAATAACTGTGTCTAATCTTACTGCCTTAGAAATTGAAGAAAAAATCAAGAAGTTATTGATTGATGGAGGTCATTTAAACAATCCTACGCTAGAAGTGCGATTAGTAAACGCTAAGATTACTGTTCTAGGAGAAGTCAACGCTCCAGGAACTTACAATTTTACTGAACAAAATATAACATTACTTCAAGCATTAGGGTATGCAGGAGACTTAACAATTAATGGAAAGAGAGATGATATTATAATGACGAGAGATGTTGATGGTGTTAGGAAAATTACGCATATAGATTTAACTTCTACTGCATTTATGGATAGTGAGTATTATTTTATAAAACCTAATGATGTGATTATTGTTAATCCAAATAACCCAAGGGTTAAAAACGCTGGTTTTGTTAATAATGTAGGTACTATACTTACTATTGCATCTTTAGTGTTAAGTTCAATTATTTTATTGACACGATAATTATGGAACCTTCTACAAATAACCCATACACATTTTCAGAAGATGATAATGTAGATCTTAAACAAGAGTTAAGTAAATACTTGAGATATTGGCCTTGGTTTGCTGTTTCTTTAGCAATAGCATTTATTGGAGCTTATGTGTACTTAAGATATGCACCAAGAATATATCAAACAACGGCTAAAATGAAAATTTTAGACGAGTCTGAAGGGTTAGAACTTCCTACTTCAGCCTTTATTTTTAAGCGTACGAATATTAATCTTGAAAATGAAACTGAGATTCTAACGTCTTTTATGATTGTAGAAAGAGTAGCTAGAAAGCTCAAATTAAATACACGTTTTTTTGAAGAAGGGACCATCCAAACTAGACTTATTGGTGACCTGCCTTTTTATTATGATCAAATTATTGATGTTGACAGCATTACGAGTCCTTTAACTTACACTATAGATGTGAAACAAGACGGATTTGAAATTCTCAACGTGAAAACTGAAAAGACCTTCTCCATTCCAAATCATAATAGTTTAGAAGCCGATCATAATCTCCCTTTTCACCTAGTGATTGATGACAAAAAAGTATTGGATCAAAATATAGGCAAACGTTTTATTATCAAGTATGGATCATTAAGAAACACGGCTTTGGGTTTAAAGAACCGAATCAATGTTGAAGCCATAGGAGAGCAAAGTGATTTGTTAAAGATGACAATCAAGGGTGAAAGTAAAGAACGTTCTGAGCGTATTTTAGATACACTCATGAGCGTATTTAATAGAGATGGTGTGAAAGATCGTCAACAGGTCTCCGAACGAACTTTAGAGTTTATAGAAGGACGATTCGATTTTCTTGCTGTTGAACTAGATTCTATAGAGCTGGTTCGTAAAAATTTTAAGCAACGTAACAATCTTGTTGATTTAGCTGCAGATGCCGAGCTTGGATTACAACAACGCTCAAAATCTGATGAGGAAGTGTTTCAAATTGAAAACCAATTGGCATTGGCCAATTTATTGCAGGAAGCCTTAAAATCGGATACAGGTAGTGGACTTCTTCCAGCTAATATTGGATTAGAAAGCGGAAGTATTAATTCTCTTATTAATGAGTATAATCTTGCAATACTAGACAGGGACAAATTAGCGAGTAGTGGAGGAGCAAATAACCCTACAGTTCGATTTGTACAGTCTAAAATTAATGATCTTAGAGCTAATATTACAAGATCACTAAATTCGTATAATCAACAGCTAAAAGTATCTCAAACTCAGTTAAGAGGTCGAAACAGAAAGTTTGTTGGACAAGTGTCGCAAATACCTGAAAAAGAGAAGCTGTTAAGAGCAATTGAACGTCAACAGGCTATTAAAGAAAGCCTATATTTGCTTTTACTTCAAAAAAGAGAGGAAGCCGCTATTAATTTGGCAATCACTGAGCCCTCTATTAAAGTGGTTGACAATGCTCTTTCTAGTTCGAGTCCAATATCACCAAAATCAAATATCGTTTATGCAGGAGCCATTTTAGGTGGACTACTTGTGCCATTTGGGTTGATGTATTTGTTTTTTATGCTGGACACTAAACTTCATGGTAAAGAGGATATTTCTAAGCAAAATAATAAAATACCAATTATTGGAGAAATACCAGATATAAAAAAGAACGACGGGCTTATTTTTAGAAATCCGAATGATCGTTCTGCTTTGGCCGAGTCGTTTAGGATATTAAGTTCTAATGTGAATTATCTTATGCCTTTAATGAAAAATGATAACGAGGATCAAGGAAAAGTAATTTATTGTACCTCGACGATTAAAGGTGAAGGTAAAACCTATATAAGTATCAATTTATCTTTGGCATTGTCAAGTCTTAATAAAAAAGTACTACTTATTGGAGCTGATTTGAGAAACCCACAAATTCATACTCAAATCGATTCTGATAAAAATGCTGTGGGTTTATCCAATTATTTACATGATCAATCATTTGATTGGAAAGACCATTTAGTAAAAGGTTTTGACAAGCACCCTAATCATGATATTCTATTATCTGGGAGCATTCCTCCAAATCCTTCTAGTTTGCTAACTAATGGTAGGTTTGAAACACTTATAGAAGAAGCTAAAGAGCGTTATGATTATATTGTAGTTGATACTGCACCAACTATATTAGTAACAGATACTATGCTCATTTCACAATTATCTGATGTGACTGTGTACATTGCAAGGGCTAACTTTACCGATAAAAAATTATTGAGTTTTTCTAAAGATTTATTTGAATCAGGAAAACTTAAAAATATGGCTTATGTCATCAATGGTGTTGGTAACAATAAATCCTATGGCTATAACTATGGCTATAATTATGGTTATGGCAGTAAGAACTAATTGTTAGCGACTGCTTTCAAATGTTTTATTGTTTCAGTTTGGTTATCACTTTTAAAAATATAACTTCCTGCGACCAAAACATCTGCACCAGCTTCAACGAGCGCTTTAGCATTTTTATCTGTAACACCTCCATCAATTTCAATTCGCGTATCTAAACCTTGATCATTTACCATTTTACGTAATTTCTTTACGCGGTTATAAGTCATTTCTTCAAATTTTTGTCCGCCAAACCCTGGGTTGATAGACATCAATAATACCATATAACATTCTGGCAAAATATCTTCAAGAACCGATACAGGTGTTGTTAGATTTAGTACAATACCTGCTTTGCATCCAGCATCTTTTATTTGTCTTAGTGTACGATGTAAATGAACTGTAGATTCATGATGAACTGTAATTATATCTGCTCCAACTTTTGCAAACTCTTCGATATAGCGCTCAGGTTTTTCTATCATTAAATGCACATCAAGAGGTTTAGTGGCATGCTTTTTAATGGCTTGAATTACTGGCATTCCGTAGGAGATGTTTGGTACAAAATGACCATCCATGACGTCAATATGGAACCAATCTGCTTCACTGTTGTTTACCATTTCTACATCGCGTTGAAGATTACCAAAATCGGCAGCGAGCATTGAGGGAGCTATAAGAGTTTTAGACATGTTAAGAGTATACTTGGTTTGGGCAAAGATACAGTCTTATTTTGTAATGACTTTATTATTTACGATATTAGTTTTATGGATGAAAAGATAAAACTATTTTTTACCGAATTGTTTAAACTCCTTATACCTTCATTGATTGTTCTTATTGTTGCAACAGGAGTTTTATTTGGAGTGTTTAGGTTGTTTGGCTGGATGTGATTACTTCTATTTATTGTGTTTTAAGAAATTATTAGTTAACTCGATTAATTTATTTGCTTCTAATATGTTTGCTTCTTTAATCCAGTCAAAATAAATTTTGAGTTTTTTTAAATTTAAAAAATCCCTTATAACACTAAAAGACCCACTTTGATAGTCACTAAACAATCGATCTACTAAAGATATTTCTAAAAGTTTGATAAGTCCGTGATGCCTCTGGTCTTTTCTAATCTTAAAAAAAAGAGCATCAATCGTATTTGGATCACCTTCCATGATTTGAAAAAAATAATTGTTTTGTAGCATCAAAATGCCAGATACTTGAATTTGATTATTGTCTTTAATTATTGAATGTAGTAACTTATTTAAAACACTATCAGGTAAATTATCATTCTTATTGCTGATATAGCATATTGACTTAATCATAAGTAGGGAAGTTGGTGAGTAATTCTAAAGGTAATAAAAAAAGTGAACCCACGGTAATCAGCCGTGGGTTCTTTCATCAATCAAAAAACGAACAGTTATGTGTAACTGTTTGTTGCTGTAATTTAGTCGTAATTACTATCTAATAATTACTAGCCTAAATAAGTCTTTAATATTTTACTACGAGACGTGTGTTTTAATCTACGAATCGCTTTTTCTTTAATTTGTCTTACACGCTCACGTGTTAAATCAAATGTTTCTCCTATTTCTTCTAATGTCATTGGGTGTTGATTTCCAAGACCAAAGTATAAACGAATCACATCTGCTTCACGAGGAGTCAATGTTTCTAGTGCACGTTCAATTTCAGTACGTAAAGATTCATGTAATAAATCTTTATCTGGATTAGGAGATTCACCACTACGCAATACATCGTATAAGTTAGAATCTTCTCCTTCTACTAAAGGCGCATCCATTGATACGTGACGTCCAGAGTTTTTCATAGACTCCTTAACATCGTTAATAGTCATGTCTAACTCTTTTGCAATTTCTTCAGCACTTGGCGGACGCTCATGACTTTGCTCTAAAAAGGCAAACGTCTTATTAATTTTATTAATAGATCCAATCTTATTTAATGGTAAACGTACAATACGCGATTGCTCAGCTAACGCTTGAAGAATCGATTGACGAATCCACCAAACAGCGTAAGATATGAATTTAAATCCACGTGTCTCATCAAAACGTTGTGCAGCTTTAATTAAACCTAAATTACCTTCGTTAATTAAATCAGGTAAAGTTAAGCCTTGATTTTGATATTGCTTCGCTACAGAAACTACGAAACGAAGATTGGCTTTAGTTAACTTTTCCAAAGCTAATTGGTCACCTGCTTTGATACGTTGAGCTAATTCAACTTCTTCATCTGCTGTAATTAAATCAACCTTTCCAATTTCTTGTAAATATTTATCTAACGAAGCTGTTTCTCTATTAGTAACCTGCTTCGTAATTTTTAGTTGTCTCATTTAATTATCTCCTTTAAAATTTGGGTAAATGTATAATACTATATAGTTATACGTAACAAGTACTAAAAATGTTACAATAAAATTGAAAATAATCCAAAATATAGTGAATTTTAGCCAAATAGTAAGACTGTAATTATCGACAAAACGGTAATGTGTTGTTTTTTAACGTCATAGGGTTTAAAAACGATATTCAATCCCTGTATGTATTGAGAAAATAAAGGGTTCAATATTGTTTTTTTGAGTGAAAGGTTTTAGTTGATAATTAAAATTTGACTCCAAATTAAAATAGATTTGGTTAAAAAGCTTAGTTTCTAAGCCTAAACCAAGATTTAGACCCATTGTGGCCTTATATTCAAAATTATTAGACGAATTATTAGAATCCTCTTGTAATTTAAAATAACTCAAACCACCAGTAATATAAGGACTGATTCTATTGTTTTGAGGCCTGTATTTGATTTCTATAGGAAATTCTAAATACTCTACGTTTCTTTCTGTTCCGTCACTATCTATAGTTTGATTAAGTTTTAGTTGTCTTACACCTATTCTTAAGTAAGTCTTTGGAGTCATTCTATAACTTGCTAACACACCATAATTAACAGAAAAATTATCAGTGGTTTTAGTGTTTAGTGCGCCATAATATGACAATGTAACTTGCGGTGTTATGCTCCATTTAGATTGGTCATCAAGGTTACTACTATCCTTATCTTTTGTGTTTTCTTCGGAAACTAAACGCCTAGATTGACGTTGCATTTTAATAGAGTCTCTAACTTTTTTGTTTGCAGCAATCACACTATCACGACGTCGTTTTCTTTCTTCTGAAATTTGACGTTTTGAATCAGAAGTTAATAACGCAGTTTTGTTGTTTTCGGAAGGAAGTATGTTGTTACCGATAGATTTCTTTGACGTATCGATACTGTTGTCATCTTGCTGCGAATTTAAATGAGATAAGGTGTTATCTTGCTTGTTAGGAAGATGATGTTGAGGTCTCTGAATTTTTCGTTGGTTTGGACTAGTACTAACTGTGTTTTGATTCGTCTTGTCAACTTCTTCATTTTCAACAACAGATGGATGATCTAATTGATGTGTGTTTTCATTTGAAAGTGACTCTGTATTATATATCGTTGAACTACGATCTTTAGTCGTATTCGAAGTATTTTTTTGGTGTTGGTCTACAGTTTCAATTTCTATGGTCTTATTTTTATCAAAATAATGAAACGGATCTACTATCCCTAACATTAGAAATAATAAGGCAACACCAAGTCCTGAAAACCATAAAAATAGTACTCTTCTTTTCTTTTTCTTTTTCAGTTTAGCTTCAATAGTATTCCATACCAAGTCATCTGGACTATCCTTGAAGGGTTCTAATCTGCTTTTTAGTGCAGCTCCAATATCTTTTTTAGTTTCCATTAGATGTTAGGTTTTTAGGAGACACATTAGTTGATTGTTGTTGTATCTTAGTTTGTAGTATGTTTTTGGCTCGGTGTAAATTTGATTTCGAGGTATTTACACTTATGTTTAAAAGTTTAGAAATATCCTTATGTGAATAATTATCAAGTTCATAAAGGTTAAAAACCATTCGATATCTAGGCGGCAATTCTTGGATATGCTTTAATATTTGATCTAGTGGGATTCTATCTATAGTATCGGTGTCTATTAACGTATTATCCTCTAAGATGTCATTGTTTATAACAATATTTAAATGACTGTCCTTTTTATATTTATCTATGGCTTTATGTATAGTGATACGTTTCATCCACCCTTCAAATGATCCAGAATTTTTATAAGATTTTATAGTGCTAAAAATCGTTAGAAAGGCATCTTGTAAATTGTCTTGAGCCTCTTCTTTGTTTTTACAGTATTTTAGACATAGTGTGAACAGGTCATCCTTATACATTTGGTATAATTGACTTTGTGCCTTTAAGTTATGCTTTTTACAAGCTTTTATTAATTGTTCTAAATTCAACTATAGTGTTGGGCTTTATGATTTAAGTTAATATAGAGTTTTTAAAAGGATTACTCAAATATGAATTCTTGAGAAAATCGTGCAATTGCATCACCAGATATAATGGTTTTAAAATCACTAGATGTTGTATTGTTGTTATCATCTGTCATGTTTATAATTTCAAAGTTTGCAAAAGAATTTCCCCAAGTACTTTCAAAAGTATTTAGCGTGTTTTTAGAAATGCTTTTTGCGTTAATGGAGTTCACAGCTGTAGATTGTAGATGATATAATAGCATTAGATTCTTTCTTGTAAATGTCGCCTCGTTAATACTGTTAAAAAGATTTTCAGATGTAGTTGTGGTATAATTATTCTCAAACGAAAGGAATTCATTTCCATTATCAAGCACAATATATTTAGATTCATTGAGAATATTTGAATTGGCATCGTAAGTATTGACTTCAAATTGAGTGTCATCATTTAAATAACTATACGTTTCTAAATAAGTTCTATTCGTATTGACATCTAAAACTATTTTGAAATCGGATACACTAATATCGAAATTTATACCATCATCACTGCGAGTCCAGCTCGAGTAAATGGTGTCTGCTGTATGTGTAAATAGATGACGTTCAAAACTTGAAGATGAATCATTTGGATCGATATATTCAGATTGATATTCTACAAGATCATCATTTGCATCATAAGTGAAAGATTGAATCCTCGAGAGCATCCCATTATTAAAAGATTGAATTTCGTCAATTTTTCCATTAACATAGCCGTAATTTGAAGCGTGTTGCGATAAGGTTTCTAGGTTTAAGCCAGACGAACTTATGATTTTATTATCGCTAATCATATAGTTTGTAGAATCTTTAACCGTATTTGGTGTATTTGATACATTATAAGTTTTATAAATATAACTAACTACTGAAGGTTCATTTCCATTCATGTTTTGTTCAATGATATTGTCACCTGTTGAACATGCAAAACAAATTAGGGCAAAAAAGGTAACGATAAAGATTGGTGATGTTTTCATAATATTTGGTTTTGAGGTTATTTTCATTGGTTTAGCAGCTAATTGCGACAAGTGTAATTACAACATAATATTGTATGTCATTTTCAATAGCATTGATTCTAACATAGATGGTTTGATTAGGTTCTGAACTTATATATAGATCTTCGGAAAGAATCGGATTTAGGTTTGTTAAGGCATCTTCTTCGGTGTCGTGAAAAGAGACCTCATAAGTATCGTTGCTATTATCAAACTCAAGTGTGTCGAATATGCAGAAGGTGTAATCATCTAGAATAAATTCGGCAATACCACTATCCAATTCTGTTTCACAAGCTTCAAAGTTGAAATTTCCGCAGTCGGCAAAATCGGGATCGCAACGCTGATTTAAAATCAATTCACGTTCTAGATGTGTTAATTTTAATGAGTTTTCGTCAATATATTCCACTTTCCAATCAAAATTAAAATAGGCACCTACAGCTGTTGTATCGTTTAGATTGATATTGATATGTAATTCATTTTCTATTGTAAAAGGTGACCATGAACCATTTAACAACATGTCGCCTACATTTAATGTGGTAAATCCATCTGCTTCTTGAAAAATGCCGCCAAGATAACTGTTGTCATCTTCGAAACTGTATCCAATTTTCCAAACGCAATGTCTTATGAGCTCTCCACATTCGAAGACTAACTCTTCACTTAGGCAACTATCAATGGCTTCTTTGAGTTCTTCTTTGTTTTGTATTATGAATTCCTCACCTGATACTAACATACTTGTGATGGGAAAGCTCATGCTTATAGAATAGGTTTCGTCTAAGGTTTCTAAAAAGCTACTAAACTCTTGGTCATTTATTATGAGAGATGAAGAGACATATTGATTAGTGTCATCAAAAACGAAAAGTGTTAAAGGGTAGATAAAGTCTATACATACAATACTTTCATCTGGTCGATCTTCATCATTGGTGATATCCTTAAGGTGATCAAACAAATCTGAATCTGAAGAAATAATATCCACAGTGTTAAAATTTGGATCAAGTCCTACTAGGTTATCGTCTGCATCATAGGCACAAGATGTTATAGAAATACATAAGATGAAAAGTAAAAATTTGGTAAGATTCATAAAGACTAGTTTCTCTATAGTCTCTTAAATCTTAAAAAGGTTGCGTGAATAGTTTAACTTTATTCAAAATCTAAGACTTGAGTGGCGCTAATCAATTGTTTTAGAGCATCTACCTTGGCATACATCCTATTGAAAAATGTACGCTGTTCTTTTTCTCCTGAAGTGTTGAGCAATTTTGAATGTTGAAGCTGTTGATTGAGGTATTTCTCGGCTTGTTTGCAGGTTATTGCATCGCTAGTTAAATAATATGAGAGAATTGAAAATGGCACATACAAAGACTGTTGATTTGGAGTAGAGACCAATACATTATTATTCATGAGGAGTAACTCGTTATAATAGAGTTTGTATTGCGTAGAATGAGCGTCTACTCGTTCTGAAATTGTTTTAATTAATCGCTTTAAAGCATCACATAGTTCTAACGCAACAGTATTACTTATTTGTCCTGCCTGATTATAAAAATGAATTTGTTTTAAGGTACTATTTATAGTAGTAATATCCCAAATTTCTGTTGTATTAAGATCTTGATATAAGCTTCTCAAAGCTTTAGCAGATTTGATAAGTCCAACGCTTGGTGAAAACTGTTCAAAGGTTTTTGTATTAAAGGAATTGTCTAGTAATTTTAACCACACATAGGTTTTAAACCGACTTAAAATATCATCACCAATAGTATAAAATAAAGGAATGTCCTTGGCCGAATATAAGATACGACTATCGGTTTGTTGTAATAAAGGCAATAGTGATTCGTGTGAATTCTTGAAATAAGCCTCCAGCTCATGTTCATTATGGATGTGCTTTGTCTTTTCTACCGAAATATAACTTTTATCAGTGGTTTCAAATAAACCATCTAATGCAATATGATAGAATCGCGCTAATATAATGCATTCGTCTATCGACAATTTACTCTTCAAACTGGTGCGTCTATGAGCGGCATCATAGCTAATATCTAAAGCCGTTGCTATAGCATCAATTAGCGAAGTATTTTGTGGTAATTGTGATTGTATTTCTTTTAAAAACTTAGACTGAAACATGATTTAAAGATATTATTATTTGTGATTATCGCAAAAAATAATTGAATTACTTGTTTTTATAACAATTAAAAATGTGATTATAGCAATAATTTTGAACTGAATTTAAAACTATTAATCTCATGAAAAATGTTATTGTATTGTTATTTGTTTTTGTATCAGTATTAAAGTTGAATGCTCAAGACTCTCTAGAGGTTAAGAGAAAGCTTAGGTTTCCCGTTTGGACTACTCATAGTGCGAACAGTGATATTTTAGGGTTGTCATTAGCTGCATTTCCAAAACATGTATTCAAAAGGGATACCACGTTGGCAAGAACTTATGGAGTGAGATTAGAAGCGTCAATAGTAGGTGTTTTTTCTCCACTTATGGGACGTTCTCCTGTGTCGAATAGTAGAGCGGAATTTGTAAATAAGCAAGAAAAAGTGCCAACTGAAATTATCTATGGCATTAATTTGTCTTCGGGCACATTTGGTGTAACTAAAGTTCATGGTATATCTAGTGGTTTATTTATACAATACTTATACAATATGAATGGAATATCATTGGCAACTATGTCTAATTTTATCGAACGACATAATGGAATTGCAATTTCAGCTTTTGGTAACGAAGTGTATAAGTCGAATGGATTACTAGCTGGTTTTGGAAATATTGTCTCAGATTTTAATGGAATTCAAATAGGAGGATTTAATGAAATTCAAATGAAAGGAATTGGAATTCAAATAGGAATCTTTAATGAAGCTAAAAATTTTAAAGGTCTACAAATTGGTTTGTGGAACAAAAATGAAAAGCGCTCGTTTCCATTTTTTAATTGGCAGTTTAAAGGATAAATATAAGGTTATGAAAAAACTCAAATTCGCAACAGATGAGGGCTCTGCCTTCTATAAAGAATTAAGACAGAAAATCGACATTCATTTTTTAGTTAATAAATCTGAACGAACCGGAAATAAAAAAATGCTATTCAAAATAGCTTTGTATTTTACATTAGACATTCTTTTCTATGTATTGATGATTACGAGTACATCACTTGCTAGCTTTCTAGTCTTTTATTTACTCATGGGATTATCTATACTATTAACCGCATTTAATATTTCTCACGATGCGGCACATGGTGTTGCCGTAAAAAGCAAATTTTGGAATAGAATTTTGTTTTCTCTAAGCTTTAACCTCCAAGGAAACAACGCTTATGTTTGGGGTAAAAATCATAACGAATCTCATCATTTATATACCAATGTAGAAGGAAGCGATATTGACGTTTTAAATAATCCGTTGTTTAGGATGACAGCATCTCAACCTTTAAAATGGTATCACAAGTACCAACAGTATTATGCACCATTTTTGTATTTACTCTATTCGATAAATTGGTTTTTATTCAGGGAAACTTTAATGCTCATTAATTACTCTAGCAGAACTATTAAAATTGAAATACCAAAAGCAGAGGTTATTAAACTTATTGTTTACAAACTACTCTATATAGGCTATATGATTGTATTACCTATTTATATTTTACCCTTTGATTGGTCGATGATAATTTTGGCTTTTGTGCTTAATCATTTTATGGTGTCGTTATTATTTGTTGGTGTATTAGGTGTCTCTCACTTGTCAGATTTTGTGCATCATCCTAAAACAGATTCTAATAATAATTTAGCACTGAGCTGGCCAAAGTTACAGATGTGCACTTCAGTAGATTATAATCCAAGTAGTACTTTTTTTAATTGGACTTTGGGTGGTTTTAATGCTCATGCGTTACATCACTTATTACCTAATATTTGTCATGTACACTATTTAGATATTTTGCCAATTTTCAGAGAGGTAGCAAAGAAGCATAACATGACCTATATGGAAATGTCATATCGAGAATCCCTCGCTGCACATTTTAGGTTTCTGAAAATTATGGGAACAAAAACTCATTTTACACCACGAACTTATGAAGGATAAGCATATTAAAATAGAAAGAGATAGTCTGTTACTCAAGTTGATTAAGTTTGAAATAAGTAAGCATTTGCAAATAAACAAAGCTTATACGAAAAAGTTTTTATTACTAAAATTTGTGTTCTACTGTTTTCTTGCGATAGTCTTTTATACTGGTTTATTTGTAATTCATGATGTTTTTATGTTTGTAGTATCCTATATTTTATATGGATTTGTTACACTATTATTAGCCTTTAATTTTTCACATGACTTATCTCATAATACGGTTTTTAAAAGTCGGAAAATCAATAACTTCTTTTACATAATTACATTTGCAATTGTAGGAGCTCATGCCGAAGCCTGGAAGAAAAGACATATCAATTCCCATCATTATGCCCCAAATGTCGAAGGCTATGATTCTGATCTAAAAATCACTAAGCTAATTAGGGTAATTCCTAATAGTGATTATTATTGGTTTCATAGATTTCAGCATATTTATGCGCCAATCGCATATACAACTTATTCTTTATTTTGGATTTTTGTCAAAGATATTGTTCTCTTATTTTCAAAAGATAGTCATCAAGTCAAAACAAAAGTGGCCTATCATATATCGTTTTGGATTCAAAAACTTTCCTATTTAACTGTTGTATTAGTTTTGCCATTATATGTTTCACAACAGCATTGGTATATCGTATTATCGGGGTTTTTGCTAATGCATTTCACCATGTCGCTTTTTTTGTTGTTCACCTTTTTTATGACACATCATGTAGAATCTACAGTATATCCTACCACTGATGAGAAAGGTTATATTAATACATCCTGGTTAATGAATCAAGTAAAAAGTTCTAATGATATGCATCCATTTAGCAAAGTCGCCAATTTTATATTTGGAGGTTTTAATAACCATATTGCACATCACTTATTTCCTCATATACATCATGTACATTATCCAAAACTTAATAAAATATTATATCCTGTATTGATCAAAAATGGAATTACTCCAAATCAAACGTCGTATTTTGGAGGAATTGTATCTCACTTAAGACTATTAAAGCGAATGAGTAGGGTTTAATTTAAATTCTACTCATATCCTGAAGGATTATCAATGTTAATTTGACTTCTTAATTTATTAATTTTTTGGAGCATTTTATTAAAAAACAAGGTGCGGTCCTTCTCTCCTGAGTGTACTAATAATTTAGAGTTGGTCATTTGCCTACTAAAAAAATCGTCCATAATATCACAGGTGGCATCATGCTCAATCTTTAAGTATTCTAGAACGGTGTAAGGCACGAAAAAAGCTTTTTTATGAGTTGTTTTAACCATGATAATGTTACTCATAGTTAATAAATCGCTTTTGTATAAATTATAGGATGCATTGTTCTTAGAGTTTATGATACTTTGCTGAATGGTTTGCTTCTCTACATGATGAATAATGTCTTCAAGATCATTACAGATCTTCAAAGCTAGGTCTTTAGATAGTAGTTGCGATTCGAAAAAGTAAACAATTTGCTGTAAAGTACCATTGATGGTATTGTCGTTCCAAAATTCTGTAATGTTTATGTAGTTATAAGTTTGTCCTAGTTCAAATGCTTTTTCCAGTAAAGAGGTTGGAATTGTATCTATAAATGTATCAAAGGATACTTTATTTTTAGTCATCTCTTTATTAGTGAGTTTTAACCAAACATATAGTTTATAGCGTGTGATGTACGAATCTTTAAGCGTGTAAAACAGCGGAATGTCTTTTGCAGAATATAAAATCGAGGCACTTTTGAGCTGTGTTAAAGGTTTTAAATTTTCTATTGATTTACTGAAATAATCTTCCAGATGTAGCTCATTGGTGATGATTGGTGACTTTTCGGCAAGAATAGTATTCTGGCTACCTATTTCATAAAGCTTATTGAGCGATATGTTATAGTGTTTAGCAAGTTTTATGCTTTCATCAAGACTCAAATGAGTTTTCATATTTACTCGTCTGTAAGCTGCATCATACCCAATATCTAAAACTGTTGCAATCTCATCTACAAAGGAGGTTGTACTTGTACTTTTTTCTTTTAAATAAGCGATAAATTGATTTTGCATAAAATGAAAATTGACAGCTAAATATTATTATTTATTTGCAAAAAATACAAAAAATATATTTCAAAACCGCCTTTTTTATTACGGTTTACTCAAATATCACAAGTAGTTTTATGAAGAGAATAAACTTAAAAGGATATTATTATGGAAAAAAATGAGCAATTAATCAAATTGAAATGGTACGTTGTATTGCAATTAATTGGGTTTTTTATGTTGAGTTCTTGCGGAAAGCGTGTTTATACTAGCGGAACCTATGGCGCCATAAAATCTTATACAGCAAAACCAGAGTATAGAGGAGAAAACAAATCAGGAACTTATGTTGCACTAGATTTGGCTAGAGGGAGTCAAGATGTTACAAATAATGTAACCGATAAAAAGGTTCTGATTTCAGTTAGAGGACATAGAAGTATAACACGGAAATATTTCAATTTTTATTATGGGTTGAGTGCTACATTAGGGCATTACAAGTTTGGTGGGCCAATTACAAATGAGGTTGATGAAGATTCTAAGGCATTCTATAGTCTTAATACGAAATCAGGAATCAATTTGAATCTTCCAACGAAAAAGATGGACTGGCGTATTGTTGGTGTAGAGCTTGTATATAATTATGAGTTTGGACCGTATCAAAATACTTTGGACAAGGCTAAAAATAATAATGAAGATCCCGCGCTTTTAATATTCAATAAAAAGTCAATTTTTTCATATAATGTTAGTACTGAAGCTGTGTTTAAATTGAAAAATGACAGAGCATTAGGTTTAGGGTTTTATATAGGAGACATCCTTAATAAAACAGGAAACTTAAAGGATGAAAATTCAGAATTTATAGGTGTTTCTATGAGTTTTAGAGTTAGAAGATTTACGTTTAGCCTGCTAAGTGAGTCTGGTAAAGAAGATATTGGGACGTCAAAATTTGGATTGACTTATCAGCTATTTTAATGCTAAACAATAACATAAAAAAAGCCTCTCAATTTCTTGAGAGGCTTTTTTTATAGTCAAGAGACAACCACTAGTCGTCTTTCTTATCATTATTATTTCTAGGTTTGCGATCATCACGACGATTATTATCACGTCCGCGATTATCTCTTCCTCTATTGTTATCGCGTCCACCTCTGTTATTATCTCTTGGTGGTCTCGGTTGATACCCTTCAGGTTTAGGTAAAATCGCTTTGCGAGATACTTTCTCTTTACGAGTTCTAGAATCTATACCAAAGTACTTTACATCAAATACATCTCCCATGTTTACAACATCAGATACATTTTCTGTACGTTCCCAAGCTAATTCACTTACATGAAGTAATACTTCATTTCCAGGAGCTTCAGTGTATTCTACTACAGCACCAAAATCAAGCATCTTAATGACTTTTACTTCGTAAACACTTCCAACTTCAGGTTTAAATAATAAAGAATCAATTTTTGCCATAACAGCATCAATACCTTTACTACCAACACCTAATACTTCAACAATACCTTCTTCAGTAACAGGGTCTTCATTGATAACGATAGTTGTTTCGGTTTCTTTTTGTAACTCTTGAATGACTTTTCCGCCAGGACCAATTAAGGCTCCAATAAACTCATTTGGAATACGTCTAGTTACCATTGTAGGTGCATGCTCCTTAACTTCTGCATTAGGAGTAGCAATCGTATCGGTTAATTTTTCTAAGATATGTAAACGACCATCACGAGCTTGTTTTAATGCGTTCACCAAAATCTCATAGGATAGACCTTTTACTTTAATATCCATTTGACAAGCAGTAATACCATCGGCAGTACCAGTTACTTTGAAATCCATATCTCCTAAGTGATCTTCATCACCTAAAATATCAGATAATACTGCGTATTTTCCAGAGTCAGCATCAGAAATTAATCCCATAGCAATTCCAGAAACAGGTTTTTTTAGTTGTACACCAGCATCCATTAATGCCATGGTTCCAGAACAAACAGTTGCCATAGATGACGATCCATTAGATTCTAAAACTTCAGATACAACTCTTACTGTGTAAGGACATTCTTCAGGTACCATTCCTTTTAATGCACGTTGTGCTAAGTTACCATGACCAACTTCTCTACGAGATGTTCCTCTAATTGGTCTAGCTTCTCCAGTAGAAAAAGGAGGGAAGTTATAGTGTAAATAGAAACGCTCTTCACCTTCGTAAGATGGCATGTCAATTTGATTGGCTTCTCTAGAGGTTCCTAAGGTTACTGTTGCTAATGCTTGAGTCTCTCCTCGTGTAAAGATTGCAGAACCATGCGTTGAAGGTAAATAGTCAATTTCACACCAGATTGGTCTGATCTCGTCAGTTTTACGACCATCTAAACGTAAACCTTCATCCAAGGTTAGGTTTCTAATAGCTTCTTTTTGTGCTTTTGCAACATACTTATGAATTAGTTTCCCTAAATCTTCTTGCTCTTCTTCTGAAAACGATTCGAAAACTTCTTCTTTAATTTCACTAAAAGCAGCCCCACGTTCATGCTTTGCTGAACCAGCTTTAGCAATTGCATAGGTTTTATCATAAACCATATCGTGAATTTTCTTCGCTAGGTCTTCATCAGAACGTTCAGGATCGTATTCACGCGTTTCTTTTTTACCGAAAGCTTCAGCTAATTTTACTTGAGCAGCACATTGTACTTTAATTGCTTCGTGTGCAAATTTGATAGCCTCTGCCATTTCTTCTTCAGAAATCTCGTCCATTTCACCTTCAACCATCATTACAGAATCGGCAGATGCTCCAATCATCATATCGATGTCAGACTCTTCTAATTGTGCACGTGTTGGATTAATGATAAATTCACCATTGATACGACCAACTCTAGCTTCAGAGATTGGACATTCAAATGGGAAATCTGATAATTGGATAGCTGCCGAAGCGGCTAAACCAGCCATAGCGTCTGGCATCACATTCTCATCATGAGACATTAATTGGATCATCACCTGAGTTTCAGAATGATAATCTTTAGGGAATAGTGGACGTAATACACGATCTACTAAACGCATAGTTAACACTTCACCATCACTTGGTCTTGCTTCTCTTTTGAAGAAACCTCCAGGATAGCGTCCAGCTGAAGCAAACTTCTCTCTGTAATCAACAGTTAGTGGTAAAAAGTCTACATCTGCTTGATGGTAATTGGAAACAACTGTACATAATAACATACATTTTCCAGATTGCACAACAACGCTACCATGCGCTTGTTTTGCAAGTTTTCCAGTTTCGATAGAAATTTCTCTACCGTCACCAAGGTCAATGACCTCTTTAAAAGTTTTTGGAATCATAAATTTTTAATTCTAGTTCTAATCGTATTGCATATCAGAACAATGTTAAACAATGGTCGTTGTGTTGTTGTAGTTGTTGTGTGACATTTAAAAAATGTCTTGACCAATGAAAAACTGTAATTAGCTTCTTATTTACGATTATTATACTCTATCGTAAGAGTTATTTATATAAAAAAAAGAGGCACGAAGCCTCTTTGATATTATTTTCTTAATCCTAATTCTTTAACTATCGCACGATATCTTAAGATATCTTTTTTAGTTAAGTAATCAAGTAAAGCACGACGCTTACCTACTAATTTCACTAACGAGCGTTCTGTATTGTAATCTTTACGATTGTTTTTTAAGTGCTCAGTTAAGTGATTAATTCTGTAAGTAAATAATGCGATTTGACCTTCTGCTGTTCCAGTGTCTTTGGCATTTTTACCGTGTTTTTTGAAAATTGCTTCTTTTTCTTTTTGATCTAAATACATGCTAATATTATTGTAAATGATTTTTATGTACGTTGAAAGTCTTTCTTTCAAGCGGCAAATATAGTAATTTTTAATGATTTCCAAGTATTTGCAATGCCTAGATTTATTTTTTTATTCGGAAAATTAAACGTTTTCATTTTTGGTTAGTCTTAACACCATATTAACATCAAATACTCAATTATGAATTTTACAAATGATGAACTCAAAACAAGCATGAGAAATGCCGTGAGTAAAGTAAGTACAAGATTTATGTTAGCCTTAGTGGTTTTAGGTTTGACATTTACAAGCTGTAGCAATGAAGATACTGTTACAGAAGAAGAACAAGATGTAGAGATTTCCGAAGTTAGACTCTCTTCTGATATTGATACAGCAGCAAATGTGATTGGCGATATTATTATAGGCGCCTATGAAGAAGAAGAATCCAATACTTTAGATCGTACAGCGCAGCAATCTGGATTACCAGACTGTGTTACGATTACTATAGTTGCACAGCAAGGATTTAGAGAAGTAACAATCGATTTTGGTAATGAAGGTTGTATCGTTCATGGTCATTTACTTAAAGGACAAATTGTATTCTCTTATACAAGAGATACTGAAGCTCAAGAAGTATTAATTACTTATAATTTGATAGACTTCTTCTTTGATGCTAAAAATATTCTAGGTAGTAAAACACTCTTGAAACAATTATCAAATAATAACGGAAACCCGCAGTTCACACATACATTAGATTTAACTGTGATTTGGCCTAATGGTGCTCAAGCGAGTAGAGAAGGACTTAAAGTAAAAGAATGGATTGAAGGTTTTGGAAGTGGTGTATGGAGTGATAATGTTTTTGAAATCACAGGAAATTGGACTACGACATTTGTTAATGGTAATATGCATACGTATGAAGTATTAACACCTTTACGCCGTGAAGTGATTTGCTTTTACTTTGTAAGTGGAAGTGTAGATGTGCAACGTACTAATTTTGGTGGAACGTTTGATTATGGAAATGGGGATTGCGATAATCAAGCCACCTTTACAACAAACAACGGAAACGTGATTGATGTGACGTTGAATTAACTTTAGTAGATTAAGTTGGTTTTTTAAAAGCTTTTGGACGTTTATGTTCTGAAGCTTTTTTTATAGTAGTTAATTTTTTAATTCAAAAGACTTAATAAATACATCCTTTTTGCAACACGTTAAAGCGATTAAAACTAAAAAAAAACCTCACCAGGTTAATTACTGATGAGGTTTTATGCTATATTTTACAATGTTTGAGTTTTTAGGCTCTTACAGTTTGATTTGTAATCAAATCAATATACAAATTCACTTTATTTTTTAAGTCTCTTCGATGTGTAATAAAATCTAAGAAACCATGCTCTAATAAAAACTCTGAAGTTTGAAACCCTTCTGGTAATTCTTGTCCAGTGGTATCTTTTACAACTCGTGGTCCTGCAAATCCGATAAGCGCTCCTGGCTCACTAATATTGATATCTCCTAGCATGGCAAAGGATGCCGTAGTACCACCAGTTGTTGGATCTGTAGCTAACGAAATATAAGGAATTCCAGCATCTGCTAATTGTGCCAATTTTACTGATGTTTTAGCTAATTGCATTAACGATAAAGCAGCTTCCATCATACGTGCTCCTCCAGATTTGGAGATGATCATAAATGGGGTTTTGTTTTTTAAAGCATAGTCAGCAGCTCTTGCAATTTTTTCACCTACAACACTTCCCATAGAACCACCAATAAACGTAAAGTCCATACAAGCAATTACTAAGTCTTTACCTTTAGATTTTCCAACGGCTGTTTTAACCGCATCTTTTAGGTTCGTTTTTTCTTGAGCAGCTTTTAAGCGATCTGGATATTTTTTTGTGTCTTCAAATTTTAGAGGATCTTTAGACGTTAATCCTGGATCTAATTCTTCAAATTTATTATCATCAAATAAAATTTCGAAGTATTCTTTACTTCCAATTCTTACGTGATAGCCATCTTCCGGACTTACATAAAAGTTTTGTTCTAATTCTTTTGTGTCAACAATTTTACCTGTTGGAGATTTGTACCACAGCCCTTTAGGTGTGTCTTTCTTCTCTTCAGTAGAGGTTTGTATTCCCTTATCTTTCCTTTTAAACCAAGACATTAAACAGAGTTTTAATTAGTAGTTAGTGATGCAAAGTTATAAAGTATTTACATTATTAAGGTCTTCAAATGCCTTTTTTAAGCGTTCCACAAATGCATTTTCTCCTTTTCTAAGCCAAACTCTTGGATCATAATGCTTTTTATTTGGTACATCGTCACCATCTGGATTCCCAATTTGTGCTTTAAGATATTCAGCTTTTTCTCCCATATAATCGCGAACTCCGCTCATAAATGCATATTGCATATCAGTATCAATATTCATTTTAATAACACCATATCCTATCGCTTCTCTAATTTCTTCAACTGTAGAACCCGACCCACCATGAAATACAAAATCAATATGGTTATGAGGTAAATTATGTTTTTGAGATAAGAATTCTTGAGAGTTTTTAAGGATTTTTGGTGTTAGTTTTACATTTCCTGGTTTGTAAACACCATGTACATTTCCGAAGGCAGCAGCAACGGTGAATTGATCACTTACTTTACTTAATTCTTCATAAGCATAAGCTACTTCTTCTGGTTGCGTGTATAATTTAGAATCATCAACATCTGTATTGTCGACACCATCTTCTTCTCCTCCTGTGATTCCTAATTCGATTTCTAGCGTCATTCCCATTTTACTCATACGTTCGAGGTAGGTTTTGCAAATCTCAATATTCTCTTCTATTGGTTCTTCAGAAAGGTCAATCATGTGAGAACTGTATAATGGTTTTCCAGTCTCTTTAAAGTGTTGTTCACTGGCATCAAGCAAACCATCTATCCATGGTAACAATTTTTTTGCACAATGATCTGTATGTAAAATGACAGGAACGCCATAAGCTTCTGCCATTAAATGCACATGTTTTGCACCAGCTACTGATCCAGCAATTGCTGCCTTTTGATCTTCGTTGCTTAGTCCTTTACCTGCATTAAATTGTGCTCCACCATTAGAAAATTGAATGATTACTGGCGCATTAAGTGCTTTAGCGGTTTCTAGAACACCATTTATTGTATTAGATCCAATAACGTTTACAGCTGGTAAGGCAAATCCTTTTTCTTTTGCGAGATTGAAAATATCTTGTACTTCACGTCCAGTTGCAACTCCGGCTTTTATGTTGTGACTCATGTTAGTTTTTTAGTTGAAAATTAAAAGTCAAAAATACATAAAATTTGACTAATATTTCAGGATTTTAAGACTTTGACGTAAGTAAAACTTACGCAAACGTTATCGTTTCTGAATAAAAAAAGAGACTAAAAAGGATAGTTGACACCAATATTGTAAACGGCATTGCTAAAGTTGTAATTTTTAAACCATCTATTGCCTAATTCTCTAGATGGATCATAAGTTTTAAAACCAATGTCGCCTCTAAGTACGAAGAAACCAAAATCATATCTAATACCAAATCCAGAACCTATGGCGATGTCTTTTAAAGAGTCAAATCCATCAAAGGTAGCCTTCTCATCTTCGACATTATCAAATACGTTCCATATGTTTCCAGCATCAATAAAAACGGCTCCATTAAAACGTCCTAAGAGGTTAAAACGCTGTTCGGCACTAAGCGTGATTTTCATATTAGCTTCGTTAAACTCGTTAGTAGAAAATGAGCTTCCTGGACCTAAGTTATAGGCTGTCCATGCACGAACATCATTTGGACCACCAGCAAAGAAACTTTCTGCAAATGGTATACTATTTGAATTTCCGTAAGGTATAGCAATACCAAAATAAGTTCGAATTGCAAACTCATTTTTTCGACCTAGATCCCAATGCTTTACATAATCAATTTCGGTTTTAACATATTGCGAAAACGGAACGCCAAATAATTCATATCTTCCATCTGCATTTCTTGGCAGATTAAATGCTTTTGACAAATTAGATAATAAATTTCCTGCTAGTTCTAGTCGAAAACGTACGATTGAAAAATCATTATCAAATAAATTTTCTCTACGATTTTTTACGTAGTTAAAGCTAGATGAGAAAATAAGGTTATCTTCTGTAAGTCGGTTTTTTCGTTGATTAATATTATTAACATCTATAAAATCACTATCACCAGGCACAAGTGATGTGTTATTGTCTAAAACATCACCTATAAACGTATCTGCAGGAGAAAAATCGTTAGGTATTAATGGGTTTTCTAAACTTTCGTCATCTGCTATATAACCAATTCCTCGGGCAATAGAATTAAGTCGGTCAAAAGATGTTGTATATACACCAAAATAATTTCCAGTATTAAGGTTTTTTACAAACTGAACATTGAAAAGATCAAGATTGTTAGTCACTTTCCGCGTAGGATACCAGTTGTAGTTTACGGTTCCGGTAAATGCTTGTTTGTCTAATCCGATATTGGTTTGACTTGTAGCACTTAAAGTTATTCTACTACTTGGCGACATGTACTTTGGAATGATCTTTTCGGTATTGAACGGAAGAAAAAATCGTGGAATATTTAACCGTAAATTACCACCAAGTTCATTAATGTCAAAAAACTGATCTTTTGTGTCTGAGGCATCTCGAGATGAACCTATTGAACCTAAAGCTGAAATCTCTAAAGTTTCGGCACCTCTAAAAATATTTCTAATAAGTAATCCTGTACTAAATGCAAAACCTACAGTTTGAATATTACTTTGAGAGATTTCAAAACTGTTGGTCATTTCAAACTTTTTCCTCGGCACTAAATAAACATTAGCAACTAGTGTCGTGTCGGCCTCATTTGGGATATAGTCAATTCTTGGATACCTGAAAGCTTGCAACTGACTTAAATACCTATAGGTTCGTGTTCGGTCAATATCTTTGAATACTTCACCTTTATTAATAAAAATGGCATCTGTAATAGCTTTAGGTCTGTAGTTTAATTTATCAAAACTATATAAATTATAGTCTTTAAATTGTACCGAATCTGTAATGGTCGAATCTCGATTTTCGTTTTTAAAATCAGTGAAGATATTAACCTCTTTAATTTTATAGACCTTGAATGGGACACGTGTAATTGAGTCTTCACTTCTAACAGCTCGGTCTGCAATTATTAGATCGGTTTTTATTTTTTTATCGTTACTAATCGTATCAATGTCGAAGGTAATATAGTCTTGACCAAAATGATAAAAACCTGAATTTCTTAGTTGTTCAGTTAATCGATCTCGTTCGGCAGCAAAGTTTGCCTCATCATATTGCTGACCCTTTTTTATCAATGACCCTTGTTTTAATCTAGAATTATACAAAGAATCTATTATTGGTGTTTTTATGTTTTGGTGGATAGAATCTAAAACATAAGGGTCTCCAGTGTTGACTTTATAAGTCACTCTAGCACGTTGATTACTGTCTTTTTCGGTCTCGAAAGACGTTTCAACATTAAACCAACCTTTACTAAAGTAATATTTCCTTAAAGCATTAGCTGTTTTTTCGGCTCTGGCTTCATCATATATTGCTGGTGCTTCTCCTGTCTTTTTAAGCCAATTGTTGAAATTCTTTTTTGATTTAATAAAGGCCTCATACTGCTTTAATGATAACAAATTCTTTAAACCAGTTCTTGGGTTATCTGGATTTCTATACTTAGCATTTAAAATGGAGTCTATATTGGGTCTTGCCAAATTATAAATATGAACACGTAATGGAATACCCAACAAGGTGCCATTTGGTTTTTGATAGAGCAAATTAGAGATGGTCTCGGTAGTGTTCTTTTTGTCATTAACCAAAACGGTATTGTTCGTTAATAAATGCTCATTCTTTTCTACACGCTTCATTATATTACACGAAAAGGTCGTGCATATCAATACGTAGATTAATATCTTGGAAAGGCCAAATCTCAAAAAAGAAAGTGTTTGCATTTAAGTTCTATCCAAATTTACAGTTTTATTGTGGTCTAATCATAACAAATAATAGACCAAAAAAGTATTACTTTGTATTTTAGTTAAAACAACACAAAAGTAAATACATTTTAATGCTAACAAAGAATCACATAAAATTAATTGCAAGCCTAGGCCAAAAAAAGTTTAGAATCCAGCATCAATTATTTGTGGTTGAAGGTATAAAAGGTATTCAAGAGTTTTTGAATTCTCATTTTGAGTTATACCAATTGTTTTCAACAGAAGCTATTTTTAACGCAGAAACAGTTTTAATTTCTGAAAAAGATCTTCTAAAGATAAGCAGCTTGAAAACACCAAATACAGCTGTAGCCGTTTTTAGGATTCCAAAACAAAATAAAGTAGCCTCAAACGGATTAATTCTGGCTTTAGATGATGTGAGAGATCCAGGAAATCTTGGAACGATTATTAGGCTTTGCGATTGGTTTGGAATTAAAGATCTGATATGCAGTAAGGCTACTGTAGATTGTTACAATTCAAAAGTGGTACAAGCCACTATGGGTTCCTTAACCCGTGTGAATGTTCAATATACAGACCTTAACGACTATATAAATAATACGAAAACAGAAGTCTTTGGGACCTTTATGGATGGAGATACTATTTACAATGAAACATTATCGGATACAGGCATTATCGTTATGGGCAACGAAGCTAATGGTATTTCCGAAGCAATTGAAAAACAAGTAACAAAGCGATTGAGTGTTCCTAGATTTGGAAACTTGCAAGCTACAGAAAGCTTAAACGTAGCAACTGCTACTGCAATTGTATTAAGTGAGTTTAAAAGAATGTCTACTGAAAAGTAAAGTTTAAGAAGATTCCTCTAGTTTTCATAGTTCTAACATTACTTGTCCAAGGGCTATCTGGATCCTCATCTCTAATTAATTCATCATTGAGTGCAAATACACCACGAATGGAAGGTGTAAACTTAAACCATTGATTATAGAAATCGATACCAATACCTAGCTCATAAAATAAAACATTCTTCTTAGTTCTAAATTGGCCAGCAGCATTGTCATCAGGATTTTCTTCGTTACTCGATAGGTTTAATGCCATAGAAAATCCGCCTATAACAAAAGGTTTAAAGTTGTTTAAACGTTTGGTAGAGACTTTTAATAATAAAGGGAAGTGAACATAAGTTGACTTCACTTCACGTAATAAATCGGAATCTGTTGATTCAATTCCATTAAAATAACTCGGGTCATATTGTATATTTCTGGTAGTAATAAACAATCCTGGTTCAAATCTAATATCCAGATGATTATTAAGTCTTAGGTTAGATACAAGACCAACACTAAACCCTAAATTAGTTTCAACTAGAATTTCTTTAAGATCTCTCTCGTAATTAAACTGATAATCGTAACTGTTGAGCCCAAGATAAAATCCCCATGACAGTGTTTTTTTATCAAAATTCTCAATATTTTTTATTTTTTCTCTACTAAATAACTGTGCAGAAACACTCTGCGACATAATAAGTAGGGTTAAAAGGATAAGTATTTTCTTCATAAATATCACGATAATGACATGTCAACCGCAGTTAGGCTTTGGATGCGACATAAATTGTTGCAACACCTAAAGTTTGAGGTTTGTCTTGCACGTTAATAAACCCAATTTTACGTAAAATATTGTTTAAAACCTCACCATATGGAAAAACAGATGCAGATTCGCTTAAATAAGTGTAAGCAGATCGGTCTTTAGAGAAGAGCTTTCCTATGGTTGGCAAAATGTATTTAGTGTAGAATTTATAGCCTTGTTTAAACGGTGTTTTTGTTGGAACTGATGTTTCTAATATCACAAATGTTCCGTTTGGTTTTAATACTCTTAAAATTTCAGCAAGTCCTTTTTCTAAAGTTTCAAAATTTCGAACACCAAAAGCTACGGTTATTGCATCAAAGCTATTATCTTCAAAAGGTAAATTTTCAGAATCGCCAATTACCATTGTAATAAGGTTGTCTAAATCTTTACTTTTTATTTTTTGTCGTCCTACCTCTAACATCCCATCGCTAATATCTAAACCTATGATCTCTTTTGCATTAGTTTTTACAAGATTTATAGCTAGGTCTCCAGTACCAGTAGCAATATCTAAAACGCGTTCAGGGTGTCCTTGAGATACAATATCTACGACTTTATTACGCCATTTAATATCAATACCAAAAGAAATCACACGATTTAAACCATCGTATTCTTTTGAGATATTATCAAACATTTGAGTGACTTGTTGCTTTTTATTCAAATCACTATCCTTATATGGAGTAACTTTTGAGGACATTCTTTTTTTTTGCAAATATACTTAAAACTAATAGCTTTAAATAATTTGATGCTTACTTTTAAGAGTCTCTCAATCACATAATAATGTAGTATATTTGTATGTTTTTTTGAATAAACATATCAATGAAAATAATTATTGCAGGTGCAGGAGAAGTTGGATTTCATTTGGCTAAGCTATTGTCGTATGAGTCTCAGGAGATTACTTTAATAGATACAAATAAAAATAGTTTGGCATATGCTAATGATCACCTAGATATTAGAGTGATTAAAGGTGATGTGACGTCTATTGCGATTTTAAATGAAGCTAGAATTAATACGTCTGAGCTATTTATTGCTGTAACCTCTTCTGAAACAACCAATATTACAGCATGTGTTCTTGCTAAAGAGTTAGGAGCAAAGCAAACGATAGCTAGAATTTCTAATTCTGAATTTTTAGATCAAACAGAAGTTGGGTTTACAAAGTTTGGAATAGACGAGTTGATCTCACCAGAAACGTTAGCCGCTGCCGAAATAGAACTACTACTTAATCAATATGGCTTTAATGATACTTACGAGTTTGAAGATGGCAAACTAACGATGTTGAGTTTACGTTTGTCACGAACTGCAAGTTTTGTAGGTAAAACCGTTAGAGAAGCTGCACAAGTTTTTCCAGAATTGCATTTTGTACCTATTGCTATTCAGCGTTTTGGAACGCAATATACCATCATACCACGAGGCGATACAGAATTTAAAGAAGGCGATAAAGTTGTTTTTATGACCTCTAAAGGAGGAGATGAAGAATTGTTTGAACTTTCAGGAAAAGTAAAAACAGAACTTAAAAACATCATGATATTAGGTGGTAGTAAAATTGGGTACAAAACGGCTAGAGATCTTTGTGAAAGTAAATTTAAGGTAAAATTAATCGAAAGCGATAAAGAAGTTGCTTTTGAATGTGCCGATGACTTACCCAATGCACTTGTTATTAATGGCGATGGAAGAAATGTTGAGCTCCTTGAAGAAGAGAACATTACAGAAATGGATGCATTTATTTCGGTGACAGGAAACTCTGAAACGAATATTATGTCTTGCTTAGTAGCCAAATCTAAAGGCGTGAAAAAAACGATCGCTTTAGTAGAGAACATGGATTATTACCAATTATCTCAGTCTATAGGTATTGATACCTTGATTAATAAAAAGCTTTTGGCAGCCAATAATATCTTTAGATATATTAGGCGAGGAGAAGTTTTAGCAATGACTAAATTGAGTAATATGAATGCCGAGCTATTAGAGTTTGAAGTGACTTCAAAATCTAAGATCACTCAAAAAGTTATTAAGGAATTAGATTTTCCTCGTTCGGCAATTATAGGAGGTGTCATTAGAAATGATATTGGGATTATTCCTTTAGGAGATTTTCAAATTGAAGTAGGAGATAAGGTTGTTGTATGTTGCTTACCTAGATCCATAACTAAGGTCGAAAGATTCTTTTTTTAATATCTATTCATAGTATAAGTCCATGAAACTCAACTATAAAATCATCTTTCATTTTTTCGGATTACTATGTCTCTTCAATGGTGGCTTTATGCTGTTGTCAACACTCATCAGTTTAATTTATAAAGATGGAGTTACTCTTGACCTGTTTGCTGCAGGAATTATAGTGTTGATACTTGGAGGAATCTCTATGTATCTCACCAAAAATCATAAAAAAGAGCTCAATAAAAGAGACGGTTATATCGTTGTTGCCTTTGGGTGGATTGTTATGGCATTAACAGGAACCTTGCCCTATTTAATTACAGGTTCTATACCGAGTTTTACCAATGCATTCTTTGAGACTATGTCTGGTTATACAACTACTGGAGCTAGTATTTTAAATGATATTGAGTCCATTCCAAAAGGTGTGTTGTTCTGGAGGAGTATGACGCATTGGATAGGTGGTATGGGAATTATTGTTCTTGCAATCGCTATCCTACCTTTATTAGGCATTGGAGGAATGCAGTTATTTGCTGCTGAAGCTCCTGGGCCAAATGCAGATAAACTGCATCCACGAATTACAGACACGGCCAAGCGATTATGGCTCATTTATTTTGGGTATACAGCCGCAGAAACAATTTTACTTCAAGTCGCTGGAATGTCATTTTTTGATGCCATAAACCACTCATTGTCTACCTTATCTACAGGTGGGTTTTCGACAAAGAATTCTAGTATAGCTCATTGGAATGGTCAGCCAATCATTCAATATATTATCATGGCATTTATGTTTTTGGCAGGAACAAATTTTATCTTAAGTTATTTTGCATTTAAAGGGCGTGTTCAAAAAGTAATACGTGATGAAGAGTTTAAGCTTTACTTTAAATTTATTGCTTTGTTTACAATCATAGCTGCGTTTATTATTTATTTTAGAGCCGATTTTTCTATATCCTCAATAGAACACCCAATGGTTTTAGGTAAGGCCGAAGCTTCGATTAGACATGGACTATTTCAAGTTTTAGCTATTGTTACTACAACAGGGTTTATCACTGCAGATTATACATTGTGGACACCATTTCTTGTGGTTTTCTTTTTCGGGTTGATGTTTTTGGGTGGATCAGCTGGTAGTACGTCTGGTGGTGTGAAAGTGGTTCGTCATATGCTCATGATTAAAAATGGATTTTTAGAATTTAAACGTGCCCTTCATCCTAATGCAATCTTACCAGTTCGCTATAATAAAAAGTCCGTATCTGGTGATATTGTATTTAATATTCTGGGCTTTTTTATTCTTTATATGCTCTCTTTTATTATTGGCGCTTTGGTGTTTTCCATGTTTCAAATCGATTTTGAATCGGCCATCGGACTCTCAGCATCTAGTTTGGGAAATGTCGGACCTGCATTAGGTGATTTTGGACCAGTAAATAACTATTCTGAGTTGCCAAATTTGGGTAAATGGTGGTCGGCATTTTTAATGCTTATTGGACGTCTTGAACTGTTCACTGTTTTAATATTATTGACTCCTTTTTTCTGGCGAAATAGATAAATTTTACAAAAATTTTCAAAAATATTTTTTATTCGGAAATATTAATATTTATAGGTATTTCGGGAATTTTACATTGGTTTTAAAGGGGTTACGTACGAATATGTTTGTAACAAATATGAAAGATCTGCGTCTTATTGGTATAATCAATTAAATTAATCATCATGGAATTAGTATTAACATCAGAAAAATTAGAGCCTTCGCCCAAGCGTAGATTAAAGACAGAATTTGTTAGACCTGAAGGTTTATTAAATTCAAATTATAAGTCGGTTGTAAAATGTAATTTAAGCAACTCAAAATCAACTTCTATCTTTGGTATTAAGCAACGTGTAAAAAGCAGACAATATCAATTTACTTCAAGTATCGATACCCTTTTAAAACTGTCTGTTTTTGTAACAGTATTAGCTTTTATCTTATAAGCTACTGTCAATAGACCTTTTTAACTGGTACGATTGAGTTCTCTCTCAAAACTATCTTTTATATTATTAATTATACAATTTTGATATGTCGATTCATATCTAAAGGTATACTATACTTCAATTTTAACGGTTGAACTTCTGAACGTATTTCAGAAATAAAAAAGATATTATGAGCTCAATTGGAACCATGAATGCTGTTTTAAGAAACAACAGAAATCTATTAAGGAAAAAAAGAAGAAAACCTCTTAAAGATTTTGTCGGAGGTTACGAAACAGTGAGTACTTATAAAGTTTATGTTTTACCTGAGGTACCACCTCATGTATTAAGACGTATTAGAATTAAGACTAGAAAACAAAATAGACGTATCTTAATAAAGAAAACAACAGTGGGTTTTGTAACTTTAATTATACTTCTATATCTATTATACTTTTAAGTTCTATATTAGGAATTTTAAATAGGATGATATGCCACTTGGAGAATCTATGATAAGCTCATTAAAGAGCAATAAAAGTATTAAACTTGATAAAACATCAAGGTTCAAAAAGACGCTTGGTGGTTATGAAAAAAATAAAAGACATGAATTCAATTTCCCAAAAGCCAGTCCTGAGCTATTGGAACAAATAAAACAAAAAGCGCAAAAGGATTATAAAAGAAAGCGATTAATTTCCGTTATCCTATTTATAATCCTTTTTAGTGTTTTAATTTATGCAACGTTTTATTTCAATATTATCTAGCTAACCGCTTCTTTAATTCGTCGTATTGCTTCAATAATTTGCTCTTGAGATGCCGCATAAGAAATTCGGATGCAATCTGGGTTTCCAAAGGCAATCCCAGTAACTGTAGCTACATTTGCATGTTCTAATAGAAATAAAGAAAAATCTGTAGCGTTTTCTATACGTTTTCCTTTTAATGTTGATCCAAAGAAGTGCGATATATCTGGAAATACATAAAAAGCACCTTCAGGAACATTGGTTTTAAAACCTTCTAGATCATTTAGTAAGCTCAAAATAAGTTCACGTCTTACCTTAAATTCGTCGATCATGTATTGAACGCGATCAGGCGATTCGTTAAGCGCAGTGATAACGGCACGTTGTGCGATGCAATTAGCGCCACTGGTCACTTGGCCTTGCATTTTGTTACAGGCTCTGGCTATGCTTTTTGGAGCACCAATATATCCAATTCGCCATCCTGTCATTGCAAAAGCTTTAGAGACACCATTTACAGTGACGGTTCTATCAAACATATCGTCAAATTGAGCCATACTTTCATGTCCACCAATAAAATTAATATGTTCATAGATTTCATCAGAAACTACAATAATATTAGGGTGTTTTTGCAACACATCAGCTATAGCTCTAAGTTCAGCTTTACTATATACAGAGCCACTAGGATTACATGGAGAACTGTACCAAATCATTTTCGTTTTTGGCGTGATTGCAGCTTCTAATTGCTGAGGTGTTAGCTTAAAATCGTTGTCTATTGATGTTTTAACTTCTACAGGAATACCTTCATTGAGTTTTACAATGTCACTATAACTTACCCAGTATGGGCAAGGTAAGATCACTTCGTCACCTTTGTTGAGTAAAACGGCCGCAATGTTAGCCAATGCCTGTTTTGCTCCAGTAGATACAACAATTTGTGAGGGCTTGTAATTGAGGTTATTATCTCTTTTAAATTTAGTGATAATAGCGTCTTTTAATTCTGCGTAGCCATCAACAGGCGTGTAAGAGTTGTAATTATCGTTCACAGCTTGAATTGCTGCTTCCTTTATAAAATCTGGTGTATTAAAATCTGGCTCACCCAGACTCAAACCAATAATATCTTTTCCTTCTGCTTTTAGTTCTCTCGCTTTAGCTGCCATAGCAAGTGTGGCAGATGTTGCCATATTGAGAACTCTATCTGAAAGTTGTGTCATTTAAAATATGTCGTTTTAGCTCATTGCTGGCTTCATTCCCATTTGTTTTAAGAATCTGAAATGGGCAACAATTGCTTTTCTGGTGGTTTCGTATTCTTTATATGGTAAATTAAATTCTTTAGCCGTTTCTCTAACTATTTTAGAAATCTTTCCGTAGTGAATATGACTTATATGCGGAAAAATATGATGTTCAACTTGATGATTGAGTCCACCAGTATACCAGTTGATAATCTTGCTTTTTGCACCAAAATTCACAGTAGTTTTCAATTGGTGGATGGCCCAAGTATTTTTCATAGTCCCATCTTCTTCAGGTAATAACATTTCAGCTTCGTCCATAACGTGTGCTAATTGAAATACGACACTTAGAATAAGACCTGCCACATAATGCATAATAAAGAAACCAAGTAAGATTTTCCACCAAGCAATATCTAAAACAAGCATTGGAACTACTATCCAAATAGACACATAGATGAGTTTTGAAATGACTAGCTTACTCCAATTTACTACGGGATTTGGTAATTTACCGTAAGATAATTTACGCTTCATGTAACGATACATTTGTTGAAAATCTGTAGTAATAGCCCAATTAATAGTTAATAAACCATAAAGTAAAACAGAATAATAATGCTGAAATTTATGATGTTTATGCCATTTTGCGTGCTTCGAGAAACGTAAGATGCGTCCAGCTTCAAGGTCTTCATCATGGCCATGGATATTGGTATATGTATGATGTAAAACATTATGCTGAACTTTCCAGTTATACACATTTCCAGCAAGAATATAAATACTACTTCCCATTAATCGATTAACCCATTCCTTATTTGAATAGGAACCATGATTACCATCATGCATCACATTCATGCCAACACCTGCCATACCAACGCCCATTACTACCGTAAGTAATAATTGTAGCCATCCAGGAATGTCAAGAGTTAATATTAAGAAATAAGGTAAAAGGAACATGGTAAACATTACTACTGTCTTTAACCAAATCTTCCAATTTCCAGTACGTTTTATATTATTCTCTTTAAAATAATTATTCACACGTTTATTGAGTGTTCTAAAGAATTTTGCTGAGTCTGTTCTTGAGAAAGAAAGTGCTTGCTTTGTCATTGAATTGCCATTTTTCAATTGTAACGTAAAAAAGTACGTTTTAATATTTAAGGAGCAAAGATATGTAATAAATGCTCCCATTTTACCAAATAAATGCTAAAAATATCCACATAAAAATGTATACTTTTGTGTAAATTTTAAATTAATGAAGCTTATACAAGAGTATTTCCCAGATTTGAGTGGCCATCAAATCCTTCAATTTCAACAATTAGAAGACCTCTATAAAGAGTGGAATTTAAAAATTAACGTTGTTTCTCGAAAAGATATTGATGAGTTGTATTTACGACATGTATTACATTCTCTTGCAATTGCAAAAGTATTACGCTTTCTTCCTGGTTCGGCTATTTTAGATGTTGGAACGGGAGGTGGTTTTCCGGGTATACCTTTAGCTATTTTACATCCAGAATCTCAATTTCATTTAGTGGATAGCATAGCTAAAAAATTAAAAGTAGTAGATGACGTTGCACAGTGTATAGGTCTTACAAACATAAGAACAACTCACAGTAGAGTGGAAGCTATTGATGAACAGTTTGATTTTATTGTAAGCAGAGCAGTAACAGCGATGCCAGCTTTCGTGAAATGGGTTAAAGGGAAGATAGCAAAAGAACAACGTCATGATTTGAAAAATGGAATCTTGTATTTGAAAGGTGGTGACCTCTCAGAAGAGTTGGAACCCTATAAGACAGCAACTATATATAACTTAAGCGACTATTTTAAAGAAGCGTTTTTTGAGACGAAAAAAGTGGTGCATTTACCACTTAAATATCGCGGATAAAAAAAGCGCCATTAACCAAATGGCGCTTTTTTATTTATATAAATGACTTAGTCTTAAAAAGAAGTTGATAAACTTAATGAAAACCCTGTGTTTTCTGGTACAAATCGACAAATACCTCCAACACATACTAAGCCGCCACGTTGTCTTCCATAGCTAGCCATAACTCGCGTAGCACCTTTAGTGAAGCTTCCTCCAAATGTATAATAATGTATTTGGCGATCTTCATCTGGATTGCCATAGTTCCAAATATCGGTTGCAAAAACACTCAGTCTACTGCTAAAGTTATATTCTAATGTTCCGCCAGCCCAGTTTTTAGCTCTTTCACTTGTTTCATCATCTGAAAATAAATGTGATACTTCTGCTCGAACTGATTTCCCGTTACCTAATTTTCGAGTGACTTCACCTACTAATGCTGTGGCATTTACTTCACCAATTCTATCTTCTACAAAACGCGCATTGTAGAACGTGTTGACTATCGATACTATTGAAGACCATTTTGGAGACCATTTTTTCTTTATATCTAAACTAAATTCTTCAAAGTACTTTTCACCAAAACCAAAGAATTCAGTGTCTTCATAAGTTCTGTCGTTTATATTGAAATTGCCTTTTAAGCCAGACCATGTAGCGTAGTTAAATGCTAGTTTTGTTCCGTATTTGCCACCAAGGGTTGTTCCCTTTTTTATGTTGTAGAAGATATCAACTTGACCTCCAATTTCACCAGATTTAAATATAGGGTTAAAGGTTAATCGAGGTTGAGATTGATAAACAAAAATATTAGTTAACCCATAATCATGTTGCTTTGTTAATGCTGGAATGAAGTTGAGATAGTTTTGATTAAATACGTTTGCAGATTCATCTCTTTCAGAGAAAAAGGCCATGTTTTCCATACGTCTGAAGGTAGCATCAATACCTAAACCAGATTTAGCATATCCAAAGTTAAATAGCCACGCGCTACCGTCAAAATATCTGTCTTCAATAATATTACCTAATTCAGAATAAACATCCTCTCCTTTTTTAACATATTCAATAGATGAATAGAGGTTTCCTTCAGTAAAATCTATTCGTGCAGAAAAAGCATTTGTCAATGATTCAAAATTAGGATTAGAGATATCTAAATCTTCATCTCTGCCTACATAACTCAATCCTAGATCTAAACCTGTTGTTTCAAGTTTAAATAATGATGATAAACCAATTTCGGCATTAAATCCATAAATAGAACCATCGGAGACTTCAAAGCCATCACGCTGTCTACCATATAGCGCTGAAAATTCTAAAGCATTAGTTGGTCTATATTTTACGTTAGCACCTCTTATAGAGTTATTTATTCCTAACTGTCTGTCTTCCCATGAGCGCAGTATAAGTCCGCTCCCAAATTGCTCATAAAAATGCCCGAGAGTTGCTTCAAATTTTGAGGATTTATAACCTACTGCAAAGGTTCCAACATCGGTGCCTTTATATTTTGGATAAAAGTTTAATATCGCATTAGGTTCATAAGATTCAACTTGAATATGAGCAAACCAGTTTTTGTAGTCGTAATTTAATCTTAAGTAGTTATTAGATCTAAACGGGTCGTCTTCCTCAAAGTCTCCTGTTTTTGAGTCGTCGACATAATATTGGGAATTAGATTCTATTCCTCCGCTTAATTTTCCATAATCTTTTTTATCGTCTTCTTGTGAAAATACAATAAGAGGAGTGCATAGCAGAGCTGCTATTAGTTTGTAGCGATTCATTTAGTTGAGGGTGTTGATTAGTGATTTATTTAGAAAACTCTTTTATTTTTTCGTAAAGTTCATCTTCACTTCCAGGTGTATATCCTGAATGTCTATAGAGAATTTTATTGTTTTTAACCAATAATGTTAAAGGGATTGTTGGGGCATTTAATTTTCTTTTCAAGTCACTATTTGTATCCAAAAGGATATCAAACTCCCAGCCTTTTCCACTCACCAAAGGCTTAACGCGTTTCACAGTTCTGGAATCATCTACAGAAACAGCGTATAATTTCACATTGGTTTCTTCTACCCAATCATCATAAACGTCATTGATGGCATCTAATTCATTTTTACAAGGCACACACCATGTCGCCCATAAAGACACAACAACGAGTTGATCATTACTAGAAATGTCTTCAAGATTTATATTGGCTCCCTTGAGGGTTTCGATTTGCATTTTTGGTAATACATCTTGAGCAAGTGTAGTTGTAGAAATTGTTAAAGTAAGCAATAAGGTAATTAGGGTTCTCATCTTAAGATATTTAGATTTAATTTGGGCAAAGTTAATTTTTTTTAAAAAATACCATCATTAATATCTATTTTTTTACAAACTATGTGCCAATTTCATAAAAAATGATGAAATATATTTTTATATTCGCAAATCTTAAAATTTTAACATTTAACCACAAATTATTATGAAAATCAAAAATTTCACTAAAATTTTCCTTTTCGTGGCGGTGACTGCATTATTCTCGTGTAGTTCATCTAGTGACGGAAATGGAGATGGTAATGGTAATGGAAATGGAGGTCCCAATTCTATAACTGTTAATGCAAGTTCATTTTTTGTTGATTACGGTCAATCGGTAACGTTTACTGTATCTACTAACGAAGGTGATGACGTGACATCAGAATCTACTGTTTATGTTAATGGCAGTCCAATAACTGGTAATACTTACAGTGCTACTGAAACAGGATCGTATGCTGTTACAGCTAAGTACGAAGATTTAACAAGCTCGGCAATAACAGTTCAGTTTTTAGCAGTTGTAGAATCAATAGCTATGACAGTAAATAATACAGCACTCAATTTAGGAGACAGAATTGAATACACAGTTATGGCAACAGATACTCAAGGAAATGAAGTAAATGTAACTGATGTGGCTACTATTTATATTAACGATCAACAATCTGTAACAGGAGGTGTTTATATACCAGATACAACGGGAGATTATAATGCTTATGCAACTTATGAGACGTTTACTACAGAAACTCTAGCTGTAAGCGTTGCAGATAATGCTGTAACTCCTGCGAGTTATAATAGAAGAGCTTTAATAGAGGACTATACAGGTGATTGGTGTGGATATTGTACAAGAGTAGCAGTAGCTATTGAAATGGTTCAAGATGCAAGTGATGATGTGGTTGTAGTTGCAACACATTTGTTTAATGGCGACCCATATCAAAATCAATATGGTGTTGAAATGTCTAACTATTTAGGAATAACAGGTTTGCCTACAGCGTATGTAAATAGACAAGAAGAGTGGAATTTCCCTGAAACAAATAATGTTAATCAAGTAACAAGCAAGGCTGAAGGTACTGTAGGAAGTGGTTTAGCTATAAACTCTACAATTAAAGGAAACAATCTTTCATTTATGGTAAGTGTTGGATTTAGTGAAAATCTTAACGGATCAAAACTAGTTGTCTTTTTATTGGAAAATGGTTTAGTTTTAAGTCAGGCCAATTATTATCCAGAGTATTATGGTGGTCAAAACCCGATTCCTAATTTTGTACATGATCATGTATTACGTCACTCATTTACAAATGTATTAGGAGATGTTATTCCAGCAGGTGAAGCTGTAGCAAACAATACATATAGAACTAAGTTTGATTATACAGTTCCTACAGGAACAATTGGTAATCCAGGAAACTTGGAGATTGTAGCTATGCTAGTTAATTCTAGTAATGCGATTATAAATGTTAATAAGACGAGTGCAAGTGCTCATGCGGCATTTGATTAAATTCAAAATAATACCAACATAAAAAAAGCCTTTCCAATTTGGAAAGGCTTTTTTTATGTTTAAAGTGAAGTTGCTACTAAATATCTTCTTGATTTCTTAAATCTTGAATATAGCTAGCTTTTTGAATTTCACGTCTTCTTTTTACTGATGGCTTAGTGAAAAATTGATTTTCACGAATGTTTTGCATCGTTTTTACGTTACGGTGTTTCCTTTTGTAACGCTTTAAAGCACGTTCTATGCTTTCTCCTTCTTTTACTAAAATTTTAATCATTGTAATACTTGTGGTTATCTTTTAGGACTATCCTAAATACGTTTTTAATATTTTACTTTTAGAATCTTGGCGTAATCGTTTAATTCCTTTTTCTCTAATTTGTCTTACACGTTCTCTTGTTAAATCAAATGTTGCTCCAATTTCATCTAATGTCATTGGTGGTTCATTACTTAAACCAAAATTTAAGCGAATAACATCACTTTCTTTTTGTGATAGCGTGTCTAATGCTCTATTTATTTCAACATTAAGAGATTCTTTCATCAAATCTCTATCTGGATTTGGCGACTCACCAGATTTAACAACATCATATAAACTTGATGTTTCACCTTCTTTTAGAGGTGCATCCATTGATAAATGCCTTCCAGAGTTTTTCAAAGACTGCTTCACTTCAGTAACAGTCATATCTAATTCATGTGCTATTTCCTCAGCACTAGGAGGTCTTTCATGTGTTTGTTCCAAGAAAGAATAGGTCTTATTGATTTTATTTATTGAACCAATTTTGTTCAAAGGTAATCTAACTATTCGAGATTGTTCTGCTAAAGCTTGTAAAATTGCTTGTCGAATCCACCAAACTGCATAAGAAATAAATTTAAAGCCTCTAGTTTCATCAAAACGCTTAGCAGCTTTAACTAAACCGGCATTACCTTCATTAATTAAATCTGGGAGCGTAAGCCCTTGGTTTTGATATTGTTTTGCAACAGAAACTACGAAACGTAAGTTAGCTGTCGTGAGTTTGTCTAAAGCCAATTGATCACCTTCTCGGATTCGCTGAGCAAGCTCAACTTCTTCTTCAGCAGTAATCATAGGTAGCTTACTTATATCTTGTAGGTATTTGTCTAAGGATTTAGATTCACGGTTGGTAACTTGTTTAGTGATTTTTAATTGCCTCATGTATAAATGTGTATTTTAAAAAGTTTGCAAGAGTACAACATAACTTTTAAATTGACAAAAGCAAATAATTATGCACTTCTTTACAAAAAAGACTTAAATTTTGTTGATTTTTAGTTTTTTTTATACGCTTTTTTCCTGAAAGATGTTAGTTTTTAGTCGAATCCTTCTTTTTCTTTCTCTTTTTTAATAGACCACCAAGTAAATCTTTAACACCTTCTTTTAATGGATCTGCTTTTTTAGTAGTGTCGGTTTTTACGATGGTTGAATCTTTGATAGTTTCCTTTTTTGAACCTATGAGTCCACCTAAAAGATCATTAATTTTATCTTTGCCTTGATTTAAAAGTTTTTCTTTTTGAATTTCGACTAATTTCTTTGTCAAATTTGATACACCACTACTTAAATCTGTTTGTACTTGCGGACTAGTATAGCTACCAGTTATATTTGCTGTTACAGGAATTGTGAGTTTATTCACTTCGGCATCATTAATTTTACCAAGCAACTGATTAACATCACTTCCTAAGTACTTGGCAGGCACATCAAAAACCACATTGTAGTTTAAGCTTTTATCAAAGCTGTGTGTGCCAGATACAACAATATCTATATCCTCATAGTTTAGGTTGAATGGTTTTACGCTCACTAAACCGTCAGAAAAGTCAAGCTTCGTTTTCAGGGCTTTTAAATCGAGTTTATTAAAATCAATAAATTTTAAAGCATTACTGAGTTTGCCTAGTATTACTTCATTTTGAGTGATATTTGTGGTGAAAACTTCAGCAAAAGCATCTCCTGAAATGGTATTTAGATTTGGCGTAAATTCATTATTAAGTGTACCTTGTAGTTTGATTACGGTATTGAGTTTTCCTTGTAATACTTTAGCGATAGGAGCTAGGTTTTGTAATAGTTCTAGACCTTTGAACGATTGGGAAATATCAAAATCTTCGGCACCTAAATTAAGGTCAAAAACTGGTATGTCGGTTTTTGTTGAAACGCGACCAGTTAATGCTAAAACACCATTGAATAAATTTGAGGTTAAATTATTTAACTTAGCTTCTTGATCTTTAATTAATAATGTGCCAGTTACATCCTTTAATGTGAGATTGTCATAGACCACTGTTTTTGCATTAGCATTTATTGTACAATCTAAAAAATCTGGAATTTTCAACGATTCACTATCTGATGTTGTTTTATTAGAGTTTTCAGTAGCAGACTCATCTTCAATCATAAAATCACTAACCACAAAATTATTGGAGTTGACATTGAAGTTTCCTTGCAATTCTTTATCGCTTAACAAAAATCCTAGCAAATTTTTAATGGTACCAGTGGCTCTAAAATCACTGGTGCCTGTTTTCGCATCAAAACTATTTAATGAAACATTTCCTGGATTAAAGGTCATGTCTGCTTTGTTAATTTGTATTGGGTTGACTATATCTTCCGAAGAAAAAATGAAATCACTAATGCTAGCATTTCCTGTAGTTTTAATGCGTTGATAAGCATTAGTTTCTATAGCATTCATATCAAAAGATGTATTGAGTTTTCCTTTTAATACTCCACTGAGTTGTTTGTCTAATTCGATAGGGTAGGCTTTGGTTAAATTAGCGAGGTTTAACGTACCATCAATATTAGCATTAACTAATATGTTTTCTGTAAGATTTCGTAGTTGTGCGCTAGACTTAAAGCTGTCGTTATCAATTTTAAAATTCAGTGTTTTGATATCTACATAGGTGTCATCAGAATTTCCTGTAGTATTCTTTATTGCTGTATTTATGGTAATATTATTAACTCGTTTAGGTAAATCAGGATATTTAAATGAAGCATTATTAGATGAAATATTAATATCTAATGTTGGGATGGTGGTTTCTGTTACTTTTCCCTTGATAATACCATTCACTTTAAAATCACCTGAAGTTTCGACATTATCAATATTCTTTGAATAGGCTTCGGGAATTACAGCAAGAAAATTTTTAAAAGATGATTCTGGATTTTCAAATGTGATATCAATATCCTGACCATCTTCCAATTGTTGAAAGTAACCGCTAAACACTAATGGCAATTGATTGATATAGCCTTGGTTCTCCATAAAGGTATAGGTCTGCTCTTTCAAATTCATTCCAATAAGAGCATCTAATTTTACGATGTTTTGATTTAAATATTGCGTGCTATCAATACTCATACTAACTGTGGCAGACGTTTGTGTATCTAATTGCGATTTTTCTTCCGAAAATGTGCCCTTACCCGAATGGTTTAATTCTGAAATATAAATTTGTGTATTAGATTTTTCGTCTAAAAAGGTAAATGCACTATTATTGATTTGGTAGTCTTCGATATCAAAAGCAAATCCGCTAGACGAATCTACCGTTGCTTGTGCGTTTTCTTTTTCTTTGGTAATATCATAATTATTATTTCCCAAAGGATCTGTTTTTAAGGTCAATAAGGCTTCATCTATAGCTATAGAGTTTACTACAATTGGGTCTTCGCTCGCGCTTTTAAATAATTCTTTTACAGACATTGTAAAGGCGATGTTTTTTGCTGTAGCAAAGGTTTCCCCTTCAAAAGGTTTGTAATTGGTGATTACTAAATCGTCAACAGTAACATGAGCTTGTGGAAAGCTGCGAATAAAACTTAAGCTAACATCACTAAATTCAACTTTCGCATTAAGGTTGTCATTAATAAAGGTTTTTACCATGTCTTTTATTTGCCCTTGAAACGCAAACGGTATGGCAATTAATAAGAAAAATATAATGAGTAAAGTAATTCCTGTAATCTTTAGAGCTTTCTTCATGTGATTGTTTTGTAACCTATATACGTACAGAATATAGTTTAAGTCTTGTTAATGCAAAAGTTTAATAAAATTTTAACCCAATCTGCCTTTAAATAAGATCGATTTCTTCATTTATTTTTAAGTTGAAACGTCTTCTAAATAGATAAACACCAAGATATAAAAATGGCGTGTCGAATAAGGCAACTAAGACTTTAAAAAGAAATCCAGCAACCAATAAACCACTAAATCGTTCCCAAGCAATAATATCAAAAGAACACAGTAATAATAATATGGTTAGCGTATCTACAAATTGAGAGAGCCATGTAGAAAAGTTATTACGCAACCATAAATGCTTTCCTTTAGTGAGTCGTTTCCAAAAATGATAGATTTGAATATCGACAAATTGTGCTAATAAATATGCCATCATACTAGCAAATACAGCAATAGCAGTACTCCCAAAAACAGTAGAGAACATTTTGTTTCCAACAGGAGACCAAGGTGTTGCTGGAACCATATTAGAAACATAAACAATAAGTAATGAAAATGCTGAAGCAAAAATACCAGCTACTACGACTTGATTGGCACGCTTCTTTCCAAAGATCTCGCTAATTAAATCGGTAATTAAAAATGTGATCGGATAGGGGAGTATCCCAACTGAAATTTCAAAAAGCTTAGATCCAAAAATCTCAACATCAACAGGATACCAATAAAAAAACTTTTGAAAAATGAGGTTGGAAACCACTAGCGAAGTGATAAAAAGCGCAGCCAAAAATAAATAAATACGTTGTGCGGCAAGTTTGTCTTTTAAGGTCATAAATTGTGAATAAAAACTTACTGTAAATATACGTCAAAGTGATTTTCTTTTCATTATTTTGACAATTCAATATGAATTCTACTAACCACGTTTACATCGCTCTTGGGAGTAATAAAGGCGACAGATTAAAATATCTGCAGGATGCCGTGAATTTAATTTTTACTGAGATTGGTAAGGTTAATAGCATTGCAAAAGTGTACAATACACCTGCGTTTGGCTTTGAAGGAGACGATTTTTTAAATACGTGTATTGCTATTCAAACGTCTTTTTCTTCGGAAGCGATTTTGGAAAAATTGCAGCTTATAGAAAAAAAGCTAGGACGTGACAATAGGCAGTCAACTACTTATGAATCAAGGACCATAGATTTGGATATTTTGTTTTTCAATGCTGAGATAATCAATAATAACGAATTGATAGTTCCGCACCCAGAACTGCAGAACAGACAGTTTGTATTGCAACCATTAAAGGATATTGCATCAAAATTTGAACATCCGCTTTTGAAAAAAACTACTGAAGAACTATTGTTGGAATGTGAAGATGAAACAGAAATTGAAGACATCAAGATTTGGCTGAAGAACCCATCGAAGCAATTTAATTTTTCAAGTTATAACTACATCGCGATTGAAGGAAATATTGGTGCTGGAAAAACAAGTTTAGCTCATCAGATCTCCAATGATTTTAATGCGAAGTTAATTTTAGAACGTTTTGCTGATAACCCGTTCTTGCCTAAATTTTACGAAGAGCCACAGCGTTATGCGTTTACACTAGAAATGTCATTTCTAGCCGATCGTTACCAACAAATAAGTGACGATTTATCTCAATTAGACTTGTTTAAGGATTTTATAGTGAGTGACTATGACATTTATAAGTCACTTATTTTTTCTAAAATCACCTTACCAGAAGATGAGTTTAAACTTTATCGAAAGCTCTTTTACTTGATGTATAAAGACATTGCAAAACCGGAGTTATACGTCTATTTGTACCAAAATACAGAACGATTACAAGACAATATTAAAAAGCGTGGTCGTGATTACGAACAAAATATTGATGATGAATATTTAGAAAAGATCAATTCTGGGTATTTAGACTTCTTAAAAAAGCAAACAGAACTCAATGTAAAAATCATTGATATTTCGGATAAAGACTTTGTAAATAGTCGTGATGATTATTTATGGTTGTTGGGTGAGATTTGTAATGAATAGTCTTGTTACGATTTGACTTCTGTTTTCGTTCAAAACAATTGTATTCAAAACAGACTGCCTTACAACTTTTAAGTTAAAAGGAGCTTTTAATAAGTCAACACCGCTGTTATGTTTTAATCGAATCCCTTGTCCCGAAATAATATCTTTATTTGGTGTGAATCTTCCTGTTGGAATGTGTTCAGTTAAAACAATGTATTTATAGTGCCTTAATTTTTTAGTTATGGTTTGAATTTCTGCATTTGATAAATGTTGAAGTACTTGTCGTATTATAATGCAATCTGTAAGTGGTAGTTGATCTTTCGCAGCATCTAAACAATGAAATTCAAGATAATCTTCTTTAAACTTAGTTTTGTTTCTTTTTATGAGGTCTTCAACAATATCAATAGCGATATATCTATTTGTGAATTGGGTTAGTTGTTTTCCTATATTGAAATCGCCACACCCTAAATCACAAACCGTTAACGCATTGTTGTGAGATTTTAGAAAGGAAACTATGGCTTCTAAGTATGGTTCTACGATTTCTGGGTCATGAGAACCTTCTCCCGAATAAAAATCAATATGCTTTCCGCCCCAAAGATGTTGTTCATAAATCTGATTCATGACAGCTTTTGTTGGCCAAGGTTTTTTAGATTTTTTAGTCAATTATTTTAGGGGTTTAAGAGTTTACTAAACACATCCCAAACCACAACACCGCAACTAACGGAGATATTTAAAGAATGCTTTGTGCCAAACTGCGGGATTTCAATTACCAAATCACTAGCATCTACAACCTCTTGAGTGACTCCTTTTACTTCATTACCAAAAACAAGTGCGTAAGTTTGATCTATTTCAGGTTGGAAATCGTTAAGCATAGTCGCCTCTTCAGCTTGTTCAATTGAAACCACCTTGATATTTTCAGATTTTAGTTTATCAACAATATCTAGTGTGTTTTCAATATACTCCCATTCTACAGTTTCGGTACTTCCCAAAGCGGTTTTTCTAATGTCGTTATGTGGAGGTGTAGCCGTAATTCCGCAGAGGTAAATCTTTTCAACTAAAAAAGCATCGCTCGTACGAAATACAGAGCCAATATTATTCAAACTCCTAATATTATCAAGGATAATGATAAGCGGTGTTTTTGGGGCTTGTTTAAATTCGTCGACGTTCAATCGGTCGAGTTCGCTATTTTTTAGTTTTCGCATGTTAAAATCTTACGCTTTTTGTAAATAACTTCTGGTTATTGAGCTTTATAAAACTTCAAATTATAAGTACTTTAGCAGTCTTAGAGTTTTGACAAAAATACTATTTAAAAAAGATAAAACCATTGGCTAAAAAAGCAAAAAAGGAAACACCGTTAATGAAACAATATAATACCATCAAGGCAAAGTACCCTGATGCGTTGTTATTATTTAGAGTTGGTGATTTTTATGAAACCTTTGGTCAAGATGCTGTCCGAGCTTCTAAAATTCTCGATATCATTTTAACCAAACGAGGTGCTGGTAGTGAAACAGAAACCGAATTAGCTGGATTTCCACATCATTCATTAAACACGTATTTACCAAAATTGGTCAAAGCTGGAGAGCGTGTGGCAATTTGCGATCAACTAGAAGATCCAAAACAAACAAAAACGATTGTAAAACGTGGTGTTACAGAGTTAGTGACCCCAGGTGTAGCGCTTAATGATGATATTTTACATTCGAAAAGCAACAATTTTTTGGCTGCTGTGTTCTTCGGAATAAAAGCTGTAGGCATATCATTTCTTGATGTATCTACAGGCGAATTTTTCATCTCCCAAGGAAATGAAGAATATGTTGACAAGCTACTCCAAAACTTTAGACCTAGCGAAGTGTTGGTGTCAAAACCAAATCGAAAAAAGTATAATGAGACTTTTGGACATGATTTTCATGCCTTCTATCTTGAGGATTGGGTGTTTCAAGATGACTATGCTAATGAAACCTTACTAAAGCATTTCAATACAAAATCGTTAAAAGGTTTTGGAATTGATGATTTATATGAAGGTATTGTATCATCAGGAGCTGTCTTGCATTATTTAGGCGAAACACAACATCATAAATTACAGCATATCACAGCGATCCAACGTTTGGCAAAAGGAGAGCATGTTTGGATGGACCGTTTCACAATTAAAAACTTAGAGTTATATCATTCTACCAATCAGAATGCCGTAACTCTTGTTGATGTTATTGATAAGACCATTTCTCCAATGGGAGGTCGCTTACTCAAGCGCTGGTTAGCATTACCTCTTGTTGATAAAGAAGGAATTAATAAGCGTCATGATGTAGTTGAGTTTATAAAAAACGATTCGGAATTACTGCAAAAGATTCAACATCAATTAAAGCAGATTGGTGATATTGAGCGTCTTATTTCAAAAGTGGCCACTGCTAAAATCACACCTCGTGAGGTTATTCAACTTAAAAATGCTTTAGAAGCTATCGTGCCTATTCAAGCTTTGGCTATTCAAACAGACAATAAAGCTTTACAGTATTTAGGTGAGCAAATGGATGCCTGTGACGAACTTCGAGAACGTATCAAAGCCACTCTAAATGAAGAAGCTCCTGTTAATATCTTAAAAGGAAAAACGATTTCTTCTGATTTTTCTTCTGAACTCAAAGAACTCCGAGACCTTTCGGCTTCAGGGAAAGATTACCTCGACAAAATGCTGGAGCGTGAAAGCGAACGAACCGGAATTACCTCACTCAAAATAGCGTCTAATAATGTATTTGGGTATTATATTGAAGTGCGTCATACACATAAGGATAAGGTTCCAGAGGAATGGATTAGAAAGCAAACACTGGTAAGCGCAGAACGCTATATTACTGAAGAACTCAAAGAATACGAAACAAAAATTCTAGGTGCCGAAGAACGTATTTTGGCTATAGAACAGCAGCTATTTACCGAGCTAGTGCATTGGATTGGACAGTTTATTAAACCGGTTCAGAAAAACTCAGCATTAATTGCACAATTAGATTGCCTTACTGGTTTTGCCCAATTAGCCATCGAAAATAAGTATACAAGACCAATTCTCACAGAAGGCTATGAATTAGACATCAAAAATGGAAGACATCCTGTGATTGAAAAACAATTGCCACATGGGGAACCTTACATTGCAAATGATGTTTATCTTGATAGGGAACAACAGCAAATTATAATGATTACGGGACCTAATATGTCGGGTAAATCGGCTATTTTGCGTCAAACAGCTTTAATAGTTTTACTAGCACAAATGGGAAGTTTTGTTCCTGCGGAAATAGCAACACTTGGATTAACAGATAAGATCTTTACAAGAGTAGGTGCTAGTGATAATATCTCGATGGGCGAATCGACATTTATGGTAGAAATGAATGAAACAGCTTCTATCTTAAATAACATATCAGATAGAAGTTTAGTGTTATTAGATGAAATTGGGCGTGGTACAAGTACCTATGACGGGATTTCTATTGCTTGGGCCATAAGTGAGTATTTGCATGAACATCCAAGCAAAGCGAAAACTTTATTTGCAACACATTATCATGAACTCAATGAAATGTCAGAGACTTTCGAACGTATTAAAAATTTTAACGTTGCCGTAAAAGAATTAAAAGATAACGTTTTGTTTTTGAGAAAGCTTGTAGAAGGTGGTAGCGAGCATAGTTTTGGAATTCATGTTGCCAAGATGGCAGGAATGCCACAACAAGTAATTCATCGTGCTAATAAGATATTAAAACAGCTTGAAAAATCACATTCAAGTGAAGAATTGACTGATAAGGTAAAAACGTTGGATAATGAGATGCAATTGAGTTTCTTTAATCTAGATGATCCCTTATTGGAGCAAATTAAAGAGGAGATTGTCAATACAGATATTGATACCCTTACTCCTGTTGAGGCATTGATGAAACTCAATGAAATTAAACGTATGTTGCTGAAAAAGAAGCGCGCATAAAAAAAGTGTATTTTTTTCTATAAAAGGCTTTGCATTTCTAAGAAAAGTCTTAAATTTGCGCTCGCAATTACAACAAAACGTTCATTTAAATAATTGCTATAATGCGAAAGTAGCTCAGGGGTAGAGCATCACCTTGCCAAGGTGAGGGTCGCGGGTTCAAATCCCGTCTTTCGCTCTAAACCTAAAAATATACCAAGCTGAAGTGGTGGAATTGGTAGACACGTTGGACTTAAAATCCAATGTCCATTAGGACGTACGGGTTCAAGTCCCGTCTTCAGTACAGATGAAAAGCCGAAACGAAAGTTTCGGCTTTTTTGTTTTCAAAATTGTCGGGAGCTTGCTGGCGAAATGATTTTGAAAACAAAAAAGAAACCTAAGAATTTGAATCCCCTCGCTAGCGCAAGCGTCTACGCTTGTGCTAATAGGTAAAATAAAAGCCATGATGAGAGTCATGGCTTTTATGTTGATGAGTCATATTCTTTATATGATTTTTTAAACTTAAAACATTACAAATAGGGAGGTAAGCACGCCTATATCGTAAGTAAAAAACCGCTGTTACAACTCTAATAGTTGCTATATTTAGTAAGTGATAATTAGCTATCAAAACCAGATTATGGTCTTCATAAGGTTTTGAAAATCCATTAACAATAAAACTTAGTATCTCAATGAAAAATTTTGCAGTACGCATTATAACTGTATGTGCAGTTATGATGTCCCTCGTGTCTTACGGACAAGAATTACCAGAAGTGATTCCACCATCTCCAACTGTTTCCAGTCTAATGCATTTTGAAGAAGTGCCAGTAGATTATTATTCGGGTCAACCCAATATTCAATTTCCAATATATAGTAAATCTATTGGGTCAAATGTAACGATACCTATAGTACTTAGATATAATACACTTGGGCTTCGTTTGGATGAGCGTTCTGGATGGACAGGTACAGGCTGGTCCTTAGATGGAGAGATTGTCATTTCGCGAACGGTTAGAGGTATTAGAGATGAAGCGATGAGAACTGACAACCCAGTAAATAAAGACGAAGTAGGAATTCATCACAATAATTTTTCGAATATCAATTTTGATCAATCATTTACTAATCGTATTCAAGATGTAGAGTTACAAAATTTTTTATGGAATTCATCAGGAAAAGGAAGTGGGAGCCACAATGGTATTCAATATGATAACTATGGTGGTTTTTTAATTAGTGATGGCGCCTATGATAAAGAACCAGATTTATACCAACTAAGCTTATTAGGAAGCTCTGCAAGATTTATTATGCTTAGGGTAGGTAATACTTTAGAAGTAAAAATGCTTAGTAACGATAGTAATCTTAAAGTAATACCAACGTATAATAATACAACTTATGCAATAACATCGTTCACGATTACAGATACTAATGGTGTTAATTATATCTTGGATGTTACCGAAACCAATACAAATGTAACGGGTTCTGAAAGTATTTTGCAAAATGATACTAATACAGGGATTTCCTCTTCTCAAACAACGCATGTTTCAGCATGGAAAGTAAGAGAGATTAGAGCAACTAATAACGAATTGTTGGCTACCTATAGCTACCAAAATGTCCTTGAGGAATTTTCGACACCTATATCATTTACAGAGCATACAATTAGGAGTGTTGATGCATATTTTCAAGGTAACCCACTCTCTCTTGAATTTTTCTTGGGAGAAGTAGGAACCACTGCCAACCAATATCAAGATTATAATGCTTCTGTTGCTTTACCAAAGCGAACAGCAACAGCTACAACCATAGAGGTGAGTTCTAAAAAGCTTAGTTCGATTGTATTTAATCGAGACGGATCTCAAGTTAATTTTTTATTGGGTAGTGGTGCTCATCCAGAATATTTGAACAATTCTGGTAAGGTGCTAGAAGAGATAGAGATTTTAGATCAAAATGGCGCAGATTATAAAAGCTTTGATCTAATTTATGGAACTATTGTTCAAGGAAACCGACTGTTTTTAGAAAGCGTTAAAGAATATTTTCCTAACACGAGTAGCCAAGATTTCCATACTTATGACTTTGCATATAAGGATAAACACTTATTGCCAAGTATAGCTAATAACAACGGTGTTGGTCTAGATGGAAATAGAGATCTTTGGGGTTACTACAAGGTTGCAGATCCTGCTAATTCACCTATTGTTTACGCATTACCAGATCGAAGTGCAGATAAAGATGCCGTGACTACAGGTGTTTTAGAGTCTATAACGTATCCAACAGGAGGGAAGAAGGAGTTTAATTTCGAGTCCAATACATTTTCTCACCGAGGTTCACGCCCTTTTACAGATGCCGAGTTTAAAATGTATAATCCAGACAACTGGAACCTAGGCTCTAACTCATCTAATGCACAAATTTATTTTAATAATAATGATAGTTCGCCGCAATCGATAATTACGAGCAGTACTTTTACAATAACCGATCAACAGGTCGTAGAGTTTATTCCAGATATTGATTATCAAAATGCTAATGGAGCAGTGGGAACCGATAATGGTACTGGTTATATAGAAGATCCAGTAGATGAATATTTAGAAAATATTCGAATCGCTTTAGAAAAAGATGATGGCAACGGTAACTTTAATGAAGTAGATGTCTTTTCTTTTTTACAGAGAAGGACACAATCTCTAGAACCTGGAGATTACCGTTTGACCTATGTTAATTTAACACTTCCAGGCAGTAACCAACCACTTATAGAAGCGGGAGGAACACTTTATTATAAAAGTTACAAATTAGCAACAGATAAGGTAATCTATGGAGGTGGATTGCGAATTAAGTCCATAAGCTTTCTCGATAGTGATGATAGTGTAAAGAAGAGAATCAATTACGATTATAACGAGAATTCTAAGTTTTCAGATTCAATTCCACTTGTTAAAAAGCCTATTTCCAGTGGTGTGATTGATGGTTTTTTAACAAATTATAAGGAGTATATAATTACTAAATCCCACCTATTTAATCAATTTGATGGTTCTGGTGGAAACAATATGTATGTAGGGACTTTTGATGCTAATTTTAATTATTCGGTTAAAGAATATCTTAATAGCGCCTATGTCTCTATGACAAAGGGTAACTATGTAGGTTACAGAAACGTTAATGTTTATGAGACCAATGGTGAAGAGCCAGGAATAAATAGTACTATAGATTTTAATGGTAGGACAGTATACCAATATACAACTCCGGCAGACCATCCTACGGAGCGATTAAATTATGGATGGCCATTTTTTCCAAATGAAGATCAGTCTTACCTGCATGGATTATTAGTATCTCAACGGGTTTATGACAAATCTGGTTTGATCTTAAAAGAGACCAAAAACAGCTACCATGACCCAATTAAGATAAAGCAAGGACATTATATATTTACTGTAGATGATCCTTCATGCGCATGGACACAGATTTATCAAACATATAAAGCCTATTTAGATCATTTTCCAGATAATCCAGGACCAGGAATGGATACCAGTAGTGCTAGTAACTTTGATAATTGTGTAACAGATAATATACCCAATGTAGTGGCCTATAATGTTCCTGTTAATTATTGGATAAAAGACTTATACTATTCAAGAATTCAACTAAAAGACACACAATCAAAAGAGTACTTTTATGGTGATAATGGGACGCAATCTATTAAAGAGTCTCTACAATCCTTTACATATGAGCCTACAAACTATCAAGTGAGTGAACAAATATCATCATTTAAGGAAAATGGATTAGATGTTGAATATAAAACTAACTTTTATTATCCTGTAGGTATAAGCTACGGCAGTACTCCAGGCACTGTAAAGAATGCTATGGAAAACGCAAATATGATTAATACAGTTTTAGAAACACAGACTTATAGGAATAATATAAAAACCTCAGAGACCAATACGGTTTATGGACTATTTAATGGATTGCCTCTGCCATCTCAGGTAAAAACAGCAAAAGGTAATGATAGTCCCGAAAAGAGAATTGAATTTCATAACTATGATACCTATGGAAATCCTCTTGAGGTCAGTAAGGCATCCGGAATACATATGAGTTATATATGGGGTTACGATAAATCATTCCCAGTTGCAAAAGCAGTAAACACCACTTATGCAACTATAGAAAGTGTGTTGGGAACTAATTTTAATTTAGGTGGTACAGGATTGAGTTCTACTCAAAAAAGCGATTTAAAAACTTTAGTAAGCAGCGCACAGTGGATGTTCTATGATTATAATCCAATGATTGGTGTTACGAATACCGAGGATGCAAGAGGATATGAAATGTCTTATGAATATGACGATTTCTATCGTTTATATCGTGTTAAAGATGCTTCAGGTTATATTTTAAGTGAAAATGAATATTATTATGGATTACCAAGCTATGTAAAAACTACAGGTTTTAAGGTGGAAACCACTACAGGAACGGTTAATAGTGATCAAAAAATGGAGAGCATTACTTATCTTGATGGCTTAGGTAGACCAATACAAGCAATCACTAAGCAAGCAGGCGGAAATAAACAAGATATTATGGTGCCAAGTGTCTATGATGATTTTGGTCGTCAAACAATGGAATATCTACCTTATGCTAATCCTAATCAAGTGGTTGGTACAGCTAATCTTAACTTTAGAGATCCTACAACCCTATTACAGGATCTTGAGCAATATTATCATGATAACTATATTGAGGATAGAATTGGACTTAATGAGATCAATGCCTATTCAGAAAAGACTTTTGATGCCTCACCACTAAATAGGGTTATTGAGCAAGCTGCACCAGGAAACGACTGGAAATATGATGAAAACAATGTGTCTTATATCACAGTCAATACAAGTATTGAAAACATTGTAGATGATATGGACGTAGAGATTCTTCGTGAGATGCTTAAAGATGGACATATAGTGCCTTTAAATAATTATGATTTTGACTATACGTATAGTGATGTTGGAGATTTTAGTATCCTGTCAAACCAACTTACATTAGATATTAATACGAGTTGGGGAAATAATGAAACGCATCCTGTTAGAGTAGGACATCTCGTATATATCAATTCGGGAACGCATGTTTTGGACGATATCTATTTAGGTCAGTTAAAAGACACAAACAATGCTCTAATCCCCTACCACGTTGAGATTAATGATGGTTACTTAGAAATTACATCTACCAATCCAAAGGTAAAGGTAGATGGTGTTATTGGAAACTTTACATATGCGATTCCTACATCAGTAAATGTTGATGTTCTCAAACCAGAATCCACTAATCACACCATCAAGTTTGATTACCAGTTAAATAGTGAGAAGATCGCTAAATACAGTGTGATTTTTCCAACTCTTAATACCGAGGAGCCACAGTTGTATTACGATGGGGAATATAGTGAGTTAGGTGAGCTATATAAAACGATTACTAAAGATGAGAATTGGTATCCTAATCAAACACATCCAGAGGCGCATACCACAGAGGAGTTTACCAACTCAATGGGTCAGGTGATATTAAAACGCAGCTATGATTCCGATGGTATTAAGCACGATACACAATATGTCTATGATGACTTTGGAAATCTAACTTATGTATTATCACCAAAAGGGAATGATTTACTAACAAAAGTATTTGCTGCAACCACATTTACAGATATTGAGGATTATAAAAGTTTCGTTCCTCTGGATAAAAAAGGCAACTTGATTGCTGGAGGAGATGGAGATGTTGATGTTATTGTTGATGCTACGGCAAATACGATAACGGTAGATTTTAATATGGGTTTTAGTACGAGTATTTATCTTAAGCAAGGCGCCATATTCCAATTAAGTCAAACCATACCAGACATGGTTATAGGTACTATTTTAGGCGGTAATTATACAGTATCTATACAGGATGGTTATTTATTTTTAGCAGGAAGTGGTAATACAAGTACAATAAATGAAAGTATAGTGGCTAGTTTACCAACATATTTAATATCTAATTCTGTATTAGAGGATTTATGTTATCAGTATCGTTATGATCAACGAAACCGATTGGTAGAAAAGAAAATACCACAAAAAGGTTGGGAGTATATTGTGTATGACAAGTTGGATAGACCAATGTTAACCCAAGATGCTTTACAACGAGCAAAGTCTACACCAGAGTGGTTATTCACAAAGTATGATGCATTTGATCGTGTGGCTTACACTGGTATTTATAGTAAAAACATCTCACGTTCAGCTATACAATCTACCATTAATGCGAGCTCGTCTTCAGTAGATGGATCAAGTACATCAACGATAGATGGTATCACTGTGTATTATTCAAATAATGTATATCCAACGACAAATCTAAGCTTGCACAGTATTAATTATTACGACACCTATAATGCAAGTTTAACTAATGCGTTTTCAAATCCAGGAACCGTATTTGGAGAGCAGGTCACAAGCAATACCAAATCATTGCCTACAGGAAGTATGGTGCGTGTCTTGGATAATAGCGATTGGATTACAACGGTTAGCTATTATGATGATAAAGCTCAGCCTATTTATGTAGGTAGTGAAAACACATATCTCAATACAGAAGATGTTATCAAATCTGAATTAGACTTTACAAGCATTGTAACAAAAACAGAGAGTACACATACAAAAGGGAGTAATGCAGCCATAGTGGTAACCGATAGATTTACCTATGACCATGCCAATAGATTACTCACACACAAACAACAAATTACAGGCGAACCAGAAGAGCTTATTGTAAAAAACACTTATGATGAACTAGGGCAATTGCGAAATAAAGATGTAGGCAATGAAGAAGCAACACCACTACAAAGCATTGCTTATAATTATAATATACGCGGTTGGTTAACACATATTAATAATCCTGATGCTATTGGCAATGATTTGTTTAGCTTTAAAATTAATTACAATACACTAGAGTTGGGTTTAAGTAATGAAAAGCTCTTTAATGGTAATATAAGTGAAACGATTTGGAAAACGGCCAATGATCCTATAGCAACAACAAGAGGATATGCCTATGAGTATGATGCGCTTAATAGAATTTTGTCTGGAAACATGGCTATAGATACAGGTAGTGGTTATGCACAAGCAAATGGGTATCACCTTAACGGTTTGCAGTATGATAAAAACGGAAATATAAAATCATTACAACGCACAGGAGAAACAGCAGTTTTTGACAATCTTATTTACACCTATACAGGGAATCAATTATTAAGAGTTAAAGATTTAATTGGTAACCAACAAACCGAAGGCTTTATAGATGGATATACAGGATCTGTAGACTATGAGTATGACGATAATGGTAATATGGTAAAAGATAGAAATAAAAGCATTCCGTTGATTAGTTATAATCATCTTAATCTGCCAACTCAGGTAAAAGTTAATTATTCTAATACAGAAAAAATTGACTATATTTATGATGCAACAGGTCTAAAATTGAAAAAAGTGGTTGACGATAATGGCAATATTACTACTACCGAATATGCTGGTAACTACATTTATGAAAATAGTGTACTTAAGTTCTTTTCACATCCAGAAGGTTATGTAGAACCTAATGGTGTAAGTTATGAGTATGTTTACCAATATAAAGACCATTTAGGTAATATTAGATTGAGTTACTCAGATCCTAATGACAGTTATCAAGATATTTTAGATAGTGATCTTACCAATAGTTATAATGGATGGGTTCATAATGGCGTGGTCACCTCAGAACTTACCAATGGTACTCTACGAGTTGATGTAGACAATCAATTTGAAGGGATTAAAAATGAGCTACCAGATTTAACGGTAGCGCCAGGAGATGTACTGGATATTACATTAGAGTTCGACAAAGGGACGACCCAATCTAGTGTTAGGTTATATTTCCAGGAGTTAGATGCTAATGGCAACCATTTGAGTTGGAATACTATAGATAGCAACCTGCAAACGGGAACGCATGTATATACGTACACTGTAAATGCAGCCAATAAATTAACCTTACGCATAGATAAGGACAATACCAATACAAGTTCACTTACCTCTTTTTATGTAGACCATGTAAGTGTCACTACAGGCGCTTTAGAGATATTAGAAGAAAACAACTACTATCCCTTTGGCTTGAAACATAAAGGCTACAATGTCGTCGTATCTTCAAACAGTAACTCTATGGCAAGTAAATATAAATATAATGGAAAGGAACTTGAAGAAGAATTAGGGAAAGACACATATTCTTATGGATGGAGGGATTATGACCCTGCTTTGGGAAGGTTTAATAAGATTGATAGGTTTGCAGAAAAATATCAAAACCTATCATCATATGCATATGCTGCGAATAATCCAATAAGGTATATAGATATTAAAGGGGATAGTATTGCAGGTCTAACTAAGAAAGATGCTAGAAGAACAAGGAGGTTAATTAGAAAAAATTTTAAAGGTAAAAACAGAAAGCTTCGTAAGTTGTTTAAAACTAGTGGTAACGGATTTCAAAAAATAAGTAATAGTGATTTGAATAAGGCAATGGAAGGAGTTGATAGAGAAGCAGCGATATTAGCAAGAGCATATGCCCAAACAATTAATTCTAATGATATACATAGAGTTGAAACTGTTAAACGAAAAGATAAATTAAGTAAATTTTCCCAAACAAAAACTGCTATTGGTTTTATGGGACAGAATACAGGTGAAAGAGTAGATGCGTTATCAGGTGGTGCTATAACTGCACTGGATAATAAAGGAGGAACATTGACTGTTATTGTTATGGATTCACAAAACCCTTTAGGACTATTAGATACGAAAACTAATACAATTATGAATAGAAAATTAAATTTAGTATCTACTGCTGCACATGAAATCTTGGGTCATGGAGTTGGAATAGTGAAAAATTCACCGAATGCATTACAATTAGATGCTGTGCAAATGGAAAATTTAAGTTTACGAGTTCAGGGTCTTGGGAGATATCAAAGAAATGAACATGCAGATAATGAGAAAGAGAATCATTTGACTTTTACAAAAAATCAGTATTCGGGAATCCCCACATTTTTTAATTAAAATATTAGACATGAAAAATTATTATTTACTTTGCATTTCATTGATGTTATCAATCCTGTGTATCGCTCAAAATGATACTAAAAATGAATTTGAAAAAGATTTTTTATACCATGATAAATATGTCACGGAATTTATTGACGAGCTAAAAGATACGGATGTTGTCAATATAATTCGATTATCAGATTTAAATTTTGTTTCAAATGATACTTACATATTTTGGCAAGAGAATAACCAGTTGTTTTCTCGTTTAATATCTAATAGAAGATTAAAAAAAAGAATTAAAAACAAAAAGATGCGCATAAGTAAAATAGATCAAGAGAGTATTTTTAAATTATTTGATACAAAAAATGACTATGCATTTTTAAAAGAGTATGAAAGTTGCGAGAGTGAATTTAGTCATCATTACAGGATAAATCTTCACATTCAAGATAATAAATATGATATAAACTCTAGTTGTTTGCAAAGCATTAAGAAGAATGATTTAGTTGGGGTTCTTTTTAGAATAGTGAATGGTGACTCCGGTAGTGTCCCAAATTAGGACATAACTTAAAAATAGAATTTAAATAATCGAAAAGCAGTAATTATTAGTTACTGCTTTTCTTCATAAAGAGTCTTTGTTAAGGATAGTAGTTCTAAATTGAAGATTCTTAGTAAAGAGAAACGTTCTTTAAAAATACTGTAGCAAAAGTTAGAAACAGCTTGTAAAAAATGTCAAAAGGTCAAAAAATTGGTCTTAGACTACTATCCATTTGGCTTAAAACATAAAGGGTATAATAACGTGGTTAATTCAACAAACATTGCTCAGAAGTACAAATACAATGGCAAGGAACTCAACGAAGAGCTTGGACTAGATTGGTACGATTATGGATGGAGAAATTATGATGCAAGTATAGGAAGATGGATGAATATTGATCCCTTAGCTGAAAAATATTATGAATTCTCAACTTACAATTATGTAAAAAATAATCCTATATATTTTGTTGATCCAGATGGAATGGAAATTTATATTCATCGAGGTAGAAATATGAATGATGAACAATATGAAGAGTTCAAAAATCAAGTTTTGGCAGATTTACAAAAATTATCAGATAATACTTTAGAGATTGATGAAAATGGAAAAGTGATTGAAATAGAGTGTGGTGGAACTGAAACTTGTAATGAAGCATCTAGTGTTGTCTCTAAGCTCATTTATGATGATAGTCGTATCAATATTTTTAAATCAAAGGGAAAAAATGTAACTATTCCGGGAAAAGGAAGTGACTTAAAAGAAGATGGGACGCCAGGTAAAGGAAGTGATTTTGTGAGAATAAATTATGATCCTAATCTAAGAGAAGGTGGATTAGATGTGAATGGAAGTTATGATAGGGATCCTTATATTGGATTAGCTCATGAATTAGGTCACGCATTTGATGCAATTAATGGAACTAGAGATAAAAGTAAATCGACAATGAAAGATCCAGATGAACCAGAAAGAGATAAAGCAAAAACACTAACTAAAAAAGAAGTTAAAGCTAGAAAGTTTGAAAATAAAATACGTCAAGAACAAGGGTTACCATTAAGGAAACTCGGAAAAGAAAAAACAAAATGAAAAATATAGTTTATTTATTACTAGCAATTGTGTTTTTAAGTTGCAAAAACGAGAAGCAATATATCACATTTCAACAATGGCATAACTCTATAGAGAGTGCTATTAACAATTCAGATATAGAAGAATTTCAAAAAGAAAATTTATTAATAAGTATTAGTGAAATTTCTAATCAAGACTTTAAAAAATTAAATGAGTTAATTGAAACTGAAAAAAGAGTAGAAAAGGAATATTATGTTTTAGAAGTCTCAGATGGAGAAGTTAGTTCTACTACATTAAATTGTATAAAGGAAACAAAAGACGAAACATTCTTATCTAAAGTTATTATTAGTATAGGAGAGAGAAACTTTGATAAACGTATAGTTTCAGTTGAAAACAAATTCTCTGATATGATTAAAATGACAAAAGATAATAAATACAATTATGATTTATTAATTACAAGTAACAATGATGGAGAAATTATATCTTTTTTTAAAAATGCAAACGACTCAATTTTAGATCTAATTACTTCTACTGTTTACTAGTATCCCCCTCACTGGCGCAAGCGTCGACGCTTGTGCTAAAAGATAAAGTAAGTAAAACCTGATCGCGCGGATTTGTAATCCGTGTACAATCCAAAACATATTTAAAACCAGAACAACCATATTGTATGGTATATGTAAAATTCCAATTCCTAAGCTAACGCAAGCGTCCACGCTTGTGCTAATAGATAAAGCAAAAGCCATGATGAGAGTCCTGGCTTTTGTTTTAGAGTATATTGTAGATTATTTTCTGTATTTTTATGATTCGTGTTAAGGTAGAGATCGATTGAGTTATGTTTACTTACGATATAACACATATTATGTTTCTTATGTCACTAGCGAGACGCTAGCGCCAGCGAGGGGAGACGCTAGCGCCAGCTTGGGGAACATAACATATTTTCTTTAATTTTTAATTATGAAACTATTAAGAGTATTTATTTTGATAATTCTTACTGGATGTACATCTACTTCTGCAGTCAAATCAACGTCTGATGAATATAATCTACGGTATTTTGAAGAAGCTCAACAGTTGAAAAGTGAACAATTAAGAAAATTAGTAAATAGCAATGACAATTATGCATATTTGGAATACTCATATTTAAAATTATTTAAGTATTGTAGAGATGACAATTTTGATAAAAAGCTTTTTGAAGAATCTACTCTTCAAAGTATAGAATATATGAATTTCCCTGATTTTTGTGGTTATTATTGGAATGATTCATTCGATTTGAATTTAAATTCTATTGACAAGAGTTATGAAAAAGATGAAAAATGTAAACCCGCTTCTGAGTCAAAAATCCCCTTTATAAAAAATTTGATAGATTACTTTAAAGAACCTAAAAATACTCCGATAGTCGTTGAAGATAACCAAAGTCGTTTATTAATCTCTGAAGTTGAAAATAAAAATGAATATAATAAGGGTGTATATATTTATTCTAAATTTAAATTATCAAATGGTAAAATAATATCACATGAGGTTAAATATTTTAAACTAATTGAAGAAATTGATAATGTTCAAAATTAGGACATAGCTAAAAATGTGATTATGAATAATCGAAAAGCAGTAATTAATTACTGCTTTTCTTCATAAAGAGTTCTTTGTTAAGGATAGAAGTTCTAATTTAAAGATTCTTATTGAAACGAAACGTTTACCCATAACTTCTCAGCAATACTTTCGTTTGTAAATAATACCTTCCAGATCTAAAGTGTTTCTTTTTTTCATAATGAAGGTTAATGACCTCACCAAACTTTGTGTTTTGCTCTAATTGATAAATAAGCTTATGTATGGCATTAAAATGACCTTCTATAACAAACTCGTAAGTTTTAACGGTTAACCCGTTTTGCGTAAGTATATGTGGCTCTAAAAAACTAATCACCTCTAAATCATGATCATCTGCATACGTATTGATCGTTTTTAAGAGGCTATTTTGTATCGAAGATCCATTTAATTGATATCTGTTTAAAAGCGAATCATAGTACACTTCCTTTTGCTTTAACAACGATAATTTTTTTGGTGCATTTTCAAATAATGACTCTTCCTGTTTTAACATTGTGTATTGTCTTTTTTGTTCAAAGGTTTTTGAAAACGCCAGAGAATAACAAACAATTAATGCTAGCAAAAAACCAATAATAAGTACTATGTTTTTGTTTTTTCTAGTCATTAGTTAAAACAATTTTTAGTTTAAAATCTGAAACTTTAGATGTTGCCGATTCATAATTGACAATGTCTACTTTTTCTATCCACGATATGTCTTCAAGTTGGCTCACCCAATTAGAAAAGGCCTCACTATCACTTGAACTGCCTGAAATTGATATAATATCTGTATTAAGATCTATAGGCTTGTTCGCTTTAATACGCTTATTAAGCGGCTGAAAATTAAATTCCGACAAAAGAACTGTTTGAGGTAAACTAAGCATAACACGGTTGGCATAAAATGATGTTTTAGAACCATTGCTTTTTAATAGATCATCTACCATTTTTTGTTTTTTAGCTACTGAAGCATCTAGGTCTACTATATGTTGTTTGGTAGAGGCGTTAACTTCAGAGATCTGTTTTAGGTCATTTACTTGATTGAAATAATGATTAAAAACAAAGAAATTGATAAGTAGTATGCTAAGAATAAATAAACCAGCAAATTTTAAAAATTGATTAAAAAATTGAACCTGCTTAAAACCGTTGTGTAAATCATTATTTTTTTGCTCGTAGTTTGTTATGGTCGTATCGCTTTTAAGAATGGTTTGCAAAGCTCCCGAAAATGATAATAGATGTCTACTGGAAACGTTTAGCCCATTAATATCATAACTTTTATCTTCTGTAGCGTCTTTTGTGATTTCGGTTATTTGCGTATTGGCAACAGCAATATGTGCATTAGAGGTTTGAACACGATTGGTCTTTAAAAAAGGTTTGATAGACGATATTAAACTATTACCTAAAGACACAGTAATTATATGTATGTTTTTTTCTGAATAACTCGCAATAAGACCGTCTACATAATCTTGTCTGCAAATAGAAATAAAATGCGAGCTGCCTTCTGAAATGATCTCAATATAGAAATCTTCAATATTGATGTTTGGAAAGGCCTTAAAAACTAGTTTAGAGATGTCTTTTTGCTCGCTTTCAATGGTTTTTGATAAAACATTTTCATTATTAACAACTAAGGTAGCATGCTGATTTTTTTGTAGTGTTTTAGAAACTTCTTCTATAGTTTTAGCCTCAAATCCAGAGTCTAGATCTAATTCTTTTTTAGATTGCTTGAGAACGCTAACAATGATAGAGTCATTGTTTGTGTGCTCAATACCACAAAACCGATTACCATATTGAAGATATGTCCAAATCTTACTTAACATTAATTAATAATTGTAGGTTTAATCAACACAGTTAATTTTGCTTTTTTCGCTTCACGCTTACGTTTGCTAAACAGCCACTTAATAATTGGGATTCTTGCTAAAAATGGAACGCCAGAACCTGAGTTGTTTTTCATTTGTTCTTCAAGGCCTCCTAAAACAACAATGTCTTGATCTTTAACTCGTATTATAGAGCTAAACTCTCGTGAACTAATGTCTGGTGGAGCATCTTCAGCAATACGAGTTCCAAAAGTAGATTGTACTACAAATATGTCTAAGGTTACTTGTCCATCACCAGAAACCAAAGGTTTTATGGTGAGGCCTAATTCGGCATCAATAGGAACATAATTGATTGCTGTTTGAGTTACTGGGTTATCAGATCCTATAACAGCTTGTCGTGTAACAGCGTAGTAAGATGTTTGTCCGTTAGAAAACGTAGCTCTGTGTCCGTTTAATGTAGATAATTTAGGCGTAGACCTTACTTTTAAGTTGCCATTGGATTCCATGGCTTTAATGGTGGCAAAAAAGTTAGGAACAACTTTCCCTAAATTAAAAGAACCGAAACCGTCAAATCCACCAATCACTTTATTTATTGTATTAGCACCTAGTGTTAGATCTGTTTCAGGGAAGATCCCTCCACTTGTTGTAGTTGGCTCATCTCCAATTCCCCAACTTACACCTGTTTCAACCAAAGAAGTGTTGTTTACCTCTATGAGCATAACTTCAATTAAAATAACAGGAACAGGCTTGTCAATTTTATTTATAAAACTTTTAAAGCGTTCTACATTGGCACTTGGACCATTCACATAAAAACTATTAAGTTCATAATCTACAGTAATATCTAAGCCTTGTTTTACTTCATCAGGAAGAATATTTACTAGAGCTTCAGCTTTATTATTGTAATTATTAAAACTTTGATTTGTATTTGTGTTAAGTCGTTCTCTATTTTGATTGGAAGAAAGAGAATTGAACTGATTATTAAAATTTCCGAAGTCATTAAAACCATTAGTCCCATTAAGATTTCTACCAACACTTCTGCTACTAGAGCCACCTGTTGGGTCAGACAATAATTCAACAGATCGATGCTGTAAATGAACTATTGCTACTTTTCTAACACTTAATTGATTCTCTGTTCCGAAGAAATAAATATTATCTTCTTTTTTAAACGTGAATCGCTTTGCGATACTTAATCCATTTTGGTTTGGGATATTTTGCCCTTGAGGATTTTGATTAACAGGAGTTATGGTTTGTATCTCAAATAGTTTTTTCAACAATTCATCAAAGAGGATGTTTTTAGCTTTAAATGTAGCTATTCCTGCTTCATTGAGCGGTGTTGCTGTAAAAATATCAATGTTGAGCTCGGCACCAATATCATTAATAATATCTGCAATAGGTGTATTGACGAAATCAACTTCTAAAAGCTGATTTTCTAGATCGTTTACTTTAAAAAAGAAATTAGAGTTACGTCTCCTTGTTGGCCGTTGCCTATTTTGAACAGAATTAGAGCCGTTAGAGTTTGTAACAGTTTCGGTATTGTCTTCAAAAATAAAAAAACCATCTTTAGATTTCTCTACATAGAGGTTGTTGGCAAAAGCAAGTTTATCCATTGCCGATTCAAAAGGTGTTTGCTGTATGTAAGCCGTTAACGGTTTATTCTCAAGCCCAGGTGAAAACACTAAGTTTTTCCCCGATTCGTCCATAATACTTTTAAATACGTCGTATAATTTATCGCCTTTTGCATCTATGGATATGGTATTGTTTGAAGGTGTATAAGCTATAGGAATAACTTTTTCTTCTATTTTTTCTATAGGTTTTTGGTAACGTTTAATAGATAATATATTGCCAGTAAAATCAATAGTTAAGCTATATTCCTTACATAAGAAAACCAAGAGGTCGCCAACACTTACATTCGTGAAATTATTAGCTATGGTAATTTGACTAAGGTCTGGAGCTACATTTATATTGACATTATGAACATTGGAAACAGCTAATAAAAAATTAGATAATGTTATATTATTCACATTGATCTCTGTCTTCACATTTTCGGTCAAACCAACGGTTTCGGTTGATAAGATTGTGATTTGGTTTCTTATGTTTTCAATACGCTGTTTCTCATTAAGAGGGTTTTGAGATTGAGAAAACGAAATAAAGAAACTCAGTAGTAGTGGAATGTATATTATTTTTTTCATTAAATGTCTATAAAGGTTTAATCAGATAGTAATGCATATACTTCTTCAACAGAAGTGACTCCGTCATGTACAAGCTTTATGGCGTTACTTTTTAAGGTAGCAATCTTATGTTCGTCGAGATAACTATCTATTTCTAAATCATTTTGTTTGATATGTTGAATTAAGGTTTTGGTAATTGGAATGATTTCATAAATCGCCTTTCTACCTTGGTAGCCTGTATGGTGACAATTATTGCAACCTATGGCGTTATAATGTGTTTTTAAATGCTCAGGAATTTGAAAATTTGCAGGAAATATTTCTTTAGAAATTGGGTTTTCTTTTTTACAGCTATTACATAGTTTTCTCACCAAGCGTTGAGCCACACTCACATTAAGCGTACTTGCAATTAAAAATGAAGGAATTTCCATATCTATCAACCTAGAAATGGTTGCCCAAGCAGAATTGGTATGGATGGTAGATAGTACCAAATGCCCAGTTAAAGCCGCACGAATAGCCATATTTGCAGTTCTAGCATCGCGAATTTCCCCAACCATAATAACATCTGGGTCTTGACGTAAAAATGTACGTAATGTACTGGCAAAATCAAGACCTATATTTTCTTTGAGCTGAACTTGATTAACACCTTCAAGCGTATATTCAATTGGATCTTCAATGGTTAAAATGTTTGTTTCATCATTATTGAGCAGCTTTAAAGTAGCATATAAAGTTGTTGTTTTTCCAGAGCCAGTTGGACCCGAAATGAGAATAATTCCATTTGGTTTTTTAACCGTTTCCTTATAAGTATTGAGCTCTTCATTAGTAAATCCTAATTGATCTAATTGAATCTGATTGGCATCTTTACTTAGGATACGTAATACCATTTTTTCGCCATAAAGTGTTGGTAAAGAAGAGACACGAATATCAAACTCATCAGTTTGAGTTTTCACTGTAATACGACCATCTTGAGGAAGTCGTTTTTCGGAAATGTCTAATCCAGCTTGTATTTTAAGCTTATTGACTATCACTGGGTATTCTTGTAACGAAATGATAAATTGCTCTTTTAGCTTTCCGTCTAAACGAAAACGCACTCTACATTTGTGTTCATAAGGTTCAAAATGAATATCACTACTACCTATATCTTTGGCTGTAAACAGTAATTTTTCAAGAAAGTCTGTACTGTAATGTAAATCTTGAGAGTGCTTGGAACTACGTTGTCTAAAATTAATACTTAAATATTGCTGGATGTTTTCAGAAGTATCTTCAACAAGCTCTATATTTTTATTTAATACAATCTGTAACTCTTGTTTTAACGCTTCGGAAATTTGATCAGATTTAAATTTAAGCGTTCCATTATAAGCCGAAATAGGAATAATTCTATAATGATAGGCTTGCTCATTGGTGACCAATTGAAGTAAGGATGTTTCTATGTTATAATCTAATTTCAAATTATATAACGTAAACGGATTTTATTAGTCCTAGCCAATGACTAGAATAGGTTAATGCAAAAAATAAGCTTAAGTATCCGGCTAGAGGTACTGTTGTGAACTCTGATTTTTTTTTGACAGCCAAATGAATGACTAACGAGAATACGAGTCCGAATACAAATAGTATCAAAAAAGACACACTTGAAAACGTAAATATCAAGGCTAAAAACAAAAGTCCATCACCAAGTCCAAACGTCTTTGAGATTTGAGTTTTGAGTTTTATTCTAGAATACAGATATACCACTAACAATAAAACAACCATGAATAATAAATTGATTATAATAGTTGTAAAAAACAGTTCAGGTAACATGTTTTGATATAAAAGAACACCAGCGCATAAAGCTACTAAGGGGAATAAAAACCAATATACCTGACGCTCTTTAATGTCCTGATAAAAAATCATAATCAAACCCATAATCAAGACAATTTTAAAAACAATCACTTTAATCTTTTACTATTTGTTTTGGAGCACCATTTTCATCTATTTCCCAAACATTCAAAACACCATCTCCATCAAAATCGGTCACAGCAGTAGCTCTAGCTTTAAAACTACTATTTGTTGCACTTAAAATTTCATAAGTATAATTAGCTCTTCCACTTTCGTTAACTGTCTTCGGAGGTTCAAAATCGATTTCACCAAAATCTATTGAATATTTAGAATACATATAGCGATGCATTTTTTGAGAATTATATATATGACTTAATTGTAATTGAGCTTCTGTACTTTTTGCTTTACTAATTAAGGGCATTAAATTAGGAAGTGCCAACAATAGTAGTATCCCAATAATAACTAGGACTACAAGAACTTCTTGGAGGTTGTATGCAGATACTTTCATATGGATTGAATTTAAAGCAATATAGTAAACTATTGCATGATAGCTTGTTAAATAAAGCTTACGATTTGTAATGTTTAACCTTGCGTTTTGTAAGGTTTCTTAATTTATAAAAAGCCTTTTTTTTCAGCCGATTTTATGAGTGCTTTATCGTTTTGTTTTTGGGTATTAAAAACTTCTTTTAAAAAACGTTTTCGTTTCTCAACTCCGCCTTGAGACAAAGGTAAAGACTCTTTAAGATCTTTTGTTTTTGTACCATTGGCGAGCTTATATAGTAATAGTTTGTCTATGTCATTTAAAACAATTTTACTAGAAATACTTTTTCTTAATAATTGTAGAACAGTAGCGCTATAATAGGGTACGTTATTTAATGCATTTAGAACGACCTCTCTTATTGTGTCACTGCCAATATCACTTTTGTATAGTAGTCCGTCAGGATTAATATTTTGTAAAATATTATGAAATATAAAAGCATCATAATGCCCAGTAATGATTATATATTTTGTATTAGGACTTAAGCTTTTAAAGATGGAGCATAACTCTTCGCCCGATTTGATTTTTGGATTTTTTGAGGGTAGTCTAATGTCTACAAAAACCAAGTCGTAAGGTTGGTCTTTTAATGATGATTTAAATTCTAATAATGCCGAATCACAGCATTTTGCTGAGTTAATAATAAAGTTAAATTCGTCATTGCCATCATTAAGCTTTTCAAGCGTGTTTTTGTAAGCATCTATTATGATTGGATGGTCGTCAATCAATAATACATTAATGGTTTTGGTCATATAGGACAATTTTTTCTAAATGATTGTGTAAGAGATTTTTCTTACGAAAGCAAGACTCAAATATATAATTTTTTATTTAATTAAATAGCTTATAAATTGTAATACAAAACCTTACGAATCGTAAGGTTTTTTTAAGCTAATTCAATAGATCTTTTTATAGATTTATCCTACACTAACTCTTAAACTATTTTAATGAATAAATTATCTTTCCCTATTGCTGTTTTGGCATTATTAATTAGCTCTTTTTTGGCATATCATTTATTTAGTAGCAAACAGCAAGTCTATGTTGATGTGAATAAATTATTAGATGGTTATGCAAGAACTAAAGTTGTTCGCGCAGACTTTGAAGAGAAAGCTAAAACCTTAAATGCTAATGTAGATAGCTTAATGACCGATTGGCAAAAAGAACTTAAAGTTTATGAAAAAGAGCGTTCGAACATGACAAAAAAAGAACTTGATCTCAAACAACAACTTTTAAGTAACAAGCAACAACAAATTACAAACTATCAAAAAGCAATTCAAAAGCAAATTCAAGAAGAAGATCAAAAGTCTACTCAAACAGTAATAAATGACATAAATGATTATGTCAAAGAATTTGGCGAAAAGAATAATTATGATATCATTTTTGGAGCTAGAGGTTCAGGAAATATAATGTATGCTTCAGAAAAGTCAGATTTGACTCAAGAGGTTTTAGATGGCTTAAATGCAGAGTTTGAAGGAAAATAAAAATTATATAGATATATGTTTTTGTGTGTTTCTCATGCTGTTTTTAGGTTGTAAAGAGTCTTCCTTTGACAGTTTAGATGATATGCATAACTATATTAATGAAGAGGCTAATGGCTATGTGTATCACAAAACTGTTAAAGGTATTGATTTTACGCTTATGTATAAGCCAATAGATTTAATCGTTGCCCAGGAACTTGAAGATCTTAACTCAGAAAATGAAATAGATTCGTTAAGAAATGTTTATAAAGATTTTCTCTATTTCAATTTGTATATGAGTAAGGATAATAAAGAGTTACTTAGTGTTGTAGCAAAGAATAAAAGTGATTTTAGTGCTAAGGTTAATACACTAGTATATAATATGAATGAAAATGTAAACCTTTTCACTAAAAAGAAAGATACAATAGAATTGATTGATTTTGTATATCCAAGAATGTATGGAATGAGTAATTCAACAGCAATCATGTTTGTTTATCCTAGAGATGAAAAACACCTAAGTGAGGAGTATTTAAACTTTACAATTGAAGATTTGGGTTTAAATACAGGAGAGGTGAAATTTAAAATAGAAACAAAAAATATAAAATCGGAACCAAAATTATCATTTAAAAATTAACGTAAATGTATAAAGTACTAAAAATTAAGGCAATAGTAATAATTGCTTTCCTATGTGTTATTTCTAATACTTCGTATGCGCAAAGTAATAGTCCTAATACACCTGAGGCAGCTAGTTTTGAACCTGTTGATGCAACAGATATGGTAAATCTAGTAACAGGAGATTTAACCTATGTTTTGCCATTATTAAATGTACCATCACCTGAAGGTGGATATCCAATAGCATTGTCATATCATGCTGGTGTAGCAATGGATCAAGAAGCATCTTGGGTTGGATTGGGATGGAATCTTAATCCAGGAGCGATCAACCGCTCTGTAAATGGATATCCTGATGAATATAACAGTTCTTTTTTAAGTGAATACTTTTATGATGAAGGTGGTCAAGAAGAAATTTATTCGTTATCAATTGGTTATTCGGCAGGAGTTTCTGTTGGTGTAAGTCTATCTTGGGGAAGTAACCGAAGTTTAGGAGGATCTGTAAGTATAGGTTATGGCGTTGATGTAGGTACAACTAAAGTCGGAGGTAGTGTTAGTATTGGTACTGACGGTGCTTCCATAGGTCTTGGTGCAAGTTTTGCTAACGGTTTAAGTTTGGGGGTCAATGCTTCGACAAATGGAACTTTTGGTGGTTCAGTTGGGTTTAATAACAATGGAGTAGGGTTTTCTGTGGGCGCATCTAGCTCTGGAAATTATACTGCAAGTATTACTAGTGCAACAGGAAATGGGAATAGTGTGTCTTTAGATTTTACATTCTCTTCTTCTGGTGTTGGAATAAGCGGAAATGTAAGAAATAGAAATAAGGCAGGTAAAACAGTTGGAGGTGCAGGTGTAGGCTTGAGTGTGTCATTTAACAATGCTGTTAATATGGGTGATTACACAGTGAAAAGCTCTGGATGGAGTATCCCAATCGTAGTACCAACACCAATAGGTATATTTAGTTTAGGATTTGGTAAGCAAAAAATAAGATACTATTTAGGAAAAAATGAATTAAACAATGTAAGTGGACCAATGTATTTCTATGATGACCCACAAGATGTAACGTTTAATAGGTATAAGTGGAGAAATAACTGTACGTCTACCATTCAAAGTGAAAACAGACAAATATTTGGAGATGAATTTCCTCAGCCTGGAGCACCTATAACTAGAGAAAATGGAGATCCATACTTTTCTTCAAGTTATTTAGGATATAATAATGGTGTGCATACTTACATATGCTATTGGCATCAATATTCTTATGTGTATACAAGTAGTAATGTTCCTCCTAGTTCATGTCATACTCTAGCTGAGACGATTTTCGTCAATACAAGTACTGCGTTTATGGATATGTATGAGGTTCCAATTGATAACAATACAATTGCAGAGCAAACAGATGTTACAATTAATAACCTAGCATTTCCAAGTTACGATAAGTATAATGTTCAAGCGCAAGGGCTTTCTGGAAGTATTTCACCTGTATTATTTGATAATGGTGCTTTATTTGGGCTTTCAGAAAAACAATCAAAAGACGAGGATGATGTTAAGTATGAGTTAGACTATAAGATAAACGGTAGTACAACTATTCCGGATTTTGCAAAGTTTAGTCAAAAACCATATTTCTATATGGATAATGAAATAAGCACGCATTTGAACTATACAGATGTTGGTACTGCGAACTTTAATACGAGTACAACCAATGCTAGTATAATAGATTATTATGTACCAAATAGTGTAGAACTTAATGCTAAACCTAGAAGAAAAACATCAAATTATATAGAATATTTCACTAATGCTGAAATTCAAGACAACTATGCTACTGTGAAGAGTAAAGGGTTTTTAAGACCTATTGCTGATGGTAATTCTTTTGATAGAGGTACGAAACCAAGAGATGGAATTGGAGCATTTAAGATAACAGCTGCCGATGGTAAAACATATCACTATTCACTACCAGTTTATAACCATGAAACTATAACAAGATCATTTGGAGCAATTAAGCATGGTAATGGGAACCCTAAGGATGAAAAAGATTCTTATTTTGAAAAAAGACAACTAGAACCATATGCGACGCACTGGCTATTAACAGCGGTAACAGGTCCTGATTATATTGATAAAAATAATGATGGTATTGCAAACGAGGGAGATTATGGTTATTGGACTAACTTTTCATATGGTAAATGGTCTGACGCTTGGGTTTGGAAAGCCCCACATAAGAAAGATTACTTTTTAAGTAATGATGATGCTGGAATTAAAACTTGGGTTAGAGGAAGAAAAGAATTATTTTATTTAAATTCAATCAAAACGCGTACGCATACTGCACTGTTTGTTAAGTCTGGTGGCGGAAGATACCATTCAGGATGGTCATATAAATCAGTAAAACATAGAGATAATTATGATCAAAATAGCTCTTCGTATGTTGAACGATTTAATATTCCTTCTCAGTTAAAATTGAAACTTGACAAGATACTTCTATTTAGAAATGTTGATGCAAATACAGTTACTGCAACTAGTGCTAATGACGCTGATAGTGACACTGTGTTCATTGAATATAATGATTCTGATAAGCCAGGAGAAGTGGCAGAATATAATGCTGTAAAAAATGTAATTACAGCAGCTGATATTCCTACAGCATTAAATGATAAGGCTTTAAAATCAATTAGCTTTGCGCAATCTTTGTTTGAGCCAGGTGCAGGTACACGAAGAACACTTAGATGGGTTACCTTTAGTGGTAAAGGAGGTGTGTCGTCACTACCACGATATAAGTTTGATTACCATAGAAACCCAAGTGGTTTTAATATTAATGATAAAGATCAATGGGGTTATCATAAAAATGGAAACCAATATTGGTCATTAAAGCAAATTACGACGCCTCAAGGAGGAAGAATCGTTATTGATTATGAGACACATCAAAGTATGTCGCCTATTAATCACGAATTTTTATTTACAAATTATACTCAAGGTATTTACACGAGTACTTATCCTACATATACTAGTATAACTGACGTTTCAAATAAGGTGATAGAGATAAGCTCTGGAACACCATTAGCTCTAAACGTAGGAGACAAAGTATCTGTTAAATATAATAGTAAATACCCTCCTTTAAATGGGCAAGGTGTATTTGGAAGTTATAATGGTTTAGGTACTATAACCACTGATCTTGGAAATAGTAAATATGAAGTAGCACTTGATAATGATATTAATTTATGGTATGAAGGAACTGCAACTAATATTCCATTAATAGAATCGTATTTGAATAGTTCAGACCCAGACAGAAGATCATGGGCTGAAAAATTCTACAGATCAACAGAAGTCAGTTTTGATACAGAAGGCAAAGTTATTGACGGTGGAGGTGTAAGAGTCTCAAAAATAAGAGTTATTGATGGCCCGAATACTTATAGTACGCATTACAAGTATGGTGAAAATGAAAACGGAGTAGGTTATGTTAGTTATTTACCATACTCTCAAGAGCTTGAAAAAGAGGTGCCGTATAGTGCCGAATTACCTGCTCCAAAAGTTATGTATGAATATGTTACAACAAAGGCTTCTGGTACCGACGGTGTCGTTCAGGGTAAAATGATTTACAAATTTAATGTGCTAAAAGAAAAGTCTGCTAATCAAATAAAGTTTGGAGATTTTTATGAGATTACAACAGATTCTGAAAATGAATTTGTTAATTCTGTCGCCAACAAAAGAGTTAATGTTTCCAAATTTACAGTTAAAGATAATTTGGCAGCAATTGGACAACTTCTAGAAGTTACTAGTTATAATGTTGAAGACCAGATTTTAAACAAAACAACTAATGAGTATTATGCTCAGGGAGAGACACCAAATAGTTATGGTATCACTCAGGAAGCATACCAAACTTATAAAGAGGTAGATTTTAACAGTTCCTCAATACAAGATCGATGGATTGTTAATTCATCTAAAAGGATTAAATATCCAAGTTTGCTGAAAACAACTACTAGCATTTCTAATAGTTATGTAGATGAATCAACATTTACTCAGTTTAACCCAACAACTGGACAGTCTGATGAAATTATAACTGTTGATAGTAAAAACAGAAGGTTTAAAACAGAATATACACCTGCTTATACAATTCCGCAGTATTCGTCAAACCTCTCAGGTTTTGGTATGGGAAGTAAATTGGATAACATATCAAATAAAAATATGTTATCTCAAGAAGCAATGAATAAAACCTACATAGAAGTAGGTAGTAATTGGGAAGAGATTAATGTAGGAATAACAACTTGGAATAACAGCTGGATATATCCAAAGATGAATGATGCAGTAGAAACTTCAATTCCACAAAATGAAAGGATATGGCGTAAACATAAAACTTATGCTTGGGATGGCGCTATTAATGCAGATGGAACCTACCAATCATTTAGTGGAAATGACGATAACTTTAATTGGAATTTAGGTGCAACCCAAAGCAATCAAAAATGGCTAGCAACCTCTACGATTACTAAATATAACCACTTTTCTTCTCCATTAGAGGTAGAGGATTTAAATGGTAATTATGTAATAAGTAAAATGTGTGATAATGATTCAAAAGTCGCATTTAGTGCTAATTCTAAATATTATGAATCGTTTTATACTGGTGCAGAATACTATGATACATCAACATCAAGATTAGATGCTCAAATTCGTGGTAATTCAGGTTTAAGATCTACAGATAAGGCTCATACAGGTAAGTATTCGTTAAAGATTACACCTAGTGATAATAGTTTTGGAGCTGTTCTTAAAGGGAATTCACACAGAGCAGGTAAGTATAAAATGTCTATTTGGGTTCATATAGATAACCATACCAATGCTAGATTTAAACAAACCTATTCTGGTACTATGGTTCCATTTAATGGAGAAAAAGTTTATGCAGGTGAGTGGGTACAATTAAACCATTATTTTGACAGAACAGAAGCACAAACTACTGGAGATAGAATCTTTATGGTGGCCTCAGCAAGTGGTACAATATATGTCGATGATTATAGGTTGCATCCAGTTGAAACATCCATGACTAGTTATGTGTATAATGATAGTGAAGAACTATCTTATATTCTGGGTTCTAATAATTTAGGAACGCATTTTATATATGATAGTTTAGGTCGTTTAGAAAAAACATATACTGAAATTGTTGATGATAGTGACAATAATATTGTAGGAGGTTTTAAACTTTCAACAAAAAATCATTACAACTATAAATATTAATGAAATAGATTTTGAAAATTAAAAATAAATATTAACTTTGAGGTTATTAAGGAGAAGTATCTCATATAGAGTCGTCCTGCAAGTTCGGGTATCTGTAAGCTTGAAAAACAAATCAGCTCTTCTCCTTTTCTTTCCTCTTTATATATCCAACACATAATGGCAATTAAAAGAAGCGAATTTTTACGCTTATCTGCTTGGGGTTTTGTAGCATCTATATTACCAATTCAACAAGCCAAAGCGTTATCTTTTATCTCTAATTTAGGTGAATATAAGCAAGATAATTATGCTTTAGCTGTTACTAAAGCTGCTCAAGCCAAAGAACATTTTTTTAAAAAGGAATATCAACAAGCTGAGGCTTTATATTTAGAGTGTATAAGTTTAGCACCTGCAGATATTAGATTCTATGATAATTTGCAAAATGTTTATGGAGCTCAAGGGCTTTGGATTCAATGTGCAGAGTTATTTAAAAATGCGCTCATTGCAAATCCTAATAAGATTGCATTTTATGATAGAGCCGCACGATCTTTAATGCGATTAGAATTAGGTTATCCAAGTTTTGCTCAACAATATAGAGAGCAAAATAACACTACCTCTTTATTGCAAGATGCAAAAGCATTGTACAATCAGGCTTTAGAAATTAATCCAAATGCTGAATATCTGAAAATAGGTAAGAAAAAAGTTAAAATGAAAATTAATTCTGATGCATTAAATATAAATTTTTTAACCAATGCTGAAGAAAAACAGAAACGAAAAGACCGTAGAAGAAAACATAAAAAGAGATATAAAAACCTTTCAATAGAAGAATTATTACTCAGAATAAATCGAATTGATAACAAATCAAGAAATACGTTATATTTTGAAAATGAACTAAACACAAGACAAAAAAATATAACTAGAGAAAAGAAACTCATTTATGCGCTTTTAGCTAAGCGTTATAAAAAAGCAAATCAACTTAATGAAGCATTAAATTATGCCAATTTAGCTTATGAGATTGACACACAAAACACCAAGATTGTTAAACTTATAACCAGACTCTACAAAAAAACCAACAATTATTCAGGTCTTGTGAGTTTTCAAACGCTTCACAATCAAAATGAAGAAACAGTTTATTCTGCCTTAGGTTTGATGAATGCACTTACTTTGAAGTACCGTAAAGAAGTAAATGACGCTTCGCTTTTGGTTGAGGCAATAAATATAGGAGAGGATTTAATTTTAAACTGGTCTTTGGTAGAATCTCTAAGAGTTATCGTTGTTGATAAATTAGCTGATGTCTATATTTTAAATAATAATATTAGCCAGGCTAAAAGTCTTGTTAGAGAAACTATTGAGACTTTTTCACTAAAGTCTGAAGGATTAATTAATAATCTCATTTATGATTATGCCAAGACATATTTAAAATCGAATCAATTTGATGAGGCCAAAACGATAATTCAATTAGGTTTACAGGATGCTTCTGTTGAAAACCCTTCAAGTTTTCAATACGTAAGAGCTATTTCTAATAAGAAATCTAATAATACATTTCAGCAAAATTTAAGGTTATACTATATATTATATAGAGTATATAAAAAACAAAATGACGATGCTAACAGAGTGAGTGTTTTACAAAACATTCTAGAAAATTCACCTGAGAACAGATTTGCACTAAAGCGCATAAACAGTTAGTCATTATGGTACAACACAGTAAGATACGATTAGTTTTAATTTTGGTATTCCAGTTATTGGTTTTGAATTTATGGTCACAAAACTGTTGGGAATCAGAAGAGACAGAGCCGTTAACACGATTAGGAGGTTCGGTAGTTATATCTGAGGTTTATTTTGATACGCATTACACAGAACGTATAGAGACAAAGTACCATCATATGGGAGAGTTTGTAGAGTTATTCAATTCTTCGACTACCG
>NZ_JAHVXI010000019.1 GCF_021032705.1 Psychroserpens luteolus | reverse complement strand
ACTCATAATCGGCTTGTTCTTCAAAATCTATCCCATTAGTAGAGGTCTCCACTTTAGATAATGAATTATTCTTATCATAACTATAACGATGTACAAATAGCTCACTCGATGTGTCTTGTTGATAAATTACTTGTTTGATTCCGCCTCTTTCATTGTATTTATAATGAATCGTCTTTAGCCCTAAACCTTCTACATCCTGTACTGTCCATAAAACACGTCCATAAATATCATAACTATACCAGGTACTACTAGTCACTATTGGAGAATTACCATCTGGAATGGTCTTGGTCATTGAAACACTTCCTGATAAAAATGTTTGTTTATAATTATTTGGATTGAGTCCCGCACTGGAAATAACCCCTGGCAATGATGTATCTGGAAGATCATATATTGTCTCATGTACATCTTTTAAATTAGTGCTTAACACACTGGTGTCTGGATTTAGTGTACTAAAATTAGCTGTTCCAACACCACTTCTTATGGGTCTTGATTGACTATCATAATCGGTAAATGACACTTCTCCTGCTAAGGCTTGCTTACTATTCTGTGAAAAACGAATCTGCCCATCTCTACGGTATTTAAACTTTGTCGTTCCCTCATCTGGAGATGTCGTCTCCAATAATTCCCCTAATGAATTATAAACATAACTATTAAGCATCCCATGAGTAACTGTAGATTGAATACTACTCAAACATGAAGCATTAAACCCTAATGGTTGACTCCTCTGAGTTAATCTCCCAGACACATCATAATAGTTTAGACTATAATCATAATAGTTCACATTATAGCGTACACCTCTTGAGCCTGGGTAATTGTTAATCCCGCCACTTGAAGAGATATAAGTATAATATGTATAATCATTATTGCTACTTGGAGTAGCGGATATACGATATACATTTCCTCCTGACATGGACGTGTAAGGAATCTGATTGCCTGTCTTTAGATCATAAATTGTATAATGAGAGGTGCTTGATAAAAAACTAACGCTATTCACATTCTTTGGTAGAT
>NZ_JAHVXI010000018.1 GCF_021032705.1 Psychroserpens luteolus | reverse complement strand
CCCAACAGTTTTGTGACCATAAATTCAAAACCAATAACTGGAATACCAAAATTAAAACTAATCGTATCTTACTGTGTTGTACCATAATGACTAACTGTTTATGCGCTTTAGTGCAAATCTGTTCTCATTCGAATTCTTTATCCATTCACAAGCTTATTGTCTGTAAATAAAATGACTAGTTGTGCTATACTTACTAAAGTATAAAGCACAAATAAATAAGTTGCTTTTGATGATTTATTCAGAATATTAGTTTTAAGCCTATCATCTAAACGACTAATATTTCTCTTATGGATTAAATTCATAATTAGGGGAGAAAGGCTAAATAATAATAAAATCATAAAACCTTTCTTATTCAAAAAAATGTCTTCTATGTATATATATTCATATACAAAACTTAATAAAACAATTAATAGTGAAAAAAATAATATCACATATAATTGATTTTTAAAACTCTTAGCACTAGAACACTTAAGATATAAATAAAAATTCAGCGCTAAAAAAAACAATGCATTTATAATTAACATAAATCAGTTATTATTAAAACCTTAATCCCAAAGCCATCTAACTGGTATAGCTATATTAATACCCTCTTTTGCTCCAACTCCTAAACCTAAATGAGCTACCTCTTTGATTACTAATTTTCCTGTAGTTTCATCGTAATAAATTCCTCCATGAACTCCAGCGTGGGCGGATAACCCAGATACACCTACCGTCCAGTCAACTTCTACTCCAAATAAAGTAAAACCTCCTGTTACATCTGCTTTTACAGTATATGCTCCAGCTTCTGCTTTTGCTGCCAAACCATACCTTCCATCATTACCTGTTAAAACTCCACCAGATAGTTCAGCATTAGCTGATAAAAATTCGAATTCACCTTTACCGTTGACATTAAAGTCATCTGTACCTAATCTTAAAGATACATCTTCTTTAAAAAATGATGCTTCAGCTGTTGCATCTAAAGCAAATCTTCCATTCAAATTAAATTTAGCATCAGCAGATAAAAAAGAAAAATTTGTTGAGGCTCCTAAATATTTAGAATCATATTCAATATTTCCTTTTAGAACATGGGCATATGCATGACCATTCTTTGCTCCGTAATCAAATTCGCTTATGTTTTCAGTATATCTTGGCGCAACAATTACGACTTCATCTAAAATTCCATCTTCATACCATTGGTTTGGATCTCCAGCATAATCTCCACAATTCTCTGGACAAACATCACAAGGGCATCTCCCATCAGGATCGATAGTGTTAATAGGGTTATTAGACATTCCAACATATGGACTAAAACCTGCACCTGCTGGATCATATGTTAACCAACGTCCAATACGTCCATCCCATAACCTTGCTTCAAAAGCTTCTTTTCCTGTTTCAGGATCCTTCTCCTGGCCTTGGAATGCATAACGATACCCATTTGCACCACTCACCCTGTTGGGCATTGGCATACCAAATGGATAATAATCACTAAAAGCCAATGTCTCCACTGAGGTATCCTTGATCAATACAT
>NZ_JAHVXI010000017.1 GCF_021032705.1 Psychroserpens luteolus | reverse complement strand
AATCAGAAGTGACTTGCGTATTTAAGTCTGTATCACAAGAATCAGCAGCACAAGCTTCAAGGGCAGCGATATTGGCTGCATTCCAATCGTTAGCTAATTGTTCGTTATCATCACCAGAACACTCAATCGACTGATCAGTTACAGAACAGTTATCAAGGTTAGGAGGTGTTGTATCCTCTAAAGTCAATGTCGCACTCAATGTTGTTGCATTACCACAGTCATCAGTAATGGTATAGACAACAGCGATAGTACCACCAAGACCACAAGTAGATACTAAATTGGTATACGTATAGTTTGATGTTACAGTAATACCAAGATCATCGGCACAAGTTTCAAGTGCAGCAATATTGGCTGAATTCCAATCATTGGCTAATTGTTCATTATCACTACCAGAACACTCAATCGACTCATCAGTAACAGTACAGTTTGACAAATCAGGAATAGTTCCATCATCAAAGGTTAATGTAGCAATTACAGTAGACGCATTTCCACAATCGTCAGTAATAGTATATGTAACATTTAGTGTTCCACAAGGACCACAAGTTGTATTAAGGTTATTAAAATCGTAATCTGAAGTCACCTGACCAGTAAAGTCTGTATCACAAGAATCAATAGCACAAGCCTCAAGCGCTGCAATATTGGCCGCGTTCCAAGCATCAGCAAGTGATTCATTTTCAGTATCAGAACATTCTAAAACTGTATTTTCTACAGTACAATTTGAAAGGTCTGGTGCAACTGTATCTTCAAGTGTCAGTGTTGCATTCAATGTTGTTGCATTACCACAATCATCAGTAATGGTATAGACAACAGCGATAGTACCACCAAGACCACAAGTAGATACTAGGTTAGTAAAGGCAAAATCAGAAGTGACTTGCGTATTTAAGTCTGTATCACAAGAATCAGCAGCACAAGCTTCAAGGGCAGCGATATTGGCTGCATTCCAATCGTTAGCTAATTGTTCGTTATCATCACCAGAACACTCAATCGACTGATCAGTTACAGAACAGTTATCAAGGTTAGGAGGCGTTGTATCTTCAAGAGTTAATGTCGCATTCAATGTTGTTGCATTACCACAGTCATCAGTAATGGTATAGACAACAGCGATAGTACCACCAAGACCACAAGTAGATACTAAGTTAGTATAGGCAAAATCAGAAGTGACTTGCGTATTTAAGTCTGTATCACAAGAATCAGCAGCACAAGCTTCAAGGGCAGCGATATTGGCTGCATTCCAATCGTTAGCTAATTGTTTGTTATCATCACCAGAACACTCAATCGACTGATCAGTTACAGAACAGTTATCAAGGTTAGGAGGCGTTGTATCTTCAAGAGTTAATGTCGCATTCAATGTTGTTGCATTACCACAATCATCAGTAATGGTATATGTAACAGTGATTGTACCACCAAGACCACAAGTAGATACTAAGTTAGTAAAGGCAAAATCAGAAGTGACTTGCGTATTTAAGTCTGTATCACAAGAATCAGCAGCACAAGCTTCAAGGGCAGCGATATTGGCTGCATTCCAATCGTTAGCTAATTGTTCGTTATCATCACCAGAACACTCAATCGACTGATCAGTAACAGTACAGTTATCAAGGTTAGGAGGCGTTGTATCTTCAAGAGTTAATGTCGCACTCAATGTTGTTGCGTTACCACAGTCATCAGTAATGGTATAGACAACAGCGATAGTACCACCAAGACCACAAGTCGATACTAAGTTAGTATAGGCA
>NZ_JAHVXI010000016.1 GCF_021032705.1 Psychroserpens luteolus | reverse complement strand
ATAGTTTTACTTTTACAGCCAATACAACAGGATCACATCGATTACTATTACGAGGATGGATATCGACTTATCCAAATAATACAGAATATTTACAGGCCAATACGTTTTATATCGACAATGTATTGATCAAGGATACCTCAGTGGAGACATTGGCTTTTAGTGATTATTATCCATTTGGTATGCCAATGCCCAACAGGGTGAGTGGTGCAAATGGGTATCGTTATGCATTCCAAGGCCAGGAGAAAGATCCAGAGACAGGGAAGGAAGCTTTTAAATTAAGACTATGGGATGGACGTATTGGACGTTGGTTAACGACAGATCCAAAAAAGCAATATGATTCTCCATATCTAGCGATGGGGAATAACCCCATGACAAGGGTTGATCCTGATGGTGGTAGAGATGAAACTATTTATAAATATGGTGATAAGGAGGTTGAAGTAAAAGATGGTGTTGATAAGACCATAATACTAGACAATCAATCTCAATTTGACCAAGCAGTGGCTTGGGCTTCTATTATAAACTCTCAACAGGTTACTAAATGGTGGAGATATGGAGCAGCATGGTTATATGAATCAGATTATAAAGCTTATAGTGGTTTTTATAACAGTGTAAATCATTATGAAAGTTTTAATTTATCCAATGGATGGGATTACCTTTTTGGAGGACCAAGTATACAAAGAAGACCTGATATAGGAACTCCGTTAGGAGCATCTGGAGTTTTTGCATGGATAGGTGGAGGTGGATATATTAAAGGAGTTCGATACGCTACTGCTAGTGGTGAATCTTTAAATTTATTAAGAAGTACGGAGTTTGCTGCGCAATCTGCTGAAGGGATAGCTAAATATGTAAAACTTTTGGAACAAGGTAAACCTGTTCAAGCAATTTTTACTTATACACATAAAGGGAAAACATTTATTTTAGATGGTCATCATAGAGTTCAGGCAGCTCTAACTTCTCAAAAATCAATTGAGATTATGGATTTGTCAGCTAAGCAGGCTGAGTCGTTGTTTTTTAATAAATATACAGAAATAATAAAAGGTATACATTGATGAAAAATATATTATATCAGTATATTTTAATAATTAAAAAATTTAAAGAAAGATTATGCGTGAAATATAATCTTGATAATAATATTTCATGGGAAAAAATAAGAAGTATTGTTGATGATATGTCTAGTCTTGATGGTATTACTTATAAGTTTCATGGAGCTGGTTGTAGGTTAGAAATTGATAATCAAATTTGTGAATTTGACTTTGCTCCTATGAATGAATATCCTATTAAATTCAGTTTATGGAAAATAATTGAGTTCATTAATACTAATACAAAATTTAGCGAACTTGATTTTAACGATGATATAATATTGAATAAAATAAATGAACTTATTGATGAAGAAATATTATCAAAGTTAAAGATAGGTGATTTTGAATTAGATATTTATCAAATAAATCCCCAATATTATAATTATCCTTTACAATTTCTAGAAGAGTCCGATTAAGAGAATACACTTCTTTTTTACATATAAAGAGTAAGTTATTTTGAATAAAGGATTTCTGAAAGTTGAATTTCATATGAGATAAACAATTAATTATTATGGTACAACACAGTAAGATACGATTAGTTTTAATTTTGGTATTCCAGTTATTGGTTTTGAATTTATGGTCACAAAACTGTTGGGAATCAGAAGAGACAGAGCCTTTAACACGATTAGGAGGTTCGGTAGTTATATCTGAGGTTTATTTTGATACGCATTACACAGAACGTATAGAGACAAAGTACCATCATATGGGAGAGTTTGTAGAGTTATTCAATTCTTCGACTACCG
>NZ_JAHVXI010000015.1 GCF_021032705.1 Psychroserpens luteolus | reverse complement strand
CCGATCAAACATTAAACTTAACAGTAACACCGGAGCCTGCTCCTGTGGTAACTGATGTAACGATTTGCTCTGATGAGTCGTATACGTGGGCTGAGAATGGTATCACTTATGATGGTTCTGGAGGATCAACTTCGGTAACTATTGAAGGTGTGAACTGTGCTGCGGATCAAACACTTAACTTAACAGTAACACCGGAGCCTGCTCCTGTGGTAACTGATGTAACGATTTGCTCTGATGAGTCGTATACATGGACGGAGAATGGTATCACTTATAATGGTTCTGGTGGTTCGACCTCTGTAACTATTGAAGGTGTAAACTGTGCTGCTGATCAAACACTTAACTTAACAGTAACACCGGAGCCTACTCCTGTGGTAACTGATGTGACGATTTGTTCTGATGAGTCGTATACGTGGGCTGAGAATGGTATCACTTATGATGGTTCTGGTGGTTCGACCTCTGTAACTATTGAAGGTGTGAACTGTGCTGCGGATCAAACACTTAACTTAACAGTAACACCGGAGCCTGCTCCTGTGGTAACTGATGTAACGATTTGTTCTGATGAGTCGTATACGTGGGCTGAGAATGGTATCACTTATAATGGTTCTGGTGGTTCGACCTCGGTAACTATTGAAGGTGTGAACTGTGCAGCTGACCAAACACTTAACTTAACAGTAATACCGGAGCCTGCTCCTGTAGTGACTGATGTAACGATTTGTTCTGATGAGTCATACACATGGACAGAGAATGGTATCACTTATAATGGTTCTGGAGGATCGACCTCTGTAACTATTGAAGGTGTGAACTGTGCAGCTGACCAAACACTTAACTTAACAGTAACACCGGAGCCTGCTCCTGTGGTAACTGATGTAACGATTTGCTCTGATGAGTCGTATACATGGGCTGAGAATGGTATCACTTATGATGGTTCTGGTGGTTCGACCTCGGTAACTATTGAAGGTGTGAACTGTACTGCGGATCAAACACTTAACTTAACAGTAACACCGGAGCCTGCTCCTGTGGTAACTGATGTAACGATTTGTTCTGATGAGTCGTATACATGGACGGAGAATGGTATCACTTATAATGGTTCTGGAGGATCTACTTCGGTAACTATTGAAGGTGTAAACTGTGCTGCTGATCAAACACTTAACTTAACAGTAACACCGGAGCCTGCTCCTGTAATTACAAATCAAAATATATGCTCTAACGAATCATATACATGGGCTGTAAATGGAATTACTTATGATGGTTCTGGTGGTGATGTAACTGTTACTGTGGAAGGTATTAATTGTGCTGCTGATCAGACTTTAGTTCTGACAGTTTCAAATAACCCTCCTCCAGTTGTGACTGACGTAACGATTTGTTCTGATGAATCATATACATGGACGGAGAATGGTATCACTTATGATGGTTCTGGAGGATCGACCTCGGTAACTATTGAAGGTGTGAACTGTGCAGCCGATCAAACATTAAACTTAACAGTAACACCGGAGCCTGCTCCTGTGGTAACTGATGTAGCGATTTGCTCTGATGAGTCGTATACGTGGGCTGAGAATGGTATCACTTATAATGGTTCTGGTGGATCTACTTCGGTAACTATTGAAGGTGTGAACTGTGCGGCCGATCAAACACTTAACTTAACAGTAACACCAGAGCCTGCTCCTGTGGTAACTGATGTGACGATTTGTTCTGATGAGTCGTATACATGGACGGAGAATGGTATCACTTATAATGGTTCTGGAGGATCAACTTCGGTAACTATTGAAGGGGTAAACTGTGCTGCGGATCAAACACTTAACTTAACAGTAACGCCGGAGCCTGCTCCTGTGGTGACTGATGTAACGATTTGCTCTGATGAGTCGTATACATGGACGGAGAATGGTATCACTTATAATGGTTCTGGAGGATCTA
>NZ_JAHVXI010000014.1 GCF_021032705.1 Psychroserpens luteolus | reverse complement strand
GATGCTCAACCAAAGTAGAATTATTATATATCGCTAGTGGATTACCACTAGTATCTCTTATATAATACGACTTTGTCGTTGGTGTTCCTGATCCATTAAAACTCTGCTTACTAATTCGTTGTCCCTTGTCATCATATGCAAACTCTACTATTGGTAGGTTTGTGGCTGTTTTCTTGATACGTGTCACCAAGCCTGTTGTATTGTACTCATAAGTAATCCCTGCCTGTAGATCACGATACAATTGCCCTATCGCATTATACTGATAGTTATTATTGGGCTGACTCTCTAAATCATCTGCATCACTCGGTGATGGATCCGTATCACTTACTCGATTTAATTGATTCTTATTAGAATTGTAACTGTAACTAAAGTTATCCATCTGATTATTACCAAAAACACTATTCTTGGTACGTTTCAAGGTCTCTATATTTCCATTAGCATCATACGTAATATTTGACACCTTATAATCTGCACTCGAACTTATCACTGCATTGGAGTTCGCACTACCAAAGGTCGCTCCATCTAACCATTTATTAGAATTATAACTATAGGTATAAGCATCCTGAACACTTGGTGAGGTTAATCCCTTGGTTGACCAACGCGTCGCCTTGATGTTCCCATCATATCTATTTGTCCCTTGGGGTGTTGTCTTTATTGAACTACTACTTCGTACATAATCACCATTATAATAATCAATACTCATCCCAAATAAATCATTGATATCATTCCCTGGATCACTTGATAAATTTGGATTATTAATACTCTTTAACTGTCCCGATAATGTATATACATAATCTAGCCCTTGAAGACCATTAGCAATCTCTGTTCGCTTTAACTCCCCTGATTTGTAATACTCATAATCGGCCTGCTCCTCAAAATCTACACCATTTGTAGAGGTCTCCACTTTAGATAATGAATTATTCTTATCATAACTATAACGATGTACAAATAGCTCACTCGGTATATCTTGTTGATAAATCACCTGTTTAACGCCTCCTCTATTATCATACTTATAGTGAATCGTCTTTAACCCTAAACCTTCTACATCCTGTACTGTCCATAAAACACGTCCATAAATATCATAACTATACCAGGTACTACTAGTCACTATTGGAGAATTACCATCTGGAATGGTCTTGGTCATCGAAACATTTCCTGATATAAATGTTTGCTTATAATTATTAGGGTTTAATCCACCACTTGATAGAACCCCTGACAATGATGCATCTGGAAGATCATATATTGTCTCATGAATCTCTTTTAAATTAGTGCTTAACACACTGGTGTCTGGGTTTAACGTACTAAAATTAGCAGCCCCAACGCCGCTCTTTTTTGGCCTCAACTTACTATCATAATCTATAAAGGTTACTTCTCCTACTAATGCCTGTTTGCTATTCTGTGAAAAACGAATCTGCCCATCTCTACGGTATTTGAATTTTGTCGTTCCCTCATCTGGGGATGTCGTCTCTAATAGTTCTCCTAATGAATTATAAACATAACTATTAAGCATCCCATGAGTAACTGTAGATTGGATACTACTCAAACATGAAGCATTAAACCCTAATGGTTGACTCCTCTGAGTTAATCTCCCAGACACATCATAATAGTTTAGACTATAATCATAATAGTTCACATTATATCGTACACCTCGTGACCCTGAATAATGGTTAACTCCTCCACTTGAAGAGATATAAGTATGATGTGTATTCTCATTCGTACTTGGAGTAGCGGATATTCGATATACATTTCCTCCAGACATGGACGTGTATGGAATCTGATCACCTGTCTTTAGATCATAGATTGTGTAATGAGAGGTGCTTGATAAAAAATTAACACTATTCACATTCTTTGGTAAATGAATATCTATATAACCCTGTTCCCCTATGACTGATACTACTGGATACGTCTGTGAGCCTCCTGATCGTGCTGTTGCTAGCGTACGACCCTCTTTATCGATAAAGGATACAACTTCATTCCCATGAGGATCCATCACTACCGTTTTGTAATACTCGGTAGTCACTTGCTCGCCATAAATCCCATTAATAGGACCTTCAAAATAATTCTTTCCAAACACATAGTACATCTCCTGTGCTGCTGGAACTGTAAAGGAATACCCTGTCTTCCAGTCGCCTCCCATTTGATTACCGCCTATCGCTTTTATCTCATTCCCCGGATTTAATTTATCATAAACCGTTCTAACATATGGTCGTGTGGTAGTTGATTGAAGCTCTTCATTGGAATTATCATCACTATAATACCTACGTAAACTTGAAAAATCATTGTTTACAACATCTATCTCTGATAAACCATCATAATTAGTAATATCACTAACATAATTTGAAAATGTACCACTTAAAAATCCTCCCACAAAACCACCACATGATGGTGCTGAAAGTGTCTGTAATGCTGGTCGCCCTTGCTTGTCATATAAAGTCTGTGTTCCCCAAACCTTATTCTCTTCTCTATCCCAAGAATAGCTAAGCGTTGGCTTGCCCAAATCATTATAATAACTCCCTGATTTCCCTACCAGTGTTCCTGTTACATCATAGGTCTCTGTATAAATATGATTGATCGAAGTACTAAAATTATTTACCACTGATTCTACTGGTGGATACGCATCGATTACCTCTGATGCTGCTTGTAATGGTACTGTATGTGGAATACTAAATGGTGTCGCATCTGCTACAACATAAGACT
>NZ_JAHVXI010000013.1 GCF_021032705.1 Psychroserpens luteolus | reverse complement strand
AGTCTTATGTTGTAGCAGATGCGACACCATTTAGTATTCCACATACAGTACCATTACAAGCAGCATCAGAGGTAATCGATGCGTATCCACCAGTAGAATCAGTGGTAAATAATTTTAGTACTTCGATTAATCATATCTATACAGAAGCATTTGATATTACAGGAGCATTGATAGGTAAGTCAGGGAGTTATTATAACGATTTGGGCAAGCCAACGTTTAACTATTCTTGGGATAGAGAAGAGAATAAGGTTTGGGGAACACAGACCTTATATGACAAGCAAGGTCGAGCAGCTTTACAGACACTTTCAGCACCATCATGTGGTGGTTTTGTGGGAGGATTTTTAAGTGGTACGTTTTCAAATTATGTTAGTGATATTACTAATTATGATGGTTTATCAGAGATAGATGTTGTAAACAATGATTTTTCAAGCTTACGTAGGTATTACAGTGATGATAATAGTAATGAAGCCTACCAGTCAACAACGACGAGACCATATATAAGAACGGTTTATGACAATTTAAATCCAGGTAATATCATAAAAGCGATAGGTGGTAATCAAATGGGAGGTGACTGGAAGACAGGGTATTCATTTACAGTTCCAGCAACACAGGAGATGTACTATGTATTTGGGAAGGATTATTTTGAAGGTCCTATTAATGGGATTTATGGCGAACAAGTGACTACCGAGTATTACAAAACGGTAGTGATGGATCCTCATGGGAATGAAGTTGTATCCTTTATCGATAAAGAGGGTCGTACGCTAGCAACAGCCCGCTCAGGAGGCTCACAGACGTATCCAGTAGTATCCGTAATAGGGAAGCAGGGTTATATAGATATTCATCTACCAAAGAATGTGAATAGCGTTAGTTTTTTATCAAGCACCTCTCATTATACAATTTATGATCTAAAGACAGGCAATCAGATTCCTTACACGTCCATGTCAGGAGGAAATGTATATCGTATATCTGCTACTCCAAGTAGCAATAATGATTATACATATTATACTTATATCTCTTCAAGTGGTGGGATTAACAATTACCCAGGCTCAAGAGGTGTACGCTATAATGTGAACTATTATGATTATAGTCTAAACTACTATGATGTGTCTGGGAAGTTAACTCAGAGGAGTCAACCATTAGGGTTTAATGCTTCATGTTTGAGTAGTATTCAATCTACAGTTACTCATGGGATGCTTAATAGTTATGTTTATAATTCATTAGGAGAACTATTGGAGATGACATCCCCAGATGAGGGAACGACAAAGTTCAAATACCGTAGAGATGGGCAGATTCGTTTTTCACAGAATAGTAAGCAAGCCTTAGCAGGAGAAGTGTCATTTACCGATTATGATGATTTATCAAGACCCATAAGAAGTGGTGTTGGAACAGCTAATTTTAGTACACTAAATCCAGACACCAGTGTGTTAAGCACTAATTTAAAAGATGTTTTAGAAACTTTATACGATCACCCAGATGCCTCATTGTCGGGAGTTATATCAAGTGGTGGACTCAATCCAAATGATTATAAACAAACATTTATATCAGGAAGTGTTTCGATGACCAAGACCATTCCAGATGGTAACTCTCCAATAGTGACTAGTAGTACCTGGTATAGTTATGATATTTATGGACGTGTTTTATGGACAGTACAGGATGTAGAAGGTTTAGGGTTAAAGACGATTCATTATAAATACAATGAAAGAGGAGGCGTTAAACAGGTGATTTATCAACAAGACACATCGAGTGAGCTATTTGTACATCGTTATAGTTATGATAAGAATAATTCATTATCTAAAGTGGAGACCTCTACTAATGGGATAGATTTTGAAGAACAAGCCGATTATGAGTATTACAAATCAGGAGAATTAAAACGCACAGAGATTGCTAATGGTCTTCAAGGGTTAGATTATGTGTATACTTTATCAGGACAGTTAAAGAGTATCAACAATCCAAATCTTGCAGATGATCCAGGTAATGATATCAATGATTTGTTTGGGATGAGTATTGATTATTATAATGGGGATTATCTAAGGAGTAGTAGTCCTATAAAGACAACATCACAAGGGACAAATAGATATGATGGAAACATCAAGGCGACGCGTTGGTCAACCAAGGGATTAACCTCACCAAGTGTTCAGGATGCTTATACTTATAGTTATAATTCTAATAAATGGTTGACAGGAGCAACTTTTGGTAGTGCGAACTCCAATGCTGTGATAAGTTCGAGTGCAGATTATAAGGTGTCAAATATTACGTATGATGCTAATGGAAATATAGAGACCTTGAAACGTACCAAGAATAGTGTTTTGGGTAATAATCAGATGGATAACTTTAATTACAGTTACAATTCTAATAAGAATCAATTAAACCGAGTAGTAGATACCGATCCATCACCGAGTGATGCAGAAGATCTAGAGAGTCAACCAAACAATAACTATCAGTATAATGCGATAGGGCAACTATATCGTGATTTACAGTCAGGGATTACTTATGAGTATAATGCAAGAGGCTTAGTGACACGTATCAAGAAAACAGCAACAAACCTACCAATAGTAGAGTTTGCATATGATGATAAGGGACAACGAATTAGTAAGCAGAGTTTTAATGGATCAGGAACACCAACGACAAAGTCGTATTATATAAGAGATACTAGTGGTAATCCACTAGCGATATATAATAATTCTACTTTGGTTGAGCATC
>NZ_JAHVXI010000012.1 GCF_021032705.1 Psychroserpens luteolus | reverse complement strand
TTATCTTTTCAGGGTAAAATGGGCTTTAAATTCTTTACGGTCACCTGTATTAGGTTCATTATACTCAACTACAAACCAATAGTCACTTGTTGGCATCTGGTTCCCATTATAGTTACCATTCCAACCTAATCCTGTTGGACTTAATTGCTTGAGTAATTTTCCATATCTGTCAAATATATAAATTTTTGCGTTGGGTTGATTATTTATTGCACTAATGTTCCATCTATCATTATATCCATCTCCATTTGGAGTAAAGAACTTAGGGTAATCCATAACGATAACTTCATCACTCGCCTCTCCACATCCATTCTTATCTCTTGCCGTAACCACATGCTCTCCTAATGATACATCCACAAAAATCGGCTCATCCTGCCATGGCCCACCATCTAAACTGTACTCATATTCGCCTATGCCCTCTACACTAACCTCTATAACATGCGTATCTGCAAATGCCTCTGTCGTTACCGTTGCTGTTACTATAGGTGGATCACTCTCTATAACCTCGGTGGTGTCACTACTCTCACACATCGTTACACTGGATGTCGTAATATCGGTCACTGTAACACTATAAGTACCGCCTTCACTTGGCATATAACTACTCTCTGTTGCTCCTACTATCTCAACGCCATTAAAGAACCATACAAAACTATAACTTGCAGTGCTCAGTCCTGTATCCAATACAGGTGCATTAATAACCTCACTGCCATTGGTGTCTACACATAAAATGTAACTGTCATCCAAATCAAATACTGGTTGTGGATTCACCTGTAAGGTCAATTCTGCTACCGCATAACAAATCGATGTGTCCATACCTGCTCCATCTGGTGTATCATTGTCCACACGTGCCCATATAACCTGTGGATTTACCAAGTTCTCATATAAAAACGGTAATGGGTTAACTCCCAACTCGGCATCGGCCTCACTCGCGTAGTAACTCACTATATAGTTCGCTGGATCTTGTCCGTCCAGAATTAAATCATTTTGCGTCGACAAATCAAACTGTGCACTATTGTTCGTTGGATCATTATCATCATCCATCTCATCATCACAAATCTCATAAATAATCACCTCCATATCACTATTAGCCTCTGCAGCTTCCTGTACCTCTACATTAAAACTTGGAGTACTTATTGAACAGCCTGTATCGTTGTTGGTAATCGCAACAAAAATCTGTTGTGGATTGGTTACATTCGTATATGGACTTACTAAAGCGTTCATTAGATCATCTGCATCTTGCTGTGTTGCATGATAGGTTACTGTAAATAACGTCGGATCTTGTCCATTTAGTACTTCTGCGTCCTTGGTCGTGAGATCAAAATCGTAAATACCATCATTATTTAGCTCACAGGCTATAAAATCGGTAACGGCTACAACATCTGGCAACGGGTTAACTATTAAGGTAAAATTAACTATCGTAAAGCAACCCGTAATATCATTGGTCACTCGTACATAAATAACTTGTGGTGTACTTGTGTTTGTGTACATCGTCGGATCTGCTATCGCATTAAGCCCATCCTCTGCATCGTCTTCACTCTCATGATACGTTGGCGTCACTCCGGTCTCACCATTGAGAAGCAATACCTCATTGGTCGTCAAATCGAAGACCTCCTCCATATCACCTGGATTGATATCATCACATAAAATCAACTCTGGTAATACCGCTGTTGGTGTCGGGTTTGGTAACACGCGAATCGTTAAAGTAATGCTATCTGTACAACCTGTATCGGTATCAGTAACAACAGCGTACAAGGTCTGTGGATTCGCTGGTGCTCCTCCTACCGAGGTATTCGTATAAGCCTCTGCATCTACTGCATTAACACCTGCATCAGCATCGGCCTGAGTCTCATAATAACTTACACTCCAACTCGCCTCGCCTCCTGTAATCTCATTATCCTTTACTGTTAAATCAAATACCGTAATCTCATCGGCAATATCATCATCACATAACTCTAATGGACTCGGCTGAATGGCTACTGGTGGTAACTCTACTCGCAGTTCAAATTGCCCTGTATCTACACAACTATTAATATCACTTACTAGGCGTACGTAGATCGTTTGTGGGTTACTCGTATTGGTATAGTTCCCTACATTTGCTATTGGGTTGTTCCCTGTTTGCGCATCTGCTAATGTAACATGGTAGGTCAGAGTAACATCTGTCTGAGAACCTAAAATCTCAGCATCTTTTGTCGTCAAATCAAACTGTGTAATCCCATCAGCATTCGTGTCACAAATCACATAATCATCTATCGCTACTGGAACCTCTGGTGAAGGTAACACACGGATGGTCAACGTCTCTGAGGCATTGTAACATCCCGTTATCGTATTGGTTAGTCTGATATAGATAACCTGCTCATCCATAACAATATTAGTATATGGACTACCTAAGGCATTGTCGCCTGTCTCGGCATCTTCCTGAGTCTCATGATAGGTCACTGCTGTATCTAGCTCGCCTCCTATAATCTCCAGAGTACGATCTTCTAAATCAAACGCCTCAAATCCATCATTGTCCTGATCACAAACCTCCAAATCTGTCGGTGGTGTCGGTGATGGTATTGGGTTTACTCGTAATAATATCGTCGCTGTGGTGCTTACAAAACAACCTGTCACATCATTGGTCGCTCTAACAAAAATCGTCTGTGGGTTCACCATGTTTGTATAAGGACTCGTTATTGGATTCGTCCCTGCATCGGCATCGGCCTGAGTCTCATAGTAGGTTAAACTAATCCCTGTCTGTCCATTTAAAATCTCATCTGTCGCATCTTCCAAGATAAACATCTCCATCTCATCGCCTGGATTGTTGTCATCACATAACTCTAATGGTGTCGGTTGCAATAAAACTGGTAATGCATTTACGATAAGCTCCAAGGTCGTCAGCTTATAACAGCCTGTGGCGGGATCTAGATCCTCTACGCGAACCCAGATAATCTGGTTAAACGCTGTCGTATTGGTATAATTCGTCGGATTGGCTATTGGATTATTAGCCATATCTGCGTTCATCTCTGTCTCATAAAAACTAACCGTGTACTGCGTTGGATCTGCTAAGTTCTGTAAAATCTCTGCCTCCTTACTCGTTAGATCAAACTGCCCAAAACCATCTGCCGAAAGATCATCACAAATCTCTAAGGCCGTAGGGGCTGCTCCTAACTGTGGCGTTGGATTTACTATTAAAATAAGCTCTACTATAGTCGCACAATCTGTCGCTATGGTTGAACTCTCTACTCGAACGTAAACAGTCTGCGTGTCTTGCATGATATTATTATAAGGACTATCTAAAGCATTCACATTATTATCAGCATCAGCCATTGTCTCATGGTAGCTCACCGATAGGTTAGGATCACCGCCTGTAATCTCTATGTCCTTACTCGTTAAATCAAATACCCCAAA
>NZ_JAHVXI010000011.1 GCF_021032705.1 Psychroserpens luteolus | reverse complement strand
AGAAGCAGCATCAGTAGTAGCCGGAACATTAGGATACACTAATGGTGGAACTGGAGCATGTGAGATATCAGGAGAAGTTCAAGGCGAATTAAGTGGATCATACGATGAGTGTGGTGGAACACTTTATATCGACTGGACATACACTGATAACTGTCAGAGAACAATCGATGCTAGAAAGACTATTACTGTTTTACCAGCACCAGCAGCAGAGTTTGAACAAGTAGATAATATTACAATTACTTGTGAGGAAGCAAATTCATTTACAGCATATCCTCTTGGATATTCTAATGGATTAGAAGGTGCATGTAATATTTCAGGTGAAGTAGAAGGTGAATTAAGCGGTCAGTATTCTGAATGTGGAGGTTTACTATTCATCGATTGGACATACACTGATGATTGTGATAGAACAATTACAGAAAGACAACAAATTAAAGTTAATCCAGCACCAGCTGCTGAGTTTGATGAAGTAGAAGACATGGAGATTTCATGTGAAGAAGCAAATTCATACCAAGCAGGAACATTAGGATACACTAATGGAGGAACTGGATTATGTGAGATATCAGGAGAAGTTCAAGGCGAAGCTACACCAGATTACGATGAGTGTGGTGGAGTAATTATTGTAAACTGGACATACACTGATAACTGTCAGAGAACAATCACAGCAAGTAAGACTATTACAGTATTACCAGCACCAATGGCAGAGTTTGATGAAGTGGAAGACATGGAGATTTCATGTGAAGAAGCAAATTCATTCGAGCCAGGTTTATTAGGATACACTAATGGCGGAACTGGAGCATGTGAGATATCAGGAGAAGTTCAAGGTGAATTAAGTGGATCTTACACAGAATGTGGAGGAACATTAGAAGTTGACTGGACGTACACTGATGATTGTGATAGAACGATTACAGCTAAGAAGACGATCACAGTATTACCAGCACCAATAGCTGAGTTTGATGAAGTGGAAGACATGGAGATTTCATGTGAGGAAGCAAATTCATACCAGGCAGGAACATTAGGATACACTAATGGAGGAACTGGATTATGTGAGATATCAGGAGAAGTTCAAGGCGAAGCTACACCAGATTACGATGAGTGTGGTGGAGTAATTATTGTAAACTGGACATATACTGATAACTGTCAGAGAACAATCACAGCAAGTAAGACTATTACAGTGTTACCAGCGCCAATGGCAGAGTTTGATGAAGTGGAAGACATGGAGATTTCATGTGAAGAAGCAAATTCATTCGAGCCAGGATCATTAGGATACACTAATGGCGGAACTGGAGCATGTGAGATATCAGGAGAAGTAGAAGGTGAATTAAGTGGATCATACGATGAGTGTGGTGGAACACTTTATGTTGACTGGACATACACTGATGATTGTGATAGAACGATTACAGCTAAGAAGACGATCACAGTATTACCAGCACCAATGGCTGAGTTTGATGAAGTGGAAGACATGGAAGTTTCATGTGAAGAAGCAGCATCAGTAGTAGCCGGAACATTAGGATACACTAATGGTGGAACTGGATTATGTGAGATATCAGGAGAAGTAGAAGGTGAATTAAGTGGATCATACGATGAGTGTGGTGGAACACTTTATGTTGACTGGACATATACTGATAACTGTCAGAGAACAATTGATTACAGAAAAACAATCACAGTATTACCAGCGCCAATGGCTGAGTTTGATGAAGTAGAAGACATGGAGATTTCATGTGAGGAAGCAAATTCATTCGAGCCAGGTTTATTAGGATACTCTAATGGAGGTATTGATACTTGTAGAATTGAAGGAGAAGTAGAAGGTGAATTAAGTGGATCATACGATGAGTGTGGTGGAACACTTTATGTTGACTGGACATACACTGATGATTGTGATAGAACAATCACAGCTAAGAAGACTATTACAGTATTACCAGCACCAGCTGCAGAGTTTGATGAAGTGGAAGACATGGAAGTTTCATGTGAAGAAGCAGCATCAGTAGTAGCCGGATCATTAGGATACACTAATGGTGGAACTGGAGCATGTGAGATATCAGGAGAAGTTCAAGGTGAATTAAGTGGATCATACGATGAGTGTGGTGGAACACTTTATATCGATTGGACATACACTGATAACTGTCAGAGAACAATCGATGCTAGAAAGACTATTACAGTGTTGCCAGCACCAATGGCAGAGTTTGATGAAGTGGAAGACATGGAGATTTCATGTGAAGAAGCAAATTCATTCGAGCCAGGTTTATTAGGATACACTAATGGCGGAACTGGAGCATGTGAGATATCAGGAGAAGTTCAAGGTGAATTAAGTGGATCTTACACAGAATGTGGAGGAACATTAGAAGTTGACTGGACGTACACTGATGATTGTGATAGAACAATCACAGCTAAGAAGACGATCACAGTATTACCAGCACCAATGGCTGAGTTTGATGAAGTGGAAGACATGGAAGTTTCATGTGAAGAAGCAGCATCAGTAGTAGCCGGATCATTAGGATACACTAATGGAGGAACTGGATTATGTGAGATATCAGGAGAAGTTCAAGGTGAATTAAGTGGATCATACGATGAGTGTGGTGGAACACTTTATATCGATTGGACATACACTGATAACTGTCAGAGAACAATCGATGCTAGAAAGACTATTACAGTGTTGCCAGCACCAATGGCAGAGTTTGATGAAGTGGAAGACATGGAGATTTCATGTGAAGAAGCAAATTCATTCGAGCCAGGTTTATTAGGATACACTAATGGCGGAACTGGAGCATGTGAGATATCAGGAGAAGTTCAAGGTGAATTAAGTGGATCATACGATGAGTGTGGTGGAACACTTTATGTTGACTGGACATACACTGATGATTGTGATAGAACAATCACAGCTAAGAAGACGATCACAGTATTACCAGCACCAATGGCTGAGTTTGATGAAGTAGAAGACATGGAAGTTTCATGTGAAGAAGCAAATTCATACCAGGCAGGAACATTAGGATACACTAATGGAGGAACTGGATTATGTGAGATATCAGGAGAAGTTCAAGGCGAAGCTACACCAGATTACGATGAGTGTGGTGGAGTAATTATAGTAAACTGGACATACACTGATAACTGTCAGAGAACAATCACAGCAAGTAAGACTATTACAGTATTACCAGCACCAGCTGCAGAGTTTGATGAAGTAGAAGACATGGAGATTTCATGTGAAGAAGCAAATTCATTCGAGCCAGGATCATTAGGATACACTAATGGTGGAACTGGAGCATGTGAGATATCAGGAGAAGTAGAAGGTGAATTAAGTGGATCATACGATGAGTGTGGTGGAACACTTTATGTTGACTGGACATACACTGATGATTGTGATAGAACAATCACAGCTAAGAAGACAATCACAGTATTACCAGCACCAATGGCTGAGTTTAATGATGTACAGGATATTTCTATAGCTTGTTATTTAGCTAGCCAATATGAAGTGAATCCATTAGGATACACTAATGGTGGAACTGGAGCATGTGAGATATCAGGAGAAGTTCAAGGCGAATTAAGTGGATCATACGATGAGTGTGGTGGAACACTTTATGTTGACTGGACATACACTGATGCATGTAACAGAACAATCGATGCTAGAAAGACGATCACAGTATTACCAGCACCAGCTGCAGAGTTTGATGAAGTAGAAGACATGGAGATTTCATGTGAGGAAGCAAATTCATTTGAGCCAGGTTTATTAGGTTACTCTAATGGAGTTGATGATAATATATGTAATATTTCAGGAGAAGTTCAAGGTGAATTAAGTGGATCATACGATGAGTGTGGTGGAACACTTTATGTTGACTGGACATATACTGATGATTGTGATAGAACAATCACAGCTAAGAAGACGATCACAGTATTACCAGCACCAACTGCAGAGTTTGATGAAGTAGAAGACATGGAAGTTTCATGTGAAGAAGCAGCATCAGTAGTAGCCGGAGCATTAGGATACACTAATGGAGGAACTGGAGCATGTGAGATATCAGGAGAAGTTCAAGGTGAATTAAGTGGATCATACGATGAGTGTGGTGGAACACTTTATATCGACTGGACATATACTGATAACTGTCAGAGAACAATCGATGCTAGAAAGACAATCACAGTATTACCAGCACCAGCTGCAGAGTTTGATGAAGTGGAAGACATGGAGATTTCATGTGAGGAAGCAAATTCATACCAAGCAGGATCATTAGGATACACTAATGGCGGAACTGGATTATGTGAGATTTCAGGAGAAGTTCAAGGCGAAGCTACACCAGATTACGATGAGTGTGGTGGAGTAATTATTGTAAACTGGACATACACTGATAACTGTCAGAGAACAATCACAGCAAGTAAGACTATTACAGTATTAC
>NZ_JAHVXI010000010.1 GCF_021032705.1 Psychroserpens luteolus | reverse complement strand
AGTACACAAAAAACAAAAACCCCGTTCTTATAATAAGAACGGGGTTTCAAAAAAGGCGACGACCTACTCTCCCACGATTGCAGTACCATCGGCGCAAATGGGCTTAACTTCTCTGTTCGGAATGGTAAGAGGTGAGCCCCATCGCTATAATCACCTTAAATCTTTCGGTGTATGTAGTATCATTTACTACTTAACCGTATATAATAACATATTGAAAAAAAACATCATAAAAATAATTGTAACTCTAAAAAAACAGGCGTACAATAAGCCTATGGGTTATTAGTACTACTCGGCTATGACATTACTGCCTTTACACCTATAGCCTATCAACGTGGTCATCTTCCACGACCCTTTAAAGAAATCTCATCTTGTGGTAGGTTTCGCGCTTATATGCTTTCAGCGCTTATCCTTTCCCAACGTAGCTACCCAGCAATGCTCCTGGCGGAACAACTGGTACACCAGAGGTTAGTCCAACTCGGTCCTCTCGTACTAGAGTCAGATCCACTCAAATTTCTAACGCCCACAGTAGATAGAGACCGAACTGTCTCACGACGTTCTGAACCCAGCTCGCGTGCCACTTTAATGGGCGAACAGCCCAACCCTTGGGACCTTCTCCAGCCCCAGGATGTGACGAGCCGACATCGAGGTGCCAAACCCCCCCGTCGATGTGAGCTCTTGGGGGAGATCAGCCTGTTATCCCCGGAGTACCTTTTATCCTTTGAGCGATGGCCCTTCCATGCGGAACCACCGGATCACTATGCTCTACTTTCGTACCTGATCGACCTGTATGTCTCTCAGTCAAGCTCCCTTATGCCATTGCACTCTACGCACGGTTACCAAGCGTGCTGAGGGAACCTTTAGAAGCCTCCGTTACTCTTTTGGAGGCGACCACCCCAGTCAAACTACCCACCAAGCACTGTCCCTCTATAAGAGGTTAGACTCTAGATAAGCAAAGGGTGGTATTTCAACAATGACTCCACAACGCCTAGCGACGCCACTTCATAGTCTCCCACCTATCCTACACATTACTTATCCAAAGCCAATACTAAGCTATAGTAAAGGTTCACGGGGTCTTTTCGTCCCACTGCGGGTAATCGGCATCTTCACCGATACTACAATTTCACCGAGCTCATGGCTGAGACAGTGTCCAGATCGTTACACCATTCGTGCAGGTCGGAACTTACCCGACAAGGAATTTCGCTACCTTAGGACCGTTATAGTTACGGCCGCCGTTTACTGGGGCTTCATTTCAGATCTTCGCCGAAGCTAAACCCTCCACTTAACCTTCCAGCACCGGGCAGGTGTCAGGCCCTATACATCATCTTTCGATTTAGCAGAGCCCTGTGTTTTTGATAAACAGTCGCCTGGACCTTTTCACTGCGGCCCATCCGAAGATGGGCGACCCTTCTCCCGAAGTTACGGGCCGATTTTGCCTAGTTCCTTAGCCATGAATCTCTCGAGCACCTTAGAATTCTCATCCCAACTACCTGTGTCGGTTTAGGGTACGGGCTGCTTCACTCGCTTTTCTTGGAAGTCGCTTCTCTGGATTATCACCTTGACCGTAGTCTCAGTGTACTATCGCGGTATTACTACTCGCTTCAACGTGCATTTCCGTCAGCACGCACCAAATATACGCCTCCGTCACTTTTAACGTGAGCAGGTACAGGAATATTAACCTGTTGTCCATCCACTTCCCCTTTCGGGTTCGCGTTAGGTCCCGACTAACCCTCAGCTGATTAGCATAGCTGAGGAAACCTTAGTCTTTCGGTGTGCGGGTTTCTCGCCCGCATTATCGTTACTTATGCCTACATTTTCTTTTGTAGCTTCTCCAGCATACCTCGCAGTACACCTTCGACGACACTACAATGCTCCCCTACCACTTTTACAAGTCCATAGCTTCGGTAGTATGTTTATGCCCGATTATTATCCATGCCGAACCGCTCGACTAGTGAGCTGTTACGCACTCTTTAAATGAATGGCTGCTTCCAAGCCAACATCCTAGCTGTCTAAGCAGTTCAACCTCGTTTATTCAACTTAACATACATTTGGGGACCTTAGCTGATGGTCTGGGTTCTTTCCCTCTCGGACATGGACCTTAGCACCCATGCCCTCACTGCTGATTAACATTTTATAGCATTCGGAGTTTGTCAGGAATTGGTAGGCGGTGAAGCCCCCGCATCCAATCAGTAGCTCTACCTCTATAAAACTATAAATCAACGCTGCACCTAAATGCATTTCGGGGAGTACGAGCTATTTCCGAGTTTGATTGGCCTTTCACCCCTACCCACAGGTCATCCGAAGACTTTTCAACGTCAACCGGTTCGGGCCTCCACTGTGTGTTACCACAGCTTCACCCTGCCCATGGGTAGATCACACGGTTTCGCGTCTACCACTACTAACTAAAGCGCCCTATTCAGACTCGCTTTCGCTACGGCTGCGGACCTGAAGTCCTTAACCTTGCTAGCAACGGTAACTCGTAGGCTCATTATGCAAAAGGCACGCCGTCACCCCAAAGGGCTCCGACCGCTTGTAAGCGTATGGTTTCAGGATCTTTTTCACTCCTTTATTCAAGGTTCTTTTCACCTTTCCCTCACGGTACTAGTTCACTATCGGTCTCTCAGGAGTATTTAGCCTTAACGGATGGTCCCGCCAGTTTCATACAGGGTTACACGTGCCCCGCACTACTCAGGATACCACTATCGATAACGATCTTTACTTATACGGGACTATCACCCTCTATGGTCACTCTTTCCAAAGTGTTCTAATTCATTACGCATCAAATGTCGTGGTCCTACAACCCCAGCATTGCCGTAACAATACTGGTTTGGGCTAATCCGAGTTCGCTCGCCGCTACTATCGGAATCACTTTTGTTTTCTTCTCCTCCGGGTACTTAGATGTTTCAGTTCTCCGGGTTCGCCTCCTTACGGATAACATATCTTCAATATGCTGGGTTGCCCCATTCGGATATCTGCGGATCGATTTGTATGTGCCAATCCCCGCAGCTTTTCGCAGCTTATCACGTCCTTCATCGCCTCTGAGAGCCTAGGCATTCCCCATACGCTCTTATGTAGCTTATTGTACTTTTTGTCTTTTTAATGAGTTTATAATTAGTTAAAAGCTCGTAAACTTTAACTAATTACGATTCTGTATAACAAATTAATGTTATACCTATTTTTATGTATCTTTTTTCAATATGTCAATGAACGTTGTGGCGAGTCGCCACAGATAAATTATCTGATGGCAAACTTAAGCCGTTGTGGAGAATACCGGAGTCGAACCGGTGACCTCCTGCGTGCAAGGCAGGCGCTCTAGCCAGCTGAGCTAATTCCCCCATTTATTCCAGAACATTGTGTCCTGAACTATGAATTTAGAATTGACAACTTCTAGAATTTCCTTTATATATTATAGCTAGTAGTCTCAGGCAGACTCGAACTGCCGACCTCTACATTATCAGTGTAGCGCTCTAACCAGCTGAGCTATGAGACTCTACTATAATAGATCATTTAAATTAACAGCAAAAGAATAAACTATCTCTTTTCTTACTTAATACCAATTAGTCGTCTTTCTCTAGAAAGGAGGTGTTCCAGCCGCACCTTCCGGTACGGCTACCTTGTTACGACTTAGCCCTAGTTACTAATTTTACCCTAGGCCGCTCCTTGCGGTGACGGACTTCAGGCACTCCCAGCTTCCATGGCTTGACGGGCGGTGTGTACAAGGCCCGGGAACGTATTCACCGCATCATGGCTGATATGCGATTACTAGCGATTCCAGCTTCACGGAGTCGAGTTGCAGACTCCGATCCGAACTGTGATAGGTTTTATAGATTCGCTCCTACTCGCGTAGTGGCTGCTCTCTGTACCTACCATTGTAGCACGTGTGTAGCCCAGGACGTAAGGGCCGTGATGATTTGACGTCATCCCCACCTTCCTCACGGTTTGCACCGGCAGTCTTGTTAGAGTTCCCGACTTGACTCGCTGGCAACTAACAACAGGGGTTGCGCTCGTTATAGGACTTAACCTGACACCTCACGGCACGAGCTGACGACAACCATGCAGCACCTTGTAAAGTGTCCGAAGAAAAAACTATCTCTAGTCCTGTCACTCTACATTTAAGCCCTGGTAAGGTTCCTCGCGTATCATCGAATTAAACCACATGCTCCACCGCTTGTGCGGGCCCCCGTCAATTCCTTTGAGTTTCATTCTTGCGAACGTACTCCCCAGGTGGGTTACTTATCACTTTCGCTTAGCCACTCAGACCGAAGTCCGAACAGCTAGTAACCATCGTTTACGGCGTGGACTACCAGGGTATCTAATCCTGTTCGCTCCCCACGCTTTCGTCCATCAGTGTCAGTTGATTATTAGTAATCTGCCTTCGCAATTGGTATTCTATGTAATATCTATGCATTTCACCGCTACACTACATATTCTAACTACTTCATAATAACTCAAGATAACCAGTATCAAAGGCAATTCTACAGTTGAGCTGCAGACTTTCACCTCTGACTTAATTATCCACCTACGGACCCTTTAAACCCAATGATTCCGGATAACGCTTGGATCCTCCGTATTACCGCGGCTGCTGGCACGGAGTTAGCCGATCCTTATTCTTACAGTACCGTCAGATCCCGACACGTCGGGAGGTTTCTTCCTGTATAAAAGCAGTTTACAACCCATAGGGCAGTCTTCCTGCACGCGGCATGGCTGGATCAGAGTTGCCTCCATTGTCCAATATTCCTCACTGCTGCCTCCCGTAGGAGTCTGGTCCGTGTCTCAGTACCAGTGTGGGGGATCCCCCTCTCAGGGCCCCTATCTATCGTTGCCATGGTATGCCGTTACCACACCATCTAGCTAATAGAACGCATACTCATCTTTTACCACCGAAGCTTTAAAGTATCTGTGATGCCACAGTCACTTACTATGGAGTATTAATCTTCATTTCTAAAGGCTATCCTCCTGTAAAAGGTAGATTGTATACGCGTTACGCACCCGTGCGCCACTCGTCATCAGATTGCAAGCAATCTATGTTACCGTTCGACTTGCATGTGTTAGGCCTGCCGCTAGCGTTCATCCTGAGCCAGGATCAAACTCTTCATCGTTAAATTTTTAAGTGTTTCCACTATTATCTTAACAACTAATCGAAATTGTTTAATTTCAGTACTCAAAATGGTCTATTCTTTTGTCTGTGAAATATCGTTTCCAATATCTCACTTACGCTGTCAATTCAATATGTTAATGAACTTTCTATTCTCTGTTTCTTAAGCGCTTTATCACTTAAGCGGGTGCAAATATAAAACCCTTTTTTTTATCCCACAATACCTTTTGTACTTTTTTTTGAAATTATTTCTTTAACCCAAATAAATCACAAAATATAATCATAGAACGTAACCAACTTATCTCGTTAGCGGGTGCAAATATACAACCACTATTTTTATTCCACCAAACCTTTTTTAATCTTTTTTTAAAATCTTTTCCCTAATACTCATGAAGGCCTTATTATGAAGTGATTA